>NZ_JBITHD010000001.1:0-1430618 GCF_044457685.1 Nonomuraea sp. NPDC050536
CGGTAGACGACCGGGTTGATAGGCCGGAGGTGGAAGCACGGTAACGTGTGGAGCTGACCGGTACTAATAGGCCGAGGACTTGACCACAAAGCAACACGCTTTCGGGTGTGTGCTGGCGCTCTGTTACTCTTCGCCGGGTCCAGAGCTGCGCCGCATTCGAAGGTTTTGCTCGCGTCCACTACGCAATTCTGAGACAGCAAACATGTCTCGTAGGGTTGCGGTGGTTATGGCGGGAAGGAAACACCCGGTTACATTCCGAACCCGGAAGTTAAGCTTCCCAGCGCCGATGGTACTGCACTCGGGAGGGTGTGGGAGAGTAGGTCGCCGCCGCACAAATATTGCTGGAAAGGCCCACCCCGTATGGGGTGGGCCTTTCCGCATTTCGGGGGCTCTTCCTCACGTCGGGAGTGGCCTCTCTTTCCGCGTTTCAGGGGCCATCCCGGGGGTCGGGGTGGCCTTATCGCGTTTCGGGAGTCATCCACGGTGTGGGTGGCCCCTTTCCGTGTTTCCAGGGCTCTCCCGCACGCCAGGGGTGGCCTCTCTTTCCGCGTTTCCAGGGGGCCAGCCTGAGGTGTCGGGTGGCCCCTTTTTCGCGTTTCGCCGGGTCATCCAGGGAGCTATTCCGCACCGCCGGGATGGCCTCCTTTTCGCGTTTCGGGGGGCCATCCACGGGGTGTGGGTGGCCCCTTTTCGCGTTCCGGGGGTGCTGCTCCAAGCCCATGGTGATCTCCTCACGTGCTGAGACCGGCCATCTTCGGCAGCGGAGGAGGCCTGCTGCGTCTCCAGGAGCCGTCCACGGTGTGGGAGGCCCCTTCGCGACACAGAGGTGCGGCCAGGGGCTTGAGCGACCCCTCGCGTGCCTCGATCGGCCATCCCCGGCAAGGGGGGTGGCCGGCTGTGACCTTCCAGGGGCCGTCCATGGTGTGGGTGGCCCTTGCGCGCTTCCAAGGTGTTGGCTTGGGCCTGGAGATCTTCGCTGGTTCCGATCGGTGGCCCCGGGCGGCGGGGTGCTATTGCCGCGATTTCCGGGCCTCCTAAGTGGCGAGGGCGGCGCTTTTCGCGTTTCCGCTGATGCTTGCGTGCCGGGCTTCGTCGCCTGTTGCGTGCGTCACCGCTGAGTCGCCGGCGAGTGGGCGGTCGATGCGCTGTGACTGCTTCGGCGATTCTGTGCGCAAGTGGGTGGTGCTTGTCGTGTGACATGAGGCGCGTGGCCATCTCCGCGCCTCGCGAGCGCCGCCCGTAGGGACATGTCGCCGCTTGTGACGCTGTGCCAGCTCGTCCGTGACGGGCGTACCACGGGCTTCTGGCCGTGTTTGGTGGGTTGGCTCGTGGCGCGCCGGAGGCGGGTGTTTTTGGGGGGTGTTTGAGGGGTGGGCCACTCCGGGTGGGAGTGGCCCGGAGTGCTACAGGCGTTGCCAGAGAGCGGGGACGTTGGGGGGTTCCCAGCCTGGTTGCGCGGTGTGGGATTGGAGGCAGCGGGTGGCGGGGAGCTGATGCGGGCAGGCTGGGGAGAGCGTGCGGGAATGGGCGGGGGTGGAAGGGGGCTTGGGGGAAAGTAGGGTTGAGGGGTGGATTATCGTGCGGTTGAACGCGCGATCATGGACCGCGGCGTCGAATGGGACTTCGAGCCGACGCTGGACCGGATCGCGGCCCTCATGGACCTGCTCGGCTCGCCCCAGCGGTCCTACCCTGTCGTGCACATCGCCGGCACCAACGGCAAGACGAGCACGGCCCGCCTGACCGAGGCGCTGCTTCGTGAGCGGAACCTGAGGGTGGGCCGCTTCACCAGCCCGCATCTGGTGTCGATGCGCGAGCGCATCTGCGTCGACGGCGAACCCCTGAGCGAGGAGCGTTTCGCCGAGGTCTATGAGGAGATCGCGCCCTACGTCGAACTGAACGACACCCAGGGGCGCCGCATCCAGTTCTTCGAGCTGCTGACCGCGATGGCGTACGCGGCCTTCGCGGACACCCCGGTCGACGTGGCCGTCATCGAGACCGGCATGGGCGGCACCTGGGACGCCACGAACGTCGCCGACGGCACTGTCGCCGTCATCACCCCGATCTCGCTGGATCACACCGATCGGCTCGGACCCGACATCCCGACCATCGCGGGTGAGAAGGCGGGCATCATCAAGCCGGGCGCGACAACCATACTGGCCCAGCAGGACATCGAGGCCGCCGAGGTGCTGATGCGGCGCGCGGCCGACACGGGGGCCGTGGTGGCGCGCGAGGGGATCGAGTTCGGCGTGCTCGCCCGCGAGGTCGCGATGGGCGGGCAGCTGCTCACGCTGCGCGGCCTGAAGGGCGTCTACGAGGACGTCTACCTCCCGCTCTACGGCGCCCACCAGGCGAGCAACGCCGTGTGCGCGCTGGCCGCCGTCGAGGCGCTGACGGGCGGTGACGACCCGCTGGACATCGAGCTGGTACGGCAGGCTTTCGCGCAGGCCGCCTCCCCGGGACGGCTGGAGATCCTGCGCAGGAGCCCGACGGTCGTGGTCGACGCCGCGCACAATCCCGGCGGCATGCAGGCCACGCTGGACGGCCTGCACGAGGCGTTCGACTTCGCCAAGGTGGTCGGCGTGGTCGCCGTCATGAGCGACAAGGACGTCGACGGGCTTCTCGAGCTGCTGGAGCCGGTGCTCGACGAGATCGTCGTCACCCGCAACTCCTCGCCCAGGTCGATGTCGGCGGAGGAGCTCGGCGAGCTGGCGATGGGCTTCTTCGGTGAGGACCGCGTGCACGTGGTCGAGCGGCTCGACGACGCCATCGACAGGGGCATCGGCATGGCGGACGCCGAGGGCGAGTTCAGCGGCACCGGCGTGCTGATCACCGGCTCGGTGGTGACCGCCGGCGACGCCCGCTTCCTGCTGAAGGCGGATGGGTCATGAAATTTCAGGTCACCCCGGGTATGCGGCGCCTGGGCGCCAGCGTGCTCGGGCTGGAGGCCATCGTCGTGGGCCTCATCACACCCGTGGCGATCAGCGTCAACGGCGTGACGCCCGCGCTGGCCGTCACCGTCGGCATCGGGCTGCTGGTGCTGTGCCTGGTCGCCGCGGGCCTGCTCAAGAGGCCGATCGGCTACGTGCTCGGCACCGTGGTGCAGGTGCTGGCGATCTGCGCCGGGTTCCTGGTGCCGACGATGTTCTTCCTCGGGGTGGTCTTCGCGGCGCTGTGGATCACATCGATATTCGTCGCTCGCCGTGTCGAGGGCGTGACTTCCCGCTAAAGTCGGCCAACATGGCCGTCCCCCCAATCCAGCGGTCCGCCCACGCGGGTCCCGCTTCAGACGCCAAGCTGCCCTGGCTGCTCGACGCCGTGCTCGGGCTGCTCATCGTGGCCGCGCTGCCGCTTGCCATCGTGGCGATCCCGAACACCGTCTCCGTCGTGGCCGACCTGCTCCCCGGCGACATCGACCGGCTCGGGCTCATGCGCGCGCACGGGCTCGCACTGCCGGCGATGATGCTGACCGTCCCGCTGGCCGCCGTGGCGCTGCGCCGGCTGAAGGTGGCGCACATCCTGGTCGCCGGGCTGGCGCTGCTGGCAGTGGCCGACGCCGCGGGCGGTTACGCGGGCTCGACGTTCCTGGTCGGCGTGCTGCGCGTGCTGCACGGCATCGGCGCAGGCGTCCTCGTGCCCGCCACGCTGGCCGCCGCGTGGGAGAGGCCGCCGTGGCTGCGCGCACTCTGGACGGGGATGCTGGCGCTCAGCCTGGTCTCCGCGCAGGCGCTGGCGCTCTGGCCGCTCGACGGCGTCAGGAGCTGGCGCATCACGCTCCAGCCGTATCCGCTGCTGACCGGGGTCTCGCTGGCGCTGGCCGCCGGATACTTCCTGGTCTGGCTCGTCCGCGGCGAGCACGTCACGCCGAGCCCGCGGGCCAAGGAACGCAGCCGCCTGCTGCTGGCCACCGTGCCCGCCGCGGGGATCGCGTTCGTGGCCATCAGCACCGCCAACGAGAACTGGCGCCCCAGCCTGGTCGTCCTGGTCGCCGTGCTGGCGGTCGCGGCCATGCTGGCGCTGGCGTCCATCGGCTCGCCCGAGGGCCGCACCTTGGCCTACGCCATGGTCGCGGTCGGCACGGTCGTGCTGCCCAGCGTCGCCCAGATCACCTACGTTGAGATGGGCGGTCTCGGCGGGCCCGGGCTCAAGGGGTTGTGGCTGCCGTTCTGCATCGCCGGCGCTTCCGCGGTCGCGGCCTCGGTTCTGGTACGGCTCTTCGGCGGCGCGCTCACCAGGTGGCTCACGCCGCTCGGCCTGCTCGCCGTGGTCGTCGGCCTGTGCTCGGTGCGGGTGCTGGTGCCCGCCGAGAGCGGGATGGTGCTCGTCATCCCCTTCACGCTGCTGGCCGTGGGCGCCGCGGTCGCGATGACCGCCGCGATGCGGCCCGCCGGGCTCGGCGCCTCGCTGTTCGGCCTGGCGCTGTGCTTCCCCGGGGTGCTCGCGGGCTACCTCCTCGGCACCGGCATCCAGGTCATGGTGCTGCAGGGGGCCAAGTCGGCGCAGGAGCTCGTGGACGGCTTCGTCGGGGCTCTGCACCTCTGGGCGCTGATCGGCGGCTTCCTGGTCGTCGCGGTCATCGTCCTCGCCGCGCTCCTCGCCCGCCGCTCAGCGCCCGCTCTGGCCGATGCCCCCTACAGCGCCCCTGTCCCTGGTACAAGCCCCTCGGGCTCTGGCACCAACCCCTCGGGCTCTGGCGCCAACCTCTCGGGCTCTGGCGCGGGCCTCTCGGGCTCTGGTACGGGCCTCTCGGGCTCTGGTACGGGCCTCTTGGGCTCTGGTACGGGCCTCTTGGGCTCTGGCACTGGTCTTTCCAGCTCTGGTACGGCGGGCCTTTCTGACGCCGGTACGGCGGGCGTCGCGGCTGGCGTGGCCGGGCAGGCTGCCGGGGCGGCGGGTGCGGAGGTTCCCGGGCCACGGGCTCCGGAGGCCGACCGTACCGAGGGCGTGAAGGAGGCCGACCGTACCGAGAGCGCGGAGGAGGCCGGGCGTGCCGAGGGCGCGGAGGATGACGGGGCGGACGTCATGGCCGCGGTCCGCGCGCGGGCGGGACGCGGTGAGGTGGGGGCATTCGCATCCGAAGCCCCCGCGTCCGTGAGCGCGGGCGCGTTCGAGGAGCCGGAGAAGTCCGGAAAGCCGGGCGCGTCCGGCGAGGCGGCGGTTTCGAAGGACGAGCCGCGAGGCACCGAGGAACGCCGTCCCGACCAAGAAGCGGAGGAGCCGCGGGACGACGAGGATCGGCCTACCGGGGAGATCCCGCGGGTGACGTCGCGAGTCCAGGCCAACGGTTCCGGGCCGGACGTGACGGACCAGGCGGGCACCGCCGAGACCACAGGCCCGATCCCGCCCGTGCCGCCACCCACCCAGTCACCCGAGGACGGCACAACCCCCTGACCCGCCCGATCCCGTGGGCCACGAGCACGCGCTCCATGCGCACGCGACCGGCCATGCGCCCCCGCCGAGGCCAGGGGCGCAGGGGAAAGGGCAGGGGGACGGTAAGCTGAGCGGCATCCACAGTGACGCGCGGGCACCCCGCCCGCGCGGCGCGTCCCGCGGAGCGCAAGCCAGGCCGCCGGCTCCGCGGCCCAAAGACCTGTTCAAAGGAGAACCTCCCGTGTCCGAGCGCACCCTTGTCCTGATCAAGCCCGACGGTGTGAAGCGTGGCCTCATCGGCGACGTGATCGCCCGCGTGGAGCGCAAGGGCCTCAACGTCGTGGCGATGGACCTGCGTACCCTCGACGCCGACACCGCCAAGACGCACTACGCCGAGCACTCCGAGCGGCCGTTCTTCGGCGAGCTCGTCGACTTCATCACCTCCGGACCGCTGGTCGCGATGGTCCTCGAGGGTCCGCGCGCCGTGGAGGCGTTCCGCGCCCTCGCCGGCCTCACCGACCCGGTCAAGTCCGCGCCCGGCACGATCCGTGGCGACCACGCCCTCGAGATCGGCGAGAACGTCGTCCACGGGTCCGACTCGCCTGAGTCGGCGGCTCGCGAGATCAAGATCTTCTTCCCGGACCGCTTCTAGGCCCACGCTTTCCGACGCGCCCGCTCAGCCGCTTCCGCCGGCAGGCCGGGCGCGTTCGCTTTCTCCCGTGCGGTACGCCCGCATCGCGGCGAACTGGTGGATGCCGTACCAGGGCATTGAGGTTGTTTGGGGTGCCGGTGTGGCTGGGGAGCGGGCTTGCCGTACCGGTGAAGGTGGGTGGAAGACGGAAGCCGCGGTTCAGAAGGCGCTTCGGGGGTCAAGCCCGGCTTTCGGCGGAGTTGCGTGGTGGGAATGGGGCAAAGCAGGGGGAAGCCGTAGGGCTCAAGATTTTTGTGGGGCACCAGGGCTCATTGCGCTCGCTGGTGGGTACGTCACGTTACGATTCGAATGCGATCCGTAGTGACACGCGAACGACGTGACGGAAGGCCTCGTTCCCCATGGGCAGCAAGCTCGCCTTTCTCGGCCGCGATATGGCGGTCGACCTCGGCACCGCGAACACGTTGGTATACGTGCGCGGCCGCGGCATCGTGCTCAACGAGCCGTCTGTCGTCGCGATCAACACCGCGACCGGCAAGATCGTGGCGGTTGGCATCGAGGCCAAGCGCATGATCGGCCGCACACCCGGCAACATCGTGGCCGTCCGCCCGTTGAAGGACGGCGTGATCGCCGACTTCGACGTGACCGAGCGGATGCTGCGGTACTTCATCCAGCGCGTGCACAAACGCCGTCACTTCGCCAAGCCGCGCATCATCATCGCCGTGCCGAGCGGCATCACCGGCGTGGAGCAGCGGGCGGTCAAGGAGGCCGGCTACCAGGCGGGCGCGCGCAAGGTCTACATCATCGAGGAGCCGATGGCCGCGGCGATCGGCGCCGGGCTGCCGGTGCACGAGCCGACGGGCAATATGGTCGTCGACATCGGCGGCGGCACCACCGAGGTGGCGATCATCTCGATGGGCGGCGTGGTCACCAGCCAGTCGATCAGGGTCGGCGGCGACGAGCTCGACCAGGCGGTCATCACCTTCGCCAAGAAGGAGTTCTCGCTGATGCTCGGTGAGCGCACCGCCGAGGAGATCAAGATGGCGATCGGCTCGGCCTGCCCCTCCGGCGACGACTGCCACGCCGAGATCCGGGGGCGTGACCTGGTCAGTGGGCTGCCCAAGACGATCGTGGTGTCCAGGGACGAGATCCGCAAGGCCACCGAGGAGCCGATCAACACCATCATCGACGCGGTCAAGACCACGCTCGACAAGTGCCCGCCGGAGCTGTCGGGCGACCTGATGGACCGTGGCATCGCGCTGACCGGCGGCGGCGCCCTGCTCAAGGGCATGGACGAGCGGCTCAGGAACGAGACGGGCATGCCCGTCCACCTCGTCGAGAACGCCCTTGACTCGGTCGCGCTCGGCTCGGGCAGGTGCGTGGAGGAGTTCGAGGCGCTGCAGCAGGTGCTCGTCCCGGAGTCCAGGCGCTGATATGACGCACGCTCACCAGCCCTGGCCGCCCGGAAAGGGCGAGGCTGGGCGCCGTACGCGGGGCGCTCGCCGGTCCGGTACGGGTGAGGTGCCGGTGAGTGGGGCGGTGCAGGACTGCGACGCCCGGTTGATCGTGGGGATGCGATGAGGGACACGCGCCGCGCTCGGATGATCCTGGGGCTGCTGCTGCTGGCGGCGCTGGTGACCCTGACGATCGACCACCGCTCGGGGGAGGGCTCGCCGCTGGGCGCGCTGCGCGCCGGCGGAGCCTGGCTGTTCGGTTCGGCGGAGCAGGTCGGCACCACCGTGACCAACCCGGTCGGCGGCTTCTTCCAGGCCATGGTCAACGCGCCGAGTGCGCAGAGCGACATCCAGCGCCTCAAGGCCGAGAACGCCAAGCTCCGCTCCGAGCTGGCCGCCGGCAGGCTCGACGCGGGCAGGTCCGGCCAGCTCAAGCGGCTGCTTGGCCTGTCGGGGCTGGGCGGCTACAAGATCGTGACCGCGAACGTGGTGGCCAGGCGCGGCGTGCCCGGGTTCGAGGAGGCGGCGGAGATCGACGCGGGCACCGCCGACGGGATCAGGCCGGAGATGACCGTCCTCAACGGCGACGGGCTCGTCGGCCGGGTGGTGCAGGCGGAGTCCGGCACCGCGACCGTGGTGCTGATCAGCGATCCCGCCTCGTCGGCGGGGGCACGGCTGGAGAACGGCAACGAGATCGGCGTGGTGCACGGCGTGGCGGAGAACGGCCGGCTGGTGCAGTTCAAGCTGCTCGACTCGACCGCGCCGCTGGAGCGGGGTGGCCGCATCGTCAGCTTCGGCTCCCAGCGCGGCACGCCGTACGTGCCGGGGGTGCCCGTCGGGGTGATCGAGCGGGTGGAGGCCACGCCGGGTGAGCTGACGCGGATCGCCTATGCCAGGCCGTACGCGGACCTGACGGCGCTGGACGTGGTGGGCGTGGTCGTGGACGCGCCCAAGCGTGACCCGAGGGACGCGCTGCTGCCGCCGAAGGACGGCGCCCGATGATCGCCGCGCTGGTCGTCCTGGCGGCGGTGCTGGTGCAGGTGATCGTGGTGAACCGGCTGGCGCTGCCCGGCGGCGGCGTGCCCGACCTGGTGCTGCTCGCCGTGATCGGGGCGGCGCTGCTGCGCGGGCCCGCGGCGGGCGCGGTGATCGGGTTCTGCGCCGGGCTGGTGATCGACATCATGCCGCCGGTGGCGCACGTCGTCGGGCAGTACGCGTTCGTGCTGGCCGTCGTCGGCTACGTGGCGGGGCGCGGCGCCGGCGGGCCGGTGTCGACCGTGGTCCTGTGCGTGCTGATCGCGCCGCTGGTGGCCGCCGTCGTGGGCGGGCTGATCGGCGATCCGCGCGTGACGCTGTCCGCGCTGGCCGCCAGGGCGCCGATCACGATCGTCTACACGCTGGTGGTCGCGCCTGCCGTGGTGTGGCTGGCGACCAGGAGGAGAACGCTGGAGTACGCGATATGAGCCGGATGCGCATGCGGCTGGTCGTGCTCCAGGTGGTGGTGCTGTCGATGCTGGCTGTGCTGGGCGCGCGGCTGTGGCAGGTACAGGTGGTGCGCGGCAAGGAGTTCGTGAACGCGGCCACCGAGACCAGGACGCGCAGCGTGATGGTGCCCGCGGTGCGCGGGCAGATCCTGGACTCCTCCGGCCGCCCGCTGGTGCGCAACAAGACGGCGCTGGTGGTGTCGGTCGACAGGCAGCGGCTGCAGCGGATGCCCGATGGCGGCGCGGAGGTGCTGGCCAAGCTGGCGCAGGTGCTCGGCAAGCCGGTCAAGCAGCTGGAGAAGCGGATCAGGTCGTGCGGTGCCGGGGTGACGCGGCCGTGCTGGCCCGGCTCGCCGTACCAGCCGATCCCCGTCGACGAGCGGGTGCAGACGCGCGAGGCGCTGCAGATCCTGGAGCGGCAGGAGGAGTTCCCTGGGGTCACCGCCGAGGTGCAGGCGGTCAGGGAGTATCCGCAGGGCAAGGCGGCTGCGCAGCTGCTCGGCTACCTGCAGCCGGTCACGCAGGAGGAGCTGGACAAGCGCGTCGGGCTGAAGGCCGGCTTCTCCGGCGTGGATCTGGTGGGTCGCGACGGGCTCGAGTACGTCTACGACGAGGCGCTGCGCGGCAAGCCGGGGCTGCGCCAGGTGCAGGTCGACCGGCTGGGCAAGGTCCTCGGGGTGGAGCAGCAGGTGGCGCCGACCAGCGGCGACACGCTGATCACCAGTATCGACGCGCGCGTGCAGAACGTGGTGGAGCAGGCGATCGCGCACGCGATGAAGAGTGCGCCGAAGGCCGACGGCGCCGCGGGGGTGGTGCTCGACCCGCGGACCGGGCGGGTGATCGCCATGGCCAGCGCGCCCGGCTACGACCCGACGATCTGGACCGGGGGCATCTCCGAGGCGGAGTACCAGCGGCTGCTGTCGGACAAGTCGGGCAAGCCGCTCGTGTCGCGGGCCATCAACGGGCAGTACGCGCCCGGTTCGACGTTCAAGGTGTCGTCGGTGTCGGCCATGCTGCAGGCCGGCTACCCGCTGCATGGCACCTACGACTGCCCCGGCTCCTACATGGTGGGCGACCGGGCGTTCAACAACTTCCACGGCATCGGGCTCGGCCCGATGACGCTGCACACCGCGCTGGTCAAGTCGTGCGACACGATCTTCTACCGGACCTCCTACGAGCAGTGGCTCAAGGACGGCGGATTGCATCCGAAGACTCCGCCGAAGGAGGTCTTCGCCAACATGGCCAGGTCGTTCGGGTTCGGCAAGCCGACGGGGATCGACCTTCCGGGCGAGTCGTCGGGCCGCATCCCCGACCGGACCTGGAAGAAGGACATGTGGCAGCAGACCAGCGCCGACAACTGCAAGCGCTCGCGCACCGGCTACCCGGAGGTCAAGAGCGCGAGCAGGGCCGCCTTCCTCAAGCGGCTGGCCTACGAGAACTGCGTCGAGGGGTTCCTGCTGCGGCCGGGTGACGCCGCCAACTTCTCCATCGGGCAGGGCGACGTGCTGGTGACGCCGCTGCAGCTGGCCAGGGCGTACGCGGCGCTGGTGAGCGACGGCAAGCTGCGCAGCCCGCGGGTGGCCTGGGCGCGGGTGCGGCCGGACGGCACGCTGGTGCAGACGATCGACCCGCCGGTGGTGGGCAAGCTGCCCATCTCGGCGAAGGACCGGGCCTACATCAAGGACGCGCTCAGCCAGGTGCCCTCCGACGGTACGGCGGCCGGCGCGTTCTCCGGGTTCCCGATGGACCAGGTCAGGATCGGTGGCAAGACCGGTACCGCGCAGGTGTGGGGCAAGGAGGACACCTCCTGGTTCGCCTCGTTCGCGCCCGCGGCCAACCCGCGCTTCGTGGTGGTCGTCATGGTGTCGCAGGGCGGCATGGGCGCCACGACGGCGGCGCCCGCCGCGCGGGAGATCTATGAGGGGATCTTCGGGATCAAACGGCCGGCACTGGTGCCCGGCGGCAGGCCTGCGTCGCGGCTGCCGCTGATCGCACCTGACGGGACGGTGGCCCGGTGATCGACCGCACGCTGCTGGCCCGCCGCCGATCCCTCACCCGGAGAGCGGTCGGAGCCCAGTCAGCGGTGTGGCGGATGGACGGCGTGCTGCTGGTCGCGGTGGCCGCGCTGAGCGTGATCGGCACGCTGCTGGTGTGGTCGTCGACCAGGACGTGGGCGCCGGGCTCCACCGGGCTGGTCAAGAAGCACGTGCTGAACGTGGCCATTGGGGCGGTGCTGTGCGCCCTGGTGTCGATGGTCGACCACCGGCTGCTGCGCGCGTACGCGCCGGTGGTGTACCTGGTGACGCTGATCGGGCTCGGGCTCGTGATCACCCCGCTGGGCTCGACCGTCAACGGGTCGCACTCGTGGATCATGCTGGGGGGCGGCTTCGCCGTACAGCCGTCGGAGTTCGCCAAGCTCGGGCTGGTGTTGATGATCGCGATGCTGCTGGCCCAGCCGGGGGAGGGCAGCGACAGGCCGCGCATGATCGACATGATGTTCGCGCTGCTGGCGGCGCTGGTGACGATGGGGCTGGTGATGCTGCAGCCCGACCTCGGCACCACGCTGGTGCTGGCGGTGATCACTGGCTGCGGGCTGGTGATCGCGGGGGTGCGCAAACGCTGGCTCGTGCTGCTGGCGCTGGTGGGGGTGGCGGGCACGGTGTCGGTGTTCGCGTTCAAGCTGCTCGAGCCGTACCAGATCGCGCGTTTCACCGCGTTCCTGGATCCGAGCGTGGATCCGCGCGGCGTCGGCTACAACAGCACGCAGGCGCTGATCGCGATCGGGTCGGGGGAGGTGTTCGGCAAGGGGCTGCTGGACGGCGGGCAGACGACCGGGCGGTTCGTGCCCGAGCAGCACACCGACTTCATCTTCACCGCGGCGGGGGAGGAGTTCGGCTTCCTGGGCTCCTTGACGGTGGTGCTGCTGCTGGGAGTGGTGCTGCTGCGGGGGCTGCGGATCGCCAGGCAGTGCGACGACCGGTTCGGCACGATGGTCGCGGGGATGATCGTGTGCTGGCTGGCGTTCCAGACCTTCGTCAATATCGGGATGACCGTGGGCATCATGCCCATCACCGGGCTGCCGCTGCCGTTCGTGTCCTACGGCGGCACGGCGACGTTCGCGAATTTGATGGCGGTCGGGCTTTTGCAAGCGATAAGGATCAGGGAACAGGCGTTCAACTAGATCCATGTTCCTGGCTGACGACATCGGCATCCCGGGACCTGCCACGGTCTGAGCGCCGCTAACCTGGTACGTATGTCTGTCGAGTCGATTTTCCCGCGCCTGGAAGCGCTGCTGCCGAAGGTGCAGAAGCCGATCCAGTACGTCGGAGGTGAGCTCAACTCGACCGTGAAGGAGTGGGACTCCGCCGATGTGCGGTGGGCGCTGATGTACCCGGACGCCTACGAGGTGGGGCTGCCCAACCAGGGCGTGGCGATCCTCTACGAGATCCTCAACGAGCTGCCTCGCACCCTGGCCGAGCGGACCTACTCGGTCTGGCCGGACCTGGAGGCGCTGATGCGTGAGCACGGCGTCCCGCAGTTCACCGTCGATGGCCACCGGCCGGTGCGCGCCTTCGACGTACTCGGTGTGTCGTTCTCCACCGAGCTGGGCTACACCAACATGCTGACCGCCCTCGACCTGGCCGGGATTCCGCTTCGGGCGGCCGAGCGCGGCGACGACGACCCGATCGTGCTGGCCGGCGGCCACGCCGCCTTCAACCCGGAGCCGATCGCCGACTTCCTGGATGCGGCGGTGCTGGGCGACGGCGAGCAGATCGCGATCGCCATCACCGAGGTGATCAGGGAGTGGAAGGCCGAGGGCTCGCCCGGCGGCCGTGACGAGCTCCTCATGCGCCTGGCCGAGTCCGGCGGCGTCTACATCCCGAAGTTCTACGACGTCGACTACCACCCGGACGGGCGGATCAAGCGCGTCGCGCCCAACCGGCCCGACGTGCCGTGGCGCATCCACAAGCACACGGTCATGGACCTGGACGAGTGGCCTTACCCGAAGAAGCCGCTGGTGCCGCTGGCCGAGACGGTGCACGAGCGGTTCAGCGTGGAGATCTTCCGCGGCTGCACCCGCGGCTGCCGCTTCTGCCAGGCCGGCATGATCACCCGCCCGGTGCGGGAGCGGTCGATCACCACGATCGGCGCGATGGTCGACAACGGCATCAAGGAGTCCGGCTTCAACGAGGTCGGCCTGCTGTCGCTGTCGTCGGCCGACCACTCCGAGATCGGCAACATCGCCAAGGGCCTGGCCGACCGCTACGAGGGCACCAACACCTCGCTGTCGCTGCCCTCCACCCGCGTCGACGCCTTCAATATCGACCTGGCCAACGAGTTCTCCCGCAACGGGCGGCGCTCCGGCCTGACGTTCGCGCCCGAGGGCGGCTCTGAGCGGATGCGCAAGGTGATCAACAAGATGGTCACCGAGGAAGACCTGATCCGCACCGTGTCCACCGCCTACTCGCAGGGCTGGCGGCAGGTCAAGCTGTACTTCATGTGCGGCCTGCCCACCGAGCAGGACGAGGACGTGCTCGGCATCGCCGACCTGGCCAAGAAGGTCATCAAGGCGGGCCGCGAGATCACCGGCTCGCGCGACATCCGGTGCACGGTCTCCATCGGCGGGTTCGTGCCCAAGCCGCACACGCCGTTCCAGTGGGCGGCCCAGGCCGACCACGAGACGGTCGACCGGCGGCTCAAGGCGTTGAAGGACACGCTGCGGGGCGACCGCGAGTACGGCAGGGCGATCGGCATGCGCTACCACGACGGCAAGCCGTCGATCGTGGAGGGCCTGCTCTCCCGCGGCGACCGGCGGGTCGGCGCCGTCATCCGCGCCGTCTGGGAGGACGGCGGGCGCTTCGACGGGTGGAGCGAGCACTTCTCCTACGAGCGCTGGATGAAGGGCGCGGCCTCGGCCGGGGTGGACGTCGACTGGTACACCATCCGCGAGCGCGAGGAGAACGAGGTCCTGCCCTGGGATCACCTGGACGCCGGGCTCGACCGCGAGTGGCTGTGGCAGGACTGGCAGGAGGCCGTCGGCGGCGGCGAGGTCGAGGACTGCCGCTGGACGCCGTGCTACGACTGCGGCGTCTGCCCCACCATGGGCACCGAGATCCAGATCGGCCCGACAGGTCGCAAACTCCTCCCGCTCACGGTCGTCTGAGTTTTCCTGCTGGTCCAGATTTCTGTTCGGCAGGTCTGGGCGTCCGTCCGCCAGATCTGGGCGTCTGTTCGGTAGGTCTGGGTTCCTGTGCAGGTCTGGATTTCTGGTGCAGGTCTGGATTCCTGTACGGCAGGCCGCTCCTGCCGCCAGTCGCCGTACTTCGGCCGGCCTCTGTCCAGGGGGACGCTCCTGCGGTGATGCGGGGTCGCCCGCCGTTACGGCGTCCGGGTTCCGCGTCCCGGGGCTCGGGTTTCTCGCCGTATGGGGCGGGGCCGTGGGTTTCCAGTCGAACCTCCCAAAGCGTGTCCCGCTGCGCCGGGTCGGCGAGTAGGGGTACGGCGGAGGCCGGCGCCCTGGACGGTGGGAAACCGGTGGCCGGGGTGCCTGGGATCGGGGTGGCGTGGCGGCGGGGAGTGGCGCCGACTCGCCGGGAGCGCCGGGCGCGGGTCGCCAGCCGAAGTGCGGCGGGCGGCCGGTGGCGGCGGCTCGCCGTACAGCAGAAGTCGGAACTTCTGGGCGAGAGATGGCGGCGGCTCGCCGTACGGCAGGAGTCAGCGCTTTTGGGTGAGAGACGTCGGTGATAGCGGCTCGCCGTACAACGGATGTCAGCAGTTTTGGGCGCGCGATCTGGCTTTCGGGCTGGGCGAAAGGGGTACTCCGGGGCTGGGGTGATCCACGGAGAGTCACGGCCGGTGCCGGGGCGGATTATTCTGGGCGTAGGGAAACTCTGACATGGGAAGGACGACAAGGCTCTGAAACCTGTTCCCGGGCCTGCGCCCGCGCCGACGGCGCAGCGGCTTCGCGTCCGCTACGCCAAGCGCGGCCGTCTGCGCTTCACCAGCCACCGCGACATCTCGCGCGCCGTCGAACGAGCGGTGCGCCGTGCCGGCATTCCGGTGGCCTACAGCGCGGGCTTCTCGCCCCACCCGAAGATCTCCTACGCGGGAGCGGCGCCGACCGGCGTCGCCAGTGAGGCCGAATATCTCGAGATCGGCGTGACCGAGCCGTGCGATCCCGCGCGGCTGCGCGCCGACCTGGACGGCTCGCTGCCGCCGGGGCTCGACGTGCTCGAGGTGGTAGAGGCGGGGGCTGGAGGGCTGGCCGACCGTCTGGAGGCCTCGGTGTGGGAGGTGCGCCTTCCCGGCGCCGACCAGGGCGAGGCCGAGACGGCGGTGGGGAAGTTTCTCGCCGCCGGCACCGTTGAAGTAGAACGGCTGACCAAGAAGGGACCGCGCCGTTTCGACGCGCGAGAGGCCGTACTGAGTCTCACGGCCCCCGAGGGAACAGATAGAACCGCAGCTCAGGTGCAAGGACAGCCGTGTGTCATACTGCGCATGGTTGTTCGGCACGTAACTCCTGCCGTTCGACCCGACGACGTGCTCACAGGGCTGCGCCTTGTGGCCGACTTCGCGCCGCCGGTCCCCCCCGAGGTGACCAGGCTGGCGCAGGGGCCGCTGGACGTACGCACCGGTGCGCTTGCCGACCCGTTCGACCTTGACCGCGACATCACGCGCGGCGGCGAAGCGGGACCGGCGGGTGAGCACGACGCCGGTTAAGGAAGTGTTCCGCGCGAGCGGGACACGGCCGCTGACAGGACTTGGCGCCGCACCCTCACCGAGGGGGCGGCGGACAACGAGACACGAGGGCTCCTGCGCGGCGCGGCGACGCGCCCGGGAGCTGACGGGAGAGCGCCCGCATGCTCGACAACGAGCCCAACGCCGGGGCCACAGGCCCCGACGGGGAAACAACTGAACAGACCGAGGCGACCCCTCGCCGCCGCGTCGCGAGCCGTCCGGCCGGTCCGCCGCCGGAGGTTCCCGACGAGCCGCCCGCCAGCCCGGTCGAGACCGTGGTGGCGACGGCCGTTGCCGACGCCGTAATAGAGGCTGAGGCCGTGGCTGAGCCGGTCGCCGAGGAGAAGCCCAAGCGGGCCTCCAGAGCCCGCTCCACGGCCACCACGGCGCGCCGCCGTACCAAGAAGAGCGAGGAGGCCGAGGCCGAGCCGGCCGCCGTTGAGGCGCCGGCCGCTGAGGCTCCCGAGCCCGAGAAGAAGCGCCGTACCAGGAAGAAGGCCGAGCCGGTCGAGAGCCCGGTCGAGGCTGCCGTGCAGGAGGTCGTCGCCGAGGAGACGGCCGCCGCTCAGGAGAGCGCGGTCCAGGAGCAGGAGCCGCCCAAGACGACCCGCGGCAGGCGCGCCACCAGGCCCGCCGCGCCGCCGCCCGAGGTCTTCGAGAAGGAGCCCGCGGCGCAGGCCGTCCTGGACGAGCTGCCCGAGGACGAGCCGCTCGACGACGAGCCCGCCGGCGAGGACCTGGACGAGGTCGAGGACAAGCCGAGCCTGCTCGTCGACCCGTTCGGCCGCACCCAGGTGGACGACCAGCCGGAAGCCGTCTTCCAGCGTCCCACCGCGATCTTCGCGCCGCTGTTCCAGGCGCCCGACCCGAGCCAGGCCAAGCCTGCCCGGCCCGAGCCGCAGGTCGCCGAGCCGGTCGACGAGGCCGAGCCGGAGGAGGAGGACGCCGACGTCGAGGGCGGCGACTCCGACCAGGAGGAAGAGGGCGGCAGCAGGCGCCGCCGCCGGCGCAGGGGCGGCCGTGGCCGCGGCAAGTCCCGCGAGCGCGACGAGGCGGACGAGTCCGACGAGTCCGATGAGGAGTCCGAGGACGAGCAGCAGGAGGAGGATTCCCAGGAGGAGTCCGCCGGCTCGCGCCGCCGTCGCAGGCGCCGCCGCCGCGGCGGTGACGAGGGCGCCGAGCCGTCCGGCGACGACCCGCCGAACACGGTGGTGCGCATCCGCGCGCCACGCACGGGCCGCAGCTCCACGCTGGAGACGTCGGCCGACGGCGTGCAGAGCGTGCGCGGCTCGACCCGGCTCGAGGCCAAGAAGCAGCGCCGCCGCGAGGGGCGCGAGCTGGGCCGCCGCCGTCCGCCGATCATCACCGAGTCGGAGTTCCTGGCCAGGCGCGAGTCGGTCGACCGGATGATGGTGGTGCGCCGCCAGGGCGACCGCACCCAGATCGCGGTGCTCGAGGACGGCGTGCTGGTCGAGCACTACGTCAACCGTGAGGCCAGCCAGTCCTACGTCGGCAACGTCTACCTGGGCAAGGTCCAGAACGTGCTGCCGTCGATGGAGGCCGCCTTCGTCGACATCGGCAAGGGCCGCAACGCGGTCCTGTACGCGGGCGAGGTCAACTTCGACACCGCCGGGCTCGAGGGCCAGCCCAAGCGGATCGAGGCGGCGCTGAAGTCGGGCCAGTCGGTGCTGGTGCAGGTCACCAAGGACCCGATCGGTCACAAGGGCGCCAGGCTCACCAGCCAGATCAGCCTGCCAGGCCGCTACCTGGTCTACGTCCCTGACGGGTCGATGACCGGTATCAGCCGCAAGCTGCCCGACAAGGAGCGCACCCGGCTCAAGACCATCCTGAAGAAGGTCATGCCGGAGAACGCCGGCGTGATCGTGCGCACGGCCGCGGAGGGCGCCTCGGAGGAGGAGCTGGCCCGCGACGTGGCGCGCCTGTCGGCGCAGTGGGAGAACATCCAGAAGAAGGCCAAGTCGGCCAGCCCGCCTGAGCTGCTGTCGGCCGAGCCGGACCTGACGATCCGGGTCGTGCGCGACGTGTTCAACGAGGACTTCACCACCCTGGTCGTACAGGGCGGGGAGGCCTGGGAGACGGTCGACGACTACGTCAAGTACGTCGCTCCGCACCTGGCCGAGCGGCTCACCAAGTGGACCGAGGACACCGACGTCTTCGAGCACTACCGCATCGATGAGCAGCTGGGCAAGGCGATGGAGCGCAAGGTGTGGCTGCCCAGCGGCGGCTCGCTGGTGATCGACCGCACCGAGGCCATGACGGTCGTCGACGTCAACACCGGCAAGTTCACCGGCCAGGGCGGCAACCTGGAGGAGACGGTCACTCGCAACAACCTGGAGGCGGCCGAGGAGATCGTCCGCCAGCTGCGGTTGCGCGACATCGGTGGCATCATCGTCGTCGACTTCATCGACATGGTGCTGGAATCCAACCGTGACCTGGTGCTGCGGCGCATGCTGGAGTGCCTGGCGCGCGACAGGACCAAGCACCAGGTGGCCGAGGTCACTTCCCTGGGTCTGGTCCAGATGACCCGTAAGCGGGTCGGTCAGGGCCTCCTGGAGGCGTTCTCGACGCCGTGCGACTGCTGCAACGGGCGCGGCCTGATCGTCTCGACCGAGCCGGTCGAGTCCAAGCCGGAGCCGCGCGGCACGCAGGGGAAGATGGCGGTCGAGAAGGCCGTCAACGACAAGGTGTCAGCAGCGTCGTCCGCGCGTGATACGGTGACCGGTGCGCTTGATGACGTCCCTGAAGAGGACGACCAAGCTGGTCAGACTTCCGGCAGGGGGCGGAGACGCTCCCGCCGAGCCAAGTCCGCCGACTAGGCAGGCGCTCCCGCAAGGGGGCGCCTCCGGTGGATAGCCCGACGTTCCGCCGGTTCGACCGGGGTCCCGATATTCGGTATCCTTGAGAATCGGTGCGTCCAGTGGCGTGCCCTGTTCGCGCGCCTACTCGGTTCGTCGGTTTCAGACAGCAGCCGAATGCCGGGCGCAGCATTCAGAAGTCAGGAGAAGGGTTCCGCGGTGTACGCGATCGTTCGTTGCGGCGGCAGGCAGCAGAAGGTCTCCGTCGGTGACGTCCTCGAGGTGGACAAGGTCGCCGGCGAAGTCGGCTCTTCGGTTTCGCTGCCGACGGTGCTCGTCGTCAACGACGGCGATGTGACCACGGAGGCGGGCAAGTTCACGGTCAGTGCCGAGATTCTCGGCGAGACCAAGGGCCCCAAGATCCGCATCCTCAAGTACAAGAACAAGACCGGTTACAAGAAGCGCCAGGGTCACCGCCAGCGGTACACCCAGGTCAAGATCACCGGTATCGACCAGGCCTGATCGGGAGTTAGAGAGATGGCACACAAGAAGGGCGCGTCGTCCACCCGGAACGGCCGTGACTCCAACGCCCAGCGCCTGGGCGTCAAGCGCTTCGGGGGCCAGCTGGTCAACGCGGGCGAGATCATCGTCCGCCAGCGCGGCACCCACTTCCACCCCGGCGACAACGTGGGCCGTGGCGGCGACGACACGCTGTTCGCGCTGACCGCCGGTCACGTGCAGTTCGGCACCAAGCGCGGTCGCCGCGCCGTCAGCATCGTGCCGGTCGCGAACTGATCGTTTCTCATTAGGGGTGGATCTCTTGTGATCCACCCCTTCTGTTTTGTCCGGCCTGTCTTGTACGGCAGGCCGTGGGGACCCGCCGCCCGCCGTCGTGGGTTGACGGCGCGCAGGCGGCGTGTCCCTCGTGGTGGGACTGTTACGCGCCGCTATGGCGTTGTGTATGCCTGAGAAGGGGGGGCAAAATGCCGGACTTCGTGGATCAAGTTGTGCTGCATGTCGGCGCCGGAGATGGGGGAAACGGCTGTGCCTCCATTCATCGGGAGAAGTTCAAGCCCCTCGGAGGCCCCGACGGCGGCAACGGCGGCCGCGGCGGCGACGTGATCCTGGAGGTCGACCCGAACACGGCCACCCTGCTGGACTACCACCGCAGGCCGCACCGCAAGGCGGCCAACGGCAAGCAGGGCCAGGGTTCCAACCGTGACGGCGCCAACGGCCCGGACGTGGTGCTGCCGGTCCCCAACGGCACGGTGGTCAAGAACGCAGGCACCGGCGAGATCCTGGTCGACCTGGTGGGCGCCGGCACCCGGTACGTCATCGCGCAGGGCGGCCACGGCGGGCTGGGCAACGCGGCACTGGCCAGCACCAAGCGCAAGGCGCCGGGGTTCGCACTGCTCGGCGAGCCGGGCGACGGGCTGGACGTGATGCTGGAGCTGAAGAGCGTCGCCGACGTGGCGCTGGTGGGCTTCCCCAGCGCCGGCAAGTCGTCGCTGATCGCCGCGCTGAGCGCCGCCCGCCCCAAGATCGCCGACTATCCGTTCACGACGCTGATCCCGAACCTGGGTGTGGTCACCGCGGGCGAGACCGTCTTCACCGTGGCCGACGTGCCCGGCCTGATCCCGGGCGCCTCGGAGGGCAGGGGGCTGGGCCACGAGTTCCTGCGCCATGTGGAGCGGTGCGACATGCTGGTGCACGTCATCGACTGCGCCACCATGGAGCCCGGCCGTGACCCGGTCTCCGACTACGAGGTGATCGAGGCGGAGCTGGCCGCCTACGGCAAGCTGGACGGCCGCCCGCGCATGGTCGTGCTGAACAAGGCCGACGTGCCCGACGCCCGTGAGCTGGCCGACCTGGTCAGGCCGGAGTTCGAGCAGCACGGCCTGCAGGTGTTCACGATCTCCGCCGCTACCCACGACGGGTTGCGCGAGCTGACCTACGCGATGGGCGAGTGGGTGGCCGCCGCCCGCGCCACCAAGCCGGTGGAGGAGCCCACCAGGCTCGTCATCAGGCCCAAGCAGCTGGGTGAGGCGGGCTTCGCCGTACGGAAGGTCAACGACAACCTGTTCCAGGTGACCGGCGAGAAGCCGGAGCGGTGGATCAGGCAGACCGATTTCACCAACGACGAGGCGGTCGGCTACCTGGCCGACAGGCTGGAGCGGCTCGGCGTGGAGCAGGAGCTGGTCAAGGCCGGCGCGTCCGCGGGTGCCGAGGTGGTGATCGGGCCGATGGAGGGCGGCTACGTCTTCGACTGGCAGCCCACGCTCAACGCCGAGGCGGTCCACCAGGGCCCGCGCGGCACCGACAACCGGCTGGGCTGAGAAAAGCCGGTTGCGCGGCTCGGTTAGGGTTTTAGCGTGCGAGATCGGATCAGCTCAGCGTCGCGGGTGGTCGTCAAGGTCGGCTCCTCGTCGCTGACCACCCCCCAAGGCATGATCGACGTCGACCGCGTGGACGCGCTGGTCGACGTGCTGGCGGCGCGCCGCGCGACGGGCGCGCAGATCGTCCTGGTCTCCTCCGGCGCGATCGCCGCCGGCCTGGGCCCGCTGGGGCTGCCGACGCGACCGCGTGACCTGGCCACGCAGCAGGCTGCCGCCTCGGTCGGGCAGGGCGTGCTGGTGGCTCGCTACACCTCCTCCTTCGCCCGGTACGGCGTGCGGGTGGGGCAGGTGCTGCTGACGGCCGACGACATGATGCGCCGAGCCCACCACGCCAACGCCCAGCGCACCCTGTCGCGGCTGCTGGAGCTGGGCATCATGCCTATCGTCAACGAGAACGACACGGTCGCCACCGACGAGATCCGCTTCGGCGACAACGACCGGCTGGCGGCACTGGTGGCGCACCTGATCCGCGCGGACGCGCTGGTGCTGCTGTCGGACGTGGACGCCCTCTACGACGGCCCGCCGAGCAGGCCGGGCGCGCGCCGGCTGGCCGAGGTGCGCGGCCCGCACGACCTGGTGGGCGTGGAGCTGGGCAAGAACGGCGCGGGCGTCGGCACCGGCGGCATGGTGACCAAGGTGCAGGCGGCCAGGATCGCCACCGGCGCCGGCGTGCCGGTGGTGCTGACCGCGGCCGCGCACGCCGCGCACGCGCTGGCGGGCGCGGACGTCGGCACCTACTTCCACCCGGACGGCCGCCACCCGGGCACCAGGCTGCTGTGGCTGGCGCACGCCACGACGGGCCGCGGCCGGCTGCACCTGGACGACGGCGCGGTCGAGGCGGTCGTCGGGCGCCGCAAGTCGCTGCTGCCGGCCGGGGTGACGTCGGTGGAGGGCGAGTTCGCCGCGGGCGACCCGGTGGACCTGTGCGCGCCGCGCGGCCGGGTGGTGGCGCGCGGGCTGGTCAACTTCGACGCGGGCGAGATCCCCGGCCTGCTGGGTCGCTCGACGCGGGACCTGGCGAGCGAGCTCGGTCCGGAATATGAACGCGAGCTGATTCACCGCGACGACATCGTCATACTGGACTGATGGAGTTCCTGAAGGTGGCCCAGGCGGCGCGTCAGGCCGCCGCCGAGCTGGCCCCGTTGTCGCGGGCGCCGAAGGACCGGGCGTTGCGCGCGATCGCCGAGGCGCTGGTGGCCAGGTCCGCCGAGATCATCGACGCCAACGCGGAGGACGTGGCGCAGGCCGGGGCGCAGGGCACGGCCGAGGCCCAGATCGACCGGCTGCGGCTGGACGAGCGGCGCGTCGAGGCCATCGCGGAGGCGGTGCGCCAGGTCGCCGACCTGCCCGACCCGGTGGGCGAGGTCGTGCGGGGCGGCACGCTGCCGAACGGGCTGGAGCTGCGGCAGCTGCGGGTGCCGCTGGGCGTGATCGGCATCATCTACGAGGGACGCCCCAACGTGACCGTCGACGCGGCGGCGCTGTGTCTCAAGAGCGGCAACGCCGTCCTGCTCAGGGGCTCCTCCAGCGCCTACCAGAGCAACACGGTGCTGGTGCGGGTCATGCAGGACGCGCTGGCCGGCACCGAGGTGCCGGCGGACGCGGTGCAGTTGGTGCCGGGCCGGACCCGCGACTCGGTCAAGGAGCTGATGCGCGCCCGCGGCCTGGTCGACGTGCTGATCCCGCGCGGCGGCGCCTCCTTGATCAACTCGGTGGTGGAGGAGTCGACGGTTCCGGTCATCGAGACCGGCGTCGGCAACTGCCACGTCTACGTCGACGCCGAGGCCGACCTGGAGCTGGCGGCCGCCATCCTGGTCAACGCCAAGGCGCAGCGCCCGTCGGTGTGCAACGCGGCGGAGACGCTCCTGGTCCACCGCGACGTGGCCGCCGAGTTCGTGCCGATGGCGCTGAAGGCGCTGGCCGAGGCGGGGGTGACCGTGCACGGCGACTCCCGGATCGCGGCGCTCGGCGAGGTGGTGCCCGCCACCGACGACGACTTCTACGCCGAATACCTGGCGCTGGACATCGCCGCGGCGGTGGTCGACTCGCTGGAGGACGCGGTCGCCCACATCAGGAAGTACGGCTCGGCCCACACCGACGCCATCGTGACCCGCTCGCAGGCGGCGGCGCGCCGCTTCGTGGCGTTGGTCGACTCGGCGGCGGTGGCGGTGAACGCCTCGACCCGGTTCACCGACGGCGGCGAGTTCGGGTTCGGCGCGGAGATCGGCATCTCCACCCAGAAGCTGCACGCGCGCGGCCCGATGGGGCTGCCGGAGTTGACATCGACCAAGTGGGTTTACACCGGCGAGGGGCATCTGCGCACGTCATGACATGTCCAGGTCGGCGTGTCGCTGCCGTGGCGGCCCGCCGTACCCGGCTTGACTTGGGTGCATGGAGCTCGTGATCGCCCTGCTGTTCTCGGCGGCCGTGTTGTTCGGCGCCGACCGCCTGCTGCTCTGGCTGGAGAAGCGAGGCCATGTCAACTGGCGCAGGAAGGGGCGCAGGGATCTGTCGCAGGAGCCCGCGTCGGGGTTGGACACCATCTTTACGGATACTTCGCAGCGGTAACTTCCGGCGCGCCGCAGGCAATACCGCCCGTGCCGGCGCTAGGGTTGTGTCCCTTATGGGCGCGCCGAGCGGGGAGGGACGGTGAGCAAGCTCGGCAAGGTCGGGCCATACAACCTCCTCGAGCGGCTCGGCCGTGGCGGTATGGGCGAGGTCTACCTCGCCAGCACCCGCCGTGGCGAGCGGGTCGCCCTCAAGGTGTTGCACGACATCGTCGACGATTCCTCGCGGATCCGGCTGGAGCGCGAGGTCCGTGCGCTGCGTCGGGTCGAGAGCCCCTACGTGGCGCGGGTGCTGGACGCCGACCTGGGCTGCGAGCGCCCCTATCTGGTGATGGAGCACATCGAGGGCCCGACGCTGATGGAGACGGTACGGCACAGCGGTCCGCTGGCCGTGGCCGAGCTGGTGGAGCTGGCACAGGGGATCGCGACGGCGCTGGCGATCATCCACGCGGCCGGGGTGGTGCACCGGGATCTGAAGCCGGCCAACATCCTCATGGGGGCCGAGGGGCCGGTCCTGATCGATTTCGGCATCGCGCAGGTGCACGACGCGACCCGGCTGACGTTGACGGGCACTTTCCTGGGCACGCCCGGGTACACCGCTCCGGAGATCTTCGCCGACGAGCAGGTCGACTCGCCGGCGGACGTGCACGGGTGGGCGGCGACGGTGGCCTTCGCGGCGACGGGCCGTCCGACGTTCGGGCGGGGGACGGCCGAGGCGCAGATGTACGCGGTGCTGAACGGCCAGGCGGATCTGAAGGGCGTGCCGGTGGCGTTGCTGCCGCTGGTGCGGGCCGCGCTGAACCGGGAGCCGGGCAAGCGGCCCACGGCGGCGCTGCTGTCCGACCGGCTGTCGCGGCTGGCCAGGGCGACTGGCGCGGCGGTGCCCGCACCTGCCGAGCCGCTGGAGCGCAAGCGTCCTGCCCGCCCGGCGGCGGAGGAGGGCAGGAACACCGGGCCGCGCAGCCGTCCCCAGGACGCGGCCGCGCGCGGCAAGCCGGAGGAGGCGGTGACGCCCCGGCCACGCGCCGGCGAGGCGGCGGCCCCGCGCGCCCGCACGGGAGATGCGGCGGCCGCGCGGCCTCGCACAGGGGAAGCGGCCGCACCGCGGCCCCGCACGGGAGAAGCGGCCACTCCGCGGGCTCGCACGGCCGAGACGCCTGCCGCGCGAGGCCGCGCGAGCGAAGCGCCTGCCGCGCGTTCTCGGACAGGAGACAGCGCTGCGGGGCGTTCCCGGACGGGTGAGGCGGCCTCGGGGCGTGGCCGGGCCGGCGAGGGCGTGGCGGCGCGGTCGCGGGCGGAGGGTCTGACAGGGCGGGTGTCCGCGCGCAGCCGGACGGGGGAGACGCCGGTGCCCCGGGTCCGGGCCGAGGCCAAGGCCACCGGGGCGCGCAGCCGTACGAGGATGAAGCGGAAGGCCGACGATCAGGGGGAGCCGGCGCCGACGACGCTGCCCGCGGGCACGGCCGCGCTGCTGCTGCTGGCCGTGCTGGCGGTGCCGTGCGTGGTGGCGTCGGTGATCTGGCCGATCGCGACGATCGGCATCACCGGGGTGTTCGTGGTGCTGATCCGGACGATCTGGATCAGTCACTGGATGGTGCGCAACCGCGCCTCGCAACGGGTGCGGGTGGCGCTGCGGGTGGCGCTATTCCCGTTCGCGCTGGTCGCGGGTGCGGCGACGGCCGCGGTGTGGCCGGGTGTGCCGATCGCGGTGGCGGCGGGAGGCGCGCTGTGGGTGACCGGCGGCGGGCAGATCCACAGCGACTGGTGGTGGCAGGAGCCCGCGCCCGTCACCGCGGCCGGGGTGGTGTTCGGCGTGCTGTGCGGCGGATTCACCGGGCGGGAGATCGAGCGGATCGGGGCGAAGCTGCCGGAGCTGCGCAGGGAGCGGCTGCGCGCACTGGCCGTGCTGGGCGGGTTCGTCGCCCTGTGCGCGGCGGCCGTGCGCGCGATCGCGCTCCTGCTATGAACCGCCTCTGCCCTTCTACCGGGCTGCCCGGCAGGGTTTAGCCCTGGCCGCCTTCGCGGCGGGAGAAGCGGTTGAAGATGCGCTCACCGGCATTGACGGCGCCCTCGGCGACGTCGCGCAGCACGCCGATGAACGGGTCCTGCGACTCGGACCAGGAGCGGCGGTAGGACTCGGCGGCCGCCTTGACCTCGTCGGTGACGCGGGCGTTGGGGTCGTCCTCCCGGCGCGGGTAGTCGCCGCCGATGATGCGCTCGTAGTCGCCGCTGCGCTGCCACTTGTCGAGCTCGGCGACGCGCACCACGGCGAATGGGTGGGTGGTGCCGAGCAGGTTGAGCACCTTGAGGAAGCCGTCGCGCAGGTCGCCGGCGGTGTCGTACTCCTGGTACTGCTCCAGGAACGCCTCGATGTTCATCTCGTGGGTGTACGCGCCGCCGGCCAGCTTCATCAGCGCGCGCTTGGCCGCCTCGGGGTCCTGGCTGACGAGCAGACCGCCGCGGTCGGAGGACAGCTCCGACTTGCGGTACCACTCCTCCAGGCCGGCCACGATCGCGCGCAGGCCGATGTAGCCGAGCGGGATCCAGGCGACGCGGGTGGCCAGGCGGGTGAGGATGTCGAGCATCGTGCGGTAGACCGCGTGGCCCGACAGGATGTGCGAGGTCTCGTGGCCGATGACGAAGCGCTGCTCCTCCTCGTTCATGAGGTTGAGCAGGCCGGTGGTCACGACGATGAAGGGGTCGTCGAAGCCGATCGCCTTGGCCTGGACCTGCGGGTCCTGCTGGATGTAGATCTCGGGGATCCGGTGCAGGTCGAGGGTGTAGGCGGCGTCGCGGCCCATGTCGTACACGGAGCGGAACTGGGTCTCGCTGACCCGAACGGCCGACGCCAGGTACATCAGGCGCAGCCGGCGCTCGCTGATGAGGCCGGACATCTGCTTAAGAACGGTGTCGAACCCACTCAGCTTGCGCAGAGCGACCAGCGCGGACCGGTCTGCGGGGTGTTCGTAGGCACGAGACGAGATGCCGGGCAGTTGGACGCGGTTGCGATCCGGAGTGGTCGTCATGCCCGGCATGCTACGTCGGCGGCGAGTGTGGTGCGCGTTCCTCGGTGAGGGGGGTGCCATCATGTTCTGGTACGGGTTCCGCGTAAGGTCCGTTTCATGATGAATGCGCCTGTTGTCCAGGGGGAGCGGCGGGTGGGAGTCATGGGCGGGACGTTCGATCCCATCCATCACGGCCACCTGGTCGCCGCCAGCGAGGTGGCTCACCATTTCGAGCTCGACGAGGTGGTGTTCGTGCCGACGGGCCGGCCGTACCAGAAAGCCGAGCGTGAGGTGTCGGCTCCCGAGGACCGCTATCTGATGACGGTGATCGCCACCGCGTCCAATCCGCGCTTCTCCGTGTCGCGGGTGGACGTGGACAGGCCCGGGCCGACGTTCACCATCGATACTTTGCGGGACGTTGCCGAGATCTATGGGCCCGAGGCCGACCTCTTTTTCATCACCGGCGCCGACGCGCTGGGCGCCATCCTGACCTGGCAGGACGTGGACGAGTTGTTCGAGCTGGCGCACTTCGTCGGCTGCACCCGTCCGGGGCATCCGCTGCACGATCCCGGGCTGCCCGCGGGGAAGGTCACCCTGCTGGAGATCCCGGCGCTGGCCATCTCCTCCTCGGAGTGCCGCCAGCGCGTGGCCAAGGGTGAGCCGATCTGGTACCTCGTGCCGGACGGCATCGTGCAGTACATCAACAAGCGAGGACTCTACCGAGCGGGGTGAAGTGGGTGAGAAGGGTAGTCTCTTAGGTGGGCAGTGACGCCAACTCAGGAGGTTAGACCCGCATCGTGACCGCTTCCGACAGAGCCGTCCAGCTCGTCAAGATCGCCGCGGAGGCCGCGGCCGACAAGCTGGCCGATGACATCCTCGCCTACGACGTGAGCGAGCAGCTCGTCATCACCGACGCCTTCCTGCTCTGCTCCGCTTCCAACGACCGGCAGGTGCGCGCCATCGTCGACGAGATCGAGGACAAGCTGCGCACCGAGGCCGACGTCAAGCCAGTGCGCCGCGAGGGCGAGCGCGAAGGCCGCTGGGTGCTGCTCGACTTCCTCGACATCGTGGTCCACGTCCAGCACGAGGAGGACCGCGTCTTCTACGCGCTGGAGCGCCTGTGGAAGGACTGCCCGGCGATCCCCCTCCCGGAGAGCGTCGCGCAGGTCAACATGCAGCGGGCTCGCACGTGAGCGAGCGAAGCGAGGGAACGATCAAACACAGCAGTCTTGGCTCGTGCGGATCTCGAGCGTTGAGCGAGAGATACGCATGAGCCGCCGCATCGTCTGCTTGCGGCACGGGCAGACACTGTGGAACGTCGAGCACCGCTTCCAGGGCCACAGCGACATCCCCCTCGATGAGACCGGGATGGCGCAGGCCGCGCGTGCGGCCTCGCTGCTGGCCTCGCTCCGTCCGACGATGATCGTCTCCTCCGATCTGCGGCGGGCCAACGACACCGCGCTGGCGCTGGGCCGCATCGTGGGCCTGGACGTGTCGGTGGACAAGGACTTCCGCGAGCGCGGCGGCGGCGCGTGGGAGGGCATGACCCGCGACGAGATCGCCGCCCGCTGGCCGGCCGAGTACGCCTCGTGGGAGGCGCCGGACGGCGAGCCGGTGACCGAGGTCGCCGGCCGGGTGGGGGCCGCGCTGCGCCGCTGGGCCTCCAAGCTCGAGGAGAAGGGCCTGCTGGTGGTGGCCTCGCACGGCGCCGCGCTCCGGCTGGGCATCTGCGACCTGCTGGGCCTGCCGGAGCCGTTGTGGTCGGCGCTGGGCGGGCTGGGCAACTGCTCGTGGTCGGTGCTGGAGGAGGGCCGCAAGGGCTGGCGCCTGCTCGAGCACAACGCGGGCACCCTGCCCGAGCCGATCAGCAGCGACGACTCGGTCTAGCCGTAGCTTTCGAGGGTGATGGCGTTGGCCGCCTTCGCCATCATCTTCTTCAACGGCAGGTACGGCATGAGCCGCATCGTCTGGTTCCGCATCCAGATCTGCGAGCGTTTGCGCGGGACCAGGAACCTCTCCCCGCCCTTGGCCTGCTTGTGGCAGATCTGGACGTAGGGACGCAGGCGGCGCTCGTACGCCTCGAACGCGGCGGTGTGGTCGTCGTGTGCGGCCAGTTCCCCGGCGAGCGTGTAGGCGCCGATCATCGCCAGGCCGGAGCCCATCCCGCCCGGGCCCGGGCCGTAGCCGGCGTCGCCCACCAGCACGATCCTGCCCGTCGAATAGTGCTCGACGGTGACCTGGGTAGCGGTGTCGAAGTAGAAGTCGTCGGCTCGCCACATGCCTTCGAGCAGTTCGGGGACCTTCCAGCGGTCCCCGGCGAACTGGCGGGCCACCAGCGCCCTGTGGTCGATCTCCTGCGATATTTCGGCAGATGCGAAGTCGAGCATGACCTTGGCGTCGGCGCCGAGGCCGAGGATCGTGGCGCTCCTGCCCGGCGCGCTGTACATCAGGCCCTGGCGGTCGAGGCCGAACGAGTTGGGCGTGGTGAAGATCGCGGTGGACATGCCCAGGTGGTGCAGTTCGCTGCGGAAGGCCAGCGCCCGCACCCGTGACCGGGTCCCGTCTGCTCCCGCCACCAGGTCGAACGTGCGGGTGGTGCCGCTGTCGAAGGTGACCTCGACGCCCTGCGTCTCTTCCATGCCGGCGATGGAGTCGCCGAACAGGTACTCGGTGGTGTCCTGGGTCGCCTCGTACAGGATGCGGCCGAGGTCGCCGCGCAGGATCTCCACGTCGCCGCTGAACGCCTCGGTCGGCAGGCTGGACACCTTCGCGCCGGCCTCGTTGACGATGGCGATGGGGCCCATCCCGGTCTGGGCGTCGCGGATGGCGGGCAGCAGGCCCATCCTGTCGAGCACCTGGAGCTGGGGGGCGCCGCGGAAGTCGACTGCCTGGCCGCCGACGCGCAGGGCGGGGGCGCGCTCCACGATGGTGGGCTGCCAGCCGTACCTGTGCAGCCAGAAGGCGAGCGCGGGCCCCGCGATGCCGGCGCCGCAGATGAGCGCGGTCTTCATGTGACTTCTCCCTCTCTATACGCTGTACGCGCACCATAGGGTGACAGCGGCTTTTGTGGGAGAGTGCACTAGTGCACCGGCGGCCTGGCGGCTCGGCGGCTCGGCTGTTCGGCGGAGAGGGGTGGGTGGCGATGAGCGCGCCGTACGTGCGGATCGTGGAGGAACTGCGGCGGCGGATCGTCGAGGGGGAGCTCGGGGCGGGGGAGGCGGTGCCGTCGACGCGGCAGATCGTCAGGGAGTGGGGGGTGGCGATGGCGACCGCGACGAAGGTGCTGGCCGCGCTGCGCGAGGAGGGGCTGGTGCGGGTGGTGCCCGGCGTGGGGACGGTGGTGACGGATCCGCTGCGAGCCCGCCGTACCGGCGACGAGCTGTCGCGGCAGCGGATCGTGCGGGTGGCGATGCGCGTGGCCGACCGTGAGGGGCTGGCGGCGGTGTCGATGCGGCGGCTGGCGGCGGAGCTGGATTCCTCGGCGATGTCCCTCTACCGGCATGTGGCGGGTAAGGAGGAGCTGGTCCACTTGATGGCCGACGCCGCCTACGGCGAGGAGCCGCTGCCGGCGGAGCGGCCGCCGGGCTGGCGGGCCCAGGTGGAGATGTCGCTGCGGTCGCAGTGGCGGGTGCACCGGCGGCATCCGTGGATGGCGCAGGCGGTGTCGCTGTCGCGGCCGCAGTTCATCGCGAACGGCATGGCGCACTTCGAGTGGCTGCTCCGCGCGGTCGACGGGCTCGGCCTGGACGCGCGCACGATACTGCACATCGGGATGTCGCTGGCGCAGTTCATCGGCGGCGCGGCGGCGGCGCTGCAGTCGGAGACGCAGGCGCTGGCGGACACGGGCATCACCGACGACGAGTGGATCCGCGCCCGCGGGCGTGATCTCGGCTCGATGCTGGGTTCCGGCGCCTTTCCCACGCTGGCCCGGGTGGTGGGGCAGCCTGGGGTGGAGGTTGATCTTGACTCGGTGTTCGAGTTCGGGCTGATGCGGCAGCTGGATGGGCTGGCTGTGCTGGTGGGTCGGGCGATTAGGTGAATCCTCCGTGAAGGCTATATGCTCTCCGAGCGCCGCAACGGGAGGACTCGGAGCGGTGACCAGGGGCTATAGCGCAGTTGGTAGCGCGCCTCCATGGCATGGAGGAGGTCTGGGGTTCGAATCCCCATAGCTCCACCCAAGACGTGTTACTCGAACACCCCTCTTCGAGGGCGAACGCGAGTAGCGCGGAAGTTTGATCAACGGCGGTGTCCTTCGGGACACCGCCGTTTCTGCGTTGAACGTGCAGGAGCGGGGCGATGGGCTCTGTGGGGTCGTCGGCGCTGACATCGGGCGTGCGGTCGGCGTCGTCGGCGTCGATGTAGAGGCGTGTGAAGAATGCCTGGTTGAGCAGGCGTCGGGCGGTCTCGTTGGCGACGCCGTACAGCTCGTGGGGGTTGCTCAGGAGGTTCAGCACGGTCGTGAGTGCCGTGCGTCCCTGGTCGAGGTCGGGGTGTTCGCTGCGGGAGAGTTTGGCTTCGAGGGTGGAGCGCTCGTCGCGGATGGCGCGTAGGCGCTTGGCGATCTTTTCGCGGGGCCAGTCGGGATCGCCGATCAGGTCGAGGAACTGGTCTTCCCTGTTGTCGAGCTTGGCGAGTTGTTTCTTGATCTCGATGCGGAGCGCTTCGCCGGTTGCGGAGTTGTCGGCGAGGGTGGCGTCCATGCGTGCGGTGATGCGCTCGCGTAGCTGTGCGGGGATGGCGAGGGTGGCGTAGTGGTGGGCTACTGCCTGTTCGACGTCGTGGATGGGGAGGTAGGGGAGGTCGCAGGTGCGGTCTTGGCGGCCACGGCACATGTAGTACAGGTATTGGGTGCCGTTCTTGCTCCTGCCAGGCATGATGACCAGGCGGTGGTGGCTGCGGTGGCACCAGATCGAGCCCTTGAGGTAGTGGTGGTGCCTGCGGGCGCGGATGCCCGCTCCGTGCTCGTTGAACAGGACCTCTTGGACGCGGTTGAACAGGTCGGGTTCGATGATCGGCTCGTGACGGCCCTGGTACTCGACGCCGTCTCGGGTGACGAATCCCAGGTAGTAGCGATCACGCAGCATTTTGCCGATCTTGTGGATGGAGATCTCCGCGCCCGCTGGGTGGCTCTTGGTGGGCTTCATGCGGAGCCCGGCGTCGGTGAGGGTGTCGCGCAGCGACTCGTAGTCGTGCGTGCCAGTGGCGTACAGCTCGAAGGCCAGGCGGACGAACGGCGCGCGTTGCGGGTCTATGGCTACGGTGCGGACTTCGCGTCCTTCGAAGCGTTCGCGGACGTTGAGGTAGCCGAGCGGGGCGCGGCCTACGCTGCCGCCCCTGATGACCTTCTGGGCCATCTTGTAGGAGATGTCGGCGCCTGAGGCGCGGGACTGGTATTCGTTGACGCCGTCGATCACGGTGCTGACCAGGTCACCGATGGCGGAGTCTTCGGTGTAATCCATGATCGAGATGAGTTGCACACCGAAGGTGCGAAGGTCGCGCTTGGTGATGGCGGCGTCGATGCCGTTTCGGTGCAGGCGTGCCCGGTTGTACACGATGACGTAGTCCACGTCCCGGCGTGCCTTGATGCGGGCCATCATCTCCTGGAAGCGGGGGCGACCTTCGACCGTGGTGGCGGAGCGTCCGGGCTCGACGTACTCATCGACGATCTCCGCGCCGAGTTCTGCCGCTTTGCGCTCGCAGGCAGCGCGCTGGGCGGGCAGGGAGATGCCTTCCGGGTCGTAGTCGGTATCAACCTGGCCGCGTGAGGAGACACGGAGGTAGAGCACGGCGCGCTTGGTCACGGGCGGTCTCCCTTCTGGTCGGTGTGGGCGGCGATGATCGCGTGGATCTGGGCTATGGCGTGATCGGGTAGTCCGTACTGACTGCGCAGGAGGGTGTCGAGGTCGGTGGAGGGGGCGGAGATGCCCGCATGGGCGAACACCTCCGCCGGGTCGAGGTGGAGGACCTTGGCGAGACTCATCAGGTTCTCTGTGGAGGGGCGGTCCACGTCGTCGCTGATCAGGCGGTAGATGGACGACAGGGTGATGCCGGATTCCGTCGCCAGTTGGCGCAGGGTGTAGCGGGCTTGCTTGCGTGCCTCATCGAGGTACTGGCCCAACGAGGGGGAGGGCTGCTGATCGTCGGTCATCATGCGCTCCGCTGGGTAGCTGGATCTCCAAACTACCTCGCTTGTTTCGACTTCGGAACAGCTTTGGGTGATTCGGAGTCCGACAGTTCCCGGGCGATCAGCGCTACGGCCTGGAGCAAGAGGTCTTCGTTGATCGGGTTGCGGCGTTTGGCGTGCACTCTGATCTTGGGCAGGCATCCTCACCTCCTCTGTCCGCTCGTCACGTTCCGTAGCTGTTGTTCGTGCACATGCACGGCGTGCATGCGTCCCATAGGCGCAGACGCGCGCGAGGCGTGCACGTGCACGAACCGGGCATCGGTTACGGATTGTGAGGAGCAGCGTGCCAGCGTCCGCGCGAGACTTGCACGACGCGATCGGCGCGGGTGAGTTCGTCGAGGCGGTAGTAGACCCAGCGCCGTCCCATGCCGGTCAGGCGCATGAGCTCATCCATAGTCGCCCCGTCAGCAGGGGCGTTCTCCAGGGCGTCGGTTAGAGCGTTCTCCGCGTCCTGAGTGCCCTGTGAGCGTGCGTGCCGCCCTGCTGTCTTGTCGGTCTCTACGCTCGTGTGCGGCTTGATTGTGGCGACTTCCAGGGCGGATAGGGAGACGGCGTCGAGTCGGGGGCGGTGGGGTGCGTGGTGGGTGGCGGTTCGTTGTACGCCGTTGTCGTCGAGTAGGTAGGTGCGGGCGCGGCGTGGGGTGTCGTGTTCGGGGGCGGAGATCAGGAACTTGCCGGGGGCGTCGAGGCGGTGGGCGTGCCATCCGGCTTTGAGCATGCCTTGTCCGAGGATGAGGTCCACGTCGCGTTGTTCGCGGACGCGGCACGCGATCCGGACGTCCATCTGGGAGCGGACGGCTCCCTTGCCCATGGCCTTCTGGGAGGGGCGTTGTGTGGCGGCCACGAGTTGCACGGCGACGGCGCGGCCACGTCGGGCGATGGAGTCGGCGTGCCGTACCGCCTCGGGGGCTTCGTCGACGAGTTCGGCGTACTCGTCGACCAGGAGGATCAGGGCGGGTGCGCCCGGGGTGGGTTCCCAGGTGCGTTGCCCTTGCTGGGCCATGTGGTCGGCCCGTCCGTCGAGGATGGTCACGGCGTCGGCGAACAGGGCGTCGGCTTCCTGGGGTGTGGTGGCCAGCCGGTCGAGGCAGGCTGCCCAGGGTTGCAGTTCCATGCCGCGTTTGAGGTCAACGCCCCAGATGATCGCGTCGGGGCAGGCGGTGAGGTCGCCGAGCAGGACGTTGACGGCTCCGGACTTGCCTGCCCCTGCGATGCCGCCGATGAGGGCGTGACGGCGTAGCAGGGATACGCGGACGGGGCTGCCGTCTTCGAACAGGCCGAGCTTGGCGGGTTGGGTGATGGAGGTGATGGAGGGGCCTGGCCAGGTGATGGCGTCGGCGTGGGGGTCGGTTTCGATGACCCGGACGTCGGCGCGGTTGGCGTGCTTGGTTGGGACGGGTTGGACGCGGATCGCGCCGCGTCTGCTGCCGAGTGCGGATTCCAGGTTGGGGATGCGGTTGATCGCGTCTTCGACGGTTTGGCCGCGTCCCAGCGCGAGGCGGAAGCGGTAGCCCCACAGGTCCACGATCGCCGATTGGACGCGTGAGCCCGCGAGACCGACCGTTTCGGCGATGTCGGGCCAGGCGGCGAGGGTGCGTTCGACGCGGACGCGGGCGCGGCGGCGTCGGTGTGCCCACCAGGGCACGGCCAGTAGCACGCCGCCGATGCCGAGCACGGCGGGCAGTGGCCGGCCGAACGGCCCCAGCAGGGTGCCGGCGGTCAGCCATCCGCCCGTGAACGCCGTGGTGACGGCGGCGTAGCCGCGTTCGATGGGGCGGGTCAGGTTGACCCAGCGCCCCCACACGACCAGGGCCCCCGCCACTAGGGCGGTGATGGTCAGTATGGCGGGCCACCAGGTGGGATACGCGCGGTGCAGGATCCACCCGCCGACCAGGCACAGCAGCGCCAGGGTGACGGGGGCGAGTTCGGAGCGGTAGCGCCATAGCGCCCGCCCGATAGCCACGATGATCAGGGGTGCGAAGTCGAGATCATCGGTGATCGAGGCGATGGGCTGGACGCCGTAGCGGCGCATGCGGCGGGCGTTGCGTCGCATCTGGGAGCGGGAGGTGCGGTGGCGGGGATTCATCGGCCACCACCAGCCATGCGCGTCTGAGCGTCGAGTTCGTCGCGGATGTAGTACAGCGGATCGTGTTCGCCGTCGTGGTGGGCGGCAAGGGTGGCGCGGATGGCGGCGATCAGGTTTGCCCGCTGGAAGCGGGCGGCGGCCAGCGCGGTGCGCAGGCGGTCTATCTCGTGGATCAGGGTGGGGGTGTCGTCGAAGGCGGCGAAGATGTGCTGCCACATGTCGTCGAGGGCGGGGGCGGACTTGGCGAAGGTCGTCAGCAGGTGGACGGCGGTGGTGTTGCGGTGGGCGGCTCCTTGCAGGTCAGCGTAGGGATAGGGGTGGGAATGGGTCATTAGGCATCACACTCCTTCAGTGGCCGGTGATCCAGCCGATGGCGGCTTGGATCACGCGGCGGATGTCGGGGGCAAGGGTGGTGGCGGCCAGCAGGAAGCCGAACACCAGGGCGGCGATGGCGTGCCACAGGCGCAGACCGAGGTAGCGCCAGGCGACGAACACCACCGCGCCGACCACGAGCACGAGAGGGACGGTCACGGTCACGGGGCTTCACCTTCTTTCGTCAGGTCGTGGGCTAGATGCCGTCATGACGGGCCTTGCGACGGCGGTAGCGCCAGCGGGCGCGACACTTGGCGCAGCGACGGTTTCCGTGGGCGGGAGCACCGCACAGGCACTGGCCAGCAGGGCCGATCGGCAGAGTTCGCATTGGGCCTCACCTCCTTCCAGGGCAGAGGTCGGACGGCGGGCAGTGGTGGGCGTAGGCACCCAGCAGGTTGCGCGTCAGGGCCTGCGCGCTGCTGGGCGCGCCGTCGAAAGTGCGGCGGCTGTCGTCGCGACGGATCGAGATCACCAGGACCACGAACAACGCGAGCGTTGCGACGGCGAGAACCACTGCCAGCGCGACGATGAGAAGGGGGATGTCCATCGCTCACACCGCCTCGTCCGTGTCCGGACGAACGGCGTCCTGGTAGGACCACCAGGCGCGGTGACGAGCCATCGCATCCGCCGTGATCACGACGACCTTGTAGGTGACCAGGCCGAATGTGCGGGTGGCGGTGTAGTGGCCGCCACGAACCTTCACCGTGCAGCCGAGTTCGGCGGCGATCCGCTCCAGCTCCACGAGGGCATTCGCCTCGGGGGCGGACGAAGCATTGTGTTGCGGATATACAGATATATCCACAAATGGCGGGACCGGAATCTTGGGGTGGCTGTCGAGGAAGTCGGCAACAAGCCGCAGATCCACCGTGAGCTGGTCTCGTCGGCTGCTTTCGGCGCCTGAAAGGACACGTCCAGCGGGGGATTGGCGTGGAATCGCTACCGGACAGGACAGGTTGAGTTCGTCCGGTCTACTATTGGCAAGCTTCTGGACACCTCTTGTCGTGGGCAGGTCAGATGACGAACAACCGGCCATGGAACTTTCGCGGATGCGGCTCGGATCGCTCGGAATGCCATCTGGGGGGCTCTGGCTAGTGCCTTGTCTCTGTCTCATGGCTCCAAGCCTCGAACTTGAGGCGTGCAAGCGGCAGATGACAGGCGTAGACATGAGAGGACATAGTCCGTGTCCGACGTCCCATCCCCCAGGGACCAGAACAAGACGCCGGAGCCCAATCGCGTCCTGATGGCCAAGCGTGAAGAGCGTGGTTGGAGTCGAAAGCGCGCAGCCAAAGAGCTGCATCGCTTGGGTGAAAGTCGCGGACTACCTGAGCTTGGTTCGATCGAGAAAGCTATGTATCGCCATGAGTCCGGCATGGTGGTTTGCCGCGACCCTCTATACATCGAGCTCTACTGCACGATTTACGAGGCCACGGCTCAAGAGCTATTTGGCGATATCACCCCGACGACAACGGCGCCAGGACAGCTTTCTGGAGTCAGATCCCACAAGTTCATCCCGGCTTACATTGGGGCGCAGCGGGTTTCACATCTCGTGTGCAACGCGTCTGGGGCTCAATCGGAGTTTAACTTTGGCCTAGAGTGCCAAGGGATCAAAGTAGATAACCCTCATGGCGAATGCGCGCTTCACATGTGGCCCTTTGGCGTGGCCATGTTCCATCTCACTGAAGAACTTGAGCTCCCCAATCTGGCGCACCTTGCGATCTGGCGTCGGCAAACATATGCCCGAGATCGAGAATGGGCGTCTGATTACCTATCGTCGTCGCTCTCGATCCCAGTCGAAGCTTCGTATGTTCTGAGCGCCTATTGGGTTCACACGCCATCCTGGGCACAGTACGAACTGGATACCGCACTACGGATCATGTGCATACCCCGGATCTTGCACGAGCGAGATTCGGAGATGACGGACGCGTCCCTGGCACACGCGGAGCTGGTCGAGAGATCACTTCTCTCCGATGGGTTTGAGCATGGAGAAATGACCTCCTTTGGCTTCAAGGGGGTCTCGCTGGGGTACGCGTCGTGGTCTGGTGTTGTCTACTACCCGGCCGCACCACGCAGAGCGCTCGCAGAGAGCGAAATAGTGAATGTTGAGCTCGCGACGCAGGCAATGTGGGCCTACTGCGAATCCATCAGAGCCCAGGTGGAGCAGGGGTTCGATCCGAGAGTCCCGGACGAGTACGGCTGGCGTTTTCTTCGAGCGGTCCGCTCACGCCTGATCAACGCCCGCGCGCAAGAGACCGAGTATCACAAGTGCATGAGAAAAGCCGTTCTGGATACCAGCGGAATACTGGACCATCTCGCGGAAGCGATCGAAATTCTCAAGGAAACAGGCGAAGGGTAAGAGCGATGTTCAGGGATTCGGCGGTGCTCATCGTGATCGACATGCAGAATGGCTTCGTCAGCGCTCAGTCGAGCCCGGTTATTCCAGTGATCGCCGAACTTGTCGATCGATGGCAGAGTGCTGGCGGGGATGTCGTATTCACGAGATATCTAAACTATGCCGGAAGCCCCTACGAACGGCTGATTCGCTGGTCAAAGCTCAAAGAGTCCCCTGAGATCGATATAGTGCCCGAACTCATCCCGTACATCGACAAGTCAGCGGCGGTCGTGGACAAGACAATCTACAGCTTTTTCAACGAAGAAGGCGAAGCGCTCGTGCGAGAGCGCGGCTGGAGCGACCTCTACGTTTGCGGCCTCGACACGGAAAGCTGTGTGCTTAAGACCGTGGTTGATGCATTCGAGCGTGACCTTACCCCCCGCCTGATAAAGGACGCATCGGCGAGTCACGCAGGTCAGGCGGCGCACGATGCGGGAATCCTCGTGGCTTCCCGATTCATCGGCGCTGACCAGATAATCACAACCGCCGACATCCCATGGTCCACGTTGACGCACTCAGAACCAGAGCTCACAGAGTGATAATCCGTCCGCTTCCTTGCCTGACCGCCACCAGGCCATCCCGTTCAAGGATTCCGAGTGCCTGGCGAATGGTGTTGCGGGACACGGCGTAACGGCGGCACAGCGTTGCCTCGCTGGGGAGCGTAGCCCCAGCGGGGAGTTCATCTCGCAGGATCTGACCGCGTAGATCATCCGCGATCGCTTGGTAGCGGTAGTGCGGGGTGGTTGGTCCGCCCTGAACCACACGCCCCTTTGCCGGTACGGCAAGAATTATCCCCTCGCCCTCTAGGAGCGTAAGGGCACGTCGGACCGTGGTTCGAGCAACGCCGAACTCCTTGCACAGCCTTGACTCGGACGGGAGCATGCTGCCAGGCGGGTACCCGCCCGTCGCGATCCACGACCGTAGGGAATCGGCGATCCGGCGATAGTCGGCGACTCTGCTCACCAGGTTGAGACCCTTCCATGTGGACGGTGGTCCCGCGTTGCGGCCATCGTCATGAACCGCACGCGGGACCACCGCTGACCTGACGACGCGGTGACGCGCGAACGTCAGGTCAGAGCTCATATCGACACCCGTTCAAGTCCGCTGAGCAGGACGACAAGCTGATGAGCGAGCGTCCGGGTCAAGCGGTCGAACTCCTCAAGCCGGACCATGACGTTGCGGTCCACCACTTCCGCGCCCCCACCTCGCGTTGGGCGGAAGACGTGACCGAGTACGGCGAAGGGCTCAACGTCGGCGGCGGTGTAGGCGGCAGCTCCCCTCCGGAGTCTGGGGCAGGAGGCAAGCGCCTCGGGGATGCAGGCTCGACACGTTGGGGGAGCGTTGGTGTATCCCTGGTCGGGCGCGGTGCTGTCGATGTCGTCATCAAGCAACCACGACACTCGCCCCGTGCCGGGGTCGATGGCGGAGGTACCGCACACCTGGCAGAGCCAATGCTCCATGCACCGCCACTGTCTGAGCGTGTTGACCAGCTTCCATTCGGGGCAGCCACCACGCTGAAGGCCCAGGCGGGCGCGAAGGACGCCGTACTGCCAGTCACACGGCGTTGGGTCGGCATAGGTAAGCCGGGGCCCGCCTGCTTCGGCGTGGTGAGCGAACATGAGAGGCGCGGTGATCAATTCGCCGGACCACGCGGTGATGTAGGGGACGCGCAGGCTGGGGCCGGTCATGACTGACTGCCCACAATGTGGGCGTACAGGACGCGTGCGGCGAGAAGCCAGAGGTGGCGTGGATGACGGGCAGTCACCACGACGCCGGACGCGCGGTGCCTGGCGTGCAGCGTTCCGGCGCTGTCTCTCCACACGTCGAAGTCGGGAACCTCCATGGATTGCATAGTAGACGTGCAATACCTGATACACCTAGAACACCAGCGATGCAGTGATGTACGTAGTACGCCTATCGTGCTTAGGTGATCGTCTGGCAGCCAAGTATTCCCAGGTGGAAGCAGCTTTACGAGATCCTCGCGGAGCGCATCAGGACGGGTGAGTATGCTCCGGGCGATCGCATGCCATCGGTCATGGCCCTCATGGACGAGTTCGGACTAGCTGTCGCCACGACCCAGAAGGCCGTGGCCAAGCTGCGTGAGGATGGCTTGATCTACACCGAACCTGGGTTGGGCTCGTTCGTGGCCAGGCGAGACAAGGAAGCTCCCGACCAGCAATAGCTGACCAGGAGCTCCATGTTCGTTAGCCGGAGTGTTGTTCGCCCAAACGATCTCGTGTCGTCATCGCCGGAGCACCGTGGGGTCCTGTGATCGCAGCGACTCGCTGAGCGCGGAGCTCAGTGCTTCCACCTGCGGCGCGGTGTTCGAGTAAGCGCACATTAGGTCCACTTTTTTTCTCGTCGTGTTCGCGGCCCCCTTCGGGGGCCGCTTCCCGTTTTCGGGGTTTACACCGGGGGGTAACCCCCGGACCCCCAGCGTCGGGCCGATGGGCCTCGCTTCGCTCGGGCGGTTTTTGATTTGCGCTTTCGCCGGGTTGGGATGCTGGCTGGGTTCGCCGGGTCTCGTGGCTGGGGTTGTGGCTCGGGTGGGTTTCGCATTTCGGCGTTGCGCGTATGGGAGGCGGTTTCGCCCTTTCGGAGACGTGGCTGGGTTGCTCGGTTCGGTCGGCCGTTGGTCCCGGGCCTGGGTTGTTCGGTTCGGCTGGCTGTTGGTCCCGGGCCTGGGTTGTTGGGTTCGGCTGGCTGGCAGGCTGGGCCTGGTTTGTTCAGTTCGGCCGGACTATACGTGTGGCTGGGTTGCTCGGTTCGGCTGGCTGTTAGGCCGGGGTGGGGTGTTCGGTTCGAACGGCTGGCAGGCTGGGCCTGGTTTGTTCAGTTCGGCCGGGCTGTAGACGTGGCTGGGGTGTTCGGTTCGGGTGGACCGTAACTGGGTGTGGCGCTTCGTCGTCGTGGGTGGGGTTGGGGGTTGGCTCGGTGGGTGGCCGAGGTTTGGGCTTGAGGGTGTCGGGGGCGTGGGCGGCGGGGTTTTCGTCGCTTGTGTGTGGCTTGGCCGGGGGCTAGCGGTTCCGTGCAGAGCCCCTTCCTGCACGGGGCTGGGCTTCCGGTTCGGAGGCCCGTCGCTGTGCGGGCTCGGTCTTCCCCGCCGGAGCCTTGGAGCGGGACACCGGCCCGCACAGCGACAATCTTCAGGCGCTTCCCGTGCTTGCTCGTTGAGACGGCGTGCCACGCCGACCCTCCGATACGGCTCTTGCGGCCACTCTGACCGCTGTCGGCATGCCTCGGCGCGAGGCGGTAGCGGCCCATGCGATGCGATGGCGGTTGTGGTTGTCCACAGGCTTGGCCAACGTCCCCGCGCTGTCCACAGAACGACGCTCGCCACCGTCGCCCGGTCGCCCTCGAGGGCATTCTCGTAGCCGCAACACATCGGCATGAGAGGAGCACGAGATGCCCGGAGGCCCGCCCATGCTGGGCTTCAGCATGACGGTATACACCCTGGTTGGCCTGGTGGCGTGGGTGGCGGTCAAGTGGCGGGGGCGGCGATGAGCGCGACGCTGACCGTGATCGTCCCGGCGCACAACGAGGAGCGAGGGCTGCCCGCCACGCTGGAGTCCATCGCGGCCCAGACCGTCCCGCCGGAGCGGGTGATCGTGGTCGATGACGCGTCCACGGACAGGACGGGCGAGGTGGCGGTGGGCCATGGCGCGGTCGTGCTCCGCCCGCCGTACAACCTGGGCAGCAAGGCGGCAGCGCAGAACCACGCGCTGCCGTACTGCGACACTGACCTGGTGCTGGCGGTGGACGCCGACACCGTGCTGGCTCCCGACTACATCGAGAAGATCAAACCGGTCTTCGAGGATCCCGACGTGGTGATCGCCGCCGGCAACGTGCAGACCCGGTTCACCCGCACGGTCTGGGAGCGTGGCCGATCGATCGAGTACCTCTTCGGTTTCCACTGGCACCGCCCGATCCAGCAACTGGCCGCCAGCCCGATGGTGTGCTCGGGCTGCTGCTCGGTCTTCCGCCGGGAGACCCTGGAGGGCGGCTTCCCGGTGCGCACGATCGTGGAGGACATGGACCTGACGTGGAGCCAGCAGCTGGCCGGCCGCAAGGCCGTCTACGTGTCCGATGCGTCCGCGTGGGCTGCTGACCCGGAGACGCTCCCGTACCTGCGCAAACAGGTGTGGCGTTGGATATCGGGCTTCATGCAGAACGTCCGGCTCCATCTTCCCCGCCTGGTCACCCGTAAGCCGATGCTGGCCACGTGGGTCATCGTGGCGCTGGTGGAGATCGTGCTGGCGCCCGTGTGGTGGGCCACGCCGTTCGTCCTGACGCTGGGCATGCACGCGCCCGCCTGGCGCACCCTCGGCTGGTGGACGGGCGGCGAGCTCCTCCTGACGCTGCCCGCCCTCATGTACGCCGCCCACCGAAGACGCCTGGCCCTGTGGCGCGTCCTGGCGAACGTCCCGTTCGTCTACCTGAACAAGGCGGTCAACCTCTACTACGCCTGGAAGGCACTGATCGTCGAACTCCTCATGGTCCCACTCGGCCTGTCCAAGGGCTTGCTGGTATACGAAAAAGGCCGCTAACGCCCTCTCATATCCACGTACGGCGGGCATCCCACAAGGACCTCTTACGCCCTCTCGTGTTCACGTACGGCGGGCATCCCACAAGGACCTCTTACGCCCTCTCGTGTTCACGAACGGCGAGCATCCACCAGGGCCTCTTGCGCCCTCGCAAATCCATGCGGCGGGCATCGACAAGGGCCTCTTACGCTCTCTCGTATTCACGAACGGGCGAGCATCTACCAGGGCCTCTTGCGCTCTCTCGTATTCACGGACGGCGAGCATCCACAAGCGCCCTTACGCCTTCTTGTGTTCATGTACGGCGGGCATCCACGTGCCCAGAACCGTGGCAAGGGTCTCTCTCGGGCGGTTCTCCCGGTCGGCCGGAGGCTTGGACAGTCCCACGTCGTCCGCATCGCCCGGACATGGCACGCAAGCTGTTCGTGACCGAGCTGCTGAAACAGCTGGCGCTGGCCGAGGCGCGCGCGGTGGAGGCCGCGCTCCTAGTCAGGTTGTCCGCGTCGCCCGGGGCCCAGGGCTTCTAGGCACGCCCGCGTCGCGGGTCCGGGATCTAGGCACGTCGTCCGGCTCGACTGTGTCTGGGGCTTCTAGCCAGATCGCGGGAACGTGTCCTACAGCAAGTGGGCGTCCGGTGTGACCGGGGTGGTGAGTACGGTCGAGGGACAGGTTGTCCGGTGCATGCGATGCGGTGTGGCAGTCCCCCCGCATGGTGATCGCCCCTGCACGGTGATTGCCCGCGTCGAGGTCCTGGCTAGGGCGAGGGCGAACGTAAGTAGGGGTGGAGCCGGACTAGGGGTGGTCCGACCTCTTGGGATGGGGATGGCGCTCAAGTTGGACCGCCTGCTGGTGTGCTGCTCGGCTGACGGGAGCGCGGTCAGGCTGAGGGGCACGGGGACGACGTCCACGACCCAGGACGTCCAGGATGCGTCCCGGCCGTCGGTGTATGTGATGACCCATGGTGCGACGAACGGCAGGACACCCCACAGGGCGTTGAGCCATTCGGTGGCCACCGTGCCGGGATTACTGAGTGACGCCAGCGAAGTGATCGCGGTGAGGGCGCTCAGGTCGATGAGCGTGGGAGTGGCACCGGAGGCGCCGTCCACCCAGATCGGCGAGAGTGCTGCGTAGAGGCCGGTGACCAGGGTTGCCCAGTCCTGCCAGCGTGACCATGCCTTCACGATGAACCTCCGCCAAAGGCGTTGCGAGGCTGGCCTTTTGGTCAGTCGACCACGCACAACCTGTTTGGGCTGGTGGGGGTGGGGGCGGTTCTGAGGGGGCGAAGGAAAGTTTCCAAGGAGTGAGACGGCGAGAAAATTTCTTCCCAGAATTTGTTGACCCGGAGGTCAACTGTGGGAAAGCTTTTCATCAAGTACCGAGGTGAGAGGACCACCATTGGCCGAGGTCACCGTGCGCGCGTTCGCCGCAGGAGATGAGGGCTCGCTGGTCGAGGCCTGGAATCGCAGCTTGCGGGCCGACCCCACCACCGCCGGATGGTTCCGCGACTGCGTGTTGCTGGATCCGAACTTCGATCCCGAGGGGCTGCGGGTGGCCGTGGTCGACGGGCGGGTTGTCGGGTGTGCGTACGCCGTGCGGAGGCTGACCCCGTTGGCGCCCGGCACTGATCTGGAGCCCGAGACCGGGTGGATTCCGTTCTTCTTCGTCGTGCCTGAATACCGGGGGAGCGGGTTAGGGCGGCGACTGGTGGAGGAGGCCGTGGCGTTCCTGCGGGATCAGGGGCGGGTGCGGGTGGACTTCGCGTCGTATACGCCGAACTATGTGCTGCCGGGGGCAGATCCCGAGGCGTACCCGGAGGGGTTACGGCTGCTGGAGCAGCTGGGGTTCGCGACGCTCTACTCGCCGGTGGCGATGGATCGGTCGCTGGTCGGCTACGTGATGCCCGATGACGTGCACGGCCTGCTCGCCCAGCGTGAGAGCGAGGGGTACGGCTTCCGCAGCCCTCGCGATGGGGAACTGCCGGAGCTCGTGCGCTTCGCGGCGAACGTTTTCAACCCCGACTGGGGCGAGGCCATCAGAGCCCACAGAACGCCAAGCCGCATCGTGATCGCCACCAAGGCCACCAACGTCACCAACGCGGCCATCGCCACCGAAGTCACCGCCGCCCGCGAAGTCGCCAACGCCGCCAACGCGGGCAACGCCATCAACGCGGGCAACGCCATCAGTGCGAGCAACGTAGCCAACTCCGGCAGCATGGGCAGCGCGGGCAACGCCGCCAACGTGGCCAGCGCGGGCAGCGCGGGCAGCGCGGGCAGCGCGGGCAACGCGGGCAACGCCCTCAACGCGGCCAACGCCGGTGAAGCTGGTGCGGGGGCAGGGGGGCGGGGTGGCGTGAAGATTGTGGGATTTGCTTTGTATGGGGCTTATCGGGGGGTTCTGGAGAGGTTTGGGCCCTTTGGGGTTGATCCGGAGATGCAGGGGACTGGGCTGGGCAAGATTCTGCTGCATCTGACCATGACGCGGATGCGGGCCGAGGGCCTGCACTCCTCCTGGTTCCTGTGGACGGGCGAGCAGAGCCCGGCAGGACATCTGTACACGAAGGCGGGTTACGCCGTGACCAGGAGGTTCCACGTGATGAGGAGGACGGTGTGAGCGGGATCCACGTGCTGGCGATCGGGGCGCACGCGGGTGACCTCGACCTCACCGCGGGAGCCGTACTGGCCCAGCATGTGATGAACGGCGACCGGGCGACGCTGCTGCACCTGACACTGGGGGAGCGGGGGCATCCGCGCACGCCGGTGGCCGAGTACGCCAAGCAGAAGCGGGAGGAGGCCGAGACGTTCGCCGACAGGATCGGCGCGGGCGTCGGGTTCCTGGACTACGAGGACGGGCTGCTGCCCGAGGACGACGACGTCAAGATGCGCGTCGGCGACCAGATCAGGGAGCTGCGGCCGGACGTCATCCTCACCCACTGGAGCGCCTCGATCCACAAGGACCACGCCCGCACGCACCGCATCGTCCAGGACGCCCGCTTCTTCGGCGGGCTGAAGACGCTGGAGCGCGAGCACCCGGCGTACTGGGCCGGGGAGCTCTACTACGCCGACAACTGGGAGGACGCCGAGGGCTTCGCCCCGGACGTGTTCGTCGACCTGCGGGATGAGGCCTACGAGGTCTGGTCGCAGGCGATCACGGGCTACGCCTTCGCCCGCGGCGAGACCTATGGCTTCCCGTACGTGGACTACTACCGCGCGCTCACGATCGTCCGTGGCGCGCCCGCCGGATTCCGCCGCGCCCAGGCCTTCGCCGCCCCCAAGGGCTCCCGCGACCTCCGCCTCACGCATTTCGGCCCAAACGAACGCGCCAGCGAACGCGCCGACGCAGGTGCCGACGAACGCGCCAACGCAGGCGCCGACGCAGGCGCCGACGAACGTGCCGACGCAGGCGCCGACGAGCGCGCCGACGCTGGCGCTGACGAACGCGCCAACGCAGGCGCCGACGAGCGGGCGAACGGAGCCACGGACGGGAGCGTCAACGGAGACGCCGACAGACGTTCGGGCAAAGGCGCCGACGCAGGCGCCGGCGGAGGCGCCACTTGACGCACCCGGCCGCCGTACTTCCCGAGGACCAAGGCCAGGAGGGCTCGGGGACGGACGGGTGAGGCACCACAGAGCGGGCCGAGGAAGCAGGAGGAGTTCCTCGAACCGCAGGCAACAGGAAAGGCAAAACCCCCCATGAGAAGAACCCTGGTAGCCGCCACAGCCCTCATCCTCGCCATAGCCGCATGCTCCACAGGAAATGGCGAAAAATCCGGACCAAACGCAGGCAAGACCGGCAAGCCGCTGATCATCCACGCCGTGGACGCCGGCACCTTCCAGGAAGACTTCAACCCCTTCCACCTGGAAAACGTGAACTTCGGCACCACCGGGATGATCTACGAGACCCTGGAGTACTTCAACAAGCTCAAACCCGGCGAGATCACCCCCTGGCTGGCCACCAAGCACGAGTGGTCCAACGACGGCAAGTCCCTCACCTTCACCCTCCGCCAGGGCGTCAAGTGGAGCGACGGCCAGCCGTTCACCGCCGACGACGTCGCCTTCACCTTCGACACGATGAAGAAGTACCCGGAGCTCAACAAGAGCGCCCTGGACATCGCCGGCACCAAGGTCGTGGCCCCCGACAAGGTGCAGATCGATTTCACGACCACCTCCTACGCCAAGCTGTTCAACATCGCCGGCAGCTCCCCGATCGTGGCCAAGCACCTGTTCGACAAGCAGGACCCGGTCACCTTCACCAACCCCAAGCCGGTCGGCACGGGCCCGTACAAGCTGTCGAAGTTCAGCGCGCAGCTGTACGAGATGGTGAAGAACGACGCCTACTGGCAGCCGGGCAAGCCGCAGGTGCCCACGCTGAAGTTCCCCGCCTACACCGCCAACGCGGTGCAGAGCGCGCTGCAGCAGGGCGAGCTTGACTGGGCCGGCGCGTTCGTGCCGGACATCCAGAAGATCTTCGTGCAGGGCAAGCCGGACCAGAACAAGTTCTTCTTCCCGCCCGAGGGCGTGGTCGACCTGCTGCCCAACCTCACCAACCCCGTCCTGGCCAAGCCGGAGGTACGGCAGGCCATCAGCCTGGCCATCGACCGGGACAAACTCGTCCAGATCGCCGAACGCGGGTACACGCACGTGGCGCACCCGACGACCGTGACGATGCCGGGCGGCGAGGCCTACCTGCCGCCGGAGTACAAGGACGCCGCCTTCAAGGTCGACGTGGACAAGGCCAAGGAGCTGCTCAAGGGCGTCGACCCCGCCAAGCTCAGCTTCACCCTCCTGGTGCCCTCGCCGTTCACCGACTGGGTGAACTGCGCCCAGCTCATCAGGGAAGACCTGGCCAAGGTCGGTATCAAGGTCGAGACCAGAGGCGTCGCGTTCGCCGACTGGGTGTCCAAGGTGGGCAAGGGCGACTACGACCTGTCGATCAGGGGAGCCGAGGTCGGGCCGACGCCCTACGAGCAGCTGCGCTCCCTCCTCTACGGTCCCCTCGCGGTGCCGGTGGGCAAGGCGGGCTCGGCCAACTACGAGCGCTGGAAGGACGACGCCACCGACAAGCTGATCGCCGAGTACGCCGCCACCGAGGATCTGGCCAAGCAGCAGCAGGCCGTACAGGGACTCGGCAAGATCATGGTGGAGAAGCTGCCGGTGGTCCCGCTGTTCTACAGCCCGTCCTGGTCGCAGTTCCGCACCAACAAGTACACCGGCTGGCCCAGCGAGCAGGACCCGTACGCGATGCCCTCGCCGTACAGCTCGCCCGACGCCGCGGTCGTCCTGCTGCACCTGAAGCCGGCCGGCACGTGAGGTTTCTGGTCAGGCGGCTCGGGTTCTATGTCCTGACGGCCTGGGCCGCCGTCACGCTCAACTTCCTGATCCCCCGGCTCATGCCGGGGGATCCGGTGGAGCTGCTGGTGGCGCGGATGAAGGGCAACCTGGACCCGGCCGCGATCGAGGCGATGAAGCGGGCGTTCGGCATCAGCGACGCCGGCCTGTGGCAGCAGTACCTCGACTACCTGGGCAACCTGGCCCACGGCGAGCTGGGCCGCTCGATCACGTTCTTCCCCACGGAGGTCTCCTCGGTCATCGCGGAGGCGCTGCCGTGGACGATCGGGGTGGTCGGGGTGGCCACGCTGATCAGCTACGTGGTGGGCACCTCGCTCGGCGTGCTGATGGCCTGGAAACGCGGCACCTGGCTGGACGGGGTGCTGCCGACGGCGACGTTCATGCACGCCGTGCCGTACTTCTGGGTGGCGCTGATCCTGGCGTTCGTGTTCGGCACGGTGCTGGGCTGGTTCCCGACGACCCGGGCCTACGCGCTGGAGGTGGACCCGGGCTGGACCGGGGAGTTCGCCGGGAGCGTGGCTTACCACGCGGTGCTGCCCGCGGTGACGATCGTGGCGGCCTCGATGGCCGACCGGATCCTCGGCATGCGCAACGTGATGGTGACCACGCTCGGCGAGGACTACGTGGTGATGGCCGAGGCCAAGGGGCTGACCAGCCGCCGCGTCATGTGGGCCTACGCCGCGCGCAACGCGATCCTGCCCAACATCACCAGCTTCGCGCTGAGCCTGGGCTTCGTGGTGGGCGGCTCGGTGCTGACCGAGATCGTCTTCTCCTACCCGGGGATCGGCTCGGTGCTGCTCAAGGCGGTGGAGAACGAGGACTTCCCGCTCATGCAGGGCATCTTCCTGGTGATCTCGCTGGCGGTGCTGGTGGCCAACTTCCTAGCCGACCTGGCCTATGTGGTCCTGGACCCGAGGACGCGACAGTGAAGATCCGCATCGGTATCGGCATCCTGGTCTTCTTCGCGCTCATGGCGCTGGCCGGGCCGCTGCTCGTGGGCGGCGATCCTGCGGCGACCGGCGCGGGCGGGCTGCAGGGTCCCTCGGCCGAGCACTGGCTGGGCACCACGCAGACGGGGCAGGACATCGTGCGCCAGATCGTGTTCGGCGCGCGCATCTCGATGGGCGTCGGCCTGCTGTCGGCGGTGATCGCGACCGCGTTCGCCGTCCTGGTGGGGCTGGTCGGCGGCTACTTCGGCGGCGCGATCGACGAGGTGCTGTCGGTGCTCACCAACATCTTCCTGGTGCTGCCGGCGCTGCCGCTGATCATCGTGCTGGCCGGCTACCTGCCGCAGCGCGGCGTCGCCTCGGTCGCGGTGGTGATCGCCGTCACCGGCTGGGCGTGGGGCGCGCGCGTGCTGCGCGCACAGACGCTGTCGGTACGGCGGCGCGACTTCGTCGAGGCGGCACGGGCGAGCGGCGAGCGGCCGTTGCGGATCATCTTCTACGAGCTCCTGCCGGTGCTGATGCCGGTGATCGCCACCAGCTTCCTGGCGACGGTGGTCGGCGCGATCCTGGCCGAAGCGGGCCTGTCGTTCCTGGGGCTGGCGGACCTGTCGACGGTGAGCTGGGGCAGCATGCTCTACTTCGCGCAGATCAACCAGGCACTGCTGATCGGAGCCTGGTGGTGGTTCGTGCCGCCCGGCCTGTGCATCGCGCTCATCGGCACCGGCCTGGCACTGGTGAACTTCGGCATCGACGAGCTGGCCAACCCCCGGCTCCGCACGATCAAGATCAAAGCGATCAAGGTGAAGCGGACATGAACGTGCTGGAGATCCGCGGACTCGGTGTGGACTACCTGTCGAACACCGGGGCCGTGCACGCCGTCGACGAGGTGTCGCTGGACCTGCGCCGCGGCGAGATCCTCGGCCTGGCGGGCGAGAGCGGCAGCGGCAAGTCGACGCTGGCAAACGCAGTGGCCAGACTGCTGCGCCCGCCGGCCGCGATCACCGCCGGGTCGGTGCTCTACCGGCCGCGCGAGGGCGACCCGGTCGACGTGCTGAAGCTCGGCAAGCGGGACCTTCGGGCCTTCCGGTGGAAGGAGCTGGCAGTCGTCTTCCAGAGCGCCATGAACTCGCTCAACCCGGTCGGCACGGTCGGCGCCCAGATCGACGACGTGCTCCGCATCCACCGCCCCGACATGCCGCGCAAGGACCGCCAGGAGCGGACGGTGGAGCTGCTGCAGCGGGTCGGCATCAGCGCCGACCGGCGGCGCGGCTACCCGCACGAGCTGTCGGGCGGCATGCGGCAGCGCGCCGCGATCGCCATCGCGCTCGCGCTCAACCCGGAGATCATCATCATGGACGAGCCGACCACGGCGCTCGACGTGGTGGTGCAGCGCGACATCCTGCACGAGATCAGGGCGCTGCGCGAGGAGTACGGCTTCGCGGTCGTGTTCATCACGCACGACCTGTCGCTGCTCATGGAGATCTCCGACAGGATCGCCATCATGTACGGCGGGCGGCTGGTGGAGACGGGCACGGCCGCGTCGCTGAAACAGGCGCCGCGCCACCCGTACACGCTCGGGCTGCTGCGTTCCTTCCCCCGGCTGCGCGGACCCCGCGAGGAGCTGCTCGGCATCCCCGGCACGCCGCCCGACCTGCGGTCACTGCCGCCGGGGTGCGCGTTCCACCCGCGGTGTCGCTTCGCGATGCCGGAGTGCGCCGAGCGGCGTCCCGGGCTGGAGCCAGGTCCGGAGGGGGAGGTGGCGTGCCTGCTCAACGACGGGGCGGGAGCCGTACAGCTGGAGGAGAGATCATGAGCGGGCAGGTCGTCCTGGAGGGGCGCAATCTGACCAAGCACTTCACAGTGGCACGCGGACGGCTCGGGGCGCGGCGGCCGGTGCTCAAGGCGGTGGAGGACGTGTCGATCGCGCTGCGCGCCGGCACGGTCAGCGCGCTGGTCGGCGAGAGCGGCTGCGGCAAGAGCACGGTGGCGCGGCTGCTGGCCCAGGTGTATCCGCCCACGTCCGGGCAGGTGCTGCTGCGCGGGAAGCAGGTGCGGGGATTCAGGGAGTTCCGGCGGCAGGTGCAGCTGATCTTCCAGGACCCGTTCGCCTCGCTCAACCCGTTCCACCGGGTGCGCTACCACCTGGCCAGGCCGCTGCGCATCCACGGGCACGTCCGTTCGGCGGAGCACGAGCGGGAGCTGGTGGCCGAGCTGCTCGAACGGGTCAGCCTCACGCCGGTCGACCAGTTCATGGACAAGCTGCCGCACGAGCTGTCGGGCGGGCAGCGCCAGCGGGTGGCGATCGCCAGGGCGCTGGCGGTGCGGCCGGTCGCGCTGATCGCGGACGAGCCGGTGTCGATGCTGGACGTGTCGATCCGGCTCGGCGTGCTGCGGCTGCTGGAGAAGCTGGCCGACGAGACCGGGCTGGCGCTGCTGTACATCACGCACGACATCGCCAGCGCCCGCTACTTCGCGCAGGACATCACGGTCATGTACGCCGGGCGGCTGATCGAGAGCGGCGCCGCCGAGTCGCTGACGCAGGCGCCGCGCCACCCCTACACGCAGCTGCTGCTGGATTCGGCGCCCGATCCCGACCGGAGCGCGCCCGCCGAGGCAGTGCAGGCGAGGGGGCGGCACGGCGAGCCGCCCAGCCTCATCGCTCCGCCGAGCGGGTGCCGCTTCCACCCGCGCTGCCCGGTCGCGCTGCCGGTGTGCTCGTCGGAGGTCCCGGCCAGGACGGTGCTCGCCGAGGACCACTGGACGCACTGCTGGCACGTGTCGGAGTCCTCGCTCACCCCGTGAGGGCCTGCCACCAGCGTTCCCGGTGGGTGGAGCGCAGCAGCCGGGTGTGCAGGCGGTGCAGGACCGTGCTGTTGTGCAGGTTGACCTCCAGCTCCGGCGCGTCCCGCAGCCGTGACAGGGGTCGCCCGTGGCAGACCGAGCACGGGCAGGCACCGCGGCCGAGCCGCTCGACCGGGACGAACGCGAGCGGTTCCGGCACGAGCGCGCTGCGGGCGCCGCCCCGCCGCCAGCCGCCGCGCACCTCGTGCGGCTCCGGATAAAGATGCCGCAGGACCTCCCGCACGCCGACCGCCGCCCAGTCAGCCCCGGCCGCCAGCGCCCCCAGGGCCTCCACACCCGCCGACAGCAGCGGATAGGGCAGCGGGCCGCGGCGGGCGGCGGCGTCCTCGATCACCAGGGCGACCGGGCCGCCGAAGGTCGTGATCGCCGCCTCCAGGGCCGGCCTGGCCTCCGCCGCCCACGAGGCGTGCACGGGCAGGACCGCGATCACGCCGTCCCAGGCGGCCGCCTGCTCCAGGATGGCGTGCAGCGCCCCCGCCTCGCCACGGCCGATGTAGCCCGAATCCGTGAGCGGCGCGGTCACGCCCGCCTCCACCTGGTCGGCGATCCACTCCGCCGACAGCCCGGCCGACCCGGCGACCCTGGCGGAGCCGGCGTAACGGCGGCGGTCGGCCAGCACCGGGCCGTCGTAGCCGCGCCGCCGTACCATCCGGACGGCATCGTGCGCGGCCTGGCCCGTGAACACCAGCCCGGACCCCGGGTGAGCGGCGAGCGCGGGAGCGTCGTAGACGTCGCGGGCGCTCACCTGGATCAGCAGCCGCTCACGCAGGTCCATACCGGGCTCCCCGGGCAGGGTCTCAGAACACGAAATACCCTCAAACCCGGCCCGATAGGCCCACTTACCAGGCGCCCCCGCCGCCGCCCCCGCCATCAGAAGAGGAAGAGGAAGAAGAGGAGGACGAGGACGAGGAGCTGTCTCCGCCGGAGGAGGAAGAGAAGAAGCCGGAGCTGTGGTGGTGCCGCCGCGACCGCTGCGACCCGCCGCCGGCGCCGCGGAAGATGATCGACACGACCACCAGCCCCACCAGGCCCAGGATCGGCACGAGGACAGCGGCGCCGCTGCCGGACGACGAGGACGACGAAGAAGACGAGGACGTCAGCGTGGCCGGGCAGCCGGTGCCGGTGTCGGCGCCTGCCAGCGACCCGCCCGAGCGCAGCGTCTCCAGGTCGGCCGCGCCGCTGCCATTGCGCACCTCCTCGGCCGTGTCCGGCGTCAGCGCGAGCTGTTTGCGGGGGAACACGACGTCGAGCGCGACGGGCCGGCCGCCGGGTACGTCCTTGGCCGTGCCCGACACGGTCTGCTTGGCGAAGGACGGCCGGAGCAGCTCACCGGGCTGACCGAAGGCCGCGTAGGTCTCCTTCTTCTTGCCCGCCCGCGGCAGCCGCACCGACACCTCGAGCCGGTCGAGCGCCGGATCCCAGTTCTTGCCCCACACAGGAAGGTGCAGGAACGCGCGGTCGTCGTAGGCGGTGACCGCGCCGCGCAGCCGGTAGGAGAGGCGGAAGACCCGATCGGAGTCCGCCTTGGCGGCGAAGTACCACACGACCCGATGCACGCCGCCGCAGTCGCGCTGCGCGAAGGTCGCCGCCGGGCGGTCCACGCCCAGCTCGGCGGTGCCCGCCTCCCGGTAGGCCAGGCCGCCCTCGCTCACCGTCACGTCCTCGATCCGCGACCGGTAGCTGACCGGGAGGTCCACGTAGGCCCCGTGGCCCTCGGCGGAGAAGTGGAACGTGTGCTCCTCCACCACGCCGACCGACCCGTCCTTGGCCACGGTCGCCGTGACTGTCGTCCTGGGCAGGCTGTAGACCGTGTCACGTGCTTCCGCGGGCACCCCACCTGCCAGGCACAGTGCCAGCACTCCAGCGATCACCGTCATCATCCGCATGGGCAACCCCCTGTTGCCAGCGTGGCGGACGGGACTTGCGAAACGCTTAACACCCGTGCCGTCGTGCGATCTCGGCCGCCGTGGCCGCCACGCTCTCGCGCAGCTCGGGCGGCGACAGGACCTCCATCTCCCCGCCCAGCCGCAGGAACTCGCCGGTGGCGTGCGCGACAGACTCGATCGGTACGGTCACCCGCACCCAACCCGCCCCGTCAGGCTCCGAGGCGGTGGCCGCCGCCGCACTCACCACGCCGGGCGTCATCAGGTGCCCCAGCCGCTCGAACCCGGCAGGCGACAGCCGCAGGCAGGCCTGGCCGCGTCGCAGGCTGGCCTCGAACTCCTCGGTGTAGCGGCGCCAGAAGTCGGCCAGGGAGAAGGAGGCTGGCCGGGTGAAGCGTGACGGCAGCGGATGCAGCGACAAGATCTGCGAAACGCGATAAGTCCGGATCTGGTCGCCACATCCGGCGACCACGTACCAGCGGCCCGCCTTGAGCACCAGCCCGTAGGGTTCCAGGCGGCGCTCGACCTCCTCCGGCTCGCGCCAGCGCCGGTAGCGGATCTGGATGGCGTGGGAGTCCCACACGGCGTCGGCCACCGCGGGCAGGTGCGTGACCTGCTCAGGATCGCGGTACCAGGACGGCGCGTCCAGGTGGAAGCGCTCCTGGATCCGCCCGGCCCGGTCGCGCAGCTCGACCGGCAGCGCCGCCATCAGCTTGAGCTGCGCCGCCGCCACCACCGCGCCCAGCCCGAGCTCGGCCGCCGGACCCGGCAGCGCGGCCAGGAACAGCGATTCCGCCTCGTCGCCGGTCAGCCCGGTCAGCCGGGTCCGGTAGCCGTCGAGCAGTTGGTAGCCGCCGTTCGGGCCCGCGTCGCCGTACAGCGGGATGCCCGCGGCGTGCAGCGACTCGATGTCGCGGTAGATCGTGCGCGCGGACACCTCGAGCCGGGTGGCCAGCTCGCGCGCGGTCATCCTGCCGCGCGTCTGCAGCAGCAGGAGGATCGAGACGAGGCGAGATGCGCGCATTGACGCTGACACTACCTGTCAGCGAATGCGGCTTACGGTCGCCCGCATGAACGATTTCGACTTTCTCGAGGGCGAGTGGATCTCGGCCAACCGCAAGCTCAAGAAGCGCCTGGCGGGCAGCGACGACTGGGACGAGTTCGAGGGCAGGAGCCGCTGCTGGCGGACGTTCGACGGCGGCGCCAACGTCGACGAGATCAGCTTCCCCGCCGGCGGCGCCAAGGGGATGACCGTGCGCCTGTACGACCCGGCGACCGAGCTGTGGTCGATCTACTGGATCAGCAGCCTGGACCCGAAGATGGACACCAAACCGCTCGTCGGGCGCTTCGAGGGCAACAGAGGCGTCTTCTACGCCGACGACGAGCACGAGGGCACGCCGGTGCGCTGCCGCTTCATCTGGACCGTGCACGGCCCGGACGCCTGCCGCTGGGAGCAGGCCTTCTCCGTCGACGGCGAGCAGACGTGGGAGACCAACTGGACGATGGAGTTCACCCGGGCGTGACGTCGTCCAGGATCTGGTCGACCGCGCGCCGCGTCACGTCGCCGTCGGGCGACAGGGCGGCCAGCAGGTAGGAGATCGTGTCGTCGCCCGTCGGCACCGCCACCACACGCACGTAGGCCGGATCCTGCCGCTGGAAGGCCAGCGTGAACGAGGCCGACGCCGCGGCGCGCCCGCCGACCTGCACCGCCCTGGTCTCGACGCCCTGGACCGTGCTGGTGCCCGGCAGCAGGCTGCGCGCCTGCTGCTCGGCGACCACCCGCGCCTGGGCCTGCAGCTGCTCGATGCTGGCCTGGGCGCCGGGCGCGCCCGGCTGCATGAACGCCCGCACGATCCCGCCGTCGCGCTTCAGCCCCGAGCTGTACGGCTGGGCCAGGCCGTCCTCGGCCTTCGTCCACCCCGCCGGGACCGGGTACGACAGGTGCGCCGCCGAGTCGGTGACCCGGGCGGCGCCATGGGCCGCGGCCGAGGAGGAGGTGTGACGCGGTTTGCGGGTCTCGGGCTGGCTGCCGCGCGACCACAGGATGACCGCGACCGCCGCGCCGGCCACGATCACCGCGAGCCCGCCGACGAGGATCACCCACCACCAGGCGGACCTGGGCGGTTTGGCCTCGTACTGCTGGACGTCGGGGAACATGTCCGGCGTGTACTGCAGGCGCTGGGTGCCAGGTGGCTCCGGCGGCTGTGGCGGGGGCGGCTGCGGCCAGCGGTGGCGCACGGTCCGGTTGGGATCGGGCTGTTGAGGCCAGGGCTGCTGTGGCGTCATGATCCCCTCGGGCTGACGTCCGGGCGCGGAAATCTACCCCGACATTGTCACATCTCGGGCGGGTGCGCCGTCCTGTCTGCATGACAAGGGTTCTGGTGACTGGAGCGAGCGGCAGGCTCGGCCGGGTGTTGATCGACGTGCTGGCCCGCGAGGGGTTCGAGGTGCGCGCCGCCAGCCGTACCGCGCGACCGTCGGAGGGCGGCGTGCGGTGGGTGGTCGTGGACCTGACCACCGGGCAGGGCCTGGCGGCGGCCGTGGACGGGGTGGACACGATCGTGCACCTGGCCTCGGCGCCCTACCGGGGCCGCTACACCGACCGGGTGGAGCAGGGCGGTACCGCGCGGCTCCTGCGGGCCGCGGGGGAGCGGCACGTGATCTACGTCTCGATCGTCGGCGCCGACCGGGTGCCGTTGGGCTACTACGGCTCCAAGATCAAGGCCGAGCGGCTGATCAAGGCGAGCGGCGTGCCGTACACGATCGTGCGGGCGACGCAGTTCCACGAGTTCGTGGCGCAGGGCTTCACGCTGATGACGCGGTTCCGCGTCCGGGTCATCGATCCCGGCCTCCCCGTGCAGCCCGTCGACGTGCGGGACGTGGCCGTCGAGCTGGTCTCACGGATACGCGGCGGCCCGCTCGGCGGCATCACGGAGTACGGCGGGCCCGAGGTGATCGGCGCGGGCGAGCTGCTGGAGACGTGGCTACGGGCGCGCGGCAGGAGCGGGCGGGTGCTGCGGATCCGGATCCCCGGCAGGCTGGGGCGGGCCTTCAGAGCCGGGCACCTGACGACGCGGGCCCGGCCCACGGGGAAGATCACCTGGCGCGAGTACCTGACAGGTCACTGACCCTGCTGGCCGTAAGGCGGCTGCTGCGGCGGCCACCCGGGCTGCTGCTGGCCCGGCTGCGGCTGCTGGGGTTGCTGCCATCCGGGAGCCGGCCACTGCTGCTGGTAGACGGGCGCGGGCTGCTCCGCGGGGTTGGAGCGGGCCGCCACCCCGAAGACCAGCAAAAGGGTTCCCGCCATGTCAATCAGGATGCCGACGGCGCTCCCGGCGTAGATGAGCGGTGAACTGAAGGACAGATCGAACGAACGCACCAGCTCCGGAAGGAACAGGCTGTAGAGAACCTGCCAGATCACGCCGACCAACAGGAGGATGCAGCCGAACATGCCGAGCATCGCGCCCCTGCCACGGTGGCTCTTGGCGAACGCGGTCACGAAGATGCCCGCGATCAGGACGATGAGCTGGAGGACGCCGAAGGCGAGGATCCAAAGATTTCCCACGCCGCGACCTTATGGGGAAACGCTTGCCCGTTCCACCGCCCGGCTGATCGAGGCCAGGTCCAGGCCACCCTGATAGCGCACGCCGTTGATGAACAGCGTGGGCGTGCCCCGCACCCCGCTGTCGTAGCCCGACTGCTCGTCGGCGGCGACCCTGGCTTTGTGGCCTGGCACGTCGGCCCACGGCTCGACGTCGAGCTCGGCGGCGTAGTGGGCCAGGTCGGAGTCGGTCAGGAAGCGCTGGTTGTCGAAGAGGATGTCGTGCATCTCCCAGAAGCGCCCCTCGTCGGCGGCCGCCTCGGCCACCAGCGCCGCGGCCACCGCCCGCGGGTGCAGGGTGCGCAGAGGGAAGTGCCGGAACACGATCCGCACCTCGGGGTGGCGCTTGAGCACCTCCTCCATGATCGGGTGCAGCCGCCCGCAGAACGGGCACTCGAAGTCGCCGTACTCCACGATCGTCACCGCGGCGTCCTTCGGGCCGCGCACGTGGTCGTCCGGCCCGACCGGCACCGACAGCAGCTCAGGCAGCTCTTCCTCCGGCTCGGCGTCGGGCGGCGCGCACACACCGCCCCGGTCCCAGGCCAGCTTGAAGATGATCCAGCCGATCAGCGCCGACGTCAGCGACCCGGCCAGGATGCCGATCTTGGCCTGGTTCTGGACGGCGGGGTCGTCGAAGGCGAGGTCGACGATGAACAGCGCCACGGTGAAGCCGATGCCCGACACCGCGGCGCCGCCCAGCAGCTGGCCCCAGACCAGGTTGCCGGGCAGCACGCCCCAGTTGAGCTTGAGCGGCAGCCACGTGCCGATCGAGATGCCGATGACCTTGCCGAGCACCAGCCCGGCCGCCACGCCGATGGCGATGGGCGAGGTGGTCGCCGCCCGCAGCGTGTCGGCGTCGAGCCGCACGCCGGCGTTGGCCAGCGCGAAGATCGGCACGATGACGTAGCTGCTCCACGGGTGCAGCAGGAGCTGCAGCCGCTCGTTGACCGAGACCGCCCTCTTGACGCTGCGCGCCGCCTGACGGGCCGCCTCCGCGCTCGGGTCGCTGGTGAACTCCTGCACGGCCTCACCGGCCCGCAGCAGCTTGTGGTCGCTCGGCGCGTACACCAGTACCAGCACGCCCAGCGCGATCCCGACCAGCGTCGGATGGACACCGCTCTCCAGCGTCGCCACCCACAGCGCGAAGCCGAGCACGATGTAGGCGGGCGCCCGCCAGATCTTCAGCCAGCGCAGCGTCACGATCGCCGCCAGCAGCACCGCGGCCGTGACCAGCGCGGGCACCGACAGGCTGGCCGTGTAGAAGACGGCGATGATGATGATCGCCAGCACGTCGTCCACGATGGCCAGCGTCAGCAGGAAGGCCCGGAGTGGATCCGGGCAGCGGGCGCCCACGATGGCCAGCAGCCCGAGCACGAACGCGGTGTCGGTGGCGATGGGCACACCCCACCCGCCCGCGCCGGGGCCGCCGGCGTTGAGCATCAGGTACACCGCGGCCGGGACGATCATCCCGCCGAGGGCCGCCACGGAGGGGACGGCGATGAGCCGCCGGTCACGCAGCTGGCCGAGCCGTACCTCGTAGGAGATCTCCAGGCCGATGACGAAGAAGAAGATCGTCATCAGCCCGTCGTTCACCCAGTGGCGCAGGTCGAGGGAGAATTCGGCCTGACCGAAGGACAGGCCCATGGGGATGTGCCAGAACGCCTCGTAGGTGTCGCCGAACGGCGAGTTGGCCCAGAGCAGGGCCAGCACCGTCGCGATCAGCAGCAGGCTGGTGCTGCCCACCTCGGTCTTGAAGAACGCCCGAAACATCCCCGAATCTCCCCCTGGGAGATCATAGCCGGATGCCCGCCACGATCTTGTCGAGGTCCCCGACCACGGGCTGGCTGGCCATGACCGTGACGACCGTGCCCTTGCGCTCCACCCAGCCGACCAGGAGTCCCGTGCCGAGCGCGCCGTCGCCCTTCATGGTGAGCACCTTGCGTCCGCCGAGCGTGGCGACCTTCGTGTCACCCGAGAACGTGCCCACGTCGAAGGGGGCGTTCTTGAGCTGGGAGAGCTTGCCCGCCTTGGACCAGCAGACCACCCGCACCCACAGGGTGCGGGCCTTCGGGTCGGTGTCGGACCGCTTGTCGGTCCACTGGTAGCCGTACTCGGTGACGCCGTGGTGCTTGTTGACGACGACCTGGCCGGAGCTGAAGCCCTCGGGGATGTATCCGACGCGGGCGCCCTTGATGGCCTCGGCGCCCCGCGGGGGCGTGTCTGCCTTGGCGTTGTACGAACGCTTGGCCTCGGCCTTCGAGGCCACGGGACACGTTGCGGTCGCGGCCTGAGCCGGAGTAACGGACACGATGGAGCCAGAAATCACGATTAATGCCGCTGCGGCAAGCATTTTTGTCATATCCGGTTTGATGCTGGAAATTGACACAAAGTTCGTGTCGAAATCCGGCCAGTGGCTTCGTATATCCAGGTGAGAGAGAGGATCGCATCATGAAGACGCTGCTCACCGGGCTGGGCCTGCCGGAATCCCCCCGCTGGCACGACGGCCGACTCTGGCTGGCCAACTGGGGTGCGGGTGAGATCATCAGCATCGATCCCGCGGGCGAGAGCCGGGTCGAGTTCACCGTCCCCACCTGGATCCCCTTCAGCATCGACTGGCTGCCCGACGGGCGTGAGCTGGTCGTCGCCGGGCAGGAGGGGCGGCTGCTGCGCCGCGAGCCCGACGGGACGCTGGTCACCCACGCCGACCTGACGCCGCTGGGCCAGGTGTTCAACGAACTGGTCGTCGACGCCCGCGGCAACGCCTACGTCAACGGCGCCAACCTCGTCCTGGTCACCCCTGACGGCCGGGCCACCGAGGTCGCCGCCGAACTGGCCTGGGGCAACGGCATGGCCATCAGTGACGACGGCTCGACGCTGATCGTGGCCGAGTCGCACGCCAACCGGCTCACCGCCTTCGACATCGCCGAGGACGGCACCCTTTCCGGGCGCCGCGTCTGGGCCGACTGCGGCGACGGCTTCCCCGACGGGATCTGCCTCGACGCCGAGGGCGCCGTCTGGTACGCCGACGTGCCGAACCAGCGGTGCGTGCGCGTCCGCGAGGGCGGCCAGGTCCTGCAGACCGTCCAGGCCGACCGGGGCTGCTTCGCCTGCATGCTGGGCGACGGCACCCTGTACGTGCTCAACGCCGTCTGGCCCGGCATGGAGGAGGCGATGAAGGACCCCGGCCGCACCGGACAGGTCCAAGCGGTGGAGGTTTCAGTGCCGCACGCCGGCCGCCCCTAGAGGTTGCGCAGGTAGGCCAGCGACGGCATGAAGAAGTACTCGCCGCCCAGCATCGTGATCGTCTGCTCCACCTGATGCTGCGGCGGCGACAGCTCCGGCTTGCCCCAGACCTTGGGGAAGGTGACCTTCACCTCGCGCTTGCCCTGGCCGATGACCGGGTCGTGGCCGGTGCCCTCGTTCTGGAAGCCGGGGTTGTCCGCCCAGCTCTGCTGCGTGAACTCGAACTGGCTCAGCAGGCTGGCGTTGAACGCCATGAACAGCAGGCCGACCTCCCCGCTCGGGCGGGCCTCCGGCGGAGAGCCGTCCCACGGGTCGTCGGTCCGCTCGCCGTACGTCTGGCCGCGGCGGGCCATGAGCACCTCGCGGCCGAACGAGCGCGGGTTGGTCTTGCGGATGTGACCGCTGAAGGGGCACTTCGACCCGGTGTCGGCGTCGAAGGTGAAGTCGTTGACGACCGGGCCGCCGGCCGCCTTCGGCTTGAGCGTCAGCGGGGTGCCGTCCTTGAAACGGCCGATCAGCATGGCGCCCGCCCTGTCGCGGTCGGCGCCGGTCAGGCCCAGGCCGTCGGCCAGGTCGCGCTCGATCTCCTTGAACGCGCGCACGTTCTGCTCCAGTTTGCGGAAGACGAAGTAGCTGCCGAAGTGGCGGCCAGGGTTCGGCGCGAGCGGGTCGGCGACCAGGATGTTGCTCAGCGGGAACGCCGGGTTCCAGTGCTGGTGCGGCTCCTTGTCCACCTCGTCCTTGACGAACAGGGGCTGGCTGCGGCCGTCGACGTAGCCGAAGTGCTCGATGCCGTTGCCGTCGGGGTTGCGCATGCCCTGGCCGGTCTCCTCGCCCAGCAGGCGCGCGCTCTGCGGCAGCTTGCCGATGATCTCCTCGCGCAGCTCGGCGACCGGCTCGGGGTCGGCGTCGCCGATCAGGATGACCGCGTGGATCTCCCGCTGGTAGGTGTTCTCCCACTGGTCCACGGCCGGGTCGTTCACCTCGGCGATGCGCCGCTTCATGCCGTCGCGGAAGACCTTGTCGCCGAAGCGCCGCATGTCCTCCACCGAGTGCCCCAGGTCGCGGTAGCCGGCCTTGCTGATGCCCATCCCGACGTACGGCGTGCCACGCCGGTCGCCGCGGTTGAAGTCGCGCACCTCCTCCAGGTGCTGACGCGCGGACTTCATCCGCGTCGTGGCGAGGTCGCGCAGGAAGCGCCGTCCCTCGGCCACGTCGTTGAAGCGGACGAACAGCACCGACAGGTGCTCGCGCACGTGCGCGCGCAGGATGTTGGGCTGGAGGTTGTTCAGCATCTCGCGGGTGTCCGCGTCGAGCGTGGCCGAATCCCAGGCCAGGGGTCGTGCGTTGTTCAGGTCCACAGGCATAGCCGGATCCTCCCGTTGGTGTGGCGACGTGCCGGGCCCCCTGATCGCTATGTGTGTGACTCCCGGGGGCCCGGCAAAGTTGCGCTAACTCCGGGGGATCTTCAGCGGCTCCGCCCCGTAGGTGATCCTGACCACCCCGTCCGCGGAGCACGCGGCCGCCGCGCTGACACCGAACACCTCGGCCAGGATCTGCGGGGTGAGGGCGTCAAGCACCGGGCCCGCCGCCGCGACCCGGCCGCCGTGCAGCACGACCAGCGTGTCGCACGCCCGGGCCGCCAGGTCCAGCTCGTGCAGCACCGCCACGGTCGTCACGCCGAGCGCCCTGACCAGATCGAGCAGCTCGAACCTGGCCCGGATGTCGAGATGGTTGGTGGGCTCGTCGAGCACCAGCAGCCGCGGCCGCTGCGCCAGCGCCCTGGCCAGGTGGACGCGCTGCCGCTCGCCGCCCGACAGCGAGCCGAACGGCCTGGCGGCCATCGCCAGGACGCCCGCCTGCTTCATGGCCTCCTCGACCGCGGCCGCGTCCTGCGGCCCGTCCCGGTCGAACAGCCCGTGGTGCGGCGTCCGCCCGAGCTCGGCCACCTCCTTGACCGTCATGCCGGGCGGGGTGGTGTCGTCCTGCAGCACGGCCGCGATCTGCCTGGCCGCCGCCCGTGCCGAGCCCGCCCACACGTCGTGCTCATCGAGGCGAACCGTTCCCGCCTCCGGACGCACCGACCGGTAGATCGTGCGCAGGAGCGTGGACTTGCCGCTGCCGTTCGGTCCCACCAAGCCCACGACCTGCCCGGGCTCTGCCGTCAGGCTGACGCCGTGCAGCACCGGGGTCCCACCCAGGCGCACCCGGACGTCGTCGACCCGCAGCCTCATGCCTCCTCCCTGCGCAGCAGCCACAGGAAGAACGGCGCGCCGAACACCGCGGTGAAGATGCCCAGCGGCAGCTCGGAAGGCCGGTCGGCGGTTCGCGACAGCAGGTCCACGAGCACCATGAAGATCGCGCCCACCAGCGCCGCCAGCGGCAGCAGCCGCCGGTGGTCGGTGCCGAACGCCAGCCGTACCAGGTGCGGGATCATCAGGCCGACGAACCCGATCCCGCCCGCCACGGCCACCACGGCGCCCGTCAGCAGGGAGGAGACCACCAGCAGCGCGATGCGGACCCGCCTGACGTCGATGCCGAGCGCGGTCGCCGACTCCTCCCCGGTGACCAGGGCGTTGAGCCGCCTGCCGTACAGGATCAAACCCAGCGTGCAGGCCAGCACCGTGGCCGCGACCGGGGGCAGCTGCTCCCAGTGCGCGCCCGCGACGCTGCCGAGCATCCAGAACATCACCTTCTTCAGCTCGGCCGGGTCGGCGCGCAGCTGCAGGTAGCTGGTGACCGCCAGCAGCACCGAGCCCACGGCCACGCCGGCCAGCACCAGCCGGGTCGGGGTCAGCCGGCCGCGCCGCTGGCCCAGCGTGTACACCAGCAGCGCCGCGGCCATCGCCCCGGCGAACGCGGCCGACGAGACGCCGAGCCCGCTCACGCCGACGATCATCACGAGCACCGCGCCCACCGACGCGCCGGAGGAGATGCCCAGCACGTACGGGTCGGCCAGCGGGTTGGTGACCAGCGTCTGCAGCACCGCGCCCGCGATCGACAGGCCCGCGCCCGCCAGCGCGGCCAGCAGCACCCGCGGGATGCGGTAGTCGATCAGGATGCGGGCGTCGATCGGGTCGCCGTGGCCGGTGACGACCGCCCACGTCCTGCCGAGCGGGATCGTGACCGAGCCGACGCCGACCGCCACCAGCATCGCCAGCGCGAGCGCTGCCGCCAGGATGACGAGCACCGGCAGGAGGGGGATTCTGCGCGGCATCAGAACCGGTCCGGGTGCAGCATCCTGGCGATGCGCTCCACCGCGACCGCGTTGTCCGGGCCGAGATAGGCCGAGTCGGAGAGCACCACGTACTTCTTGCCCCACTGCGGGAACTCGGCGAACAGCTTCCTGGCCTCGGCGTCCGGGTCGGGGTTGCGCCAGTTGATGATGACGACGGCGTCCACGTCCGTCTTGGCCACCTGCTCCTTGCTGAGGTTCAGGAACACCTCCTGGCCGTGGAAGGCGTTGACGGCGCCCGCCTTGGCGAAGATGTCGTTCCAGATGCCGTTGCCGCCGATCGAGCTGAACTCGGCCGAGCCCATGCTCATGCCGGGGATGATGTACATCACCCTGGGCTTGGGTTCGTCGCGCACTTTGTCGGCTATCGCGGCGATCTGCCGCTTGGATTCGGCGATGAGCCGCTCGGCCTTGGCGCTGACTCCGTAGATCTTGCCGAAGTCGCGCAGCATCCCGTAGCTGTCCTCGATCGTCTGCGTGCCGTTGATCGTGCCCGTCTTGCCGCAGGTCGAGTTCGGCAGCCACGAGTTCGCCCCGACCGCCGCGAGCTCGTCGCGGGTGGCGTAGCCGTTCTGCGCGTCGAAGTCGTAGCTGGTGGTGCCGATGACGAAGTCGGGTCGCAGCGACAGCATCGTCTCGCGGGAGATGTCGAAGCCGCCCTGCTGGATCTTCACCTTGGGCAGCCGGTCGATGGCCGCCTGCCTGCCGGGCACGTCGGAGGTGCCGTAGGACTGGGCGTTGCCCGCGATCTGCTGGTCCAGGCCGAGTGCCAGCAGCGCCGACACCTGGCCGACCGCGCCGCCGCTCATCAGGACGGTACGGCGGGGCGGCGCGGTGAAGGAGTACGGCCGGCCGCAGTTCGTGATCGTGACGGGGTAGCCGGGGGCCGCCTTCTGGGTGGTGGCCGGCTGGGTGGAGGCGGGGGCGCACGCGGAGAGTGCGAGCACGGCGAAGAGAGCATGCGTCAGGCGCATGGCTGGTGAGGTCCTTTCAGATGTTTCCGTGGTCAGGTCAGGGTGTTGCCGACCACGGATGGGGGACCTCGCCGTGTGACCGGGGTTCGGTCTGGGGTGGCCTGCCGTACTGCACGAAATGCCGGGAAATTTGGTGCTTTGGGGGCTTCTGGGGTGAGAAAGGCGATCAGGAAGCGCAGGAGTCCGGTGACGAGCAGGCGCAGCAGCGCCCAGCAGGCGGCCTCGCCCCTGGCCAGCCAGATCGCGGTCAGCGTGACCGCCGTCCCGTGCAGCACGATCATGCCGAAGCCCGGGTCGACGCAGTGCGCGAACGTCTGCCCTTGCGGGATGCCGTGCGCGGCGGCGAACACCACGTGCATGGCGGCCTGGACCGCGCCCAGCACCGGCAGGATCACCGGCAGTCCGCGTTCCCTGCCCGTCAGCGGGAGCGCGGCCACGGACGACAGCGCCAGGCCCGTGGCGGCGGTCGGCAGGCTCACGGTGCCCCCCGCCACGGTGTGCGCCACCAGGCCCAGTCCCAGGCACACGGCGGCGAACACCGCGGCGCGGGCGAGACGGAACAAGGGGGTGGCACGCATGACGGCCCCATCCTCGCACGCGATCTCTCCGGTCCCGCCTGGCGCCTTCGCCTCGTACATAATGCCTGTCATGCGTCGAGCTCTTAGAGACGCCGCGATCGCCGGGGAGTGCTGATGGCGCGCTGGGGACGGGCGAGCGGCACCAGGCAGGCGCTGCTGCGCGCCTCTCGCGAGGTCTTCCTGGCCAAGGGGTACGGCGAGGCCACCGTGGCCGACATCGTGGACGCCTCCGGCATCAGCGTCGGAAGCCTCTACCACCACTTCGGCGGCAAACCCGGGCTGTTCCTGTCGCTGTGGGAGCAGTTCATGCGCAACCAGGAGGACCGCACGCACCGGGCGGCCAAGGCCGTCGACGGCACCACCGAGCGCTTCCTGGCCGGGGCCCGCGCCTACCTGGAGGGCTCGTGGGAGCAGCGCGAGGTGGCCAGGCTGTTCCTGGAGAACGACGGGCCCGCCGAGTTCGCCACCCTGCGCAGGCAGCGCGGCTGGGACTGGATCGGCGGCAACAAGCGCCTGCTCGGCCTGGATGACAGCAGGGAGAGCCACGTCCTGGTCGTGCTGCTGACCACCGTGATGGGCGAGGCGGGCAGGGAGGTGGCCGCCTGCGAGTCCGACCAGGAGGCCCAGGTCACCATCGACGAGGTGATCCGGCTGGTGCGGCGCATGCTCTCCGCGGCGTAGCCCGATCGTCTCCCCGGGGAGGATTTCCCTGGGGGGCGAAACTGCGAGCGTGAGCGCATGGACGCACTCAGGAAGGCGCTCCGCGCGCTCTCGGTGTTCTACGCGGTCGTCTTCTTCACGTTCGCGCTGCTGCACGCCGGGATCACACTCGGGCAGCTGCGCGAGCCGGTGATCATCCCGGCCGTCGTCGCCGAGACGCTGTGCGGGCTCGCGCTGCTCGGCGGCGCCTACCGGTCGCGCGCCTCCTGGGACCCCCTCCTGTACTCGCACGCCTTCGCGCTGGCAGGCGTGCTGCTCGGGGTCCTTTCGCTGGGGCTCGGTGCGGCCCCGGCGACCGCGCTCGACACCTGGTACCACCGCGTCATGGCCGCCCTGCTCGGGCTCGGCCTGAGCGGCGCGCTCTACGTCTCCAGAGTGCGCAGGTAGTCGGCCGCCTCGGCCACGTGGTCCTCGGTGAAGACGCGGATGCCGTTCAGCTCGAACAGCGCCGCGGTGACGCCCTGGCCGGGCGTGCGGCGGCCGCGGAACGTGCCGTCGTAGATCGACAGCGCGCCGCACGACGGGCTGCCCTCCTTGAGCACCGCCACCTTGATGCCGAACGAGGTCGCCACGGTCAGCGCGGCCTGCGCGCCCGCCAGGAACTCGCCCGTCACGTCGGAGCCGTCGGTGGCCAGCACCCTGGCGGCGCCCGACAGCACGGCGGCGCCGCCCACGCCGCCCTCGATCTCGGCCGCGGGGCGCGGTGTCGGCAGCCCGCCCTCGACCTCCGGGCAGAACGGCACCAGCCGCCCCTCCTGCCGCCAGGTCGCCAGCTGAGCGTCCGAGCTGGTCTTGGCCCGGCCGTCGTAGCGGACCTTGCGGCCCATCAGGCAGGCACTGACCAGGATCCTTTCCACGCTCCCGATCCTATGCGGCCACCGGCGTGCCCCGGCGATAGCCTTTTCCGGTGAACACCACCCTCGCGACGATCGTCATCGTCTGGTCGTTGCTGCTCGCGCTGGCCGCGCTGGTCTCCGCGATCCGCGATCGGGCGATGGGCATGGTCCTGCTCATCGGCTTCGCCGTCCTCGAGGTGCTGGTGCTCGTGCAGGCCGGGTTCGTGATCGCGGCCATGGTGCGCGGCGAGGGGCCGGACGCCAGGGCCCTGCTGTACGGCTACCTGGGCGGCCAAGCGATCATCCCGCCCGCGGGGGTGTTCCTGGCGCTGGCCGAGCGCAGCAGGTGGGGGTCGGCGATCCTGGTCGTGGCCGGGTTCGCGATCGCGGTGATGACGGGCAGGCTGCTGCAGATCTGGCAGACCGGCGCATGACGACCTCCTCGATCGGCAAGGGGCCAGGCCGGGTCCTGGTCGGCCTCTACGGGCTGTTCGCGCTGGCCGCCTCGGCGCGGGCGGGCGTGCAGATCGCCACCAAGTTCGCCGAGGCGCCGCTGGCCTACTCGCTGTCGGCCTTCGCCGCCGCCGTCTACATCGTGCTCACCGTCGCGCTGGTCGCCGGCGCCCGCCGCGTCGCGCTGGTGGCCCTGTTCATCGAGCTGGCAGGCGTCCTGATCGTCGGTACGGCGAGCGTCATGGACCCCGCGGCCTTCCCGCACGCCACCGTGTGGTCCGGCTACGGCAGGGGATACTTGTTCATCCCGCTGGTGCTCCCGGTGGTCGGCCTGTACTGGCTGCTGCGCAGGCGTTAACCGCTCGCCGTACCGGGCAGTAGGGCCCCTCATGAGCACAATCGAGCACTCCGTAGACATCGTGGTCCCCGTCAGGGTGGTCTACAACCAATGGACGCAGTTCGAGAGTTTCCCCGAGTTCATGGAAGGCGTGGAGTCGGTCAAGCAGCTCAGCGATACGCGCAACGCCTGGGTGGCCGAGATCGCCGGGGTCAGGCGCGAGTTCGAGACCGAGATCGTCGAACAGCGCCCCGACGAGCGCATCGCCTGGCGCTCGGTCGACGGGCCGCACCAGGCCGGCGTCGTCACCTTCTACCGGCTCGACGACATCACCACCCGTGTCACGCTCCAGATGGCCTACGACCCCGCGGGCTTCGCCGAGGTCGCGGGCGACTGGCTGCAGCTGGTCCGCATGCGGGTACGCGGCGACCTGCGCCGCTTCAAGGACTTCGTGGAGTCGCGCGGTGGCGAGACCGGCGCGTGGCGCGGCGAGGTCCCGCCGCTCCACTGACGGCTCCTGCCCGCCCTCTTCCCGATCGGGGAAGAGGGCTTTGGCCTGGACAGGAATAAAGGGATATTTCGGTCCTGTTAGGATGGTGATTCGTCCCATGATTTGATGAGTGGAGGTTTGGCGGCCGCATGAGCGTCATCGCCCAAGAGTCCAGGACCAGAACCGGATCCCTTGCCTGGCTGCTCGTACTGGGAATCGTCCTGGCCGCGCTCAACCTCAGGACGGCCGTCACCAGCGTCGGACCCCTGCTCGACCAGCTCTCCGCCGGGCTCGGCATGTCCAGCGTCGGCACCGGCCTGCTCACCACCCTGCCCGTGCTGGCCTTCGCCTCGGTCGGCGCGATCACGCCCACCCTGGCCAGGCGTATCGGTGAGCACAGGCTGCTGCTGCTCGCGCTGGTCACGCTCGGCGTGGGGCTGCTGCTGCGCTCGCTGGTCGGCTCGTCGACCGTGTTCCTGCTCAGCAGCGCGCTCGCGCTGTCGGGCGGCGCGGTCGGCAACGTGCTGATCCCCACCCTCATCAAGCGCCACTTCCCCAAGCGCACCGGGATCATGACCACCGTCTACACCACCGCGCTGGCGGCCGGCACCATGCTGGCGGCCGCGGCGACGGTGCCGATCGAGCGCGCGTCGGGCGACTGGCACATCGCGCTCGGCGTGTGGGCGCTCCTGGCCGTCGTCGCCGCCATTCCGTGGCTTGCGCTCATCCGCAATGAGCCGGAGCGGGACACCGGCCAGCAGGACTCCGGCATCCGCCGCCTCGCCAGGAGCAGGCTGGCCTGGATGGTCGCCGTCTACTTCGGCACCCAGTCGATGATCGCCTACATCATGTTCGGCTGGTTGGCCACGATACTGACCGACAACGGCTTCTCCACCGGCCAGGCCGGGCTCGTCCTGGGCATCTTCACCGCGCTCAACATCCCGGTTTCGATCGTGGTGCCCGCCGTCGCCTCCCGCTTCCGCGACCAGCGGCCGATGGTCGTCGGCCTGGTCGTCTCCTACGTCATCGGCTTCCTCGGCATGTGGCTCGCGCCCCCCTCGACCGCCCTGGTCTGGGTGGTGTTCGTGTCCATCGGCATGGGCTCGTTCCCGCTCGCGCTCATGATGCTCGGCCTGCGCACCCGCACGCCCGAGGCGACCGCCGGGCTGTCGGCCTTCGGGCAGAGTGCCGGCTACCTCATCGCCGGCGCCGGACCGCTGCTGGTCGGGCTGCTGCGCGAGGCCACGGGCGGGTGGGCCGTGCCGTACACGATGATGCTCGCCGTCGTCGGCGTGCAGCTGCTGACCGGCCTGTACGCGGGGCGCAACCGCTTCCTCGAGGACGAGGCTGGGAAGATGGAGGCGTGAACTCCACCGTCGTCACCTTCCCGGAAGGCCAGGTCACCGGCCGTTCCCAGATCGTCGAGGCCGTGCCGGCGGGGGCTCGGCACGGCCTCGTCACCACCGAGACGCCCTTCCACCCGCTCGACCACACCTGGCCCGACCAGCCCGCCGACCGCGGCACGATCGGCGGCCTGCCGGTCGTCGACTGCGTGACCGCCGCCGAGTCGGACGAGGGCCTGTTCATCGGCGACGACATCCCGGTACGGCGGGGCGCCGAGGGATGGCGGTGGCTCGTGGTGCACGTCGTCGACAGCCCGCTTCCCGTGGGGGAGGAGGTGGACCTGGTCGTCGACGCGGACTACCGTGCCGCCCTGTCGGCCGGTCACACCGCCTGCCACTTGGCCGCGCTCGCGCTCAACGCCGCCCTGGCGCCGCGCTGGCGCAAGGAGACGGCCACCGACGCGCTCGGCAACCCCGACTTCGACCAGACCGCGATCACCTCCTCGCGCATCACCGAGTACGGCAGCGTGGACGTCTACCGGCTGGGCAAGTCGCTGCGCAAGAAGGGCTTCTCCGCCGAGGAGCTGGACCTGGACCAGGTCGCCGGCGCCGTCAACGAGCGCCTCAAGCACTGGGTGGCCGCCGATGCGCCGGTCTGGGTCGACGTGCCCGGCCCGACGCTGACCGCCCGCCGTACCTGGCGCTGCGCGCTGCCGGACGGCGAGGCCCACATCCCGTGCGGTGGCACGCACGTGACCCGGACGTCGCAGCTCGGCACGGTGACGGTCTCCCTCGAACTCGATGAGGCCACCCTCACCATGCACACCCGCACAGCAAGCTGAACCCGCACCCCCAGCTCGGCACCTTGTAGAAGTCGTGCAGCCCGCGCACGTCGGGCAGGATGCACGGCCGATCGGTGGGCGCGTGTCTGGGGCCTTGGTGCTTCGCGTCACCCTCCACGGCCCTCTCGGCTCGATCCCGCTCGCACCTCACACCCGCAAGGTCATCGAGGTGGCCATGGCGAAAGCGGGCCCGGTCACCGGCGAACGCCTCCTCTGGGGCCTGCTCGCCGACCCCGCCAACGGCGCCGCCCACCTGCTGTCCAGGACAGGAACCAACCTCGAATCCCTGGTGGCCGAGGCGGGCATCCCCACCCGCCACCGCACCGCCTCCTAGGCCCGGGTGCAGGACGGGTGCCATCAAGAAGGCCGACTGGATCCGCGTCGACCTGGCCAAGGCAGAACGCGGCACAGCCGTTTTCTGCCTTGGCGGAGAGCGTCGCACCGACAGCTGGACCTACTGAACCGACCACACCAGGACGAATGAGAAATCCTGTTTCGTCCTGCGGTTCAGCGGGATATCGATCTTGACTCTGTGAGCGATCTCATGACGGCTCATGCCTAATCCCTGAGCGATGAGCCGTTCGGGACGGACTGGCACGGGATCGTCGAAGGTGACCGTGATCTGAAGGGGCCACGGATCCTCGGGAACGGGAGGTGCGTGGAGTTCCCAGCATCCGTCCCAATCGAGCGCGAACCGGTTGCGCCGGGCGATCAACGGGTCGAGAAGGGTATCCACGACGAGGGAAGGCGAGTTGGCCGAGTAACCGGCCAGAAGGTCAGCGGGCAGTGAGCGGACCGGGACGCGATCGTGGACGGTGAGCTTGCTGGTCCGGCCGCAGGTAACGCAGTTGACCAGGAGCCAGACGTCGAGAAGTTTGCCGTTGGCGTTGACGCGGAACTTGCCGTTGCCGATGTTGGCGCGGCCGGAAGGGCAGGCCACGCACCGGAGGGCGAGCAGAGGCAGGTGGGTGCGCCGCACCGCCCAGGGCAGCACGATATGAGGATGTGAAGACATGATCTCTCTGAAGACCTGACGAAGAGCACGGAAAACAGAGCCGACGGCGTCGTCGGCGACCGATGCGCAGGGAAGTGTCAGGTCTAAAGAGCAGGCGGCGTCATGCGCGCGAAGTCCTCACGTAGGGGTGAGAACCCAAGCTAGGCGACCACCATCCAAAGATCTACCCATTTTCGCGACCGCCGTCACGTGTGCCGAGGAAGGGGGGGAGGGCGGTTGAGGTGGTGAGCAGGGTGAGGTGGCGCTTGCGGTCCGCGCCGCTGATGTCGCTTGGATGCACCATGACGATGACCGCGACCAGCGTTTGCCGGTGCTCAGCTCAGGCGGGCTCGCAGGAGGCAGAATTCGTTGCCTTCGGGGTCGGCCAGGACGTGCCAGGGCTCCTCGCCGGTCTGGCCGATGTCGGCCGGGCGCGCCCCGAGCTTCAGGAGTCGTTCGAGTTCGGCGTCCTGATCGCGGTCGGTGGCGTTGACGTCGAAGTGCAGCCGCGGCCTGCCCACCTTGGGCTCGGCATTGGGGCTGAAGACCAGAGTCGGCTGCAATCCGCCGAACCCTTCCCGTGGTCCGATCTCCACCGCGCCGTCGTCGTCGGTGTCGAGCACGATGAAGCCCAGCACCTCGCACCAGAACGCCGCCAGCCGTTGCGGATCCCGGCACTCGATCACCAGCTCGGAAATGCGACAAGCCATGAGCGGCACCCTAGAGCGCATCAACCGCACGCAGCAAATCCCTAAAACGACGCAGTGGGCACCCGGGAGCGGCACCAGGCCCTGTCCGCGGCACAGCCGGCAGAGGTTCGGGTGGGGATCAGGGCTGATGCGGTGTCGTGTCAGCGGTCGTGTCAGCACCGCGACGGCCCAGTATCAGGGCGGTCGGCGATCGTGGACGCCATGAACGGTTCAGCCATTGCGGCCTCGGGGCTGCGCAAGGCATACAAAGACAAGACCGTGCTCGACGGCATCGACCTGGATGTCCGGACTGGCACGATCTTCGCCCTGCTCGGGCCCAACGGCGCCGGCAAGACCACGACGGTGAACGTGCTGACCACGCTGATCACCCCGGACGCCGGGAAGGTGGTCGTCGCCGGGCACGACGTGGCCACGGAAGCCAAGGCGGTACGCGCGGCGATCGGGGTCACCGGGCAGTTCGCTTCGGTGGACAACCTGCTCACCGGCCAGGAGAACCTGCTGATGATGGCGGACCTCCTGCACCTGCCCAAGAAGAAGGGCAAGCGAATCGCCGACCACCTGCTCGACCGGTTCGAGCTGGTCGAAGCGGCGGACAAACCGGCGTCGTCCTACTCCGGCGGCATGCGCCGCAAGCTGGACCTCGCCATGACGCTGGTCGGCGAGCCGCAGATCATTTTCCTGGACGAGCCCACGACTGGACTCGATCCCCGCAGCCGCCGCACCATGTGGGAGATCATCCGGGGGCTGGTCGCCGACGGTACGACCATCTTCCTCACCACCCAGTACCTCGACGAGGCCGACGAGCTCGCCAACCGCATCGCCGTACTCGATCAGGGCCGGCTGGTAGCCGAGGGCACCGCCGACGAGCTCAAGCGCCAGATCCCCGGCAGCCATATCCGGCTGCTGTTCACTCAGCGGCACGAACTCGACGTCGCGGCACAGGTCCTGCCCGGATCCACCAGGAACGACGAAGAGCTGACCTTGCGCGTTCCCGGCGACGGCGGGGTGAAATCCCTGCGCGCGCTGCTCGATCGGCTCGATGCGCATTCCATAGAAGTCGAGGAACTGTCGGTGCACACACCGGACCTCGATGACGTCTTCCTCGCCCTTACCGGTAACGCGAACAAGAAGGTCAACGCACGATGAACGCCATCTCAGCTTCCCTGGCGGATTCCGCCACCATGATGCGGCGCAACTTCCGGCACACGATGCGGAATCCGCTGACGCTGCTCAACGCCATCATCATGCCGATCTTCGTGTTGTTCCTCATGGTCTACGTGCTCGGCGGCGGATTCAGCGTCGGCACCGACTACGTCGACTACGCGACGCCAGGGTTGATCATCATGACCATCGGCTACGGAATCGGCCCCACCGCGACCGGGGTGAATTCCGATATGACGACCGGATTCATCAACCGGCTTCGCGTCATGGACGTGTCCCGGGGCGCAGTGTTGAACGCGCACGTGATCGCGACCCTGCTACGGACCTTGGTGGCCATCGCGCTCGTCATCGCGGTCTCGTTCCTGATGGGATTCAGCCCGTCGGCGAGCTTCCCGGAGTGGCTCGGCGCGATCGGCATCATCGTGCTGGCGGTGCTGGCGATCAGCTGGCTGACCATCGGGGCCGGTCTCGCGGCGAAGACACCGGAAAGCGCGGGCATCCTCGGCGTCCCGCTGATGCTGCTTCCCTTCTTGAGCAGCGCGTTCGTGCCGGCCGACAAGATGGGGGCGGGTGTACGGCAGTTCGCGGAGTACCAGCCGTTCACCCCGATCATCGAAACCCTGCGCGGGTTCCTGACCGGCAGCGCGCCATCGGCGGGCACGGCCATCACGGCGGTCGCCTGGTGCGTGGGGCTCATGTTGATCGGCTACGTGTGGGCGCGCAAGTCGTTCACGAAGCGAGCGTGATCTCCGCCAGCTCCCGCCAGTCCCGCCGCTGTCCGTCGCGGGTCGCCTCGGTGAACACAGGTTCGCCGAGGCGATTCCGCGTTTCCGCGGCGATCCTGGACGCGTCCGGCTGCGAACGATCCGGCGTACCGCGCACGGCGTCGCTGGCCGCCAGCAATCGCACGGCCTGCTCGTACTGTCCCTGGCGCAGCGCGACATCCGCGATCCCGATCAACACCTCGGCGATCATCGAAGGAATCATGTGCTCCATGACCGCGTGCAACGCCTCGCGCCGATGCGCACGGGCCTGCTCGAGATCCTCCGTGAGGTATCCGTACAGGTTCATGGCCTGGATGTGGATGGAGTCGGCCAGGTCCGCGTTGCCCAGGATCGCCAGGGCCGTGGCCAGGTGGTGGCGTGCCTGCTCCGGTTCGCCGCGCCAGCGCGCCAGTTGCGACTTCGTCAGCGCCAGCTCGGCGAGCGTGTCCGGCCAGGTGATCCCGTCCGCGCACCGCTCCGCCTCCGCCATGGCGGACATGCTGGATCGCTCATCGCCGAGCAGCCAGTACAGCTGAGCCAGCCGCGCCCGCAGGCCGACCACGTCCTCGATCGCACTCACCTCGGCCAGCGCCGCGGCCGCCTCTTCATAGTGCTCACACGCGCGTGCGAACTCGCCGCGCATGGCGAGCCGATCGGCCAGGAAGCTCAGCGCGAACGAGATCCCGAACCGGTCACCCAGCGCGCGGTACTCGGCAAGGGCGATCTCGCCGTCGAGGTCCACGTCGGTCTCGTCGCCGCCGATCGACAGCCGCAACCGGCCACGAGCGAGCCTGGCCTGCGCGCGCACCCATGGATCGCCGCCGGCGATGAGCGGCTCGAACGCGGGCAGGAACTCCGCCGGTCCATGCAGCAACGCCGCCAGCGGCGCGACGAACCCGAGCAGCGGGTGGCGACTCCCGCTGCGCTGGATGATCCGGTGCGCCTCCTCGATCCATTCCCGCGCCTGAAACTGATCGCCGCTGATCCCGGAGGTCACGAACACCGTCACGATGGTGTACGCCATCGCCCGCACCTCGTCGGAGACCTCACCGGGCAGCGAGGCCGCCGCGATGCTCAGCTCGGTTCCCTCGGCCCTGTGCCCGCCGAGGTACCAGTACCAGCCCGAGGCCCCGACCAGCCGCATCGCCTCCTGCGCCCATCCCTCGGCGATCGCTCCGCGCGCGGCCGCACTGATGTTGTCGTGCTCGGCCTCGAGCCTGGACAGCCACTCCACCTGCTCGGCCCGACGCAGGTGCGGGTCGGCCGTCTCGGCCAGCTCGGTGAAGTAGGCAAGGTGCGCCCGGCGCGCCAGCTCGGTTTCCCCGGCTTCGGCGAGGCGCTGTGCCGCGTACTCCCTGATGGTGTTGAGCATCCGGTAGCGCGGCGTGCCTTCGCCGTCGGCGAGCAGCAGCGACTTCTCGATCAACGCGGTCAGCACGTCGAAGACCTGCTCCCCGGCGACCTCGTCCCCGCACACCCGTTCGGCCGCCTCCAGGCTCACCCCGCCGGAGAACACCGAGAGCCGCCGCAGCACGCCACGTTCGGCCTCGGTCAACAGATCCCAGCTGTAGTCCACGACCGCGCGCAGTGTCTTGTGCCGGGGCAGCGCCGTACGGCTGCCGCCGGTCAGCAGCCGAAAACGGTCATCGAGCCCACGTGCCAGCTGATCGACAGACATGGTGCGTAGCCGTGCAGCGGCCAGTTCGATCGCCAGCGGCATCCCGTCGAGCGCCCGGCAGATCCGCGCCATGGTCGACAAGGTGTGCGCGTCGGAGCCGATGTCCTTGCGCACCAGCTCCGCGCGGTCCCGCAGCAACCGCACCGCGGGCGAGGACCCGACCTCGGCGGGGCCGGCGCCGTTCGCGGGCAGCGCGAGCGGTTCGACCTGCCACAGCACCTCCCCGGTGATACCGAGCGGTTCCCTGCTCGTTGCCAGGATCCGCAGCCTCCGGCACTCACCCAGAAGCCGATCCGCGAAAGCCGCGGCCGCCTCGATCATGTGCTCGCAGTTGTCCAGGATCAGCAAGATCGCGCGCTCCCTGACCGCGGCGATGAGCCGATCCATCGGTTCTCCGCCCCGCGCATCACCGAGCAGTGCCTGGTCGCGCAGGCCGATAGCGGTAAGGGCGGCCTGTGCCAGCTCACCGCCTGCCTGCACCGAGGCCAACTCGACCAGCCATGCCCCGTCCGGTAGCTCGGCGAGCATGGTCCGGGCGGTCTCGGTGGCCAGCCTTGTCTTGCCGGAGCCACCCGGCCCCGTCAAGGTGACCAGCCGGTGCTTGATGGCCAGGCCGGCGACGGCGGAGATGTCATCGTCCTTGCCGACGAAACTCGTCAGCTCGGCGCGCAGGTTCGTCCTGCCGCTCTCCGCTCGCTGGCCCAGCTCGCCACGGAGCAGCGCGGTGTGCAGCGCGGAGAGCTCAGCCGATGGGTCGGCGCCCAACTCCTCGGCGAGCCGCTCGCGCGTCCGCTGGTACACGGTCAACGCCTCGTTGCCACGCCCCGCCTCGGCGAGCGCTCGCATCAAGGCCGCCACGAACCCCTCACGCAGCGGATACGTGGCGACCAGCTCGGTCAGCTCCGAGACCAGCTCCGAGCCACGGCCGAGGCGAATATCCGCATCCACCCGATCCCCGAGCGTGGCGACGTAGAGCTCGTCCAGACGCGTGACCGCGGCGTCGAACGCATCGCTGCCTTGCAGCGCGATGTCCGCCATGGCCGTACCGCGCCACAGTGCCAAGGCCGAGCGCAGCAGATCCGCCCGCGCCGCAGGCTCAGCGGCGCGGGCCTGACCGACCAGTTGCTCGAACCGGGACACGTCCACGGCATCAGTAGGTACGGCCAGCCGGTACCCGCCGGAATCCGCCTCGATCACACCGTCCGGCAACACCCTGCGGAGCCTGGACACCAGCGCCTGCAAGGCATTCACTTCGTCCGTGGGCGGCTGTTCTCCCCAAATCCAGTCCACCAGCCTCGTACGCGTGACGATCCGGCCAGGTTCGAGGGCGAGCGCAGCCAGCAGTGCGCGCAGCCGAATCCCAGGAACCTCTACGACGGCCCCACCACGGTTTCGGACCTCGAACGGTCCGAGCAATTCGACTCGCATGTCAGACATTGTGCCGAACCGTGGCGACGACCGACTAATCGTCACTGCGCGCACACCGCCGACCTTCATCGGCGCTGGTGCGTCTTCCTGTGGTGAGTGCCTCGCCGAGCGCCGCCGCGACGCGGTCGCGGTCGGCGTCCGAGGCTCGCGGGGCGGGATCGTCGGTCACGGTCAGACATGGTACGCGCAATCGCGATATGTCGCGAGATGGTCTTGCGTAACGTGCCGGACGGCCCCGGGCAGGTGGCCTGCACGCCGTGGTCTTCCATTCCGCCCCTGCCCCTGCCGAACGGCGGCGGGAGACCATCGCCGCCCTTCGGCAGGGGCGTTCCGCCGGGTCGCCCCGATGCCGCGGTCACGATTCTGGTCACCGTACTGCTGACGCAGGCGAGCGACCACAGCAGTGGTGGGTGGCCGTTCGCTGGCTCGAGGTCACGCGTCCCAGGTGACCGGGAGGCTCTTGACCCCGTAGATGTCGGCGGTCTCCGGGCGCAGGCTGACCTCCTCGGCCGGTACGGCCAGGCGCAGCGTGGGGAAGCGGTCGAGCAGCGCGGTGAAGGCGACCCGCATCTCGACGCGGGCCAGCTGCTGACCCAGGCACTGGTGGACGCCGTGGCTGAAGGCCAGGTGCCCGCCGTCCTGCCGGCGGAGGTCGAGCACGTGGGGGTCGGTGAAGCGCTTGGGGTCGCGGTTGGCGGTGTTCAGGGACAGGGTGACCGTCGTGCCGGCCTCGATGAGCTGGCCCCCCACTTCGACGTCCTCCAGCGCCGTCCTCCAGAACGTCTTGGCGACGCTCAGATACCGCATCAGCTCCTCCACGGCCTTCTCGGTGAGCGCGGGGTCGGCGCGCAGCGCGGCCAGCTGCGCCGGGTTCTGCAGCAGCGCGAAGGTGCCCAGCGCCAGCATGTTCGCGGTGGTGTCGAGCCCGGCCGCGAGCAGGATCAGGCTGACGCCCTTCAGCTCCTCATCGGTCAGATCGCTGTCGGTGAGTTCGCTGAGCACGTCGTCGGTGGGGTTGGCGCGCTTGGCTACCACCAGCTCGGCGAGGTAGCTCTGGACCGCGGTGTAGGCCGCGAGCACGTCCTCGTCGCTGGTCTCCCCGTTCATGAACTTGTCGACGTTCTCCTGGAAGGAGCCCCGGTCCTCGTACGGCACGCCCAGCAGCTCGCAGATGATGATGGCGGGGATGGGCTTGGCGAACGCGGTCACCAGGTCGGCCGACGGCCCGGCCTTCTCCATGGCGTCCAGGCACTCGGCGGTGATCTGCTCGACGCGCTCGGTGAGCAGCCGCATCCGCCGTACGGTGAACTTGCCCACCAGCGGTTTGCGGTAGCGGCTGTGGTGGGGGTCGTCCATGAGGAGGAACTCACCGGGCGGCGCCGGCGGGACCTCGAAGTCGCCGAAGTTCAGCAGCTCCTTGCGCGAGCTGAACCGCGGGTCGGCCAGCACCGACCTGACCAGGTCGTATCCGGTGATCAGCCAGCCGGGACTGCCGCCGAAATGCGTGGTGCGGCTGATGGGGCCGTGCCGCTGGGCGTCGATCAGCTCCTTGGGCGGGTCGAAGGGGCAGCCGGGCTGACGCGTCGTCGGCATCGTGGTGACGGTGTGTTCCATGGTCATTCCTCTCGTCGGCCAAGGGTCTACTCGCGATAGTACGTGTTTTCCGCAGCTCGAAAGCTAGGTTGCCTGTCAATCATCCGGAAGGCGTTTGCCCGGATATATGGCGACAAAGTGGTGCAATTACTCTGCGTGCGAAGGCAATGCCGCGTTGCAATCACCGTGCAGCACGAGCGCAATGGCTGAACCGTTCATGGCGTCCACGATCGCCGACCGCCCTGATACCGGGCCGTCGCCGTGCTGACACGGCCGCTGACACGACACCGCATCAGCCTGAGCAGCTGAGCCATCGTCTCCGACTATGGCCACTGTGGGGCTGCGGTTATTGGTGTGGGATGTCTACGCCGGCGGAGCGCAGTTTCATCTCGACCAGCGTGGTCAGCCGGGCCATGGCCGAGGCCTGGTCTTCGCGGTGATGGTTGAGCAGGCCGTATCGGGTGGCGTCAGTGCGGGCCTGGAGGCCGTACGAGATGGCGAGCAACGCGGGGTTGGCGAGGAAGCGGTCGGCCAAGGCGTTCGCGAGTTCCTCGATGCGGGGGTCGTCGGGTTCCAAGTCCTTGGCGGCCCAGCATTGCTTGTTCAAGGCGATGAACCGGGTGTCGTCGAGGGCGTGTTCGGCCTTGGTGAGATAGTCGTCGAAGCCGTCGGGGACCAGGGCCCTGGCCAGCACCATGCCCTCGCGGTAGGCCGCCACCTCGTCCGGGGTGAAGCCGAGGCCGGCGGCCCGGTCCAACAGCGCGCAGGCCCGGTCGGGCAACAGGGCCCGGTCACCGTTGGCCAGCCGGTCCAGCAAGTCGCGGCGCGCGATCATCTCCTCGATCCGATCGGTCAGCCGCCGTTTGACCTCGGCCAGGTCGGCGGCGAACCGCTGCGGATCGGCGCCGAGCAGGGCGCCGATCTCGGATAGCGGTACGCCGGACTCGGCCAGCGTCCGGACCTGGACCAGCCGCAGCAGGTCGGACGACCCGTAACGGCGATAGCCAGAACCGTCACGGCTCGGTTCGTCGACCAGGCCGAGCCGGTGGTAGTGGCGGATGGTCTTGATCGTGACGCCGGCGAAGGCCGCCGCCTGGCCGATCGTGACGCCGCTGGTCATGGCCGTCAGCGACCTTCGCGGGTGAGAGCGGCGACCTCGCGGGTGGCCTCGGCGATGGCGCGGAAATCCTTGCGCACGATCGTGCCGTGGTTGCCGGCGACCTTCGCGCTGATCGTGAGGTTCGGGTTGCGGGCGAGCACGGGGTTGAGCGTAGTGCGCATCTGTTCTTGCTCGTCATTCTTGCTTCCCAGGGCCTCCCCGGAGCCGACCACGTATCGGACCGGGACGGTCACGCTGTCGAGGATCGGTTCGAGGGCGGCGTGGAGTATGTGGGCCTCGATGTTGATGTCGGCATGCTGTTCGGCACTCATCTGCGCGGCGTTGCCGATGAGGCGCGCCATCGGCAACGCCCACCGGGCCTTACGGAACAGCCGCCGGATGCGTTCGTGGTCGGCATCGTCGGTCCAGCCGGACGGATATGGGCCGTCGACCCCGACCACGCCGGCGACGCGGCCCGGATTACGAGCGGCCCAGTGCACCCCGAGCAACGCGCCGTAGGACCAGCCCACCAGAATCGGCCGCTCCACCCTCCTGGCTTTCAGGACGGCGTCGAGATCCCGGACGCAGGCCTCGAAGGAGTAGTCCGCCGACTTCTGCGACTTGCCGCGAGCCCGCTCGTCGTAGGTGATGTGTCGCCACCCCGACCCCAGGTCGTTGATGACGGGGCGCCAGTGCCGCTGGCTGGCGTAGGAACCGTTCAGGTAGACCACGGGGGTACCTGTGCCGCCGGTGTCGGTCACGGCCAGCGCGGTGTCTTCCACCGGCAACATGCCACTCCAGCCCGAGTGACTCGTGTTTGAGATCGTCATGCCATCAGCGTCGAGCCTGACCTAAGGTCAAGGTCAAGCCGCGGTTCCATGAACGGCAATGAGGCGACCCTGCCAAACCCGACCTGCCACGCAAACGGGGCCCGCCGTACGGCTAGCGCTCGGGGAAGGTCGGGGTGAGGTGGGTGAGTTTGTCGGGGTTGGCGAGGAGGTAGATGGTGTCGATAGCGCCGTCCTTGATGTCCAGGGCCATGACCGAGACCACGCGCCCGGCGACCGACATGACGATGGCGGGGGCGTCGTTCACGGTGGCCATGCCGTACGACATGTCCGCGAAGTCCGTCACGCTGATCGAGGCCATGAACTTCGCGATGCCGTCCGGCGTCGTGATCGAGGCGAGGAAGCGGGTGACGTTGATCGCGCCGGTGAGGGTGCGCAGCGGCGAGCGTGCCTTGCCGCCGCCGTCGCTGACCAGCGTGACCTCGCTCGACAGCAGCTCCATCAGCCCGTCGAGGTCGCCATCGGACGCGGCGGTCATGAAACGCTCGGTGATCTGCCGCCGCTGCCCCAGATCCACCTCGAAGCGCGCGCGTTTGTCCTGTACGTGCTCGCGCGCCCGCTTGGCCAGTTGCCGGGTCGCCGCCTCACCCCGCCCGATCACCTGCGCGATCTCCGAGAACGGCAGGTCGAACGCCTCCCGCAGCACGAACACCGCCCGCTCCAGCGGCGACAGCGTCTCCAGCACCACCAGCAGCGCCAGCTCCACGGAATCGGCCAGCTCGGCGTGCTCGGCCACGTCGGGCGCCAGGCTGATCGGCTCGGGCAGCCACGGGCCGACGTACGCCTCGCGACGCGACTTCGCCCACCGCAACCGGTCGATCGCCAACCGCGACGTCACGCGGATCAGGTACGCCTTCGGGTCATCCACGGTCGCCTCGTCGACCCCGGACCAGCGCAGCCACGCCTCCTGCACGACATCCTCGGCATCGGCCACGCTCCCGAGGATCCGGTAGGCGACGCCGGTCAGCAGGCTTCTCTGGTCTTCAAAGCTCGACATGAAACCTAAGACGTAGCACACAGGGCATGACGTGACACGAGCGCCCTCGGATTCCTATACACTTATCCACGCATCACGGGGCTATAGCGCAGTTGGTAGCGCGCCTCCATGGCATGGAGGAGGTCTGGGGTTCGAATCCCCATAGCTCCACTTACTTCCTCGTCATGTTCGCGGCCCCCTTCGGGGGCCGCTTCCCGTTTTCGGGGTTTACTCCGGGGGGTGACCCCCGGACCCCCAGCGTCGGGCCAACGGGCCTCGCTTCGCTCGGGCTCTGTTCGATTTCACGCTTGCGCCGCGTCAGTCTCGTGGTTGTGCTTTCGCTCCCGTGGACGTACGGCGGTGGGGCGATGGGGGCTGTGGGGTCGTAGGTGCTGACTCTGGGGGTTCTGTCAGTGTCGTCGCGTCGATGTAGCGGGGTGTGAAGGACACGCTTGGTTGAGCAGGCGTTCGGCGATTTGGTTGGCGGTGCCGTACAGCTCGTGAGGGTTGCTCAGGAGGTCGCAAGTGCGGTCTTGGCGGCCACAGCACATGACGTACAGGTACCGACGTCCGCTCTTGCTCTTGCCGGACATGATGATCAGCCGGTGCGTGCTGCGGTGGCACCAATGGAGCCCTTGAGGTCGTGGTGGTGCGTGCGGGCGCGGACGCCTGCCCCGTGCTCGTTGAAAAGGACCGGACGCGGTTGAACAGCTCGGCTTGGATGATTGGTTCGTGTCTGCCCTGGTAGTCGATGCCGTCTTGGGTGACGTATCCCCAGGTAGTAGCGGTCACGCAGCATTTGCCGATCTTGTGGATGGAGATCTGTGCGCCTGCTGGGTGGCTCTTGGTGGGCTTCATGCGAAGACGTGCGTCTGTGAGGGTGTCGCGGAGTGATTCGTAGCCGTGGGTGCCGGTGGCGTACAGCTCGAAGGCGCCAGGTAGATGAGGGGTGCGCGTTCGGGGTCAACGGCTACGGTGCGGACTTCGCGTCCGTCGAAGCGTCCGGGCAGGCGGTCGGATCGCCCAACAGGACGTTGGCGGTCCCGGACTTGCCACGCGGCTTAGCTCAGGCGCCGCTCGCTGATGTAGCCGAGCGGCGCTCGCCCTATCGCCAGGGTGGCGGCTATTCGATGACCGTCAGCACTCGCACGTCGTGGTTCGCCGTCGCGGGAGGGAAGAGACCGCTGCCGAGCCACTCGACGGTGTAGGTGTATATACCGGGCTCACGCGGCCGGTCAGTGAAGCGGTATGTCCCGTTGCTGCTGGGGTGCGCCGACGGCAGAGTCGTGGTGATGGTGCCGTTGCCGTTACTCACAGTCCGGCTCACCTTGAGCGTGAAGCCATCCGTGGAGTTCAGGCCGTCGAATCGCAGCACCCCGCTGAAGGTCAGCGTCGTGCCGACCGGTCCGCCGGCTGGGCCTGTCAGCGTGAGGGATGGCTTGTACTTGACCGTCGCCGTCACCGAAGCCGTACTCCCGCGGAAGCCGCCGTTTCCACCCCAGAACGCGGTGTAGACGTGCTCTCCGCCGACCGTCGGGGTGTCGGTGACGGTGAAGCTGCCATCCGCAGCGGTTGTCACGTTGTCGAGCGGCTGGCTGGTTCCATCAGGGAGGCGACGGGTCACCGTGAGGGTCTGCGTACCGGGAGCCGGCTCGCCGGGGAGTTCAAGCCGCCCGGTGAGAGCGAGCTGCCGGTTCACGAACGGGTCGGCGGGAGCCGTCAACGTCAGCGTCGAGTCCGGGCGGGTGAAGCCTTCGAGTCGCCACAGGTGGAGGCTGTCGTCGTTGGAGGACCTCAGGACAGCGAAGACGTCGGTGCCCAAGAACGCGACGCTGCCGGCGACCAGGTCGCCGATTTCGTTGTCCACCTCGTGGATCTTCGCCCCTGTCGTCGCGTCGTACATGGTGATGTCGGTGCCGTGGGTGCGCCCGCCCACGACCCGCGTTCCGTCCGGGCTGAGCGCCAGGCCCATCGGAAGGCCGGGCGAGCCTGGCTCCTCACCGTAGGAACGGACCCTGGCCAGGGTGGTGGTGTCCCATCTTTCGAAGCGGTAGGGGGTAGCCGATGCCGAGAGTAGGTTCGACCCGTCGGGGGTGACGACGAGTTCGATGGGGCCCGATGTCTCGTTGGTGAGGCCGTCGATCGTGCCCCGCAGCGTGGGCGTTGCGCTCACGTCGTAAACGAACATGTCGGAAGGGCTCAGCTCCCTCTCACCGACCGCCAGTGTGTTCCCGCCTGCGGCGAGCACCGGAGCGCCGAAGAGATCGGTCGCGACGGCGACCGGCTGCGGCGCGGGCGTCGACAGGTCCAGCCCGATGACGCCGCCGCCCCAGGTAGTCAGGCAACCGTAGCCCACCCATAGCCAGTCGCCGGAGCGCGCCAGGTTCGTCGGGCACGGATAGGCGGCAAGGTCGATGCGCCGGGTGATCTCCAAACTGGCGGTGTCGATCTCGATGACCTGCCTGGGGCCGATCAGCGCTGCGTACAGGTGCGCGCCGTCCGGAGCCATGGCAAGCCCGTAGGCGTCGGACAGGCTGGTGATCGCGCCCACGAGCTGGCCCTTTGCGTCCGTGACAGCGATGCGGTCTCCGTTGGAGACGAAGACCTTTCCGTTGCCGACGGCAATATCACCGGGTCGGTTCGACCAGTTCATACCGAGGTCTGTCGTGGAGTCGGCGGCCGAGGCGGTCGGAGTCACGGCGAGCAGAAGCCCGGTTGCCATGGCGAAAGCCGACAGGAGGCCTACCGACCGGCGTGCGAGCCGAGTGAGCAGGGGGCCGACGGGGTGAGGGCGTGCCACAGGTAACAGGCGCATCAGGGATCTCCGCTCTTGAGGATGAGGAAGTAAAGACACCTTGATCAACCCAGAGGGAGGCACCTGAGGTCAAGATCGACGTTCAGTGACGATCGCAACTAATAGAACACGAATTCGACTAACGGTGGCCGTTCCTACGTGGATGAACGACGCGACACGAGATACGGTCAAGCCGTCCACGGGTGTCACTCTTCGTGACACAGCCAGGTCAGCGACGCGTGATCGACACCAAACCGTGATGACGCCTCGTCGGCATCGCTGGGTTATCCGAAGAAGGATCCTCGGCCCCCACTGATCGCCCCAGGATCGGCGCCGCCCGCGCGGGCCGCTGGCGTATGGCAGGCAGGCGTGCTGGGGATCGTCAGGAGTTTGAGCTGAGCCGGAACACGATCAAGAAAGCTCTCGTTCGCTGCGTCGGGCTTCGAGGCCGGCGCGCTCGTCACGGATGCCGCGTAGGTGCTTGGCGATCTTTCGCGTGGCCAGTCGGGATCGCCGATCAGGTCGAGGAACGGGTCTTCCCTGTTGTCGAGCTTGGCGAGTTGTCCTGACCACCTTCGACTTGGACGAGTACGCCTTCGCGGCGTTGCGGGCCGGGGCGTCGGGGTTCCTGCTCAAGGACGCCCCGCCGACCGGAGACGTTCACGGATTCAGCACGCCGCGGCCTTCGCGTACCTCGAACACCAGTTGGGTCTCCGTCCGCTGCACCACCGGGTAGACGGTCACGTGTTCCAGGATGAGATCTCGGAGTTTCTCCGGGCTCTCCACGGCCACGTGCAAGAGGAAGTCGTCGTCGCCGCCCACGTGGAGGACCGTCAGCGCCCCCGGCACCATGACCAGCTTGTCGTAGAGGTTGCGGACGTGCTCTCGGTTGTGACTTCCCAGACGGACCTTGATGATCGCGTGGATCGGGTGGCCGAGCGCGCCGAAGTTGAGCCGGGCGTTGATGCTCGCGATGACACCCGACTGCCTCAGGGCGCGCACCCGGTACGCGCACGTGGATTCGGCGACTCCCACCCTGGCGGCGAGTGCGGCGTTGGTCATCCGGCCGTCCTTCACGAGGGCGGCGAGAATGGCCAGGTCGGTACCGTCGAGAGACGCCGGAGCGTGTTGCGGATTCTTCGACGACAGGTCAGACATGAGTGCTCCATTTGCGGAATCTGCATCGATTCTCGCGTAGAGTGCCAGCTTCCACAACAACCGTTGAAATTATCTGCGGATTCGCTCATCGTGGCGACATGATTTCGCCTCGGCTGCAGCTCGACTCCATAGCCGTCCACGCGGGCCGCGAGGACCTCGCCGAACTAGGTGTTCACGCGCTTCCCATCGATCTGTCCTCGACCAATCCGCTGCCGGACATCGAGGCCGGCGGCCTTTCGTACGAGGCCATGGCCGGCGGGGGCACGCCGTACGAGGAGGGCGGAGCCGTCTACGGGCGGCTGTGGAACCCGACCGTGGCCCGATTCGAGTCGGCACTGGCGCGGATGGAGCACACCGAGGCAGCCGTGGCGTTCTCCTCGGGGATGGCGGCGACGACCGCGGCGATCCTCGCGATGACGCGGGAGACCGGTCACCGCCACATCGTGGCGGTCCGTCCACTTTACGGCGGGACCGATCACCTGCTGGCTTCGGGCGTCCTCGGCGCCGAGGTGTCGTTCTGTACGGCCGAGGGCGTTGCCGCGGCGCTCCGGCCGGACACGGCGCTGATCATGCTGGAGACACCCGCCAACCCGACACTCGACCTGGTCGACATCCGTGCCGTCGTCGAGACGGCCCGCGGCGTTCCCGTTCTCGTGGACAACACCTTCGCGACCCCCATCCTGCAGAACCCCGTCGATTTCGGCGCCTCGATGGTGCTGCACAGCGCGACCAAGTATCTCGGGGGGCACGGCGACGTCATCGCCGGCGTCATCGCCTGTAACCAGGAGCAGGCTGCCGCGCTGCGCCGGGTCCGCGCCATCACGGGTGCCCTTCTTCACCCCCTTGGCGCCTACCTCCTGCACCGGGGTCTCGCCACGCTCCCGATCCGGGTCCGGGCGCAGCAGGCGAACGCCCAGCGCGTCGCCGCGTGGCTGAGCACCCATCCGAGCATCTCCCAGGTGCACTACCCCGGCATCGCGGGGAACCCACGGGGACTTGTCGGCCGGCAGATGAAGGGCCCAGGGGCGATGATCTCGATCGACCTCCACGGAGGTCTGGAGCAGGCCAGGCGCCTCACATCGGCGGTCCGCCTCTTCACCCACGCGGTGTCCCTGGGTGGCGTCGACTCGCTGGTCCAGCATCCCGCCGCGCTGACGCACCGGCCCGTCGCCCCCGAGGCCCGCCCGGCCGCCGGGCTGGTCCGCCTCTCCATCGGGCTGGAGGACCACGAGGACCTGATCGCCGACCTCGACCAGGCCCTCGCCGCGAGTCGTACGGCTCCCGCGCACGCGGGCGCGTCGCACCCGTAGACCTCCGCAACCGAGAAGAGCTGGACTCCCATGCGCTACGACACGATGGTCCCGGCCCACGCCGGTCTTCGGGGACCCACGGGCCTCGCGGCCGGAGCCGGGCAACCGTACGACATCGCGACCATGCGAGAGATCTCGCGGCGCGTCCTGTGGCTGGCCACGTCGATCGTCGACGTGGCCAACCGGAGCCGGCCCAACGACACCGGAATCAAGGTCGGCGGGCACCAGGCGTCGTCGGCGTCGATGGTCGACATCATGGTGTCGCTGTGGTTCCACGAACTGACCGCGCTCGACCGCGTATCCGTGAAGCCGCACGCGTCACCGGTGCTGCACGCGATCAACTACCTGCTCGGTGACCTGGACGCGAAGTACCTGCCGACGCTGCGCGAGAAGGGCGGCCTGCAAAGTTATCCCAGCCGCCTGAAGGACCACGACACCGTCGACTTCTCCACGGGTTCTGTGGGCATCGGCGCCACCGCCCCGGTGTGGGCGGCGATCTCCCACCGCTACCTGCGCTCGCGGTTCGACGAGACCCCTCCGGCAGGTCGGTTCATCAGCCTGATCGGTGACGCCGAGCTGGACGAGGGCGCGATCTGGGAAGCCGTCGCCGACCCGTCGGTCGCCAAACTGGGTGAGCTGCTCTGGGTGGTCGATTTCAACCGCCAATCGCTCGACCGGGTGGTGCCCGACGTGCAGATCCACCGTCTGCGGGGCATGTTCGAGGCCGCCGGCTGGCGGGTCGTCGTCCTCAAGTGGGGCCGGGAGGTCTCCGAGCTCTTCGCCCGGCCGGGTGGCGAGGAACTGCGATGCCGCCTGGAGGAAATGCCGAACGAGGAGTACCAGCGGCTGCTGCGGGCGGACGTCTCCGAGCTGCCCAGCCGGATCGCGGGCGACTCGGCCGGCCGGGCGCTGCGCGACCTGGTCGACGGAATCTCGCCCCCGCGGATGGCGCGGGCGATCCGTGACCTCGGCGGCCACGACCTCGAGCTGCTGCTGGACACCTACCGTAGCGTCGACGACCGCCCGACCGTCGTGTTCGCCTACACCGTCAAGGGCCGCGGCCTGCCGACCGAGGGGCACCCGAACAACCACTCGGCTCTGTTGACCGAGGCCCAGATGGCCACCTTGGCGCAGTCCTGCGGCACCGACATGGCTGACCCGTGGCGCGCGTTCGAGCCTGGCTCGCCGGAGGCCAAGCTGTGCGCGGAGCGGGGCGAGAGGCTCAGACGCACTCCGATCGCGCACGACAAGCCCGCGAACGTACCGGTCTCGCTCGGCCGACAGCACCGGGCGCCCGCCTCGACCCAGGCCACCTTCGGCCGGCTGCTCGCCGACCTCAAGCGCGAGGCTCCCGAGGTCGCCGCCCGGGTCGTCACCTGCAGCCCCGACGTCGCGTCGTCCACCAACCTCGGCGGCTGGATCAACAAGACGGGCGTCTGGTCGGTCACGGACCGCCGGGACTGGTTCGCCGACGACACCGAGCGGCTCCTGAAGTGGTCCGAGGTCGGCACCGGCCAGCACATCGAGCTCGGCATCGCCGAGGTCAACCTGGTGGGGCTGCTGGGCGAGCTGGGCGCGACCTGGAGCCGCTGGGGGCAGCGCCTCATCCCGATCGGCACGATCTACGACCCGTTCGTCTCGCGCGCGCTGGAACCGTGGTCCTACGGCATCTACTCCGGCGGCCAATCCATCCTTGTGGGCACGCCGTCGGGGGTGACTCTGGCCCCCGAGGGCGGGGCGCACCAGTCGATCACCACCCCGTCGATCGGGCTGGAGCAGCCCGGCTGTGTCGCGTGGGAGCCCGCATTCGCGCAGGACCTGGAGTGGTGCCTGCTGGAGGCGATGCGGAAGGTGGGCGTGCCGGGCGGTACCTCGTCGTATTTCCGGCTGTCGACTCGACCCCTCGACCAGGCTCTCGCGCGCCTGCCGGCGGACGGGCCGCTCCTCGAACGGCGCCGCAGGCAGGCCGTCGCGGGCGGCTACCGGATCACCGATCACGAGCCCGCCACCGAGCAGGTGACCCTCGTCGCCGTCGGAGCGATCATGCCCGAGGTCATGCGGGCTGCCGACCTGCTCGCCGGGCAGGGGATCGTGGCAGGCGTCGTCTGTCTCACCAGCCCTGACCTGGTGTTCCGGTCAATGCAGGCCCGGGGCCGGCTCACCTGCGGCGAGGGCAGCGGCATCATCGACCTGCTGTTCCCCGCGGAGTACACCGCGCCTCTGGTCACCGTCCTCGACGGCCATCCACACACCCTGGCGTTCCTCGCGGGCGCGCGCGGCGACCGGATCCGCTGCCTCGGAGTGACGGAGTTCGGCCAGTCGAGCGACCTGCACGACGCGCACGCGATCCACGGCATCGACACAGGTTCCATCGTCGACGCCGCCCTAGGCCTCACCGGACGCTGACGTGCCGACCTTGGACGTGCGCCTCGCGAAGCCCTGTCGTACGGCCAAGCGCGGCGCTACGCGACGTCCCGGAGACCGTCGTGCTTCCGCGCGCCCTCGTCGCTCGCGGGCAACATAAGACCTGTGAGGCGCTCTCCCTTCGCCGGTATGGTCCGGATCAGGTGACTAGGGGTCGCCGTTGCCTTTGGCTCCGGCCTCTCAGTCCTTCCGTTGTGCCCCCTTGAGGGCTCTCGGGTCAGGCTCCCTCGTCGTCCCACAGGCCTACGCTTAGTATACCGCCGTACGAGCCGCCCTACCAGGGAAAACGGCTCTGGGACCACTGACCCGAGCTATGCTCACGCGTGCCGGTCAAGAGATCGCTCCTGGCGTCACACGTCCAGCGCCACCTTGCAGGTCCACTGGCCTGTGCGGTGTTCGCGTGTCAGTGCTTGCGGCGCCAGAGTTTGCCTGTCGTCAGGTCCAGGTAGTAGACGCGGTCGTACAGGTACCCGCGCACCAGGAAGGGACCCTCCTTTGACCAGCCGAGACCGGTGCCGAGATATTCGCCGCCGGGGAACTTGAGGGCGACGCTGGACAGGCGCTTGCCTGTCTTGACGGCGTAGGTGTCCACGCGCTCGTCGGCGTTTCGGACGACCACGAGGCGGGTTCCGTCGGGGTGGAGGTTTTAGGTGTCCCTGGGATTCCTGCGAGGCACGGTCATGCGTGGTTTACCCAGGTGGTCGACTACCAGGACGTGAGACGCCGTCGACGCCACGATTCCGTTCTGGTTGATCGGTGAGGAGAGTCCCGCACGCCGGGTGGGGTGTTCGGGGACGCTGCTAGGTTGATCGCCTGTGGATGCGTCTGATGAGCTTGGCTGGGATCTGGACACCTTTTCGCGAGCGGTCGTGAATTCGCAGACGATGCGGGAAGATCTCGATCGTACGGCCGGGGAACTTGACGGCAGTCTCCTACCGCCCGGGGCGCTCAGCCTGGTTGGCGAGATCTTCCGATCCGCGTACAACGACGGCGTTCGTGGCGAGGTGGAGGACGCGCGGCACGGAGCCGCATCCGCAGACGGCCTGGCGGACATGTTCCATACGACGGCGACGCGCTACGTGGCGACGGAAGACGAGACCAGGCGGCGGCTGAACGAGCTCGTGCAGGCCTATCGGGAGGAGCTCACGAGGTATCGCGGATCCTTGCGCGTCGAGGGACCGCCACACGGCGGGAGCCCGGAGAGCGGCTCATGGTCCGGTCAGGATTTCGCGACCACCCCGGCCCGGCACGTTTTTCCCCTGTCGGTCGGTGGCGTCGTTCTCGCCAAGACCTGGGGCGCGGCCGTTCACGAGTTCCACAGGCCCGGCCATCCCCTCAGCGTGCGCTACGTGCCGAACTACGAGATCGCGAAGATGAGCAGGTTCAGCAAGTTCACGCTGGGCTACGCCAGGATGGCCGGAGCGATGTCCGCCGCCGCCATGATGGCTCAGCTCGTCGCGCTGGCCCTGCTGGTGCCATCCGATGAGCGGATCAACGACGTGCTGAACCGCCGAGGCCGCGCGCTGGGCGGCGCACCGGAGATTCGGCCGAGTGCGGTCGCCGCCGGCATGGTCAACGGTGATCTGGTCCGATGGCGGGGCGACGCTGCGGCGGCGGCGACCAAGAGGGTCGCCGGCTTCCACAACGCCGGCCGGGACTACGAGAACGGCTTGGGTTCCAAGACCGGAGCGCTGCAATCCATCGTCGGAACGCTCAACATCGCCTACGGGGTGCTCAACGCGGCATCGGCGATGTTCGTCGCCGCCCTGCTCGCCTTCTCCGTAGCGGCGACTTTCAATCCGACACTGCTGATCCAGAGGGACTCGATCGCCTGGCGGATGTCGTCGTTTCTCGCCGGCAGCTCCAAGAAGATCGCGATCAGCCTTGGAGGTCTCACCACGCTCTTCGCCGCCGCCTTGGGGTGGTACAGCCGCGACAAGCTGTCGAGGACGGAGGCCAAGGCATGGAGTGGGTTCAGCGGCTGAACCTCCGTCACAAAGTGGCGAGTGTCTTGGCGATGATGATGATCGCGCGGTCGGTGTCGGCAGGGGAGATGTCCAGGTAGAAGACCGCTCGTATACCGTCCGGGCCGGAGGGCAGGACATGGAGGCCCAGGTGGTGGGCCTCGTCAGCGAAGGCGGCCGCGGTGGACTTGGTGAGTTTGAAGCGGACGATGTTCGTTTCGACCTCTGCGGGATCGAGGTCTATGCCGTCCAGTTGCGACACCGCTTCGGCGAAGCGCCTGGCGTTGGCGTGGGCCTCCGGTAGGCGGGGGCGGTGTTCGCGCAGGGCGTGGAGGGCGCCGGCGGCCACGATGCCTGCCTGGCGGAAGCCGCCTCCCAGCTGTTGCTTGAAGCGCCGGGCGCGCGTGATGAGTTCCGCGGGACCCGCCAGGCATGAGCCCATCGGTGCGCCTAGTGCCTTGGAGAAGCACACGCTCACGGTGTCGAACGGGGCCGCGTATTCGGCGAGTTCCACGCCGGTCGCGGCGGTCGCGTGCCAGAGCCGGGCACCGTCGAGGTGCAGGCTGAGCCCGAGGTCGCGGCCGGTGCACGTGACCTCGCGCAGGCGGTCGAGCGGCCAGATCGCGCCGCCCCCCGCGTTGTGCGTGTTCTCCACGCACAGCAACGTGACCGGCGCGGGCACCGTAGCCGGGAAGAAGGGGTGCGGCTGGCCCACGGCGGCGATGACGTCGGTCGCGGTGAAGATGCCGCGTACGCCGGGGAGCAGGCGGGGCAGGACGCCCGAGTAGGCGGCCGGGGCGCCTCCCTCGAGGAGGTAGACGTGCGCGTTCTGGTCGAAGAGGACAGCGTCGCCGGGTTCCGTGTGTGCGCGGATGCCGACCTGGTTGGTCATGGTGCCGGTCGGCATGTAGACCGCGTCCTGCTTTCCGAGCAGCGCCGCGGTCTCGGCCTCCAGTTCCTTCACCGTCGGGTCGTCGCCGTACACGTCGTCACCGACGTCCGCCCAGGCCATCGCTTCGCGCATGGCCCTGGTGGGACGGCTGCAGGTGTCGCTGCGGAGGTCGATGAGTGCCATGTGGACAAGAATGGCGGCTCATATGAATAAGCACCAGTTCCGATTTCTTCTACAAGTCGGAAGTTGTGCTTATCGAATCAGTGCGGCGAGGACCGCTCGCACGTCCGGGCGGCGCGAGGTGCCGGTTCGCGTCAGCGCGTAGATGGTGCGCACCACGGGCGCCGTCAGGGGGTGGAGGCTGATCGGGCCATGCGCCTCGGGGAGGGCCATCCGGGGGACGAGCGCGACGCCGGCGCCCGCCGCGACGAGGGCCGCGAGGACGGAGAAGTCGGTGGCCTCGGCGACGACCTCGGGTACGAAACCCGCGGCCCCGCACGCGCGCTGGATCATCTCGTGGCACGAGTGCTCCTTGGCGGGCACCAGCCATGCGGCGTCGGCGAACCTGGCCAGCCGTACCTTCTGCTCCGGTGAGAGCCCGTGCTCGCGCGCGGTCTCCTCGGAAAGGGCCAGCAGGACCGGGTCGTCGGTGATGGGGTGCACTTCGCAGTTCGCCGGTGTCTGGCGGGGTAGCAGGGTGTAGCTGTGCACGATCGCCACGTCGACGTCCTGGTGCATCAGCGCACCCACGGCGAGATCCGGCTCCAGCTCCAGCAGTCTCAGTGAGACGCCCGGCGCCTTCGTCCAGATGGGAGCGACGAGGCTGCGGGCCGCCGAGGGGAACGCCGCGATGCGGACCGTGCCGGAACCGTCCGCCCGAAGAGCGGCCAGCGCGGACTCCGCCGCCGCCACGTCGCCCAGGATGATGTCCGCGTGGGACACCAGGAGCCGGCCGGCGGCGGTCAGCACGAGTGTCCGCCCCTGCTTCTCGAGCAGCCGCACTCCCGCTTCCCGTTCCAGCGCGGCGAGCTGCTGTGACACCGCGGGACCCGTGAGCTGGAGCGCTTCGGCGGTGGCCGCCACCGTTCCGTAGTGCGCGAGTTCGTGCAGAAGCTTGAGCCGTCGGACCTCTAGCATAAGCTCAGCTTTCGATTTGACGGATGAACACTAATTTCAGCTTCTCTATCCTAACGCCCGTGAGCGGGGCCGCCGGCGAGGCGTTGTTGCTCCTCCTGGATGATCTGGTGGGCCAATGACTGGTCGGAGATGTCGATCGCGTCGGGGGTGGATTCGGCGAGGTCGCTGCGTCTGGCGTACGTGTCGAACAGGACGGTCTTGGCGTGCAGGATCCGGAGCATGCGCTCGTCGACGCTGTCGGGGGTGAGGAGGCGGTGCACCTGGACCCGGCGGACCTGGCCCATGCGGTGGGCGCGGGCCACGGCCTGGCTCTCCAGGGTGGGCTTGACCTGCGGCTCGCAGATGATCACGATGGACGCCGCCTGCAGGTTGAGGCCGACCCCGCCCGCCTGGATCTGCGCGAGCAGCACCGCGTGCCCGGGCGCCTCGGTGAAGGCGTCCACGACGTGCTGGCGGCGTTCGGGAGCAAGGTCGCCGGAGATCGGGCCGTGGATCGAAGGGCCGAGCGAGTCGGCGACGGAGGCCAGCACGTCGCGGAAGTAGGAGAAGACGACGACCTTGAGGCCGGTGACGGCGGCCTCGTCGACCAGTTCGCGCAGCCGTTCCAGCTTCGCCGACTTCTCCGGAACGGCGTACGCCGCCCGGCGCATCGCCATGAACCGGCTCGATTCCACCGCCTCGCGGTAGGCGTCGGCGTCAGCCGTACTGAACTCCTCCCATTCGTCGACGTGGACCAGGCCGGGAAGTTCGGTGAGCACGTCCTCCTGGTTGCGGCGCAGGTAGACAGGGGCGACGGCGCGGCGGAAGGCCTGCGCCCCGGCCGCGACCTTGGGACGCAGGTCCGGCTGGAGGTAGCCGACCAGGCTGCGGAACTCCTCGACCCGGTTCTCCAGCGGCGTGCCGGTCATGAAGAGCACCCGGGCGACCTGGTCGCACCATCCGGCCACGGCCCTGGAGCGGCGGGCCTCGGGGTTCTTCACGTAGTGCGCCTCGTCGACGACGAGCATCCCGACCTGCGGTGAGGGGGCAAGCCTGTGCAGCCCGTCGAACGTGGTCACCGCGATCCCGCCGCGTTCGAGCCAGGCCGAACGCGCCAGGTCGCGCCGGTCGCCGTGTAAGCGGAAGGCGCCGAGCGTGCTGCGGGCCTCGATCTCGCGCACCCAGTTGATCAGTGTGCTCGCGGGGCAGACCACCAGCGAATGCGTCGTGCCGCGGGCGTGCAGGTGGGCCAGGACGGCGATGGCCTGGATCGTCTTGCCCAGCCCCATCTCGTCACCGAGGATCACGCGCTGCTGCACGATCGCGAATCGGGCGCCGAACGCCTGGTAGCCGCGCAGCGAGACCCGTCGCCGGGTGTCGTCGAGCTCCTGGCGCCGCACCCGCTCGGCCAGGTCGTCGGGCAGGAACCCCTCGGCCGCGGCCCGGTCGAGCGGCGCCAGGGCCGACAGCTCGGCCAGCAGGTTGTAGTAGTCGGCCGAGTGGAGCTCGAAGTCGATCCACGCTTGTGTCGCGTCCGGCGGCGGGCGGAGCAGGTCGGTGGTGGCCTGCGCGAGGAGCAGCCGCGTCTCGGTCTCCTCGGCGAGCAGCTCCGCGATCCGCTCGACGGCCTGCTCGGCGCGGGCCCGCCGCTTCCCGCCGGTCAGCAGCCTGCGCCACCACCTGCCCAGGGAACGCGCGTCGGGGACCAGCGCCTTGAGCCGCTGCTCGAGCGCCTGAGCGGTACGGCGGGCCCGCGACAGCTCGGGCCCGGCGGCCACCAGCCCGTGCAGCGCCACGAGCAGCCGCGTGGTCTCGGCATCCTGCCGCTCGACGTCGATGTGCACGGTGCCGGACTCCCGCGCGGCCCGCGCGATCTGCTGCGCGGCGCTCTGCGCCTGCCACCGCGTCTTCGGCCCGACGCCGGGCAGCTTCTGCAGCTCGTACGGCGTGGCATCGAGAACACTGAGCACGGTGGAGTATCCGGCCTCCTCCAAGGCCGTCAGCCGCAACCCGCCCCCGGTGACGTCCTTCAACCGGGACACGGGGATGGCCCCCAGCTCGGCCCTGGCCTGCCGCTCACGCACCGGCTCGAGCGCGGAACGCACGTCCGCGACGGCCTTGCCGTACTCGGCGATGAGCCCGCGCGCGTCCCCGCCCAGCCGCCCGGCCCGCCGCAAGAGCTGCCGAACCTCCCCTGCGGACGGTGGTGCCATGCCCAAGAAGCTATCGCCCCGCCCCGACACTTCTGAAGCGTTCATCTCGGCTTCAGAGGGTGGACACCGGGGATCTGTAGGTTTCGGGTGATCACCTGCCGTTTGACCGATGAGGAGCGTCGTGTCGCGTTCTGTCGTTGCGGGGCTGGCTGCCGCCTCCGCGCTGTTCGTTGCCCTGCCCGGAGCGGCTCAGGCCGCGGCCGAGCCCAGGGTCGTGTCGGATGTGACGATTCCGGCGCCGCCGTTGAGCGAGTTCGAGCAGGGGCTGGTCAAGGACGACCACGGGGTGAAGCTGGGCGGCGTCGGCAGCGGACTGTATCCCGCGCAGCGCAGGGGCGAGTACTGGATGGTCACCGACCGCGGGCCGAACGGCGAGCCGAAGGTGAACGGCGAGAAGCGGCGCACCTTCCCGGTGCCCGAGTTCGCGCCCGCCATCGTCAAGGTGGCCGTCAGGAACGGCCAGGCCAGGATCGCGCGGACGATCACGATCAAGAACGCCGACGGGACACCGATCACCGGGCTGTCGAACCTGGCGGACCACGACGAGGTCCCCTACAGCTGGGACGGGCAGACGCAGCTGCCCTACGACCCGGGCGGGCTGGACACCGAGGACCTCGTCACCGACGGCCGCGGCGGTTTCTGGCTGGTGGAGGAGTACTCGCCGTCACTGGTGCACGTCGGATCGGACGGCCGGATCCTGGCCCGCTACGTGCCGGAGGGGCTGCGGCTGACCGCCAAGTACCCGGTGTACGACACGCTGCCCGCGGTGTTCGCCACGAGGCAGCAGAACCGGGGCTTCGAGGCGCTCGGCGTGTCCCGCTGGGAGCACGCGCTCTACCTGGCGGTGCAGAGCCCGCTGGCCAATCCGGACAAGAAGACCGGCAAAGCGTCGAGCACCTCCCGCATCCTCCGCGTCGACCTGCGCACCGGCAGGCCGACGGGCGAGTGGGCCTACACGATGGAGAACGTGGCCACCTTCGACCCGGCCGCCCAGCAGGGCGACATGAAGATCTCCGCGCTGAACGTGCTGAGCCCGGGCCGCCTGCTGCTCCAGGAACGCACGGACGCCGTGGCCCGCCTCTACACCGTCGACCTGCGCCAGGCCACCAACCTGCTGGGCAGGCCGGAGACCACCCCGACGCTGGAGCAGTCCGTGCCGTCGGACGTCACCGTGGCCACCAAGCAGCTCGCCGTCGACCTGGCCGCGATCCCCGGCCTGCCCGGCAAGATCGAGGGCGTCGCCCTGGTGGACCCGTGGACGCTGGTGATCGCCAACGACAACGACTTCGGCCTGGGCACGTTCGGCCCTGACGGCAAGCTGATCGACTCCGGCGTCGCCAGCCACCTCGTCACGATCCGCCTGGCGCACCCGATCACGGGCGCCAGGGCGGACGCGACGGCCCAGGACGACCAGGAGTGACCGCCGAGTAGGCTCAGACCAGCACGCCGGGGTTGAGGATCCCGCGCGGATCGAGGGTGGCCTTGGCCGCCTTGAGCGCGAGGGCGAAAGGCTCCGGCCGCTGCCGTTCGTAGAAGGGCTGGTGATCGCGGCCGACCGCGTGGTGGTGGGTGATCGTCCCGCCCATCCGCAGCACGGCATCCGAGACCCGCCGCTTGATCGAGTCCCAGACGGCCGTCTCCTCGCCCCTGGGCGCCGGCGCGAGCACCGTGTAGTAGGGCGCGGGCCCGTCCGGGTAGGCGAAGGCGATCCGGCACGTGGCGTCCACCTCGGCCAGCACCGCCTCGTGCAGCGCCGGGAAGCGGTCCCAGGTGACCGCGGTCTCGAACGTCTCCGCGATCACCCCAAGCCCCGGCAGCGCGTTGCGGAGGTACGGCATGCCGGTGAAGCTGCCCTTCCACTCCCGATCCTGCCGAGCCCGCCCGGGTTCGCCTCCGGCGATCTCCAGGGCCCGCGCCATCAAGGTGTCGACAGGATGGTCGGCCGACTCGAACCCGACGATGAGCACGCAGTGCTTCCCGTCGCCGCCCGCGGCCAGCGCGGCCTCCCTGGCGTCGAGCAGCCGGCAGTTGGCCGGGTTCAGCCCCGACTGGGCGAGATCGCGCACCGCGGAAACGGCCCGCTCCCAGGAGGCGAAGCGCACCGGGGTGGACACCTTGAAAGCAGGCCGCTCCTGGATCCGCACCCACGCCTGCGTGATGACGCCCAGGGTCCCCTCGGACCCGAGCAGCCACCGGTCGGGCGAGGGCCCGGCGCCGGATCCCGGCAGGCGGCGCGACTCCCACACCCCGGCCGGGGTGATCGCGCGCACGGACTCGACCAGGTCGTCGATGTGCGTGTGCAGCGTGGCGTAGTGGCCTCCCGCCCGGGTGGCGATCCACCCGCCGAGCGTGGAGAACTCGTACGACTGCGGGAAGAAGCGCAGCTGCAGCCCGCCGGGCAGCTGCCCGTTGAGCACCGGCCCCGCAGCGCCCGCCTGCACCAGCGCCGCCCGCGAAGCCCGGTCCACCTCGAGCACCCGGTCCATCCGGGTGAGGTCCAGGCAGACGGCGGGCCCGTCGAAACGCGCCTCCACGCCGCCGACCACGCTGGTCCCGCCGCCCCTCGGGATGACCGGCACGCCGGTGGCCGACGCCCACTCCAGGACCCGGGTGACCTCGGACTCGTCGCGGGGCATCGCCACGACGTCGGGGGCGTTGGCGAAGTCGCCACGGTAGGCCCTGATCAGGTCCCGGTAGGCCTGGCCGTAGGTGTGCGTCGCCCGGATGTACGGCTCCGCCGTACTGAACGCCGCTATGTCCGGCGCGATCGGGATGCGTGGCGGCGGAAGCCGTACCGCCTCGAACGGGACGGGAGGCTCCCAGGAGGACGGATCGCCCAGGCCCGTGGCGCGGGCGAGGTCGAGCAGCTCGGTAGGTGACGGCTCGTCACCCCAGGCCCAATGGCTTGGCATAGGACGATTGTCATACCGAGATCCGGATCGATGGCACATCCCTTTTGCCGCGGGCTCGGAAATGATCGCCGCATGCGTCGAATCGTTCTGGCTCTCGGTCTCGCTCTCCTGTCCCCCCTGGTCGCGGAGTTCCTGCTGGGCGACTTCCCGATCACGTCGCTGCACTTCCTGGTCGTTCTCGCCCCCACCTACGGCGGGGCGACGGTGCTCATCCGCGAGGTGGCGCGGCGCGCCGGGCTGCGCTGGCCGAGCATCGTGCTGATGGCGCTGGCCTACGGGGTGTTCGAGGAGGGGATCATGACGATGTCCCTGTTCAACCCCAACTACGCCGGCCAGCGCCTCCTCGACGAGGGATTCGTCCCCGCGCTCGGGATCGGCGTGCCGTGGACGCTGTTCGTGCTCTGCCTGCACACGGTGTGGAGCATCAGCGTGCCGATCGCGCTGGTCGAAGAGCTGGCAGGCGAGCAGCGGACCACCCCGTGGCTCGGCAGGGCCGGGCTCACTGTGGCGGCCGTGCTCGCGGTGCTGGGCGCGGCGTTCAACACGGTCTTCTCCTACCAGATGAGCCACTTCCTGGCCTCGGCCCCGCAGCTCGTCGCCATCGTGGTGATCGTGGTCGCGCTCGTCGTGGCGGCCTTCCGGCTGCCGAGGCGGACGACGCCGGCCGCCGGCGCGGCGCCTCGCCCGTGGCTGGTGCTGGCGGTGACGCTGGTGGGCGGGCTCGTGTTCGAGCTGATGACGCTGATGCCCGGCAAGGCCCCGGCGTGGCTGTCGATCGTGACGCTGGTCGCCGCCGAGGCGGGCATGGCGATCCTGGCGCTGACCTGGTCGGCCCGGCAGGGCTGGGGCGGCGCGCACCGGATGGCGCTGGCCGGCGGCGCCCTGCTGACCTACGTCTGGCACGCCTTTTTCACCGGGACCCTCGTCCCCTCGACGCCCACGCTCAACCTGGTCAGCCACATCGTCTTCGGTCTCGGCGCGGTCGCGCTGCTCGCGCTGGCCGCGCGGAAGGCTCAGAGGGAGTACTCCAAGGTGTAGGAGTGCGAGCCGTCGGGCGCGATATCGATGTCCATCGTGCCCCGCAGCCCGCGCAGCTCCCCGGTGCCGGAGTCGGGCACCACACTGATCGTGAGCGACTGCTTCCCGCGGTCGCTCGCGGCGCTGTGCTGGACCACGAAACTTCCCTGGCGGCCGTCGAGCGTGCCGTCGATGCGCTCGATCGCCACATACGACCGCGAATCTTCGACCTCGGTGCCGGCCACCAGCATGGTGACCATGCTGGTGCCCGTCAGGTCGCCGTGGAAGGTCTTGGCCAGCGTGACCTGGCCGAGCTGGATCCCGTCGCGGTCGTCGTAGGGCGGCTGCGGAGTCCAGTTGTCAATGTTGAAGGTTCCCTTTGCGGTCATGGAGGCGATCCTGGCACGCTTACCTGTCATCCTCTGTCAGGTACGCGCGCAGGAACTCGTTGCCGAACTTGCCCGCCGGGTCGTACCGCTCGGCCAGCTCTCTGAATTCCTCCGGGCAGGCCGGCAGGCGGGTGAACAGCTTCCCCCAGTGCGGTCGCGGCTCCAGCGGCGCGAGCACGTCCTCCACCAGCCCGATCACCGGCAGCACCGCCGCCGTGTCGCGCACCCAGGTGAAGTGGATCCCCACGCTGTCGCGCCCGCGGAACGGGCTCAGCCACAGCTCGTCGGCCGCCACGGTCCTGATCTCCGAGATCTGCAGCACGGGCGCGAGCCTGTCGCGGACGGCGCGCAGCCGCGTGATCGCCTCGGCGGCGTGCCGCCTGGGCAGCAGGAACTCCGACTGCAGCTCGTCGCCCGCGCTGCTGGGCGGGGAGTCGTGCCGGAAGTGCGGCAGCCGCTCGTGCCACGGTCCCGGCTCGCCGAGTTGTCCGGTGCAGCTCTCGGCGGGCTTGCCGGGCACGGGATGCGCCTGGTGGGTGGCGGGCCGCGTGCCGTACCAGCCGTCGGCCAGTTCGGTGCGGCGCTTGAGCCAGGCGCGGGTGGAGCTCCAGTCGGTGAACAGGCTGACGCTGTAGCCGTCGGACATGATCTCGGCGGGGTCGAAGCCGGGTTCCAGGCCCTCCCTGACGTACTGCCGCAGCTCGAAGGCCGGCACGAGGTCGAGCGTGAGCGCCGTGGCGACGCCGAGCGCGCCGAGCGCCACCACCGCGCCGGGGAAGTCCGGATCGCGCCGTTCCAGGCTGACGAGCGACCCGTCGTAGGTGACCAGCTCGATCGCGGACACGGCCGCGGCCAGGCACTGGTTGTCATCGCCCGAGCCGTGGGCGGCGGTCGCGACCGAGCCGCCGATCGAGATGTGCGCCAGCGAGGCCAGGTTGGCCAGCGCGAACCCGTGCCGGTGCAGCTCCGGCGCGAGCCGCGCGTACGTGACGCCCGCGCCGACCCGCACGCTGCCCGCCTCCATGTCCACGTCCGCCTCGTACGGCATGCCGTCGAGCGCGACCAGGTCCCCGGGCGAGTCGGCGACGTGGCTGAAGGAGTGGCCGCTGCCCAGGGCGTGGATCCGCGAGGCGCCGGAGACCAGGTGCTGGAGCTCGCTCAGCGACGTGGGCCGGTGGATCTCGCTCGCGCGAAACGCTATGTTTTCCGCCCAGTTCCTCAGCTCCATGACACGATCTTCGCAGGAGGTGCGCCGTGCTCTACCTGTCCGAGGGTCTCGGCCTGATCACGCTGGTGCTCTGGCTGTATGCCCTGTTCGATGTGATCACCACGCCCGAGGAGGCCTGCAGGAACTTACCCAAGATCCTCTGGCTGTTCGTCGTGCTGCTGTTCCCGCTGGTGGGGTCGCTGGTGTGGCTGGCCGCCGGGCGGCCGCAGGCGGTGCGCAGCGGCCCGCCGAGCCGCTACCCGGAGTACGACAGGCCGGGCCGGTTCGCCGCCAACAACCCCGACGACGACGAGGAGTTCCTGCGCCGCTGTCGCGAGCGGGCCGAGGAACAGCGGCGCAACGCCCCCAAGCGGGCCGACGAGGCTTAGGCTCGTCATGTGAGGGTTTTCGTCACCGGCGGCACCGGGGCGATCGGCCGTCATGCGATTCCGGCGCTGGTCGGAGCGGGGCACACGGTGACCGCCCTGGCCCGGACGCCGGCCAAGGCGACCGCGCTCGCCGACCAGGGGGCCGCCGCGGTCACGGTGTCGTTGTTCGACCGTGGGGCGCTGGCCGAGGCGTTCGAGGGATACGACGCCGTCGTCAACCTTGCCACCGCGATCCCGCCGATGTGGCGCTTCATGAGCGCCGGAGCGTGGGCGGAGAACCGGCGTGTCCGCTCGGAAGGCTCGGCGGCCGTCGTCTACGCCGCGCAGGAGGCCGGGGTCGGGCGCCTGATCCAGGAGTCGGTGGCGATGGTCTACCACGACTCGGGCGGCGCCTGGATCGACGAGAGCGCGCAGGTGGACGACTATCCGCTCGCCCAGTCCAACTTCGCCGCCGAGGCCAACACGCACCTGTTCACCGCCTCCGGCGGGATCGGGATCGTGCTGCGGTTCGGCTGGTTCTACGGTCCCGGCGCCGCACACAGCGAGCAGCTGCTGGCCATGGCCAGGCGGCACGTCGGGATGGTGCTCGGGCCGCCGGAGGGTTACGTGTCCTCCATCCACGTGGCAGACGCGGGCGCGGCCGTCGCCGCCGCGCTGCACGCCCCTGCCGGGACGTACAACGTGGTCGACGACGAGCCGCTGACCAAGCGCGACTACGTCGAGGCGGTGGCCAAGGCGGCCGGCTCGGACCTGTGGGTGCGCGGTCCCGGGCGCGGTGCGCTGCTGTTCGGCGACGCGCTCACCTCGCTGACGCGGTCGCTGCGGGTCAGCAACGGCCGCTTCAAGGAGGCGACGGGCTGGGCGCCGCGCCACCCACGAGCCTTCGCCTAGAGACCTAGATCGGCAGCGGGTCCGAACCCAGGACGCGTTCGCCGTTGGCCGCCGAGTCGCGCACCGCGGCGAAGCCGTACTCGGTCATCGCCGCCTCGTAGCCGGCTATCGCCTCCGGCCCCTGCGCCAGCGCGGCCGCCAAAGTGGCGGCGTCGCGCATGGCGGTGTTGGCGCCGACGCCGCCCGCCGGGCTCATGGCGTGGATGGCGTCGCCGAGCAGCGTGACGTTGGTGGCGGGCCACGGATCGATGGGGACGCTGGTGCGCAGCGTGATGGGGAAGACCGTCTCGGACTCCCAGTGCTCGATCATGCCGCGGATGTTCGGATGCCAGTCGCTGATGCGCTCCAGCACCTCCGCCTTATCGGAAATGTCGGGTAGGCGACCTCCGAAGGAGACCGTCATGTAGTCCCGCGCTCCGCTCAGCCGTACCTCGGGAGCGAGCCTGGCGGCGGCGCGCTCGATGGGCTCGGGGAACTCCACCGGGCCCAGCCCGACGTACTCGCCGCCCGGCCCGACGATGGGGGTGAACACGGCGAACATCTCGTCGGTGAACAGCGGCCTGGTCTCCGCGTTGAGCGGGATGCGGCCGCAGAGCTGGCGGATGCCGGTCTCCACGATGCGCGCGTGCGGCAGGTACTGGCGGCGCACGGCGGAGTTGACCCCGTCGGCGGCGACCAGCACATCCCCGGTGGCCGTGCCGCCGTCCTGGAAGTGCGCGGTGACCCTGCCGCCGGCGTGCCGCTCGTAGTGGGTGAGCCTCCTGCCGAACCGGACGTCGATCCCACTGCCGAGGATTTCGCGAAGTGTCACCCGATTGACGGACATGTGGATGCCGTCAGGGTCGTCGGATTCGTTCACGGTCAGCCGGTTGAGCAGGTGGTCGTAGACGGTCATGTCGAGCTGCCTGGGCGTGCCCGACGTGGCGCGGAACAGGCGGTAGAGGTGCTCGGGCAGCGAGGCGGCCAGCGCGGCGTCGCCCTGCCCGTCGACGTGGATGCGGTAGCCCTGCAGCCGGGTGGTCAGCGAGTCGTCGCGCTCGAAGATCTCGAAACCGATCCCGCGCCTGCGCAGCCCTTGGGCCAGGCACAGCCCGCCCAGCCCGGCGCCGATGATGATCACATGCGGATGCGACATGACATCCGTCCCTTCCTCGCGACATGACAAAGAAAGGGACGTACAGGTCACACCCCGGGGTGCGGTGTTCGATTCACCCGGACTAACCCATACCAGGCTTCGGTCTTCGCACGTCCTCGATCTTCAGGCTAGCACCCCGACGCCGCCGTCGACCCGCAGCCGCGGAACCCCGTCCAGCAGCGGCAGCTCGTCGTCGCCGCTGCGCCAATCCTGCACTGGGACCAGCCCCGGCTCGAGCAGCTCGAACCCGTCGAAGAGACGCAGCACCTGCTCGTGCGTGCGGAAAACCGCCTGCGCAGGAGAGTTCGCCGTGGTGATCTGCAGCTGCTTGATCGCCTCGGGGTCGCTCTCGGCCATCGTGTGCGACAGCACCAGCTGGCTGCCCGGCGCCATCCGGTCCCTGAACCTCTTCACGATCCCCGCCGGGTCCTCGTCGTCCATGACGAAGTGCAGTACGGCGAGCATCAGCACGCCCACCGGCTGGTCGAAGTCGATCAACCCGGTCACGTGCGGGTCGCTCAGGAGCTCCTCAGGCTGCCGCAGATCCGCCCGGATGCCGGCCACGCCGGGTTCGCTGGCGAGCAGCACATTGGCGTGCAACTGCACCACCGGGTCGTTGTCGACGTACACCACCCGGCACGCCGGGTTCACCTGCCTGGCCACCTCGTGCACGCTGGGCGAGGTCGGAATCCCCGTCCCCAGATCGATGAACTGCCGGATCCCCATCTCGGCCATCTGCCGCACGGCCCGCACCAAGAAGACCCGGTTCGCCCTGGCGACCAGCCGCGTATCAGGCGCCACCGTCAGCAGCCGGTCGGCCACCACCCGGTCAACGGCCAGATGATCCTTCCCGCCAAGCAAGTAGTCATAGACGCGGGCGGAACTGGGAACGGACGGGTCGACACCGGGCGGCACACGCTCGAGCTCGGACACGAACAAGATTCTATCCACCCGCCTTCCCTCCGCGCGCCGGGTCAGCGGGTGACGAGGCCGGCGTCGTAGGCCAGGAGGGCGGCCTCGGCGCCGTCGTGGGCCTCGCCGACCACCTCGATGTCCCGGGCCCGCGACAGGATCGCGCGCAGGTGGGCGCAGACCATCCGCTCGTCGTCCACCAGCAGCACCCGGATCACGGGGTCACCACCGGCAGTGCCGCGGTCAGCTCGAAGCCGCCCTCGGCGGTCGGCGCCGCGTGCAGCTCGCCGCCCACCAGCTCGACCCGCTGCCGCAGCCCGAGCAGCCCGGTGCGGGAAGAGGGCGGCAGCACGAAGGACTCCCTCGCGGCCACGGCGTTGCGGACGCTCACCAGCAGCGCCGAATCGCGCCGGCTGAGCCGTACCCGCACCGCCGCGCCCGGCGCGTGCTTGCGCGCGTTGGTCAGCGCCTCCTGCACCACGCGATAGGCGGTACGGCCGAGCGCGGGCGAGACCGTGATGCCCTCGTCCTGGACCAGCCCCACGTCTAGCCCGGATTCGGCGACGAGCCGCGACACGTTCCTGTTCGCCGAACCCCGCGGCGGGCTGCACACGGCCATCGCCTTCATTGGCGAAGACCGGATCGAGTTCCTGCACACCGGCCGGGCCAACCCCCGCCTCACCGGCGCCTGATCGCCGTCAGGCGGCGAAGACCTGGGAGTCGTCGGCGAACGCCTTGAACTCCAGGGCGTTGCCCGCCGGGTCGAGCAGGAACATCGTCCACTGCTCGCCGGTCTGCCCCTCGAAGCGCACGTACGGCTCGATGACGAAGCCGGTGCCCGCGGCGCGGAGCCGGTCGGCGAGCTTGTGGAACTCCGGGACGGTCAGGATCAGGCCGAAGTGCGGCACGGGGACGTCGTGGCCGTCGACCGGGTTGTGGACCCGCCGCGCGCTGGCCGGCGCCAGGTGGGTGACGAACTGGTGGCCGTGCAGGTTCCAGTCCACCCAGGTGTCCGCGCTGCGGCCCTGCTCCAGGCCCAGCACCTCCCCGTAGAAGTGGCGCGCGGCCGCCAGATCGTCGACCGGCATGGCCAGGTGGAACCGCGGGATCGTCATGGTGATGTCCCTTCCTGAGTCCGAGCAATGTCTGAATGTTAACATTCCGACACGAGCGTCGGTCGTGGGAGGCTGAGGGTATGAGCGAACAGGGCAGGGTGGCCCCGGCCCGCCGCCGGGGCCTCGCCGACGAGGTCGCGGACCAGATCAGGGAGGCCATCTTCGCCGGGGTCTACGCCCCGGGGGCGCAGCTGCGGGAGGTGGAGCTGTCCGGTCAGCTCGACGTCAGCCGCGGCCCGGTACGCGAGGCGCTGCTCCGGCTGGAACGCGAGGGCCTCGTCCACGGCGAATGGCACCGCGGCACCACCGTCACCGCGCTCTCCGCGGAGGACGTGGCCGAGCTCGACAGCCTCCGTGGCGCGCTGGAACAGCTCGCCGTCCAGCTGGTGGTCACCCAGGCCTCGGACGAGGATCTCACGGCCGTGGAGAAGGCGGCCGCGCGCATGGACCGCGCCGCGGACGAGCACGACATGGTGCGCTGCGACATCGCCTTCCACGACGCCGTCTACGCCGCGGCGCGGCACCGGCGCCTGGAGGAGGCGTGGCAGGCCATCCGCTCCCAGGTCCACCTGTTCCTGCTGACCCGGGTCGGCGTCAGCTCCGCGGGCTACCTGTCGCATGTCCGCGACGAGCACCGCGAACTCGCCGCCGCCCTGCGTGCCCGCGACGCCGACGGCGCCCTCGAGCTCTTCGCCGCCCATCGCCGCCACGCCTTCGACGTGCTGGCGTCGCGCACGTCATAGGCGTCGTTCTAGGGCTGGTCGTACCAGGCGACCGCGGCGATCCGCCAGCCCTCTGAGGTGCGGACGAACTGGATGGTCTTGGTCCCGCCGCCCTCGTACGGCTCGCCGTCCAAGATCCCGGACTTGCGGTACTCGCCGAATCGCGACGCGATGTCGCCCACGATGTCGGTCCGTTCGGAGGTCTCCCACTCGGAGAACTCGACCAGCCGGCCCTCGCTCAGCAGCCGCTCGCGGGGCTCGATGAACTCCTCCACGCTGTACGCCATGAACTCCGGGCCGGTCTTGACGATCACGCCGCCCGGAAGAACCAGCCTGCGCAGGCGGGCCACGTCGGCCGCCTTGCCGCCCCGGTTGTCGAAGGCGCCGAAGAACTCGGCGGTCACCACGTCAATTTCGGTCTTGGACATGGCGCGACAGTAACAGTCCCCAGGGGGCGGACGCGTGATGCACGTGTAAGATATAAATGGCAGGTGTAAGGAGGTTGGACGCTGACCAGTGAGGAGCTGCTGGGCGCGCTCGCGGCCCTCGGCCATCCGCAGCGACTGAAGATCATCGCTGAGCTCTCGACGGGGCGGCTGCACGTCAGCGAGCTGGCCCGACGGCTGGGCATCTCACGGCCTCTGCTCTACATGCATCTCCAGCGGCTGGAGCAGGCCGGAATGATCACCGGCGTGCTGGAACTGTCGCCTGAGGGCAAGGCGATGAAGTTCTACGAGCTGGTGCCGTTCACGCTTCACATCACCGTGGACACGGTCCTCGACGCTCTTCGCGCGGATGAAGCGGCCGGAAAGGAAGGACCCGACAACGTGCAGGAGAGCCGATGACGAAGGAAACACTTCTCCCTTAGCGCAGGCTCCTCACTCCCCATCAAACAGCCCACGTGTGATCCCGTCCCGGTAGGTCGGATAGGTGGGCCGCCAGCCGAGCTCCGCCTTGGCCCTGGCGTTGCTCAACCGCAGGCGCGTGCCCACCATGAGCGCGTGCGTGTACGGCGTCGCCCGCAGCAGCCAGCCCGGCATCCGGAGCGGCGAGGGCGCCCCCGCCGCGGCCGCCAGCGCCCGCACGTACTCGTCGAAGGGCACCGGCTCGTCGTCCGCGACGTTGTACGGCCGGCCCGGCTGACCGTGCTCCAGCGCGGCGACGGCGGCCGACGCGGCGTCATGGATGTGCACGAGCGAGACGACACTCGCCGGGCGGACAGCGGGCAGCAGCCGCCGCCGGGCCAGGTCCATCAGCTTCCTGGTCGACACCTCGGGGCCGTAGAACATGCCGTAGCGCAGGGCGACGCCATCGATCCCCGGAGCGGTGAACACCTGCTGCTCGTTGGCCCGCATCGACCTCATGTGCGGATCGAAAGCTCCCTGGCCGGGCTCGGCGAAGGGCCGGTCCTCGGTGACCGGTTCCTGGCCGTGGTCGCGGTAGCCGTATCCGAGGAAGAACGACTGGGTGACGAACCGGCGCGCGCCCACGCTCCTGGCCGCGCTGACGAGGTGGGCGGTGCCCTGGTCGCGCAGCGCGTCGGTGGCGTAGAGGTCGCGGTGGAACAGCGGCGTCCGGGTGAGCGCGGTCGCCTGGTGGATCACCGCGTCAGCCTCGTGCCCGTCCAGCGCGGTCAGCAGCGCGTCGCGGTCCATCAGGTCGGCGACCACGGGTTCGGCGCCGCTGACCGCGAGCCGCTGGGCGCCGCGTTCTGATCGGGTGATGCCGAGCACGGAGTGGCCCGCGCCGAGCAACTGGGCCACCAGCTCGCTCCCCAACGTGCCGGTGGCTCCGGCGAGCAGCACCCTCATGCCCGCTCCCTCCCGCCGACCTCGCCCAGCCCGCCCTGCTTGCCCAGGCTGCTGAGGTTGCCCTGCTTGTCCAGGTTGCCCAGCCCGCTCTGCTTGGCCAGGCTGCTGAGGTTGCCCTGCGTGCCCAGGTTGCCCTGCTTGCTCTGCTTGTTCAGGGCGCGCAGCCGGGCCGCGAGCGCGATCGCCCCGAGCACCGAGACGAGGGCGAGCGTCCACCAGTCGGAGTCATGGCCGCCCAGGTGCCGGTCCAGGGCGTGGTTGACGGCATGGAAGGTGTTGGTGAACACGAACCCGGCCAGCACCACGGCCAGCACATCGCGCCACCAGAACGCGCAGAGCATCATCAGCCCTATCCCGATCTGGAACACGCCCGCGTCGTGCAGGAAGTGCACGTGATTGGGCCAGTTGGCCCACCGGGCGAAGCTCGCTGGATCCAGTCGCGCCCACACCCCGGTCACCAGCATCGTCGCCGCCGCCACGGAGGTGGCGAGCTTGACGAGGAGATCTCGCACGTTCCGACTCCCTTTCTGAGCTGTCGCTGACGTGCAACAGACGCGGTGAGGAGCCGTGTATGTGACATCTCCGGCTGTGACGTGCCTCTCACATGTCACATTTCCGGCTGCCGCAAAGGTCTGATGGAGAGACCTCAGGAAGGGGGACGGGGATGGTGGCAGACGCCCAGGTGACGTCCGGTGCTCAGGTGCCCGGTGCTCAGGTGCCCGGTGTCCAGGTGGCTGGCGTTCAGGTATCTGGTGCTCAGGTATCCGGGGTCCAGGGATCAGGGCAGCGGGCCGTCGGGGAGCGGGTGTCGGGGGAGCGGGTGTTCGGTGAGCACAGGAATCTGCTGTTCACGCTGGCCTACGACATGCTCGGCAGCGTGGCCGACGCCGAGGACGTGGTTCAGGACACCTGGCTGCGCTGGGCGGGCGTGGACCAGGCCCGGGTGGAGAACCCGCGTGCCTACCTGGTCCGCATCGCCGTACGACGCTCCCTGGAGCGCCTGCGCAGCCTCCGCAGCGCCAGGGAGGATTACGTAGGGCCGTGGCTCCCCGAGCCGCTGGTGACCTCCCCTGATCACGTCCTCGACGCGGACAACGTCACGACCGGGCTGCTGGTGGTGCTGGAGACGCGCACGCCGCTGGAACGGGCGGCCTTCGTGCTGCGGGAGGCGTTCGGCTACGAACACGCGGAGATTGCCCGGATCCTCGACCGGTCACCGGCAGCCGTGCGCCAGCTCACGCACCGGGCTCGCGAGCACGTCCAGGCCCGGCGGCCCCGCTTCGCCGCTGACCCCCGCCAGGCCAGGCTGGCCGCCGAGCGCTTCGTGGCCGCTGCTCTCGGCGGGAGCCTCAGCGAGCTCATCAAGGCGCTCGCGCCCGACGTCACGCTCTGGAACGACGGCGGCGGCCAGGTACGCGCGGCGCTGCGCCCCGTGCGTGGTGCGGACAAGGTGGCCCGCCTGTTCGCCAGGATCGGCCCGCGTTACGCGGGCCTCGAGCCCCGATGGGTCTCCACAGGAGCGGCACCGACCTGCCTGTTCCTGGCTGACGGGGTGGTACGGGTCGCCCTCACCATGGAACCGGACGCCACAGGTACGCGAGTGCGCGAGGTGTACGGCCTGATCAACCCAGACAAGCTCACCCACGTGCCATACGGTGCCCCTGAGCCCTGGTGAGCCGCTACCCCGGAGCCGGTCAAGGTAGCGCTCGTCACGATGGGAAACCCGTGAGCCCTCACGACCGGCCGCGGAACCGCCGAGCCCCGCGTAGCCAACCAACCCGACACGGCGAAAGCGCGAATCAAAGCCACCCAAGCGAAGCGCAACACCCAACCACGAGCCCGATGCGGCGAAAGCGTTAATTGAACAGAGCCCGAGCGAAGCGAGGCCCTTTGGCCCGACGCTGGGGGTCCGGGGGTTACCCCCCGGTGTAAACCCCGGAAACGGGAAGCGGCCCCCGAAGGGGGCCGCGAACACGACGAGGAAGAAAAGTGGAGCTATGGGGATTCGAACCCCAGACCTCCTCCATGCCATGGAGGCGCGCTACCAACTGCGCCATAGCCCCGTGATGCGTGGTCAAGTCTATCCGACGTGAGCCACCCCTCCGGCCGTTCGCGAAGGGTGATGGCGTTGCTACTGTCCGTGGCATGGGAGTGATCGAGGCGACCCCTCTGACCGCCAGGTGTGGGCGGATCTTCGAGCGGAGGGAGCACGCGCTGCTGGGCGTGTCCGCGTTGAACGGGTTCTTCAGCGTCCCGGTGCTGGCCGAGCTGCTGCGGTGGGCGGGCGCCGAGTTCGACCGGGTGGACGTGCTGGTGCCGGGCGCCGAGCTGGCCGGGACGCTGGTGGCGCGGGGGTATCCGCCGCAGCGGGCGCGGAAGAAGGCCAGAGAGGAGATCAACAACACGCGTAACCGGGTGATGCGGGCGCTCGGCGGGCTGGGCCTGCGCGGGGTGGGGGTGTTCAGCTGGACGGACCTGATGGGCCAGCCCGCCTACTCGCGGTTGCGGTGCGAGGTGGAGCGGTTGTTCGCCGCCGATTCCGCGTTCCGCGAGCACTGCGCTACCGCGGTCGCGCCGATCGTCGACGCGGCGAGCCCGTCGGGGGAGCAGATCGCGAGCGCCGTGCCGTTCTTGCTCGCGGAGTTGCCGCTGGTGCTCGACAGCCCGTCGATTCTGGGAACCCGTACCTCGTTGTTCTGCTATCCGAGACTCATGCCGATGGCAAATTGGCTGTTCGCCGGAATGCTCCCGGTATTTCCCGTGGCGGGGCAAGGAATTCTGACAATTCGGTTGACAGGCATAGGGGCCCGCGAACACCATGATGCGGGAGTGTTTCAGCGGGGTGGGACATGAATCCTCATGCGCTAAATGCCGGAAACGCCTTCGATACCAGTGACATGGACCATGACGGTTTTCTGGATCGGGAGGACATGGCGGTCGTCGCCAGATCCGTCTGCGATCGGCTGGGAATCGTCGACCCCCACCGCGCCCGCGTCTTAAAGGCCTACGAGCAGGCCTGGCTCAACGCCGTGGCCGCCATCGGCACCGACGGCTTCGGACGGATCAGCCGCAAGGCCTACGTCCGCCACGCCATCAGGGCCGCCGACCGCCTGGAGTTCGTGGCCAGGATCGTGTGGCCGATCGGCGACGCCCTGTGGGACGCGCTCGACACCGACGGCGACGAGAAGCTGTCCAAGGCCGAGTACGCCAGGCTGTGGGCGGCCTACGACGTGGTCGGCAAGACGGCCCGCAACGCCTTCGAGCGCCTCGACGTCAACCGCGATGGCCTGCTGGCCAAGGACGAGTTCGCCCAGGCGCTCTACGACTTCTACTACCGCGACAACGGCGGCGTCCCGATCACGGGATAGCGTCCGCCCGCGCGATCAGGTCGGCCAGCTCGCCCACCTGGGAGTCCTCCGAGGCGCCCGCCAGCCGCCGCGCGTGCTCGCCGAGCGTCGCCAGGTCCATCCCGTAGGCCTTCCCGTCGCGCAGTTGCAGCGCGAACGCGGCCGCGACCACGTCCACCTGCAGCCGTACCGGCGTCGAGGACCACATCGAGTCCGCCAGCTTGCTCACCTGGATCGCATTGCTCGCCTCGGACGGGTTGCGCGTGTCAGGGTCCTGCCAGCGCACGCTCGCCGCGGCCAGCTGCCCGCGCGCCCCCGGCTTGAGCTGTACGGAGTACAGCGCGGTGACCGAGTGCCCGGGACCGACCTCGCCCCCGTCGCGGCTGTCGTCGCGGAACTCCTCGGCCGACAGCGCCCGGTTCTCGTACCCGATCAGCTGGTAGCTCTCGACCACCGCCGGGTTGAACACCACCTGCGCCTTGGCGTCGCGCGCCCGCAGCTCGATCGTGGCGGGCAGCTGGGTGGCGAAGAGCTTGTCCGCCTCCGCCTGGGTGCTGACGTAGACGGCCGCGCCGTCGCCGTGGTCGGCCAGCTGCTCCATGAGCTGGTCACCGTAGTCCCGCCCGACGCCGACCGTGAGCAGCGCGATCTGCCGCCCCGCGTACTCCTTGACCCGGTCCAGGATGGCCTGCCACTCGGTCTCGCCCTGGTTGGCCAGCCCGTCGGACAGCAGGATGACGCGGTTCGTGGCGGCGGGACGGAACGCCTTGGCCGCCTCCTGGTAGCCGGTGACCAGCCCGGACTCCAGGTTCGTGCTGCCCTCGACGGCCAGCCGGTCCACCGCCGCGTGCAGGTCGGCGCCGGCGGTCAGAGGCGTCATCGAGGCGAGCACCCTGGCCTCGTCGCTGAAGGACACGATGGACACCTCGTCGCCCGGCGACAGCTGCCCGATCAGCGTGTGCAGCGCCTGCTTGACCAGGTCGAGCCGCCCGGGCTCGGCCATCGACCCCGACACGTCCACCACGAACGTCAGGTTCGCCGGTCGCCGCGCCGCGCTGTCAGAGGCGCGCGTCTGCAGCCCCACGCGCAGGATCGCCTGGTTTCCGCCCATCCGCGCCCCGTCGACCTGCACCGTGAAGCCGTCGTCGGCCGGCTGCGGGTAGTCCTGCCTGAAGGCGTTGATGAACTCCTCCGGACGGATCTGCCCCGCCTCGGGCCTGCGCCCTTCCTTGAGCGTACGGCCGGCGTAGGCGTACGAGGCGGTGTCCACGTCCAGCGCGAAGGTCGAGATCTGCGCCTGGGTCGTGTCCTGTTCGGCATCGGTCTGCGCTGTCGTGGGCTGCTGAAGGCTGTTGTTGTGCTGCCCCTGGGCCTTCTGCTCGGAGTCGACGCTCGAACCCGGGCCTCCGCAGGCGGTCAGCACGAAGACGGCCGCCATTCCGACAGTGATGGCTAAAGGACGAAATTTCATCGTCACCACACCTCCATGCCGTAAGACGGACCTCGGCACGGAAAAAGCCGGGCAGGAGACGCAAGCGAGCACAAACCGCGATCAACGCGTAATGCCCAACATCAAACCGTTATTTCCGCCTCATAGTGATAAGGCGGATGAATTACGAATTGTTTCCAGGGCGGGCCCGATTCGTTATCTCCAAGAGGGGTCGCGGCCGATGATGCCGAGCAGCCGGTGCAGCGTGGCCGCGTCCTCGGGCACCTCGACCGGGTCGGCGAACGCGCCCCGCTTTCGCCCCATCGGCGCCATCTGCTCGGTGAAGGCCAGCGCGGCCGTCGCCGTCTCCTCGTCCACCTCGTAGTCCCGCCCGGTGGCCACGGCCAGGTCCCACCCGTGCGCGACGATGTCGACCAGCGCCATGTTGGCGAGCACGGGCATCGGCAGCCCCATGGCTGCGCTGACGCCCTCCCACGCCTCGGGGCGCTCCCAGGCGGCCAGCATCCGCGCGGCCCGCTCGGGGAAGTCGCCGTGGTACTCCTCCTCGCGCGGGAGCTTCTCGCCGCCGGACGCCACGGACGCGAAGTTCTCCACCGCCCACTCCAGGTGGGCGATGAGGGTTCGCACGTCGTACTTCTCGCACGGCGTGGGCAACGCCAGCTGCTCCTCGCTCAGGCCCCGCGTCAGCGCGCCGGTGCGCTCGGCGGCGCGCCGCATCATCGGCAGCATCTCGTTCATGGCCCCACTCTGCCTGTACGGCAGGCCGGTCCACCACCCGGCACGCCTGGTACGGCAGGCCGCCGAACCGCCCGCCGCACTCCGGCCGAGGGCCCGCGCCCGGCGTCACCGGCGAGTCGGGGACGCTTGCCCGCCGTAACGGCGCAGCGTGCCGCGGGCACCACGGTCCCGGGTCGCCCGCCGTACAGGGCACTGACACGGGGTGCCGGTCGGGCACGAGGCGGCCGCGTAGCATGCGGGCATGCTGATGCCCGCTCGCCTGCCGTCCGTGGCGGTGCTCGCGTTCGACGGGATGGCGCCGTTCGAGCTGGGCTGCGTGGTGGAGATCTTCGGGCTGCCGCGGCCGGAGCTGGACGTGCCCTGGTACACGCTGTCGGTGTGCGCCGAGACGGCGGAACCGCTGCGGGTGGTGGGCGGCTTCACCATGCGGGCCGAGCACGGGTTGGACGTGCTGGCGGCGGCCGACACGGTGATCGTGCCCGGGGTGGCCGACGTGCGCGGCGAGGTGTCGGGCGAGCTGGTCGAGGCGTTGCGGGCGGCGCACGGGCGGGGCGCGCGGATCGTGTCGATCTGCTCGGGGGCGTTCGCGCTGGCGGCGGCCGGGCTGCTGGACGGGCGCGAGGCGACCACCCACTGGAACTACGCCGACCTGCTGCGTAGCCGCTATCCGGCGGTCCGGGTGACGCCCTCGGTGCTGTACGTGGACGGCGGCGACGTGCTGACCAGCGCGGGCAGCGCCGCCGGGCTCGATCTGCTGGTGCACCTGGTGCGCAAGGACCACGGAGCGCGGGTGGCCAACGCGGTGGCCAGGCGGCTGGTCATCCCGCCGCACAGGGAGGGCGGGCAGGCGCAGTTCATCGAGGCCCCGGTGCCGCCGCCCGGCGACGACGACGGCGTGGCCAGGGCGATGGCGTGGGCGCTCGGCAACCTCGCCGAACCGCTCACGGTCGCCCGGCTGGCGCGCGAGGCGCGCATGTCGGAGCGCTCGTTCATCCGGCATTTCAAACGCCAGACGGGTACCAGTCCGCTGCGCTGGGTGATCGCGCAACGCGTGGCGGCCTGCCTGCCGATGCTCGAGTCGTCGCAGGCGCCGGTGGAGGAGGTCGGCGTCGCGGTCGGCTTCGACAGCCCGGTGACGTTCCGCCACCACTTCACCCGCGCCATGCGCACCTCCCCGTCGGCCTACCGGCGCGCGTTCAGCGCGTGAGGCGCCACAAGGACGTGATCTCGGCGGCGCGGGCCGCGCTCAGCGGGTCGTCCTCATCCGCCGAGCGGGGGTGGCGGGCCTTGGTGTCCAGGCGGTCGACGACCTTGAGCCCGGCCGCGGCGATCTTGGCCTCCAGCTCGCCGGGGGCGCGCAGGCCCAGCTGCTCGGCCAGGTCCGACATGACGAGCCAGCTCTCGCCGCCGGGCTCCAGGTGCTCGTCCAGCCCCTCCAGGAAGCCGCGCAGCATGCGGCCCTTCGGGTCGTAGACGGCCTGGTCGAGGAGGGAGGCGGGCTTGGCGGGCAGCCACGGCGGGTTGCACACCACCAGACCGGCCCTGCCCGGCGGGTAGAGGTCGGCCTGCCGTACCTCCACCTGGTCGGTCAGGTGCAGGCGGGTGAGGTTGTCGCGGGCGCAGGCGATCGCGCGCGGGTCGAGGTCGGTGGCCACCACGCGCTCGACGCCCCGCCTGGCCAGGACCGCCGCCAGCACGCCGGAGCCGGTGCCGAGGTCGAAGGCGGTGCCGGTGGTGGGCAGCGGGGCCTGGGCGACCAGGTCGACGTACTCGCCGCGGATGGGGGAGAAGACGCCGTAGTGCGGATGGATGCGGTCGCCGAGGGCGGGCACCTCGACGCCGCGACGGCGCCACTCGTGCGCCCCGATCACGCCGAGCAGCTCGCGCAGCGGGCCGACCGCTGGGCCCTGGTCGTCGTAGGCCTCCGCGCAGGCCTGCCGTACGTCGGGAGCCCTGCGCAGCGGGATGACGTTGCCCGCCTCGAAGGGGATCAGCAGCATGCCCAGCGTATGGGCGCGCTGCGCCTGGGCCTGGCGGTGGCGGTGGAAGCCGGAGCCCGGCGGGGCGGGCTTGCAGCGGCGGCCCATGGCGGCCAGCAACTGGCGGGCGTTGTTGAAGTCGCCCCGCCAGAGCAGGGCGGTGCCCTCGCAGGCCAGGTGGTACGCGGTGGCGGCGGGCATTCGGTCGTCGGCGACGATGACGTCCTTCGGCGGCGGCGCGCCGAGGGCCGAGCGCCAGGGCGCCTCGTGCTGCCGTCCAGCCTCCGTCCACCTGATCACTGTCTCGAACGCCTCCCTCTCGCGATCTCCGTGCCCAGCGCGTCCAGGCGCTGCCGCCAGAACCCACGGTAGCGATCAAGCCACTCGTCCGCTTCCTTAAGGGGCTCGGGGTTGGCGGCGTAGACCCGCTTGGTGCCCTCCGCCCGGACGGTGGCGAACCCGCTCTCGCGCAGCACCCGCAGGTGCTGCGACACACCCGGCTGCGAGATGCCGAACTCCTCCTGCACCACGGCGCCGATCTGCCCGGCGGCCAGCTCCCCGTCGGCCAGGAGCTCCAGGATCCGGCGCCGGACCGGATCCCCGAGGATGTCGAACGCGTGCATGACCCAAGCGTATATAAGTTACCGATGAATTATGAGGCTTACACCCGTGGGTGGATCCACGAAGCCGGATGAAGAGGTTGAATCAGATATGTGGAGGACTTTCAAGACAGTCGGTTGCGGGCGTCGGACGAGGACCGGGAGAAGGTCGCCGAGACCCTGCGCGAGAACTACGCGCAGGGCCGGTTGACGCTGGAGGAGTTCGACGAGCGGACCACCTCGGCTTACGCGGCCAAGACGCTCGGCGACCTGCGTTCGCTCACCGGTGACCTGCCCGTGCCCGCCGTACGTCCGCAGCCCGTGCCGGAGGCGCCCCCGCCGCGCAACCCGCACCAGTCGATGTGGTGGGTGCCGTTCGTGGTGTTGGCGATCGTCGGTGTGGCGGTGGTGTCGCTGACCTCGGGTCACGTGCACATCTGGCCGCTGTGGATCTTCGTCTTCCTGGTCTTCCGCGGCTTCGGCCGGGGCCGCCCGCACAACCGGCCGTAGCCCAGATCGCCCAATCCGCGGTGGAGCGGTGCCTGCGTTCCGGAGGGGCGTTGCGGTGAGCTGGCGGCATCGACTCGCCGGCAGCGCCGGTCGCGGGTCGCGAGCCCATGGCGGCGGGCGGCGTATCGCCGGCTTGCCGTACAAGAAAAACAAGACGAGGACCCCCGCAAGGCCCGGACAGCGGGCGCACTATTCTGCCTGCGTGGAGCGGGTTGAGATCGACGTCCCGGTGGCGGCGGGGGTGCGGGCCGGGTGCGGATGCCTGGCCGTGGTGGTGGTGTTCAGCGCCATCGTGGCCGTCGTGACGGTGCTGGCCGGCGCGTCCAGCGAGGGCATCGAGGCCGGCGAGATCGCGGTGATGATCGCGCTGTTCGGCGTGCTGCCGGTGGCGATCATCGCGGGCCTGTGGGCGCTCGTCGTGAAGCGGACCCGTACCTGGCTGGAGGGCTCCTACCTGGTCCGCCGAGCCACCCTCCGCACGACCCGCATCGAGCTGCCCGCCGTCGAGAACGTCTACCTGGAGTCGATGCCCGACGTACGCTCCGACGTGCGCATCCCCGTGCTGGTGATCAAGGAGGCCGCCAAGGGGCCCATCCGGTTGCCGCTCAGGTCGAAGAGCGGCTGGCTCCCGTCCGGCCAGCTCCACGCCCTCGCCGACCGCATCCAGGCCGGCGGCCGGCACGACGAGGTCGTCATCGAAATCCGCCACCTCGCCGACACCCTCGACACCTGACACCCCAGACCCTTCCTCTTGCGACGCTGCCCGCTCTCGTGAAGGCCCAGCACGCCGATCTGCCCGCCCCTGACGCGCGCCTAGCCGTTTCTGGCGCTCGTATGGTCGGTCGTGACTCCTCTGGTCGGTCCTGAGGCTCGTCTGGCCGGTCCTGATGCTCGCCTAGCGGTTTCTGACGCTCCTCTGATCGGTCCTGACGCTTGTCTGGTCGTGACGCTTGCCTTGACGGTGCCACATGCTCGTCTGCCGGTACGTCGCGCTCTTCTGGCGGTACGGCAAGCCACCCCACCCGCCAGTCGCCGTACTTCGGCTGAGCACGTCCAGGGAGACGCCCGCTGACCGGATGCCGCCGCCCCGCCGCTACGACGCCCGGAAGGCAGGCACCACTCCAGCCGTAGACGGGCCAGGACGAGGACGCCACGGGACCGTCCAGTCTCCGGGCGACCGGCAGACCCGCCTGGGAAACTCCCGCAGGCGACGCAGTTCCGCCGGAGCGGACATGGGCGGGCTGGGCGGCGGGTGGGGGTATTTGCCTTGATTTGGTGGGGTGGGGGAGCGAATCATGGCTGGCGTGATTCGGCTGGCGTTCGGGGTGGTCGCGGGTAAGGGTCAGGCGGTTTGGGACGCGCGTGGGCGGGTTGTCCGGGATGGGCTGCCTGAGGGGACGCCCGTGGTCCTCGGACCCGAGCATGGGGATGGGCAAGCGGCGGCGAGGGAGTTGGCGCGGCTGGTGGCCGAGGGCGGGGTCGTGGCGGCCGGGGCGGGGGTGGAGCTGCGGCCCGGGTTCAGGTCGGCCCGGCTGGAGGGGGCGCGCGGGGATCGGCGGGATGCGGTGCTGGCCGCGTTGCGCGTCCTGGGGGTCGATGGGATCGAACGGCTGGGTGAGCGGGCGGGCGTGCTGGTGGCGCTGTTCGGGGCCGGGGCGACCAAGCCGGTGGCCGCCGCCGCGAGTCGCGCCATCGCGGAAGGCCGGTGGGCAGACCTGGACCTGGCCTCCGCCGCCAGCGACCTCCTCGAACCCGAGCAACTCGAACGCCTCCTCACCACCCCAACCGCTCCCAGACAGCCCGAACGTCTCCCCGTCGCCCCGGCCGTTCTCGAGCGGCTCCCCGTCGCCCCGGCCGACCTCGAGCGGCTCCCCGCCGACCTCGGGCAGCCCGAACGGCTTCCCGCCACCCCCGCCGACCCCGGGCACCTCGACGCCGCAGTGGCTGATCGCGGCCAGGGCGACGGTCTCCTCGGCGGACCTCGGCAGGTCGACGGCATCCTTGACGGACCTGGGCAGGGCGATGGTCTGCTTGACGGAGCTGGGGAGGGCGACGGGCTCCATGTTGCTGTGGGTGGGATTGATCAGGCCGGGCATCGGGGGCCCGCGTCGGCGGTGGCGGAGAATCTTGGGCGGGTGCTCGAGGGATTCCCCGCGAAGCGGCGGCTGGAGTTGCTGCTCGATCTGCGCGGGCGCGTGGCCGCCGCCCAGGCGAGAAATCGGAGGACGGAGAAGCTGACGGCCGTCCGCAGCCGCCTCGAGGACGTGCGCAGAAGGTACAGCGACCACGCCGACGAGCAGCTCATCGCCCGCGTGCGCGCCGAACTGGGCCACGAGCCGACCCTGGGCGAGGCCGCCCGCTGGGTCCCGCCGCCGTGGTACTGGGCGCAGGCCGCGCACCGTGTGATGTGCGACGCGCAGGCGGCCACCGTCCTGCTGCGCGCCGCGGTGGCTGTGGCCGAGTACGGCACGCAGGCCGGTCTCGAACGGTGCGCCGCCCAGCTGACCGCGGCCGCGCCGCTGATGGGCGACGGCGAGGCGGGCTGGGCCGCCAGGCGGGTGCCAGGGCTGGCTGGCGTGCCCGCCCGCCCCGGCTGCTACGTGCGCGACCTGGCGAGGAGGCTCGGCGACACGCCGGAGCCGTTCGCCGCCCAGCGCCTGGCCAGGGCCGAGGACTACGGGACCGTGGTCCTGGCGGCGGCCACCGAGCGGATCGCCGTCGCGCACCGGTACCTGCACGACTGGGCGAAGGGAACCCTGTCCGACTGGCGTGCCGCGGTCGGCCACACCGAGGTGCGGCAGCCGTCCACGTGGCTGCAGCCGCCGGTGGGCGGGGGCGAGCCGCTGGCCAACCGGGCTCCGGAGGAGGAGACCGCCGGGGACCTGCTCTGGCTGGCCGACCTGGCCGACGCGCTGGCCCAGCTGCACGGGGCCGAGGCCGCGGTGGCCCACTACGGCGACCCGACGCCGTACTTCCTCTACCACCCCGACGACCCGGACCCGCTCGACCCCCGCTACGACACGATCGCGCTGGCTGTGGCGGGCACCGCGCAGCTCGCCTCGTACGGCGGGCGGGTGTCCCGGCGCTGCCGTACGTGGGCGGAGCTGGTTCGGGAGCTGGCCGCGAGCGCGCACGTGTCGGAGGCGCTGACGGGCACGTTCCGGCTGCCCGCCGCGCTGGCCGAGGCCGACGGCCTGCCGCTCCCGGGCACCGACCTGCGCGTCGAGTGTGCCCGCGGCGGCCGCCTGCTCGCCGAGTGGGCCTCCTACATGGGCAACTGCATCGCCGGGGAGTACTACGTGAGCGGCGCGACCCGGGGCGACTTCGGACTGGTGGCCCTGCGGGCCCCGGACGGCAGGATCGTGGCCAACCTGGAGCTGCGGCCCGGCACGCGGGGCTGGCGGGTGGAGGAGTTCCGTGCCCGGTTCAACGACGATCCGCCGCCGGAGGTGGCCGAGGCCGTCACCAGGTGGGTGGGTTCGCTGCGGCCCGCCGTACCGGAGCAGGAACCTCCGGACGAGCCGTCGCCCTCGCCGCGAGCGCCGGGGACGCGCCGGCCGGGGCGGCTGTTCAGGGAGATCGCCGAGCCGCTGGCCCGGCAGGTTGCGCGTGCCATGGCCGCGCCCGAGACCGAGCGCGCGCTGCGCACCCTCCAGCGCGCGCACAACCTGACCGCGCTGCGCCGCATGCCCGCGGAACGGCTCGGTCGCGCCTTCCAGGACACGCCGCTGGCCGAGCTGTGGGCCGCGACCGGCATCCGCCCGCTGCGGGCCGTGCTCGACAACCTCGATCTGACGGTACGGCTGGCGCCGCTCCTCGCCGACGCCCCGCTGCCCTCGTCGATGCGGCGGCTGGCCAGGCACCCGGACGTGGCGGCGGCCCGCTCGATGGAGCTGGTGGCCCGGAGGATCCGCTGGACGATCGGGACCCCTTCGCACCTCCGGGGAGCCGGGACCCAGGTGCTGTGCGCGCTCGTGATCGCCGCGACGGCCCGCGGGGAGGGGACGCCGATCACGGTGCCGGGGGAGACCGCGGTGCCCGGCTACCCCGCCTCCGACCTGGCCGATCCTGCCGGGCCCTGGCAGCAGGCCCTGGACGGGGCGGTCGAGCTGGGCGCCGACCTGGACGCCTTCTGGGAACGGGTCCTCGAAAGCGGGCTACTCGTCCCGGAGACGTGGCTCGACGGCGGCTGGCCCACCCTCTGGAGCCGCGCCACCCACCAAGACCGCCACCCAACCCACCCCTAATCCCTCCCAACCCCACCGAAGCCGAGACCCAGCACCACCCACATCGCGCCACACCTCTCCTCGCCACCCCGGCGCCGCGCAGGGATTAGGAGTCTCCGGCTCAGTCGGACGCTGTCTCGAGGCCCCGGATGGGGGCATGCGTGAGGTCGCGGGGTCTAGGAGTGGGTGGGCTCTGCTGGAGGCGGTGGGCGTGCCGTACTGCTCGAAGTGGGTCAGAGGCGGCGGAAGGTGTGGCGGTAGGCGAGGGGGGCGACGCCGACGGCGGCGTGGAGGTGCTGGCGGAGCGAGACCGCGCTGCCGAAGCCGGCGCGCCTGGCGACCTGGTCGACGCCCAGGTCCGTGCTCTCCAGCAGGTCCCGGGCGTGCTCCACGCGCTGCCGCGTCAGCCAGCGGGCCGGCGACAGCCCGGTCTCCTCGCGGAAGCGCCGCGTGAACGTGCGCACGCTCATCGACGCGTGCTCCGCCAGCGCCGCCAGGTCGAGCGGCGCGTTCAGGTGGGCGAGCATGTAGGCGCGGGTGGCGGCGGTGCTGTTCTCGTCGGGCCCGGCGAGCGGCCGTTCGATGTACTGCGCCTGCCCGCCCTCGCGGAACGGCGGCGTCACGCATCGCCGCGCGGCCCGGTTGGCCACCTCGCTGCCGAAGTCGCGCCTGATCACGTGCAAGCACAGGTCGATGCCCGAGGCCACGCCCGCCGAGGTCAGCACGTCGCCGTCGTCGACGAACAGCACGTTGGCGTCCAGCTTGACCGCGGGGAACATGGCCGCGAAGTGGTCGGCGTCGGCCCAGTGCGTGGTGGCCGGTCGCCCGTCGAGCAGCCCGGCGGCGGCCAGCACGAACGCGCCCGTGCAGATCGACATGATCCGCGGCCGATTCTGCAGCGCGTCGCGCAGTTCGTCCGGGATGACCCCTTCGAGAAGGGGCGGCCCGCCGTGGATGCCCGGGACGAGCACGGTGTCGGCGGTGTCGAGGATGTCCAGGTCGTGGTCGGGCAGCACGGTGTAGCCGGCCCAGCACCGCACCGGCCTGCGACCCGGTGAGCAGGTCACCACCTCGTAGAGCTTCTTGCCGTCCCGCGTCCGCGCCGAGCGGAACACCTGTCCTGGCACTCCCAGGTCGAGCGGCGCGAACTCGTCCAGCGCCACGACCGCGATCCGATGCACCATGGCCGAATTCTTTCACATATTGGCCGTCGGGCCACTCGCGACATCTTGGGTGGATACCTGACGATTGCCCAATGACCTTGACGACCACCCGTCCTCCTCGCCTGCACCGAGCCTGGTTCGTGGCCGCCGTGGCCTTCGTCGCGATCCTGGGCGCCGCCGGATTCCGTGCGACGCCGGGCGTCCTGATCACGCCGCTCCAGGAGGAGTTCGGCTGGAGCAAGGGCACGATCTCCGCCGCCGTGTCCATCAACCTGGTTCTCTACGGGCTGACCGCTCCCTTCGCAGCCGCGCTGATGGACCGCTTCGGCATGCGGCGCATGGTCAGCCTCGCGCTGCTGCTGGTAGCGGCGGGCAGTGGGCTCACCGTGCTGATGACGGCCAGCTGGCAGCTGTGGCTGTGCTGGGGCGTGCTGGTGGGGCTGGGCACGGGGTCGATGGCGCTGGTGTTCGTCGCCACGGTCACCGATCGCTGGTTCGTACGGCACCGCGGCCTGGTCACCGGGGTGCTCACGGCGGCGGGAGCCACCGGGCAGCTCATCTTCCTGCCGGTGCTGGCCCAGCTGGCGGCCGGGCCCGGCTGGCGGGCGGCGTCCCTGACCGTGACGGGTGGCGCTCTGATCGTGGTGCCGTTGGTGTGGTGGCTGATGCGCGACCGCCCGGAAGACGTGGGAACTACCGCGCTGGGCGCCGAGCCCGCCATCTCCGACGTGTCCGAGGATGCCGGCCGTACCGCTGCGGTGAGCGCCGGTCGCGTGGAGGCCGCGCGGGTGAACGCTGCGGTCAGGGCCGTGGGCGTGCTGCGGAGCGCGGCGGGGACGCGGGCGTTCTGGTATCTGGTCGGCGGCTTCGCGATCTGCGGCGCCAGCACGAACGGCCTGGTCGGGACCCACTTCATCCCGGCCGCGCACGACCACGGCATGGCCGAGCCCGTCGCCGCGGGCCTGCTGGCGGTCATCGGGGTCTTCGACATCGTGGGCACTGTCGCCTCCGGGTGGCTGAGCGATCGGGTGGATCCCAAGGTGCTGCTCGGCGTCTACTACGGGCTGCGCGGGCTGTCGCTGATGATCTTGCCGAGCCTGTTCGCCGAATCGGCGCATCCGAGCATGCTGGTGTTCATCGTCTTCTACGGGCTGGACTGGGTGGCGACCGTGCCGCCGACCGTCGCGCTGTGCCGCCGGATCTTCGGCTCCGACGGGTCCGTGGTGTTCGGCTGGGTGTTCGCCTCGCACCAGATCGGCGCGGCGTTCGCCGCCGTGGGCGCCGGGCTCACCCGCGACCACCTGGGCGCCTACGACCTGGCCTGGTTCGTCTCGGGCGGACTGTGCATCCTGGCGTCCGGCATGTCGCTGGCGATCGGGCATGCTAGAGGGCGATGAACGACGTAGAGCTGATGGTCCTCCCCCTGGTCGTCAGGCTGGAGCGGGTCAACCCGCCCGAGCGCACCGACGCGCTCGAGGCGGCGGCGATGGCGGTGCTGTCGCTGCTCGATGATCCGGGGGAGTTCGCCGAGCCGGTGGCGGCTTGGGAGTCCACCGGGAAGATCCGCAAGGTCGTGCGCCGCGCCCGCGGGGCCGAGTGGGCGCGCGTGCTCGCGCTGCCCGGCCGCACGATCGAACACCGCACGGCCGAGGTACGCGTGCACCCGCCGGTGCCCCTGGACGCATGGCCCAAGGACCTTTCCCGCCTGCAGGTATCGGGCACCGAAATGTCCGACACGGTGCCTCCCGGTCCCGCCTCACCTCCGATCCTCAGGGAGAACCCGGAACTGACCATGTCCGCGGGCAAGGCCATGGCCCAGGCCGGCCACGCCGCCCAGCTCGCCTGGTGGGCCACCTCACCCGCCGACCGAGCGGCCTGGCGTACGCAGGGCCTCGCGGTCTCGGTTCGCACCGCCACCGTGCATGACTTCAAGGCCATGGTCGCCGCCGGCCTACCCGTCGTCCGTGACGCCGGCTTCACAGAGATCGAGCCGGGTTCCTGCACCTTCGCCGCCGAGGCCCCCTGGTTCACCCCATAGCCCCTCGAGCCAGCGGGTCACTCAGACTCTCCCTGATTCACCGGCTTGTTCTCGGGCTTGTGGGTCATCCGGGCTGCCTGGTTGCCCGGCTTGTTCTCGGGCTGGCTGGTCACTCAGGCTCCCCGGTTCACCGGCTTGTTCTCGGCTGGCGGATCACTCAGGCTGCCCGGTTCACTCCGGAGCCCCTCGGACCCGCGCGCCACCCCCCCCGCATAAACCTGACGTGAATCAAGTTGGCGTGCTTTCTCCGCTACAGACGCGTCCGGCACCACCGGCGTGATCGGTCGCGATTACGTGTTGTCGTGGCGGAGTGCGGCGGGCTCGTAGACGTCCGCCAGCACTCCGCCCTCCGGCGTGATCCGCCGCGGCGACGGGCTGTCGTAGACGACCATGAGCCTGCCGTCCTCCAGCACGGCCAGCCCTTCCGGATGGTCCTCCCTGTGCCCGTACGGCAGCTCGAGCACCGTCTCCAGCCGTTCGGCCGGAACGAGGTCGCGATCCTCGCCCACGCGCCACCGCACCACCCGCACCGGTCCGTCCAGATCCATGCTGGGCCCGGTCAGCAGCAGCAGGTCACCCTGGTAAGGGCACAGGTCGCGCACCCCCAACCCGTCCAGGTCGAGGAAGTGCTTCCGGTACGGCCTGCTCGGGCGCATCCGCGTCCCGCCACCGGAGACGTGGAGCTCCATCTCCAGCACCACGGCCCACCCGCGCAGGACGGGACCGCGCAGCCCCAGGTAGACCTGGCCGTCGTGGACCGCGATGCCCTCGACATCCAAGCCGTTGTCCTTGCCCGGCAGCTTGGTGAACGGCGCCAGGTGCGGATCGTCCGCCAGTTGCTCCGCGACATTCTCGGGGCCCGACATGATCGCGCCCTTCTGCGGGGAGTTGGTCACCGGATCCAGCGGCAGCCGGACCAGGACGAACCTGTTCTCCTCCCTGAGTACGGTGGCCAGCCGCTTGGCCGCCTTGGCCGGATTCGCCGACTTGGCCCGTCGGCGCTTCAGGCTGTGCGAGCCCACCGCCCACAGGTAGCCGTCCCTGACCGCCAGCCCTTCGATGTCGGCCTCCATGTCGGGCCCCGCGGGCAACTCGACGTAGTCGGCCAGGTGGAACGTCCGCTGCCCATCGAAACGCTCGCCCGTCCACATCAGGTGCTCGACCGTCGCCGTCTCGTCGCCGGCGACCCACACACCCGTCCGATCCCGCCGCAGCGCGGACAAATTGGTGTGCGTCTGCGCCTCCCGAGACCCGGCATCGAACCGGAGCTCCACCTGCCCTGCCGGGATCGCCTGCGTCCCAGCGTGGCTCAGGGGCGAGCCGGGCCGAAGCTCCGCCGAGTCCCCGAGCTCGGCGTGCGCCTGAGCTCCGCGCGACTCGGATGGGGGCGCCCCCTGGTCCACGAGACTCGTCCGCGTCCCAGCTGTTCCCGAGCTTGGGCCGAGGGGGAATTCCACCTGATCCACATCGCCATGATGTCACTTCGGTCGCTTCATACGCGTAATCGCCAGATATGTCGTACGCTCCCGTCGTGTTCGATGGGGACAGTGAGACCGTGGGTTCCGGTGTGAGAACCACTAGCAAACCGGGAACCCCAGCTTCCCCGCCCAGACGCTCCCGCGTTGGTGATCTACGGATGCGGGATGTGTACCGGGGGCTCGGCGTGCTCGCGGCGGCGGCGGTCGTCGTCGCCGGTGTGATCATGGTGCTCCCATCACGGCCGGACGAGGTCCCGGCACGGCCGATCGCCGCGCCATCGGCCGCACCTTCCCCGTCCGGCCCCACCTCCTCCCCGGGCCCCGCGGGCACCTTGCCCACGGCATCCGCCGTCCCCACGGCCTCTGGTGCCGTGCCGTCCGCGTCCGCGCCGGCCGGCGTCCCGACCACCTCCGAAACCGCGGCCGCGATGCCGTCCGGGTCCCCGCCGGGCGCGGTGCCCTCGGCTTCCGCGTTGATGGGGCGGCCCACGCCCACGCCCGGCGCCACCCTCGCTCCCGGGTACACCGCGATGGAGGCCTTCTACGCCGACGCCCGGATTGCCCGGCTACCTGGATCCATCCAGCCCGTGCCCGCCTCCCGGGTGCCTCGGTACGTGGTCAAGGACACACGCACCGGCCTTGCCGTACCTCGCCTGGGCAGGCCGTGGAAGCTCTACGGACCCGCACCCTTCACCACTCGCCAGGTGCTGCCCAAGCACGGTGCGGGTCTGCGCGGCCTGCTCGTCAGCTGCCCGCTGCCGATCGAGCGCCAGCAGGACTGGCGCGACACCGCGCTGCTCGCCGCGCGCTGGACGCTCACGCTCCACCCCAAGGGCGCCACGATCAGGTGGATCGCGTCACAGTCGGTCGACCGCGGCTGGATGCTGATTTACCAGGTCAAGTACGGCAAGCACGCCTCCCGGGCGGCGGTCGCGGTGCTCGACGGGGGAATGGCCAAGCCTGGTCTGGTGTTCGTCTCAGTGCCTGACACGCAGCGTAAGCAATGGGGTGACGTCCAGCGCGTGGCCTCCGGGGTGCGTGTTCTAGGCTAGAGATCATGGTTGCGGCGATTTGGGGGAGTGACGCCGTGGAAGGTGCAAACGGACCGGGCACTGAGCCCGGGCAGCGTCGGCGCTCTGGGGCGCCGCAAGCACCGGATCGCCGCTCTGGATCCTCGGACAAGGACAAGCCGAAGCCGCCGTGGCGCGCGGAAGGCCTCCCTGGTACGCCCGGCGGGCGCCCGAAGATCAACTGGTGGCGGTTCGTCATCACCCTCCTCGTGGTTTATGCCGCCTTCTTCGTGGTGTCGTCCTTCTTCGACACCGGGAAGGTCGAGACGATCTCGTACACCGAGTTCGTCAAGCAGGTGAACGCCAAGAACGTCAAGGACATCTACGCGCAGGGCTTCAACATCGAGGGCGACCTCAAGGCCGCCGGGCAGAACCCTGACGCGAACAACAAGAGCTACACCAAGTTCCAGACGACCATCCCCGCCTTCGCCAACAACGACCAGCTGTCACAGCAGCTCGACAACGCCAGCGTGATCATCCAGGCCAAGCCCATCGACCAGAGCCGTGGCTTCTGGGGCAACCTGCTCCTGTCGCTGCTGCCTGTCGTGCTGCTGGCCGGGCTCTGGATCTGGATCATGCGCCGCGGCGCCTCAATGATGAGCGGTGGCGGGCTCGGCGGCCTGGGCCGATCGAAGGCCGCCAAACCGGTCGAGGCGGGCAAGGTCCGCGTCACCTTCGAGGACGTGGCCGGCATCGACGAGGTGGAGAACGAGCTCGTCGAGGTCGTCGACTACCTGAAGGACCCCGGCAAGTACCGCCGCCTGGGTGCCAAGCTGCCCAAGGGCGTGCTGCTGGCCGGTCCTCCCGGCACGGGTAAGACGCTGCTGGCCCGCGCCGTCGCCGGCGAGGCGAACGTGCCGTTCTTCTCCGCCAGCGCCTCCGAGTTCATCGAGATGATCGTCGGCGTGGGCGCCTCCCGCGTGCGTGATCTGTTCGAAGAGGCCCGCAAGGTCGCTCCTTCCATCGTGTTCATCGACGAGATCGACGCCATCGGCCGTGCCCGTGGCGGTGCCGGCGGCATCGGCGGCCACGACGAGCGCGAGCAGACGCTCAACCAGATCCTCACCGAGATGGACGGCTTCTCCGGTGCCGAAGGCGTGATCGTCATCGGCGCCACGAACCGCCCCGAGATCCTCGATCCCGCCCTGCTGCGCCCCGGCCGCTTCGACCGGACCGTGCAGGTCGGCCTCCCCGACGCGGCAGGCCGTACCGCCATCCTCGAGGTGCACACGCGCGGCGTCCCGCTGGACGGCGAGGTGAGCCTGGAGCAGCTCGCCAAGACCACGCCCGGCATGACCGGCGCGGACCTGGCCAACCTCGTCAACGAGGCAGCCCTGCTTGCGGCCAAGCGAGGCAAGGAGAAGGTCGGCTCGGCCGACTTCGCCGACGCCCTGGAGAAGCTCCAGCTCGGTGCCGCTCGCAGCATCGTCATGCCGGAAGAGGAACGCACTCGCACCGCCTTCCACGAGGCCGGGCACGCCCTGCTCGGCATGCTCCAGCCGGGTGCCGATCCGGTCAGAAAGGTCTCGATCATTCCGCGTGGCCGTGCCCTCGGCGTCACCCTGTCGACGCCGGACACCGACCGCTACGCCTACGACGAGCAGTACCTCCGCGGCCGCATCACCGGCGCACTCGGTGGCATGGCGGCCGAGCAGGTCGTCTTCGGCGTCATCACCACCGGCGCGGAGAACGACCTCGAGCAGGTCACCATGATCGCCCGCGGCATGGTCGGCCGTTGGGGCATGTCCGAGAAGGTGGGTCCCCTCACGATCCTCCCCAACGACGGCCAGCAGCCCCAGGCGTCTCCGGCCACCCTCGCGATGGTCGACGAGGAGGCCCGTCGCATCGTCGACGAGTGCTACGAGCGGGCCGTCCGGATCCTCACGGAGAACCGCGGCAAGCTGGACGGCATCGTCGCGGCCCTCTTGGAACACGAGACCCTCGACGAATCCGGCGCCTACGCAGCCGCAGGCCTCTCGGCTCCTGACACGCCCGCCACGGTCGACGCGCCAGAGCAAACGCCCACCGCCTGACTGTTCCGCAGCGAGGTGTAAACCGAATCGGCCTGGGCGCCGGCGACCACTGACTTCCCGGTGGCCGTCGGCGCCCACCGGCTTTTCTACCGCCCAGAGTGCTGGCCCCCGCTCCCTCTTCGGCCCCACCAGTAGCTCCAATTCCCCGCACCGCCGCCCATCCCATCCAGTCGCCCGTGCCGAAATCTCCGTCCTCTCGCACCCGTGCCGGGACTCCGGCCTCTCACGCCGAGTCGCTCGTGCCGAGACTTCCCGCCTGTCGCGTCCGGGTGTCCGGTGTCGGGATTCCCGGGCTGTCGCGCTGAGGTGCTCGTGTCGGGACTCCCGGGCTGCCGCGTCCAAATGCCCGGTGTCAGGACCTGGGCTCTCGCGCTGAGGTGCTGGTGCCGAGACTTCCCGCCAATTGCATCCAGGCGCCCCGTGTCAGGACTCCGGGGCTGTCGCGCTGAGGTGCTCGTGTGGGGAGGCCCGGCCTGTCGCGCCCAGGCGTCCCACGCCGTGACTCCCGGACTGTCGCACCCAAGCCCCCGCCGGAGCTACTCGCGTGCCAGACGCTGGATGCACCTGACCGTGCGGTTTGGTGGAGAAATAGGACAGACCGAGAAATAGATCGATTCGGCGGAGGGAAGCCTCTCCCTCACCAATGATCGGGGGACTGTCGTGTCACTCAATGACGAGCTTCTCGCACAGCTGGGCGATTCCGGGATCCAGGAGATCGCCGGCCTCCTGGGCACCGACACCGCCACAGCGCGCCAGGTCGTCGAAGCCGCCTCGGGCACCATCGTCGGCGGCATGGCGCGTAACGCGGACAACCTGGACGGCGCGCAAGCCCTGCGCACCGCACTCGACGACCACGTGGACACCGACCCGTTCACCGGCGACGTCGCCTCGCTGGAGCGCGACGGCCAGAGCATCCTCGAGCACGTCTTCGGTGGCGAAGGCACCGAAGAGGCCGCGACCGGACTGTCGCAATTCTCCGGTGTCAACAGCAACGCCATCATGAAGCTGCTGCCTCTGCTCGCACCCATGGTCATGTCGCTCCTTGCCAATCGTGCCTCCCAGCAGAACATGGACGCCGGCGCCGTAGCCGACGATCTCAACCAAGAGCAGTCCGCCATGCCCGGCGGCCTCGAGGACCTCCTCGGTGGTCTATTGGGCGGCATCTTCGGTGACGGCGGCGCCGCCGTACCACAGCAAACCCGCACGGAATCCCAGGCCGCTGAACCCGAGGACATCCGGCCCCAGCCAGCCCCGGGCACCTCGAACCCCGACTGGTAGCCCAGAGGCCCCGGGCACCTAGAACCCCCGGTTGGTAACCCAGAGGCCCCGCACCCGATCACCGCCTCGCCACAGCCACCCGCTCGCGTACTACCAACCACGCCCGCTCGCGAACCACCGACCACGCCAGGTACTACCAACCACGCCAGGTACTACCAACCACGCCAGGTACTACCAACCACGCCCTGGTACGTGCGCAATGCTCCGATGAGGCGTCCACTGCCCCGGTCGATGATCTGGCCGACAACCTGACCTTGCGGGCCTGCCCGCTCACGGCCTTCGGCTCAGGCCGAGGAGGTGGCAGAGCCCGAACTCCTCACGGCACGGTCAAGCCGGCAGAGCTTCACGCTCCGGCTGATCTACACCACCCGTCGGGACATAGCGGCGCACACGTCATAAGCCAGTCCTTCGCGTGACGCAATCGGGTCCCGGTGCCTTCGCCAGCCGGCCTCCGTGCCTGCCGGAGGCGACCTCCACCCACGCTGACAGCTCGAGTCCCCGAACGAGGCCCGTCGCAGCGTACGAGCCTCCACGAGGTGCGGGTGCCTCAGGCGCCCCCGTGCTCATGAATCGCTTGCCCACAGGGCGTCTTCTCCCGCCTGAGGCATGCTGGGGCGGAGTCGGGGCCGATGGGCAGACCGGTAAGCTGGGGTGGTGATCGTCCTGGCCTCTGCTTCTCCCGCCCGCCTCGCTCTGCTGCGCAGCGCCGGACTCGATCCCAAGGTGATCGTCAGCGGTGTCGACGAGGACGCGTACTCCGCCCACACGCCCGCCGCCCTGAGCCTGGTGCTGGCCAAGGCCAAGGCGGCCGCCGTCGCGGAGGGGCTGGACGAGGGACTGATCATCGGTTGCGACTCGATCCTGGAGTTGGACGGCCGGCCGTACGGCAAGCCGGGCACACCTCAGGCCGCGACCGAGCGCTGGCGTCTGATGCGCGGCAGGACCGGCCGCCTCGTGACCGGCCACTGCGTCGTCGACGCGGCAACCGGCACCCAGGCGGCGGAGGTCGCCACCACGGTGGTCCGCTTCGGCCAGCCCACGGACGAGGAGCTCGAGGCGTACATCGGCACTGGCGAGCCGCTCTCGCTCGCGGGCGCGTTCAGTATCGACGGGCGCGGCGGATGGTTCGTCGAGGGCATCGAGGGCGATCACGGCAACGTGCTGGGCGTCTCGCTGCCCCTGCTGAGGAGTCTGTTCGACGAACTCGGTTACTCGGTGACCTCTTTCTGGCGCTAGCCGGTAGCCTGCCGGGCATGCGATCTTTGCGTGACTTCGTGGCCGGCGTCGGCTTCTTCGCTCAAGGCGCGGGCTGGGCTGCCAGGCATGGTCGCTGGTGGGCATTCGGTCTCCTGCCCGCTCTGATCGCATTAGTTGTCTACGTGGTGGCGTTGATCCTGCTCGGCACCAACGCGCTCGACCTGGCACGGGTCCTCACTCCTTTCGCTGACACGTGGGGATGGCGCGACGCCTTCCGCGTCCTGATTGGGATCGCTGTATTTCTGGGCGGGTTGGGGCTGGCCGTGCTCACCTTCACCGCGCTGACGCTCGCCATCGGCGAGCCCTTCTACGAGAAGCTGTCCGCGGCGGTCGACCCGTTGCCGGACGTCGAGGAGCAGCCGTGGTGGCGATCACTGCCGCGGTCGATTAAGGACAGCCTGGTGACGCTGGGGTACGTGCTTCTCTTCTCGGTGCCGCTGTTCTTCCTCGGGTTCATTCCTGTCATCGGTCAGACGGTCATTCCCGTGATCGGCGGCGCTGTCTCCGGGTTCTTCCTGACTGTCGAGCTCACCACGCTGGCCATGGAGCGTCGCGGTCTCGCCCGTAAGGAGCGCTTCGCGATCCTCCGTGCCAACAAATCGGCCGCCCTGGGGTTCGGAGTCCCGATCTTCCTGCTCTTCCTTGTGCCGTTCGTCGCGGTGATCGCCATGCCTGCGGCCGTGGCGGGTGCCGCTCTTCTCGTGCGCGCTCGACTCGCACCTTCTTCTTAGCGCCTCGTACGCGCCCCGGCTCGCACCTACTTGTTCGTACGCGCCCCGGCTCGCACCTACTGCCTAGAGACCCGTGCGCGCCCTGGCTGCGCACCTGCTTTCTCGTGTGCGCCCTGGCTCACACCTGCCTCATAGAGACTCGTGCGCGCCTGGCTCGCACGAGTTCTTTAGGGGTTATCGCGAGCCCCGCTCCCGGTGCCAGGTGCGCGAGGCCGCCGCCCATAATGCCGAAGAATCGTGGCGCCGCAACCTCGGTTATCCACAGCCTTGGCCATCGGCCGCCTTTATCCACAGAACGAGATTCGGCGTTCTCGCGCCTGGCCAACTCCGGGCACGCTCCTGGGCCATGACGACCAACGCCTCCGAGCCCCGCCTGACCCTGGCCAGCCCCGCCGACATCCTGGCGGCCGTGCCGTACCTCGTGGGATTCCATCCCGAGAACAGTCTCATCCTCATCGGGCTCGTGTCCGGGCTGGCCAAAGTCGTCGCCCGGTGGGGGCTGCCGCTGCCGCCAAGCGCGCTGGGGCCGTTGTCGGCGCTGATCGAGCGCGAGGCGATCACCCAAGCCATCGTGGTGGGATATGGCAGAGGTGACCAGGTCACACCCGCTATCGACGAGCTACGCCTGGTCGCCGCGAGATGTGGGGTCGAGATCGACGAGGCCCTCAGAGCCGACGGCGGCCGCTACTGGTCCTACATATGCACTCTGGCGCACTGCTGCCCTCCGGAGGGCACACCGTATGACATCTCGAGCAGTCAGGTGGCGGCGGAGGCGACCGTGCGAGGCCTGGTCGCGCTGCCTGACCGGCGGACGCTCGAGCGCACCATCGCGCCCGCGAGTGGTCCGGTGCGGATGGCCATGCGCCGGGCCACCGCGGATGCCGTCGCGGACGTGCGGACCAGGCTGGCAGAGGCCAAGGATTCCAACGAGTTCGCCGCGCAGTTCGTGGCCGAAGGCCTGGTCAGGGTACGTGCCGCGATCGCCACGCACGTCCGTGGCGACCGGCTCGACGACGCCGAGGCAGCCCGGCTCGGCCTCGACCTGGCGGTGATCAGGATCCGCGACGAGGCATGGACATTGATGGAGGACGCGCACGCAGGGCTCTGGAAAGATCTGACCCGCAGGTTGGAGCCGCGGTTCATGCCGCCGGTGGCGTCACTGCTGGCCATGGCTTCGTGGCGGTCGGGTGACGCCGTGCTGGCCTCCATCGCTCTCGAACGCGCCCTGGCCATCGATCCCGGCTATTCGATGGCCAACCTGCTCATGCACGCGCTCCAGCACCTGCTGTCGCCGACGGTTCTCCGCGGTCGCATGCCGACCCCCGCCGAGCTCGACGCCGCCATGGGGCGTGCGAACGCGACCTGGCTGCTTCCGCTGGTCAGCGTCTTCGACGACGCCACGCCAGGGTAGGCGAGGCCGAACATGCGGCTCGCCGTTCAGAGCTAGGCGTCACGTGCAGCTCGCCGTTCCGGGCTAGGCAGGGGCCCCGCGCGGCTCGCCGCACCAGGCTAGACAGGGTCACGTGCGGCTCGCCGTACCAGGCTGGGCGGGGTCACGTGCGGCTTGCCGTACCGGCTCGGATCCTGGCGTGCTGGTCGCCCTATCGTGCGTGATCTTCTGGCAGGTGGAATCTTCAGCGGGGCTCGCCGCTATGCCTGCTCTTCGTTGCGGCGGCGGGCGTTGTACTCACGCATGCGAGGGGGATAACCGGTGAGCTGCACGTCATAGGCCGGGAGCGCGAGGTCCCGGGCGACCTTGCGGATCACCGCCGGGGAGCCGACGCGGCGACGGGTCCACTCGCCGTCATCGGCGACCGCCACCGCGGTGGTGTCGGTGGCGAACGTCTCCGGCTCGACGTAGAACTCGACGCCCCGCCGGGACTTCGCGAAGGCGATAAGCGCCTCGATGTCCGCGTCTGTGGCCTCCCGGTCGAATTTGGCGACCTTCGAGCCACGCAGGCGCCGGATACCGTAGCGGTCTCGCCATCTCATGGTTCCTTTTTATATCGCGCCGCGCCCTGGTGCGTCCGGGGAAGATCTCGGGGATACCTAGGGGTTCGTCCCTGATGGCCGAGACGGGCATTCGAGCAAGGATGGGTGCCGACTGGTCACACCTAAGGAGAGGCATGGCTCTTATGGCTGGGGCACCCACACCCCTGGGGCCCGGACAGGTGCCGCCGGCCCACCTGCGGGTCAGCAGCGAGGACCGCGACCACGTGGTCGAGCACGTCAAGGCCGCCTACGCGGAGGGCCGCTTCGACAAGCTCGAGTTCGACGAACGGCTGGAGCGCGCGATGACCGCGCGCACCCACGGCGACCTCATGCCGATCATGAACGAGCTGTACGGCTCGCGGCACGTACCCAGGTCGCGCCCGATGCCGCCGCCCGCGCCGCGGCCCCACGGGCAGACAGAGAGCAACGAGCGCCTCGGCGCCGCGGCGGCCCACGGGCTGGCACTCGTCGGCCTGCCGATCGTCGGTCCCCTGATCATGCTCCTGACGGGCGGCAAGACGTCCCCGTACATCAGGCAGCACGCGCTGGAAGCGCTCAACTTCCAGCTCACCCTGATCGGAGCGACCTTCCTGCTGCCTTTCACGATCGTCGGTGTGGTGCTGCTGCCCATCATCTGGGTGGGTGCGGTCGTCCTGGCCATCGCCGGGGGCATCTCCGCCCTCTCCGAGAACCCGTTCCGCTATCCGCTCACGGTCCGCCTGCTGAAGTAGGGCACTGCCGTTCGGCTTCTGACTCAGCGTGTACGGCAGGCATGCCGAGCCCGTCGCGGTCCGAGAAGTACGCCCAGAGAAGCGGTCCGGGAGGGACGCCCGGAGTGCGGTCTGGCAGGGACGCCCGCCTGGAGAGTGGTCTGGGAGAGACGCCCAGAGAAGCGGTCTGGGAGGGACACCCGGACAAGCGGTCTGAGAGGGAGGCCGAGACAAGAGGTCTGGGAGGGGAGGCCCGGAGAAGGGGCGTGGCAGGGGAGGTCCGACGAGAGGGCGCCGTAGGAGGAGGCGGTGTGCTCAGGGCTGCTCGATGGGACGGCTCGGTTCCGACGCATTGCTGGGGTTCGAGAGTCCTTTTGAGGTGCGCCCATCGACCAGGGTTGAAAGCGCGGGAAGGGTGGGGGTGTCAGGCGCCATCGGGGGCCGGAGGTGTCGGGCGCTTTAGTACGTGGGGAGGTCGGGCACCAGCGGGGAGCCATGGCCACTGGAAGTGGGGGCCAGCGAGGGTGAGCCGGGTGCGTGGAAGTGGGGGCCAGCAGAGATAGCGCGTGGCGAGTGGGAGCGGTGGGTGTCAGCGGGGGTGCGGGCCAGTGGGCCAGTGGGCCTGGGCCGGCGAGGGCGGCCGGGCTGCGTGGAAGTGGGGCCAGCGGAGATAGCGCGTGGCGAGTGGAAGTGGTGGGTGTCAGCGGGGTGGACCGCGGCCAGTGGAAGTGGCGAGGGCCAGCGGGCTGGGTCGCGGCAGGCCTCCACCAGGACGGCGGGCCCGCCGGCCAGCTTGTCCAGGCTCGTCTGTACGGCGGCGCCAGACGTGGAAGTGGGGGGTGTCAGTGGAGGTGGGGGTGCTGAGGGTCAGCCTGGGGTGACTGAGGCATGGTTTGGTCCACGTTCCGGTGCCCGTAGCCGGGGGGACTGGGGGCGGGATGCCGATGGGGTCGGCATCGATGGGTGTGGGGGAGAGGCCACCTCACCTCTGGCTGGGAGAACCTAGCGGGTGAGGAGCTGGTGGGCAGCGAGTCCCGCGCATGCGGCGCGGAACTCGGGTGGACCTAGCGGGCGAGGACCTGGTACTTGACGGTCATGACGCCGGCGCCTGTGTCGCCGATGGCGTTGAAGGCCGCCTCGGAGAGGTCGAGGCAGCGGCCGCCGACGTAGGGGCCGCGGTCGTTGATGCGGACGATGACGGACTTGCCGCTCGACGGGTTGATGACGCGGACCCTGCTGCCGAGCGGCAGCGTCTTGTGGGCGGCGGTCATGGCCGATGGGTTGAAGCGTTCGCCGCTGGCCGTCATCTGTCCCTCGGCGTAGAAGGAGGCGCCGCACCTACCGGCGGACAGGACTCGGTACTTGGGAGCGGATGGCTTGTGCGACTTCTTGACTACCGGCTTCACCGCGGGGGGCTTGGGAGCGGGGATCGCGGGCTCGCCGGAGGTCGAGGGCGACGGTTGCTCGCTCTTGTCGGCAGATGGCGTGTCGCTCGCTGACGGCGTGGGGCTCGCGGGGGAGAGAGTTGTGCTCGAGCTGGGGGAGGGAGTTGCCGTGGTGGGTGCGCCGGTGGCGGCTGCCAGGCCTACCGCGGTGGTGGCTTGCGGGGCGTCACCGTTCGAGACGGCCGCCCAGGCGGTGGTGGATGCGGCGGCGACGACGGCGACTCCGGCTGCGACTGCTGCCCAGCGGCGCTTGCCGGGAGCCGTCACGTGGCCGAGGGGGCTCTGGCTGGACGGCTTGCTCGAATGCTGACCCAAGGGAACCACGGTCCTAGGTAGGGGACAGGACAGGGATGGGTCCGAGCGGAAGAGGAATCTGGGGGCGCCGCGTCGGCCGATCCCTAGGGCGGGGAGTGGGGTGCTCCCCGCGACGTGGACGAACATATGCGACCAACAACGGGCAAAGACAACCTAATGGGACATTAAGTGACATATCTCACTTTGGTCACATCTAGGCCCAGATCGCCGAGGCCACTCCTTGGATCTTTCTCATTTGGCCATTTTCCGGGCATTGGCACGTCAAGCCGGAGGCCGCGCATGATCCCAGTTCGGCGGCACGTTGCGCATCAGCCTGCCGGGCGTTGAGAAACGCCGCGCGGCGGGCAGCAATGGCTGGCCTGGACCCGCTGGAAGTGGGCGGGTGGCCATTCGGGATTTATGGGCCCTGAGGCTCCTGAGGGCCCTGAGGGGGCGGGCTCGCGACGTCGTGGCCTCGGAGGGCTAGGTGATGGCGCAGTCGCCGATGCTGCGGTCAGTTGCCGGTGCTCATCGCGGGCTCGGGAGTTGGCATGGTGGTGAAGCGCCGGATCTGAGCGTCAGCGGGACCCGCGATCTGAGCGTCAGCGGGACCCGCGATCTGAGCGTCAGCGGGACCCGCGATCTGAGGGTGAGCGGGAGGCGCGTCTGAGGGTGCGGTGGTGGGTCGCGGGGTCTGGGGGTGAGTGTGAGGCGCGGCTTGAAGGTGGGGTGGTGGGTCGCGGGGTCTGGGGGTGAGCGTGGCGCGCGATTTGGGATTGGGCGGGTCGGGGGATCTGAGGGTGATCGCGACGTGGGATTTGAGGGCTGGTGGGGCGCGAGTCTGAGGGTGCCGGGCGTTTGGTGGGTTTCCGAGGGGGTAGAGCGCCGCCTGGCTTGGGGGAGCACCGAAGAGGGGCGTGGTGGTTTGGTGGGGCGGTAGGGGCCGTGGGCAACGGAGGCGTTGGTGGGCCCTGGTGGCGCTGCACGTCTGAGCGTCTTATGGGTTGCGAGCACCTTGTGCTTCGTGGGATTGATGGGGCGGCTGCGAGGGTGGGAAGGGCGCCAGGGCGGTGGTCAGGCGCGGTGGGTTAAGGACGGCCGTGGCGGATGCGAGGGCGTGCGGTGGCACCTGGGCCTGCGGGTGGTTCCCGGGCTTGCGGGTGGTTCCCGGGCTTGGGGGTGGCACCTGGGCTTGCGGGTGGTTCTTGGGCGGGTGGTTCTTGGGCTTGCGGGTGGTGGAGGGCGTGGGGGTTAGAGCATGAGGGAGCGGACGGTTTCGACGGTGTCGGCCTGGTCGGGGCGTTTGTCGGGGCGGTAGCGGAGGACGCGGGCGAAGCGCAGGGCCATTCCGCCCGGATAGCGGGGTGAGCGTTGGACGCCGTCGAAGGCGATCTCCACCACCAGCTCGGGACGTAGCTGGACCGTCCAGCCGTCCGTGGGGCCGTCGGCCAGCTCGACGAAGCGCTCCGTCTGCCAGGCCAGCAGCTCGTCCGTCAGGCCCTTGAAGGTCTTGCCGAGCATGACGAAGCCGCCGCCCTCCGGGTCGCGCGCGCCCAGATGGAGGTTCGACAGCTTGCCCTGGCGGCGCCCGTGGCCCCATTCGGCGGCGAGGACGACCAGGTCGAGCGTGTGCCTCGGCTTGACCTTGATCCATCCGGCGCCGCGGCGGCCGGCGGCGTACGGCGAGGTCAGCGACTTGACGACCAGGCCCTCGTGCCCGGCCTTGATCACGTCGCCGAAGAACGCCTCCGCCTCGGTGACGTCGTCCGTGACCAGGCGCGGCGTGAGCAGGCCCGGCGGGACCGCCCGGCTGAGCCGTTCCTGGCGGTCGGAGTAGGGCAGGTCGAGCAGGTCGTCGCCGTCGACCCGCAGCGCGTCGAAGAAGAACACGCTGAGCGGGGTCGCCTCGCGAAGCTTGTCCACGTTCGTCTTGCTGGTGGCGCGGCTCGCCGTGACCTGGAACGGATGCGGCCGCCCATCGGGCCGCAGCGCGAGCACCTCGCCGTCGAGCACCAGGTCGTCGGAGGGCAGCTCGAGCACGGCCTCGACCAGCTCGGGCACCTGGGCGGTGATGTCGTCGAGCGTGCGCGTGAACACCCTGACCTCGGACCCGGAACGGTGCGTCTGCACGCGTACGCCGTCGAGCTTCCACTCCAGCGCCGCGGGCGCACCCGCCTTCTCCAGGGCAGCGGCGACATTCGGGGCGCTTCCCGCCAGCATGGGCGCGACCGCCCGGCCCACCTCGAGCCGGAAGGCGTGCAACGCCTCCACCCCACCGCTCAGCGCCGCGGCTCCGACGGCGGGCAGCCAGCCACGAAGCGTCAAGGCACGCCGTACATCAGCAGAGGGAGCGCCGGAAGCCTTGGCCACCGCCTCGATCATCACTCCGTCGAGCGCGCCCTGGCGCAGCTCGCCGCTCAGCAAGCGGGTGATGAACGCCTGCTCCTGACTCGTCAGCGCCCTGTAGAGCTCGGTGACCAGTGCTTTTCGCGCCGCCTGCGAGCCCTGCCCGGAGACGGCCTTGATTCTTGTCAGCAACGTGTCGACGTCGGTCAGGGTCGCCGTGGCCACGAGCTTGGGCGCCGGCAGGTCCTGCAGCGTGCGCCAGCCCACGCCGACCTGGCGCTGCGGCAGCTCGCCCGACAGGTAGGAGATCGCGATCTCCGCCTCGCCGGGGGGCACGCGGCCAAGCAACTCGGCCAGGTGGCCGATCTTGCCCAGGCGGGCCGAGGTCCGCGCCACCGCCTCGGACACCCGTACCACGTCGATCAGAAGCACAGGCCTATCGTGCCTCACCTCGCCGACAAATTTCCTCCCCGGAGCTGAGGAAAAGGGGTGGCCGGGGGCGGTGGCCCCCGGCCGGGCGACTTAGCGGACCGCCAGGAGGTCCACCACGAAGATGAGGGTCTCGTTGGGCTTGATGGAGGCGCCGGCGCCCCGGGAGCCGTAGCCGAGGTGCGGCGGGATGACCAGCTTGCGGCGGCCGCCGACCTTCATGCCCGCGACGCCCTGGTCCCAGCCGGCGATGACGCGGCCGCCGCCGAGGGGGAACTCGAAGGCCTGGCCGCGGTTCCAAGAGGCGTCGAACTCCTCACCCGTCGAGAACGCCACGCCCACGTAGTGGACGCTGACGTTGTGGCCCGGCTTGGCCTCGGGGCCGTCCCCCACGACGATGTCGACGATCTCCAGGTCGGCGGGCGGGTTACCCTCCGGGAAGTCGATTTCCGGCTTCTCGAGTGCCACAGAGTGCTCCTGTTGACGAATGGAATGGTCCCGAAGACTCTATGCGGTCGGGATATTGTCGTCGTCCATGGCCGCCCTTTCCCCCGATGGGATCCTGCTCACCGGGCGTGTTGCCGTGGTCACCGGGGCCGCCAGGGGGATCGGTCTGGCCATCGCCGAGGCGTTCGCGGAGTTCGGGGCGTATGTGGCGATATGCGATCGGGACCGCCGGGCGCTCCCTGGCAACGACCACGCCAAGACGACGCCCGATCTGGCGATGACCGTCGACGTGCGGGATCCGGTGGCCGTGGACGTGTTCGCGCGGGCTGTCGAGGAGCGCTGGGGCAAGGTCGACATCCTGGTCAACAACGCCGGAGGGACGTTCCACGCGGCGTTCGCCGACACCTCGGTGCGGGGCGAGCGGACCCTCGTCGAGGAGAACTTCACCCAGGTCACCGGCATGATCCGGCGGTTCCTGCCGCTGCTGGGAGAGGGCGCGTCGATCGTCAACGTCACCTCGAGCGAGGCCCACCAGGCCGCACCCGGGTTCGCGATCTACGCGGCGATGAAGGCGGCCGTGGAGAGCCTCACCAAATCGCTGGCCCTGGAGCTCGCCCCGCGCGGCATCCGGGTCAACGCCATCGCGCCCGACGCCCTGCCCACCGAGGGCGAGCTGGGGCTCCGCGCCGAGTCGTTCGAGGACTACGAGCCCGTACGGCTCCCGCCGCTCGGGCACCTGGGTGATCCCGCCGACGCCGCGGCCGCCGCGGTGTTCCTGGCCGGCGACCTGGCCAGGTTCGTCACGGGCACGACCCTGCACGTGGACGGCGGCATCCACGCCGCCGGAGGGTGGCGTCGCACCCGGCCATGACCGCGCGACCAGGTCACGGGGCGGTCTGGGTCAGGCGGTAGCGGGACGGCGGGATGCCGTAGCGGTCGACGAAGGCCTGGCGGAGGGTTTCCGCCGTGCCGAAGCCGCACCGGGTGGCGACGGCGGCCATGGGCAGGGAGGTCGAGGCGAGCAGGTGCGCGGCGGCCTCCGTGCGGGCCCGCCGTACGAACCTGCCAGGAGTCAGGCCCAGATGCCTGAGGAACAGCCGCGTCAGGTGGCGCTCGCTCACGCCTGAGCCGGCGGCCAGCGCGGCCGTGGTGAGGTCGGCGTCCAGGTGGCCGGCGATGTGGTCGACGAGGCGTTTGACCAGGCTGTTGCCGGGCGGCGGGCCCTGGGTGAACATGCTCATCTGGGCCTGGTTGCCCGGCCGTTGCAGGTACGTCACCAGGTTGCGCGCCACCTCCCTGGCCAGGTCGGCGCCGTGGTCCTCCTCGATGAAGGCGAGCGTCAGGTCCAGCGCGCTGGTGACGCCGGCTGCGGTGGCGACGTTGCCGTCCCTGATGAAGATCGGGTCGGCGTCCACGGTGATCTTCGGGTGCCGGGCGGCGAGCGTGGTCGCGTACCCCCAGTGGGTGGTGGCGCGCCGGCCGTCCAGCAGACCGGCGGCGGCCAGCACCGCAGCGCCCGTGCACACCGAGGCGACGCGGCGGCTCTCCCTGGCCAGGCGGCGGACGTGGCCGACGATCACCCGGTTGGCGGCGGCCAGCTCGTGCCCGATGCCTCCGGATATGACCAGCGTGTCCAGCGGGCCTGTGAGGCGTTCGAGCGCCTGGTCACCCTGGAGCGTCAGCCCGCTGGCGCAGTCGATGGGCAGGCCCGACGGGGTGGCCAGGCACACGTCGTAGAGCGGGGCGCCGGCGTGCACGTTCGCGCCGATCAGGCTGGAGGTCACGCACGCGATGTCGAGCAACTCCGCCGCGTGGTACCCGACCACGACCACCCGCCGCACGGTCATGCCCCGACCGTATGGCAGAAAGACCGAGAACCCAAGATTCCGGACCTGTCCCCGATGTCTGCTTGGAGCGGGTACGGCGTGCCGGGACAGTGGAGCCATGCCTGAGACGACACACACCGGGGGCCGGTCCTGGTTACGGTTCGCCGTGCACTACGTGGAGATGGTCATCGCGATGTTCGTCGGGATGTTCACCCTCGACCTGCTGTGGTCGGCGCTCGGGATCCGGCTGTCCTACACCGGGGAACCCGAGCTCGCCTACCTGTTGATGGCCTTCGACATGTCGGTGGGGATGGCCGCCTGGATGCGCTTGCGCGGGCACGCCTGGGTGCCGACGCTCGAGATGTGCGCGGCCATGTTCCTGCCGATCGTGCCGCTGTTCCCGCTGCTGTGGCTGGGCGTGATCGACGGGATGACCCTGATGGTCGCGGCCCACGTGGCCATGTTCCCCCTCATGCTCGCCGCCATGCTGCGCCGCCGCGACGAGTACACCCATCACCACTGAAGGGCCTACCAGCTCTGGTGGAGCGGCATTCCCTCGGTGTAGCCGGAGGCGCTCTGGATGCCGATGACGGCGCGCTCGTAGAACTCCTCCAGGCTCGTGGCGCCGGCGTACGTGCACGACGACCTCAGTCCCGCCACGATCGCGTCGATCTGGTCCTCCACGCTGGGCCTGCGGGGGTCGAGGTACATGCGGGACGTGGAGATGCCCTCCTCGAAGAGCGCCTTGCGGGCGCGCTCGAAGGGGGTGTCCTCCGCCGTGCGGAGCTTGACGGCGCGGGCCGAGGCCATGCCGAAGTTCTCCTTGTAGCGCCGGCCGTCTGCGTCGGTCCGGGCGTCCCCTGGCGACTCGTAGGTGCCGGCGAACCAGGAGCCGATCATGACGTTGGCCGCTCCGGCCGCGAGGGCGAGGGCCACGTCGCGCGGGTGGCGGACTCCGCCGTCGGCCCAGACATGGCGGCCGAGCCGGCGTGCCTCCAGGGAGCATTCCAGGACGGCCGAGAACTGCGGGCGGCCGACGCCCGTCATCATGCGGGTGGTGCACATGGCGCCGGGCCCGACCCCGACCTTCAGGATGTCTGCGCCGGCCTCCACCAAATCGCGCACACCCTGAGATGTCACGACATTTCCGGCGGCGATCGGGACGCCGGGATCCAGCGCCCGCACCGCGCGCAGTGCGGAGATCATTTTCTCCTGGTGCCCGTGCGCCGTGTCCACGACCAGGACGTCGGCTCCGGCCTCGAGCAGCTCCTTGGCCTTGGCCGCCACGTCGCCGTTGACCCCGACCGCCGCCGCGATCCGCAGCCGCCCGGCCGCGTCCACCGCGGGCTGGTAGAGCGTGGCACGCAGGGCGCCGGTCCGCGTGAGGATGCCGACCAGCCGCCCGTCGGCGTCGACGATCGGCGCCAGCCGGTGCCGCCCCTCGTGCAGCCGGTCGAACGCCTTGCGCGGCTCGAGCCCGGCGGGCAGCGTCAGCAGCTCGCTGGACATCACCTGCGACAGCTGCGTGAACAGGTCCACGCCCTGGCAGTCGGCCTCGGTCACCACGCCGACGGGCCGGTTGTCCCAGTCGACCACGATGACCGCGCCGTGGGCGCGCTTGGGCAGCAGCTGTAGCGCCTCGGCCACGGTGTCGTGCGGCGTGAGCGTCAGCGGCGTGTCGTGCACCAGGTCGCGCTTCTTGACCCAGTCGACCACGTCGGCCACCACGTCGATGGGGATGTCCTGCGGAATCACCGCGATGCCGCCCCGGCGCGCGATGGTCTCCGCCATGCGGCGGCCGGCGACGGCGGTCATGTTCGCGACGACGACGGGGATGGTGGTGCCCGTGCCGTCGTTGGTGGACAGATCGACGGCGAGCCGTGATCCGACCGAGGAACGCGACGGCACCATGAACACGTCGCTGTAGGTCAGGTCGTAGAGCGGCTCTTGGCTGTTGAGGAACTTCACGTTCGTCCATCTTATGCGGTAGCAGGTCAACAGTGGCTTTATGATCGGCCGGGGAGACTTATGGGGGTTGGAGGACGAGTGGACGTCGTCGAGCGAGCCGAGGTGCTGGTGGTCGGCTATGCCGTGCGCACCACGAACACGGACGAGATGGACCAGGCCAAGGCCAAGCTGCCGGCGCTCTGGCAGCGCGCGGGTGGGCCGGGGGCCTTCGCGCACGTGCCAGGACGGATCGACGAGAACCTGTACGCGGTCCTCACCGACTACGAGAGCGACCATCACGGCGCCTACACCCAGATCCTCGGCGTGGGCGTGCGGACGGTTCCGCGGCTGCCCGAGGGCATGGTGGCCGTGCGCGTCCCCGCTGGTCAGAGCCTGAAGGTGGAGGCCCGCGGCTCGATGCCGCAGGCGATCATCGACGCGTGGATGCAGGTGTGGAAGCACACCGAGTCGGGCGGCACGCCGCCGCGCTCCTTCGCCACGGACCTGGAGATCCACCACCCCGAGGGCGCCGACCTCTACATCGCCGTATAAACAGCTACATCGCCGTATAAAACAGCGGAAGTACGGCAGGCCGCCCCACCGGCCGCCCGCCGCACTCCGGCTGACGGCCCGCGCCCGGCGCTTCCGGCGAGTCGGTGCCGCTGACTCGCCGCCACGGCGTCATGTTTCCCCGGGCACGCGGCCAGCCGTACCCGCGAGAGCAGCACGCAGGAGCCGTGGTTTTGCCCAGGTTTTATGCCAGCCCGAGCGCCCCGAGAGCGGCGGCGACCGCGGCGGGCTTGACCTGCTCCGCGGGCACGTCGGCGTACTCGACCGCGCAGTCGGACAGCCCGCCCAGCGCCACCGTGGCGGCCACGTGCTGCGCCCGCGTCGGATCGGGGCCGAGCAGCAGCAGGATCAGCCGCCGCCGCCAGGCGAACATACGGGTGCCGAGGTCCATGTAGGCCAGCGTGGAAAGCTCGCGCACCATCATCCCGAGCACGTCGCGGTGCCGCCAGATCAGGTCGAAGTAGTCCTCGATCAGCCCGCGCCCGTCACCGTGCTCCCGCCCGTCGACGAAGGCCTCCATCTCCTCCACCAGCGGCTGGACGATGCTGCGCACCAGATCGTCGCGCGAGGTGAAGTGGTAGTACAGCGCGGGCTTGGTGATGCCCAGCCTGTCGGCGATCTGCCGCAGGCTGGTGTTCTGGATCCCCTGCTCGACGAAGAGCTCGCGGGCAACCGCCTGGATGCGTTCCTTGGTGTCGCTGCCGGCCATGAGATCAGCCTATCGCTTACCTATCGTTAAGTAAGCCCATGCGGTAGCCTCGAAGAGCCACTTACCATCCGTTAAGTAAGGAGGTTGGTCATGAGGATTCTGGTGTCCGGCGCCAGCATCACCGGCCCCGTCCTGGCGTACTGGCTGGGCCGCTACGGCTTCGAGGTCACCGTCGTCGAGCGGGCGCCGACGCTGCGCAAGACGGGCGGTCACGCGGTCGACCTGTTCAGGCCCGCGATGGACATCGCCGAGAAGATGGGTGTGCTCGACCGCGTCCAGTCCATGAAGACGGGCACGAACTGGATCACCGTCCACCGCGAGGGCGCCAAGCCGGTCGAGCTGGATCTGCGGCGCGTCTACACGGCCGTGTCCGACCGGCACGTAGAGATCATGCGCGACGACCTGAGCGAGATCTTCTACGACCTCACCCGCGACAGCGCGGAGTACATCTTCGACGACTCGATCACGGCGATCTCCGACGACGGCGAGGTGAGCTTCGAGCGTGGCCCCGGCCGCCGCTTCGACCTGGTGCTCGGCGCCGACGGCCTGCACTCCAACGTGCGCCGCCTGACCTTCGGCCCCGAGAAGCGCTTCTCCGCCTGGATCGGGGCGTACCTGGCCGTGATCTCGGTCCCCAACTACCTCGAGCTCGACAGCCGCATGGAGAGCGTGGCCGACGTGGGCAGGATGGCCGGAATATACGGCGCGGCCCACCTGGACGACGCTCGGGCGGTCTTCCTGTTCCGCACGCCGGAGCCGCTGGAGTACCACTACCGCGACATCGAGCGGCAGAAGCAGCTCCTGCGCGAGCAGTTCGCCGGGATGGGCTGGGAGGTGCCCAGGATCCTCGGCATGCTCGACACCACTCCTGCCTTCTACTACGACTCGATCACCCAGCTGCGCCTGGACACCTGGTCGCGCGGCCGGGTCGCGCTGGCGGGCGACGCCGGCTACTGCCCGGGCCCCGCCGTCGGCGGCAGCACCAGCCTGGCCGTGATCGGCGCCTACGTGCTGGCCGGCGAGCTGGCCCGCTTCGGCGGCGACCACACCCGCGCCTTCCCCTCCTACGAGCGTGAGATCGGCGAGTACGTACGGCAGAGCCGTGCGTTCGCCGTCGGCTCGGCCAAGCGGATCGTGCCCGGGTCGCCGTTCGACCTGTGGGCGCTGGTCTCGGCGATGCGGCTGGTCAACGTCGTGCCCAGCGGGATCACCCGGACCCTGGCCAAGCTCAACCGCAAGGGCGTGCGGCTGCACGACCAGTTCGAGGTGAAGGACTACAAGGCATACGAAACGGTACGCCCCATAAGGTGAGCGGCGTGCGCGCCGCCTACTTCGCCTTCGACCGCTTCCCGTCCAGCAAGGGCTCCGCCGTGCACATCGGGCAGATGGCCGCCGAGCTGTTCTCCGTCTACGGCGGCGGCCTGCTCGGCGTGCTCGGCGGCGGCGGGCTGCCGCGCTACCAGCGCGAGGGCGACATCGAGATCGCCCGCTTCGACGAGCAGATCCCCAACCTGATCGACCGAGCCGAGGCGTACTCCGCCTGGGTGGCCGCGCACCTGCGGCCGCACCTGGGCACGCTGGAACTGGTACACGTGCGCGACCCGTGGAGCGCGCTGCCGGTGCTCGGCCACGGGCACAAGGTCGTCTACGAGGTCAACGGGCTGCCGTCGATCGAGCTGCCGCACACCTGGCCGCACGCCGCCCCCACCAGCCTGGCCAAGCTGCGAGACCTGGAGCAGCACTGCCTCGAAGCCGCCGACGCCCTTGTGGTGCCTTCCGCCGTCATCGCCGACGCCCTCCGCAAAAGAGGGATAAATCCGGAAAAGATCCATCTCGTTCCTAACGGCGCCGACCCGGTGACCCCGGAAAAGCCCGAGGACGCGCCGGAGCGGTACGTCATCTACGTGGGCGCCCTCCAGCGCTGGCAGGGCGTCGACGTGCTGCTGAGGGCCTTCGCCAGGCTCGCCGACCTGACCGGCCTGAGCCTGGTCATCTGCTCCTCGGTCCCCGAACGGCGGGCCAAGCCCTACCTCCGCCTGGCCGAGCGCCTCGGCGTGGACGGCAGGCTCGTGTGGCGCTTCACGCTCCCGCACGAGGAGGTCGCGGGCTGGCTGGCGGGCGCCGAGGTCTCGGTGGCCCCGCTCACCGCCTGTCCGCGCAACCTCGACCAGGGCTGCGCGCCGCTGAAGATCCTGGAGTCCATGGCCGCGGGCACTCCCGTGGTGGCCTCCGCGCTGCCGGCCGTACGGGAGATCCTGGGGGAGGACGGGCGGCTGGTCGCGCCCGATCGGCCGGCCGAGCTGGCGCGGGCGATCCGGATCCTGCTGGAGTACCCGCAGGCGGCGCGGGAGATGGCCGAGCGGGCCAGGAAGCGCGTGCCGGCCTGGAGTCAGTCTCGTGCGAGGCTCGCCCAGGTCTATCGGCGTGTGTAGGGTTTCGCCATGTTCTGGCGGAAGACCAAGGCGGCCATCGCCGAGTTCCACCCGCTGCACCAGAGGCTGATCTGGGAGCACACGCTCTCCGCGACGCTGCCGAAAAGCGAGTGGTCGGCGCTGGTGTCGAGCTTGTCGCGGCACACCGAGGTGGTCCGCCGGCGCAAGTGGCGGCTGCCCGCCCGCACAGAGACGGTGCTGGTTCCGCTGATCAGGGTGCTGTGCGAGGACGTGGGACCCGAAGGCTCGCTCGGGATCAACGCCGACCTGCGCGGCCACTCCGTGCCCGGCAAGGCCGGCCCGCAGCAGCAACTGCCCGTCCAGCGGCCGATCCGCAAGCTCGTGCAGTGGTGGGTCCAGGACCCGTGGCTGCGGGTGCGCTCGGAGCTGCGTGACGGCAGCGTGCTGGAGTTCGGCGTCGTCGACGTCGTCCGCCACCGGCGGGTCTCCAAGACCAGCCGCAGCGGCAAGTACAAGACCAAGAGCAAGTCCAAGGCCGTCCAGCGCATCTTCACCACCCGCGCGCTGGCCAAGGCACAGCCCGCCACGCAGCCGGCCGGACCTCCGCCGCCATGGATCAGGGTGAAGGTCAAGCCCGGCCCCAGGGCCGTGATCAGGGCCAGCGCCAAGGTGCCGCTCCCGGCGGAGCGCGACCAGCTGGGCGCCATCATGACGGTCGCGACCGAGTTGTTCAGGTGGACCGGCCCCACGAGGAGGACCGCGTGACCCCGTGCCTGGTGAGCACCGGATTCTTCGTGCTTGGCCGCTGCGGGCGGCCCGCCGTCGCCGGCTGCGGGCGCTGCGGCAGGCCGATCTGCGGCCAGCATGACGCCGGCGGGCTCTGCCCCGAATGCGCCACCGCCCAGGGGTACGGCTCGCCGTACGACCCGTTCTGGACCAGCGGCTACCGCACCGGCTACTACCACTCCTCGTCCACCTCGTACTCCGATCCCACCTGGTACGGCACGTTCGACGACTACGACCGCGGCGCGTTCGACCCCGACGACCAGGGCGACTTCGGCGAGGGCGACTTCGACTACGGCGGCGACGACTTCGTGGACAGCTGATGCGCATCCTGTGGATCACCGAGCACTACCCGCCGAGCCGCGGCGGCATGGCCGAGTCGTGCGACAGGATCGTGCGCGGGCTGCGTCAGACGGGTGTCGAGCTCGACATCGCGCACCTGACCAGGCGGGCGCGTCCCTGGGAGGTGCGCGCCGAGTACGGCGGGCGGCTGCTGACCGTGCCGCTGGAGGACAACCCCGAGCACGCCCTGCGCAGGCTGTGGACGGTGCTGGCGGGCGAGTCGTACACGCACGTGGTGGCCTTCGGCGGGACCTACGGCATGCTGGCCGCGCCCGTCCTGTCGGCCTGGCTGGGCGCGCCGCTGGTGACCTTGCTGCGCGGCAACGACTTCGACACCGGCGTGTTCTCGCTGCGCCGCCGGGCCGCCCTGCTGGACGCGCTGCGCGCCTCGGCCAGGGTGTGCGTGGTGGCCTCCTCCCACGCCCCGCTCGTGTCCGCGCTGGTGCCGGAGGTGCCGGTCACGTGGGTGGCCAACGGGATCGAGACCGCGAACTGGGAGATCCTGCCCTCCGAGCGCTCGGCGGGCCACGAGAGGCGGGCCCGGGCGGGCAGGCGCACGATCGGGCTGGTCGGGCAGCTGAAGAACAAGAAGGGCGTGGCGTTCCTGCTGGAAGCACTGCGTGACTACGGCTTCCACCTGCTGCTCGTGGGCGAGCTGGAGGAGGGCGTGGAGGTCGCGATGGAGCACACACGGCTGCCCTTCCTCGACCGGTACGAGCTGCCGGCCGTCTACGCCGCCTGCGACCTGGTCGCGCTGCCGTCCTTCTACGACGGGCTGCCCAACGTGGCGCTCGAGGCGGCCGCGCTCGGCGTCCCGCTGCTGGCCTCCGACGCGGGCGGGCTGGGCGACCTGGTGGATGCGGAGATCGGGTTCCGGTTCAGGGCGGGCGATCCGCACGACTGCCGCGCCGCGGTGGACCGGGCCTGGCGGGCGACGGACGAGGAGCTGGCCAAGCTCGGGCTGGCCGCCGCCGAGCGGGTGCGCAGGGACTTCACGGTGGGCGCCGAGACCGAGGGCTACCTGCGGGTGTTCCGCGACGTCGCGTGATCGTCTGCTACGCGCGGGGTGGCGGCCTCGGGCATCTGACGCGGATGCGGGCCTACCTGCACACCGTGCACCCGGGCGCGGAGGCCGTCGTCCTGACCGAGCCGCCCGCTCCCGGGGCGCTGGAGGGTGCGACGGAGTTCGTCGTGGACGCCTTCCCCGCCGGGCTCGACGGGGAGCTGAGCGCCTCCGACGTGCCTGCCGGGGTACCGGTGGTGCACCTGGCGCGGCTGCTGCGGTGGGAGGCCTACCGGCCGCTGATCCCGGACGACGCGCTGCGCTTCGACCGCACCTGGCTGGTCGAGCCGGTCACGGACCCCCATCTCACGTATTTGCGGGAAATTTCGGGCACCGTCGCCCCGCTCCACCTGGTCGACCCGCCGGCTGCCGCCGCGACCGCCCCGGCGGACTGGCTCGTCGTGCACTCAGGCCCCGACCACGAGACCCTGGAACTGGTGGACTACGCCCGCGAGTGCGCCGCACTCGAAGGTGCCACGCCCTCCCTGGCGCTCATCTCGCCCACTGCCCCAGACGGGCTGCCTCCGGATGTCCGGCATGTCTCCATAAGCCCGGCGTGGCCCTTGTTCGCGACGGCGGATCGCATCGTCTCCGCCGCGGGCTTCAACACGGTACGGCAGGCCGCGCCCCACCGTGACAGGCACCGCGTCGTGCCCTTCCCGCGCCGCTTCGACGACCAGTTCACCCGCGCGGCGCGGCTGAGAGCGAGACAGGGAAGGACGTGACACCGCGCACGAACGCGTTGGGCAGGATCCGTGGCCCCTCCGCGTCGGCCCAGGTCGCCGAGCCCACCCTGGCCACCCACTCCTCGAAGAAGATCTGCAGCTCGAGCCGGGCCAGCGCCGCCCCGAGGCAGAAGTGGGTGCCCAGGCCGAAGGCGATGTGCCCGCCGGGCCTGCGGGTCACGTCGAAGGTCTCCGGATCGTGGAACACCGACGGGTCCCTGTTGGCCGCGCCGTACATGAGCAGGACCTGGTCGCCGCCGCGGATGAGCTGCCCGTGCAGCTCGGTGTCGCGGGTGGCGGCGCGGCACATGTTGAGTATCGGCGTGGTCCACCGGATGAACTCCTCGACCGCGCCCTCGATCAGCCCGGGGTCGGCGCGCAGCCGCGCCCACTGGTCGGGATGCCTGATCAGCGCGTCGATGGCCGTCGCGATCACCGTCCTGGTGGTCTCCGCGCCGCCGTCGAGCAGCAGCAGCGCCTCGTTGGCCAGGTGCTCGTCGTCATAGTCGGGCCTGGCAGACCACAGCGACAGCAGGTCGTCGCGTGGGCAGCCGCGCCGCTCGGCGGCGAGCTCCAGTACGGCCAGCCCGTACTCCCCGGCGGCCACCGCGGCCTCATGGGTGACGTAGCGCTGCCCGCCGCCGGCCACGATCGTGGTCTCCGACCAGTGGCGCAGCTTCGGCCAGTCCTCGTCGGGAAAGCCGAGCAGCCAGCCGATCATCCGCGCGGGCAGCGGCGCGGCGAGCGCGGGCACCGCGTCGACCGTGCCCTCGCGCAGCGCCGCCTCGATCAGCTCGACGACGACCTGCCGGATGCGGGCCGCGTAGCGCTCGTGCACGTAGCGCGGGGTGAAGCGGCGGTAGACCAGGCGGCGGCGCTCGGCGTGCTCGGGGTCGTCCATCCCGATCATCGACGGGTCGCTCGGCAGCTGCGGCCGGTAGCCGCCGGTGCTGGTCCACAGCTTGGGATCACGCTCGATCGCCGAGATGTCCGCGTGTCTGGAGATCCCCCACAGCCGGTTGCCCTCGTCGTGGTGGACGGGAGAGTGCTCCCGCAGCCACGCGTACGCCGGCCAGGGATCGTTCGCGTACAGCTCGCCGTCGAGCAGGTCCATCTCTTACTCCTGCCAGAGAGGTAACGGGATCTCGAAGCCGGGCGGCTCCTCCCACCGGTTGCGGTAGGTGACCTCGTGGGCGGGGCGGCGCGGCGCCACACCCCATCGGCCGGTCGGATAGCCGAAGGTGACCGTGCAGGCCAGCCGCCAGTTCTGGTCCGCGGGCACGCCCAGGATCCGCAGCGTCTCCTTCGGATGGAAGATCGCCAGGATGCTGGTCAGCGCGGTGCCGACGCCGTGGGCGCGGGCGGCCAGCTGGGCGCTCCACACGGCCGGGAAGATCGAGCCGCCGCTCGGGTCGTACTGCACGAACGCGAACAGCATCAGCGGGTAGGCCTCGAAGTGCTCGGCCAGGTGCTCGGCGGAGGCCAGCACCTTACGGGTCTGCTCGTCGGCGTTCTCCCTGAGCGCCTTGTAGTGCCCCTCCCACAGCTGGCGCAGCCCGTCGCGGTAGAGCGGGCCGAGCTCGGCCTTGACGGCGGGGTCGTCGACCAGCAGGAAGCGCCAGTTCTGCGCGTTGCCGCCGCTGGGGGCCCGGATCGCGGCGTCCACGATGCCGCGCTGCACCTCGAGCGGGATCGGGTCGGGGCGGACCCTGCGCATCGCCCGGGTGGTGTAGAGGGCTTCGAAGACGTCCATCACGCCAGCACCCCCTGCGAGCGGAGCTTGGCGGCGTCCTCGGCGGGGATGCCCCACGCCGACAGGTCCTCCAGCCGGGTGGCGGGGGACAGGTCCTGGTCGGGCTCGCCGAGCAGCCGGGGCGCGGGACTGGGGTGGTGGATGCCGTCCACGTCGACGAAGCTGCCGCGGGCCACGTTGTGCGGGTGCCCGACGGCCTCGGCCATCGACAGCACCGGCGACACGCAGGCGTCGGAGCCGTCGAAGACGGCCTCCCACTCGGCCCGCGTCATCCGCTTGAACTCCTCGGCCAGGCGGGCCTTCAGCGCGGGCCACTGCTCCCTGTCGTGCCGGTCGGGCAGGTCGGTGAGGCCCATGAGCGACACCATCGCGTCCCAGAACTGCGGCTCCAGCGACCCGACGGCAAGGTACTGCCCGTCGGCGGTCTCGTAGGTGTCGTACTGTGGCGCGCCGGTGTCGAGGAGGTTCGTCCCGCGCGGGCCCCAGTACCCGCTCTGCACCCCGTGGTAGAACATCGAGAACAGGATCGCGGCGCCGTCCACCATGGCCGCGTCGATCACCCGGCCCCTGCCGGTCCGCTCCCGCTCGAACAGCGCGAGCAGCACGCCGTAGGCCAGCATGAGCCCGCCGCCGGCGAAGTCGCCCAGGATGTTGATTGGCGGGGTCGGCTTGCCGCCGTCGCGGCCCAGCATCGACAGCACGCCGGAGATCGCGATGTAGTCGATGTCGTGCCCGGCGGTCGGCGCCAGCGGTCCGTCCTGGCCCCAGCCGGTCATCCGGCCGTAGATCAGGCGCGGGTTGACGGCGTGCAGGTCGTCCGGGCCGATGCCGAGCCGCTCGGCCACACCGGGGCGGAACACCTCGATGACCACGTCGGCGTTCCTGGCCAGTTCCTTGAAGGCGGCCACGCCCTCGGGCGACTTCAGGTCGAGCCCGATGGTGTGCTTGCCGCGGTCCATGACGTCCGCGCGCGGCTTGTCGGTGACGGCCGGGACCCGGTCCACCCGCAGGACCTCCGCGCCGTGATCGGCCAGCATCATTCCGGCGAAGGGCCCCGGTGCGAGCCCGGCGAGCTCGAGCACGCGAACCCCGGCCAGCGGGCCCTGACGGGCTTCAGACATGGACATCTCCTCGAGAGTAGGCCGCTATCAAGTCACAAGCAAGCGCTTGGTAGAACGCTTGGGAGCGCACGCCTCAGTAGAACAACATTCGGTGCGCGCCCGCAAGGCGCCTAGATCTGTCCTTCCCATACCTCCCACGAGATCAGTGGGAGATATGGGAAACTTGCCCACTGTTCGGAGGGTCTACAGGGGTTGGTCATGGTTGCTGGGAATCGGCTTATCGCCGGGCGTTACCAGTTACTGCGCGAGCTTGGGCGCGGGGGCATGGGTGTGGTCTGGGAGGGCCGCGACACGCTGCTCAACCGGCCCATCGCGGTCAAGGAGGTGCTGCTGCAGGAGGGGCTGCCCCGGGCCGACCAGGAACGACACCTGGTGCGCACTGCCCGGGAGGCCCGCATCGCCGCCCGGCTCAACCACCCGTCGGTGGTCGCGATCTACGACGTCGTCGAGGAGGACGGCCGCCCGTGGATCATCATGGAGCTGGTGCGCGCCCAATCCGTCGAGGAGGTCGTGGCCACCTCGGGCGCGCTGCCCGTGGAGCAGGCCGCCGACGTCGGCCGCCAGGTGCTCTCGGCCCTGCGCGCCGCCCACGAGGCTGGGATCCTGCACCGCGACGTGAAACCCAGCAACATCCTGCTGACCGACGACGGCAGGGCCGTGCTGACCGACTTCGGCATCGCCATGGCCGAGGGCGACTCCTCGCTCACCAAGACCGGCATGGTGACCGGCTCGCCGAGCTTCCTGGCCCCGGAACGCGTCCGGGCCGCCGAGGCGGGACCCGCCTCGGACCTGTGGTCGCTGGGGGCCACCCTCTACGCCTCGCTGGTCGGCCGCTCGCCCTTCGAGCGCGGCGACCCCATGGCCACGCTGACCGCGCTGCTGAGCGAGGAGCCGGATTACCGCAGGATCCCGCCGATCATGCACCCGCCGCTGCAGGGCCTGCTGCGCAAGGAGGCGAACGAGCGGGTCGACGCCGCCGAGGCCGACCGGCTCCTGGCCGCGGTCATCGCGGCCAGGAGCCAGGCCGACGGGCGGCACGAGACTCCCGCCGAGCCGCGCCGCGGCAGCCGTACCCTGATCGCGGCCATCGCGGCGATCGCCGTGGCCGGCGGCGGGGGCACGGTCGCCTACCTCACGCTCACCGCGCCCGGCGGGGCCACGCCGCAGGTCACCCAGCAGGCGGCCACCAGCCCGCTGCCGACCACGCCCACCCAGACCCCCAAGAAGACCCCGACCGCCACGCCGACCCCGACGGTGAGCAAGCCGGTGCCCGTGGTGCGCGGCTGGACCTCGCCCGACGGCTGGTCGATCATGCGGCCCATCGGATGGAGGGGCGCCAAGAAGGACGCCTACACCGAGTGGACACGCCCGGACAGGAGCGGGCATCTGGCCGTCCAGGCGCTGTACGCCAAGCTCGACGCCGCGCAGAACGTGCGCGACTCGGAGGAGGAGCTGCGGCAGTCCGTCGGGGACCTGCGGACCGTGCGCCGCCGCGGGGTCATCCATCAGGGGACCAAGGCGGTCGAGTGGGAGTTCACCTGGACCGGCGGGACGGGCGGCGACCGGCCGTGGGCCGCGTCCGGGCAGCGCTATCACGAGCTGCAGCGCTCGGTCGTCATCGGCGAGACGGCCTACCTGGTGTCGTGGACCACGACCGAGGCCCAGTGGAAACGCAGCGGCACGCTGATGCGCCAGGTGATCGACAGCTTTACTGTGGGGGCATGACCCCCTGGAACCTCCTGGCCCTGCCTCCGCTGCCTGAGGATCTGGTACGCGCGATCCTGGCTCCTCTCGGCGACCGGGTCGAGGTGCGGGTTCCCGCCGCCCGTGACCGGGGGAGCCTGCTCGACGGGCTGGCCGAGGCCGAGATCGTGCTCGGCGACTGGTCGGCCGAGCTGGCGCTGGACGCCGAGGCGGTCGCCGCCGCACCCAGGCTGGCGTTCGTGCAGCAGCCCGCGGTCGGCGTGGAGGGCTACGACCTGGACGCGCTGGCGGCGGCCGGGGTGCCGCTGGCCAACGCCGCCGGGGTGAACGCCACCTCGGTGGCCGAGTGGTGCCTGGCCGCCGCGCTGTCGCTGGCCCGCAAGCTCGGCGAGGCCGACGCCGCCGTGCGCGCGGGGGAGTGGCCGCAGCAGCAGCTGAGGCCGCGGGAGCTGGCGGGCTCGCGGGTGGGCATCGTCGGGTTCGGCCCGATCGGGGTGATCTGCAAGCGGCTGTTCGAGGCGTTCGGCTGCCAGGTGGCCTACTGGACGCGCACGCCGCGCGAGGAGCCCGGCTACACCGCGCTGGACGGCGTGATCGCCGACTCCGACGTGCTGGTCGTGGTGATCGCGCTGTCGGAGGAGACCCGGGGCATGATCGACGCCGGGCGGATGAAGGAGGGCGCGCTGCTGATCAACGCGGCCAGGGGCGGCGTCGTCAACCAGGCCGCGCTGGCCGCCGCGATCGAGTCGGGTCACCTGGGCGGCGCCGCGCTGGACGTGTTCGACGCCGAGCCGCTGCCGGTCGACGACCCTTTGCGCAAGCTCGACCGGGTCCTGCTGTCTCCGCACGTCGCGGGCGTCACCCCGGCCTCCACCGGACGCCTGCTCACCGCTACGATGGCCAATCTCACCGCGGCGCTCGAGGGCCGTCCCGTCGAGCACGTGGTGAACGGGGTGTCACAGGTGATCACCAGGAAATTTGGCGGTTCGCCCTCCGCGTAGGGTTATCACCTGGCACGATGATGAGTTTTCGGGCCATTAACCACCCCGGTCTGTTCTGTCGTGTTTTGGGGAGATACGGTCTTACGGACGATCTCTACCAGCTCAAGGGGGTGCTTCGTGAACGAGCGCAGCGAGCGAACCAATCAAACGCAGCGCGACTCTGTCGTCACAGCCCCGACGAAGGAGGGGCTGTGACGACATCGATGTCGACACACCAACGGGCAGTAGAGCAGATCCGGCAGTCGTACGCCGAGATTCCCGGCGACGCCGCGCCCCGCCTGGCCAAGGCCACCTCGAACCTGTTCAGGTTCCGTGACGCGGGCAAGACGGCCAGGCTGTCGGCAAGGGACCTCGCCGAGGTCATCAGCGTCGACCCGGTCTCCATGACGGCCGAGGTCCAGGGCATGACGACCTACGAGCACCTGGTGGACGCCACGCTGCCGTACGGGCTCATGCCGTACGTGGTGCCGCAGCTGAAGACCATCACGCTGGGCGGCGCGGTCACCGGGCTGGGCATCGAGTCGACCAGTTTCCGCGACGGGCTGCCGCACGAGTCGGTGGAGGAGCTGGAGATCCTCACCGGCGACGGGCGCATCATCGTGGCGCGCGACGACAACGAGCACCGCGACCTGTTCCGGTCGTTCCCGAACTCCTACGGCACGCTCGGCTACGCGCTGCGTATCAAGATCAAGCTTCGCAAGGTCCAGCCGTACGTGCACCTCACGCACGTCAAGTTCACCGACGCGGACAAGTGCATGCTGGCCATGCAGGAGATCTGCGACAGCATGGAGCACGACGGCCAGCCGGTCGACTTCGTGGACGGGGTGTACTTCACCCCCGGCGAGATGTACGTCACCCTGGGCCGCTTCTCCGACCGCGCGCCGTACGTCTCCGACTACACCGGCATGCGGATCTACTACCAGTCGATCAGGAAGCGCAAGCGCGACTGGCTGACCGTCCGCGACTACCTGTGGCGCTGGGACACCGACTGGTTCTGGTGCTCGCGCGCCTTCGGCGTGCAGCAGCCGGTCGTGCGCTCGCTGATGCCGCGCCGCTACATGCGCTCCGACGTCTACCGCAGGCTCGTGGCCCTCGACCGCAAGTACGGCGTGACCGCCCGCGTCGACCGCTGGGCCGGGCGCCCGGTGTCGGAGGCGGTGATCCAGGACGTCGAGGCGCCGATCGAGCGCGGCGCGGAATTCCTGGAGTTCTTCCACGACAAGGTGGGCATGACGCCGGTGTGGATGTGCCCGCTGAAGGCCAACTCGCGCTGGCCGCTGTATCCGCTCGAGCCGGGCAAGTTGTACGTCAACTTCGGCTTCTGGGGCATGGTGTCGCTGCCGCGCGGACAGTTCGACGGTTACTACAACCGGCTCATCGAGAACGCTGTGCACGACCTCGACGGGCACAAGTCGCTCTACTCGACCTCTTTCTACGCCCGTGAGCAGTTCTGGCAGCTGTACAACGGCGATGCTTACTGGCCGGTCAAGCGGGAATACGATCCGAACGGTCGCCTGCTGGACCTGTACGACAAGTGTGTGCGGGGAAGGTGACCAGATGGCGCTTGCATCCATCTTCGAGAAAATCGTTGGACAGAACACCAACATCGCGTTCGAGGCCTATGACGGCAGCAACGCAGGTCCGGACGGGGCGGACATCACGATCGAGGTGAAGTCGCCCATCGCGGTGGCCTACCTCGCGCAGGCACCCGGCGAGCTCGGGCTGGCCAGGGCCTACATCTCCGGCCACCTCGACGTCCAGGGCGACATGTACACGCTGCTGGACCGTATGTGGAACATCACCACCAATGACCTGACCCTCCGCGAGAAGGCGGACGCGGTCCGGGCGCTCGGCGTCAAGCCCCTGCTGATGCGCGTGCCGCCGCCCCCTCAGGAGATGCGCCAGAGCGCGCTGGCCAAGCTGGGCTCCCGCCACGCCAAGCAGCGCGACGCCGAGGCGATCCACCATCACTACGACGTCTCCAACCGCTTCTACGAGTGGGTGCTCGGCCCGTCCATGGCCTACACCTGCGCGGTCTTCCCCGAGGAGACCTCCTCGCTGGAGGAGGCGCAGTTCACCAAGTTCGACCTGGTCGCCAGGAAGCTCGACCTCAAGCCCGGCATGCGCCTGCTCGACGTCGGCTGCGGCTGGGGCGGCATGGTCATGCACGCCGCCAAGCACTACGGCGTCAAGGTGCTCGGCGTCACGCTGTCCAAGCAGCAGGCCGAGTGGGCCCAGCGCGCCATCAAGGAGGCGGGCCTGGAGGACCTGGCCGAGGTCCGGCACATGGACTACCGCGACGTGCCCGAGACGGACTTCGACGCGGTCAGCTCGATCGGCCTCACCGAGCACATCGGCAAGGCCAACGTGCCGTCCTACTTCGAGTTCCTGTACGGCAAGCTCAAGCCGGGCGGGCGCATACTCAACCACTGCATCACCCGTCCCACGGGCGCGGAGAAGACCTTCAACAAGGGCGGCTTCATCAACCGCTACGTCTTCCCCGACGGCGAGCTGGAGTCGGTGGGCTGGCTGGTCAGGCAGATGGAGGACCTCGGCTTCGAGATCCGCCACGAGGAGAACCTGCGCGAGCACTACGCCAAGACGCTGCGCCACTGGTGCGACAACCTCGACGCCAACTGGGCGGACGCCGTCCAGGAGGTCGGCCTCGGCACGGCCCGCGTCTGGGCGCTGTACATGGCCGGCTGCATCGTCGGCTTCGAGCGCAACAAGGTCCAGCTCCACCAGATCCTCGGCGTCAAACTCGACGACGAGGGCAAGTCCGGGGTTCCTCTGCGTCCGTCAGTCACCTGGCCGTAAGGACTCTGCTGTTACGGCAAGCCACCGCAACCGCCAGTCGCCGCACTTCGGCTGAGGGCCTCCAGGGAGACGCCACGCCTGAAGGGTGACGCATCCCGCCGTCACGACTCCGCTCCACCCATGTGGGGCGGAGTCGTTTTCGTATGCCGGCCGGCGGCGGCTGCCGGACAGCCTGAACGAGTGGCGTCGTGACCGTCAGAGCCCCGCGAGCGACGGGCGGGCCGCTCACGATCTGAGCTCGTCGGTGGCCTCCTGGTAGGCCTCGGACGCGCGGCCGAAGTAGTCGAACAGCACGCCGCGCTGCTCCTCGCCGTAGCTCATCAGCACCTCGCCCAGCCGCCGCCGCGTCCCCTCCAGGACCTTGTCCAGGCCGGGCGGCGCGCCGACGCTCTCCACGATGACCTTGCGCCGGTCGGCCGGATCCAGCACCCTGCGCACGCAGCCCGCCTTCTCCAGCCGGTCGATGAGCCGCGTGGTAGCCCCGGTGGTCAGCCCCGTGCGGGTGGCCAGCTCGCCCGAGGTGAGCGGGCCCGCCAGGTCGAGCAGGTTGAGCGCGTAGTAGTCGGTGGCGTTCAGCCCAGCCGCCTCGGCCGTGGCCAGGCTGTTGAGCACCATCGCGCTGAGGTAGCGTCGGAACATCTCGCTGGGAGTCGACACGCCCACACCTTCCTTAGGCTTACATCTGCATCAAGCAAGACATTGCACTTAGGAAGCTATCATGCCGTGAACCATCCCGGATCTCACGTGAATACGCGATGGCAGGCGCACCAGCGACACCTACCGTGACTCATCTACCGATTCGTTCAACCGTCACTGGGGGGAACCATGGGATTCGTCACGACCGCTGACGGCGTCGAGATCTTCTTCAAGGACTGGGGGAGCGGGCAGCCCGTCGTCTTCAGCCACGGCTGGCCGCTCAACTCCGACGCCTGGGACAGCCAGCTGCGCTTCATGGCCGAGAACGGCTATCGCGCCATCGCCCACGACCGCCGCGGCCACGGCCGTTCCGGCCAGCCGTGGAACGGCAACGACATGGACACCTACGCCGACGACCTGGCCCACCTGATCGAGACGCTCGACCTGCGCGACGCGGTGCTGGTCGGCCACTCCACCGGCGGCGGCGAGGTGACCCGCTACATCGGCCGCCACGGCAGCGCCCGGGTGTCCAAGGCGGTGCTGCTCGGCGCCGTGCCGCCGCTGATGCTCAAGACCGAGGCCAACCCCGAGGGCCTGCCGATCGAGGTGTTCGACGGCATCCGCGCCGGCGTGCTGAACGACCGGTCGCAGTTCTACCAGGACCTGAGCGCGTCGTTCTACGGACCCGGCGTGTCCCAGGGCGCGCGGGACGCCTTCTGGCTGATGAGCATGGCCTGCGGGCTCAAGGCCGCCGTCGACTGCGTCAAGCAGTTCTCCGAGACCGACTTCACCGCCGACCTGGCCAAGATCGACGTGCCCACGCTGGTGGCGCACGGCGACGCCGACCAGATCGTGCCGATCGCCGACTCGGCGCTCAAGTCCGCCGAGCTGATCAAGGACGCCACGCTCAAGGTGTACTCGGGGGCGCCGCATGGCCTGTTCGGCGACTACGACGCCGCCTTCAACGCCGACCTGCTGGCCTTCGTCAGGGGCTGAGCCCAGGGGTGTGCTCGGCCATCACCACCCGGGCCAGCTGGACCCTGGAGGTGACCGACAGCTTGCGGAAGATGGAGGTCAGGTGGGTGTTGACCGTGTGCGGTGAGATGAACAGCTCGGCCGCCGCCGACCGGTTCGTGTGACCCTCGGCGATCAGCACCGCGACCTTCCGCTCCATGGGCGTCAGCGCGCCCCAGCCCTGGACCGGCCGGACCCGCCTGGGGGCCTTGCGCCTCCCGGCTCCGGCCGCGTCCAGGTGGCCCTGGGCCCGGGCCGCCTCGCCGTACGCGCCGAGCCGGGTGAAGTCCTCGGCCGCCTGCCGGAGCTCGGAGATGGCCTGCTGCTTGTCGCCGTGGGACAGCAGCACCTGGCCCAGGTCCGTCCGCGCGTCGGCGAGCAGCAGCGGGCGCGGGCCCCGCTCGAGCAGGGCCACCGCGTGCCGCAGCGACTCCGGCTCCGCGCGCACCAGCCCCGCTGCCTGGGCGGCCTGCCCCGTCGCGCTCGGCACGTCGGGGTTGCGCGCCGCGTACCGCGCCGCCTGCCCAGCCAGGTCCTCGGCGAGCGCCCGGTCGCCCGCGCGCAGCGCCAGCCGTACGGCGGGCGCCAGCCACCCGCGCAGCAGCCGCCAGCGCGTCACCGGTCCCGCCACCAGCCGCAGCAGCGCCGGATCCCCGGCCAGTACCGCCTCCAGGAAGGCGACCGCGGCCTGGTCGCCCGCGTCCTGCTTGCCGGCCAGGGTCTTCTTGGCCTGCTCCAGGCAGGCGTGCGCGCCGTCCACATCGCCGCGCAGGCGGGCCACCCAGCCGCGCTGGACACGCGCGCTCACCCCGTGCACGGTCTCCATCAGGTCGTCCTCGAGGCGTTCCAGCGTCACCAGGTCGGCATCGGCGTCGTCCAGCCGGCCCAGCCCGAGGCTCTGGTTGGCCCTGACCCAGGCCAGCATCAGCGGCCTGCGCTGCGCGTCGTCGCGCATGCCCGCGAGCAGGGCGCCGCCGGCCGCCAGGTCGTCCACATGCTGCAGCGCGAAGATCTCCTCCAGCGTGAACGCCGGATCCGCGCCGCGCAGCTCGGCGAAGCGGGCCAGCGCCTCCCGGCAGTCGCCGGCGTTCAGCGCGATCTCGCCGAGCGCGAGCAGCGAGGTGATCCGCGCCCGGCGGTCGTCCACCGCCCGGGCCCTGGCCAGCGCCGCCTCCCCGGCCCGGCCCGCTTCCGCCAGGTCCGCCGACCGTGACAGCGCCAGCGCGTGCAGCGCCTCGAGCCTGGCCTCCACCTGCGGGCTCGCTCCGCCGCGCGCCAGCGCCTCCCCGGTACGGCGCTGCAACTCGGCGGCCTGGCTCAGGCTCCACAGGGACCCACCGAGCGCGGCCTCCAGCCGTCCCGCCACCCCGGCCGGCGGGTCCTGGGCGAGCAGCCCGTCGCCCAGCCCCACCGCGTCACGGTCGCGACCTGCCCTGCCCAGCACCGTGATCGCCTGCTCGCCCACCTCGAAGCGCAGCGTCCCCGCCCTGGACGCCAGCTCGAGCGCGCCCGTCACGTAGTAGGTGGCCAGGTCGGGCATCAGGGCGAGTGCGTCGTCGGCGGCCCTGCGCAGCAGCGCGATCGCCCCCTCGTCGCCGGGGACCGCGCTCTCCAGCACGTGGTAGGCGGCCTCGGCGACCCGGTGCGAGGAGGCCAGCAGGTCGGCCGCCTGCCGGTGCACCGCCTTGCGCGCGGAGGCGGGGATGCCCGCGTACACCGCCTGGCGCAACAGGTCGTGCCGGAAGACCAGCTGGTCGCCGTCGTCGTCGAGCAGCCCGCCCCTGACGGCGGCCTCCAGCGCGTCGAGCAGCTCCGACGGCTTGTGCCCGCACAGCTCGGCGGCGTCGGCCACGGCGAAGCGCCGCCCCAGCACCGCCCCGATCTGCAGCAGCCGCAACGTCCTCGCGGGCAGGGACTCAAGCCGCCCCCGCACGCCGGCCACCAGCCGCTCGGGCAAGGCGTGGATCAGTTCGTGCGCCAGGCCGGCCGCGATCTCCGTGGGAGGCATCGCGGCCCGCACCGGCTCCGCGGGGATCGGCGCGAGCGGGGAGTGGGCCGCCATGGCCGTGAGCAGCTCCACCGCCAGGAAGGGGCTGCCGCCGGCGCCAAGCAGCAGCTCCGCCGTGCCGGCGTCGGCCGGAGCGCCCAGGATGTCGGCGGCGATCTGCGCCATGGCCCCGCCCGACAGCGGGCCGAGCAGGATCTGGTCGACGGGCATGTCCCTGGCCACGGCAGTGGCGATCTCGGATGCGGGGCCGCCGTGCTCGTCACGGCTGGCCAGCAACCACAGTAGGGGAGACGAGCGCAGGCGGGCCGGCAGGACGCGCAGGGCGAACAGGCTGAGCTGGTCGGCCCACTGCACGTCGTCGACCGAGACCAGCACGGGCGCCTCGAGCGCGCGCGCCTCCAGGTAACCGGCCAGCTGCTCCACCAGCCACAGGCGCTGGTCGTAGCGGATCGACAGGTCCGCCGGCGCGGAGGCAGGCAGCAGCGGGCGCAGCGACGAGATGAGCGTCGACAGCGGCGCGACCGCGTCCAGGTCCTCCGCCTTGCCACGCGCGACGGCGAACCCGGCGGCCGCGCCGTACTCCACGACCGAGCCGAGCAGGGACGTCTTTCCGATCCCCGGCTCGCCGCGGACGAGCGCGAACGCGGCGGCGCCGATGGAGGTCACGCCGTCTGCCAGGCGATGAAGGAGGCCGAGTTCGGCCTCCCGGCCACGCAGTGCCAACTAGCGGAGCTCGCGTTTGAGGATCTTGCCGGTGGCCGTCATCGGCAGCGCGTCGCGGAACTCCACGATGCGCGGGTACTTGTAGGCCGCCATGTTCTCCCTCGCCCAGGCCATCAGCTCGTCTTCAGAGAGCGTAGCGCCGGGGGTGCGGATGACGTACGCCTTGATCTCCTCGCCGTGCGACTCGTGCGGCACCCCGACGACCGCGGCCAGCGAGACCGCCGGGTGCGTCATCAGGACCTCTTCGAGCTCGCGCGGGTAGACGTTGAACCCGCCTCGGATGATCATGTCCTTGGCGCGGTCGACGATGGCGTAGTAGCCGTCGGCGTCGCGGGTGGCGACGTCGCCGGTGCGGAACCAGCCGTCGTTCATGACCTCGGCGGTCGCCTCGGGCCTGCCGTGGTAGCCCTTCATGATGTTGTGGCCGCGGATGGCGATCTCGCCGGGGCCCTCGCCCTCGATCGTCTTCCAGTCGGGGTCGATCAGCTTCATCTCCACGCCCCAGATGGGCGTGCCGATCGTGCCGGGCTTGGTGGGCCGGCCGAGCTGGTTGAAGCTGGCCACGGGCGAGGTCTCCGACAGGCCGTACCCCTCGAGGATGCCGATGCCGAAGGTCTTCTCGAAGTCCTTGAGCACCTCGATCGGCGAGGAGGCGCCGCCGGCGACGGCGACCCTGAGCGTGCTGGGCACTTCGGCGCCATCGGCGTGGATCTTCGTCAGCATCGCCCAGTAGTTGGTCGGCACGCCCGCGAAGAACGTGACGCCCTCCTTGACCATGAGCTCGAGCGACTGGCCCGCCTCGAACCTGGGCAGCAGCACCACGGTGGAGCCGCGCAGGAAGCCGGTGTTCATCACCACGGTCTGGCCGAAGGAGTGGAACAGCGGCAGCACCGCCAGGTAGACGTCGCCGCCCTCGCTCCGCGGGAACATCTTGTCGCAGACCAGCGAGTTGACCAGCATGTTCTGGTGGCTGAGCTCGGCGCCCTTGGGCTGGCCCGTGGTGCCCGAGGTGTAGAGGATCACCGCGGTGTCGTCGGGCGCCGTCTGCGCGGTCGAGAACTCGCCGGACATGCCGCCCAGTGCGGCCCAGATGGACTCGCCGTGCTCCGACTCGGTCGCCAGCGGCGTGGCGGGCAGCACGAAGAAGTGCTCGCAGCCCTGCGCGGCCTCGAACCCGGCCCTGCCCCGCTCGCCCAGTGGCAGCTCCGGCGTGCCCTCGAAGCAGAACAGCGCCTTGGCGTCACTGTCGTCGAGGTGGTAGGCGATCTCGCGCGACTGCAGCAGCACGTTGAGCGGGACCACGGTGGCCCCCGCCTTGAGGATCCCGAAGTACACGAACGGGAAGTAGGGCAGGTTGGGGCAGGCGAGCGCCACCTTGTCGCCCCTGCCGATCCCTCGAGAAACCAGCAGGTTGGCCACCTGGTTGGCGACAGTGTCGATCATGGAGTACGGCAGGCGCATATCGCCGAAGACCAGGGCGGTGTGGTCGGGCGCGTTCCGGGCGCTGTCCTCGAGGACCGTCGACAGGTTCAGCATGACGTCATCTAAGCAGGACTCCATACTGACCGGTAGGTAACGGCGGTTACAGATGCGTATGGACTCGCTTGCTCGCCTGGAGTAAGCAAGTACCAGATTACTTACCCCCTGGAGGGCCCATGGAGTACGACTACGTGATCGTCGGCGCGGGGTCGGCGGGATGCGTGCTGGCCAACAGGCTGTCGGCGGACTCGGGGGTGTCCGTCGCCCTGGTCGAGGCGGGTGGCCAGGACGACAAGCTGGAGATCCGGATGCCGGCCGGGTTCTCCAAGCTGTTCAAGACCGACTACGACTGGAACTACACCACGGCCAAGCAGGCCGAGATGTCCGGCAGGGAACTGTACTGGCCGCGCGGGCGCGTCATCGGCGGCTCGTCGTCGCTGAACGCGCAGATGTGGGTGCGCGGGCACCGCCGCGACTACGACCAGTGGGGGATCCCCGGCTGGACCTACGACGACGTGCTGCCCTACTTCACCCGGGCCGAGCACCGGGTCGGCAGCAACCAAGGCGGCGTCTACGGCACCTCGGGGCCGCTGGTGATCTCCGAGCTGCGCAGCCCCAACGTCACCACCGCCGCCTTCCTGCAGGCCTGCCAGGAGCTCGGCTACCAGCGGCTGCCCGAGCTCAACGGCGCCTCCAACGAGGGCTACAGCCCGACCCCGGTCACGCAGAACCGCGGCCGGAGGTGGAGCGCGGCCGACGCCTACCTGCGCCCGGCGCTCAAGCGTCCCAACCTGACCGTGATCACCGGCGCGACCGTGGACCGGGTCGTCTTCGACGGCACGCGCGCGATCGGGATCGAGCACGACGGCGGCGCCCAGGTCAGGGCCCGGCGGGAAGTGATCCTGTCGGCAGGGGCGATCGGCTCGCCGTACCTGCTGATGCGGTCGGGCGTGGGCGCGGCCGAGGAACTGCGCGACGCCGGGGTCGAGCTCGTGCACGAGCTGCCGCAGGTGGGCAAGAACCTGCAGGACCACCTGTCGACCGGGGTGTTCGTCGAGTGCACGCAGCCGGTGACGCTGGTCAAGGCCGAATCGATCGTGCAGCTGTTCCGCTACCTGGTGCTGCGGTCGGGGATGCTCACCACGAACGTGGGCGAGGCGGTCGCCTTCATCAGGACCTCGAAGGAGGAGCCGGCGCCGGACATCGAGCTGATCTTCGCGCCGGGGCCCTTCATCGACCACGGGCTCACGCCCCCCACCGGCCACGGGTTAACCGTCGGCGTGATCCTGCTGCAGCCGGAAAGCCGCGGCAGGGTCGGGCTCAACGGGCGCGACGTGGTGATCGACCCCGGCTACCTGACCAAGGAGGCCGACGTGAAGCGGATCGTCGCCGGGCTGAAGGTGGCCAAGCAGGTCTTCGCCACCAACGCCATGAAGCAGTGGGCGGGCCCCCCGATGGCGCCCTACACCAACCCCGAGAGCGACGAGGAACTGGCCCAGTGGGCCCGCGACCGCGGCGAGACGCTCTACCACCCGGTCGGCACCTGCCGCATGGGCACCGACGCCGACTCGGTCGTCGACCCGTCGCTCAAGGTCCGCGGCGTCGAGGGGCTGCGCGTGGTCGACGCGTCGATCATGCCGACGCTCAACCGCGGCCACACCCACGCGCCCGCCATCATGATCGGCGAGAAGGGATCCGACCTGATCGCGAAGGGCTAGCGCGCCCCGGGCGGCCTGTACGGCGGGCGTCCCGCGCTAGGCGACCCTGATGACAGAACTTGACGTAAGCGGTCACTTGCACGAATCATGAAGGCCATGACGGTCTCCGCCGATGTCGACCTGTCCCAGATCCCGTTCTGGGGGTTGCCCCAGGCAGAGCGCATGGACGCCTTCCGCAGGCTGCGCGCGCTCGACCGGCCCGCGTTCGTCCAGGAGCAGTTCCTGCCGTTCGTCGGCGGCGGCCCGGGCTACTACGCCCTGGTACGGCATGCCGACGTGACCGAGGCCAGCAGGAACGCGGCCGTCTTCAGCAGCGAGCCGTGCTCCAACAGCATCCCCGACATGCCCCGCTGGCTGGCCGTGTACTTCGGTTCCATGATCAACATGGACGATCCCCGGCACGCCAGGCTGCGCAGGATCGTCTCGCGGGCCTTCACCCCGAAGATCCTCGGCAAGATGGAGGAGGACCTGGCCGTCGCCGCCGCGGAGATCGTGGACGGGGCGATCAAGGAGGGGCCTGCGGACTTCGTCGCCCAGGTCGCCGCCAAGCTCCCCGTCCGCGTGATCTGCGACATGATGGGGATTCCGCCGAAATTTCATGACATGGTGTTGCGGCGGACCAACGTCATCCTCGGCAACGCCGACGCCGAGTACACCGGCATCGACCCCGAGCTGAGCCGCCTCAACGTGGGCAAGGGCCTGCTCAGGCTGCTGCACGCCGGCCACAGCCTGAACCGGCTGGCCGCCCGCCTGGGCGACCAGCGCCGCAAGCACCCGACGGGCGACCTGGTGAGCCTGCTGGTCAACGGCGAGGAGCACCTCACCTCGCAGGAGCTCGGCTCGTTCTTCATCCTGCTGGTCGTGGCCGGCAGCGAGACCACCCGCAACGCCATCGCCTACGGGCTCAAGCTCTTCACCGACCACCCGGAGCAGCGCGAGCTGCTGATGAGCGACTTCGACGGCCGCATCGTCAAGGCCTGCGACGAGATCGTCCGCTACGCCACCCCGGTGATCCAGTTCCGCCGGACGCTCACCCAGGACTTCGAGATGAACGGCCAGCAGTACCGCAAGGGCGACAAGGTGCTGCTGTTCTACAACTCCGCCAACCGCGACGAGGCGGTCTTCACCGATCCCGACGCCTTCGACATCACCCGCGACCCGAACCCGCACGTGGGCTTCGGCGGGCCGGGTCCGCACTACTGCCTGGGCGCGCACCTGGCCAGGCGCGAGATGACCGTGATGTTCCGCGAGCTGTTCACCCGGCTGCCCGGCATCAGGTCCGTCGGCGAGCCGGACTTCCTGCTGTCCAACTTCATCAACGGCATCAAGCACCTGGGGTATACGCACTAGCCACGATCCCGTCCGGCCGCACGAGCAGCCTGCCGTACGGCCAGCCCTCGACGACGTGCACCGGCACGTCCGCCTCGACGGGCTCGGCGCTGAACACGCAGTACCTGCCGTCGACCAGGTCCAGCGTCGAGACCCCTTCCCGCACCCACACGTGCGGGACCCGGGAGCCGGGCGAGCCGTCCAGGACCAGCGTGATGTCCTCGGTGGAGGGCAGGTCCTCGATCGGGGTGCCGTAGCGGTAGCCCATGTGTACGATCGGCGCGTTGATCGCGCCCACCCGCGCACGCGACTCGGCGTCGCCGCCCCAGTGCACCATGGGGTGCTCCATCCTGATCATCGCCTGCTCCAGGGTCATCAGCGCCACCGGGCGCCGTTCCTGCTCGTAGGTGTCGAGCAGGGCGGCGTCCGCCTCGCCGCGCAGCACGTGGGCCAGCTTCCACGCCAGGTTGTGGGCGTCGGCCACCCCGGTGTTCATGCCGAACGCCCCGGTCGGTGGCACCGCGTGCGCCGCGTCCCCGACCAGGAACACCCGCCCCGCGGCGAAGCCGTCGGCCACCTGGCCGCGCGCCCGCCAGCCGAGCGTGCTGAGGATCTCCAGCTCCAGGTGGGGGTCGCCGATCGCGGTGCGGACCAGCTCCGCCGAGGGCTCCTGGGCGGTGTGGAAGACCCACTCCTTCTCCGCGTCGATCGTCATCAGCAGGCCGGGGGCCTCCGGGCCGGTGATGTCGCACATGGCGAACGTGACGCCGCCGGTCAGGGCGCTGAGATCGGCCTCGAACAGCACGTTGTGCAGGGAGGGGCCGAGCGGGCCGGGCCCCGACACGCCGATGCCCAGGCTTCGGCGGACCGTGCTGCGCACGCCGTCGGCGGCCACCAGGTAACGGGCTCTGATCGTGCGCTCGCCTCCGGGGCCGCGAACGTGCGCGGTCACGCCGTCCGCGTCCTGCTCGACGGCGACCAGCTCGGTGCCGTACTCGACGCGGGCGCCGCGTTCGCGGGCCGCCTCCAGCAGCACCCGGTCGAGCCGGTTCTGCGGGCAGGTGCCGCGGATGCGCGCCGGGGTGAAGCTCATGTCGCCCAGGACCTGGGCGCGGGTGGGCGCGGTGTCGCCGAGCGCGGGCAGGCCGGCGGCCGCCAGCGTGGGCGCGGTCGCCCTGCCCAGCGTGACGGTCATGTCCACGGCCACCGCGTTCACCGCGGCCTCCAGGCCGACCTCGCGCAGCAGCTCCACGGTCCGCAGGCCGACGCCGGTGGCGCGCGGGTGGATCTGCGGGCCGGAGTCGCGCTCGATGACCAGGGGCCGGATGCCGTGCCGGGCCAGGAACACCGCGGCGCTCAGGCCCACGGTCCCGCCGCCCGCGATCAGGACGTCTTCCATCTCTCCTCCTCGGAGAAGCGTTGTGGGAACGTTGTTCCCGTCGATGGGAACACTGTAACCACATCGCTAGGATGATGACCAGAGGGGGTGGCAGATGTCCTTGGTGTGGAGCCGCGAGCCGTACAGTCCCAAGCGGCAGGCGATGAGCGTGGAGCGCATCGTGGAGGCCGCGGTCGCGATCGCCGACGCGGAGGGGCTGGCGGCGGTGACGATGCGCCGCGTGGCGGCCGCGATCGAGTCCGGCACGACCTCGCTGTACCGCTACGTGGCCAACCGCGACGAGCTGCTCGACCTCATGGCCGACGCGGTGCGCGGCGGCCCGGCGGGCGAGCCGACCGGCGACTGGCGGGCCGATCTGGCCCGGATCGCCCGCGAGCAGCGGGAGCTGCTGCTACGCCATCCGTGGCTGGGCGGGCTGCTGGCAACCAGACCGGCGCTGGGGCCGAACTCGCTGCGCCACATGGACCTCGTGCTGGCCGCCGCCGAGGGCCTGACCGGCGACATCACCCAGGCCGGCATGGTGATGGGGTTGATCTCCGACTACGTGCTCGGCGCCGCCTCGCGCCAGCTGGCCGAGACCCAGGAGCGGCTGCGGACCGGGCTCGACCAGACCCAGTGGCGGGCCTCCGTCGCCCCCTACATCCGCCGGGTCCTGGACAGCGGCGACTACCCGCACTTCGCCAGGCGCGTGGTCGAGGCCGACGATCCGAGCTTCACTGATCAGTTCGAGTACGGTCTTGAGCGTCTGCTGCGAGGCCTGGCCCGCGACTGACCCGCAGGTGCGGGCGTGTCTCGCCGGAAATCGGGATTCGATTCGGTAGTATGTTCGAGGTGAGGTGGGTGGTGCGCCGCCGCTTGCAGGCCAAGGCCACCAAGAGCGCGAAACGGCTGCTGAAGCGGCGTCGCCGCAAGGAGGCCCGCACCATCGCTTCACGCGGTGCAGCGGGCTGGGCAGTGAGTCACGCTGCCTGACGCGGACCAGACCGTCGAAGCCGTCGACGGCGAGGAGCTGCAAGCTCGGTCGTTGTCGATTGAGAAGCTGACTGCTACTCCCGCGGCGGGTCGAATGCTAGGTTTCGCGGCATGGAGATCAGGACGATTCATGCCAATGGCATGGAGTTCGCATATCTGACCGTAGGGGATGGGCCGCTGGCACTATGCCTGCACGGTTTCCCCGACTCCGCACACACCTGGCGTCACCTGCTGCCCGAGCTGGCGCAGCGCGGCTACCGTGCGGTCGCGCCGTTCACGCGCGGCTACGCGCCGACCGAGGTGCCCGCCGACGGCGCCTACGAGCGCGCCGCGCTGGCCGCCGACGTGCTGGCCCTCCACGAGGAGCTGGGCGGCGACGACGACGCCGTGCTGATCGGTCACGACTGGGGCGCGCTGACCACCTACGTCGCGGCCGACCGCTTCCGCCGCGCGGTGACCTTGGCGGTGCCGCCGCCCGGCGCCCTGGCCGCCTCGTTCCTGGACTACGCGCAGCTCAAGCGGTCCTTCTACATCTTCCTGTTCCAGACCGCGCTGGCCGAGCCGGCCGCCGCCGCGCCCGGCTTCCTGGAGTCGCTGTGGGCCGACTGGTCTCCCGGCTACGACTTCGCGCAGGACCTTGAGTTCGTACGGCGCAGCCTCGCCGAGCCCGCCAACCTGTCCGCCGCCATCGGCTACTACCGGGCCATGCTCGGCACCACCCCGCCCACGGGCCGCTACCCGGAGCCGGCGCCCGCCTCGAGCACGCCGATCCTGTACCTGCACGGGGCCCAGGACGGCTGCCTGGACCCCGGCATGGCCAAGGATGCGCTCGGCCACCTGCCTGCCGGCTCGCGCGTGGAGGAGGTGGCGGGCGCCGGTCACTTCCTGCACCTGGAGCAGCCCCGCGAGGTCGGGTCCCTCATCCTCGACTGGCTGGCCTCCTGAGGATCGCGATCACCGGGTGCCGCCCCGACAGGCTCACCTCGATCACGCGCTGCACGGCGAGCCCCCGCGGGAGTTCGCCGTGCACCAGCGCCACGGCCAGCCCGCCGGGGGCCAGCACCCGGCGCACCTCCCGCCACAGCCGGTCCGGATCGGCGGCCAGCAGCCCCGCCGGGGGCACCTGACGGCCCCACGGCGGGTTCACCAGCACCCGGTCCACGCCGGCCGTCGGCAGCGGGATCCGGCCCGCGTCGGCTCGGATCCAGGTGGGTTCGCTTCCGCATGCCGTACCGGCATTGAGTGAGGCCGTCCTGACGGCCTGCGGGCTGTGGTCGAGGCCGATCAGGCGGGCGTGCGGGGCCAGGTGGGCCGCCTCGATGAGCGTGGTGCCCGCGCCGCAGCACGGATCGAGCACCGTGCGGGCCTCGTCCAGGCGGGCCAGCTCCGCCATCGCGGCGGCGAGCGGCGGGTGCAGCGAGCCGGGAACGGCGCCGGACTTGTACGGCCTGCGGTGCAGGGGCCGATCCGCCAGGCGTCGCGCGATGACCGCCCGCTCGCTCTCGATCGTGACCCGCCACGACGCCAGCCCCTCGGGTGGCCTGCCGCCGTCCCTGCGTGAGTGGTACGGCCCGCCGAGCCGGGACCCGACGGCGTCCTCGATGTCGAAGCGGGTGTAGTTGCGCCGCCCGACGAACGAGGCCGACACCTCGTGCGCCAGGGCGGGCCCGCCGATGCCCTCGGCGGCGCGGGCCAGGCGGTCGAGCGCCGACCGCTGCCGGCCGACGCCGTCGACCACGGCCCCCACCAGCAGCACGTCGTCGGCCAGGCGCAGAGCCCGCGGATCCCGCCGCGGCTCGAACCACACCTCACGATGGCGCAGCTCGAGCACCGCACCGATCTTCAAACGGATGATCTCCGCGGCCACCAGGGGCTCGATGCCATGCACGGCCCTGGCCACGGCAAACGTGTGCACGTGTCCTTCTCCCACGACGCGACCCGGGGCGGCCTCTGGCCGTCCCGCATCGCCGGCGGTGGTTCACGCCGCGTCCCGCCGGCGGAACGTCAGCGTCGGAAGAAGAAACTCATGCGACCACCGTAGCGGGGTGATCAACTGGTTTTCCGAAGGTACGTACGGTGTACGTCACACTCTCTTGACGTAAGTGGTTGCTTTTCCCAATGATGGCCTCATGAGCGTCGTGGACTTCGACCTTTCGAACCCGGAGTTCTGGGCCAGGCCCATGGACCAGCGGGAGGAGGCGTTCCGGCGGTTGCGGGCGCTGGACAGTCCCGCGTTCTTCGAGGAGATGGAGGTCTCCTTCGCGCCGAAGGGGCCCGGCTACTACGCGCTGACCCGGCACGCCGACATCGTCGAGGCCAGCCGTAACCCCGAGGTGTTCTGCTCCGGCGACGGGGGCGCGACGAACATCCCGGACATGCCCGCCGAGTTCGCCGAGTACTTCGGCTCGATGATCAACATGGACGATCCGCGGCACGCCAGGTTGCGCCGGATCGTCTCCCGGGCGTTCACGCCCAAGATGATCAAGCAGTTCGAGGCCGACGTGGAGACCGCCGCCACCCGCATCGTCGACGACCTGCTGGTGAAGGGGTCCGGCTGCGACTTCGTCACCGAGGTGGCCGCCCGCCTGCCACTGAAGATCATCTGCGACATGATGGGGATCCCGGAGAAGGACTACCAGTTCGTCTTCGAGCGCTCGAACGTCATCCTGGGCGGCTTCGACCCCGAGTACGCCCGAGGCGACATGGACCGCGTGGCCGAGCAGCTGCTCAACGCCGGCCTGGAACTGCAGCAGCTGGTGCAGGACCTGGCGGCCTACCGCACCGGCAATCCCACGGGCGACCTGACGTCCTCCCTGGTCAACGCCAACCTCGACGGCGAGCAGCTGACGCTGCAGGAGCTGGGCTCGTTCTTCATCCTGCTCGTGGTGGCCGGCAACGAGACCACCCGCAACGCCATCTCCTACGGCCTGCGGCTGCTGACCAACAACCCCGGCCAGCGCGCGCTCTGGCTGGAGGACATCGACGGGCGTGCGCCCGGTGCGGTCGAGGAGATCGTGCGCCTGGCCTCGCCGGTCAACTTCATGCGCCGCAAGCTCACCCGCGACTTCGAGATGAACGGCACCCTTTACCGCAAGGGCAGGAAGGCCGTGCTGTTCTACTGGTCGGCCAACCGCGACGAGTCGGTCTTCGCCGATCCGCTCGCCTTCGACATCCTGCGCGACCCCAACCCGCATGTCGGCTTCGGCGGGCCTGGCCCGCACTTCTGCCTGGGTGCCCACCTGGCGCGGCGGGAGATCACGGTGATGTTCCGCGAGCTGCTGCGCCGGGTCCCGCAGATCGAGGGCGGCAAGCCAGACCGCCTCCACTCCAGCTTCATCAACGGCACCAAACACATGACCTGCACCTTCTAACCAGGTCTGCGCCTCTGTACGGCGCGGGGTTGCGCGGGCAAGGTGACTGCGCCTGCCGGCGCACGGGAGACCCGGCTGCCGGGGCGGGCGCACCGCAACCCGGACCCGGGTCGTGGTACCGGCCGGGTCGTAGGTCTTGGCGCCGGGTCGGCGGGACGTGGGACGGCGGAGGTCGGCGCCTTGGTGCGGCGGGCAGGGTGGCCCTTGGCGCGAGGGTTGCGTCTGGCGCGTTACGGCGAGCGGTGGGCGACCGTGGTGCCCGCTTGCCGACGCGCCGTGACGGTGGGCAAGCGTCCCCGACTCGCCAGCAGCGCCGGTCGCGGGCCCCTAGCCGAAGTGTGGTGGGCGGCCGGTGGCGGCGGCCCGCCGTACAGGATCACTGCAAAGATCGGGCTCGCCGTACAGGGTCACTGTGAAGGTCGGGCTTGGCGTACGGGATTGCTGTGGAGATTGGGGGCGCTTAGGGGGTGGTTTTGAGGCGTTTGATGATGGTGTTGATGTCTGGCAGGAGTTGCTTGCTGGTCGACGGGATCGACATGTAGACGATCGACGGCAGGTCTGAGCCCGTGTCGACGGCGGCGGTGAGGATGACGGTCTTGGTGTCGCCGGAGATGAGCTCGTAGGCGATCGCGCGGCCCTTGACGCCCTTGAGTGGCTGCTGGCCGAGCTTCTTGACCGTGTTCGGCTGCGGGAAGAAGCGCTTGCGGGCGTTCAGCACGACCTGCTTGATGACCGGCTCCAGGTCGTCGGCCGTGGTGTAGGACGAGGCGAGTCGCTGAGGCAGCGGTCCCGTCAGGATCTGGGCGAAGCTGTTGGGACCTGTCGGGGCGAACTGGCGCGTGTCGAAGCCGTAGGTGGCCTTGACCGTGGTGCGCTGGTCGAGCTGCCAGGTGCCGCCCAGGCGGGGCACGGTGAGCTTGGCGAGCGAGTCCGAGACGGTGCCCGCGATCGGGGCCGCCTTGCCGGGATACGTCGGGATCTTGGCGATCGTGGTCGGCGGCTTGGTGGGGGAGCTCTTGCCCGTCGGGGTCGACTTGGCGGCCGGGGTGTTCGAGGGGGCGGGGTCGTCGCTGGCCAGGGGGCCCGCGAGGAACGCCCACGCGAGCGCGCCGATGAGGGCGATGGCGACGGACCCGGCCAGGGCGTAGATCCAGATGGGCTTGCCCGGCTGGTCGTCGTCCAGCGACTCCTCCTCGCCCATCGCCTGGTAGTTGTCGCCGAAGACGGTGTTCCAGAGCTCCTGCTGGCGCTCGGGGGGAGGGGTACGTGAGCCGCTGATCTGGCCGGCCGTCACGAAGGGGCGGTCGGGGTCGGAAGGGTCGCGGCTGAGGTTGGCTCCCGGGCGGCCCTGGGGGTCCATGCCGTGCTCGGGCCCCATCGGCGCCTGCCCGGGGTGCTGGGGCATGGGCGCGGGCGGCTGACCGTACGCGTGCTGGTCCTGGATGGGCGGCTGGCCGTACGGCTGCTGGTCCTGGGCGGGCGGCTGGCCGTACGCGTGCTGGTCCTGGGCGGTGGGCGCGCCGTACGGCTGCTGGTCGTGGGTGGGTGGCTGGCCGTACGCGTGCTGGTCGTGGGTGGGTAGCTGGCCGTACGGCTGCTGGTCCTGGGGAGCGGGCTGGCCATAGGGCTGCTGGTCCTGGGGAGCGGGCTGGCCGTACATGTGCGTGTCCTGGGCGGTCGGCGCGCCGTACACATGCGTGTCCTGCACGGGCGGGGCGCCGTAGACATGCGTGTCCTGCACCGGTGGCGCGCCGTAGACGTGCGTGTCCTGGGTGGGGGGACGGCCGTACGGCTGCTGGTCCTGGGCGGGCGGCCTGCCGTACGCGAGCTGGTCGGAAGGCAGGGACGTCGGCGGGGAGGCCTTGTCGTAGGAGGCCGTGCGCTCGAGCGACTCCGGCTGCTGGGGCCATGGGGCCGGGCTGGACAGGTTCGACCAGGAGGTGTCGCGGGCCGGGGGCGGCTCTTCCCACGCGGGGACCGGGTCCTTGACGACCGGCTCCGGCCAGGAGGGCAGCGGAGCCTCCGGCCAGGAGGTGGGGACCTCGGGCTGGGGCTGCTCGGGCCAGGACGGTGGCAGTTGTCCGGAATTCTCCGTTGCCATTGCTGCCGTACCTCCCGAGGTTATGTCCTGATTTGACGCATCGGGCATGATCTCACGGGTCCCAGGGGGTTGCGCAGGGAAACGCGCGAAGCCGTGCGGATCGGTCGGCGGGTCCTGCATCGGCAGGTGGCCCGTCGATCGGTCTGGTTCGACTGAATGCGCCACGGCGACGAGAGTAATCTAATGGGACATATGATGTCATAACGGGTAGATCAGGATCAGGTCTCGCACGACCTGAAGGGTCTATTGTGCCGGTTGGGCTCGATCGAGTAACGGCATTCGGTGGAAGACGTGCGCTAGGCTTGACCTATGCGTTCCGCGACCCTGCTTCTTAGCGGGCCGCGACGGCCCTAGGTCTTCCCGCCGTCGCGGCTGCCCCTCGTTGTGTGCGCGAGGGGTTTTCTTATGGGGTCAACCAAGCCAGAAGGACACCGCCGTGAGTGAGTACGATCCGCAGGCGCTGCAGGCCAAGTGGCAGCAGCGGTGGGAGGAGATGGACCCGTTCCTGGCGAGCGAGGACGCCGCCGACACCCGGGAGCGGCGTTACATGCTCGACATGTTCCCCTACCCCTCCGGCGACCTGCACATGGGCCACGGCGAGGTGTTCGCGATCGGCGACGTCGTGGCGCGCTACTGGTTCCAGCAGGGCTACAACGTCCTGCACCCGATCGGCTGGGACTCCTTCGGCCTGCCCGCCGAGAACGCCGCCATCAAGCGGAACGCGCACCCGGCCGAGTGGACCTACGCCAACATCGACACGCAGGCCAACTCCTTCAAGCGCTACGGCATCTCCTTCGACTGGTCGCGCCGCCTGCACACCAGCGACCCCGACTACTACCGGTGGAACCAGTGGCTGTTCAACCGGTTCTTCGAGCGCGGCCTGGCCTATCGCAAGGGCGGGCTGGTCAACTGGTGTCCCAACGACCAGACCGTGCTGGCCAACGAGCAGGTCGTGGCCGGCAAGTGCGAGCGCTGCGGCGCCGACGTCATCCGCCGCGAGCTGACGCAGTGGTACTTCAAGATCACTGACTACGCGCAGCGGCTGCTGGACGACATGGACCAGTTGGAGGCCACCTGGCCGGAGCGCCTGCTGGCCATGCAGCGCAACTGGATCGGCCGCTCCGAGGGCGCCGACGTGCTGTTCCAGATCGAAGGCCGCGACGAGCCGGTCCACGTCTACACCACGCGCCCCGACACGCTGTTCGGCGCCACGTTCTTCGTGGTCGCCGTGGACGCGGCGCTGGCTGACGAGATCGTCACCGACGAGCACCGCGCGGCCTTCGAGGCCTACCGCGCCGACGTGGCCAAGCTGAGCGACATCGAGCGGCTGTCCACCGAGAAGGAGAAGACGGGCGTCTTCCTGGGCCGCTACGCGATCAACCCGGTCAACGGCGAGCGCATCCCGGTCTGGGCGGCCGACTACGTGCTGTCCGACTACGGCCACGGCGCCATCATGGCCGTGCCCGCGCACGACCAGCGCGACCTCGACTTCGCCCGCGAGTTCAACCTGCCGGTGAAGGTCGTCGTGCACACCGGCCTGGCCGACCCGGGCGAGACCGGCGAGGCCACCCCCGGCGAGGGCAAGCTGGTCAACTCCGGCCCGCTGGACGGGCTGACCAAGGCCGAGGCCATCGCCAAGATCATCAACGTCCTCGAGGTCGAGGGCAAGGGCACCGGCGCGGTGAACTTCCGGCTGCGCGACTGGCTGCTGTCCCGCCAGCGCTTCTGGGGCACGCCGATCCCGATCATCCACTGCCCCGACTGCGGCGAGGTGCCCGTCCCCGACGAGCAGCTGCCGGTCACACTGCCTGACCTGCGCGGCGAGGCCCTGGCCCCGAAGGGCGTGTCCCCACTGGCCAGCGCCACCGACTGGGTCAACGTCGAGTGCCCCAAGTGCGGCGGCGCCGCCAAGCGCGACACCGACACCATGGACACCTTCGTCGACTCGTCCTGGTACTTCCTGCGCTACACCTCGCCCGGCTACACCGACGGCCCGTTCGACCCCGAGCAGGTGCGTAAGTGGGGCCCGATCGACCAGTACGTGGGCGGCATCGAGCACGCCGTGCTGCACCTGCTGTATTCGCGCTTCTTCACCAAGGTCCTGCACGACATGGGCATGGTGGACTTCACCGAGCCGTTCATGCGCATGCTGAACCAGGGACAGGTGATCAACCAGGGCAAGGCCATGTCGAAGTCCCTGGGCAACGGCATCGACCTGGGCCAGCAGATCGACGACTTCGGTGTCGACGCCGTCCGCCTGACCATGATCTTCGCCGGCCCGCCCGAGGACGACATCGACTGGGCGGACGTCTCGCCCGCCGCCTCGCAGAAGTTCCTGGCCCGCGCCTTCCGCGTGATGGACGAGGTCGCCGCCGAGCCCGGCGTCTCCTTCGAGGACGGCGACCTGGAGCTGCGCCGGTTCACCCACCGCACGATCGACGAGGTCACCAGCCAGGTCGACGCCCACAAGTTCAACGTGGCCGTGGCCCGCATGATGGAGCTGACCTCGGCCGCCCGCAAGGCCATCGACTCCGGCCCCGGCGCCGCCGACCCGGCCGTCCGCGAGGCCGCCGAGACGCTGGCCGTCATGCTGTCGCTGGTCGCGCCGTACACGGCCGAGGAGGGCTGGGAGCGCCTGGGCCACAAGGGCTCGGTCGCCTTCGCCGGCTGGCCCACCGCGGACCCCGCCCTGCTGGTGCAGGAGTCGGTCACGTGCGTGGTGCAGGTGGCGGGCAAGGTCCGCGACCGGCTGGAGGTCTCGCCGGACATCTCCGAGCCGGACCTGCGCGAGCTGGCGCTGGCCTCGGACAAGATCCAGCCCTACCTGTCGGGGGAGCCGCGCAAGGTCATCGTCCGCGCCCCCAAGCTGGTCAACATCGTCCCCTAGCCACCGCACAGCAACAGCGCCCGGCCGCATCGACTGCGCCCCGGGCGCTGTCCCTTTCCCAGGTCTCGTACGGCCGGTTCTTGTGCGGTTAGTTCTTGTACGGCAAGCCGCCCTACCGCCCCCCGCCGTCGCGGGTTCGCGTCTGTCCAAGGTCGGCACTCCGGCGGCGCCGCTCCCCGCCGTCACGGCACCAGGGAAGCCGCCGTGCTGACCATTGGGACCTGCTCCCGGGAGATGGGGTCAGCGGCGGGCGCGGCGGAAGGTCAGGAACGAACCGGCGCCGAGGACGACACCGCCCGCGATGAAACCGGCGCCGATCCACGGCAGGGACGGCTGCGAGGCCGCGTTCTCGACCATCCCGCTGACGGCCGGTGAGCCGTCGGCGTTCAACACCACCAGGACCCGGTCGCCCAGCTGCGACTTCGCGTCGAACTGCAGGGTCTGCGGCCCCGCCCCCTCGCTCTTGGCCAGCCAGAACCCTTCCTGCCCTGGCGGCGTCGCGGGCGCCTTGCCGGGATGCCGGATGAAGGTGACCCCCTTGCCGGTGTTCTCATGCCCGATCGTGTAGTCGACCGCCGCGAGATACCTGTTCAGATCCTCGGGCTTGGCCAACCCCAGGAACGCGACCCCACGGGACGGGACCACCCGGAAGCGCACCTTGTCCACCGCTCCCAGGAACACGCTCGCCTTGCTCCAGTCGTACGGATCGCTGGTGACCGCATACCCGTCGGTCTGGTAACCCGCCTTGCCCAGATCGGCATACCCGCCATCACCAGGCATCGACACGGCGAACGCGCCTATCCCCGCAAGGCCTACCGCCCCCACCGCCAGCACGCTCCCACCCAACTTCGCCACCCAGCGCTTCACGGCCCCTCAACTCCTTCGCCGAATCGGTCACAGGCCCCAGATACTAGCCACAAAACTCCAAATCCCAAACTCGAAACATCATGTCCCAAACTGGGCTACGAGATCATCCGATGTGTCGCCTCCAGGCCTAACCGCCGTGGTCAGTACATCTAGAGGCGTTTGGACATGATGAGTTCGTGGGTGGTGCCGTTGGGGGTTGGGGCGTCGGGGGTGGCGGTTTTGGTGAAGCCTTGGCGGTGGTAGAGGTCGATGGCTCGGGAGTTGCTGGGCTTGACGGCCAGTTCGAGCGTGTGGGAGCCGCGGGCGACCGCCCAGGTGGTGACCGCTCCGATGAGGTGGTCGCCGACGCCCTTGCCGCGGCCGGTGGGGCTGACCCACATGGACACCAGCTCCGCCGTACCTTCGTCGGATCCGGGAATTCCGCTGGCCATTCCTACGGGGGTGCCGTCCAGGACGGCTACGAGGTTGTACGAGCCGCGCATGGAGAGGCGGGCACGCCAGCGCTCCTCCTGGTCGCCGTCACCCGACCAATCCGCCAACGTCGACCCGAACGCGTAGGGCGCCTCCGCGAGGGCTGCCAGTCGCAGCTCCCGCCATACGCCCCAGTCGTCCTCACCCAGCACACGCAGCTCGATCACCTGAGGCAGGGTACACAGGGAAACTGAGGCAGGGTGCATAGGGGCAAGCTGGCCAGGGTGCATAGGGGAACCGGGGCAGGGTGCTGGGGCAGGGTGCAGGGCGAAGCTGGGCTGGGTGTCTAGGGCGAAGCTGGGCAGGGCACACGGGGGAAACGTCAGGGCCCGGTGGTGGTGGCGAACCAGGTGATCCAGCGGCGTTGCCAGGGGGTCTCCACCGCGCGGTGATGGTGGTTCGCGCGGACCCAGGTGAGCGCCTCTTCAGGGGAGAGCCCGTCGAGGGTGGCGAGGCAGGCCAGTACCGTGCCCGTCCTTCCGACGCCGCCGTTGCACGCTACCTCGACCGCCTCGCCCGATCCCGCCCGCCGGTGCAGGTCGGCGATGGCGTGGGCGGCCTGGTCACGGTCGCGGGGGAGCAGGAAGTCCGGCCATGTGACCCACTCGTGCGGCCAGCTCAGAGCGGGCTCGTGACGCCGCTGCAGCCGGGCCGAACCCAGGTAGAGGGCGTAGTCGGGCACCGGGCCCGCAGGTATGGGCTGACGCAGCCCACGACCACGCACCCATGCCCCGCCGGGCAACTCGATCGCACCGGGCAACGGCGATGCCACGCACGGGCTCCTTTCGCTAGCAGACGGTCGACATGATCCCTTGCCAAGCAACAAAGATCCCGAAGCATGCCCGGCCAGGGAGATCCCGGAAGGCAAGCCGCGAGATCTCGGAGCATGCCCGGCCGGGGAGGCCCCGGAAGGCGAGTGGCGAGAACTTGAAGCATGCCGGCCAGGGAGACCCGGAAGGCGAGCGGCGAGATCTCGGAGCATGCCCGGCTAAGGAGACCCCGAAGCGGCGAGATCTCGGAGCCGGGCCAGCCGGATTCCCCGGAAGGCGAGCGGCGAGATGTCGGAGCCGATCAGGGAGACCCCGAAGCCCAGCAGACAAGCGCACGTGATCGTGTGGCGTGGATCAATGACGAGATCTTGGACGGGAGAGGGGCCGGGCTGGACGGCTTTCGCTGAGAGCGCACCCTGGGGCACTGGGCCCGCCGAAACCGCGCCGTCCACGGAAATGCCTGCCATACCTGTAGATAGCACCAACAGCATGTCCTGAAATATCCAGGCGGGTGGCGAAAAGTCGCACCGACTCCCAAGCCACTCCCGCATTAGGGTTCAGCTGTGACAAATGGCGCTTACCTGAGATATCCGCATCTACACGGCGACCTGGTGACCTTCGTCGCCGACGACGACGTGTGGCTGGCACCGGTGACGGGCGGCCGGGCCTGGCGCTTCACGGCCGACCGTACCCCGGTCTCGCACCCGAGATTCTCCCCCGACGGCACCCGCATCTCCTGGACGAGCACCCGCGAGGGCAACCCCGAAGTGTTCGCCGCCGAGATCGACGGTCCCGAAGGTGAGCGGCTGACCCACTGGGGCAACGCCACCACCGGTTCCCGCGGATGGAGCGCCGAGGGAGACGTGCTGGCCGTCACGGCGGCGGGCGAGGGCGGCCGGGCACGGACCTGGGCCCACGCGATACCCCTCGACGGGGGTCCCGCCACCCGCCTGCCGTACGGATGGGTGAGCGACGTCGCAGTCCAGGGCAGCAGGACCGCCACCGTGTCGGCGATGTGGCGCGAGCCGTCGCACTGGAAGCGCTACCGCGGCGGCACCGCGGGCAAGATCTGGGTGGACGCCGAGGGCGACGGCGAGTTCACCCGGCTGTTCGCCGACAGCACGGCGCAGTACTGGTCGGTCATGTGGATCGGCGAGAGGATCGCGTTCCTGGCCGACCCGGACGGCACGGGCAACCTGCACTCTGCTCTGCCCGACGGCTCCGACCTGCGCAGGCACACCGGGTACGAGGAGTTCTACGCCCGCCACGCCAGCACCGACGGCACGCGGATCGTCTACGCCCACGCCGGGGACCTGTGGCTGATGGAGGGCCTGGACGCCGAGCCGTACAAGCTGGACATCAAGCTGGGCGGCCCGCGGCCGGCGCGGGCCAGGCGCCCGGCGCCGAACCGGGTCGGCGGGTTCTCGCCCGACGCGACGGGACGGGCGAGCGCGGTGGAGATCCGCGGCACCGCGCACTGGGTGACGCACCGCGACGGTCCCGCGGGCGCGCTGCGGGTGGAGCCGGGCGTGCGGGTACGGCTGCCGCGCACGCTGGATGCCGACGGCCGCGCGATGTGGGTGTCGGACGCGGCGGGCGAGGACGCGCTGGAGATCGGCACGCCGGGCGGCGAGATCAGGACGCTGGCCGCCGGCGAGCTGGGCCGGGTGCTGGAGCTGACCGCCGCGCCCGACGGCAAGCACGCCGCCGTGGCCACGCACGACGGCCGGCTGCTCGTCGTCGACCTCGAGTCGGGCGACCTGCGCCAGCTGGATCGCACGACCCAGGGCGACATCCGCGGCCTGGCGTTCTCCCCGGACTCGGCCTGGCTGGCCTGGGTGCACCCGCATCACGAGCCGCTGTCGCAGATCAAGATGGGCCGCCTGGACGGCACCTCGACGCTGGACGTGACGCCGCTCAGGTTCGCCGACTACAGCCCGGTCTTCACCAAGGACGGCAAGCACCTGGCGTTCCTGTCGATCAGGACGTTCGACCCGGTCTACGACGCGCACGTCTTCGACCTGTCCTTCCCGGCTGGCTGCCGGCCGTACATCGTGCCGCTGCAGGCCACCACGCCCTCGCCGTTCGACCCGAGCCTGCAGGGGCGCGGGTTCAACGGCGAGGACGACAAGAAGCCGGACGACAAGAAGGACGACGCGGCGGCGCCGCGCACCGAGGTGGACCCGGAGGGGCTGGCCTCGCGCGTGGTGCCGGTGCCGGTGCCCGCGGGCCGCTACGACAACCTGCGCACCGCCAAGGACGCGCTGCTGTGGCTGCGCCACCCGCTGACGGGCCAGCTCGGCGACGGCACGGAGCACAACCACGAGGTCGTGCTCGAGCGCTACGACCTGAAGAAGCGCTCCAAGAGCGAGCTGGGCAAGGAGTTCCGCGCGTTCGAGGTCAGCGCCGACGGCTCCCGGCTGGTCGGCAACGGCAAGAACGGCCTGCAGACCCGCTCGGCCGCGGAGGGGGACGAGGTCGTCACCATCGACCTGGACCGGATCAACGTCCAGCTCGACCCGGTGGCGGAGTGGCGCCAGAGCTACCGCGAGGCCGGCCGACTCATGCGCGACCACTTCTGGCGCGAGGACATGAACGGCGTCGACTGGCAGGGCGCGCTCGACCGTTACGCGCCGCTGGTCGAGCGCATCGGCGCCTACTCCGAGCTGATCGACCTGCTCTGGGAGGTGCAGGGCGAGCTGGGCACCTCGCACGCCTACGCCCGCGCCAACGGCGCCGGCATCGACCCCAAGCGCCGCCAGGGCCTGCTCGGCGCCGACCTGGAGCGCGACGCCGACGGCGTGTGGCGGGTGGCGCGGATCCTGCCGGGCGAGTCGTCGGACCACGACGCGCGCTCGCCGCTGCTCGCGCCGGGCGTGGCCGTGCGCGCGGGCGACGCGATCGTCGCGGTCGGCGGCCGCCCCGTCGACCCCGTCCGCGGCCCCCTGCCACTGCTGGCCGGTACGGCGGGCCAGCCCGTCGAGCTGACCGTACGGCCGGCCGCGGGCGGCGAGACCCGCCGCGTGGTGGTGACCCCGATCGCCGACGAGACGCAGCTGCGCTACCACCACTGGGTGGAGGGCCGCAGGGCCTTCGTCCACGAGACGTCAGGCGGGCGGCTCGGCTACCTGCATGTGCCCGACATGGTGGCCTCCGGCTGGGCCCAGTTCCACCGCGACCTGCGCACCGAGATGGCCCGCGAGGGCCTGGTCGTGGACGTGCGGGAGAACGGCGGCGGCCACACCTCCGAGCTGGTGCTGGAGAAGCTGTCGCGCCGGGTCACCGGCTGGGCGCGGGTCCGCGGTTACGAGCCGATGCGCTATCCGGAGGACTCGCCGCGCGGCCCCATCGTGGCGGTCGCCGACGAGTTCGCCGGATCGGACGGCGACATCGTCAGCGCCGGGATCAAGAACAGGGGCATCGGCCCGCTGGTCGGCACCCGCACCTGGGGCGGCGTGATCGGCATCGACTCCCGGTACGCGCTGGTCGACGGCACCGTGGTGACCCAGCCCCGGTACTCCTTCTGGCTGGAGGGACCCGGCTGGGGCGTGGAGAACTACGGCGTCGACCCGGACCTCGAGGTCGTCATGACCCCGCAGGACCGGGCCGCGGGGCGCGACCCGCAGCTGGCCAAGGCCGTCGAGCTGGCCCTGGAGGCGCTGGAGGAGCACCCCGCGGCCACACCGCCGGAGCTGCCCCCGCTGACCTGACCTGTCGTTTTCACGACATGTCAGGGTTACGGCAGAGGAATCCGATGACCGGGTGAGCGACCGTGCCGCAATCCAGGCGCGGTCGCGCTCCTCGTTTCCGCGTTACCGTGCGCCGGGGGAGCGGATCAGCAGGCGGTACGGCGCCTCCTCGGCCTCGTCCATTCCGGCTGCCCGCAAAGTTCCCCGTATTTGATCACAAAATGGGCACAGAGCTGATATGTCATGACTGCCTGTGTGACGGTTGGTCAATGGGTCGGACACGCCTCGCCTTCAGTCAACACGGCCTGCGTGCCGCCGGATTCAACGCGGATCGGATCGCCGAGGACCTGCAGCGAATCGTCGGCAGCGCCGACTATCAGGGCAAGCTGCGCTGGGGCGCGCTGGGCCTGGTCGGAGAGCCCGCCAGGATGCGGCACAACGATCAGCGTGACGACTTCGTGGAGGACGTCCGGCGCGGCATGACCTCCGCGAGCGGCATGGCCCGCACCCTCGCGGCCAACGCAAAGGGCTACCAGAAGGTCACCGACGCCAACCTCGCCCTGATCGCGAGCGATTCGCGATCGCCCGAACCGAAGGTCGACCGTGACGAGCCCCTTGCCGGGCTGATCCCGAGAGGACGGGACCTGCCCGAGGACGTGCTGGGCAACGACACGTTCGCTCCAGGGTCCCCGCATTTCCAGGACACGAAGGGCTGGCAGCCCGCCGTGTTGGGGATCGTCGCCGCCGGAACCCTTTTCAGCCTGCCCGGCCTGGAGCGCCGTGCGTTGAGCATGAAGGACGTCTATTCGTCGGTGGCAGCGCGCAACATGCCCACGGAGGCCGCTCGCATCGGCAAGATCAGCGCCCGGGCCAACGCCTACTTCAAGCTGGGCGGCAGGACGTGTGTCAGCGGGGCCCTCACGCTCGCCCTCTGGATGGGCATGATGACCGTGGACGACGAATCCATCGACGAGACGCTCAAGTCCTGGCGCGATGAGGCCCTGCAGCTGTTCGACGTCTTCGGCACCTCCGCCGTCGACACCGGGGATCTGCTCGCCAAGGTGTGGAGTGGCGACGCCATGGACACCGCCGACAAGAAGATCCGGGACTTCATCACCGCGGGTACGCGGCTCGCCGACCGGGCCCTGGCCAAATTCTTCGGCCTGCAGGAGGCGGTCAAGCGGCTGAACAAGCTCTACGACGCGCTGTTCGCTCTGGTGGTCGCCGAGGTCGTCACCATGGCCGCGCTGGCGGTGTTCAGAGCGGGGAACCCCGCGGCATCGGTCGGCACGGAGCTGGTCGGCCGGCGACTCTTCATGGCCATGCTCACGGCGCGGGCTGCCGCGGTCGCCGTCGTCATGGGCCTCATGTACCACGACGTGGGCCAGGACCACGACATGCCGCTCGTCGACGGGGTCCCGGACAACGTGCAGTTCCCGAAGTTCAGCGTGTGAGCCGGTCGAGGATCTCGGCCAGGACGGGCTCGGTGGTCGCGAAGTTCAGCCGCACGTGGCCCTCCCCGCCGGGTCCGAACGCCGATCCGTCGCTGAGCAGCACCTTCGCCTCGCGTTCCAGGGTTTCCGCGTTCCGGTCCGAAGGTAGCCAGGCCAGGTAGGTGGCCTGGGGGATCCGGTAGCCCGCCAGCCGGGTCGCGATCGTCCTGCGGTTGCGGTCGAGCAGGTCCAGCGTGCTCGCCAGCCACGCGTCCCCGTGCCGCCACGCGGCGATCGTGGCCTCGACGCCGAACAGGTTGGCCGAGCCGTACAGGAAGGGGGGTTCCTCCTCCAGGGCCTTGCGCAGCTCGGGCATGCCGACGTGGGCGACCGAGCAGCGGACGCCGCCCAGGTTGAACGCCTTCGTCGCCGAGGTCAGCGTGACCGTGCGTTCGGGCAGGAGGGTGGCGAAGGGGATGTGGCGGTTGGGGGCGTAGGTCAGGTCGGCGTGGATCTCGTCGGCGATGACCAGGAGGTCGTGGCGTTCTGCCTGCTCGGCGAGGATTTCGAGCTCCTGCCGGGTGAAGACCCTGCCGGTGGGGTTGTGCGGGTTGACCAGGAGGAGCACGCGACAGCTCGCCAGGTCGGGGGTGCCCGAGCGCCAGGTCTCGCCATCGGGTTCGAGCTGGATGGGGTGCAGGCGGCGCTTCATCGTCTCGATCGTGCCGAGGAAGGGATGGTAGGCGGGGGTGTGCAGGGCCACGCCGTCGCCCTGCCGGGTCCAGAGGTGGAGCAGCACCTGGAGGGCCTGATTGATGTCCGAGTAGGTACGGACGTGTGAGGGGTCGGGGTGCCAGCCGTACCTCGTGGACATTCGGTCGGCGAACGCCGTGGCGAGCGGGGAGACGGCCGCGTCGTCCAGCCAGGCGGGGTAGCCGAGGTCGCCTTCGGCGCGGCGCCTGAGCGCCTCGACCACCTCGGGGGCGGTGGGGAGGTCCATGTCCGCCACCCAGGCGGGGATCACTTCGGGGGCTGCTTTTGACCACTTCAGGCCGTCGCGCTGGTAATCCGTCACGCACACATTCTAGAAATCTCCCGAAATATCGCCCAACACTGGGCTTGGACGTATAGTTCGTTAAGTACATACTGAACGAGGTGTATGGGATGACGCCGGAAGAGGCCGAGTTCGTCGACCGCATGGGGCTGCTCATGGAGGGCTTCGGCGGCTCGCGGACCATGGGCCGGATGTACGGCCGGCTGATGATCTGCGACCCCCCGCACCAGTCGCTCACCGAACTGGCCGCCGCGCTGGGGGTCAGCAAGGCATCGACGAGTACGGCGGCCCGCCAGCTCCAGGAGGGCGGCGTGATCGAGCGCTTCCCCACCCCCGACCGCCAGCACCGCTACCGGCTCACGCCGGGCGGGTGGACCCAGGTGCTGCGCGCCCAGTTCGCCGTGGTCGCGCACGGGCTGCAGGTCCTGGAGTTCGGGCTTTCGGTGGTCGGCGACGACCGCGCCGACGCGCGCGCCCGGCTGGAGGAGTCGCGCGACTTCCTCACCTTCGTGGAACGCGAGTCCAACGACCTGATCCGCCGTTGGGAGGACTACCGGAAGGAGATCCGGGGTTGAACGCGGACAAGATCGACGTCAGGGGCCTGGACGACGGCGGCATCACCTGGACGCTGCTCGGCACCCTGTACCTGCGGGCGTGGGAGAGCCGTAACCCGCGCTCGATCCTGGGCGACCACTACGCCGCCGAGGCCGTGGACCGGCTGGAGTACGACTTCGACGCGCTCAAGCGGCGGGTCCGCCCGGAGAGCAACCAGTACCTGGTCGCGCTGCGGGCCAAGCGCCTGGACTCCTGGAGCGCCGACTTCCTGTCCCGCCATCCGGACGCCACGGTGCTCCAGCTCGGGTGCGGCCTGGACAGCCGGATGCTCCGCCTGGATCCACCCCCCGGGGTGACCTGGTACGACCTGGACATCCCTGCCGTCATCGACCTGCGCCGCAGGCTCTACCCGGAGCGGCCCGGATACCACCTGATCGCCGCCTCGGTGACAGATCCGGACTGGCTCGCGGAGATCCCCGCCGGCCGCCCGGTTCTGATCATCGCCGAGGGGCTCCTGCCGTACCTCGTTCCCACCGAGGTCCACCGCCTTCTCCAGCGCCTGACCGACCACTTCGCCGCCGGGGAGTTGATCTTCGACGCGGGGGCGCCGTGGTTCATCCGCCTCATGCCCGTCTTCCACTGGGGACTCGGCGACGGCCGGGACCTCGAACGCTGGAACGCCCGCCTCCACCGCGCCGAGCAGCATTCCTTCGGAGCGCAGTGGCAGCTGATCCCCTCCGGCTTCTACCGCGGCCTCTACCGGTGGATGGACCGGCTGCCCGGCCTGCGGAGCATCTTCCAGTACTACCGCTTCACGTTCTGACCCGCCTGGAGCGTGCCTGATACGAGCGGGCGCACACCGCCAGCGCGCCACCGATCCCGCAGAAGGCGAGAACGGCCGCGACGACGAGCCAGTTCGTGGGGCCGTGCCCGCCGCCTCCGCCTCCCGACAGCGCGAGCACCGCGGTGAGCACGCCGTACGGCAGCAGCAGCGTCCCCGGCCAGGCCACGCCCAGCGGGATCCAGCGCGGTAGGCGCATGCCCCACGGCCGGGTCAGTGCCAGCAGCAGGACGGCTCCCGCTACGGCCAGGGCCGCGGTGAAGTCCACCCCATGATGCTCCAGCCAGATGACCGCCACGGGCGCGCCGTTGCGCCGGAACTCATCCGCGAGATCGAACCCCGGCGGCAGGCCCGCCCTGCCGCCGCAGGCCCAGTACGTCTTGATCGCCGCATACGGCACCAGGGCCGCGATTCCCGCCCATGCTGTCCGGCGAACGGCGGAGGGCGGATTCGAGAAGGTCACGGCCCCACACTCCCGGAGGGTCGGCCCTGCCCGACTCCCTCCGCCGGACCAGCCCGTTCCCCCACACGGGGGAGGGGGTGCCGGTGAACACCGGCACCCCCTCCGTGGTGAAAGGTTAGCTGCAGCCGCTGGTGGAGCCGCAGCCCTCACAGACGTAGCAGCTGCCCGCGGGGCGCATCTTCGTGCCGCAGGTCATGCAGAGCGGGGCGTCGGCCGTGAAGCGCTGGTGGCTCTCCAGCGTGAGCTCCTTGCCCGGCTGCGGCTTGGGCTGCTCCGCGACCGCCCCCCGCGTCTCGATGGGCGCGGACTGGGCCAGGGCCTCCTTGTCCACGACCTCCTGCAGCGCCGCCGGGTCCTCGCCGCGCTGCTGCGCCGCCCGCTCGGCCGCCGAGAAGATGCCCAGGGCCGCCCGCTCGTCGTAGGGCAGGTGGTCCAGCGCGAGGCGGCGGAAGATGTAGTCCATCACCGACGTGGCCATCCGGATGTCCGGGTCGTCCGTCATGCCGGCGGGCTCGAAGCGCATGTTGACGAACTTGCTCATGTACGTCTCGAGCGGCACGCCGTACTGGAGCCCTATCGAGATCGCCACCGAGAAGGCGTCCATGACGCCCGCCAGCGTGGAGCCCTGCTTGGACATCTTCAGGAAGACCTCGCCGAGCCCGTCGTCGGGGTAGGACGAGGCGGTCATGTAGCCCTTGGCGCCGCCGACCGTGAAGCGGGTGGTCATGCTGGGACGCTGGTTGGGCATCCGGCGCCTGGTGGGCCGGTTGATCTCGATGACCTTGACCTCGGGCTCGGCGGCGACCTGCTCCTCGGCCTTCGGCTTGGCGTTGGACAGCGGCTGGCCGACCTTGCAGTTGTCGCGGTAGACCGCCAGCGCCTTCAGACCGAGCTTCCAGCCCTCCAGGTAGACCTGCTCGATGTCGTCGATCGTGGCCGACTCGGGCAGGTTGACCGTCTTGGAGATGGCACCGGACAGGAACGGCTGCGCGGCCGCCATCATCCGGACGTGACCCATCGGCGCGATCGCCCGCTCGCCCATCGCGCAGTCGAACACCTCGTAGTGCTCCCGCTTGAGGCCGGGGGCGTCGACGACGTGGCCGTGCTCGGCGATGAACTCGACGATGGCCTCGATCTGCTCCTGCTGGTAGCCCAGCTGCTTGAGCGCCCGCGGGATCGTCTGGTTGACGATCTGCATCGAGCCGCCGCCGACCAGCTTCTTGAACTTGACCAGCGCCAGGTCGGGCTCGATGCCGGTGGTGTCGCAGTCCATCATCAGGCCGATCGTGCCGGTCGGGGCCAGCAGGCTCGCCTGGGCGTTGCGGTAGCCGCTCTTCTCGCCCAGCTTGAGGCACTCCGACCACTGGCGGGACGCCTCGGCGTGGATCTTGCCGTCCATCGAGCCGATCGTGCGCAGGTTGTCGTTGCCCGCGGCGTGCTTGCGCATGACCCGCTTGTGCGCGTCGGCGTTGCGGGCGTAGCCGTCGTACGGGCCGACCACGGACGCGAGCTCGGCGCTACGGCGGTAGGACACGCCCGTCATCAGCGAGGTGATGGCGCCGGCGACCGCGCGCCCGCCGTCGGAGTCGTAGGCGTGGCCGGTGGCCATCAGCAGCGCGCCCAGGTTGGCGTAACCGATGCCGAGCTGGCGGTAGGCGCGGGTCGTCTCGCCGATCTTCTCCGTCGGGAAGTCAGCGAACGTGATCGACACGTCCATCGCCGTGATGATCAGCTCGGTGAGCTTCACGAAGCCGGCCACGTCGAAGGAGTTGTCGTCCTTCAGGAACTTCAGCAGGTTGATCGAGGCCAGGTTGCAGGAGGAGTTGTCCAGGTGGACGTACTCGGAGCACGGGTTGGACGCGGTGATCCGCCCCGTCTCCGGGGTGGTGTGCCAGTCGTTGATCGTGTCGTCGTACTGCACGCCCGGGTCGGCGCAGTCCCACGCCGCCTTGGCCATCTTGCGGAACAGCCCCTTGGCGTCGACGGTCTCGATCACCTCGCCGGTCAGGCGGGCGCGCAGGCCGAACTCGCCGCCCTTCTCCACGGCGTTCATGAACTCGTCGGAGACCCGGACGGAGTTGTTGGCGTTCTGGTACTGGACCGAGACGATGTCCTTGCCGCCCAGGTCCATGTCGAACCCGGCGTCGCGCAGCGCGCGGATCTTGTCCTCCTCGCGCGCCTTGGTCTCGATGAACTCCTCGATGTCGGGGTGGTCCACGTCGAGCACGACCATCTTGGCGGCCCGCCGCGTGGCACCGCCCGACTTGATGGTGCCCGCGCTGGCGTCCGCGCCGCGCATGAAGGACACCGGGCCGCTGGCCGTACCGCCGCTGGACAGCAGCTCCTTGGAGGAGCGGATGCGCGACAGGTTGACGCCGGATCCCGAGCCGCCCTTGAAGATCACACCCTCTTCCTTGTACCAGTCGAGGATCGACTCCATCGTGTCGTCCACGGCCAGGATGAAGCATGCGCTGACCTGCTGCGGGGACTTGGTGCCCACGTTGAACCAGACAGGGGAGTTGAAGGCGAAGACCTGGTGCGTCAGGGCGTACTTCAGCTCGTGGTCGAAGATCTCGGCGTCCTCGTCGGTGGCGAAGTAGCCGTTGTCCACCGCGGTCCTGGTGTACATGCCCACGACCCGGTCGACGAGCTGCTTGAGGCTCCACTCGCGCTGCGGCGTGCCCACCGCGCCGCGGAAGTACTTGGTCGTCACGATGTTGGCCGCGTTGACCGACCAGAACTCGGGGAACTCGACGCCCCGCTGCTCAAAGTTGACCGAGCCGTCGCGCCAGTTCGTCATGACGACGTCGCGGCGCTCCCACGCGATCTCGTCGTACGGATGCACTCCGGGCATGGTGAAGATCCGCTTCATCTTCAGACCCTTGCGCGGCTTCTTACCGCCGCGTGCCACCGAGCCGCTGGCCGTCTCCGTCATGACTCCCCCTTCTCGCCTTTAACGGTCGAGTCCGTCTCACCTGGCACCTTGACGCCCTCGCGGGGATCTCCAGGTGTCCGGTTCGACTCCCTCTCCACCTTCAACTGTTCGATCTCGGCCTCGAAGTCCGCCAGGCTCTCGAAACCGCGATATACCGATGCGAACCGCAGGTACGCCACCTCGTCCAGTTCCCGCAGCGGGCCCAGGATCGCCAGCCCGACCTCGTTGGACGGGATCTCGGCCGCGCCCTTGGCCCTGATGGCCTCCTCGACCCGCTGCCCGAGCTGGGCCAGCGAGTCTTCCGGCACGGGCCGGCCCTGACAGGCCCGCCGCACGCCCGCGACCACCTTGTCCCGTGAGAACGGCTCCGTTACCCCGCTACGCTTGCTCACCATCAGCAACACGGTCTCCTGCGTGGTGAACCTGCGCCCGCACTCCGGGCAGGTCCGCCGGCGCCGGATGGCCGCGCCATCCTCCGTCGAGCGACTGTCGATGACCCTGGTGTCCGGGTGCCGACAGAACGGACAGTGCACGCTCGCGCCTCCTCCGGACATGCGTAAAGCCCGATCCACGGAACCACAATTTGTGGTGAACCTACATCGGTGTAACTACTAGATGTTGTGGTTTCCAACCTAGAAGTGCGCGACCATGAACGCAAGTTGACCGCTCCGATCGGGCCGAAGTCGCTGATCAGGCCAGCTCGCGCGGCATGTGCCGGGCGTGTCGCTCGCGTCAGGCTTCGGCGATCTTGGGGAAGCCGGTCTCGGGCACGCCGTCGGCCCTCGGCAGGATCGGCTCGCCGTTGACATTGGCGAAGCGCATCCACAGGGCGGGCACCACCAGCGCCGCGATGGCCGTGAGCGCGCGGGTGACGCCGCGCGCTAAAGCCCGGCCGACCCCTTCCCCGGCGACCACGGCCGCCGGGTTGTGGCTGAGCGCCGCGAACCGCTCGCCCACCAGCCCCAGTGCGCCGAACGGCATCCCGGAGAATCCGTCGTGCCTGGACGGCTGCTGAAGTTGCACCCAGCCCAGGCTGAGGGAGGAGGTTCGCATTCCGTCGTGGTCGACGGCGAAATCAATGACCATGATCTGACCCTCTCAAGGCCTCCTTGGAGGGGTCGGTCGAGTTAGGTATGGCGGGCCGTTCAGTGCACCGGGACGTACAGTCGCGTGCCCGGGCGGATCAGGGAGTCGTCGAGAGCGTTCAGCCGGACGATCTCGGCCACCACCCTCGCTGGGTCGTCGCCGTGGTCGACGTTCTGGGCGATCTTCCACAGCGTGTCGCCCTGGTCGACGACCACCCACGGCAGGCCCGCATGGCTCGGCACGGCGGCCCCCCGCGCCGCCCACCCGGTCGCCGTGGCACCCGCGAAGCAGATGCCCAGGGTCAGCACGACGAAGAAGGTCACGAGCACGATCCGGCCCCGCCGCGTCAGCCGCACGGCTCCATCCCCCGCCGCGCGCCCCGGGCACGCCTGCCTCCTGGCGGCGCGCCTCGCGCCCACGCGCCGCCGGGCGCCGCTCAACCCCGGCGCGCCCGCCGTGCCGTCGCGGCCGGGCCTCGGCACGCTTTCCGCCGCACCTCGCCTCAGTGCGCGCACCGTGTCGCCGGGGTCGCGCCTCGAAGGCCGCGCCGGACCGTCGGCGCCGCGCCGTGCCGCGCGATCCGGCCGCACCGTCGCATCCCCTCTGCCCCGCCGCGCACCACCGGGGAGTACGGCGGGCCGCCGCGAGCCGGTGGACGCGCCCGCCTCCCTGGCCCTGCCGGCGCCCGGCTGTGAGGTTGGCTTCGGCCGCGGGCGGTGGGCCGTGCCGCCCGCCGTACGGGTGGAGTCCGCGCGGGACGGGGCGTCCCCGAGCCGCGCGCTCCCGTTGCGCGGCTCGGGGACAAGCCACAGGCGGCGGCCCGCCGGGCGGGGCGGGGCCGGGCGCGCCTCGCGGGTGAGATCGGCCAGAAGGGTGAGCTGGGCGTCGTCGTCCGGGTGTGTGATTGTGGTTGTTCGCACGGCTGACCTCCGCAAAAAAGGCCGATCAAAGATCGTCAAATCGAACACGGTGTCGATCGAACTCCCGTACGATGTTCTACACCACGCCGCTGACAATTTCGAGAAAGACTCGAACAATTGTTTGAAGATGATCTTCAGCGGCGATACGGTTGCTGTGTGCGACATCAGGACCACGGACCGGAAGGTCCGCCGGCGAGGAGGAGAGCATGAGCGAGCGGGATGACGGCAACGGGGTCAGCGACCTCGCGGTGCGCCGGCGGGATTCGCTGGGGTTGACCCCGAGGCAGCGCAAGATCCTCGAGGTGATCCGCGACTCCGTCCAGCAGCGCGGCTACCCGCCCTCCATGCGCGAGATCGGCGAGGCCGTGCAGCTGACCAGCACGTCCAGCGTGTCGCACCAGCTGACGGCGTTGCAGCGCAAGGGCTACCTGCGGCGCGACCCGCACCGCCCGCGCGCCCTCGAGGTGCGCCTGCCTGGCGAGCCGGTGCTGTGGGTCGACCCCGAAGCCACCGACGACGAGTCCACGATCAGCCGCCCCACGGCCGCCTACGTCCCGCTCGTCGGCCGCATCGCCGCCGGTGGCCCGATCCTGGCCGAGGAGAGCGTCGAGGACGTCTTCGCCCTGCCCAAGCAGCTGGTCGGCGAGGGCACGCTGTTCCTGCTCCAGGTCGCGGGTGACTCGATGATCGAGGCCGCCATCGCCGACGGTGACTGGGTCGTCGTCCGTCAGCAGCCGGTCGCGGAGAGCGGCGACATCGTAGCCGCGATGATCGACGGCGAGGCCACGGTCAAGACGTTCAAGCGCAAGGACGGCCACGTCTGGCTGGTCCCGCACAACCCGAACTACGACCCCATCCCCGGCGACGAGGCCAGCGTCCTGGGCAAGGTCGTCGCGGTCCTCCGCCGCCTCTGACCCTCCGGCAGTCGGGCGCGCGCCCCCCGCTCGGCGCGCGCCCTTTCGCTGTGCCCCCGTTCCAGGCGCTCCGGGCGAACGCCTGCCTGCGATACATCCTCGGCGATCGCCGCACACGGTCGCCGAGGCCTCCTTCACCATGTGGAGCCGTCCGGGCCGTTGACAGCGGGTGACCGTCGGGCTCTTCTGAAGGCGGCGGCGCAGGGGCCGCGGGAGGGGAGGGGCCATGGGGGAGCTCTACATTCCGTACCAGGGCGGAATGGACTACGGCGTCGGGATCGACACGCCGAGCGGCAACAAGAAGGCGCTGGCCGCCATGGGCGAGCCCAACGAGGTCCAGGGCGCCGCGGGCAGCATCCTGACCTACAGCATGCAGCTGCTGAAGACGGAAGAGGACCTTCAGACCCATCTGGGGATCTCCGCGTCGGCCTCGGGCGGGGTCGGGCTGTTCAGCGCGAGCGCCCGGATGAGCTTCTCGCGCGACCAGAAGATCCACTCCTCGGCGGTGTTCTTCGCGGTGCGGGCGACACTGCAGCTGGCGTTCTCCTCCATCCGCAACCCCACGCCCAACCCTGCGGCGGTCGCGCTGATCAATGACGGCGACATGGACCGCTTCCGCGGGGTGTTCGGCGACATGTTCGTCAGGGGCATGCAGCGCGGCGGCTTCTTCGTCGGCATCTGCCGGATCCAGACCAAGGACAGCACCGAGCAGCAGAGCCTGTCGGCGACTGTCAGCGGGGGATACGCCACTTTCTCCGCCTCCGGCGGCTTCAGCTCCGAGTTCAAGAACGCCCTCAGCAGCAAGAGCATCTCGATCAACGTGTACGCCGAGGGGGGCAAGGTCGCCACGAAGCAACCGGGGAGCCTGGAGGAGTTGCAGGCGATCTCGCAGGCCTGGCCCGCCACGGTACGCGAGGAGGCCGTGCCGTACTCGGTGCTGCTGGACTCGCACGAGATCCTCAACCTGCCGCGCACGCCGAACTTCATCGACCTGGAGCATCAGCAGGACGTGCTGGTGCGGTGCGCGCGGCTGCGCAACCGTGACTGGCAGCTGCTGGAGGACATCGACTACATCCTGGCGCACCAGGACCAGTTCGTCGGGGTGGACGAGGCGGCGCTGGCCAAGCTGCAGGCGGACGTGTCGGACGACCTGGACACGATCGCGGCGGCGGCCTCGCACGCGGTCAACCACCCCAAGGAGGCGTCTTTCCCCGACGGGCTCAAGGCGCTCGCACCGCACCTCCCGGCCCGCAAGGCGGGGCTGCCGCCGCCACCCCAGATGGTCCAGGTCCCCAACCTGATCGGCCAGAACATGGAGGCCGTGCAGACCGCCCCGGAGTGGGCCTGGGCCCGCGAGCTCTTCAATATCGTCGGCGACCGCATCGCGGTCCCCGAACCCCACGGCCGCTCGTGGGTCGTCCGCCAAGATCCTCCGGCGGGCGTCTCGGCCCCCAAGGGGAGTGTTCTGACCATCTACGTCGAACAAGGGACCGAGGACTAGCCCGCCGGAGGACGGGTCTATTTCAGGCCTGCGTCCAGGGCGGTGGTGAGGGTGCCGGTGTCTCCCGACATCTCCCAGATCATCGCGCCGAGCAGGTTCTTGCCGCGTAGCCAGGCCGTCTTCTTCCCGATCGACCAGGTGTCGTCGAAGGTCCACCACTGGCCGTTGCCGCCGGTGTAGCAGAAGGTGGCGACCGCCTGCTCATCATGGTGGACCGTGCAGCCTGGCACCGAGGCGACGAGGTTGCTGTAGCCGCGGGTGCCTGCCTCCTCCTGGAACTGGCCGGGCGCCGCGCCCTGGGCCGCCTGCCACTCGCCGGACTTGCCGCCGTCGGTGACCTGCTGCCAGCCGCGGCCGTAGTAGGCCAGGCCGATGGTGAGCTTGCGCGGGTTCACCCCTGCTTGCAGGTAGACGTCGACCGCGTTCTCGACGCTGAAGTGGAACGAGTACGGGTCGTCGGTGTCCAGGTAGAGGTTGCCCTGGTGGCCGGTGCGGTTCGGCTCCCACGAGTTGTCGCTTCCCGCGCCGTGGAAGTCGTAGCCCTGGATGTTGAAGATGTCCAGGGATTTGGCGACCTCGGGCAGGTCCCAGCCAGCGGCGATCTTGGCCGGGTCGGCGGGGGTGAAGGCCGTGAGCTGGTAGCGCTTGCCCGTCTGGGCGGTCAGCGCGTCGAGCTGGCGGCGGAACTCGGCCAGCAGCAGCGTCAGGTTCGCCTTGTCGTTGGGCGAGACGTGGTTGCCCGCGTGCCCCTCGGCGCCCGGCCACTCCCAGTCGATGTCGATCCCGTCGAAGATCCCGGCGGCCGTGCCCGGCCCGCCGTAGGTGTTGTAAACGGGCAGGTTGCCCTTGATGTAGGTGTCGATGCAGGAGGCCACGAACTTCTTGCGCGAGGCGTCGGTGGCCGCCACGTCGGAGAAGTACTTGGAGTAGGTCCAGCCGCCGATCGAGATGAGCACCTTCAGGTCCGGGTGCTTGACCTTGAGCTTCTTGAGCTGGTTGAAGTTGCCCTGCAGCTTGTCCCACCCGGAGTCGGCCACGCCGTCCACCGACTGGGCCGCGCTGAAGGGCCGGCCGTAGTCGGCCTCGGCGTCACCCGCGCCGTCACCCTGCGAGGGGTCCTGCGGGTTCTGCGTGGTGCCCTTGGTGACGCCCTGCAGGCACGTCAGGTTGACCGGGTCGAGGTTGGCGAAGGCGTAGTTGATGTGGGTGAGCTTGGCGGCGTTGCCGGTGGTCTCGAGGTTCTTCACGAAGTACTGCCGGCCGTAGATACCCCATTGCACGAAATATCCGACCCGGGCGTACCCCGTCTCCACCACGTCCGACGTCGTCACCGACACAGCGGCCGAGGCGGGCGAGACGTTGTCGTAGAGGTCCCGCGCCCGGACGGTGAACGAGTAGGCCGTCGAGGGCGACAGACCCGAGATGGTGGCCGTGGTGCCCATGACGGTCGCCGCGACGGAGGTCCCGACGTAGACGTCGTAGTTGGCGACCCCGGTGTTGTCCGTGGAGGCGTTCCACGCCAGGGAGACCGTGGAGGAGGTCTTGCCGGTCGAGCGCAGGCTGGCCGGTGCCGACGGCGGCTGCGTGTCGTCGGAGGGGTTGTTCGTCTTCACCGTCAGCGGCGAGGAGGCGGGAGACAGGTTCCCCTTGCGGTCCTTGGCCTTGACGGTGAACGTGTAGGAGGTGTTCGGCGTCAGCCCGGTGATCGTCGCCGAGGTTCCGGTCACCTCCGTGCCGTTGGAGATCACGTAGCCGGTGATCGGCAGGCTGCCGGGTGTGGCCGCGTCCCACGCCAGCGAGATCGTTTTGGTCGTCTTGACCGGCGACCGCAGGTTCCCCGGCGTCCCCGGCGGTGCGTCGGGCGAACCGTCGCAGTTGACGTCGTTCACCCGGCAGCCGGTCGGCTGGGCGCCGGCCGTACTGACCGTGAAGGTCGGGCTGTAGGGCTCGGTCGAGCCGCCTGCCGCGATGGTCGTGTTGTAGTAGACGGGGGAGAGCGTGACGGTCCGCCCGTTCTGCGAGATTGTGCCGTTCTGGGCGTTGGCGGCGGTCACGCCGGCGGGCAGGTCGAAGACGACCGTCCAGCCGTTCAGCGCGGTGGTCGTGTTGTTGGCGATCACGAACTTGGCCGAGGTGCCGCTGACGGTGTAGGTCGCGCTGACGAGTGGCGGGGGAGGCGGGTCGCTGCCCGTGCCGTCGCAGTTCGCGCCGTTGATCGTGCAGCCGGTCGGTTGTACGGCGGAGCTGAGCGTGACCTTGGGGCTGTAGGGCTCGGTGCTCTTCCCTGCTCCGAGCGAGTTGATGTAGTAGGCGGGGGTGAAGGTGACCCTGGTGCCCGCCTGGGTGATGGTCCCGTTCTGCGGGTTGGCGGCGGTCACACCGGAGGGCAGGTCGAAGACCAGGCTCCACCCGGTGACCGTGGTCGTGCCGGGGTTGCTGACGACGAACGTGCCGGTGGTGCCCGCCAGGCTGAAGGTCGCCAGCAGCCGGGCGGCCGCGTGGGCGGGGACGGTGCCGAGGGCGATGATCACGAGGACGGCGATCAGGGGGGTGACTAATCGGCGCACGTTCAGGACCTTTCTTTAAAGAAAGTTTCCTAACAATTACGTGGATGGTAAGCCCGAGTCACGTCTCCCGCAAGGCCCGTCCTAGGCTGAGATGATCGTCGAATAGGGGGATATTTCGTGAAGTCCGGCCGGATGCTTCCCGTTCTGCTCTCGGCCTGGTTCATGGCGCAGTTCGACTTCTTCGTGGTGAACGTGGCCGCACCCGCCTTCCAGCGCGAGCTCGACGCGGGCCCGGCCGCGCTGGAGCTGATCGTGGGAGGCTACGCCTTCACCTACGCCTCCGGCATGATCACCGGCGGCCGCCTCGGCGACAGGTACGGCTACCGCCGCCTGTTCGTGGCAGGCGTGGCCGCCTTCACGATCGCGTCCCTGCTGTGCGGCCTGGCGGTGAACCCGGTCCAGCTGGTGATCGCCCGGCTGCTCCAGGGCCTGGCGGGCGCGGCCATGGTCCCGCAGGTGCTGGCGATGATCTCGGCCGTCTTCCCGCCCGGCGAGCGGGCGCGCGCCATCGGCTGGTACGGCGTGGCGGGCGGCCTCGGCTCGATCGCCGGTCAGGTGCTCGGCGGGCTGCTGCTGACCGCGAACCTGTTCGGCCTCGGCTGGCGGGTGATCTTCCTGATCAGCCTGCCGATCGGCCTCGTCGTGATCGCGCTGGCGATGCGCGTGCTGCCGAAGGTGGCGCACAGGCCGGCCAAGCTCGATCTGCTGGGCGCGGCCGGGCTCGCCATCGGGCTGGCCCTCATCCTCGTCCCGCTCGGGCTGGGCAACAGCGCGGGCTGGCCTGCCTGGACGTGGATCTGCCTGGCGGCCAGCGTCCCGGTGCTGGCGCTGACGGTCCGCTGGCAGTACGTGCTCGGCGCCCGCGGCGGGCAGCCGGTGCTCGACCTGGCGCTGCTGAAGGTCCGCTCCTACCTGGCGGGCGTCGGCGCGATCGCCGCGTTCATGGCCTACTTCGCCTCGTTCATGTTCACGCTCACGCTGCTGCTGCAGGGCGGCGAGGGGCTGGACGCCTTCCACGCCGGGCTCGCGTTCGCGCCGATGGGGGTGCTGTTCTCGGTCACCTCGCTGCTGGGCACCCGGCTGGTCAGGAGGTACGGCCTGCGGATCGTGATCCTCGGCGGCCTGATCAGCGCCTCGGGCCTGACGCTGGTCGCGGTGGCGGACGGCGCCGGGCTGCCATGGATCATGGCGGCGCTGATGCTCGTGGGCGCCGGCAACGGGCTCGTGCTGCCGCAGCTCATCGGGGCGGCGCTGGTCGAGGTCGCGCCGCATCAGGCGGGCATCGGATCAGGGTTCCTGTCCACCGCCCAGCAGTTCGGCGGATCGGGCGGGGTCGCGGTGATCGGTGCCGTGTTCTTCGCGGCCTCGGCCGGCGGCGACTACGTGCGCGGCATGCGTACCTCGGCGCTGATCGACCTGGGCCTCATCCTGCTGGTCATCGCCGTGGTCGCCTACAACGACCGCCGCGCTAACGCGCGTCGAGCGCGGTCCCGTACAGGCGCGATGCGCGAAGCCTGATCACCAGCCGGCGGTCGGCGACCATCTGGCGCAGGAAGGCGGCCTGGCCGGCGGGATCGGCGAAGCCCGGCGACATCGCCAGCAGCTCCCTGCCCACCTCGTCGCCCGGCCGGGCGCTCTCGGGGGAGATCTCCGCCTCACCCTCGGCCACGGCGAAGGCCATGAAGTCGTCGCTGGCCACGTAGAGCGCGGCTCTGGGGTCCTTCTGGAGCTGGCGCACCTTGGCTCGCCCCGCGACCGTGGAGATCCGCACGACCCGCTGTTCGGGATCCCAGTTGTAGATCACGGTGGACAGGTTCGGGTGGCCGCTGGACTTGTTGGTGGCCAGCGCGCCGAACGTCTGCGAGGCCAGCAGCCTGGACAGCTCCTCGTCCGTCTCCATCCGCGGCCCCGGCCCGTGCCCCGGGCCGTACGTCTGCTCTTCGGACATGTCCGGACTCTATAGGGCATGTACGGCAGGCCGCGCCATGGTGCGCGGCCTGCCGTACAACGTGAACGTCAGGACGGGGTGGAGCAGTTGTCCCAGTTCGTGCGTCCGCCGTAGGCGGCCTTGCCGTCAGGGCTGATGATCACACCCGAGTACTTCACGCAGCGCGGCGCGTACTCGCGGACCGGGCCCGCGTAGAACTGGTACTTGCCCGAGTCGCTCCGCCTGATCGGGTCCTGCTTGGTGTCCTTGACCGGCTTGGGCTGCACGATCAGGGTGGCGGAGGCCGTCGTCTTGGACCCGGTGTAGCGGGTCTTGAGCGTGACCACGCAGTTGGACTGCTTGGCGCGGTTGTAGAGCAGGTAGACGCGGCCGTAGGAGACGCCGCGGTACGCCACGTCCCTGCTGCCGTCGTGGGTGACCCGCCCGTAGCCCGCGCCGCAGACCCCTTCCGGCGTGTAACGCGCGGCGATGGCCTGGGCGGGGCTGGCGATGAAGCCCCCCACCGCCAGCGAGGCCGCCACGGCGACGGTCGTCACGGACTTGCGCATGCACTTCCCCCTAGAACTTGACTGAAGATCTGGACAACCATGCCCGAAATTGGGTTAAGGGGTCTAGGGGATGTCCGGAATCCGCCGCAACAGGGGCTCCAGCTAAGGCGATAGGTTGCGATCCATGAATGTTGCCATTACCAGGGGATATGTCGTCCCCGTCGTGGGTGATCCGATCGATGGCGGCACCGTCCTCATCCAGGACGGGAAGATCGTGGCCGTCGGCGTTGACGTGGAGGTCCCCGAGGGCGTGCCGGTCGTGGACGCCGGCGGCGGCTGGGTGCTGCCGGGGTTCGTGGAGTCGCACGGGCATGTGGGTGTGCACGAGGAGGCCGACGGCTGGGCCGGCCACGACACCAACGAGATGACCGACCCGAACGGCGCCCGCCTGCGCGCTCTGGACGCCATCAACCCGGCGGACCTGGGCTTCGCCGACGCGCTGTCCGGCGGTGTCACCACGGTGGTGATCAAGCCGGGATCCGGCAACCCGATCGGCGGCCAGACCGTGGCGGTCAAGTGCTGGGGCCGCACCGTCGACGAGATGGTGATCCGCGAGCCGGTCAGTGTGAAGAGCGCGCTGGGCGAGAACCCCAAGCGCGTCTACGGCGACCAGAAGAAGCTGCCCTCCACCCGTCAGGGCGTGGCCGCGGTGATCCGCGACGCGTTCATGAAGGCCCAGGACTACCGGGCCAAGCGGGAGTTCGCCGAGCAGGAGGGCAAGCCGTTCGACCGCGACGGCACGCTCGAGGTGCTCGTCCGGGTGCTGGACGGCGAGCTGCCCTGGTGCCAGCACACCCACCGCGCCGACGACATCGCCACCGCACTGCGCCTGGCCGACGAGTTCGGCTACCGCCTGGTGATCAACCACGGCACCGAGGGACACCTGCTGGCCGACATGCTCGCCGAGCGCGACGTTCCGGTCATCATCGGCCCGCTGTTCACCAGCCGCTCCAAGGTGGAGCTGCGCAACCGCTCGCTGCGCAACCCGGGCATCCTGGCCAGGGCGGGCGTACGGCTGGCCATCACCACCGACCATCCCGTCGTGCCGATCCACTTCCTGGTCCACCAGGCCACGCTCGCGGTCAAGGAGGGCCTCGACCGCGACGAGGCGCTGCGCACGATCACCGTCAACCCGGCCGCGATCCTCGGCCTGGACGACCGCGTCGGCGCGCTCACGCCGGGGCTGGACGGGGACGTGGTGATCTGGTCCGGCGACCCGCTGGACGTCATGAGCAGGGCACGCAGGGTCTTCATCGGCGGCCGCGAGGTCTACGCCGACGGCGAGGTGGCCGACCCCTACTACCGCGAAGGAACGAACTGATGGCGACGCTGGACCTTTCGAATGCCGTGCTGGACTACACCGATGAGGGCAGCGGCCCGCTGGCGGTCTACGCGCACGGCGCCGCGCTGAGCCGTGAGGCGGAAGACCGCTTCCTCAACGACTGGGCGCCGTTCGTGGCCGGGGGCAACCGGCTGGTCCGCTACGACGCCAGGGGCCACGGCAGGTCGACGGGCCGGCCCGAGCCGGACGACTACCGTTTCGAGGTCTTCGCCGACGACCTGATCGCGCTGGTCGACGGCCTGGGCGGCGGGCCCGTCAATGCGATGGGCTCGTCCCTCGGCACGGCCACGACGCTGCACGCCGCGGTCAAGGCGCCCGACAGGTTCCGCGCGCTGGTGCTGATGATCCCGCCGACCGCCTGGGAGACGCGTCCCGCCCAGCAGGAGATCTACCGTAAGGGCGCCGACGCGATCGAGGACAAGGGGCTGACCGGTCTGGCGGAGCTGCTCGGGTCCGTGAGCGGGCCCGCGATCTTCGCGGACGGGCCCCAGCTGCCCATGCCCGACGTCGCCGAGCGCCTGCTGCCGTCGGTGATGCGCGGGCTGGGCCGCTCCGACCTGCCCGCCCAGGAGGAGGTCGGCAAGATCACGATTCCCACGCTGATCCTGTCCTGGGACACCGACCCCGGCCACCCGGTCTCCACCGGCGAGAAGCTCCACGAGCTGCTGCCCAACAGCGAGTTCCACGTCTCCACCAGCGTGGACGACGTGCGGACCTGGACCAGGAAGGCGGCGGATTTCTTGGCCACCCGATGATGGGATGATTGGGTGTTTAATAGATGGTATGAAGGAAGATCTGGACCCTCAGGAGACCGCGGAGTGGCTCGAGTCGCTCGAAGCGGTCCGGCGGGTGGCCGGCCCCGACCGGGTCGAGTACCTGCTGCGGAGGCTTGCCACGAGCACCCGCTACCTGAACACCGTGCCCACGGCCGAGGAGCCCGCCTACCCGGGTGACCTGGAGCTGGAGGAGCGGATCGCCGCCTACGACCGCTGGAACGCGGCGGCGATGGTGACCAGAGGCAGCAAGCTGGGGCTAGGTGGCCACATGGCCACCTACGCCTCGGCCGCCTGGCTCTACGAGGTGGGCTTCAACCACTTCTTCCACGGCGTTCACGACCAGGTGTACTTCCAGGGACACGCCTCGCCGGGCATCTACGCGCGGGCGTTCCTGGAAGGCCGGCTGAGCGAGCAGCGGCTCGACCTGTTCCGGCGTGAGACCGTCGGCGGTCTGTCGTCCTATCCTCATCCGCGGGCGATGCCGGACTTCTGGCAGTTCCCCACGGTGTCGATGGGCCTGGGGCCGCTGAACGCGGTCTACCAGGCGCGCTTCAACCGGTACCTACACAACCGCGGCATCAAGGACACCAGCGCCGGCCACGTCTGGGCCTTCCTCGGCGACGGCGAGATGGACGAGCCGGAGTCCACCGCCGCGCTCACGCTGGCCGCCCGCGAGGGGCTGGACAACCTCACCTATGTGATCAACTGCAACCTGCAGCGGCTCGACGGACCCGTGCGCTCCAACACGCGCATCGTCCAGGAGCTGGAGAGCGTCTTCCGCGGCGCGGGCTGGCACGTGGTCAAGGCGCTGTGGGGCGCCGAGTGGGACCCGCTGCTGGAGTCGGACGAGCTGGTGGCCCGGCTCGGTGAGGTGCCCGACGGGCAGTTCCAGACGTTCGCCGCCTCCGACGGCGCCTACATCAGGGAGCACCTGTTCCGCGGGATCCCCACGCACCTGTCCGACGAGGACCTGCGCCGGGTTGTGGGCGGTTCGCGTGCCGGGCACGAGCCCCGCAAGATGTACGCCGCCTATCGCAGGGCGCTGGAGAACAAGGGCGCACCCACTGTGATCCTCGTCCAGACCGTGAAGGGATGGACGCTGGGCGCCGGTGTCGAGGCGCGCAACGCCAACCACCAGATGAAGAAGCTGACCGCGGACGAGTTCCGCGTCATGGGCGAGCGCCTCGGCCTAGATGTCCCGAAATTTCAGGACTACCCGCCGTTCCTGCACCCGGGGCAGGACTCGCCCGAGGCCCGCTACCTGGCCGAGCGCAGGGCCGAGCTCGGAGGTCCCATCCCGGCCAGGAAGAGCGTGCACACCGCGCTCCCGCTGCCTGGCGACAAGCCCTTCCAGGCGCTGGCCAAGGGATCCAAGCAGCCGGTCGCCACCACCATGGCCTTCGTCCGGCTGGTCAAGGACCTGATGAAGGAGCCGGAGACCGGGCGGCGCTGGGTGCCGATCGTCCCCGACGAGGCGCGCACGTTCGGCATGGAGTCGCTCTTTCCGACCGCGAAGATCTACTCGCCGCTCGGGCAGCGCTACGAGGCGGTCGACAGGGAACTGCTGCTGGCCTACAAGGAGGCCACCGACGGCCAGATCCTCATCGAGGGGATCACCGAGGCGGGCTCGATGGCCAGTTTCACCGCCGCCGCCACCAGCTACGCCACGCACGGCGAGCCGATGATCCCGTTCTACATCTTCTACTCGATGTTCGGCTGGCAGCGTACGGGCGACCAGATGTGGGCGCTGGCCGACCAGCTCGGACGCGGGTTCCTCATCGGCGCGACGGCCGGCCGTACCACCATGACGGGGGAGGGGCTGCAGCACGGCGACGGACACTCGCACCTGATCGCCTCGACCAACCCCGCCGCGCTGGCCTACGACCCGGCCTTCGCCTACGAGGTCGGCGTGATCGTCCGCGAGGGCCTCAGGCGGATGTACGGCCAGCGGCCCGAGAACGTCTTCTACTACCTGACGCTCTACAACGAGCCGATGCCCCAGCCCGAGATGCCGCCCGGCGTCGAGGAGGGCATCGTCAAGGGCATCTACCGCTACTCCGCCGGCGGCGGGCAGGCGCACATCCTGGCCAGCGGCACCGCCGTCCACTGGGCGCTGGAGGCGCAGCGGCTGCTCAGGGACGAGTACGGCGTGGGCGTCGACGTCTGGTCGGTCACCTCGTGGAGCGAGCTGCGGCGCGAGGCCATGGCCACGGACGGCGTGCCGTACATCGCGCAGGCTCTGGCGGGCACGCAGGGCCCGGTGATCGCGGTCAGTGACTGGATGCGGGCGGTGCCCGACCAGATCAGCCCGTGGGTCGACCGGCCGTGGACCTCGCTCGGCACCGACGGCTTCGGCCTGTCGGACACGCGCGAGGCCGTGCGCGAGCACTTCGGCGTCGACCCGAGGTCGATCGCGGCCGCGGTGATCAAGGCCGTCAAGTAGCTATCAAGCGCGCGTAGATGGGCGCGGGGGAGAGTCGCCTCATGACTCTCCCCTACCGTCCGAGCAAGGCGCTGGTGATCGGGCTGTGCGTCTCCAGCGCGCTGGCCGTGATCGTGCTGGTGCTTTTGCTGCTGAGCGGAGGGCCCGTCGGCTTCGCCGTGTCGGCGCTGCTCGCGGTGGCGCCGCTGCCCGTGCTGCTGGCGGCGGTGCTCTCGCTCGACCGGCTCGAGCCCGAGCCCAAGCTGAACCTGGCCTTCTCCTTCGCCTGGGGGGCCGGCGTGGCGATCGTGCTCGGCGTCGTGCTGACGCTGGCAGGCCAGGCCCTGTTCGCCAGGGCCGGGCTCGGCGAGCAGGCCGTGGACGACGCCGGCACCGTGTTCCTGGCGCCGGTGATCGAGGAGGCGCTCAAGGGGTCGGCGCTGTTGCTGCTGCTGTTCCGGCGCCGCGAGATCGACGGGCTGACCGACGGCATCGTGTACGCGGCGCTGGCCGGGCTCGGGTTCGCCGCGGTGGAGAACGTCGGCTACTACCTGGGCGCCTTCGGCGAGGACGGCGTCGGCGGCGCGGTCGGCCTGTTCGTGCTCAGGGGGCTGATCGATCCCCTCGGCCACTCCATCTACACCTCGATGACCGGGATCGGCGTGGCCTACGCGCTCACCCGGCGAGGTCCGTTCAGGTTCGCCGCCGTGCCGCTCGGCTACCTCGGGGCAGTGATCCTCCACGCGCTCTGGAACGGCGCGGCCACGACGCAGTCGCTGCCGGTGCTCGGCGGCGCCTATCTGGTGATCATGGCGGTGCTGGCCGGCCTGGTCGTGGTCACGGTCGCCGAACGCCGCCGGCTGCTCGGCAAGGTGGCCGCCTACCTGCCCGGCTACCAGCCGACCGGGCTCGTCACGCCGCAGGACGTGGCCATGCTCGGCACGCCGGCGGGCCGCAGGCAGGCCCTTCGGTGGGCCAGGGGAGCCGGGCTCGGCAAGGCCATGGGCGACTACCAGCAGGCCGCCACCGAACTCACTCTGCTCCACCTGCGCGCCGAGCGGGAAGGCGCCGACCCGCGCCGCTTCGCCGCCGACCGTGACGCCCTGCTGTACGTCATGGCCGGTGCGCGACGCTGGTAGCCCGCGTGCTTCCCAGGGCGACCAGCGCGGTCAGCCCGGTCAGCGCGATGCACGCCACGACCGCCACCGTGGCGCCCGCCCGCACGCCGAACCCGCCCACCGCCAGCGCGACCCCGGCCGCGCCCAGCGACGAGCCGATGTAGCGGGCGGTGTTGTTGGCCCCCGACCCCATGCTGACGCGGTGCGCGGGGACGCTCTCGATGGCCAGGTGCGTGATCGAGGAGTTGATCAGCCCCGACCCGATGCCGCTGACCACCAGCCCGGCCAGGACCACCGGCAGCGACAGCGAGGAGGCCACCCCGATCAGCCCGCAGAACCCCAGCGCGGTCAGCACCATCCCGGAGGCCAGCCGCCCGCCCGCCGGCAGCGGCACGTACCTGGCCAGCAGCGAGGCCACGAACGACATCCCCGACCAGGCGAAGAACAGCAGCGCGGTCGCCATCGGCGTCATCCCGTAGGCCATCTGCAGCACCGAGGGCAGGTAGCTGAGCAACCCGACGATCGCCGCGCCCACGACCAGCGCCCCGCCGGTCGACACCAGGAACAGCGGGCGCCTGAACAGCTCCAGGTCGACCAGTGGCTCCCCGCGCCGCCGCTCCACCAGCACGAACGCCGCGATCAGCACCACCGCCACCAGCAGCGCGATCTCCACCACCGGGCGCGACCAGCCGAGCCGCCCCTCGGTCACGCCCGCCAGCAGCGCGGCCACGCCCAGCGTGAGCAGCACGACCCCGGGCACGTCGAACCGGCGCGGCTCGGCGGCGCGCGACTCCTCCAGCGTCCGCGCCGACACCGCCGCGAGCACCACCGCGGCCGCCGCCATCAGCCAGTACACCGACCGCCAGCTCGTCACCGTGGCCAGCAAGCCCGACACCAGCGGACCCACCGCGGTGCCCAGCCCGATCATCGCCCCGTACCGGCCGGTGGCCCGCACCCGTTCGGAGCCCGACGGGTAGGCGTGGCCCACGATGCCCAGGCTCGCCGCCAGCATCGCCGCGCTGGCCCCGCCCTGGACCAGCCGGGCGGCCACGAACAGCGGCACCGCCGTACTCACCGCCGCGACGACACCGGCCACGGCGAGCACCGCCGTGCCCACCAGCAGCACCCGCCGGCGCCCGTAGTCGTCGGCCAGCCCGCCCGACACCAGCAGCAATGACGACAGGCCCAGCGCGATCGAGCCCAGGATCCACACCGGCCCCGTCGGGCCCGCGCCCAGGTCGTGCGCGGTCTGCGGCAGCGTGACCATCGGCACCGTGTAGTTCGTCAGCACCAGCAGCGGTGCCATCGAGGCGACCGTCAGCGTCCTAGTCGGTTCAGTGATTGAACTCTTCATGCGCCGCAACGCTAGCATGGTTCAATGAATGAACTAAAGTGGGGTCATGGCGCTCGGGAAGAACTACGAAGGCCAGGACTGCTCGCTGGCCAAGGCCCTGGAAGTGATCGGCGAGCGGTGGACGCTGCTGGTGCTGCGCGACGCGATGTACGGCGTGCGGCGCTACGGCGACTTCCTGGCCCACCTCGACCTGCCCAGGGCCGTCCTGTCGCAGCGCCTGGCGACGCTGGTCGAGTCCGGGATCCTGGAGCGGCGGCGCTACCAGGACAACCCGCCGCGCGAGGAGTACGTGCCCACGCCGATGGGCAGGGAGCTGTGGGTGCCGCTGCTGGGGCTGTCGCAGTGGGGTGAGCGGCATCTCACCGGCTCGGGGCCGCGGCGGATGTTCTTCCACCACGCCTGCGGGACCCGGCTGGACGCGGTGTCGTTCTGCGAGCGCTGCGCCGTACGCGTCCCCGTACAGGACGTGGAAGTGCGTCCCGGCCCGGGCTTGGAGCGCACCCGTCAGGACCGGGTCAGCCTGGCCCTCCAGGAACCCCACCGCATGCTGGCCCCCATCTCCTGACCCTGCGCTGCCTTTGTGTTTTATCTCCTGACAAAATGGGTTTGACGCGAAGGGAGATCGCATGAGCTGGGTGGAGATCGAGTCCGAGGCGGAACTGCGCGACCTGCTGGGCGAGGTGATGCCCAGGGCCGTGACCAAGGAGCGGCAGCGTCTGCACCCGCGTGACCGGGAATGGCTGGCCGCCTCCCCGTTCTGCCTGATCGCCACGTCAGACGACGAGGGCAACTGCGACGTCTCACCCAAGGGCGACCCGGCCGGCTTCACCCATGTCATCGATGACACCACGATCGCCATCCCCGAGCGCCCGGGCAACCGCCGCGCCGACGGCTTCCACAACGTGCTGAAGAACCCGCACGCCGGTCTCATCTTCCTCATTCCCGGACGCCGCGAGACCCTGCGCATCAACGGCCGCGCCCGCCTGGTCCGCGAGGCGCCGTTCTTCGACGAGATGATCGTCAAGGGCCACCGCCCCGACCTGGCGCTCGTCCTGGAGATCGACACGATCTTCTTCCACTGCGCCAAGGCCTTCATGCGCTCCCACCTGTGGGAGCCGGAGAACTGGGAGCCTGACGCACTGCCCTCGCACGCCAAGCTCGTCAAGGAGATCCAGACGACATCGGAGTCGCTGGAGGAGCTACAGGCCTACTATGCAGACGCTTCCTATGCCAAGAAGCTCTACGCCCGCTCCTGACCAGTCTGGAGAACTGCCGCTTTGTGGGGACCTGTACCCTCTGCGCCCGACGGCTGGTCGATCGGCGGCTGGCCGCTGCGGCGCAGGAAGAAGGCGGGGGCGGAATACTTCAAGATCGACTTCACGGTGATGCACGCGACGCACGACGCGCTGCGCCGAGACCTCGAGCACATCGCGACCATCACCGCGCGTCTGTCGGATGATCCGTGCCGGGTGCTCGGCACGGCCGCCGGGTGGGAGATGTTCAAGGCCCACCTGCGCGCCCACAACGTCGCCGAGGACCGGCTGCTGTGGCCGCTGATGCGGCGGGCGCTGGCCGGCCGTCCCGACGAGCTGGCGTTGCTGGAGGAGATGGAGGCCGAGCACGCCACCGTCGATCCGCTGCTGTACGCGATCGACGCGGTGCTCGCCGACCGCGAGGGCGGTCTGGAACGGCTCGCGGGGCTGACGGACGCCCTGTTCACCGGGCTGAGCGAGCACCTGGGGCGCGAGGAGTCGGAGGCGCTCGCGCTGATCGACGCCACGCTGACCCAGGAGGAGTACGCGCCCTTCGACGAGGCTCACCGGCAGGCTCCCGCCCGCTCCGTCCCGTGGCTGCTGGACGGCGCGGGCAAGCAGACGTCCGCCCGCATCCTGGCCGCACTCCCCGAGCAGGTACGGCGGGCCTACGCGGAGGAGTGGCGTGACGCCTACGCCCGGCTGGACCGCTGGAGCGGGGGGTCGGTCAGGCGGCTGGAGTAGGGCCGCCGGGGAAGCGGATCACGTTGCGACCGCTGTAGGCGCGCAGGTCGACGACCTTGGGGTCGGCGGCGACGGGCCTGCGGTGGCTCACCCCGCGGATGTCGCGCACCTTGTGCCTGGCGATGTGTGGCGGCACCACCACAAGCCTCTTCATACAGCGGGTCCCCCGGCGTGATGTTTCTGTTACCTATGTTGTCTACAGATACTGCCGTAAGGTCGCTGTAAATCGCGTATTTCAGTACGGAAGTCGCCGTCCCGAGGGAGAGCGCAGGTCCAGATCCGTGCTCTGGTCCGGGCGCCGCTTGACCGGCGGCTTGGTGATTCTGATGCGCTTCATGATCTCTGCCCCCTCTCGGTGGTCGCCTTCACTGTGCGTCCGGCCGCTTGACGGCGGCTTGGCGGGCAGTTGCAGTGGGCTGCCCGCCGTTTGCGACAACCTAACCGGGCTTGACCGGCGAGCTCAACGCATTTCTACGGGTTCGCGTTGTTACTGCATCATCCAGGCCTGCTCCGCCGTGGTCTTGCACGGCCACTGGATGGCGTACTTGCCGGGCTTGGCCTCGCCCCGCCCGATGGCCAGGCACTGGCCGGTCGCCCTGTTCTGGAAGCGCTGCAGGTCGTCGTAGACCCACTCCTGCTCGAGCCCGCCGTCGGTGCACGGCCACTGGATGGCGGGCTTGGCCTTCTGCGTGGAGCCGTGGGCGATGGCCAGGCACATCCCGGTCTTGGCGTTCACCAGGCGGTGGTCGCGGTAGACCCAGGCCTGGTCCTTCAGTCCGTTGCAGTTCCACTGGATGACGCGCTTGCCGGCGCGGACCTCGCTCTTGCCGACGGCCAGGCACAGGCCGGTGGCGCCGTTGACCAGGCGCGTGCGGGAGGCGGCCGAGGCGGGGAGGGCCGTCGCGGACAGGACCGCGACGGCCGCCGCCGTCACAGTGAGGAGCTTGATGGGAGACACGTTCTGCCCTTCGTCGGGGGTGATTGATCACTCAGACGCGCGTGTCTCCCGATTTGTTGCGCTCAGCTTCCCGGAGTCAGCCGCGTGGTCACGCCGATCCGGTTCCACGCGTTGATCATCGCCACGGCCACGACCAGCGCGGCGAGCTGCGGCTCGTCGTAGTGCTCGGCGGCCTCCTGCCACACCTCGTCGGGCACGGCCACGCGGTCGGCCAGGCGGGTGGCCTCCTCGGTCAGCGCGAGCGCGGCCCGCTCGGCCGGGGTGAACAGCGGCGACTCGCGCCACACAGCGGTGTGCCAGAGGCGCTCGTCGCTCTCACCGGCCTTCTTCGCGTCACGGTTGTGCATGTCGACGCAGAAGGCGCAGCCGTTGATCTGGCTGGCCCGCAGCTTGATCAGCTCGATCGTGCTGTGCGGCAGCGAGCTGCCCGCCAGGTACTCCTCGACGGCGATGAACGCCTTGTAGGCCTCCGGGGCGAACTGGGGCAGGCTGATCCGCTGGGTCATCTGAAACCTCCAAGAAAAGATGGGACGCCAGCAGGACGGGACAGCCTCCCGGTTTGTGACAACTTTTCTGACAGCAATGGACATCTAACCCGGCGTGGAGCCGTTGATCGCGGGAGACCCGCAAGGTATCGGGGACTACTTGCTGTCCGGGCGCTTGGGCTCGGGCGGCCAGGGCGTCGTGTACGAGGCCTACGGGCCCGACGGAGAGCGGGTCGCGGTCAAGGTGCTGCACGCGGCCGACAACGGCCACAGCCGTGAGCGCTTCGCCAAGGAGGCCATGGCGGCCGGGCGGGTCGCCTCGTTCTGCACGGCCCGGGTGCTGGCCGCCGACCTGGAGGGGCGCAAGCCGTACATCGTCAGCGAGTACGTGGCGGGGCCGAGCCTGCGCAAGGCGGTCACCGAGGGGCGCCGTTTCACCGGCGACGACCTGCACCGCCTGGCGGCCGCGATGGCGACCGCGCTGACGGCCATCCACGACGCCGGGGTCATCCACCGCGACCTCAAGCCCGACAACGTGCTGCTCGGCCCTGACGGGCCGCGGGTGATCGACTTCGGGATCGCGCGGACCCTGGACATGTCGCTGACCAGAACCGGCGAGGTGTCGGGCACGCCCAGCTACATGGCGCCCGAGGTGTTCACCGGGCAGCGGGCGGGCGCGCCGGCCGACGTGTTCGCCTGGGGCGCGGTGCTGCTGTTCGCCGCCACGGGCCGCGACCCGTTCAACGCCGACAACCTGGGCGGGATCATGCACCAGGTGCTGTCGGCCCAGCCGGACCTGCGCGGGCTGCCGCCCTTGCTGGCCTCGCTCGTCGGCGCGGCCATGGAGAAGGACCCCGCTGTCAGGCCCGCCGCCCGTGACCTGCTGCTCGCGCTGGTCAGCGGCAACGGCGCCGACACCCGCGGGCTGCTGGACGCCGGCATTCGCACCGCGCGCGGCGTGCACGTGCCTGACAGGCCCGATCCCGCGCTCGGCACGATCGCCGAGGACGCCTACGGCGCGCTGCCCCCCGAGGAGCGCGACCTGGCGGCCGAGGTGTTCCTGCGCCTGGTGTCCGTCGGGGAGGACGGTCACGAGACCGGCCGGTGGGCCACGCGTGACGAGCTGTTGGGCGGTCGGCCCGAGCGCGAGGCCGAGGCGATCGAGCGCATCCTGCGCGCCTTCTCCTACGTGGTGACCACCAGGGACGAGGCGGTGGCCTTGTCGCGGCCCGCCCTGCTGCGTGCCTGGCCGCGGCTGCGGATGTGGGTGGACGCCGACCGCGACGGCTTGGCCGTACTGGGGCAGATCTCCGCGGCGGCGCGGCACTGGGCCGACCACGGGCACAAGGACGGCGACCTGCTGCAGGGCAGCCGCCTGGAGGAGGCGCTGAGCTGGGCCGCCACCGGCCGGCGGAACGTGACGCTGACGCCCAGGGAGCGCGACTTCCTGCAGGCCGGCACCGGGCTGACCAGGCGGCGCACCCGCCGCAGGACGCTGGCGACGGTCGGGCTGGCCGGCCTGCTCGTGGTGGCCCTGGCCGCCGGGGGCGTCGCCGTCTACCAGGGCAGGCAGGCCGCCGCGCAGCGCGACGTGCTGGCCGCCAAGCAGGTGGCGGGCGAGGCCGACCGGATGCGGACCTCCGACCCGGCCACCGCGATGCTGCTGAGCGTGGCTGCCTGGCAGGTGTCGCCGCAGAGCGAGGCCCGTTCCGCGCTGACGGCCTCCGCGCAGCAGCAGGAGACGGCCGTCTTCCACGACCCGTCCGCCAAAGGCGGCGCGCAGCGGGCGCTCAGCCGCGACGGCCGCACCATGGTCAGCGTCAGCGACCGCGGCGTCAGCGACGGCGGTGTCGACGTCAACGTCTACGACGTCCGCACGGGCAGGCGCACCGGCGGCTGGCAGGGCCTGCGGCTGAAGGGCACCCTGTCGGCTCCGCCGCGCCTGAGTCGCACGGGCCGCTACCTCGCCCAGAGCACCACCGATGAGCTGCGCGTCTGGGACATGAAGACAGGCAAACAGCTGATACGGAAGGACCTTCCGGAGGCCAGCTTCCCTCTCCTCCCGACCTGGGGTGAGCGCGAAGGAATGCTGACCATCAGCTTCGACACCGAGGACCTCTACCGCGTCATCGACGTCGAATCCGGCAAGCAGGTCACCTTCCCGGAAGGCGGACCCGTCAAGTACCAATTCCACGACCCGATCGTCGACCCCACCGGCAGGTACTTGGTCGTCCCCGGAGAGAAGCTGCGCGAGCTGGCGCTGCCGGGCCTCACCGAGGAGCAGCGGCTGAAGGGCTGCCACAAGTATCCGGAGGCCGTGGCCTTCAGCTCCGACGGCAGGACGCTCGCCTGCGGTTCCGACCTGATCAAACTCGTCGACGCGGGCACGGGACGGCTACTCGACCCCGAGGGCGACGGCATCGACTGCGGCTTCTGCAACAGCGGTGCTGTACTGCGCTTCAGCGGCGACGGCCGCCACCTGCTCGGGTTCTCCCGCCGCGACCTGGCCGTGTGGGACGTGGCCAAAAAGCGCGAGCTGCTCGTCTACCGGGCCGAGGGCGACCTGACCGACGTGGCCTTCGACCCGGACGGCAGTACGGTGCGCTACCTGATGGACGACGCCGTGGTGAGCGTCGACTTCGGATCGCAGACCGAGCAGGTGCGTGTGAATCCCGGCCAGACGCTGCTCAGCCCGAACGCCAGGGTCGCGGTGCTGATCCCGAACGAGGGCAGGCCCCGGGTCTGGGACGTGCGTACCCGCAAGGTCCTGGGCACGCTGCCGCTGAAGGGCGACCCGCCGACCGCGGAGTCTATCGACGAGTCCGGTACACGCATGGTCACCGTGGACGAGAAGGTGCGGATGTGGGATCTGGCCTCCCGCAGGCTGCTGTGGACGGTGCCGGTGCCCGAGAAGGACGGCAGCGCGGCCGAGGTCTACTTCACCCCCGACGGCAAGACCATCGCGATGACCCTGCACCAGGGCGAGATACCGCTCTTCCACACCTATGTCATGGCCGCGACGGACGGGCGCGTCCTGCACCAGTACGCCACCCGGACGGAGATGGGGCCGATCATGCCCGACGGCCGCACCTATGCCTCCATCAACGGCCGCCTGGCGGATCTGGCCACGGGCAAGCAGGTCGGCAGCGACTTCGGCGTCGGCGGTGCGCTGGCGCTGAGCGCCCGCCGGGGATTGATGGCCACCGGGCTCGACACCTACGGCCGGCTGGGCCTGTGGGACCTGCGCGGGCCCAAGCGGCTGAGCCCCGCCCTGCCGAAGGCCGCCGGCCAGGTGCAGTACGCGGCCTTCTCTCCCAGCGGCGACCTGCTGGCCACGCTCACCGACTCCGGGCTGCTGCAGGTGTGGGACGTCGACGGCCGCAGGCGCCTCGGCGGCTCCTACAACCTGCACACCATCAACCCCGACCCGATCACCTTCAGCCAGGACGGCGCCACGCTCTACGCCCCCGCCGAGGGAGTCGTGCACGAGGTGGCCGTCGACCCCGCCCGCCTGGTGCGGCGGGTGTGCGCCCGCGCCGGGCACACGCTCGACCGGGCGACCTGGGACCGGTACCTCCCCGGCATCGCCTACGTCGACGTCTGCCCAACCAAACAGGGGTGACGGGAGTCCAACCCAGCATGGGGAGCGCGCTGATCGACGGGGATCCGACCAGGCTGGGCGGCTACTGGCTGTCCGGGCGGATCGGGACGGGCGGCCAGGGCGTCGTCTACGAGGGCTACGACCCCGAGGGCACCCGGGTGGCGATCAAGGTGTTGCGCGGCGACCCCGGCACCCAGCCCGAGCTGCGCGGCCGGATGGCCAAGGAGGCGGTGGCCGCGCAGCGGGTGGCCGACTTCTGCACTGCCCGCGTGCTCGGCGCCGACCTCGAAGGACCGCGGCCCTACATCGTCAGCGAGTACGTCGAGGGCCCCAGTCTGCGCGCGGCCGGGCGCCTGTTCGCGGGCGGCGACCTGCACCGCCTGGCCACCGCGATCGCCACCGCGCTGACCGCCATCCACGACGCGGGCGTCGTCCACCGCGACCTCAAGCCGGACAACGTGCTGCTCGGCCCCGACGGCCCACGCGTCATCGACTTCGGCGTGGCCAGGACCCTGGAGATGTCGCTCACCTCGACCGGCATGGTCGCCGGCACGCCCAGTTACACCGCGCCCGAGGTGTTCTCCGGCGAGCGCGCCGGCGCCCCGGCCGACGTGTTCGCCTGGGGCGCGGTCACCCTGTTCGCCGCCACCGGCAAGGACCCCTTCACCGCCGAGGCGCTCGGCGCCGTCATGCACCGGGTGCTGTCGCACCAGCCCGACCTGAGCGTGCTGCCCGAGCCGGTGCGCCGCCTGGCGGGCGCCGCCCTGGCCAAGGACCCCGCCGAGCGGCCGACCGCGCGCGAGCTGCTGCTCGCGCTGATCAGCGGCGACGGCAGGCTCGACACGGCGCGGCTGCTCGCCCAGGGCGCCGGCGACTCCGGGCAGGTCGGCACCCCCGGCCGCGACCCGGCGCTGGGCGTGATCGCCGAGGACGCCTACGCCGCGCTCGGCCCGGCCGCCCGCGAGCTGGTGCCCGAGGTGTTCCTGCGCCTGGTCACGGTGACGGGCGAGGGCGAGCTGACCCTGCGCGAGGCCGACAGGTCCGAGCTGCCCGCGGGCGCCGACGAGGTGCTGGGCGCCTTCTCCTACGTGGTCACCGGCGATGATCGGGTACGGCTGGCGCGGCCCGCCCTGCCGATGGCCTGGCCGCGGCTGCGGGCCTGGATCGAGGCCAACCGCGACGGGCTGGCCGTGCACAGGGAGATCTGGGCGGCGGCCGGGCGCTGGCAGGGGCACGGGTGCAAGGACGCCGACCTGTTCCAGGGCAGCACGCTGGACGACGCGCTGCGCTGGGCGGCCACCGAACGGCGCAACATCACGCTCACCCCGGCCGAGCGCGACTTCCTGGAGGCGGGCGCGGCCCTCACTCGCCGCCGCGGCCGCAGGACCCGCCTGGTCTCGCTCGCCCTGGCGGGCCTGCTGGCGCTGGCCCTGGTCGCGGGCGCGCTCGCCGTACGGCAGGGCGTCCAGTTGTCGGGGCAGCGCGACGAGGCGGACTCGGCGCGGCTGGCCGGGCTGGCCGGGACGCTACGTGGCCGGGACCCGGTGGTGGCGGCGCTGCTCAGCGTGGCGGCCGGGCGGCTCGCGCCCACGGACGAGGCGCGGGCGGCGCTGGTCGACTCCGTGGCAGGCCGGGTGAGCGGCGCCTTCCACGACCCGGCCACCGGACCCGACGTGGTGCGGGCGCTCAGCTCCGACGGCCGCTCGCTGGTGAGCGTCAGCCCGGGCGAGGTACGCGTGTGGGACCTGACCACGGGCAGGCGCGCGGGCGGCTTCGCCGGGCTCGGGCTGGAGGGCAGGACGCTGCGCCTGGCGGCCTCCGACGGCAGGCTGGTGGCCGTGGCCGACGACCGCGGAGTCGGCGTGTGGGACCTGGCCACCGGGCGCCGGGCGGCCGCGCCGATGATCGAGGCCGACGCGAACATCGACCTGGAGATCCACTTCGACCAGGGCTACCTGGTCATGATGCTGGGCGGCGCGACGAGCGTGTACGACACGCGTACCTGGCGCAAGACCGACCTGCCCGGCACCGGCGTCGCCGTCCACCCGGGCGGCGACTACGCCGTCGGCAGCTTCACCGGCGGGTTGCGGCGCTGGGCGCTGCCCTCGGGCAGGCAGGGGAAGGGCTATGGCGGCCACCGGCCCGCCGTCGCGTTCAGTCCCGACGGCAAGCTGCTCGCCAGACCCGACGGCGACACCCTGTCGATCATGGACGCGGCCACCCGCAAGGAGACCGGCTTCGTGCCGGGGTGGGAGCGCGACGCCAGGCCGCTGTTCGCCGGCAACGGCCTGCTGGTCTCGCTCGGCAAGAACGTCGAGCTCTATCGGGTGATCGAGCCCGACAAGACGCTGACCAGCTTCCCCCTGGGCGTGCAGGTCTCCGGCGCGGCCGCGATCCCCGGCGGGCTGCGCCTGCTGGCCGACGACACCGCGCTCACCGTCCCCTTCGGCGACACCACGACACGCGAGATCTACGACGAGGTACGGCTCAGCCGCGACGGCAGCCTGCTGGCCGCTCACGAACCGGACTCGCCGAAGATCGGCCTCGGCGGCCGGACCTTCGAGGCCGCGCCGCTGTCCGCCTACGACATCACGATGACCTTCAGCCCGGACGACCGCTACCTGGCGATCAAACGGCCGGACGACGTCGTCGTCTGGGACACCGCCACACTCAAGCAGGTGGCCGAGCTGCCCGCGGCCGACAGGGTGCTCTTCGCGCCCGGTGGCCTATGGGCCGAGACCGGCAAGGACCTCAGCCTGTGGCGCGTGCCCGGCGGCGGCCGCGTCAAGCGCCTCGCCAAGCCGCGCCTGCTCGCCTGGACGATCGGCGCGCAGGGCCGCCCCGTCGGGCTGGAGGACACCCGCTTCCGCCTCGTCGACCTGGAATCCGGGCGCGAGCTCGGCCCCCGGCTAGGCTTCCCCGTCGGCGTGGACGACCTGTGGTTCAGCGACGACGCCGGGCTGCTCGCCGCCCAGGCGGGCGAGAAGGTCAGCCTGTGGGACACCCGCACGGGCCGGCAGGTCGGCAGGCAGCTCCCCGTCGGCGAGCCGGCCTGGGGAGCGGCCTTCTCCGCGGACGGCGCGCTGTTCGCCTTCATCGGGCAGGACGCCTCGCTGTCGCTGTGGAACGTCGCCGACGGCGAGCCCGTCGGGGCGCCGCTGTCACTGCCCGGCTCGGCCAGGTCGGTGGCCTTCACCTCCGACTCGGTGCTGGCCATCGGACGCTCCGGCGTCACGACCAGGTTGCCCGTGGCGGCCGGTCCGCTGATGAGCGCGGTGTGCCGGCGGTCCGGCCGGTCGCTGACCGAGGCGGAATGGCGGCAGTACCTGCCGGGGCGGGACTACCAGCGGATCTGCTAGCCCTGGCAGTTGCCCCAGGAGCTGCGGCCGCCCCAGGCCTCCTCGCGGCCGTCGGGGGTGCGCATCCAGCCGGAGTACTTCACGCACTTCCAGGCTCCGCGCAGGTGGCCGGTCTCGGCGTAGAAGCGGTAGTTCCGCACGTCCTCCGACCGCGCGCCGCCGCGGACCTCCAGGCTGGCGCCGACGATCGTGCGCTCGCCGACGAACTCGGTCTTCACCGCCGCCACGCAGTTCTCGCCGGTGCGGTTGCTGTACATCAGGTAGACGTGGCCGAAGACGTCGCCGTCGTGGGTACGGATCGCCCGGTGCCCGTCCTTGACCCGGTGGAACCCCGGCCCGCAGATCCGCTCCGGGCTGTAGGGCGCAGAGGCGGCCTGGGCGGGGACGGCGGCGAATCCGGTGGTGACGAGCAAGCTGGCGGCCGCGATGACCGTTCGCGTGAGCACGGGCTTCCCTTCGGCAGATGACAGGCGTTCAACGATCTTTACTGGGACATGACCGGATGCGCAAGGGAATGCTGGGATTTGTGTGGCATGGGGCGCTCGGGTTCATGATCGTCTATGGGGCGCGCCTAAGGTGAATGCCATGAGATTTCGTGATCGAGTGGTATTGGTGACCGGCGGTGGCTCCGGGATCGGGCGGGCGACGGCGCAGGCCTTCGGCAAGGAGGGCGCCACGGTGGTGGTGGCGGGCCGTACCGAGCAGTCTCTGGCCGAGACCGTCGAGCTGGTCGGCGGCGGAGCGAGCCTGGTGGTGGCGGACGTGACCGACGAGGCGGATGCCACGCGGATGGTGCGGACGGTCGTCGAGCGGCACGGCAGGCTGGACATCGCGTTCAACAACGCGGGCATCGGCGCGCCCGGCAGACTGGCCGACCTGGACAAGGAGACCTGGGACCGGGTGCTCGCGGTCAACTTGACGGGTGTGTGGCTGTCGATGAAGTACGAGATCGCCCAGATGCGGGAGCAGGGCGGCGGGGTGATCGTCAACGCCGCCTCCACACTCGGCGCGCACCGCAGGGCGCCGGGCATGGGCGCCTACATCGCCTCCAAGGCGGCCGTGAGCGCGCTGACCAGGACGGCGGCACTGGAGTACATCGGCGACGGGATCAGGATCAACGCCGTGAGCCCCGGCCCGTCCGACACCCCGATGTCCAAGCGGCCCGGCGAGAGCGAGGCCGACAGGGCCGAGCGGCTCAGGACCGCCAACCCGAGCGGCCGCGTCGCCACGCTGGACGAGATCGCGGGCGCCGTGCTCTACCTGGCCTCGCCCGAGGCGGGCTACGCGGTCGGCACTGACCTGGTCGTGGACGGCGGCAGCGCGGCCTGAATATGCGCGGCCGGAAAATGGCGGTCCGTTGAGGAAACGTGGACCTCGATGCGGGTATCTCCCCGGCGGACCGACATTGAGGGGATGACCATGGCCGTCTGCGAGACGTGTGGCAACGACTACGACATGGCGTTCGAGGTGCACGCGCAGGGCGCGGTGCACACCTTCGACTCCTTCCAGTGCGCCATCCAGGCGATGGCGCCCATCTGTGAGCACTGCGGCGCCAGGGTGATCGGCCACGGCGTCCAGGTGGAACAGCGCTGGTACTGCTGCGCCCACTGCGCCCGTCAGGAGGGCGCGCGGCAGATCGTCGACCGGGAACCGATACTCGCCTAATGTGAGGTTGTGTCCGACTTTGACGTGCTCGTCGTAGGCTCCGGGCCCGGCGGGCAGAAGGCGGCCATCGCCGCGGCCAAGCTCGAGAAGCGGGTCGCGATCGTCGAGCGCCGCAACATGATCGGCGGGGTGTGCATCAACACCGGCACCATCCCGTCCAAGACGCTGCGCGAGGCCGTGCTCTATCTGACCGGCCTCAACCAGCGCGAGATGTACGGCCAGAGCTACCGCGTCAAGGACGAGGTCACCGTGGCCGATCTGGGCATCCGTACCCAGCACGTGATCGGGCGCGAGGTCGACGTGATCCGCAGCCAGCTCTCGCGCAACCACGTGGCCGTGCTGACGGGGTCGGCCAGGTTCGTCGACCCGCACACCGTGGACGTCATCGACGAGCTGGGCAGGGACGTCAAGGTCAGCGCCGAGAAGATCATCATCGCCACCGGGACCCGTCCCGCCCGGCCCGCGTCCGTGGAGTTCGACGGTGAGACGATCATCGACTCCGACGGGATCCTGAGCCTGCCCGTCGTACCCGACTCGCTGGTCGTCGTGGGCGCCGGGGTGATCGGGATCGAGTACGCCTCCATGTTCGCCGCGCTCGGCACCAAGGTCACCGTGGTCGAGCGGCGCGAGCGCATGCTCGAATTCGCCGACCTGGAGGTCGTCGAGGCGCTGAAGTACCACCTGCGGGACCTGGCCGTCACCTTCCGCTTCGGCGAGACCGTGGCCGCCGTCGAGCGCCGCCCGCGCGGCGCGATCACGCTGCTGGAGAGCGGCAAGAAGATCCCCGCCGAATGCGTCATGTACTCGGCGGGCCGCCACGGCATGACCGGCGAGCTGGCCCTGGAGGCGGCCGGGCTCACCGCCGACGACCGCGGCCGCATCGCGGTCGACGCCGACTACCGCACCGAGGTGCCGCACATCTACGCGGTCGGCGACGTGATCGGCTTCCCCTCGCTCGCGGCCACCTCGATGGAGCAGGGCCGCATCGCCGCCCACCACGCCTGCGGCGAGCCGCTGCACCAGATACACCCGCTGCAGCCGATCGGCATCTACACCATCCCGGAGATCTCCTTCATCGGCCGCACCGAGGACGAGCTGACCAAGGCGCAGGTGCCCTTCGAGGTGGGCATCTCCCGCTACAGGGAGCTGGCCCGCGGGCAGATCATCGGCGACACGTACGGCATGCTCAAGCTGCTCGTCTCGCCCGAGGACCGCTCCCTGCTCGGCGTGCACGTCTTCGGCACCGGCGCAACCGAGCTGCTGCACATCGGCCAGGCGGTGATGGGCTGCGGCGGCACCATCGACTACCTGGTCGACGCGGTGTTCAACTATCCGACGCTGGCCGAGTCGTACAAGGTGGCCGCGCTGGACGCGATGAACAAGCTGCGCCGGGTGGCGAAGTTCGAGCTCTAGTCAGTCCACCTCCGCGACGGCCTGCGCGAACTGGGCCGAGTACAGCCGGGCGTAGGCCCCGTCCTCGGCGAGCAGCGACTCGTGCGTGCCCTGCTCGACGATCTGCCCGTTCTCCATGACCAGGATCAGGCTGGCGTCACGGATCGTCGACAGCCGGTGGGCGATCACGAAGCTGGTGCGCCCCTCACGCAGCGAGTTCATCGCCCGCTGGATGAGCACCTCGGTCCGGGTGTCGACCGAGCTGGTCGCCTCGTCCAGGATCAGGATCGCCGGCTCCGACAGGAACGCGCGGGCGATCGTGATCAGCTGCTTCTCGCCCGCGCTGACCGTGGCGCCCTCCTCGTCGATCACCGTGTCGTAGCCGTCGGGCAGCGTGTGCGCGATGCGGTCCACGTGCGCGGCCTCCGCGGCGGCCTCGATCCGCTCGCGCGTGGCGCCCTCCGCGCCGTAGCCGATGTTCTCCGCCATCGTGCCGCCGAACAGCCAGGTGTCCTGCAGCACCATGCCGAGGTTGGCGCGCAGCTCCTCCCTGGACATTTCGGCGATGTCGACGCCGTCGAGCGTGATACGGCCACCGGTCACCTCGTAGAAACGCATGATGAGGTTGACCAGGGTCGTCTTGCCCGCTCCCGTGGGGCCGACGATCGCCACGGTCTGCCCGGGCTCCACGGTCAGCGACAGGTTCTCGATCAGCGGCCTGTCGGGCGTGTAGCGGAAGGACACGTTCTCGAACGCCACCCGGCCCCTGAGCTCGGCCGGCCGCGCGGGCTTGGCCGGCTCGGGCGACTGCTCCTCGGCCTCGAGCAGCTCGAAGACCCGCTCGGCCGAGGCGACGCCCGACTGCACCAGGTTCGCCATGCCGGCCACCTGGGTCAGCGGCTGGCTGAACTGCCGGGAATACTGGATGAAGGCCTGCACGTCGCCCAGCGAGATCGCGCCCGAGGCCACCTTGAGCCCGCCCACCACGGCGACCAGCACGTAGTTGAGGTTGCCGATGAACATCATCGCCGGCTGGATCATCCCGGAGATGAACTGCGCGCGGAAGCTGGAGGCGAACAGGGCCTGGTTGTGCTTGTCGAAGGTCTCGGCGGCCTCCTTCTGCCTGCCGAACACCTTGACCAGCGTGTGCCCGCCGTACATCTCCTCGATGTGGCCGTTGAGCTTGCCGGTCGACGACCACTGCTTGATGAACTGCGGCTGCGACCGCTTGCCGACGGCCGCGGTGATGTAGATCGACAGCGGCACCGTGATCAGCGCGATGAGCGCCAGGATCGGCGAGATCCAGAACATCACCACCAGCACCGCCACGACCGTCAGCGCGGACGAGATGAGCTGGCTCATCGTCTGCTGCAGCGTCTGCGCGATGTTGTCGGTGTCGTTGGTGGCGCGGCTGAGGATCTCGCCGCGCGGCTGGCTGTCGAAGTAGCTCAGCGGCAGCCGCGCCAGCTTGGCCTCGATCCGCTCGCGCAGCCGGAACGCCGCCCGCTGCACGACGACCGTGGTCAGCCGGAACTGCGCGATCCCGAGCAGCGCCGCCACCAGGTAGATCGCCAGCACCCAGGCAAGCACCTGGGCCAGCAGGGTGAAGTCGATGCCGTGGCCGGGCACCACGTCGATCGACGACACCAGGTCGGCGAACGTACCCTGGCCCCTGGCACGCAGCCCGGCCACGGCCTGTTCCTTGGTGATCCCGGCGGGCAGCTGGGCCCCGATGATGCCGGAGAAGATCAGGTCAGTGGCGTGGCCGAGGATCTTGGGGCCCGTCACGGTCAGCGCGACGCTGGCCGTACCGAGGGCCAGGACGACGGCCAGCAGCGCGCGCTCGGGACGCAGCAGCCGCAGCAGGCGGCGGAGCGACCCGCCGAAGTCGAGGGCCTTCTCTGCGGGCCCGGACATCATCCTGGCCGGGCCGAAGCCGGGCTGAGGCCGGCGCGGGGGCGCTTGTGTCGTCATGCCGCCGCCTCCTGTTCGGTGAGCTGGGACAGCACGATCTCCCGATACGTCGGGCAGGTGCTCATGAGTTCGGCGTGGGTGCCGGTGCCGACCACGCGGCCGTCGTCGAGCACGAGGATGCGGTCGGCGTCGCGGATCGTGTTCACCCGCTGGGCCACGATGACGATCGTGGCGTCGGTGATCTCCTCGGCCAGCGCCGCGCGCAGCCTGGCGTCCGTGGCGTAGTCGAGGGCGGAGAAGGAGTCGTCGAACAGGTAGATCTCCGGCCGGTGCACCAGGGTCCTGGCGATGGCCAGGCGCTGGCGCTGGCCGCCGGACACGTTCGTGCCGCCCTGGGAGATCGGCTCGTCCAGGCCGCCGGGCATCGCCTCGACGAACTCGCGCGCCTGGGCCACCTCCAGGGCCTGCCACAGCTCCTCGTCGGTCGCGTCCGGCCTGCCGTACCTCAGGTTGGAGGCGACGGTGCCGGAGAAGAGGTAGGGCGACTGCGGGACCAGGCTCACCGCCCTGGAGAGCGCGACCGGGTCGAGGTCGCGCACGTCGACGCCGTCCACCAGCACCTCGCCGGCGGTCGCGTCGAACAGCCGGGGGATCAGGTTGAGCAGCGTCGTCTTGCCGCTGCCCGTGCTGCCGATGATCGCGGTGGTACGGCCGGGCAGCGCGGTGAGGCTCACGTCGCACAGCACCGGCTCCTCGGCGCCCGGGTAGCGGAAGTCCACGGACCGTAGTTCCAGCTCGCCGAGATGCCGTTCCTTGGTGACGGGCTCGGCCGGTGGGTGGACGGTCGGCTCGGTGTCGAGGACCTCGTCGATGCGCTCGGCGCAGACCTCGGCCCGGGGGATCATCATGAACATGAACATCGCCATCATCACCGACATGAGGATCTGCATCAGGTAGGAGATGACCGCGGTCAGCGCGCCCACCTGCATGGTCCCGTCGGCGATGCGGTGGCCGCCGAACCACACCACGGCGACGCTGGAGACGTTCACCACCAGCATGACCGTGGGGAACATCAGCGCCATCAGCCGCCCGACCCGCAGCGACACGTCGGTCAGCTGGTCGTTGGCCACGCCGAAGCGCTCGCCTTCGTGCCTGTCGCGGACGAAGGCCCTGATGACCCGCATGCCGGTGATCTGCTCGCGCAGCACCTGGTTGATCCGGTCGATGCGCTCCTGCATGGTGCGGAACAGCGGGCGCATCAGCGTCACGATCACGCCCACGATGACGATCATCACGGGCAGCACGATCAGCAGCAGCGACGACAGCGCCGCGTCCTGGCGCAGCGCCAGCACGATGCCGCCGACGCACATGATCGGCGCGGCCACCATCATCGTGAACGTCATCAGCACGAGCAGCTGGATCTGCTGCACGTCATTGGTGGTCCGGGTGATCAGGGACGGCGCCCCGAACCTGTTGACCTCCTGGGCGGAGAAGCCCTGCACCCGGTGGAAGATCGCGGCACGCAGGTCCCTGCCCAGGGCCATCGAGGTCCTGGCGCCGTAGTACACGGCCACGATCGAGCAGATGATCTGGACGAGCGTCACACCGAGCATCACCAGCCCGATGCGCATGATGTACCCGGTGTCGCCTGGGATGACGCCGTTGTCGATGATGTCGGCGTTGAGCGTGGGGAGATAGAGCGTGGCCAGCGTCTGCACGAACTGGAAGAGGACCACGAGCGTGATCTCTTTCCCGTACGGCTTGAGCTGGCCCCGCAAGAGACGGAGCAGCATCAAGATGCGCTTTCTGTCGAAGGGGTGGGGGAGGGCCGCACGAGCAGCCCGTCGAGCAGAACGGAGACGATCTCCGCGTCGTCCATGTCTCCGATCTCGCCGCCCTGGCCGAAGCCGCGGTGAACACTCACCGCGATCAGCATGAGCAGCAGGTGCGCCGTGGCCTCGGGGGAGCGGCGCAGGCGGTCGCGGTCGGGCTCCATCAGAGCGGCGAGCGCGGCCGATATCCGGTGGCGGCCTTCCATCATCCGCTCGTGGAACTCGGCGTCGTCGGCCATCAGTTCCCTGGGCGCGGTGATGAGGTTGGCGTTGGCGCGCATCCCGGACCGCAGCACCTCGGTCGCGGTCTGCAGCCGTTTACGCAGGTCGGCCTTGGCACCGATGGCCGCAAGCGCGTCCACCGCCGGCTGCGGGTCGAACGCGCTCATCAATGCGGCCCGCAGCAGCGAGGCCTTGTCGGGGAAGACGCCGAAGATCGTGCCCTCGGCCACGCCCGCGGCCTCGGCGATCTGGCGGGTGCTCACCGCGGTGCCGTGCTCGCGCACCAGGGGGAGCGTGGCGGCGATGAGCGCGGCACGGCGGTCTTCTGGGGCCATGGCCGGCACCCTTCGCCTTCTCGTCATGCCTACAAGTGTAATGAGCGAGTACTCACTCGTTCAAATGGTTATTTGTCGGTCCTGACCGCTACGCTCCATCCGTGCTCAAACCTTGGTTGCCCGGTTTCCTGCTGCTCGCTGCCATCTGGGGCAACAGCTTCTTCTTCATCAAGGTCGCCGTGGAGGCCCTGCAGCCGCTGCAGGTCTCCTTCGGCCGGATGGCCATCGGTGCGCTGGTGCTGCTGCTGGCCGTCCTGCTCGGCGGCAGGCGGCTGCCGAGCGACCCGCGCCTGTGGGGACACTTCCAGATCGCCTCGATCGTGCTCACCACGCTGCCCTTCACCCTCTTCGCGTACGGCGAGCAGTACGTGTCCTCCGTGGTCGCCTCCATCTGGAACGCCACCACCCCGCTCTGCACCCTCGCCTTCACCCTGATGCTGCGCACCGAGAAGCCGACCCCCGGCCGGGTCGCGGGCCTCGGCCTCGGCTTCGCCGGCGTCATGGTCGTGCTCGGGGTGTGGCAGCCGATGGCCGGCGGGCAGCTCGGTGGCAGCCTGGCCTGTTTCGGCGCCGCCGCCTGTTACGGGCTGGGCGGGGCCTACATGGGCCGCTTCATCACCGGGCGCCGCCCCGAGCCGCCGGTCGTCCTGGCCGCCGGGCAACTGCTCAGCGGCACGGTCCAGCTCGCCGTCATCACGCTCCTCGCCGGGGTACCCCTGGTGGACCTGCACGCGCCCGCGCCGGTCTGGTGGAGCCTGCTCGGCCTCGGCGGGCTCGGCACCGGGGTGGCGTACCTGCTGCTCTACTGGGTCCAGGTCCGCGCCGGCGTCACCACGACCTCCATGGTCACCTACCTCCTCCCGGTCTTCGCGGTGATCTCGGGCGTGGCCATCCTGGGCGAGCACATCACCTGGAACCAGCCGGCCGGCGCCCTGGTCATCCTCGCCGCCATCGCCCTTACCCAACGCACGACCCGCCACCCCGTCCCCGCCCAACGCACCTGACTCCACCCGTGCGGTGAGGCGCCTCCCCGCGCCGGCCGCGCCGCGGTCTTCCGGCCACGTGCGGCAAGCGTCCGCTCGCAGGGGTGGCGCGTATGGCGAGTCCCGGGGAGCGGGTGCTGCGGGCCGGTCCTGGGGGCGTCAGTCGGTGGGGGACTGGCGGCGGCCGCGGGGGGAGGGTTTCTTGCGGCCTGCTACCAGCGTGTCCCCGGGGGTGGGAGCCGTAGGCTCGTCGGGGTCGGGGCGGCGCGAGGGGCGTGGGTGGGGCGCCGTGTCCTCGAGGTTCGACTCGTCCTTGGCCTTTCCTGCCCGCGGCCTGTCCGAAGCCGGTTCCGCGCCTGGAGCGTCCGCTCTGGCCCTGCTCGTCCCGCCCTTGGGCCTGTCCGAGCCCGGCTTGTCGGACCCTGCGGCATCCGGGGTCGCGTCGGGGTCGCGCAGGGAGGCGATCACCCGATCCGCCTCCGTGTCGGCTGCGAACTCGCTGGCCGCCTCCGACTCCCTGCGCCTGATCACTACCATGTGGTCGACCGACACCCGCCCCGCCCCGACCACCGCGAGCAGCAGTGACGCGGCGCCGAGCAGGATGAGCTCGTTCAGGCTGATCGGGTTGAGCGGACGTGCCACCACGAAGACGGCCAGCGCCTCGGTGAACAGGATCAGCCCCACGGCGGTGACCGCCAGCCCCGCGATCAGCAGCGCCCCGCCGATCAGCTCGGCCAGCATGGTCACGGTCGCCCACGCGCCCGGCACGGGGGCGCCCTGGTTGGCGAAGTCCACCCCCGTGGCGGTGAGACCCCGCTCGAGCTTGGTCCACCCGTTGGCGAAGAAGATGCCGCCCACGCCGACGCGGGCGACTAAGGAAGCAAGATCACGGAGGGCCTGTCTCACGGTAGTTGTCTGCCCTAATCGGGACATCACACACCTCGATCACTCTCGACCAGCATGTACACCCAGGGGGTGGGCGTACTCGGGATCGGCGGGGATGGTCAGTCGCGGCGCAGGAGCATGGCGACCGCCAGTGCTGTGAGGCTGAGGAGGATGACGCTGACGACGACGGTCGTGTGGAGGGCGTTGACGAAGGCCCAGCGGGCAGCGTCCAGGAGGCGGATGCCGGCGCTGCCCCCGACCTCGTCCGCCACGTGGGCGGCGCCCGCGAGCGACTGGCGAGCCTTGTCCATGCTGCCCGGCGACACTCCGGGGACCTCGCGCAGGGCGGGGGCGTAGACGATGGTGGTGATCGTGCCGAGGACCGCCACGCCGAGCCCGGCGCCGAGCTCGTAGGCCGTCTCCTCGATGGCAGCCGCGCCTCCCGCCTGGGACTCGGGCGCCGCGGACATGATGGTGTCGGAGGCCGCCAGCAGCGCCACCTGCACCCCGAACCCGATGCCCACGAAGCAGATCGCCAGCATCACGGAGTGGCCCTCGACGCCCCAGGTCAGGGTGGGTGTAAGGGAGAGCGCGACGAGCCCGAGCCCGCCGCTCATCGTGGCCCGCATCCCGATCCGCGGCAGGATGTGCGCCGCCGCGAGCCCGCCCGTGATCGCCGACAGCACCAGCGGCAGCATGCGGACCGCCGCCCGCACCGGGCTGTCGCCCAGCACCAGCTGCAGGTACTGCGCCAGCATCAGCTGCAGCCCCACCAGCGAGAAGACCCCGAGCAGCACCCCGGCCACCCCGGTGGTGAACGAGCGCCGCCGGAACAGCCCGACCTGCAGCAGCGGGTACGGCAGGCGCGTCTGCCGTACCACGAACCAGGCCAGCAGTCCCGCACCGCCGAGGAAGACGGCGATGGAGGCCCAGAAGGGCATCAGCGAACCCGCGCCCGCCTCCTTCAGCCCGAAGGCCAGCGCCAGGATCCCGAACACGGAAAGTGCCGCGCTGAGCCCGTCCCACGGCAGGTCGGCGCGCCGGGGCGACTCGGGCAGCAGCCGCGCGGCCGCGGGCAGCAGCACGATGAGGATCGGCACGTTGATCAGGAAGACGGCGCCCCACCAGATCTCGACGAGCACGCCGCCGATGAGCGGCCCCACCGCGGCGCCCGCGGCGGCGACGGCGCTCCACACGCCGAGCGCGATGGCCCGCTCGCGCCGGTCGGTGAACACCTGGCGGATCAGCGAAAGCGTGGCCGGCATGATCATCGCGCCGCCCACGCCGAGCAGCGCCCGGGCCAGGATCAGCATCAGAGCGCTCGGCGCGAAGGCGGCGGCGAGCGAGGCCAGGCCGAACAGCACGAACCCGGCCAGCACCAGTCGTTTGCGCCCGTAGCGGTCGCCCAGGGTGCCGAACATGATCAGCAGGGGCGCGACGACCAGCGAGTAGCTGTCGATGATCCACAACAGCTGGACCGAGGAGGGCTCAAGCGCCGCCGTCAGGGCGGGGACCGCGATGTGCAGGACAGTGGCGTCGACCGTGATCAGCAGCAGGCTCAGGCAGAGCAACACGAGGATGGACCAGCGCTTGTCCCGCTGGTTCCGTTCGGCACGCTGTTTGAGGGGCGCGGCCTGTGTGACGGTCATGGACCTCCTAGTGCCCCGATCCGCTCACCCTGGTCCGCTGCAGCATGCGTGGCAGCTTAGGCCATGTCACTCCGTCGGGACAGCGGTATCGATTGATCCAGGCCCACCCCACACCTCTCTAGAGAGATACAGCCATATGTCGGGATCTATCTATCTCCGGATGGCCAGCCGATCATGGGCTACGTGGGGACCGATGAAACAGGCGAAAAGAACGACGACCCAGACCGATCCCCCCGTGAATGGTGCACACTCGGCGCGGCAGAGCTCGACCAGGGGCATCCCGACGCCGCCCTGGCCGCCGCCCAGCGCGCCGCCGACCTCGATCCCGCGAGCGAGTGGGCCCACCGCCTGATCAGCCTTGCCCTGGAGCGCCTGGGCCGCGACCAGGACGCCATCGCCCCCGCCGAGCAGGCCGTCCGGCTGGCGCTCGGCTCCTGGCCCGCCCGCCTGCGCCTGGCCGCCGTCCTGCGCCGCGTGCCTGGCCGCTGGGACGAGGCCGTACGGCAAGCCGAACTCGCCCACCGCTTCGCCCCAGAACGCCCCGAACCCCAGGTGCTCCTCGGTGACCTGGCCCTGCTGCGCGGCGAGCACGCCAAGGCCGGGCGCGCCTACCTCAAGGCGCTCAAGGCGGACCCGGTCCACCCGCAGGCCCGCGTCAACCTGGGGCTCACACTGCTGCGCTGGGACCGCCCGCGCGCGCACCACGACCCCGCCTGGCCGATCGACCCGCGCGCCAGCGGCCGTGCCCGCCGCGCGCTCGAGGTGTGGTCGCGCCAGGCCCGCCTGATCGTGGCGGTGGCCACGATCGCCATCGCGGTGGCCGCGCTCGGGTTCGACAGGGGCGGCCAGGGCAAGCTGTTCGGCTTCGCCGTACTCGTCCTGCTGGTGGTGATCACGGTCAGGCAGGCGCGCAGGGTCGCGATCTGGGCCTACGTGCCGGCGATGCTGGCGCGCGATCCGTGGCTGGGCACGGCGGTGGTGTCGGCGACCGTTTCCGTGCCGGCGTTCGCGCTGTGGCTGGGGCTGGCGGCGGTGCCCGAGGTGCCGACCGCGCTCGACCCCGTCTGGACCGGTTCGGCAGGGATCGTGGTCCTCGGCTGGCCGGTACTGGCGGGGCTGCGCGCGCTGGCCGACACCTGGCGAGGCCGCCCGATGAAGGCGCTGGCCGAGTTCGCGCGGGCGCGGGGCGAGCGGATCGCGCGAAGAGATACCGGCGTCACGCTGTGGATCGTGACAAGTCGGGCATGGACCGTCCTGGTGCCGCTGGTGGCCGGCGCGCTGGCCGTCGACCCGCGTGCCGCGGTGGCCGCGCTGGCCGTGCCGTACCCGCTCATCGGGGCCTACCGGCGCGCGCGGTACGGCGAGGACAGGTGGCTGCTCGCGGCGATCGCGCTGATCGCGCTGGCCGCCGTGGCCGGCGCCGCGGGCGGCGTGCTCTGCCTGGTCGAGGGGAAGGGCTGGGAGCAGGTCGAGGCGTGGGCCTGGCGGCTGGGACTGGCCGCGCTCGCCGCGGTCGTCGTGGTGTTCGTGCTGCGCGCCACGCGGGCCTGGTGGCGCGGCGCGCCGGGCCCCTGGCGCGCGTCGCTGATCATGGCCGACCGCCCGATGGGCGACGCCCCGTCGGTCGCGCTCAATCCCGAGGTACGGCAGGCCTTCGCCTACGCCAGGAGCGTCGTGCTCTCCTACGGCGACCCGCTGGGCCCGCGGGTGGTCGGCGCCGTGGCCTCGGTCAGCCAGGCGGGAGAGCTGCGCGTCATCGCCGAGGCGGAGGCCATCGAGGCGATCGACTCCGATCCGCGGGTGGCGGTGTTCGCCGCGGATCCGCTGCAGCGCAGGTTCTGGGTGGAGGTGCGCGGCATCGGCCTGGCCGACGACGACCTGCTGCGGGTGACACCCAAGCAGGTGCTGGTGGGGGAGTTCCCGGGGCGGCACCAGAGGCGTTAGCTAGAATCTTGTTCTATGCGAACTCTGCGGACACCCGACGAGCGCTTCGCCCACCTGCCCGACTTCCCCTACGAGCCCCGCGACGCCGAGGTCTCGGGCATCAGGATGGCCTACGTCGAGGCGGGACCCGCCGACGGCGACCCCATCGTGCTGCTGCACGGCGAGCCGAGCTGGTCCTTCCTGTACCGGCACGTCATGCGCGAGCTGGCCGCCGCCGGGCTGCGCGCGATCGCGGTCGACCTGGTCGGCTTCGGCCGCTCCGACAAGCCCGCCGAGGTGGCCGACCACAGCTATGCCAGGCACGTGGAGTGGACGGGCGAGCTGCTGCTCGGCGCGCTCGGCCTGGACCGCATCACCATGGTCGGCCAGGACTGGGGCGGACTGATCGGCCTGCGCATCGCCGCCGAGCACCCGGAGCGGATCGCCAGGATCGTGGCGGCCAACACCGGCCTGCCCACCGGTGACATCCCGATGCCCGAGGTGTGGCACCGCTTCAAGGACGCGGTGATCAAGGCGCCGACGCTGGACATCGCCAGGTTCGTCCAGTCGGGATGCGCCACGAAGCTGACGGACGAGGTCCGCGCCGCCTACGACGCGCCTTTCCCCGACGAGTCCTACAAAGCGGGCCCGCGCGCCATGCCCGGGCTCATGCCCGCCACGCCGGACAACCCCGCCTCGCCCGCCAACCGCGCCGCCTGGCAGGTCCTCACCACGCTCGACGTGCCGTTCCTCGTGGCCTTCTCTGACGGCGACCCGATCACCGGCGGGATGGCTCCGGTGCTGATGAAGTCGATGAAGGGCGCCCGCGGTCTGGCCCACCCGGTGATCAACGGCGCCGGCCACTTCCTGCAGGAGGACGCCGGCGCGGAACTCGGCCGGCACATCGCTGCTTTCGTCACCGCCACCTAGCGTGTCAGGTCCGCCCATTCGGGGGTCCCGTGCGGTATAACCGGGGGCGGACCGGGGAGGCGTGATGCGTGAGTCCGACAGGGCCCAGGCCGCGGGGAGGGCAGCGGCACGGGATCTGTTTGAACAGGTGCGAATGCGCTATTTCACGATCCCGCCCGCAGCGCGGCGGGTCATGTACGTGGGCGTCCTGATCCTGTCCGTGGGCCTGGCGGCCGCGCTGGGCTGGTCGCTGTTCAGCACGTTCCTCATCACGCTGGCCGCGCTGGCCTTCCTGGCGCTGACCCTGCGCTTCCCGCGAGCGGCCGCCACCTCGGTGGTCCTGCTCGGCTGGGGCACGCTGGGCTTCCTGACCTTCTACCGCCTCTTCCCCGCCGGGTCGATGGGCCCGACGCTGCTGCTGGCACTCGCGCTGCCGGTGGCCACGGCCGCCCACCTGATCCGCTGGGTGCCTCCGTGGCTGACCACGCTGATGGCGCTGGCGCCCGCCGGGGTGCTGGCCGCCGTCCTGTCCCGGATGGCCGAGTGGCCCGCCGTCTGGTCGGCCTACGCGGTGGCCTTCGCCGTGCTGGTCTACCGGTTCGTGGTGGCCCGCCGTGCCAGGGCCGAGCTGAGCGCGGAGGAACAGGTACGCGTGCGGGCGCGCGAGGGACGGCCCGAACAGCAGGCCGAGCGGCAGAGTGGGCCGCCGCAGATCTCCGTGGAGGAGGCGCTGGCCGAGCTGGAGAGCATGATCGGGCTCGCGCCGGTCAAGGAGCAGGTCCGCTCGATCGCCGCCTCCATCGAGGCGTCGCGGCTGCGGGCCGAGGCGGGATACGCCGCGGGCACGCCGACCAGGCACTTCGTGTTCGTGGGGCCGCCGGGCACCGGCAAGACCAGCGTGGCGCGCACGCTGGCCAAGATCTTCTACGCGTTCGGCCTGCTGGAGACGCCGTACGTGGTCGAGGCGCAGCGGGCCGACCTGGTCGGCGAGTTCCTCGGCGCCACCGCGATCAAGACCAACGAGCTGGTCGACAGGGCGCTGGGCGGGGTGCTGTTCATCGACGAGGCCTACAGCCTGGTCAACTCCTCCGACGGGCAGCCCGACAGGTTCGGCGCCGAGGCCGTGCAGACGCTGCTCAAGCGGGCCGAGGACGACAGGGAGCGGCTGATCATCATCCTGGCCGGCTACGAGCAGGAGATGACGGGCTTCCTGTCCTCCAACCCGGGGCTCGGCAGCCGCTTCGCCACCCGGGTGCGCTTCCCCAGCTACTCGCCGGGCGAGCTGGGCGAGATCACCGCGCTGCAGCAGTCGCGGCGCGGCGACAGGATGGCGCCCGAGACCGCGTCCGCGCTGCTCGGGCTCTTCGAGGACGTGCAGCGGCGCGGGCTGGTCGACGAGCTGGGCAACGCCAGGTTCGTACGGAGCCTGGTCGAGGCCGCCGCGCAGGCCCGCGACGTGCGGGTGGTCGGCGCGGGCGGCACCCCCACCACTGAGGACCTGGTCACCACCACGACCGCGGACATCACCAAGGCCTTCAACGAGCTGACCGCCCGCTTCCGCGGCTACCAGGCCACGCCGACGCTGGAGGAGGCGCTGGCCGACCTGGACAGGATGGCCGGACTCGAACCGGTCAAGCGGCAGGTGCGCGCGATCGCCGCCCAGCTGCAGGTGGCCAGGATGCGCCAGGAGCGCGGGCTGCCCACGCCGCCGCAGATGCGGCACTTCGTCTTCGTCGGCCCGCCCGGCACCGGCAAGACCACCGTCGCCCGCGTCGTCGGCCGCATCTTCGCCGCGCTCGGCCTGCTGGCCAGGCCCGACGTGGTCGAGGCGCAGCGGGCCGACCTGGTCGGCCAGCACCTGGGCGCCACCGCGATCAAGACCAACGAACTGGTCGACAGGGCGCTGGGCGGGGTGCTGTTCATCGACGAGGCCTACAGCCTGGTCAACCCCGGCTACGCCGGCGGCGACGCCTTCGGCGCCGAGGCCGTGCAGACGCTGCTCAAACGGGCCGAGGACGACCGCGACAGGCTCGTCGTCATGCTGGCCGGATACCAGCGCGAGATGGACACGTTCCTGGCCACCAACCCCGGCCTGGCCAGCCGGTTCAACCAGCGGGTCGCCTTCCCCAGCTACACGCCCGAGGAGCTGGCAGAGATCGCGGTGCTGCTGGCCGACAAGGCCGGCGACCGCTTCGACGAGGAGGCCATGGGCGACCTCGAGGAGGTCTTCGCCTGGGTCTGCGACCAGGGCCTGATCGACGGCCTGGGCAACGGGCGCTTCGCCAGGTCACTGTTCGAGCGCGCCGCCATGCGCCGCGACGTACGGCTGGCCGCGGTCGGCGGGTCGGCCAGTTCGGCCGAGCTGACCACCATCACCAGCGAGGACGTGCGCACGGCCGTCGACGAGATCTCGGGAAGGTAAGCAGACCTCTCCTTGACACTTCCCTGCGACCGAGCGGTCGCATGGTGTAGCACTATGGCTACAACCCGTGTCCGGAGGGGGGATGATGGCGGGATTTCTGGCGCGCAGACTGGTCAACTACCTGGTGCTCGTCGCGGTCGCCGCCAGCCTCGCCTACATGCTCGCGGCCAGCGCGCTCGACCCCCGCTCCAACTACGCCGAGCGCACGCCCAAACCGCCGCCCGAAGTCGTCGACGCGACCCTGACCGCGCTCAACCTCAACGACAAGACGCCCCTGTTGCAGCGCTATGCGACCTGGGCGAAGGGGGTGCTGCACGGCGACTTCGGCAAGACCGTGACGGGCGGCTCGGTCAACGAGGACCTCAAGCGGCGCATGGGCGTGACGTTCCGGCTGGTCCTGCTGGGGGTCGTCTTCGGCAGCCTGCTCGGGGTGTTCGTGGGCGCCTACGCCGCGGTCAAGCAGTACGGGTGGTTCGACCGCCTGTCAGCCGGGCTGTCCTTCCTGGTCCTGGCCATCCCCGTGGTCGTGCTGGCCAACGTGCTGATCCTGGCGGGCACCTGGGCCAACGAGAACGTCTTCGGCTTCCAGCTGTTCCTGGTCAGCGGCGAGTACAGCGTCGGGCTCGACACCGGGTTCTGGGGCTCGCTGGTCGACCGGCTGCAGCACCTGATCCTGCCGACGATCACGCTGTCGCTGGCACTGATCGCCATCTTCAGCCGCTACCAGCGCAACATGATGCTCGACGTGCTCGGCGCCGACTTCGTGCGCACCGCCATGGCCAAGGGGCTGAGCAGGCGCAAGGCGCTGACCAAGCACGCGCTGCGCACCGCGCTCATCCCCGTGGTCACCTACTTCGCCTTCACCTTCGGCGCGCTGCTGACCGGCGCCACGTTCACCGAGAAGATCTTCGGCTGGCACGGCCTGGGCGAGCAGCTGATCAACTCGATCTTCAGCAACGACGTCAACACCGTGGCCGCCATCTCCTTCCTGGCCGCGATCTCCGTGCTGGTCGCCTCGCTCGCCTCCGACGTGCTGCACGCCGCGCTCGACCCGCGGGTGAGGGTGGGCTGATGCTCCCCGAGGAGGAACTGGCAGAGGAGCTGACGTCCCGGGCGCCCAGAGCGCCGTCGCGGCTGCGCGTGGTCGCCAAGCGGTTCTTCCGCTCGCGTCAGGGGCTGCTGGGCTTCGCCGTCCTGGTGCTGATGTTCCTGCTGGCCTTCGTCGGGCCGCTGTTCAGCCCGTGGAGCTACACCGACAAGGACTTCACCGCGTTCCTGCAGCCGCCCTCCAGCGAGCACTGGTTCGGCACGCTGCAGACCGGCGCCGACGTGTACGCGGTCACGCTGCGTGGCATGCAGAAGTCGCTGATCGTGGGCCTGCTGGCGGCGCTGGTGTCCACCGCGCTCGCGGCGTTCGTGGGCGCGTTCTGCGGCTACTTCCTCGGCTGGACCGACCGGACCCTCACCTGGGTCGTCGACCTGCTGCTCGTGCTGCCGGCGTTCCTCATCCTGGCGATCATGTCGCCGCTGTTCGGAGCGGGGCAGTGGCCGCTGTTCGTGGTGATGCTCGCGCTGTTCCTGTGGATGGTCACCTCGAAGATCATCAGAGGGATGACGATCTCGCTCAAACAGCGGGAGTTCATCCAGGCCGCCCGGTTCATGGGCGTGGTCCCCGTGACGATCATCTTCCGCCACATCATCCCGAACCTGTCGTCGTTGCTGATCGTGGACGCCACCCTGAACGTCAGCGCCGCCATCCTGACCGAGACGTCGCTGTCGTACTTCGGCTTCGGCATCCAGCCGCCCGACGTCTCCTTCGGCACGCTGATCGCCGACGGTTCGAAGACCGCCGTCTACGCGCCGTGGACGTTCTGGTTCGTGGCCGGGCTGCTGGTGATCACGGTGCTGGCGGTCAACCTGATGGGAGACGCGCTGCGCGACGCCTTCGACCCCGCCGCGGCGCGGAGGCGCGGATGACGCCCGTGCCTGATCGCGTGCCTGAGCCCGTGCTGGAGGTCGACGACCTGCGCGTGTCCTTCGGCGACGTGCAGGCCGTGCGCGGGGTCAGCTATTCCGTACGGCAGGGCGAGGTGCTCGGCATCGTGGGCGAGTCCGGGTCCGGCAAGTCCGTCACCTCGGCCGCGATCATGGGCCTGCTGCCACCCGGCGCCACGGTCACCGGATCCGTGCGGCTGCACGGCAAGGAGCTGATCGGCGCCCCGGAGAAGGAGCTGACCAGGTTCCGCGGCAAGACCATCTCGATGGTGTTCCAGGACCCGCTGTCGGCGCTCACCCCCGTCTACCGGGTCGGCGACCAGATCGCCGAGGCGGTCCGCATCCACCGCAAGGTGACCAAGGAGCAGGCCGCGGTCAAGGCCGTCGAGCTGCTGGACCTCGTCGGCATCCCGAACCCGGCCCAGCGGGCGCAGGACTTCCCGCACGAGTTCTCCGGCGGCATGCGCCAGCGCGTGGTCATCGCGATGGCCATCGCCAACGACCCCGACGTGATCATCTGCGACGAGCCGACCACCGCGCTGGACGTCACCATCCAGGCGCAGGTCCTGGAGCTGCTCAAGACCGCGCAGCGCGAGACGGGCGCGGCCATCATCATGATCACCCACGATCTGGGGGTCGTGGCCGGATTCGCCGACCGGGTCCTGGTGATGTACGCCGGGCGGCCCGTCGAGATCGGCGACGTGGACGACATCTACTACCGCACCCGCATGCCGTACACCGTGGGCCTGCTGAACTCCATCCCCCGGATCGACAGGGGAGAGCGGCAGCCGCTGGTGCCCATCGAGGGCAACCCGCCCTCGCCGGCGGCGTTGCCGCCCGGGTGCCCGTTCGAGCCGCGCTGCCCGATGGCCGTCACGCAGTGCACGCTCGGCGAGCCCCGGCTGGCCCGGATCGGCGACGGGCACGCGGCGGCCTGCATCCGCTGGTCCGAGGTCGAACGCCGGACGCCCGGCAGGCCCGCCGTGGCCGAAGAGCAGGCCGCCCGCGCGGGCCGCCCACACGAGCCCGTCCTCGAGGTGGACCGGCTGGTCAAGGAGTATCCTCTGATGCGGGGGGCGGTGTTCAAACGCAGGATCGGCACCGTGCACGCGGTGGCGGGCATCAGCTTCGACATCCGCGAGGGGGAGACACTCGGGCTGGTCGGCGAGTCGGGCTGTGGCAAGACCACGACGCTGCTGGAGATCCTGGAGCTGGTCAAACCGCAGGACGGCAGGATCGTGGTGCTCGGCCACGACACCGCGCGGCTGACCGCGGCCGCCCGGATGGCCGTCAGACGCGACCTGCAGGTCGTCTTCCAGGACCCGCTGGCCTCGCTCGACCCGCGGCTGACCGTCTACGACATCCTCGCCGAGCCGCTGCGCACCCACGGGCGGCGCGACCCCGGATCCCGCGTGCACGAGCTGCTCGACCTGGTCGGGCTCGAACCCGAGCACGCGGCCCGCTACCCGCAGGACTTCTCCGGCGGCCAGCGCCAGCGCATCGGCATCGCCAGGGCGCTCGCGCTCGAACCCCGCCTGGTGGTGCTCGACGAGCCGGTCTCCGCGCTCGACGTGTCGATCCAGGCCGGGGTGATCAACCTGCTCGGCTCGCTCAAGTCCAGGCTGGGCCTGTCGTACCTGTTCGTGGCGCACGACCTGGCGGTGGTGCGCTACATCGCCGACAGGGTCGCGGTCATGTACCTGGGCAGGATCGCCGAGATCGGCGCCGTCGACACCGTCTACGGCGCCCCCATGCACCCCTACACGCAGGCGCTGCTGTCGGCGATCCCGGTGCCCGACCCGGAACGCGAGCGGTCGCGGCGGCGGATCCTGCTCGAAGGGGATCTCCCGAGCCCGGCCAGCCCGCCCTCGGGATGCCGCTTCCGGACCCGGTGCCCGCTCTTCCGGACTCTCAGCGACGCCGAGCGCAGCCGCTGCATCGACGAGGAGCCCGAGGTCCGGATGCTGGGCGACGACCACGGCGCGGCGTGCCACTACGCCAGGAGGGAAGGAATCCTATGAAACGAGCATGTGTCCTCGTGGCCGCGGTGGCGCTGGTCCTCGCGGGCTGCGGCGGTTCCCGGCAGACGGCACAGGGGGGCGAGGCCGGTCCCGGCGCTCCGCCCTCGCTGAAGGCCTTCGACATCAACCTGCAGCCGCGCGACAAGGTCAAGGATGGCGGCACGCTGCGGTGGGGCATCAACGAGTTCCCCACCCAGTGGAACAGGAACCACATCGACGGCAACCTCGCCGTGGCCGCCCAGGTCAGCAACGCGCTGCTGCCCTCGCCGTTCCGCTCCAACGAGAAGGCCGAGATCTCGCCCGACCCCGACTACCTGGTCGACGCCAAGATCACCGACCAGGAGCCCAAGCAGGTCATCACCTACACCCTGAACCCGAAGGCCAAGTGGTCCGACGGCAAGCCGATCACCTGGGAGGACTACCAGGCCCAGTGGAAGGCGCTCAACGGCAAGAACCCGGACTTCCACATCGTCACGAGCACCGGATACCAGGACATCGAGAGCGTCGAGAAGGGCAAGGACGACTACGAGGTCAAGGTCACCTTCGCCAGGCCCTTCGGCGACTGGAAGTCGCTGTTCGCGCCGCTGCTGCCCGCCTCCACCAACAGCTCGCCGGACTCGTTCAACAACTCCTGGCTGAACAAGATCCCGGTCACGGCCGGGCCGTTCAAGTTCAAGAGCTTCGACCAGACGGCCAAGACGATCACGATCGTCCGCGACGACACCTGGTGGGGTGACAGGGCCAAGCTCGACCAGATCATCTACCGGGCCTCCGAGCAGGACTCGCTGATCAGCGCGTTCAGCAACGGCGAGCTCGACACGACCGACATCGGCCCCTCCGCGCCTGACTACGCCCGCGCCAAGGCCACCCAGGGCGCCGTCGTCCGGCAGGCCGCCGGGCCCGACTTCCGCCACTTCACCTTCAACGGCGAAAGCGACCTGCTCAGCGACGTCAAGGTGCGCCAGGCCATCCAGCTCGGCATCAACCGGCAGGCCATCGCCCAGTCCGACCTGCAGGGCCTCGACTGGCCGATCACGCTGCTCAACAACCACTTCTTCATGAACACCCAGGAGGGCTACCAGGACAACGCGGGCCCCCTCGGCGTCTACAACCCCAACCAGGCCAAGCAGCTGCTCGACGCCGCCGGGTGGAAGCTCAGCGGCAACCTCAGGCAGAAGAACGGCAAGACCCTGGAGCTGCGCTTCGTCATCCCGTCGGGGCTGCAGCTGAGCAAGTCGGAGGGAGAGCTGGCGCAGAACATGCTCGCCCAGATCGGCGTCAAGCTGGACATCCAGGCCGTGCCCAACGACGACTTCTTCAGCAAGTACGTCATCCCCGGGAACTTCGACATCGCCCCGTTCGCCTACATCGGCACGCCGTTCCCGATCTCCAGCAGCTTCGGCATCTACGCCAACTCGCCCAACGGCAAGACGTGGAACGCCAACTTCGGCCGCACGGGGTCGCAGGCGATCGACGACGCGATGAACAAGGCCGGGCAGGCGCTGGACCCCGCCACGGCCCACGAGTACACCAACACGGCCGACAAGCTCATCTGGCAGGAGGTCAACGTCCTGCCGCTGTACCAGCGCCCGCAGAACGTGGCCGTCATGAACACCCTGGCCAACATCGGCGCCCGCGGCTTCTACGACCTCCGCTACCAGGACATCGGCTTCGTCAAGTGATCTTTTCTGGGCTTCGCCGGTGCGGCCGGCGGCCTGCCGTACCGGATGCCTGCGAGCTTGTCGGGGCGGGCGTGTAGAAGTAAGGGCATGACTCTCGCTTCGACCTGGCCGCAGGTGCTGGCCTGGCGGTTGCGCCGGCAGTTCGTGAGCGGCGCCGACGGGCCTGACGCGGTGGCGATCGCACGGCGGCTGTGCGGGGTGCAGGCGCAGGTGGCCTCTTCTGCGCACCTGGCGGTGGCCGTGCGCAGCGCCGCGCCCGACGCGGGCGAGATCGATCGGCTCCTGTGGCAGGATCGCGCGCTGGTCAAGACGTGGATCATGCGGGGCACGCTGCACCTGGTGCCCGCCGACACGCTGGCCGACTACTGCTCGGCGCTGGGCACGCTGCGGTTCTGGGAGAAGGGCTCGTGGCAGCGCGGCCACGGCGTCACCGCCGAGGAGATCGCCGCGATCATCGAGGCGGTGCCGGAGGCGCTCGGCGACGAGCCGCTGACCCGCGACGAGCTGGTCGAAGGGGTGGTCAAGGTCACCGGCGACGACCACCTGCGCGAGGCGCTCACCTCGGGGTGGGGCGCGCTGCTCAAGCCGCTGAGCCGCCTGGGCGAGCTGTGCTACGGGCCGCCGCGCGACGGCCGGGTGACGTTCGTCGCGCCCCGGCGGTGGATCCCCGGCTGGGCCGCTTCACCGCCGTTCGAAGAGGCGGGCGTACGGCTGGCCCGGTCCTTCCTGGGCGCCCACGGGCCCGCCACGCCGGACATGTTCGACAAGTGGCTGTTCGGGGGAGTGGTGCGCAAGTCGGTGCTGAAGGGCTGGTTCCGTGACCTGGGTCCCGAACTGACCGAGGTCGAGGTGGACGGGCAGACCCTGCTGGCGCTGTCGTCCGACGTCGACGAGCTCGCCGCCACGCCTCCTTCGGAGGAGGTTCACCTGCTGCCCGGCTTCGACCAGTACATCCTGGGCGCGCCCCGCGACCTGGAGCCGCTGCTTCCCGCCGCCGTGAAGGCCAAGGTCAGCCGCCAGGCCGGATGGATCTCGCCCGTCGTGATCTACCGGGGGCGCGTCGCCGGGGTGTGGGAGCCGCGCGACATGTCGTTCGAGCTGTTCGAGCCGGTGCCGCAGGGGCCGCTGGACGAGGCGGTCGGGAGGGTCCAGGGGCTGCTCGGGTAGCGTCGTGGCCATGTTGCGCCGATTCCGCCAGGTCGATGTGTTCACCTCCACCCCCTATCTGGGCAACCCGCTGGCCGTGGTGCTCGACGCCGACGGGCTGACCGACGAGGAGATGCAGCGTTTCGCCCACTGGACGAACCTGTCGGAGACCACGTTCCTGCTGCCGCCGTCCTCTCCCGAGGCGGACTATCGCGTGCGGATCTTCACGGGCTCGTCCGAGCTGCCCTTCGCCGGGCATCCCACGCTCGGCACCTGCCACGCCTGGCTCGAGGCGGGCGGCCGGCCGCGCGATCCCGACAGGATCGTTCAGGAATGCGGGGCGGGGCTCGTGCCGATCCGGCGCACGAACCCGGGCCTCGCCTTCGCCGCGCCCGCCCTCCTGCGGTCGGGTCCGGTCGAGGAGTCGCTGGTGGGACACCTGGCCACCCTGCTGGGGATCGCCAGGTCCGACATCGTCGACGCCCAGTGGGCCGACAACGGCCCCGGCTGGGTCGCGGTCCTGCTGTCGTCGGCCGAGGAGGTGCTCGCGCTCAGGCCCGGCGTGGTGGACCTCGACATCGGCGTGGTCGGCCCCCACCCGCCCGGGTCGCCGCAGGCCTTCGAGGTACGTGCCTTCTGCCCGCACCACGGGGCGACCGCCGAGGACCCGGTCACGGGCAGCCTCAACGCCTCCCTCGCCCAGTGGCTCCTCGCCACCGGCCGCGCCACGGCCCCCTACACCGCCTCCCAGGGCACGGCCCTCGGCCGCGCCGGCCGCGTCCACATCACCACCGACGCCGACGACATCTGGGTAGGCGGCAACGCCATCACCTGCATCCACGGCGACCTCGCCCTGTAAGGGGCTAGGGGTGGAGGGTGAAGTGGAGGGGGGTGCCGGGGGGGAGTTGGGCGGCGGTGGGGAGGTCGGCGGTGCGGAGTACGGCGATGACCGGGTAGCCGCCGGTGGGTGGGTGGTCGGCGAGGAAGATGATGGGCTGGCCGCTGGGCGGGACCTGGATGGCGCCGGGGACCATGCCCTCGCTGGGGAGCTCCCCGGCTCGGGAGCGGGCGAGCTCACGGCCCGACAGTCGGACGCCGACGCGGTTGCTGTCCTGGGTGACCTGGTACGGCGAGCCGCACAGGGTGGCCAGCGCGCCGGGGACGAACCAGTCGTCCCGCGGTCCTGGCACCACGCGCAGGACGCCGGGCGGCGGCTCGCCGGGCGGTGCGAGGTCCACGACGATCTCCCCGGGGCCGGGGGTCCCCACGGGCAGTGCCGTGCCGGGACCCAGGGCAGGAGGCCCCAGGCCGGACAGCGAGTCGGTGGAGCGGCTGCCCAGGACCGGCTCGACGTCGATGCCGCCCCGGACCGCCACGTACGTCCGCAGACCCCAGCGGGGCGCGCCGAAAGTCACCACGGCACCCGGCGGGACCCAGAACGGCACGCCGTACCCGCCCGCCGCGGAAGGGGAGACGGACAGCGGGCAGGGGGCGCCCGTGACGGCGATCCAGGCGCCGGCGCGGAAGGCCAGGCGCGCACCGCCGTAGGTCAGCTCGATCCCGGCCAGGCCCTCGGGGTTGCCCACGAGCCGGTTGCCCAGCCGCAGCGAGACCGTGTCGGCGGCGCCGGAGTGCGGGACGCCGAGGTGGGCGTACCCGGGCCGCCCCAGGTCCTGCACGGTGGCGTAGGGCCCAGGCGCGAGCACCTCGATCATGCGGCCTCGAACCGCACGCGCATTCCGGGCAGGAACCGCGAGGGCGGGTCGGCCGAGACGTCCCACACCCGCAGCGAGGTCCGCCCGAGCAGCCGCCAGCCGCCGGGCGACGCGCTCGGGTACACGGCCGAGTACGGCCCGGCGATCGCCACCGACCCGGCGGGCACGGACGTCCGCGGCGTCGCCAGCCTCGGCACGTGCAGCACCGGATCGAGCCCGGTCAGGTACGCGAACCCGGGCGCGAACCCCAGCCAGCCCACGACCAGCTCCCGTCCGGTATGCCGCGCGACGACCTCCTCCACCGGCACCCCCGCTTCGGCGGCCACGTCGGCCAGATCGGCCCCGTCGTAGACCACCGGCACGACCACCGCCTCCGCGGGCTCCGCGAGTACGCCGCCCTGAGCTGGTGAGGCGAGGGCCAGCAACGCCTCCAGCCGGACACGCAACCGCGCGGTGTCCACCCCGGGGGCCACCACGAGCACCGTCGACGGCCCTGGGACGATCTCCACCACGCCCTCGGGCCGCTGTTCCCGCAGCAGCGCGTCGAGCCGGTGGGAGGCCTCCAGCCCGCCGGTCTCCACCAGCAGCCCGTGCTCCCCGGCCGTCCTGATGCTCACGCGAACGCCTGGAGGACCACCCCGGCCTCCAGCAGCCGATCGCGTACGGCCTGCGCGAGCCGTACCGCATCGGGAGTGTCGCCGTGGACGCAGATGGAACGGGCGGAAACCGGCACCTGGGTACCGTCCTGGGCGGTCACCGTGCCCGAGACGGCCATGCGGACGGCGCGCGCCGCGACGGCCTCGGCGTCGTGGATCACCGCGCCCACCTCGCGCCGCGGCACCAGCGTCCCGGCGGGGGTGTAGGCCCGGTCGGCGAAGGCCTCGTTGACCGTCGGGATCCCCTCGGCCGCCGCCGCGGCGTGCACCGCGGAGCCGGGCAGGGTGAGCACGGGCAGCGCGGGGTCGTAGTCGGCCACTGCGTCGATCACGGCCGCGGCCTGCACCTCATCGCGGACGATGCGGTTGTACAGCGCCCCGTGCGGTTTGACGTAGGAGACCCGCCCGCCCATCGCCCTGGCGATCCCGTCGACGGCGGCCAGCTGGTAGAGGACCTCGGCGCAGAGCTCCTCGGGCTCCATCTCCATCTCCCTGCGCCCGAAGTGGGCCAGGTCGCGATAGGACACCTGGGCCCCGATCGCCACCCCGCGGTCGACGGCGGCCGCGCAGGTGCGCCTGATCGTCACCGGGTCGCCGGCGTGGAAGCCGCAGGCGACGTTGGCGCTCGTGACGATGTCGAGCAGCGCCAGGTCGTCGCCGAGGTGCCAGATGCCGAAGCCTTCACCCAGGTCAGCGTTGAGGTCGATCACCATGACTCCATCATGGCGGCACGGGCTACCTCGGCGCGACGAACAACGTCTGAGTCGCCGTGCCCACCTCGCCGGTCACGTCGTAGAGCGTGGTCTGGGTCAGCCCGCGCCCCGACGGCCCCGTCCTGGTCTCGGCGTCCAGGCAGATCCACTCGCCCGCCGGGGGACGGAACAGCGAGATCACCAGGTCGACGTTGACGAAGAGATAGTCCGCGAAATCCAGGGCGGGGCTGACGCCGTTGCCGCTGTCGGCGAACAGGACCAGCCGCTCCAGCGGGGTGATCTCCTCGCCCTCGACCAGCGGCACCCTGGCGCGGCCCCAGACCGTGGCCGGGCCTGGCACGAACGCCTCCCCGCTGACGAAGCGCCAGTCCATGGCCCTGCCGTAGCCGAAGCCCGTCGCCAGCCACGAACCGCTCGAGGTCTCCGGAATGGGCAGCGGGGCCTGCCGGGCGCCGGACGGGGGCGTCGCGGCCTCACGGATGCGCCAGGCGGTGGCCCGCGCGTACTCGCGGGAGCCCGACCAGACGCTCGCCGACAGGCACTGGATGCGCTTGCCGTCGCGGATCACGTCGGTCCGCACGCTCAGCTCGCCCACGGGTACGGGCCCGAAGACGTCCACGGCCAGCCGCGACAGCTCCAGCCCCGGCCGGGGCGCGGTCTGCGCCAGCTCGTGCACGATCAGCGCGGAGACCGGACCCATGTGCTGCGAGCCGGTGTCCCACGGTCCCTGGGTGTGCTCCGAGGCGAGATAGCGGCCGGCGCCCAGCCGGGTGTACATCGACATAGAACAAGATTCTAGATCTCGTCGGGGATGTCCGCGATGTCGTCCAGGGCCGCGGCCAGCTCCTCGGGATCGCCGCCGATCCGCTCGGCGATCTCGATCAGCACGTGCAGCACGTCGTGCCGGTCGTGACCCAGGTCGAGCAGCCGCTGCGCGGCCTCCCACAGCTGCGGCGGATCGCCCTCCCACAGCCGGGTCGCGATCTCCTCGTGCCAGGCCAGGTGCTCCTCGTCGATCTCGCCGACGTGGTCGATCTCCAGCAGCGTGCGCCGGTCGGCCTCGTCGGCCGGGTTGAGCCTGTGGAGCTCGACCCCGCCGTGCGTGCCCGTCAGGAAGGGGAACGCGAACACCCTCCTGGCCAGCGCCGACAGGTCGCCGTCCGGCAGCAGCCGCTCCAGCAGCGGCCGGTCGAGCCCGAACGAGGTCGGGTCGCGGTAGGCCTCGGGGAACTTGCCCGTCGCCTCCCACACCGCGTCCAGTGTCGCCTTCAGACCCTGCTCGGGCAGCGCGGTACGGCGGGCCGCGAAGCGCACCCACGCCGACAGCGCGTGCGGCATGGCGTCCTGCTCGGCCTGGCTGAGCATGACCTTGCGCGGCAGCCAGTCGAGCAGGAACGTCTCGCACTTGGTCGGGCTGACCCGCAGCGGCCGCCCGAAGTCCTGCTCACAGCCGTAGTCGATGATGTGGTCGGCGCAGCGGGAGGCCGCCGACGGGTCCGACAGGTGCTCGGCCGCGTCGGAGGCCAGGAACTCGGCGGCCAGCATGGCCCGCCGTTCACGGCTGTAGGGGGCCTCGATGTGCAGCGGCGCGGGACGCTTGCGGCCGGGAGGCAGCGCCTTGAGCCGGGAGCGGGCGAAGGCGTGGTAGGCGCTGTAGCTGTCGCTGACCGGCGGCGGCGTCTTCGGCTCGCGCGTGGCCTTCATCGCCGACTCCAGCAGCGCCCTGGCCTGCTGCGGCTCGATCTCCTCGAACAGCAGCATCGGGTTGCCCGCGGCCTCCGCCCTGGCCTGCTCGAGCAGCTTGTCGACCTGCGAGGACACCCATGCGTCGCGCGCCATGCCGGACATGTTGTGATCGACGACCACGACCAGCGCGTGCCGGTCCTGGCTGTATGGACTGGTCGCGACCGCTTCGCTCCTCGTTGGCTCGTTCCTCGCTCTCTCGTCGCGAGCTCCTTCGCTCGACTTGTAGGCGAACGTGCAGATCACGGTGTCCTGGTCGCCGTAGGCGTCGCGGGAGACCCAGCAGCCGGTCGGCTTGACCGCGCCGACCCGGTCGGCCCAGCCGGGGCGGGCCACGCCCGACTCCATCATCGCCAGCGCCGCGCCCTCCGCCTTGGCGCCCTGGCGTGCCGTACCGAGATAGGCCAGGCAGATCAACAGGGTCAGTGACGCCGGAGTGCCCGCCTTCGCGGCGAAATCCACCAGACCCTCACCCAGGACCTGCTCCACGTCGCCGCCACGCACCCGCCTGCCCCACCAGGCGCCGACCATGTCGGAGACCATCAGCTCCGCGTCAAGGGGGCTGCGTACGGCGAGCAGCTCGCGGGCCGCCTGCACCATCTCCTTGAACACATCGTCTGGCGGGGTGCTCTCCCGGGGATCTCGTCGGTGTCGGCGCACGCCCTCACTCTCTCGCATTCCAGGCGTAAACGGCGCGTTTAACGCGGCCTGGTGACCCCGATGTTACCGGGGGTTCCGCGGCGGAGGTGCCGAGTTGACGATGGCGAGCAGGTGCTCACGCGCGATGCGCTCGACGACGTCGGGCGTCGCGTCGATACCGAGGTGAGTCGCGCACGCGCACACGTCGGCGACACATCGGTCGATGGTGTCGACGGGCACGGTCAGGAACTCTTCGGCCAGCCGAAGACTCACCGGCTCCCTGAGGAAGCGTGTGGCCAGAGCGAGCATAGAAGTGAGATTCCTCTGGAAGCCCGAGGGCAAACCCCCCGGGAGCGGACGCAGGGCGACTTGCGTTCTCATTCCATCCGTTCTCGGGCGGGTGTCAAGCCTCTGTGCCGCCTGTCTTCGTTTCTCGTTATGTGGCAGGGGTTTGCGGTCTAGTCGGGTGTGCCGGACCAGACGTCGAACGGGAGACCTCTATTCGTGCGAAGCTGTAGCCATGCGCATCCAGCTCGCCCAGCGGACCGAGGCCGACGAACTGCTCGGCCGCAGTCCGCTCGCCTTGCTCGTCGGCATGCTGCTCGATCAGCAGATCCCGATGGAGTGGGCGTTCACGGGGCCGTACACCATCTCGGAACGGCTCGGACACGACCTGTCGGCGGAGGAGATCGCCTCGTACGACCCCGAGGCGTTCACCGCGTTGCTGGCCGACAAGCCGGCCGTGCACCGCTATCCCAAGTCGATGGCCGCCCGTGTCCAGCAGTTGGCTGCCTACCTCGTCGAGCACTACGACGGGAAGCCCGACAGGATCTGGGCCGATGCCGCGAACGGCAAAGAGTTGCTCAAGCGGCTGCAAGACCTTCCGGGCTACGGCAAGCAGAAAGCACAGATCTTCGTCGCGCTGCTCGGCAAGCAGCTGGGCGTCCAGCCGCCCGGCTGGCGCGAGGCCGCCGGGGCCTACGGTGAGCAGGACTCGTTCCGTTCAGTGGCCGACGTGGTCGACGCCGAGAGCCTGGGCCGCGTACGGTCCACCAAGCAGGAGGCCAAGCGGCTGGCCAAGGCGAAGTAGCCTGATCTTGCTGCGCAACGTGGAGCGATTTTGACAGGATGCGTTGACCGTATGGCGGCTGGGGCTTCCGTCCATGCATACCCATCGCCGATGATGTACTGCAGAATCCGGTCGCCCGGAGCTGCGCTACGCCGATACACAGTTATGGAGATGTGCCGCGTGGGAGACCCTGGCACGCGACGGAGGTGCCGATCATGAGCGCCGAGACCTCCGTTCCTCGTCCCCGGGAGTCGGATGTGGACATCTCAGACTCCGCCCTTTTCAAGGGCCTGCTGTCTGAGGCGGAGTTCGCCTTCGCCTTCTTCACCGCTGACGGCAAGTTCCAGCGGGTCAACGACGTGTTCACGGACATCGTCGGTGTCCCTGCCGACCGGCTGGCCGGGCGCACCCCCGCCGAGACTTTGACAGCCGATCTCAACCAGCTGATCACGCACGCCGTCCAGGGCGTCGTCGAGAGCGACGCGCCGGTCACCGAGGGCCGTGTCCGCGTGCGCACCGCCGAGGGCAACAACCAGCAGTGGTCGTTGTCCTTCTCGCCCGTGCACGACGCCGAGGGCGAGTTGCGGGCAGTCGCATTGGTGGGTTTGGACGTGACCGAGAGTCGCCAGACCGAAGAGGATCTCCGCCGCAGCGAGGAGCGCTACCGCTCGCTGGTGGAGGCCCAGTCGCAGCTGGTCTGGATCACCTCGCCCACCGGCACCGTCGTGGAGGACGCGCCGCAGTGGCGCGCGATCACCGGCCAGGGTCTGGAGGAGTACCTCGCCCACGGCTGGCTCGACGTGGTCCATCCGGAGGAGCGCCAGCAGACCGAGGAGGCCTGGCGCGAGGCGCTGCGCGGCCGGACCATGTTCGAGTGGAACTACCGGGTCCGCACCCGGGCCAGCGGCTACCGGCACTTCGAGGTGCGCGCCGTACCGATCATCAGGCACGGCAGGGTCGTGGAGTGGGTCGGCGCGAACACCGACGTCACGCCACAGCGCGAGGCCGAGGAGATGCGCGGCAGGCTGACCGACCAGCTCGGCGCCGCCGCCCTGCGCACCGCCCGGCTTCAAGGTGCCACGGCCATGCTGGCCGAGGCGCTGACGGTCGAGCAGGTCATGCAGGTCATCGTCGATGTGGGCCGCACGGCCCTGGCCGCCGACCGCTCCGCGGTCGCGCTGCTCGACACCGACAGGGCCGCGCTCAAGCTGATCAACGGCGAGGGCGTCCCCGAGGCGTCGGGTACGGCGGGCGAGGAGATCCCGCTGTCCCACTCCAGCGTGATGACCATGGCCGTGAACAGCCGCAGGCCGGTGTTCGCCGAGTCGCCTGACTCGCTGAAGTCCCAGCTGCTCGAGGCGGGCGGCGACGAGGAGGTGCTGGCCAGTTACCTGGCCCACAGCGACGAGCGGGCCTGGGTGGGCCTGCCGCTGCTGGCGGCGGGCCGGGCCCTTGGCGCGCTGCGCTTCTCCTTCACCAGGCCGCAGAAGATCTCACAGGAGGACGGCGTCTTCCTGGAGGCGCTGGCCGGCCAGTGCGCGCTCGCCGTGGAGCGGGCGACACTGTTCGAGCGCGAGCACCGCACCGCCGAGACGCTGCAGCGCAGCCTGCTGCCCGACCGCCTGCCGGTGGTCAAGGGGCTGGTGCTGGCCCAGCGCTTCCGCTCGGGCAGCCGGCACGTCCAGGTGGGCGGCGACTGGTACGACGCGTTCGTGCTCCAGGACGGCCGGGTCGCGGCCGTCGTCGGCGACGTCATGGGCAAGGGCGTCAAGGCCGCGGCGGGCATGGGCCGTATCCGCAACGCGATGCGGGCGCTGGCCCTGACCAACCCGCCGCCTGCCGCCGTGCTGACCGGTCTCGACCGGGTCTTCGAGGCGACGGAGGAGGAAGAGCAGGTCACCACGCTGGCCTACATGGTGGTCGAGCCCGGCACGGGCGAGGGCACGCTGGCCCTGGCCGGTCACCCGCCACCCGTCCTGGTTTCTCCGCAGGGCACGGCGATCCTGTGCGACGCCGAGCCCGGCACTCCGCTAGGCTGGCCGACCAGCCGCAGGCAGTTCCGGTTCGTGGTGCCGCCCGGCCATACCGCCGTGCTCTACTCCGACGGTCTCGTCGAGAACAGGAAGCGCGGGCTGGATGCCGGACTTGCAGAGATTTGCAGTGTTGTGACCGAAGCGCCGCCTGAGGTGGTCAGTAGTCCGCATATGTTGCTGGACTTCCTGGTTGACCGGATGTTGTCGGGATATGAACAGGATGATGACGTTACCGCCCTGGCCATTCACGTACCGCCCACCACGAAGAGTGACTGAATGAAACAGTCATAAGGGTTGCTTTCGGGTATCGGTGGCGCGCTTACGTACGCACTACTGTCCGGGTCGGCCTAGGGTGGAGGTCAACCGCCGGGAGGTGGCCGTATGGAGTGCTTGGTCGTGCCAGAATGCTTGGACAGGTCCGTCAAGCTCCAGACGATCCCCCACCGGCCATCTGGGTCCATTGTCGCCACGTGTTCGTTCGAGAGGTGTTCGTGTCGCCTGCAAGTTCGACTCGCTCGAAGCCACAAGAGCTGAACGAGCCCGTCATTCAGCGACTGCTCGAGCGTGGGCGCTCGCAGGGTTTCCTCGAGTCTGAGGATGTCCGTCAGGCCTTCGAGGAGGCGGACATCCCCATGTCGCACGCCGCCGCGTTCTTGCGGAACCTCAGCAAAGAGGGCGTGACCGTGGTGGTGACCGCCGCGGATTCGGCTGCGCCGAAGAAGTCTCGTGGTCCAGCAAAGCGCCGCACCGCTGCCCCCGTCAAGACCAAGGCCGCAGCGGCCGCCAAAGAGCAGCAGCCCGAGACCGTGACCGCGGTCGTGGGCACCGTCGAAGCCGAGCCGGCCGCCAAGAAGCCGGCCCCGCCCAAGAAGGCCGCGCCCGCGGCCAAGAAGGCGGCGACCCCGTCGCCCGCCAAGAAGGCCAAGCCTGAGAACGCTGGGCCTGCCGAGACCAAGGCCGAGACCGACGACGAGGAGGACCTCGAGCTCGACGGCGACGTGGAGCTGGAGGACCTGGAGGAGATCGAGGTCGACGACGAGGAGATCGTCGCCGAGGACGACTCCGACGACAGCGACAGTTCGGACAACTCCGACGACTCCGAGGAGACGGAGGAGGGGCCCAAGCCCGCCGAGGTGGCCGAGGTCGAAAAGAGTGAGGACGAGGTCCTCATCCTCTCCGACGACGACGATGACGCCCCGGTCGCCCAGGTGGCCGCCGCCGGCGCCACCGCCGACCCCGTCAAGGACTACCTCAAGCAGATCGGCAAGGTCCCCCTGCTCAACGCCGAGCAGGAGGTCGAGCTCGCCAAGCGCATCGAGGCCGGCCTGTTCGCCGAGGAGCAGCTCGGCGGCGGCGAGACCGACAACCTGCCGGTCGACGTGCGCGCTGAGCTCGAGTGGATCGCCGAGGACGGCCGCCGGGCCAAGAACCACCTGCTGGAGGCCAACCTCCGCCTGGTGGTCTCGCTGGCCAAGCGCTACACCGGCCGCGGCATGCTCTTCCTGGACCTCATCCAGGAGGGCAACCTGGGCCTGATCCGCGCGGTGGAGAAGTTCGACTACACCAAGGGTTACAAGTTCTCCACCTACGCCACGTGGTGGATCCGGCAGGCGATCACGCGTGCCATGGCCGACCAGGCGCGGACCATCCGCATCCCGGTCCACATGGTCGAGGTGATCAACAAGCTGGCCCGCGTCCAGCGGCAGATGCTGCAGGACCTGGGTCGCGAGCCCACGCCGGAGGAGCTGGCCCGCGAGCTGGACATGACCCCCGAGAAGGTGGTCGAGGTCCAGAAGTACGGGCGCGAGCCCATCTCGCTCCACACCCCGCTGGGTGAGGAGGGCGACAGCGAGTTCGGTGACCTCATCGAGGACTCCGAGGCCATCGTGCCCGCCGACGCCGTCAGCTTCACGCTGCTGCAGGAGCAGCTGCACTCCGTTCTCGACACGCTGTCGGAGCGCGAGGCGGGCGTCGTGTCGATGCGGTTCGGCCTCACCGACGGGCAGCCGAAGACGTTGGACGAGATCGGCAAGGTCTACGGCGTGACGCGCGAGCGCATCCGCCAGATCGAGTCCAAGACCATGTCCAAGCTCCGCCACCCGAGCCGCTCCCAGGTCCTCCGCGACTACCTGGACTAGCAGTCCGCAAGGCGCGGCCCCTCGTCGGGGCCGCGCCTTCCTTGCTTTCGGCAGCGCTTCGCGCTTGACTACAGTCTTTTTCGGGCGCGTGTCCGGAATCGGCAGGTGGATCAAGCGAGCAGGGCGTCTTCGGCCTCGGAGGCCGGGAAGCGCGCACCATCGCGTAGGCCGCGACGATCGCCTCCGGTCCTGCCGTTAGCTCGGTGGCCAGCCAGTTCATCGGGATGTGCTCGAAGAAGAGCACGAGGCTCGTCGTCGACTCGGCGACCGCTTCCAGGCGGTGGGGGATCGCGGGGGAGCCGCCCCAGTAGTTGACGGTCCCCTCGAGATCGGCGTGCACGTCGTGGGATGGGGGAGCGCCGGGCACGACCCGCCAGTGGTAAACCAAGTGGGCAGGCCTCGCTCTGACCCGTCAGCGCCCAGTTCGTGGCCATGACGGAGGCCGCCGGCTCCCGCCACGCCTCGAATCCGGGGCCGCCCGCGAGGCCGAAGAGGTTGGCCGTGGACCTGACGTTCTCGGGGCGCAGTTCGAGGTCCGCAACGGGAGGTTTGACGCCCCCTTGACGCTACCCGGTTGATCGACTAGATGTCGGGGGGCCTGTCGATCACTTCACGGGAGGGCACTGTGTCCAGGAGAGGTGCATTACGGCTCACGGTGGTGGCGGTGGCCGCGGGAGCGGTGGTGGCAGCCGGGCTGCCCGCCAGTGCCGCCGACAAGCCGCCCAGGACGACGCACGGGCCGTGCGGCTACACCGAGACGCCGGACGACCCCGCCGTCAGGAAGGTGCCGTTGCCGCCCGACCCGCGGCACACGCCGACCCGCCCGGTCTCCGTCGTGCTCAAGACCAACCAGGGTGACATCGGGCTGGCGCTGGACCCCGCCAAGGCGCCGTGCACCGTGCAGAGCTTTGTGCACCTGGTCCGGCACCGCTTCTACGACGCGACCTCCTGTCACCGGCTGACCGCCTACGACCGGCTGAAGGTCCTGCAGTGCGGCGACCCGAGCTTCACCGGTGAGGGCGGCCCGGGCTACAAGTTCAAGGACGAGCTGCCCACCGACCTGCCGCCGTGGCCCGGGGATCCGACCGGCGAGCGCAGGACGTACGCCAGGGGCGTGCTGGCCATGGCCAACGCCGGGCCCGACACCAACGGCAGCCAGTTCTTCCTGGTGTACGGGGATTCCGGGCTGCGGCCGAACTACACGATCTTCGGGACCGTGGACGGGCCTGGGCTGGCCGCCCTGGACCGCATCGCCGCGGGCGGCATCCAGCCGGAGCCCGACGGACCCACGCCCCCGGTGGACGGCAAGCCGGTCCTCCCGGCCGACATCCAGTACGCCTGCGTCATCCGACACTGACGGCCAACCCCCCGGCGCCAGCCGTACGGCAGAGCCAAGCCCATCCGCGGGCGCCCGGGGGATAGGCCGGCCACCGCCGCGAGGTGGCTCTCGGCCCGGTGCCCTGGGCGAACCGATTGCGGCGAGTAACCGAACACGGCCAGGCATCGACGCTGGACCGGGGACCGATGCAGGATCCGGGCGGCTGGCGGGCCGAGCGCGGTAGGGGAATTGGGCCAGGACCTGGTGACGCAGAGCAGGGGTCGCCCCAGGACCGGGGGATCCGACGCCAGGGCCGGGCAACTGTCCAGGCCGGGGACCGATGCAGGATCCGGGCGACCGACAGGCCAGGGACGGATGCAGGGCCGGGCGGTCAACTCAGGTGCAGGGGATCGGATCGCCCCGAGGTAGGGGCGGTGTAGGGCCGGAGAGGGGCCCAGGGGCCCTTGCAGGGGCGCTCGGGGTATTTGGCCGCACATCGCGGGAATGCGGTCAACCTGGTGCTTTCTGGGGGTTTGATCTGGTGTGTAGTGACGCGTGTGCCTTAGGTTGCACTCCGTTGGTTGTGCACCCCCCGAGAGGCGACCCATGGCGACGTCCTTATCCGAGTTCGGCTACAAGCAGGAACTGAGCCGATCCCTGAGCTTCGCGGACCTGATGTTCTACGGTCTGATCTTCATGGTGCCCATCGCCCCGATGGCGATCTTCGGGCAGGTGTTCCAGGCCTCGGGCGGGATGGTCGCGCTCGCCTACCTCATCGGCGTGGTCGCACTCACCTTCACCGCCGCCAGCTTCGCCCAGATGGTCAAGGCGTTCCCGCTGGCGGGCAGTGTCTACAGCTTCGCGGGGCGGGCCATCCACCCGGGCGTCGGGTTCCTGGCGGGGTGGGCGATCCTGCTCGACTACCTGCTGGTGCCCAGCCTGCTCTACCTGGTCGCCTCCACCTCCATGCACTCCGTGGTGCCGGCCGTACCGGTATGGGGGTGGCTGGTGCTGTTCGTGGTGTTCAACACCACCGTCAGCCTGTTCGGCATCAAGATCACGGCCACGGCCACCAAGGTGTTCCTGATCTGCGAGCTGGTGGTGCTCGGACTGTTCCTCGCCGTGGGGCTGTGGGCGCTGCTGAGCGGGCACGGCAACGGGATGTCGATCGAGCCGCTGTTCAACTCCGGCACGTTCTCCCTGTCGGTGATCTTCGGTGCGGTGTCCGTGGCGGTGCTGAGCTTCCTCGGCTTCGACGGGATCGCGATGCTGTCGGAGGAGAGCCGCGGAGAGTCGCGGGAGATCGGCAGGGCCATGGCGGCCGCGCTCGGGCTGGCCGGGCTGCTGTTCATCGCGCAGACGTGGGTGGCCGCGCTGCTCGCCCCGAACCCGGCGGACCTGCTCGCCCACGGAGGGGAGCGCGGCACGGCGTTCTTCGACATCGCCTCGTCGGCGGGCGGCGGTTGGCTGGGCGGCGTGACCGCCGTCGCCACGGCCGCGGCCTGGGGAATCGCCGACTCGATGGTGGCGCAGGTGGCGACCTCCCGGCTGCTGTTCGCGATCGCGCGCGACGGGCAGCTGCCGCGTTTCCTGGCCAAGGTCTCGCTCAAGCGGCTCGCGCCGGTGAACGCGATCCTGCTGGTCGGTTTCCTCGGGCTCGCGCTGCCCGGTGGCCTGCTGGTGTTCACCGAGGACCAGGGCATCGGCGTGCTGGGCACGCTGATCAACTTCGGCGCGATGATCGCCTTCATGGTGCTGCACGTGTCGGTCATCGCGCACTACTGGATCAGGGGCGGGTCCAGGGACTTCTGGCGGCACCTGATCTCGCCGTTGATCGGCTTCGTGATCCTGGCCTTCGTCGTCTGGAACGCCAACCTCGCCGCCCAGCTCGTCGGCCTGGTCTGGCTGGTCCTGGGCCTGCTGGTGCTGGCCGGCCTCTACGTCGCCGGTGCGCAGCCCAGGCTGGCCGGACTGTCACACGAACGGCTCTGACAGAACATGGAACGTCTCCCGCTGCCGTACGACCTGTTCCTCATCGCCCACGGGGAGAAGGGGGCCCCCTCCATCCACGTGCCCACCCTGGGGGCCGGGCTGGCCGCCGCCCTGATGGCGGACCTCAGCCTGGTCGGCGCGCTGGCCCTGGAGGGCCAGCACCTGGTGCTCGGCGGCGGGCGGCCGGGTCCCGCCCACCTGAGTGATCCGGCCTGCGGTCGGCTGATGGCCGCCGTGCCGCAGCAGCGGATGCCGATCGTGCAGTGGCTGGCCGTCCTGGGCGCCGACATGTACGAGACGACGGCCCGCCAACTGGACACGCTGGGCCTGATAGGGACCACGGTACGGCGGCGCCTCATCGGATCCTCGATCCGCTACGTGCCCGTCGGCCACGGGCCGCTTACGGTCGCCATGGCCCGGGTCAGGCTGCCGGTCATGGGCCACGAGGAGCCCACGCCGGCCGACCTGGCGCTGTGCGAGCTGGTGCGGCTGCTCCACCTGGAGGACTCCCTCTACCTCGGCGAGCGCCCCGCCGAGATCAGGGCCCGCCTGGCGGACCTGACCCGGGCCGTGCGACCGGACGTCGCCCAGATCATGAAGGCCCTGGAGTCCTACATCGCCAACCAGGCCACGGCCATCTATCGCTGACTCACCCGACGCTGACGTCGATCCTGCCCGGCGCCGGCCGTACGGCATAGCCCAGGTCCTGGAGCACCTTGGCCAGCTCGTCCGGGGTGGCCGGTTCGGCGGCGCTGTCCAGCAGCGCGCGGGCCACCTCGCCGCGGGTGGCCTTGGCCATGTGGCTGACGACCTTGCCGTCGCGCAGCACGCGGACCGCCACCGCGCGGTCGCCCGGCTTCCACGCGGCGGCGTACGTCGAGGAGCGCAGGTCGACGACCAGGCCGGGCAGCCGGTCCAGCTCCTTGGCGACGAAGGGGCGCCAGAAGGCGGCCAGGCCGCCCAGCGGGGGAAGCGTGACGCCCATCGACAGGCGGTAGGGCGGGATCCGGTCGGTGATCCGCAGCACGCCCCACAGGCCCGAGAAGATCAGCACCGACTCCTCGGCCCTGCTCAGCGCCTCGGGGGACAGGGTGGCCAGGCCCAGGTTGTCGTAGAGCACACCGGTGTACAGCTGCGCGGCGGGCAGCGTGGGCGCCGTCTTCAGCGCCAGGTTCTTGGCCAGCTCGGGCGCCTGGCCGGGCGACAGGCCGAGCACGTCGAGCGCGTCGCGGCGGCGCGAGGCCTTGACCAGTGCGCTCACCACGCGCCTGCGGGCACGGTCGAGCGCGGGGAAGGACAGTTCGCCGACCGCGGGACCGTTGCCCTCGGCGGCCTTGCCCTCGGACGGCGGCAGCAGGATCAGCACGATTCCGCAGCTTAACGCTAGGGTTCCGGCATGCGTGACTACGACAGCCTGATAGACGAGGCCTGGCCCGCGTTCGAGCGGGAACGCTCCCGGGGCTGGACCTTCCGTTACGCCGGAGGTGTCACCAAACGGGCGAACTCCGTCCTGCCGCTGGGCGAGCGCGGCGACATCGAGGCCGCCGAGGCCTTCTACGCCGACCGCGGCCTGCCGTGCGCCTTCTCCATGGGGCCCGGCGCCGGCGAGGGGCTCGACGCGGAGCTTGAGGGCCGGGGATACGGGCTCGTCGACCCCACGCTGATCATGGCGGGCTCACCCGAGGGAGAGCCGCGGCACCGGGTCAGGATCGAGGACGAGCCGTGGGACGGCTGGCTGGACACCTGGTGGTCGGTGGACGGCCGCTTCACCGACGGCCTGGAGTCCGCCCGGCGCATCTGCACGGGCGTCAAGGCGCGCTATGCGGCCGTCGAGGAGGACGGCGTGGCGCTTGCCGTGGGCCGCGGTGTCCCGCAGGGCGACACGGTCGGGATCTACTGCATGGCCACGCTGCCCGCCGCGCGCCGCCGCGGGCTGGCCTCCAGCGTGCTTCGTGCCCTGGTACGGCGGGACGAGCACGCCTACCTGGTCACCACCGAGTCGAACACGGCGGCCCAGGCGCTGTATCGGAGCGAGGGGTTCGAGGTCCGGGCTCGCTACCACTACCGCGTGAGATGAGAAACGGCGGACCTGGGATGGCCCGCCGCGTCTCGTATATGTGGTTAGCGTTCCTCGTGGTTGGCGGTTGCAGGGGTTTCGCTGAGCCGAGCCGACTCGTCCATGATCTCGGCGCCCTTTTCGCGCAGCGCCGCAACGTGCTGACGCCCGTGGTGGGCGCAGAACAGCAGCTCCCCGCCCACGGGCAGGGTCGCGCGAATGTATGCCTGGGCGCCGCAGCGGTCGCAACGGTCGAGGGCCGTCAGCGGCTTAACGGGGGCGAGAGCTCCAGTCACGTATCGCCTTTCGGGTCACCCCCGCCGAAGCGAGGATCTGGCGTCAGTCACTTGAGACAACATCTAACCGGACAGAGACGTTCCCAACCGCGGCCCGACTACGCCGAGAGCGGAATGTATCCCAAAGTAATGACGATCAGCCGGTTGGTAACGGCAAACCGTTCGTGATGGCAAGCTTGTACGCGCGTGGACGGGAAGAACGGTAAGCTACGCACTGGTGTTCGATCCTTGACAAGAGGAGCTGGAGTGACGGTTGTGGAGGCGGGTTACACGGCTCGTCACCTGTCGGTGCTTGAGGGCCTCGAAGCGGTTCGCAAGCGCCCCGGCATGTACATCGGGTCCACCGACAGCCGTGGGCTCATGCACTGTCTATGGGAGCTCGTCGACAACAGCGTGGACGAGGCGCTCGGCGGTCACTGCACCCGCATCGAGGTCGAGCTCCACCCCGACGGTTCCATCGAGGTGCGCGACGACGGGCGCGGCATCCCCGTCGACATCGAGCCGAAGAGCGGCCTGGCAGGCGTCGAGCTCGTCTACACCAAGCTGCACGCGGGCGGCAAATTCGGCGGCGGCTCGTACGCGGCCTCCGGCGGCCTGCACGGCGTGGGCGCCTCGGTGGTCAACGCGCTGTCCTCCCGCCTCGACATCGAGGTCGACCGCGACCAGGTCCACCTGATCAGCTTCAGGCGCGGCGTGCCCGGCGTGTTCGACGGCGAAGGCCCGGGCGCCAAGTTCAAGAAGAAGTCCGGCCTGCGCGACGGCGGGCGGCTGAAGAAGAAGGGCACCGGCACCCGGGTCCGCTTCTGGGCCGACCGGCAGATCTTCCTGCCCGACGCCGAGGTCTCGATCGACGAGATCCACGTACGGCTGCGCCAGACCGCCTTCCTGGTGCCTGGGCTCACGCTCGCGCTCATCCACGACGGGCAGACCGAGGAGTTCCGCTTCGACGGCGGCATCTCGGAGTTCACCGAGTTCCTCGCCCGCGACGAGGCCGTCTGTGACGTGCTGCGCATGCAGGGCGTGGGCCACTTCCACGAGACCGTGCCGGTGCTCGACGACCAGGGTCACATGACGGCCACCGAGGTGCAGCGCGAGCTCACCGTCGACGTGGCGGTGCGCTGGGGCAAGGGCTACGAGAGCACGATCCGCTCGTTCGTCAACGTGATCGCCACCCCCAAGGGCGGCACCCACCTGACCGGGTTCGAGCGCGCGCTGGTCAAGACGCTCAACGAGCAGCTGCGCGAGACCCGGCTGCTGAAGAACGGCGACGACCCGGTCACCAAGGAGGACATCCTCGAGGGGCTGACCGGCGTGGTGACCGTGCGGGTGCCGGAGCCGCAGTTCGAGGGCCAGACCAAGGAGGTGCTCGGCACCTCCGCGGCCACCAGGATCGTCTCCCACGTGGTCTCCCGCGAGCTCAAGCAGCTGTTCGACAACCCGCCGCGGGGCATGAAGCAGCCGCTGCGCGCCGTGCTCGAGAAGATCGTGGCGGCCGCCAAGGCGCGCATCGCCGCCCGCGAGCACCGCGACAACCAGCGCCGCAAGTCCGCGCTGGAAAACTCGGCGCTGCCCGCCAAGCTGGTCGACTGCCGCAGCGACGGCGTCGAGCGCAGCGAGCTGTTCATCGTCGAGGGCGACTCGGCGCTGGGCACGGCCAAGCTGGCCCGCGACTCGGAGTTCCAGGCGCTGCTGCCGATCCGCGGCAAGATCCTGAACGTGCAGAAGGCGTCCGTTGCCGACATGCTCAAGAACGCCGAGTGCGCCGCGATCATCCAGGTGGTCGGCGCCGGGTCGGGCCGCTCGTTCGACCTCGACTCGGCCCGCTACGGCAAGATCATCCTGATGGCCGACGCCGACGTCGACGGCGCCCACATCCGCTGCCTGCTGCTGACGCTCTTCCACCGCTACATGCGGCCCATGGTCGAGGCGGGGCGGGTCTTCGCCGCGGTGCCGCCGCTGCACCGCATCGAGCTCACCAACCCCGGCAAGGGGCAGGACAAGTACATCTACTGCTACTCCGACGCCGAGCTGCACAAGGTCCTGTCCGGCCTGGAGCGGCGCGGCAAGCGCTGGAAGGACCCGGTGCAGCGCTACAAGGGTCTGGGCGAGATGGACGCCGACCAGCTCGCCGAGACCACGATGGACCCGCGCCACCGCGTCCTGCGCCGGGTCCGCATCGAGGACGCCGAGGCGGCCGAGGGCATCTTCAACCTGCTGATGGGCAGCGAGGTGGCGCCCAGGCGCGAGTTCATCGTCAGCAGCGCCGCCGAGGTCGACCGCGACCACATCGACGCCTGAGCCCGGCCGTTACTCGGCGGGCAGGGAGGCGAGGGCGTCGCGGGCTCGGCCGGCCTCGGGCGACAGGTCGATCTCCTGGGCGAGGACGAGGGCGGCCGTGTGGTGGGCGCGAGCCTGGACCGCGTCGCCGGCCGACCTGGCCACCTCGCCCAGGCCGTTGAGCGCCTCCGCCTCGCCGCCCCGGTTGCCCAGCTCGCGCCAGAGCTCCAGCGCCCGCCGGTAGTGGTCCGCGGCCCGCTCGTGGTCGCCCTGACGCAGGAAGAGCAGGCCGAGGTGGTCGAGCGCCTCGGCCTCCCCGCCGCGGTCGCCCAGCCGGCGGTGCAGCACGAGGCTCTCTCTGAGGTGCTCGTCCGCCTCCGCGTGCCGGTCCAGCCGCGCCAGCACCAGGCCGAGGCTGGTCAGCACGTTGGCCTCGCCGCCTCCGCCGTCGCCGAGCTCGCGGAACAGGTCGAGAGCGGGACGGAAGTGCGCGTGGGCGCCCTCCAGGTCGCCCTCGCGCCAGCGGGCGTTCCCCAGGCTGTTGAGCGCGCGGGCCTGGCCGATTCGGTCGCCCAGCTCGCGGTAGAGGTCGAGGGCGCGCCCGGAGTTCGCCGCGGCCTCGCCGTACCTGCCCTGGCGGGCCTGCTCCCAGCCCAGGTGGATGAGCGCGCGGGCCTCGCCGGAGGCGTCGCCGAGGCGGCGCTGAGCCTGCGCGGCGTGTGTGTGCAGGGTGAGCGCGTCGGTGTGGTGGTCGTGGTCGTAGAGGTACAGGTGCAGCAGCACCGCCAGCCTGCCCGCGTGCTCCTCGGCGTGCGCGGCGATCGCCAGCAGGTTGGGCAGCTCGACCGCCAGCCACGCCCGCGCCCCTGCACTGTCGCCGAAGGGGTCGCCGAAAGGGTCGCCGAAGGGTACGGCGAGCCGCGGCGTTTCCGGCTCGGGGTGGGACATATGCGGATACAGCAGGCACACCGCGGCCCAGGTGGCGGCCAGGAAGTAGTCCATGACCCGGGCGACCGCCTCGGGGGAGTCCTCGGCGGTGTCCCTGGCGTACTCGCGCAGCAGGTCGTGGAAGGTGTAGCGGCCCGGCTCGCGCTGCAGCAGGACGTGCGCGTCGAGCAGGTCCTCCAGCAGCGCCTCGGCCCGCTCAGGCGGCAGGTCGCAGAGGACGCCCGCGGCCGTGGCGTCCAGGTCGCGCCCGGGATACAGGCCGAGCAGGCCGAAGACGCGCTGCTGTGCGGGGTCCAGCTGCTGGTGGGACAGGGCGAACGCGGCCGCCACCCCGCGCTCGGCGGTCGCCAGCTCGCCCAGCCTGCGGCGCTGGTCGCGCAGCCTGCCCGCCAGGTACTCCACGCTCCAGCGCGGCCGGTGGTGCAGCCGCGCGGCGGCGATGCGGACCGCGAGCGGCAGGAATCCGCACAGCTGCAGCACGTCCATGGTGGCGATCGGTTCGGACCGGGCCCGCTCGCCCACGACGGCGGCGAACAGCTCGAGCGCGTCGCGGGCGGGCAGCACGTCCACCGACAGCGCACGGGCGCCGTCCAGGTCGGTCAGCCGGCGGCGGCTGGTGACCAGGATGAGGCTGCTGGACAGGCCGGGCAGCAGCGGGCGCACCTGCTCGGCGTCGGCGGCGTTGTCCAGCACGGCCACCACACGCCGCTCGGCCAGCTCGGCCCGCCACAGCGCGGCCCTGTCAGGCAGCGCGGCGGGGATGCGATCTGCGGGTACGCCCAGCTGGCGTAGCAGCGTGTCGAGGGCGGCGCCGGGCTCGAGCGGGTCCTGGCCGGCGGTGTGCGCCTGCAGGTCGACGAAGAGCTGCCCGTCGGGGAAGCGGCCGGCCAGCCGGTGCGCGGCGTGCACGGCCAGCGTGGTCTTGCCGATGCCGGCCATGCCGTCGATCGCGGAGATCGTCACCGTCCCCGACCCGGCGGCCTGGAGCAGGTGGTCGAGCTCGGCCGCGCGCCCGGTGAAGTCGGGCGTGCCGTACGGCAGGTAACTCACCCTCCGCGGTGGGTCGACGGAGGACGGGCGGCCGGGGTTGTCGCGGAGGATCTGCTCCTCCAGGGCGGTGAAGGTGCGGCTCGGGTCGAGGCCCTGGTCCTCGGCGAGCCGCTCGCGGAAGGCGCGGGCGAGCGCCAGAGCGTCCGCCTGCCTGCCCGCGCGGTGCAGGGCGAGCATGAGCTGGGTGGTCAGCCGCTCCCGGAGCGGGTGCGCGGCCACGTGCGCGGACAGCTCCTCGATGAGCTCGTCCTGACGGCCGAGCGCCAGGTCCAGCTCGGCCAGGCGTTCCACGGCGGCCAGCCGCCGTTCCTCCAGGCGGGTCCTGGCGCTGTCGGTGTAGTCGGCGTTCAGGTCCGCAAGCGGCCTGCCCCGCCACAGCCCCAGCGCGTCGCGGATCCGCCGGGCGGCCTCAGCGGGCTCGTCACCGGCCTCGGCCAGGCGGCCGGTGAACTCCTCCAGGTCGAGCCCGCCGGGCTCGGGGAGGATCACGTAGCCGCCCGCGCGGGTCTCCAGCAGGTGTGCCGCGTCTACGGCGCGCAGCGTGCGGCGGAGCGCGGTGATCGCGGCGTGGATCTGCGAGCGGGCCGTGTCCGGCGGGGCGCCGCCCCACATGGCCTCGATGAGCTGGTCGGCGCTGATCACGCGACGGGCGTTCAGCAGCAGGTAGGCCAGGATCGCGCGGTGCCGCGGGGTGGGGCTCGGCACGTACCGGCCCGGGGCGTGAATCTCCATGGGACCCAGGATCCGGAACTCCACGTACACCATCCACTACACAACGTCATATCGGAAACGCATCGCAAATCTATCAAAACGCCTCGCCACGATGGGAGTCATCGAAGGAAAGGAGGAGATCAGGAATGCCGGGACTCCCGCTCGTCCAGCCGGAGGACGCCACCCCCGAGGTGGCCCGCCTGCTGGACGCGGTGCAGGCCATGACGGGCCTGACGCCCAACCTGGCCAAGGCGATGGCCAACAGCCCGGCAGTGCTCCGGGCCTACCTGGAGTTCGCGGGCGCGCTCCAACGCGGGGGCCTGTCCGCGGCCGACCGGGAGCGGATCGCGCTGCTGGTCGCCCAGCACAACGCCGCCGACTACGGCCTGTCCGCGCACACCTACGTGGGCACCAAGGTCGCCGGCCTGACCGAGCGGGAGGCCGTCAGAGCCCGGCGCGGCGGTGACGCCCATCCGGTGCTCGCCTTCGCCGCGGCGCTGCTCATGCGGCGCGGCCACATCACCGACGAGGAACTGCGCGCCGCGCGCGAGGGCGGGCTGTCCGACACCCATCTCGCCGAGATCGTCGCGCACGTCGCGTTCAACGTTTTCAGCGACTACTTCACCAACGCGGCCCGGGTCGCCATCGACTGGCCGCTCGTCCATCACACCAACCTCGAAAGGACAACAATCATGCAGGCTCGGATGAAGAACCCCGCCCAGATCCTTCCCGGCGCGATGGAGCCGATCTTCGCGCTGTTCAAGGCCGTCAAGTCGGGCGGCGTGCCCGAGACGACGCTGGAGCTGGTGCACCTGCGCGTCAGCCAGGTCAACGGCTGCAGCGCCTGCGTGGACGCCGGCGCCAAGTCGGCCAGGAAGGCGGGGGAGACCGACGAGCGCCTGTTCGCGGTGGCCGCCTGGCGCGAGACCTCCTACTTCACCGACGCGGAGCGGGCCGCGCTCGCGCTGGCCGAGTCGGCCACCCGCCTGGCCGACCGCCCCGACGCCGTCCCGGACGAGATCTGGGAGGAGGCCGCCGGCCACTACGACGAGCCGGGCCTGGCCTCGATCATCATGATGATCGCCGTGACGAACCTGTTCAACCGGCTCAACGCCACCACCAGGCAGATCGCCGGCGCCTGGTGACGCGCCACGAGGGGGCGGCACCGCGCGTGTCGCCCCCTCCACTGGCAGCATCGCACTCATGGAGGAGGCCATGATGATCGAGGAGCCCCGCAGCAGGGAGCAGCGCATGAAGGACACGCTGCACCGGCTGGAGAACGATGTGGACTGCTGGGTGGCGACGACCGCCGGCGAGTCCGCGTACCTGGTTCCGCTGTCGTTTCTGTGGGACGGAAGCACGCTGCTGCTGTCGACGCCCGAGTCCAGCCCCACGGGACGCAACCTGCGCGCGCGGGCCACGGCGCGGATCGGGCTCGGCCCGACCCGCGACGTGGTGCTGATCGACGGCACCGTCCAGGTCGTGCGGATGGCGGATCTGCCGAAGGAGACCGGCGACGCCTTCGCGGTCAAGACCGGGTTCGACCCGCGCGACCTGGGGACCCCGTACGTGTACTTCCGCATCGCCCCGCAGCGCATCCAGGCCTGGCGGGAGGCCAATGAGCTGGCCGAGCGCGACCTCATGCGCAAGGGCCGCTGGGTGAACTCCGCCCTAGGCGTCCCGGTGCCGCAGGAGGAGCCCGCCACACAGCAGGCCGACTCCGGCCCATGCGGCCAGCACTGACAGGCCCGCCCACGGGGTGATCGGCCAGGCCGCCAGATCGCGGGTGGCCTGGATGGCCAGGCCCGCGTTCATCGGAGTGATGCGGAAGATCAATTTCTGCAGATGGGGGTCGGGGAACACGAAGAGCAGCAGCGGCAGGAACAGCAGCCCCAGGATCGAGCCGATGGCCGCGGCCGAGTCTCTGACCGCGGTCCCGACGCCCAGGCTCAGCAACCCGACCAACGCCAGGTAGAGCATCGAGCCCGCCGCCGCGCGCAGCGTCGGGCCGTCGGCGAGCGTCAGCGGCGGGTAGCCGTGCTCGGGGGTGAACCCGCTGCCCGGCAGCAGCAACCGCCCTGCGGCCAGCGCCCCTGGCACGGCCACGATCCCGGCGGCCAGGACCAGCCCGGTGACGACGATCGCTTTGGCGGCCAGCACCGTGCTTCTGCGTGGCATCGCGGTGAGGGTGGTGCGGATCATGCCGGACGTGTACTCGCCCGAGACCACCAGTATGGCGAGCATCGCGACGGCCACCTGCCCGACGGTGACCCCGGACAGGCTGATCTTGACGGGGTCCTGGAGACAGCCGGTGCGCGGACATGGATCGGCGAAGGTCAGCGCCGCGGTCATGGAGCTGACGGCCACGGTCAGCGCCACGATGCCGAGCAGTAGCCACCCGGTCCCGCCCACGGTCCGCAGCTTCGTCCACTCGGCCCGCAACGCCCACGCCAGCTGTCCCCGCGTGCCAGGTGTCAGGGTGGTCCTCATACGTCCCTCCGGCGCAGACGGTGAACGGCCAGGCCCAGGGCGAGCGCGGCGTAGGCGCACAGGACGGCGAAGCCCGCCCACGGCGCCAGCGGGTAGTACCCGTCCGACGGCGCGGCGTAGCCCGTCGACTGCGGGTACTCCGGCATCGTCTGCTGGATGGCGAACCCGGCGGCGGGCGTGAGCCGCAGCAGCCACTGCGCCGCCGACATCGGCAGCACCGAGGCCGTGGCCAGGATCTCGGGCACCACGATCACCGCGATGGTCACGATGACCGCCGCCGCGCTGCGCCGGAACAGCGACCCCAGCGCGAGCGCGAGCACGGCCACGACCGCCACCAGCGCCGCGGTCCCCACGATCAGCCGCACCTGGGTGAGCGCGGGGACCGGCAGGATGGGGGCCTGGTTGCCGCGCAGGATCGCCGAGCACACCGGCACCACGACCGCCGCGGCCACCAGCCCGGCGGCGAAGGACACCGCCCCGATCACCAGCGCCTTGGCCAGCAGCGACCGCCCTCGACGCGGGCCGGCGGCCAGCGTGGTGCGGATCAGCCCGCGCCGGTACTCGGCGGTGATGAACAGCACCGCCACCACGATCATCACGATCAAGCCGGCCAGCAGCCCGGTCAGGGTGCGCTCGAGGGACTGCCCGCCCTCGGGGCCCATCGGCGAGATGTCGCCGGTGCCCGTCACGGTGAACGTCCCGCCCGACTGGACCAGCCCGTTCGGGCGGTGGTACTTCTCCCAGTCCGTCCGTCCATCGCCGACGCCCACGTCCTGCTGCAGCCATGTCCTGCCCTGCGTCCTGCCCTGCAGCGTGACGTGGTCGAAGACGGCCGAGGTCTGCGTGAAACGCATCTGTACGATGCTGCCGCCCATCGACTGCTGCCGGACGGTGAGGTCCCCGGGCGAGTTCGCGAACATCCCGATCTGCACCGTCTCCGGCAGCCCCGCCAGGCGGGCCTTGCCGATCTCGCTCCACGCCGACCCGTCGGCCGACTCGTATCCGGTGATCGTGTCGCCGGCGCGGGTGAGCCGGAGCCAGCGCGGTGCCGGGCCTGGTTTGCCCGCTATGTCCTCGGTGAAGTTGTGCTGCATCCGCACGCCGTGGCTGCCGGTCAGCGCCACCGCCGCGTAGGGGGCTCCCTGCGTGGTGCTCTGCTTGATGATGACGCCCGCCTTGGCCCAGGGCACCAGCCCGCTGACGATCTGGTCGTGGTTGGGCGGCGGGTAGGTGATGATCCCCGTCATCGACGTCAGGTGCACCGTGATGCTGCCGTCGCCGCTCAGAGGCTGGTGCGCGAAGGTGAACCGGTCGTTCACGGCCTCCCCGCCGGGCCCCAGCGGGTTGGCCGGGCAGGGCACCTCCTTGGCCCCTTGGCTGCAGGAGGAGTGGGAGCCCATCGCGAACATCACGCCGAGCAGTACCACGACCACCACGAATACCGCGGTGCCCGCCACCCAGCCGCGCACGGTCCTGAACTTGGTCCATTCCGCGCGGATCACGACGCCGCCCTGAACTCGACCGCGTCCCTGGTGAGCTCCATGTAGGCCTCCTCCAGCGTCGCCCGGTGCGCGGCCACCTCGGAGAACGGCACCCCGCTGCGACCGAGCAACGCCACGACGTGCTCCGACGGCAGCCCGGTGACGGTCACCGTGTCGCGCGCGGTCGCGGCCACGGTGGCGCCCGCGTGCGCGAGCGCGGCCATCGCCTCGTCCCGTGCCGTCGTGCGTAGCGTGACCCTGCCGCCGGACGCCGTCGCGATCAGGTCGGCCACGCTGGTGTCCGCCACCACCCGGCCGCGGCCCACCACCACGAGATGGCCGGCGGTGTCCTCCAGCTCGCTCATCAGGTGGCTGGACACCAGCACGGCGCGACCCTGCGCGGCCAGCGACCGCAGGAAGCCCCTGATCCACACCATGCCCTCCGGGTCGAGCCCGTTGAACGGCTCGTCCAGCATGAGCACCGGCGGGTCGCCGAGTAGCGCCGCGGCGATCCCGAGCCGCTGCCGCATGCCCAGCGAGTAGCCGCCGGCCCTGCGCCGCGCGGCCGAGCTCAGCCCGACCAGCTCGATCACCTCGTCCACCCGGGCGGCGCCCAGCCCCTGGGAGTGAGCCAGCCACAGCAGGTGGTTGCGGCCCGCGCGGCTGGGCTGCAGCGCCGCCGCGTCGAGCAGCGCCCCCACGTGGCTCAGCGGCCGCCGCAGGCTCTGGTACGGCAGGCCGCCCACCAGCGCGCGCCCCTCGTCCGGCGCGTCCAGCCCGAGCACCACCCGCATCGTGGTGGACTTGCCCGCGCCGTTCGGGCCGACGAACCCGGTCACCTGCCCCGGCGCGACCGTGAACGACATGCCGTCCAGCGCCAGGGTGCGGCCGAATCGCTTGCGCAGCCCGGCGACTTCGATAGTTGCTTCCATGCCAGGCAGAGTATGGACGCCCGCCACCCGCGGTCGTCACGGCGCGGAGCGATCTTCGCCGTCGCTGGCGTGAGCTACCGCGTGTCCCTCGTGCGAGGGATGCCCCAGGTCCTGGTGTCGGTGACAATGACACTCGTGCACGAATGGGTCGAGAGGGGACGGCGGATCGCCGTGGTCGGGGTGCTGCTCGCCCTGCTGGCGGTCGCCGAGTCGATCGTGCAGGCCCGGACGACCCCGCTGACCTACCTCATGGGCGGCTATTCCGATACGGCCCCCGCCGGGCAGCCGCTGCCGCACCACGGGCTGAACCCGCCGCCCGTCGACGGCGGCAACATCACGCTCTACTACGTGATCTTCCCGCTGATCGCGCTCGCCACCACGCTGCCGGTGGCGCTGCTGCGGGAGCGGGCCGCCGCGCTCGTCGTGTCGGCCGCGTGCGTGCTGTCGCTGACGGCCTTCCAGACGCTGACCGTGGCGGGCGCGGCCGCCCAGCTGATCGCCGGCTACCGCCTCGGGCTGGCGGGCTCACGGCTGTCGGTGCTGCTCGCCGTACCGTTTCCGGTGCTCGCTGTGGTCGGCGGGCTGGACGGCGAGGCGCGCGTGCTGACGCTCGTGCTGGCCTCGCTCGGCCCCGCCGCCGCCCTCGCGGGACTGGTACGGCGGGCCAGGGGAGAGGCGTCGGAGAGCGCCGCGGCCCAGCAGGGCATCGCCGACTCCCTGCTGGAGCACACCGCCAGGGGCGAGCGCGCCAGGATCGCCCGCGAGCTGCACGACGTGGTCGCCCACCACATCTCCATGGTCGCGGTGCAGGCCGAGACGGCCAGGCTCACCACCCCGGGGATGCCGCAGGCGGGAGCCGAGCGGCTGTCGGCCATCGGCGACACAGCCAGGTCCGCGCTGACCGAGATGCGCCGGCTGCTCGGCGTGCTGCGGGAGGACGCAGAGGCGGAGCCCGACGTGCGGCGGCCCCAGCCAGGGCTGCGGGAGCTGGGAGAGCTGCTCGACGAGTCGCGCGAGGCGTCCGGATCGGCGATCCGGCTGATCCTGAGCGGATCGCCCGCAGCGCTGGATCCCGGCGTGGAGCTGGCCGCCTACCGCATCGTCCAGGAGGCGCTCACCAACGCCCGCCGGCACGCGCCCGGCGCGGCCGTGGACGTGGAGCTCCACTACACCGCCGACCTCCTGCACCTGCGTATCCGCGACAACGGTCCCGGCGCCACCGCCGGGACCGACATGGGGCACGGGCTGGCCGGGATGCGGGAGCGGGCCGTCGCGGTCGGCGGCGAGCTGTCCACCGGCGCCGACCCCGGCGGCGGGTTCCTCATCGAGGCCCGCCTCCCTGGAGCGTCCGCATGAGCGTGCGGATCGTGGTCGCCGACGACCACCTGGTGGTGCGGACCGGGTTCGCCGAGCTGCTGAACACCCAGCCCGACTTCGAGGTCGTCGGCACGGCCTCCGACGGCGCCGAGGCGGTGCGCGTGTGCAGCGAGCTGTCGCCCGACGTGGTGCTCATGGACATTCGCATGCCCGTCATGGACGGCATCGAGGCCACCAAGCGCCTCGACGGGCCGCGGGTGCTCATCCTGACCACCTTCGACCTGGACGAGTACGTCTACGACGCGTTGCGCGCCGGAGCCAGCGGCTTCCTGCTCAAGGACGTCACCGCCGAGCGCCTGTTCGACGCCGTGCGCGTCATCGCCGCCGGTGAGGCGCTGCTGGCCCCGGCGATCACCCGGCGCCTGATCGACGAGTTCGCCCAGCTGCGTCCCCAGCCCGAGGCCGTCGCCACCGCCAGCCTGACCCCGCGCGAGACCCAGGTCCTGCGCCTGGTCGCCGAGGGCCTGTCGAACCCGGAGATCGCGGCCCGCCTCACCGTGACGGAGGAGACGGTGAAGACCCACGTCAGCCGCGTGCTGAACAAGCTCGGCCTGCGCGACAGGACCCAGGCCGTGGTCGCCGCCTACGAGTCGGGCCTGGTCGTGCCACGCCGAAACCGCGGGCCAGGATAAGCCCGCCCGTAGCGGCCTGGGACGCGGGTCCTGCCCGCGGCTTCCAGCGCCGCCGCCCTCTCGCCCCCACGTGACCGCCTGACCCGCTGGATCCTGGAGATTCCAGGCGCCGGGTCGGCGCGGAGGTGAACGGCGAAGGGCGGCGCCTCGTACGGCGGGCACCCAAGGAACCGGGGTGCCCGCGAAACGAAGGGTGTAGCCGTGCCGGGTCCGGTGCGTCGTAGCGGCGCGCAACCCTGTATCACCGGAGGAGCGTCTCCCTGGACAGGGCCCAGCCGGAGTGCGGCGGTTGGCGGTGGGGCGGCTGGCCGTACAAGAGCATCTCCGGGAAGAAGCCCGTACGAGAGCACTCTGAGAAGAAGCCCGTACGAGAGAAGATTTCTCGGAAGCGACGCTATTTGAGAAAAAATCTCTCAGAGGATAGCCATTTTGAGAGAAGATCTCTGAGATGAGATCTAGGCCGCCGCTCTGAAGAGGGAGCTGACGTCGACGACGGGAACCACCTCGGAGACGCGGCCGTCCTCGAAGCGGAAGAAAACGCAGGCGCGGATCTCCAGCGGACGGCCCGTGGGCGCGAAGCCGAAGAAGTCGCCCTTGTGCGTGCCGCGCAGTGTCCAGCGGGTGGCGGCGCGGTCGCCGTCCGAGATGACGTCCTCGATGTCGAATCGCAGGTCGGGTACGGCGGCGCGGAGGTAATGCGCGGTCTCCTTAATGGCCTGCGGTCCGGTCGCGCCGCGGCCTCCGCTGAAGGCGGGGGAGACGATCTCGTCGGCCACTTCGAGTCTGTTCTGGTTGAGGATTTCGTCGTAGAACCGCATGACGATGTCTTTCATCGTGACATCCTTCCGGTAACCTAGTGGCTAGAGAACCAGATCTCTAGTTTTCCTAGACACTTGGCACGCTAAGGAGTTGGCGGCGGGATGTCAAGCCGTGCTGAAGCGATCAACGGGCTGCTCGACGCGCTGCGGCGGGCCAACGTGCTGACCGTGTCCATGAGTCAGGCCGCGGCGGAGCGGATCGGGGTCAACACCACCGACCTGCACTGCCTCAACCTGCTGAGCGCCGGCCCGATGACGGCCAGCGAGCTCGCCAGGCAGGCGGGCATCACCACGGCCTCGATCACCGGCGTGATCGACCGGCTGGAGGCAGCCGGCTACGTCCGCCGCGAACGCGACACCGCCGACCGCCGCAAGGTCGTGGTCTCGCTGATCCTTGAGCGCGCCGTGGCCGACGTGGCACCGGTCTTCGCCCCGCTCATCAAGTCCTGGCGTGCGGCCATGTCCGACTATTCGGACGAGGAACTGGAGCTCATCAAGACCTTCCTCACCAAAACAGAGGACATCTTCACCACCGAGGTAACCAACCTCCGCACCCGCTAACGACCCCGCACCTCACCCCTCCAGGCACCAGGCCGACACGCTGCCCACCGAAAGGCAGCGCCTTGTGCGGTGGGCAGCAGGGGTCCGGGGTGGCCGCCCTGCCAAGGGGCCGGGTCGTGGGTTCCGCGGGGTCCCGTGCGCGGGTCGGCGGGACATGATCCGGCGAACGGCGGCGCCTTGTGCGGTGGGCAATCAAGAGGCCGAGGTGCCTGCGCCGCGACGGGATGGGTGACCCGGGGCTGGGGCGGGTGGTCCCGCGAGGCGGAGGGGTGTGAGGCGTGGGCGCGATGGTGGGCCGTGGGAGGTGGGTTCCTGGTGGCGTGGCGGTGGGTAAGTGGCACCGACTCGCCGGAAGCGCCGCCCACGGGCCCCCAGCCGAAGTGCGGCGGGCGGCCGGTGGGGCGGCTTGCCGTATGGGAAGAGTGCTCTTGCCCTGAGCGGCGGGCCCTGAATAGAGAGCCCTGGGTGGGGAGGGGGATCTAGGGGATTGCCACGGGGAGGAGTTTGCCGGTGTGGACGTCGTAGATGGCGCCGGCTATGGGCATGCCCTCGGGGAGGAAGGGGGTGGTGCGGATGCGGGTGAGGTCGTGTTCGAGCGCCGCGCCCTGGTCGGGCACGGTGTGGAACTCCAGGCTGCGCGTGTCCACGCCGCTCTGCTGCGTCAGCTCGTGCACGTCGGTGTCCGTGACCTTGGACATGCCGCAGTCGGTGTGCGGCATGACGAGCACGCGTTCGACGCCCAGCAGGTAGACGGCCAGTACGAGCGTGCGCAGGACGTCGTCGGTCACGCGCGCCCCGGCGTTGCGGAGGATCTTGGCGTCGCCGGGCTTCAGTCCGAGCAGTCCGAGCGGGTCGATGCGGGAGTCCATGCAGGTGACCACGGCCAATCCGCGTGCCGCCCGCCCCGTGAGATGAGAATCCTCGAACGTTTCCGCATATTTCGCGTTAGCGGCGAGTAGGTCGTCAAACGGACTCATGGCATAGATAGTCCCGCATGCCCCAATGGTGGTGTTCACAGGGGTGCCGACAGGCGGAGTTACGCCAACGTCCCACGATCAATGCTCACTTTGCGTGATGATGTCGTAGCCCAAAGTGTGTGATCGAAGAAGGTTGTCGTGAGTAGGTCCGAATCGCTCGCCGCTTACCTGCGCGCCCAGGCTCGCCGCCGCCTCGACCGGGTGGAGTCCAACGACGACGGCCGCAACGCCAGGGCCGCGCTGGCACTGCTCGACGCCGCCGCCTACGCCGCCGGCCTGCCCGACGACGACCCGCTCGTCCTGCTGCTGGACCAGTCCGGCTGCTACGGGCCGCTGGGCTGCGAGGACTTCGACCCCGGCGAGTCAGGCCGCCGCCTCATCCGCGACTGGCCCGGCGGCCAGCCCCACGAACTCCTCCTCGCCATCCCCCACGCCATCGCCGCCCACACCTAGCCACTCCTGGTTCTGTCGGTGACAAGTGACAGCGTTTGCCGGTCTCCTGCGACGGCGATCGTTTCCGCTGGAAGACGATGTCGCTGAGAAGTGACAGCGCCCGGGGACTTGCGGTGAGAGCATCGGTGTGCTTCGCGGGATGAAGTGGCGCGGTGGCCGGGGTGCTGGGTTTCTCCCGCAGCCGGGTGGAGTCGGAGCGGTGGGTGGCCTTCAGAAGCTGGGCCGGCATCGACGCCTTCTACTGCCGGCCCGGGCTGATCGGCGCGCATGAGAAGGACGGGGTGGAGGGCCAGATCGGCGCCCGCGGAATCGGGCTTATCGACCAGCATCGCGAGCGCGTCGCCTGGCACCAGCGGTCAGCGGCGCAGGATCGGCGAACAGCCAGCCAAGATCGGCCACATTGACCGGGATTCAGGCGCCGAACCGGCAAGGGCGCGTGGACCGGCAGTGCTGACTGCTCAAACTTCGATGTCACGAGACTTGGCCTTGGGTTGCTACCGCCGATCGTGCCGGCCAAGATTCTGTACCTTTAGGCGAGCGGAACCTGACGTGAAACCTTCCTGCGGTGTACGGCTATCGCCGCCCCGAGGGCGAGGGCGGCATATCCGCAGGTCACGGTCAAACCTGCCCATGGCGGGAGCGGGTAGTAGCCCCAGAGCGGTGACGGGTCGACGTCCACATGCGCGAACGTGGGGACGCTCTGCGTGATCGCGAACCCGGCGGCAGGGGTGATCATCAGTAGCCATGGCGCCAGGCCCGCGGTCGCCAGCAGGTAGGGCACGACGACCAGCGCGATGGCCAGCCCGATGGCGACGATGGCCCGCTTGATCAGCGCGGCGAGGCCCAGAGCCAGCACGGCGGCGGCCGCGGTCAGTGCCGCGTAGCCGACGATCACCCGGAGCTCGGTACCCAAGGTGAGCGGCTGAACCGGGTTCTGATGGGCACGCAACAGTGCCAAACCGCCGGGGACCACGACCCCCGAGGTCACCAACCCCGCCGCGAACGCGACCGCGCCGACCACCACGGCCTTGGCCACGAGCGGCCGCGCCGGATGCGGCTCGACCGGCGGGCCGGTCCAGATCAGCCCGCGCCGGTAGTCTGCCGTGAAGAACGTGACCGCCACCACGAGCATCAGGATCAGCCCCACGGCCCCGCCGATCAGCGTGAAGTCGGCGCGCAGACCGCCCTCCACCGTGGCGGGCCCGATGTCACCACCCCCGGTCACGATGAGCTTGTCTCCGGACTCGACGACCCCGCCCGGGTGATGCGGGGTCTTGCCGTCGGACTCCATGACGACGCCGACGTCGTCGCGGCGCCACGAACCGTTCGGGCCCTGCAGCGTGATCTGGTCGAAGGTGGCGGTGGCCTGGGCGAAGGCTTCCGCCATGTCCCACAAGGCGCCTGGTGAGGTGGCGAACAGCCCGATCTCGACCGTCTCTGGCAGCCCGGTCAGCTTGGCTGTGCTGATCGCGGTCCACGTCTTGCCGTCGTCTGACTCGTAGCCGGCGATGGTGTCGCCCGACCTGGTCAGCCGCAGCCACTGCGGCCCATTGTGCGGACCGCCGGCCACGTCGTGGGTGAAGTTGTACTGCATCCGCACGCCGTGATCTCCAGTGAGCATGACGGCGGCGTACGGTGTGCCCTGCTTGAGGCTCTGCCGTACGAGGAGCCCGGCCTTCGCCCAAGGCACCATCCCCTCCTTGATGTTGCGCACCCCGGGTACGGCGTCCGGCAGCCGCATCTGCCCGGTCATATCCGACACACGGGCGGTGATGCTGCCGTTCCCCTTGAGCGGCTGGTGCACGAAGTAGTACTTGTCCTGCACAGCCGTGCCATCGGGTCCCAGCAATGGCGCGGGGCAGGGGCCTTCGCCCTTCCCTGTCACGCAGGTGCTGCGGGCGCCCCCGGTGATCAGCAATCCGAGCGATACGGTGACCAGCACGGAGGCCGCCATGGTGAGCACCCAGCCTCGCCCGGTGCGAAACCTGGTCCATTCCGCGCGCAGCAACTCGGGGAAGCCCGATCGGTTAGGCGTCGATGGATTCATGCCGACGGTTGTACGCGGCACCTGGTTCCAACCGGGTCGCAGCGGCTGCGACCCGGCTGCGACCGGGGATCTGGCATCGTAAAGGCATGGCACCTCAACCAGGCACGACGACCGGCGGCGAGGGGCGGTGAGGGTCCTGGTCGTCGAGGACTTCGAGGTCCTCGCCCGCTCCATCGGAACCGGGCTGCGCCGCGAAGGCATGGCCGTCGACGTCGTCCTGGATGGGACCGCCGCCCTCGACCGCCTGGCCGCCACCCGCTACGACGTGGTGATCCTCGACCGCGACCTGCCCGGCGTCCACGGGGACGAGATCTGCCGGCAGCTCGCCCACGGCCGCTGTGAGACCCGCGTACTGATGCTCACCGCCTCCGGCACGATCGAGGACCGCGTCGACGGGCTCAGCCTCGGCGCCGACGACTACCTGCCCAAGCCTTTCGCGTTCGCCGAACTGGTCGCCCGCGTCCGCGCCCTGGCTCGCCGCGCCACCCCGCCGCTACCGCCCACCCTGGCATGCGGGGACATCACCCTCGATCCGGCCCGCCGTATCGCGTTCCGGGCCGGTCGGCGCCTTGACCTGAGCCCCAGGGAGTTCGCCCTGCTCGAATGCCTGCTCGCCGTACCCGGCCAGGTCATCTCCGCTGAGGCACTGCTCGAACGTGTCTGGGACGCGGCCGCCGACCCCTTCAGCAGCGCCGTCAAGCACACCATGCACCGGTTACGGGCCAAGCTCGGCGACCCGCCCGTGATCGAGACCATCCGCGAAGGCGGCTACCGCATCGGACCGTCATGACCCCCCAGAAGCTCGCCAGAAGGTCCCTGCAGACGCGGCTCGCGCTCGCCTACGCGGCGGGCATCTACACCGCCGCGGTCTTGGTGCTCGTATTCGTCGCCGTCCCGCTCGCCAGCATCCAGGCGGCCACCCCCATAGGCCACCCCTCATCGAGCGCGATCACCGAAACCGGGCCCGGGATCAGCCTGCCCCAACTCCTCACAGGATCCGCCGTCGCCCTGGTCATTCTGATTCCCGTCGCCCTGGCTCTGGGCTGGTACGTCGCCGGCCGGTTCCTGCACCCGCTGCGCGCCATCACCGCCACCGCCCAACTCATCTCCGCCGGAAACCTCCACCGGCGCCTCGACCTCGGCGAGCCCACGGACGAGCTGACCGAGCTCGGCCACACCCTTGACGACCTGTTCGCCCGCCTTCAGGCCTCCTTCGACGCCCAACGCCACTTCGTCGCCAACGCCTCCCACGAGCTGCGCACCCCTCTCGCCGGCCTGCGCACCCTCCTCGAAGTCGCCCTCGCCGACCCCGATGCCGACACCGACACCCTGCGCTCGGCCTGCCAGGAGGCCCTCGCTCTCGGCGGATATCAGGAGCGACTCGTCCAAGCACTGCTCACTCTGGCCACCAGCGAGCGCGGCGTCACCCGCTGGGACACCCTCGACCTCGCCCACGTCGTCGAAGGAGTGCTCGCCTCCCGCCGCGACCAAGCAACGCAGAAAGGCATTGACCTTGCCGAACATCTCACGCCCGCAGTGACGGCCGGAGACCCGAGACTGATCGAAAGCCTCGTCGCCAACCTCATCGACAACGCCATCCGCCACAACCACGCAGACGGGCACGTAAAGGTCACCACGCAGACCTCCGGCACGCAGGTGGCCCTCACGGTCACCAACAGCGGGCCAGTCATCCCCGACAATCAGATCCAGCGCCTCTTTCACCCCTTCCAGAAACAGGCGCCTGATCGTCACGGCAGCCGCGACGGCTACGGCCTCGGCCTCGCCATCGTCAACGCCGTCACCCAAGCTCACCACGCCACCCTTACCACCAGCGCACGCCCAGAAGGCGGCTTGTCCATCACCGTGCGGTTCGCGCACGGATCTCATCCGAACAGCCCCTAACGTCACGTACTTCTCACCGACATTCCAGGCCCGATCAGCCCCCAAGTGCTGTCCAAACTGACCGGCAAACGTTGCTGCTCACCGCAAAATCACACTCCCGTACGGCACGCCGCCGCCACGCTGGTCCATATACAGCACGGCCTGTCGCGCGAGCGGGCCGCTGCGGTGGCCCACGGCGTACGGGCCCCTGGATGGGGGCGCTACGGTGGCCCGCCGCACCTTCGACCCTCCTCGGTGGTCAAGGGCGGAGTCGTGGCGGCGGGCGACCGTCACCGACTCGCCGGACGCGCCGGTCGCGGGCCCTCAGCCGAAGTACGGCGGGCGGCCGGTAGGGCGGCCTGCCGTACAGCAGAGAAATCCAGCAGAGGAATCAGGATGGCTCGTTGCCGGGCCGCCATTTGATGCCGCAGCCGATGGACGGGATCTGGTCGTCGTCGACCGGGTCGCCCGCGAGGAGCGCGTCGACGGCGCCGCGGAGCGACTCGCCCGTGACCGGGATGTCGTTGCGCGGGCGGGAGGCGTCGAACTGGCCGCGGTAGGCGAGCTTGAACGCCGAGTCGTAGAGGAAGAAGTCCGGCGTGCACGCCGCCCGGTAGGCCTTGGCCACCTCCTGGGTGTCGTCGAGCAGGTACGGGAAGGTGAACCCGGCGCGCGCCGCCTGTTCGGCCAGGTGCGTGGCGTCGTCGTCGGGGTAGTTGACGTTGTCGTTGCTGCAGATGCCGACGGCCGACAGGTGTGAGCCGTACTCCGCGACCATGACCCCGAGCCCGTGTTCGATGTGGCGGACGTAGGGGCAGTGGTTCGACAGGAAGATCACGAGCGTCGCGGGCGAGCCCTTGAGGTCCGTGAGAGAGACGCTCCCGCCGTCGATGGCTGTGAGATCGAAGGGAGGAGCGGGTGTACCGAGAGGAACCATGAACGAGTTGGCAGCCATGAACTTCATTCTTCGTCGGCGCGAGCCACGATAATAGGGGTCCTATGAAGGCTATTGCGAGATATCGCACGACTGTCCTGGATTGCCCTGATCCGCGGGCTCTGGCGGAGTTCTACTCCAAGCTGCTCGGCTGGCCGATCGTCTCGGCGGAGGACGACTGGGTGGTGGTCAGCGACGGGGGGTCGCCCAAGCGGCTGGCCTTCCAGCTGGCCGCCGACCATCAGCCGCCGGACTGGCCGGGCGCCGAGCGTCCCCAGCAACTGCACCTCGACGTGACCGTCGACGATCTCGACGTGGCCGAGAAGCAGGTGCTGGTGATCGGCGCCGTCAAGCACGAGCACCAGCCGAGCGAGGAGGACAGCTTCCGCGTCTTCCTCGACCCGGCCGGTCACCCGTTCTGCCTATGCCGCGACTGACTGGGCCAGCAGGTCCACCGCCTTCCTGAGGTTGCCCGAGGCCACCTCGTGGTCGGCCAGGGCCTGCAGGCCGGGGCGTTTGCCGCCGGCCTGCGCCAGGTCCCTGGCCACGGAGACGACCGCGTCGTCCTGGGCGTAGGCGTCGGTGCGCGACTTCTCCAGCAGGGACGCGGCCGTGGCCAGCGCGGCCAGCACCCGGCCGGCGTTGCCGCCGGGGTCGATCCGGAGCACCGCGGCGGCAGCCCTCGACGGGCCGTCGCCGCGGGCGAGGACCGCCCGGGCCGCGGCGAGCCGGTCGCGCGCGGAGTCGGTCCGCAGCCCCCAGCCGTAGGGGAAGAGCGGGTCGTAGGCGCTGTCGCCCACGTTGATCGGCAGCTGGTCGGCCGATCTGAACCAGGTGAAAGGCAGCCTGCCGGTGTACGGCACGGCCCCGAACAGCGGGTCGGCCACCCCGGCGCCCTCGGTGCCCGGCAGCCACGAGGCCACCAGCGCCGTGACGCGCGACAGGTCGCCGAGCGCCAGCGGGCGCCCTGAGACCATCAGCACCACGCACTTCAGCGCACCGCACACCCGGTCGATCGCGGCACGGTCTGCCGCCGCCAGGTCGAGCGTGTGGCCGTTCACGCCGATGTCGCCCATGCCCTCCGCGTACGGCTTCTCGCCCACGACCACCACGCCCACGTCGTGACCCGCGATGGGCGCGGAGGCGTCGGCCGAGTACGTCACCGAGGCCGCCCGCGCCTTGATCGCCTGCAGGATCGTGGTTCCCTGCGTGATCGGACCCGGTGAGCCCTGCCAGGTGATCGTCCACCCGCCGGTCTGGGCGCCCAGGTCGTCGGCGTTCGACCCGGCCACGTAGGCCCTGGCGGACGGCGCCAGGGGCAGCAGGTGCCCGTCGTTCCTGAGCAGGACCTGCGACTCGGCGGCAGCCGTACGGGCGACCGCGCGGTGCGCCGCGGAGCCCACCTGACCCGACCTGTCGGCGTAGGGGTGCTCGAACAGCCCCAGGCGGAACTTCTGTGCCAGGATCCTGGACACCGCGTCGTCGACGCGGGAGACGGGCACCCTGCCGGCGGAGACCTCGTCTTTCAGCGTGGACTCGAAGGTCTGGAACGCGTACGGCACCATGATCATGTCGAGCCCGGCGTTGATCGAGGTCCGCACGTCGCTCGGGTAGTCGCCAGGGATCTGGTCGATGGCCTGCCAGTCGCTGATCACGAAGCCCTTGAAGCCCAGCCGGCCCTTGAGCACGTCCGTGATGAGCTCCTTGTTCGCGTGCATCTTGGTCGCGCCGACGCTGGAGTAGGACGGCATGACCGCGCCCACCCCGCGCCTGACCGCCGCCTCGAACGGCGGCAGGTGGATCGCCTCCAGCTCCGCCCTGGTGCCCGTGAAGACACCCTGGTCGATCTTGTAGTCGCCGGTCGTCGAGGTGCCGTAGGTGGTGCCGCCGTCGCCCACGTAGTGCTTGGCGGTGGCCAGCACGCCCTGGCTCTGCAGCCCGTCGATGATCGTCGTCATCCGGGAGACCAGCGCGGGGTCCTCGCCGAAGGACTCGTAGGCGCGGCCCCAGCGGTCGTCGCGCGACACGCACACGCACGGCGCGAAGGCCCACGGGATGCCGGTCGCCTTGACCTCGTCGCCGGTGATTTTTCCGGATTCTTCGACCAGTTCCGGGTCGCGGGTGGCGCCCATGCCCACGTTGTGCGGGAAGATCGTCGCGCCGTAGACGTTGTTGTGCCCGTGGACCGCGTCGACGCCGTAGATCAGCGGGATCTGCAGCCGGGTCTGCCGGGTTCTGAGCTGGAAGCCGTCCACCATGTCGGCCCAGCCTCTGGGCGTGTTCGCCGCCGGGGCCGACCCGCCTCCGGACAGCAGCGACCCCAGCAGGTACGTGGCGATGTCACCCTGCTTGCCCAGCGCCTGGCGCTCGGCCTGGGTCATCTGCCCGATCTTCTCCTCGAGGGTCATCCTCTTGAGCAGGTCCGCCACCCGGTCCTTGACCGGGATCTTTCGCGATAGGTACGGCAGGCCGTGGGCGTTGATCACGACGACCGGGGGCTCCTGCGGCGGGCGGGTTCCGGCTCCCGACAGCTCGATCGGGATCGTCTCGGCGGTCTCGGCGTCGCCGTCACCCAGGGTCTGGACCGTGACGGTCTTCGTGGCCCCGGAGGCGGTCCCGGCGGGGAACGTCAGGGTGCCCTGGGCGGGGGTGTAGTCCTGGCCCGGGGCAGCGGTCCCCGTTCCGGTCCGGTAGTCAACGGCGAGGTCGGCGGGCAGCGGCTTGCCGTCGAACGTGGTCACCGTCACGCCCACCCGGGCGGATCCCGCCTCGTCCACGGGGTAGACGGGCGCGTTCGTGCTCAGCCTGGCGGGTCTCGGCGGCGCTGTGCCGTACACCTGGACGTCGTCCCAAAGCAGGGTGCCGGAGGTGGTCGGCAGCCGCATCGCGTAGCCCCACATCGCGACCAGGTCCAGCTCGCCGTCGCTGGGCGCGCCCGGCGGCTGGTAGTCGGCGCGGCGGGTGAAGTCCGTGAACGGCACCTTGATCTGCCGCCAGCCCGCCGAGGTGTCGGTGAACGACGACTCGAACAGCTCCGAGCTGCCCGCCCCCGCGCCGCCGTCCTTGATCTCGAACGCCATCTTCTGCCCGGAACCGGTCCCCTTCACCCAGAACGAGAATCCCTCGTACGGTGACCAGTCCTGAGCCGTGGTCAGGTCGTGCGACCACCCGCCCCACTGGGAGACGTGGTAGTCCACCTTCAGCACCCGCCCACCCCGCTCGGCGTCGGCCTGCACGGCCAGCGCCGGAGTGGACGGCCCGTCGTTGCCCCAGGCGAACACGCCGGGCGGCAGCCCGTCGCCCTCGAAATCCGTGATCGTCAGCGGTGGTCCGGCCTCGGCCCGGGCCGGTGGTGCGACGAATAGCGCGGCGACGAGCGTCAGCGCCACGCATAAGCGAGTACGCACAGAACCTCCAGCAGGGTGGGAGAGCGCTCTCTCGCTCGAGCCAACCACAACTCCCACCCCTCGACGACCCCTCGCGGCGTTCCGTGGGGTCAGCCCTGATACCCCTCCGTGCTCGCCGCGTCCGACCTCGTCGCCGATGCCCCTGCTGCGCCGCCACCGGCCGAGCAGCGTCTCGCTCTCGCCGCCCTGCGTGCCGTTCACCCAGAAGGCGTAGTTGTCGGCGGTGTCGATGAAGATCCCGCCCGCTGGACCGCACTCCAGGTCAACCCGGTAGTGTCGAGGCCATGGCAGGGGAGATCGACATCTCGCACCGCGATCTGCTCGACGCCCGCGACGAGCTGATCAGCATCGGCCAGTCGCTGGACGGGCACATCCGGGCGTTCACCGGTGAGCAGTTCGACCCGTGGGGCGAACTGGTCACCCTCGTAGGGGTCCCTCTACAGGTCGGTCACGCAGGACGCGCTCGGCATCTACGCCTCGCGCGCCGCCGCGATGCAGGACGACGGCGTGCGGGTGGGCAGGATGTCGGCCACGTATCGCGACGCCGACGACGCGAGCACCATCTGAGTCACGGCCGGTAGTGCGGGTTGGCGATGTACTCGCCGAACTGGCCGGTCTCCGGATCGTAGGGTTTGGCGCCCTTGATGTAGCGCCCCTCGATGCCGCCGGGGAAGGCCACCTCCCGCTGGTGCGCCGTGCGCAGCGCGCTGCCCATGGTCTGCTGGAGGTCGATCCCGCCCGGCGCGTCCACGTCGTAGAGGTACCGGGTGGGGAAGATCCGCCGCAGCGTCTGCCGCATCGCCACCCTGGTCACCAGCACCGACAGTGGCAGCGAGGCCAGCGACGCCCCCATCGACACCGCCGACGCGCTCAGGGCTCTGACGATCCGGACGGCCAGCCGTACCAGCGCGCCGATGATGCCGACCTTCCAGGCCAGCACCAGCGCCCCGCCCACGACGCACGCGCCGCCGATCAGCAGCGCCACCCTGGCGTGATCACCGCCGTCCTCGGCGGCCACGGCCATGCTCTCGCGCATCTGCGCCACATCCGCCCCGGAGTTACGCGCGACTACTCGTCCGGCGGCGTCCGTGGCGTCCCTGTGGTGCTCGTGGAGAGTTCCACCGAAGGCGACCCATCGCCCCCCCGAACTGCCCAGCAGGTCCTCATCGACGGTCGGCCACTCGTACCCCGTCATGTTCAGCGCCAACGCCAGCTGCCCCGGCAGTTGCAAGCTCATCCCCCGGCAAACCCCCGGCACACAGCAAATCCCTCATTCGTAACTTCGAGCGCTACAGCCTAGCGAACCCCTCAAGCACCCCCGAATTCTGGCATATCTTCTGTACGGCGGGCGGCGGCTTCGGTCAGCGCCTTGATGTGCCGATTACGCAGCAGGATGAGCCGGGCCATGTACCGCCGCAGCACCAGAACCTCCGCCAGCCTCCCCACCGGCCCGAACGGCGCCGTGAACTCGACCACGTCCCGCATGACCGTGCCCCCGCCGGTCGCCTCGAAGTGGTGCTCGTGATACCAGCGCCGGAACGGCCCGGCCACCTGCTCGTCCACGAACGAGACCGGCCTGTCGTACCCGCTGATCGTGGAGGTCAGCCGCCACCTCACCCCGAAGTGCCGCGCCACCCACGTCACTTGGTCGCCCAGCGCGAGCATCCCCTCGGTGACCCCGCCGACGGCCCGCTCTCCGGAGGCGTGCATCGACGACGTGTGCACCTCGACGGACAGCGACGTATCGAAGACCAGCTCCCGAGGCGCCTGAATGACCGTGACAACTTCGAACCGTGGCATGCGCCAGATCCTAGGCACCACCGCCCCACCGGCGGGCCGCGCGCACCATGATGTCGTGTCAGCGCGAGTCCGCCTGAGGCGGCGTGCGGTATCTGCCTGGGGGGACGCCGATCTGACGTTTGAAGGCCTTGCGGAAGGCGATCTCGGAGTCGTATCCGAGTCGACCTGCGATGATCGGGATGGTGTGGCCGCCGGCGAGGAGCCGGGTGGCGCGGTGCATCCGCCACCGGGTGAGGTACTTCATGGGTGGCTCGCCCACGATGTGCGTGAAACGTGCGGAGAACGCCGAGCGTGACAGCCCGGCCGCCGCCGCGAGTTCCGTGACGTTCCATGGCCGTCCCGGAGCTTGGTGAATGAGACCGAGCGCGCGGCTGATCGACGGATCCTCCAGTGCCCGCAACCATCCCCCGGCTTCGGGTGGCTGTCGTTCCACCCACGCCCTGATGATGTGAATGAAGAAGATCTCGGTGAGTCGCCGCAGCACCGCCTCCGCCCCGGGCCGGCGGGATCTCGATTCCGCCGCGATGAGATCCACGATGCCGGCGAAGTCCGGGGACAGCCGGCCCTGCGCCGCCGGGATGTGGATCAGCCTTGGCAGGGACTGCAACAGCGACAGGTGGCGGTGGTGCTCCATGCGGAACGAGCCGCAGAGCATGACCGATTTCGAGCCGTCACCCTCGAACGGGAAGACCTGATGCTCACGGCTGGCGTGGTAGTCCAGAGCCACCTCCTGAACGGCCGATGAGGCGGGCTCGTCACAGATCGCATGAGCGTCACCGTAGGGGAAGACGATGACGTCTCCTTCGCTGATCGGAAGGGGGCCAGCGTGGCTGCCAGGGGCCAGCAGGTAGCCGCCTCCTGAACCGATGATGTGGAAGACGCTGTCGTGGCTGGCCATGAAGTCGAATCGCCACGGCGGAACGATCTCGGTGCGTGAGTGGAGCCAGCCGCGCAGATCGAGAGAGCCGAGCACGTCGGCGAGCACATCCACAGCGGGAGCGACCTCTGGACGATTGGACATATTTTGGAGACTACACGGCATAGAAGCTCCGGACTGTGGCCAGCTACCGTGCGTTGCGAGGACAGTTACGACGCAAGGATGGAGACAGTCATGGAGCCCCCGAACCTGCACATCACGCGCGGCATCATCGCCTCGACCCTGGACGAGGCCAGGGCGATGCACAACGCGTTCATCTCCGGCGGTCCCCAGCCAGGGATCGAGATCGCCCGTTCGCTCGGGGATCTGAGCCACAACGTCTATACGCCGGCCGACGGCGTGGACACCGGGTTCGCCGCCAAGCCCGACGAGTTGCTGTTCGTCGACCGCTGGGCGGAGCCGGACGGCATGGAGGCGTTCTTCTCCAACCCGTCGGCGCAGGAGGCCGGAGACCGGCTGTACTCCTCGCGTGAGGAATCAGAATGGACGCCCGCGCCCGGCGGATTCACCTTCTGGGTCCCTGCTCCCAGCGGCACCACCGCACCGTTCATCGCGATGACACGCAGACCCGCCCCATCTGCGAGCGCGGCGATCACAGCGTTGACCGAATTCGCGGTCTCCACCCTGCCCGCGGCGCGGCGACGCGGGCAGGTCTCCCATGCGCTGTTCGTGCGACGCGCTGACGTCATCGTCGCCCGGCCCGCATCGAACGCGCGCCACGATGGCGGTAAGAGGACCGCCGAATCCGTTGAACCTGTCGAGTTCCTCACCATGGACTCGTGGCTGACTCTGGAAGGGCTGCAGGAACACTACAGCGACGCGTCCAGGATCAATGGCCTCCCCAGCACCCGGCACCACACCGTCGTATGGCAGCAGGCGCCCGGATTCTCAGAATGGTGACACCACTCCGCCGGCAGACCTGATCGTCGTCAGCTCACGCGGGGAAGACCGGAGGTCTCGATGACAGCTCCGGCTAGCTTGATCGCTTCGCCGAAGTCATATCCCGTCATCGATGCCCACCCCTCGTGCCGGGGCTTGGCCAGATAGGTACACACGCCCTTGCCGGGGTCAATGATCAAGTACTCGGGGATGCCTGCCGCCGCGTAAAGGCGTCGCTTGGTGACGTAGTTGTTGTCGCTGTTGCTCTGGGAGGCCACCTCGACCACCACGTCCACCAGGTCAGCGGTCAACCGGCCGTTCGATGCGGGCAGTCCGTGCAGGACCACGACGTCGGGGCGCGGCTCAGACCCGTCGGGCAGGAGGACTCCAGCCTCCTGCAACACATAGCTCCCCGGCTCGTACGCTGCTGCGAGCTGCCGCTCAACCCGGGATGCGATGAAGCTGTTCTGCCAAGAGGGGGCGGCCTGCATGACGATCTGGCCCGCCAACGTCTCGATCTTCAGCTCGGGGCGCTCGCCCCGTTCCATCTCCTGGTACAGCTCTTCAGCGACCCGGGCGATCTGCGTCTGATCCATGTCACGCTCCCCTCGTCGTCCCCTTACATCTCACCATGAAGATGCCCTCTTCCATGCGACAAAGCCCGGTCTCCGACTCGGCAGATGGCCCCGGCCGCCATGGCGGGTTCGGGCGGGGGATCGCGCCGGAGGTGCGTGTGGGGTGCGGGGGCGGAGCCCCCGCACCTAATCAATCACAGCCCGAGCCGGAGGCGAGGTCGGCGCGGGTGCAGGGGCGCGCCCCTGCCAGGGGGTAGTGGGGGGCTCGGCCCCCCACTAAGAACAGCCCACAGCTGACAAGCGCGAAGCGCTGCCGAAGGCGAGGGCCTTGTCCTTAGGCGCCGAGGGAGCCGCCGATGGCGCCGATGGTGTGGGTGAGGCGGACTCCCGAGCCGTCCCGGCGGCCGATCTCCTCGGGGAGCGGGATGGGCTTGCCGGTGGCCGAGACGGCCTTGGCCGGGGCCGGACCCGCCCAGGCGAGCAGCAGGACGTCTTCACCCTTGAGGAAGCGCTGGGCGCGGACGCCGCCGGTGGCGCGGCCCTTGGCGGGGAACTCGGCGTAGTCGGACACCTTGCCCCCGCCGACCTGGGTACCCGGCAGGGCGGTGGCCGAGCCGGCCACCGTGACCACCTGGGCCGGGCGCGCGGGGTCGACCACGCCGAACCAGACGACGGACGCGTCGCCGTCGAGGCGGATCCCGGCCATGCCTCCGGCGGGGCGCCCCTGCGGGCGGACCTGCGAGGCGGGGTAGCGCAGCAGCTGGGCGTCCGAGGAGATGAACACCAGGTCGTGGTCCTCGGATTCGAGCTCGACGGCCCCGACCACGCGGTCGCCGTCCTTGAGGGTGATCACCTCGAAGTCGTCGCGGTTGCCCGGATATTCGGGCACCACCCGTTTGACCACGCCCTGGGCGGTGCCGACGGCGAGCCCGGGCCCGTCGGGATCCAACGACCCCAGCCCGACCACGATCTCGTCAGGGGTCAGGGACACGTACTCGGACACGGGGTGACCGCCCGACACCGACGGCGGGTTCGCCGACGGGGGCAGCGTGGGCAAGTCGACCACGTTCACCCGGATCATGCGGCCCTGCGACGTCACCACCCCCACGTTGCCCCGGACGGAACTGCGCACCACCGAGACCAGCACGTCGTGGGCGGACCGCTCGCCCTCGCCCGACAGGGGAGAGGCGTCGCTGGTGCGCGCCAGCAGTCCGGTGGACGACAGCATCACCAGGCACGGGTCGTCGGCCACCTCCAGGGACACGGCCGCGTTGCGCTCCACGCCGGACGACTCGAGCAGGACGGTACGGCGCGGTGTGCCGTACTTCTTGGCCACCTCGGCCAGCTCGCCCGAGGCCACCTGGCGCAGCCGCGTCTCGGAGGACAGGATCTCGGTCAGCTCGGCGATCTCCTCGCTCAGCACCGACTTCTCGCTGTCGAGCTCGAGCTTGTCGAACTTGGTGAGGCGGCGCAGCGGCGTGTCGAGGATGTAGGCCGCCTGGATCTCCGACAGCTCGAACACGTCCATCAGGCGGCTGCGCGCCTGGGCGGAGTCGTCGCTTGAGCGGATGACCTGGATGACCTCGTCGATGTTGAGCAGCGCGATGATCAGGCCGTCGACCAGGTGCAGGCGCTCCTGCCGCTTGCGGCGCCGGTACTCGGAGCGCCGGCGGACGACCTCGAGGCGGTGGTCGACGTAGACCTGCAGCAGCTCGCGCAGGCCCAGCGTGCGCGGCTCGCCGTCGACGAGCGCGACGTTGTTGATGCCGAAGGTCTCCTCCATCGGCGTGAGCCGGTAGAGCTCCTCAAGCACCGCCTCGGGGATGAAGCCGTTCTTGATCTCGATGACCAGGCGCAGGCCCTTGTGCCGGTCGGTGAGGTCCTTCAGGTCGCTGATGCCGGCCAGCCTCTTGGAGGTCACCAGCTCCTTGATCTTGGTGACCACGCGCTCGGGGCCGACGTTGTAGGGCAGTTCGGTGACGACGATGCCCTTGCGCCGCGGGGTGATCTGCTCGACGGTGGCCTTGGCGCGCATGCGGAACGTGCCGCGCCCGGTCTCGTAGGCGTCGCGGACGCCCTGCAGGCCGATGATCGAGCCGCCGGTCGGCAGGTCGGGCCCGGGCACGAAGCGCATCAGCTCGTCGAGCGTGGCCTCCGGCTTCTTGATCAGGTGCCGGGCGGCGGCCACGACCTCGCCGAGGTTGTGCGGCGCCATGTTCGTGGCCATGCCGACCGCGATGCCGGTGGTGCCGTTGACGAGCAGGTTCGGAAACGCCGACGGCATGACCGTGGGCTCGGTCTCCTGCCCGTCGTAGTTGGGCTTGAAGTCGACCGTGTCCTCGTCCAGCGACTCCACCATGAGCATCGCGGGCGGGGCGAGCCTGGCCTCGGTGTAACGCATGGCGGCCGGCATGTCGTCGGGGGAGCCGAAGTTGCCGTGGCCGTCGACCAGTGGCAGGCGCATGGAGAACGGCTGTGCCAGCCGTACCAGGGCGTCGTAGATGGCGCTGTCACCGTGGGGGTGCAGCTTGCCCATCACGTCGCCGACGACGCGCGAGGACTTGACGTGGCCCCGGTCGGGACGCAGCCCCATCTCGCTCATCGAATAGAGGATGCGGCGCTGGACGGGCTTGAGACCGTCGCGGGCGTCGGGGAGGGCGCGCTGGTAGATCACCGAGTAGGCGTACTCGAGATAGCTGGCGCGCATCTCGGCGGACACGTCGATGTCGACGATCCGCTCCTCGAAATCCTCCGGCGGGGGTGCTGTCGTGCGTCGGGCCATGTCGAACATTGTGCCGAAGAAGCACGGGTGCCCGCGACACGAATCGTACTTGACCAAGCAATTGCTTGGTTATATGGTCCGGGCATGATTGAGTTTCACCCCGTGACCAAGCACATCGGCGCCGAGGTGACGGGCGTTGATCTGCGCAAACCGCTTGCCCAGGAAGAGGTGGCGACGCTCCGGGAGGGGTGGCTGAAGCACCTCGTGCTGTTCTTCCGCGATCAGCACATCGACGACGAGCAGCACCTGCAGTTCGCGTTGAACTTCGGCACGCTCAATCACCCGGCCTTCAAGAAGGACTCCGGCAGCCCCATCCACGTGCTCGACCAGACTTCCCCCAAGGGCGAGGGCGGGGACGAGTGGCACAGCGACAACACCTTCGAGCCGACGCCGCCGATGGGGTCACTGCTGCGCTGCGTCCAGCTGCCGAGCGTGGGCGGCGACACCTGCTGGGCCAACACCTACCTGGCCTACGAGTCGCTGTCGAAGCCGCTGCAGCGCCTGTGTGACGAGCTGACGGCCGTGCACGACATCACGATGTCGATGAAGAAGGCCATCTCCAAGGGGCACCCCTTCGACCTGGCGGAGGTCCAGGCCAAGTGGCCGCCGCTCGAGCGTCCCGTGGTCCGGGTGCACGCCGAGACGGGGCGCAAGGCGCTGTTCGTCAACCGGGCCTCGACCACGCGCCTGGTCGGCCTCTCCGACCGGGAGAACGAGGCGCTGCTGCCGATGCTGATCGACCACATCCGCTCGCCCGAGTTCCAGTGCCGCCTCAGGTGGGCGCCGGGCACGCTGGCCTTCTGGGACAACCGTCCCACGCAGCACTACGCGGTCGCGGACTACACCGAACGACGCCGCATGCACCGCGTCACCGTCAACGCCTTCGCCGAACATGGTGATAAATCCTGACACTTCAGGTTGTCTCTGGCCTGATCTTCCACGGTGATCCTGTACGGCGGGCCGCCGCAACCGGCCGCCCGCCGTCGTCCGCCGAGGGCCCGCGACCGGCGCTCGCGGCGAGTCGGCGCCGGTTCTCGCCGTCACGGCGCCTCGTGACCCGGGCACCACGGTCCCCCTGTCCCCGGCGCCCTGTGCGTTTCATTTCCCGGGCACAACGGTCCCCCTCGCCCGCCGCACAGGGCGCCGGATGACCCCGCACACCACCCCACCGCCCCTGCGGGAAATGGGTGACGAAGCGGCGTAACGGCGCGCAACCCCGCATCACCGGAGGAGCGTCTCCTGGACAGTGCCGAGCCGGAGTGCGGCGGGTGGTGGTGGGGCGGCTTCGCCGTACGACAGCAGCGAGCAAACAGGCAAGTGGAGAAAAGCGTCGGCGGGAGGTGGTAACAAGGAGCACATGATTGACGCCCCTGATGCCGGAATGCTGCGGGACGAGGCCGAGGAGCGGCTGCGCGCCCTCGCCGGGGACCACGCGCGGCTGCGCGACGACCAGTGGGCCGCCATCCAGGCGCTGGTCGTGGAGCGACGCCGGGTCCTCGTGGTGCAGCGCACCGGATGGGGCAAGTCGGCCGTCTACTTCGTGGCGACCGGGCTGCTGCGCGACATGGGCGAGGGCCCGACCGTCATCGTGTCGCCGCTGCTGGCGCTGATGCGCAACCAGATCGCCGCCGCCGAGCGGGCCGGCATCCGCGCCGTGACGATCAACTCGGCCAATCCGGAGGCGTGGGAGGAGATCTACGGCAGGGTCGCCGACGGCGAGGTCGACGTGCTGCTGGTCAGCCCCGAGCGGCTGAACAACCCGGACTTCCGCGACAACGTGCTGCCCGAGCTGGCTGAGAGCGCCGGGCTCGTCGTGGTCGACGAGGCGCACTGCATCTCCGACTGGGGCCACGACTTCCGCCCCGACTACCGCAGGCTGGCGACGCTGTTCCGCGAGCTGCCGCCCGGGATCCCGGTGCTGGCGACCACGGCGACCGCCAACGCGCGGGTGACCCGCGACGTGGCCGAGCAGCTGGAGGCGACAGGGGTCGACGAGGCCGTCGTGCTGCGCGGCCCGCTCGAGCGAGACAGCCTGCACCTGAGCGTCGTACGGCAGGCCACGGCGGAGCAGCGGCTGGCATGGCTGGCCCAGACCCTGCGCGAGCTCCAAGGCTCCGGGATCGTCTACACGCTGACCGTGGCCGCCGCCCACGAGATCGCCGGCTACCTGCGCGAGCAGGGCCACGAGGTGGCCGCCTACACCGGTCAGACCGACCCGGCCGAGCGGCTGGAGGCCGAGGAGGCGCTGCTCAACAACAAGATCAAGGCGCTGGTGGCCACCAGCGCGCTCGGCATGGGCTTCGACAAGCCCGACCTGGGCTTTGTCGTCCACGTGGGCGCGCCCCAGTCGCCCGTCGCCTACTACCAGCAGGTCGGCAGGGCGGGCCGCGGCGTGGAGCGGGCAGAGGTGATCCTGCTGCCCGGCACCGAGGATCGCGACATCTGGGCCTACTTCGCCTCGCTGGCGTTCCCGCCGGAGTCCGTCGTCCGGGCCACGCTGGCGGCGCTGGAGGAGGGCGGCGTGATGTCCACCCCGGCGCTGGAGACCGCGGTCGACCTGAGCCGCAGCCGCCTGGAGATGATGCTGAAGGTCCTCGACGTCGACGGCGCCGTCAGGCGGGTCAAGGGCGGCTGGCAGGCCACCGGCCAGGAGTGGGAGTACGACACCGAGCGCTACGCCCGCATCTCCGCAGAGCGCCGGGCCGAGCAGGAGGCGATGCTCGGCTACCTGACGACGACCGAGTGCCGCGAGGAGTACCTGCGGCGCCACCTCGACGACGACGCGGCCGCGCCGTGCGGGCGCTGCGACAACTGCACGGGAAACCACCGATCGGCCGAGGTTGCCGGCCAGGCCGTCGACGCCGCCCGGGAGCGCCTGGGCAGGCCCGGCGTCGAGGTGGAGGCGCGCAGGCAGTGGCCGAGCGGCCTGGCCGACCTGTCCGGCAGGATCAAGCCCGAGCTGGGCGCACAGCCGGGGCGGGCGCTCGGCCGCCTGACCGACATCGGCTGGGGAAACCGGCTGCGCGAGCTGTTCAACGGGCCCGACCAGGCGATGGCCGACGACATGTTCAAGGCGGTGATCCAGGTGCTGTCGTCGTGGGACTGGCAGGAACGGCCCGTGGCCGTGGTCAACGTGCCCTCCGCCTCGCGGCCGCAGCTCGTGCGCGGGTTCGCCGAGCGGCTGGCGTCCGTGGGGCGGCTGACGTATCTGGGCGAGCTCGGCTACCGTTCGGGGCCGCCCGGCCAGCAGTTCAACAGTGCCAAGCGGGTCCAGGCGGTCCGCGGCACGCTGGCGATGCCGCGCGAGCTCGGAGCCGCGATCGCCGGGTGTGGCGGCCCGGTGCTGCTGGTCGACGACCGCATCGACACGGGGTGGACGATGACGCTGGCCACTGCCCTGGTCCGGCACGCGGGAGCCCCCGCCGTGCTGCCGCTGGCGCTGGCCACGGTCAGCTGACCCCCGTAGTCGTCCACCACGGGATCGACGGTGGCGGGCCTGCCGTACGGGATGAGGAATCTACAGGCGAGGGCGGGCGCCCAGGTGGGCGATGGCCTTGGCGGCCAGGCGGCACCCGGCGGACAGCGACTCCGCGGGCGGCTTGCCCTCCAGCCACGACGGCAGGAACCCGGCGCAGAAGGCGTCACCGGCGCCCGTGCCGTCGATGATCCGGTCGACCGGCTCGGCCGCGACGTGCACCGGGTCGGGACGCCCGTTGGTGTACCAGAGCGCGCCGTCGGCGTTCATCTTGATCACGACCTGCGGGAACCAGGCCGTCAGCACCTTGGCCGCCGCCTCCGGCTCGTCGCGCCCGGTCAGGACGCGCGCCTGGTCGGCGTTGGCGAACAGCAGCTTGGCCCCGTTCGTCCACTCCAGGAACGGCTCGGCCCCGGTGCGCTCCAGCGGCGCGGAGGAGGAGCAGTCGACCGAGATGGACATCCCCGACCGGCGCGCCATGTCCAGCGCGGCCATCCCGGCGTCGCGGGAGCCCTCGTTGATCAGCGTGTAGCCGGACAGGTGCAGGTGGCCGCCGCCGTTGAACAGGTCGCGCGGCAGGTCCTCCGACGACAGCGCGGCGTTGGCACCCGGGTCGGACAGCATCGTGCGCTCGCCCTTGTGCGTGACGAGCACCACGCAGGTGCCGGTGGGGCGCTCAGGATCCATGACCAGACGGGCGTCGACGCCGTAGCCCATCAGCTCCATGTCGCGGTTACGACCGGTGATGTCGGCGCCACGGCGGCCGATGAACGCCACCTCCGCGCCTTCCACGGCCAACCAGGAGGCGATGTTCGCCCCGGAGCCGCCACCGTGCATCGTCACGATCGCCGGAGTGTCGCTCGCTCTGGCGAGCGCATAACGGGCGCGCGCGACCGCGTCGGTCATGAGATCGCCCACCACGACGACCCGCGTCATGATGCCACCACCTTGCTGCCTTCAGAACGAGCCTGGCCACGGCAAAAGTAACAGCTCCCAGCCTGCCCGTGGGCCGGACCTCGGACACTGGCACCCTTCGATGCACAAGCGTTGCCCAATAGCGCCTGCAGGTACCCTCGGGACTGTGGAGGCTCAGTATCCGGCTCACTGGGAGGCGGACGTCGTCCTGGCCGACGGCGGCACCGCTCACGTGCGGCCCATCAGGCCCGCCGACGCCGATCGACTCCTCGCCTTCTACTCCCGCTTGTCGGACGAATCGATCTATTTCCGGTTCTTCGGGCCGAGGCCGCGGCTGACCGACAAGGAAGTGACCTGGTTCACCAACGTCGACTACGTCAACCGGGTCGCGCTGATCGCCACGATCGGCACCGAGATGGTGGCCGTCATCCGCTACGACAGGACCGACGAGGCCGAGGCGGAGGTTGCCTTCCTCGTCGAGGACGCCCACCAGGGGCGCGGCGTGGCCTCCGTCCTGCTCGAGCACCTGGCCGCCACCGCCCGCGAGAACGGCATCCAGCGCTTCATCGCCGACGTGCTGCCCGCCAACATGAAGATGATGGGCGTGCTGCGCCAGGCCGGATACACCGCCGAGAGCCGCTTCGCCGACGGCGTCGTGCGCATGACGCTCGACCTGACCCCGACCGAGACGGCCGCCGAGGTGACCACGGCCCGCGAGCACAGGGCCGAGGCCAGGTCCATCGGGCGGCTGCTGTCACCCGGCTCGGTCGCCGTCATCGGCGCCTCCCGCGAGCCGGGCGGCGTCGGCCAGACAGTGCTGCGCAACCTGCTGGCCGCCGACTTCACCGGGCCCGTCTATCCGGTGCACCGTGAGGTGCGGGCCGTGGCGGGTGTGCGCGCCTATCCGAGCGTCAACGCCATCGACGGCGACGTCGACCTGGCCGTCGTTGCCGTGCCCGCGGACGGCGTGATCGACGTCGTCAAGGAATGCGCGGAAAAGGGCGTGCACGGGCTGGTCGTGGTCTCCTCCGGCTTCGGCGAGACCGGCGCCGAGGGGCGCGCCCGCCAGGACGAGCTGGCCCGCATCGCCCGCGCGTACGGCCTGCGGGTGGTGGGGCCCAACTGCCTGGGCATCGCCAACACCGACCCGGCGGTCAGGCTCAACGCCACGCTGGCCGCCACCGTGCCGGGCCGGGGCCGGGTCGGCTTCTTCAGCCAGTCAGGTGCCCTCGGCACCGCGCTGCTGCAGCGGGTGGCGCAGCGGGGGATGGGCATCTCCACGTTCGTCTCGGCGGGCAACAGGGCCGACGTGTCGGGCAACGACCTGCTGCAGTACTGGGAGGAGGACCCCTCGACCGAGGTGATCCTGCTCTACCTGGAGTCCCTGGGCAACCCGCGCAAGTTCACCCGCCTGGCCCGCCGTATCTCCCGCGACAAGCCGATCGTGGTGGTCAAGAGCGGCGGCACCCCGGGCAGCCACTCCGCCGAGTCGCTGCGGCTGCCCGATTCGGCGATCAGCTCGCTGTTCTCGCAGTCCGGGCTGATCCGGGTGGACGACCTGATCCAGCTCTTCGACGTCGGCCAGCTGCTGGCCTACCAGCCGCTGCCCGCCGGGCCGCGGGTCGGGCTGGTCACCAACTCCGACGCGCTCGGGCTGCTCGCCGTCGACGCCTGCATCACGGCCGGGCTGGAGCCCCGCCCGCCGGTCAACCTCGGCGCGGCCGCCGGCGCCGCGGAGTTCGGTACGGCTCTCGCCGGCGAGCTCGGCTCCCCCGAGGTGGACGCGGCCGTGGTGGTCTACATGCCGCCGATCCCCGGCGCGGCCTCCGACGTGGCGACCGAACTGCTGCGGGTCTCGCGCGACTCGGGCAAGCCGGTGCTTGCCACCTTCGAGGGGTATCTCGGGATGCATCCCGATCTGCGGGTCGGCGACGGGGCCACGCCGTCGCGGGGCTCGATCCCCTCCTACGCCGCGCCTGAGGAGGCGGTCAGAGCCCTAGCCCACGTCGCGAAATATGCCCAATGGCGGGCGCAACCGCTCGTGCCGCCGCCCGCGCTGGAGGACATCTCCACCTCGCGCGCCAGGGCTCTCGTCGGGGAGATGACCGAGGGCGAATGGGACGCCGCCCAGCTCCTGACCTGCTACGGGCTCGACGTCTGGCCCGCCGACATCGTCCGCTCGCCCGACGAGGCGGTCGAGGCCGCCGGGCGGCTGGGCTGGCCGGTCGTGCTCAAGGTGGCCGACCCCGACGCCTCCCGCCGCGCGGGCACCGTACGGCTCGGCCTGGCGGGACCCGACAGCGTCCGCCATGCCTACTCCGAGTTCGCCGCCCAGCTCGGCGACGACGTGGAGCTGGCCGTCCAGCGCATGGCGCCCCAGCCGGCGGTGCCGACCGTGGTCAGCGTGGTCGAGGACCCCGCCTTCGGCCCTGTCGTGTCGTTCGGGCTCGGCGAGGTCACCGCGCGGCTCCTGCTCGACCAGGGGTTCCGCCTCGCCCCACTCACGGCCGAGGACGCCGCCGGTCTGGTCAGGTCAGTGCGGGCCGCGCCCCTGCTCTTCGGCGAGTACGGTTACCCGCCCGTCGCCGTGGACGCCCTGGAAGACCTCCTGGTCCGCGTCGGCCGCCTGGCCGGCGACCTGCCGGAGGTGGCCAGACTCGACCTCGACCAGGTCCTCGTCGGCGAGTCAGGCGTCATCGTCCTAGCCGCCCGAGCCCACCTCCGCGCCCCCACAGGCCCCCGCCTGGACGCCGCCCCCCGCCGCCTTTCATAACCCCACCCGCCGCCCACGCACAGCGTCACCGCGCCGGGGTCGGCGAAAAGGTGTGCGGCCGTTGTCCGGCGCCTTGTACGGCGAGCAAGCAGACCGCGTGGACTCCTCACGAGCACGCCAACCGAGCACGCCCACGAACGCACCTACCGAGCACGCCACGAGCACGCTTGCGGGCGTCGGGTTGGTGAGGAAGGTGTAGGGCTGAGGGCGGCGCCTCTGTGCGGTGGCGTGCGTTCACCGCGCCGGGGTCGGCGAGAAGGTGTACGGCGGTCGTCCGGCGCCTTGTACGGCGGGGCGGGGGGGCCGTGGTGGTCGGATAACGGGCGCCGTGGCGGCGGGTGAGTGGCATCGACTCGCCGGAAGCGCCGGGCGCGGGCCCTCAGCCGGAGTACGGCGGGCGGCCGGTTGCGGCGGCCCGCCGTACAACGTGAACGTTCCGCCGTACAACGTGAACCTGAAGGAGCGCTGCATGAAGCTGGAGGAGAGCTACATGAACCTCAAGGACAGCTGCATGAAGCTGGAGGAGAGCTGCATGAAGCGGAAGGAGGGCTACGGCGTGCGGTTGGTGACGACCATGTAGCCGTCGTTGATGCTGATGGCGCAGTTTGTCGTGCACTCCTTCGGGGGCGTGCCCGGGGCGGCGTTGCCGGGCATGAGCCGCACCAGGGCGTCGAGCGCGCCGGTCAGGGTGTCGCCGGTCGCCTGGTCGACCTTCGCGCCGTTCCCCGTGGCGGCCCAGCTGACCCTGGTCGGCGGGGAGAACTTCGCCACGTTGAGGTTCTTCACCACCGGCACCAGCGGGCCCGTGTCGGTGAAGCGTACGGAAAGAGTCAGCATGCCGGAGTCGGAGATGGCCACGGCAACGTGCCGCTTGGCGGTCATGTCCACGGCGTGGTCCTGCTGCTTGCCGGGGATGTAGGTGTAGCCGGGGGCGACCACGCTGTCGGGGATCACGCGGCCGGGCACGGCCACCGCGATGTCGCAGCCGGTCGTGGCCTTGGCCAGGCAGAAAGTGGGTTCGGCGGTGGTGTTCTCGTCCGGCTTGAGGTTCCACATGTACATGTCGAAGTCGAGCTTCAGCCCGCGCACGTCGGACTTGTTGAGCGTGATCATGCCGCTGCTGCCCTCGACGCACGAGCCCACGTTCGTCGCGGAGATCGCGCAGGCCACGGCGGCGCGGGCGGGCGTACCGCAGGTCACGAAGGACAGTCCGGCCAGGAACGCGGTCGTGGCGGTGAGGCTACGGAGGCGTTCGTAGTTCATTTCATTTCCCCCGACGATATTCATAGAAGAATGCCCGCATTTAGCGCAGCAGGCCTGGTCTCCGCCCTAACCGATAGCCACGTCTGCGTGATCACAAACCGGGGAAAGAGGCGACAGGGGGTAATTGTTGGCTTGGCCATTCCGCGTTAATTGGATTAAAGATGTTATCTAGCGTTATGTCCTGTGGGTGAGCGCACTGCGCGGTCCTGGCAGGATGGAGCCATGAGGGAAACCCGAGTCTCCGCCGCGGGCCTGCGCGAAGCGATCGAGCGCAGCGGCTACTACCCCGACCTCGTCACGGACGCGGTCGAATCCGCGCTGGGCAAGGAGGCTGTGACCGCGTTCGTGGTGCACCACGAGGCCACCTTCGACCCGGCGATGGAGGTACGCAGGCACGTCACCGTCCTGGTCCTGTCGACCACCAGGCTGCTGGTCTGCCACACCGACGAGCACCCGGCGGTCGAGGGCGTCTCCACCTCCCACGCCTCCACCACCACGGAGGCGGTCAGACTCAGCCGCGTCCAGTCGGTCGCGGTCACGCGCGTCGTGCCGGACCCCGCCTCCTACGTTCCCGGTGTCGCGCCCACGGAGGCCACGCTCACGATCGGCTGGGGCGCGATCTCGCACGTCGACCTCGAACCCGCCACGTGCGGCGACGAGAACTGCGAGGCGGACCACGGCTACACGGGCGCCATCACGGCCGACGACCTCTCGCTCCGGGTCAGCGAAGCGGCCGACGGGCCCGAGGCGGTTTCCCACGTCCTGGCCTTCGCCAAGTCCCTCTCCGAAGCCACCGCCCGCGCCGCCTCCTGATCCGCGCGGCCTTTCCCCCTCCCGCGCTTGGGGGCGACACCGCGCGCCGTTTCCGCACAGCCTCCCCCCGCCCGCCCCGGCCACGCCCGCCCACCGCGATTCCGCGCGTGCCTCCTGTGACTGCGCCGGCGCCACGTCCCGTGCCTGCCTCCTGTGACCGTGCCGGGATCACCTCACGTGCCCGCCTCCGGTGACTGTGCCGGAGCCACCTCACGTGCTTGGATCTCGCCCCAGCCCGAGACCCGCCGTCACGGCGTTCCCGCAGACCAGTGCCCGTAGGACGTCCCGACGCAGCGCCGGTGCGGCGAGAGGGGGTACGGCGAGGACCGGCGCAATGTTGTCGGTGCCCAGCCCGAGATCCGCCGCCACAGCGCAGAGCCGTGCGCTAGGAAGCCCCGACGCAGCGCCTAGCTCGAGTAGCCCCATGAGGTGCACCAACGAGAGCCCGGCAAGGTCGTGACCCGAAGGCGGCCCACGCGGCCGGAAGGGCGCGGGAGGTTAGGATCGGCGCATGGGCGAGCCGGTGGTGCCGCGGTACGGGTTGGGGTCGTTGGCCGACGCGTCCGGGTCGATGCTGGCCGCGCTGGGCGGCGGCGGGAGTAACGCGCTTGGCCTGCCGGCCGTGGACCGGGTGTGCGTGTTCCTGGTCGACGGGCTGGGCGCCGAGTTGCTGCGGGCGCACCGCGACAGGGCGCCGTTCCTGGCGAGCCTGGACGGCGGGACGCTGACCGCGGGGTTCCCTGCGACGACCGTGACGAGCCTGTGTTCGCTGGGCACCGGGATGGCGCCGGGTGAGCACGGGATGCTGGGCCTGATGCTGGCCGTGCCGGGCGCGGGCCACCTGTTCAACTGCCTGCGCTGGACCCTGCCCGGCGGGGCGATGATGGATCCCGCCGTGTGGCAGCCGGCGGCCACGGTCTACCAGCGCGCCGCCGCGGCCGGCATCACCGCCGGATATGTCGGACCGGCCGAGCTCGAGGGCACCGGCCTGACCGAGGCCGTCTTCCGCGGCGTCCGCTACCTGCCCGCCGACTCCGTGGACGACCGCATAGCAGCAGTACGGCGGGCCCTCGAGGAACCCCGCGCCCACGTCACCGTGTACTACGGCGACCTCGACGCGGCAGGCCACCTGGCCGGATGGGGCAGCGAGGAGTGGCTACGCCACCTGGAGATCGTCGACCGCATGGCCGAACGCCTGGCCGAAGCCCTCCCGCCCGGCTCCGCCCTGTACGTGACCGCCGACCACGGCATGGTCAACGCCGCCCGTAAGATCGACGCCGAGACCACCCCGGCGCTCATGGAGGGCGTCGCCCTGCTGGGCGGCGAGGCCAGGGCCCGCCACGTCTACGCGGAGAACGGGGCCGCGCCAGCCGTACTCGAGGCCTGGCGTGAGACCCTGGCTGGAGACGCCTGGGTGGTGTCGCGCCAGGAGGCGGTCGAGTCGGGCTGGTTCGGACCCACGGTCCGCGAGGCGTGGCTGGAACGGATCGGCGACGTCGTGGCCGTGCCGTACACCGACCTGGTCATCATCGCCTCGGCGAGTCACCGCATCGAGGCCCTGTTCACCGGTTTCCACGGATCGATGACGGCGGCCGAGCAGTACGTGCCCTTCCTGGAGGTAACCACCCGATGAGCCCGCTGATCACGCTCGACGACCTCGGCGACGCGACCTTGCTCGACGTCCGCTACCGGCTCGGCGGGCCGCCCGCGCTCGGGCTCTACCGCGAGGGGCACATCCCCGGCGCGGTCTTCTGCGACCTCGACGCCGACCTGGCCGCGCCGCCCGGCCCCGACGGCAGGCACCCGCTGCCGGACGCGGCGACCTTCCAGGCCGCGATGCGCCGCCTCGGCGTCTCGAACGGCCGCCGCGTCGTCGTCTACGACGGCCAGGGCAACCTGTTCGCCGCGCGAGCCTGGTGGACGCTGCGGTACTACGGCCACCAGGACGTCCGCGTGCTCGACGGCGGCCTGCAGGGCCCGCTGACCAAGGACGAGCCGGAGGTCGTCGAGGGCGACTTCACCGCCAGGCCCGGCGGCATGCCGATCCTGACCGCCGACGAGGCCGCCGCCCTCGCGGTCGACGGCACGCTGTTCGACGCCCGGGCGGGCGAGCGCTACCGGGGCGAGGTGGAGCCGATCGACCCGGTCGCGGGCCACGTCCCCGGCGCGGTCAGCGCTCCCACCACCGAGAACGTCGGCCCGGACGGGCGCTTCCTGTCCTCGCGGGCGCTGCGCGAACGCTTCACCGCCCTCGGCGCCGGCGACCGCGTCGGCGCCTACTGCGGCTCCGGCGTCACCGCCGCCCACGAGGTGCTCGCCCTCGCGGTCGCCGGCATCCACGCCGCCCTCTACGTCGGCTCCTGGTCCAACTGGGTCTCCGACCCCACCCGTCCCGTCGCCACCGGTTGAGCTCAGCCCTTCTCGTTGAGTCCAGCCCTTCATGCTGAGCTCAGCCCTTCACGTTGAGCTCAGCTCTTCTTTGTCAGGTTCAGTTCTTCTCATACGGCTCTTGTACGGCGGGCCGCCGCAACCGGCCGCCCGCCGTACTCCGGCTGAGGGCCCGCGCCCGGCGCTTCCGGCGAGTCGGTGCCACTTGCCCGCCGCCACGGCGCTCCGTTCTCCGGGCACCACGGCCCCCCTGCCCGCCGCACATCGCGCCGGACAACCGCCGCTCACCTTCTCGCCGACCCCGGCGCGGTGAATGCGAGCGCCGTACGGGGGCCGGGCGGACGCTGTTCGCCTTCTCGTCGTCCCCGGTGCGGTGGACGCAGGGGACGATCGCGTTGTGGTGGGGGCTGTTGTGTGCTTTTCGTTTACCCGGTGTGAGGGGCTCGGGGGTGGGAGGGGGTGGTTATGGGGAGGTCGCCGGCGCCGAAGCAGGTGAAGGCTTGGACGCCGGTTTTGGCTGAGGCGGCGGCCAGGGCGTGGGCGGGGGGTCGGCCGGCGGCCAGGAGTTCGTGGAAGAGGGTCATGACCGCCAGGGCCTCGTCGTCGCGGACCGGGATCATGCCGGCCACGACGCACGCTGTACCGCGCGAGAGGAACGTCCCCGCCAGGCCGAGCGGGGCGCCCTCGGCGGGCGTGCGGGCCATCCCCGAATCGCAGGACGACAGCACGACGAGGTCGGCCGTCCTGGGCAGGCGCAGCAGGTCGTAGGCCATCAGCGGCCCGTCCTCCAGCGTGATCCCCGACAGTAGCGGGCTGCGCGCGTCGAACACCCCGTGCGCCGCCAGGTGGAAGACGTCCGCCCGAGCCAGCCCGGCATGCACGTCGGCGCGCCGCCCGGGCACCACGGCCCCGCCCGCATAGCCGCCGACCACCCGATCCACCTCGGCCTGCGCGTACTCGAGCCCGGGCCCGAAAGCCCCGAGCACCAGCGGCGCCACCCGCGCGGTCACGGCGGAACGCGCCCGCAGCCACCCCGCCGCGCTCGCCGCCACGCTCACCGGCCTGTCGTGCAGGTACGGCAGGGCCGCCCACGGCAGCGTGTGCAGCGGACCCGCGGGCACGATCACCAGCGGCCGGCCGTCGAGCTCCGCCCGCAGCGGCCCGAGCACGAGCCGGTCGACCTCGCAGGCCGCGGCCGCCACGTGGTCGGCGGCGTGCGCGGCGTCGCGCAGGCTGGTGCGCCGCATGGCGTAACGCAGCTGGACGACCGCGTCGGTGACCTCGCCCACGGCTGCCAGCCGCCGCAGGACGATACCGTGCGCGGTGATCGCCACGGCCAGCAGGCGTCCGCCGTCGACCACGTACTCCACCAGCGCGGCGTCGCCCAGCGCCCGCCGTACCCGGCGAAGGTCGGCGACGCCGGGGCCGGAGGAGGACGCGACGGCCCGCCAGCGTTCGGCCCACTCGAAGACCTCCTCGGCCAGCCCGCCGTGGATCGCCAGACCCAGCCCGAAGCCGGCCAGCCGCTCGCCCGCCCGCGCCACGTGCGCGCGCAGCGCCGGGTCGTCGAACGCGTCGACCTGGCACCCCACCTCCGCCAGCCCGTCGCGCACCGCACGGAAGGCACTGGCCGTGTCCTCCTGCAGAGCCGCCTCCAACGCCAGCGCGTGCTGCCTGACCAGCGCAGGCACCCGCGAGGACGGCCGGTCCAGATGGGCGGCCTGCGCCGCGGAGGCCAGCTGCGTGAGACTGGAACCGTCCGGGGGCGCGGCCTCGCGATGCCGGTCGTCGCAGATCAGCCGGTCCAACTGGGCGGAGGCGGTGGGATGGTCGTCCAGCTCCAGCGCCACCTCGGCCGCCACCAGCCGCAAAGCCGCGGAGGCCGCGAAGTGGGCGGATTCGGCTTCCAGCTCGTCGGCGCAGGCGACCAGGTCGTCGAGGAGCGCGCCGGTGTGCTCCTCCAGATCCAGCCGGGCCCGCAGCACGACCTCCCTGGCCAGCGGCAGCCACGCGTCGCGATCCTGGTCCGCCAGCTCCCGCTCGGCGCGCCGCGCCACGGCCAGCGCCTGCCTGGCGTCGCCGGTGAGCAGCTCGACCTGGGCCAGCTTCAGCCGGGCCTCGGCCAGCGCGACGTGCGCGCCCGACGCCTCCAGATCGGGTACGGCCAGGCTCAGCATGGCCCTGGCCTCGCCGGGCAGGTGGGCGGCCAGCAGCGCCCCGGCGAAGTCGGCCCGCATCGTGGCCAGGCGCTCAGGGAAGCCGAACAGCGTGTCCTCCGCCTCGCGGTAGCGGGCGAACGCGGTCGCCAGGTCGCCCCGCCGTACAGCGAGGAAGGGCAGGTTGGCGGCGGCGAGCCGGCCGAGGTAGTCGAGCCCCGCCTCGGAGGAGATCTCGCGGCAGGCGGTGATGTCGGTCAGCGCGGTGTCCCAGTCGCCGCGGTAGGCGTGCACCAGACCCCGGTTGAGCAGGCCACCCGCCAGGAACCTGCGGTTGTCGATGCTCGCCGGCGCCGCCGCGAGAGCCTCGAGCGAACGGTCGCACGCGGCCACGGCCTCGACGTGGCGGCCCAGGTGGGCCAGGGCGACGGCGCGCTGCGTGTCGAGCTTGGCCCGGTCGAGCGGCGACAGGTAGGCCCAGGCCAGGGCCGCCACCCTGAGCGCCTGCAGCGGGTGGCCGCGTTCGGTCCTGACCGTGACGAGCGACAGCCTGGCCTGCGCGACGCGCTCGGCCGGGGCGCCCTCCGTGGCGATCGCCCGCCGCAGGTGCCGCTCGGCGCCGTGCAGGTCGCCCAGCTCCCTGGCGGCCAGCGCCATCCCGCGCAGCGCCACCACGGCGGCCTCGACGTCCTGCTCGCGTGCGGCGCGCGCCAGCACGGACCGGGCCTCGCGCAGCGCCTTCGCCGGATCGATGATCGCCCGCACCACGGCCATCTCCGCGGCCCCCACCAGCCCCGCCGAGTCGTGCCCCGTGGAGACCGGGCGCATCCCGTCGATCGTGGGTCGCGCCGCCGGGATGTGCGGAGCGGCGGCGTCGTAGGTGATGGGCAGCGTGAAGGACCCCGGGGCGGTCCGCGGGGTCTGCCGTGAGTGGTTCGAGGGGGCGTTCTCGGACGTCACGGTCGTATGCGCACCCACCGGGTCTGGACGGGCGGATGGTCACGCCGGTGGCAGACGACGCTGAGCCAACCGGGTGGCAGCCCGGTCGCGGCGAACTGCCCGGTCAGCCCCAGCGGCCGGGAAAGCGTGAGATGGGGCGTGCGGACCTCGACGTGGGCGCCTTCGCCTGGCGGCGGGAAGACCTGCCCCGCGATGTCGATGAGCCCGTCGCCGACGCTGATCTCCAGGTCGAAGACGAGGTCGGCGGCCGAGAAGCGGATCAGGCCCGGCCCGGAGCCCCCGCGGACGCCGCTCCCGGAGGGGGACTCGACGGGCGTGGCGGTGACCGCGTGGGGCACCCGCAGCGCGTAGGAGTTGCGCGCCGTGGCGGACACGTGCGCGGGGATCGGATCGTTGCCGGCGGCGAGACGGAGCGCCGCCAGGAGATACTCGTCGTTGCTCATTGCACCGTCTCCTGTGGTGAGATCAGGGTGCGCAGCCGTTCCAGGCAGCGGGCCCGGGTGGGCCCGACGCTGCCTGGTGGGAGCCCCAACCGGGTCGCGAGTTGCCGCTCGCCGACGGCGACCAGCCTCAACATCGACCTGCAGGGTTCGTGAAGATCGGAGACCGCCTGCCAGAGCCTCTGGCCGATGTCGGCGTCGAGGACCTCGGCGGCGGGATCCGGTTCGGACACGGGGAGGTAGGAAGGGAGCCCGGGCACTTCCTTGCGGAGGATCAGCAGTGCCTCACGCCGCGCCGTGGTGGTGAGCCAGGCGCCGACGCCCGCCGGATCCTTGATCGTGTGCAGGCTCTCGAGCAGCCGCAGCCAGGCGCCCTGCACGGCGTCCGCCGCGTCGGCCTCGCCGAGCCCGCACGCGCGGACGGCGGCCCACAGGCGAGGACCGAACCGGTTCGTCAGCTCGACCCACGCCGCATGGTCGCCGTCGGCCGCCGCGTCGAGCAATACCGCTGGATCGCGCATGCGAGCCTCCTTCGCCGTGCGCACGGGAGGCGATCCTGCCTCCTCGTGATGGGCCGAGGACTGAGCGTAAACTCTACAGAGTCGACGGGATGACAACTCCCAGATCGGGAATTTGCCGGGAGTCCCGCATCAGCTCCTCCGCCGCCTGCTTGGCCGTACGGTCACCCGCCCGTGCCGCCACGGCCCCGGCGACCAGCGCGGTGGCGAAGGACGTGCCGCTCCACGCCGCGTAGCCGGAGAACCCGGGGAAGCTGCTGGTCAGCCACTCGCCGGGAGCCCAGGCGTCCACCCACGGCCCGAAACCGGAGAACGGCGCCCTGCGCTCCCCGGCCTGGTCAAGCGCGCCCACGCCGATGACCCCCGGCAGCGCGGCGGGCCAGAACGGCCGGTCGGAGGCGGTGTTCCCGGCGCAGGCGACGGCGACCGTATCGGAGAGCGCCCCCAGCGCGTCGGACAGAAGCGGCGGCGGTCTGTCGTCGAAGGTGTGGCAGCCGAAGGACAGGTTGAGCACCTGCGGCGGGCGGTCGCGCATCCGGTTCAGCGCGCGCACCACGCCGGCCTCGTCGCCCACGCCGTCGCCGTCGAGCACCCGGTTCACCTTCAGCGCGACCCCCGGCGCGGCGCGCAGCAGCAGCCCGGCGATGAACGTGCCGTGCCCGGCCTGGGCGCCCTCGGACGCGTCGGCCGCCTCCTTGCCGAGGTCGCGGTACCAGCGGCTGTCCGCCCACCACGGGTGCTCGGCCACCCCGGTGTCGAGCAGCGCGACCATGGCCGCGTTGCGGTCCCTGGCCGGTTTGAAGGCGACCTTGGATGTGGGGAACGGCCGCGAGGCGGGCCCGCCGAAGAACAGCGGCTGCCCGGTGATGATGTGGTTGGGCGAGGCGCGGAATCCCTTCTCCCGCAGAGTCAGCGTCAGTTCGCAGGGATCGACGCCGGGCGACAGATGGATCACGCAGAAGCCGTCCGCCTCCGCCACGGCCTGGGTCCAGCGGGCGGTCGCGGACAGGGCGCTGCGGTCGGTCAGGAGCTGACCTGGCCGGATGAGCGCCTCACCGACGGATTGGAGGTCCATGAGGCGGTATCTTTCCGCGATCGTCCGTGCGTCACGTGTCACCTTCGCAACAACTTGGTATGGCCCCCCTCTGGTGTCGGATTGCGACCGACGGTAGTCTCTCCCTAGTCACTTGTGATCATCTCGAGTCGAGGCCGTTGGGGAAGGCGCACCTCGTACCGATCGGGAGGTCCGGTGACTGCTCGTGGCGTGCTCTACGTCCACTCGGCTCAGCCCGCGCTGTGCCCTCATATCGAATGGGCGGTCGCGGGTGTCCTCGGCGTGCCCGTCGACCTGACGTGGACGCCGCAACCAGCCGCGCCCAACGTGTTGCGCGCGCAGGCGGAGTGGGAGGGTCACCCCGGCATAGCGGCCGCCATCACGTCCTCCCTCATGGGCTGGCAGCGGATCAGGTTCGAGATCACCGAGGACGCCTCGCCGGGCGTCGACGGCTCCCGCCACGCCTACACGCCCACGCTCGGCGCCTTCAGCGCGGTCATCGGCGCGGCCGGTGACATCATGATCCCCGAGGACAGGCTGCGCACGGTCATGCTGATGTCCGCCCAGGGCCGCTGCTCGCTGGAGGACGAGCTGGACAAGATGCTCGGCCGCCCCTGGGACGAGGAGCTCGAGCCGTTCCGCTACGCCGGCGACGGCGCGCCGGTGCGTTGGCTGCACGCTGCTGTTTAGTGCTTTTGTACGGCAAGCCGCCCCACCCGCCTCCCACCGTCGCCTGCTGAGGGCGCGCCCAGGCGTTGCCCACGTGGTGGAGCGGTAGCTCGCCGCAACGGCGCACGCGACCCGGGCACCAGGGACATCGAACCGAAGAGGCCCCACATCACCATTGGCGATGTGGGGCCTGTTCGCGGGATCCGGAGAACCTAGAGCGGGATGTTGCCGTGGGCGCCCCTGGCGGGGGTGGCGTGGGCGAGCAGCTTGGCGATCGCGCCGCGCGTCTCTTCCGGCTTGATGACCTCGTCGATCACGCCCAGCTCCTGGGCCCTGTCGAGCCCACCGGCCAGCTTCTCGTGCTCCGCGGCCAGGCGCTGCTCCAGCTCGGCCCGCTCCTCCTCGGGAGCGGCCGCCAGCTCGCGCCGCTTGAGGATGCGCACCGCGGCCACCGCGCCCATGACCGCGACCTCGGTCGTCGGCCAGGCGAAGACCTTGGTGGCGCCCAGCGCGCGGGAGTTCATCGCGACGTAGGCCCCGCCGTACGCCTTGCGCGTGACCAGCGTGACCCGCGGCACCGAGGCCTCGGCGAAGGCGTGCAGCAGCTTGGCGCCGCGGCGGACCACGCCGTCGTGCTCCTGGCCGACGCCAGGTAGATAACCGGGCACGTCCACCAGGACAACCAACGGCACGCCGAAGGCGTCACACATACGAACGAAGCGAGCGGCTTTCTCGGCGGACGTGGCGTCGAGGCAGCCGGCGAGCCGCAGCGGGTTGTTGGCGATCACACCGACGGTCCGGCCGCCGAGCCGGCCCAGCGAGGTGACGATGTTCGGCGCCCACTTGGGGTGCAGCTCGATGCCGGGCTCGTCCAGCAGGCCGTTCACCAGCGGCTTGACGTCGTAGGCGCGGCGCGCCGACTCCGGCAGCAGCGAGGAGAAGTCGACCTCCTCGACGCTGGAGGTGCGCACCCGCCCCTGGTGGCCGAGCAGCGTGGCCAGCTGGCGGGCCTTGACGTAGGCGTCGGTCTCGGTCTTGGTGACGATGTGCACGACGCCCGAGCGCTTGCTGTGGGGCTCGGGGCCGCCCAGCGCGGCGCTGTCGACGTCCTCGCCGGTGACGCTGCGCACCACGTCGGGGCCGGTGACGAAGATCCGGCCGGCGTCGGCCAGGATCACCAGGTCGGTCAGCGCCGGGCCGTAGGCCGCGCCGCCGGCCGCCGGGCCGACCACCACGGAGATCTGCGGCACGACGCCGGAGGCCTTGGTCATAGCGGCGAAGACCCGGCCGACGGCGTGCAGCGACTCGACGCCTTCGGCGAGTCGCGCACCACCGGAGTGCCAGATCCCGATGACCGGCACCCGCTCACGGACGGCCACGTCGTAGGCGTGCACGATGTGCTCGCAACCTTCGCTGCCCATCGCGCCGCCCTGGAAGCGGGCGTCACTGCAGAACGCGACGACGGGAACACCCTCGACGCGGCCCATGGCGGCCAGTACGCCGCTCTTGTCCTCTGGAGTGATCAACCGCAGCGAGCCCTCGTCGAGCAGCGCGGTGAGACGGACGACAGGATCGCGGGGATCAGCGGGCTCCTGCTCGGAGCCCTGGGTCACCCCCCGGTTGTCGAGCACGGTCACGAAGCACTCTTGAACACGACGGTCACGTTGTGGCCGCCGAACCCGAACGAGTTGTTGACGGCCGCGATGTCGCCCGAGGGCAGCTCACGGTTCTTGCCGTGGACGAGGTCCACGTCGATGCCGTCGTCAAGGTTGTCGAGGTTGATGGTGGCGGGCACGATCCGCTCCTGCAGAGCCTTGATCGTGAAGACGGACTCGATGCCGCCCGCGCCGCCCAGCAGGTGGCCGGTCATCGACTTGGTCGAGGTGACCAGCGGGTGCGTGCCGATGGCCTTGGCCACGGCCTGCACTTCGATCACGTCGCCGGCGGGCGTCGAGGTGGCGTGCGCGTTGACGTGCTTGACGTCCTGGCCGATGATGCCCGCGTCGTTGAGCGCGTGGGTCATCGCCATGCTGATGCCCCGGCCCGCGGGCTCCGGCTGGGTGATGTGGTGGCCGTCGGCCGAGTAGCCGACGCCCGAGGCGTAGGCGTAGATGCGCGCGCCGCGCGCCTTGGCGTGCTCCTCGGACTCCAGCACCACGATGCCGGCGCCCTCGCCGAGTACGAACCCATCACGGTCGCGGTCCCACGGCCGGGAGGCGCCCTGCGGGTCGTCGTTGCGGGTGGACATCGCCCGCGCGGCGGCGAAGGCGGCGATGTTCAGCCCGTGGATGGCGGCCTCGGTACCGCCGGCGACCACGATGTCGGCGCGGCCGGACCTGATCATGTCCATCGCGTAGCCGATGGCCTCGGCGCCGGAGGCGCAGGCCGACACGGTCGCGTGCACGCCCGCCTGGGCGCCCAGGTCCAGCCCGATCCAGGCGGCGGGGCCGTTGGGCATGAGCATCGGCACCGTGAAGGGCGACAGCCGGTTCCAGCCGCGCTCCTTGTAGGTGTCGTAGGCCGACAGCGTGGTGCTGATGCCGCCGATGCCGCTGGAGACCACGACGCCCAGCCGCTCGGGCGCCACCTCGGGGGCGCCCGCGTCCTGCCAGGCCTCGCGGGAGGCCACCATGGCCAGCTGCTCGCTGCGGTCGAGCCGCCGGGCCTCGGGCCTGGGCAGGATCTCGGCCGGGTCGACCGCGGCCGTCCCCGCGAACTTCACGGGGACGGTGTCGATCCAGTCTTCAGCCAGTGTCTGGACACCCGACTGACCGGCGAGGAGCGCCGACCAGGATGAGGTGACATCCCCACCGACGGGCGTCGTCGCGCCTAGCCCGGTGACGACGACACGTACCCGGTTCGCACTCACGTTCTTGCGCTCCCTTTCGATCAGTTGGGTGGACTTCAGTTCTGGATGAAGTTGAGGACGTCCTTGACCGTCTTCAGGTTCTTGAGCTGGTCGTCGGGGATCTCCACGCCGAACTCGTCCTGGGCGGCCACGGCGATCTCGACCATCGACAGCGAGTCGATGTCGAGGTCGTCGACGAAGCTCTTCTCGGGGGTTACCTCAGTGGCCGGGATGCCGGTGATCTCGTTGATGATCTTGCCGAGGCCCTCGAGGATCTCCTGCTCGGTCGCCATGTCCTGGTTCTCCTTTGATTCTTTCTGGGTTCTGTACGGCTGACGCCGCACAAGCTGTGCCGGTACGGCGGAAGCCGTACAGGATCCTATGGAATCTCGATGACCTGGCCCGCGTAGGTCAGGCCCGCACCGAAGCCGAGCAGCAGGGCCAGGCCTCCGGAGCGCACTTCGCCGCGCTCGAGCATCCGTGACAGCGCGAGCGGGATGGAGGCGGCCGAGGTGTTGCCCGCGTGCACGATGTCGCGGGCGATGACGGCCTGGTCGGCGCCCAGCTTGCGGGCGATCGCCTCGATGATGCGCAGGTTGGCCTGGTGCGGCACGAACGCCGCCAGCTCCGACGGGTCGACGCCGGCGCGCTCGCAGGCCTCCTTGGCCACCGGGTGCAGCGCGGTCGTGGCCCACCGGAACACGGTCTGGCCCTCCTGGCGGAGGGAACCGTCGCGGTCGGCGATCGCGATCGCCTCGGACCTGTCGCCGGAGCTGCCCCACACGACCGGGCCGATGCGCGGCTCGTCGGACGGGCCGACCACCGCGGCGCCCGCGCCGTCGGCGAAGATCACGGCGGTGGACCTGTCGGTCCAGTCGACCCACTGCGACAGCTTCTCCGCGCCGATCACCAGCACGTGGCGGGCGGCGCCGCTGCGCACGGCCGTGCTCGCGGTGGCCAGCGCGTAGCAGAAGCCCGCGCAGGCCGCGTTGACGTCGAACGCGCCCGGGGAATTGATGCCCAGGCGGTGGGCGACGACGGCGGAGGCGTTCGGGATCTGGGTCTCCAGCGTGCAGGAGGCCACGATCACCAGGTCGACGTCGTCGGCGGACAGGCCGCTGGCGGCCAGCGCCTTGCCGCCGGCCTGGGTGGCCATGTCCTCGAGGCTCTCGCTGGGACCCGCGACCCTGCGCTCCTTGATGCCGACCCTGGACTGGATCCACTCGTCGTTGGTGTCCATGTTCTTGGTCAGGTCGTCGTTGGTGACCACGTTGGCGGGCTGGTAGTGGCCCAGGGCCAGCACCCGGGCGCCTGGGGCGATGTCTGGGATCCTCACTTGATCAGCTCCCTGGCCGCGTCGAGGTCGTCGGGGGTCTTCAGCGCCACGGTCTCGACGCCCCGCAGCCCGCGCTTGGCCAGGCCGGTCAGCGTGCCGCCGGGCAGCAGCTCGATCATCTTGGTGACGCCCAGGTCGGCCATCGTGGCCATGCACGCGTCCCACCTGACGGGGGCGCTGACCTGGGCGACCAGGCGGTCCATCAGCTCGGCGCCGCTGGTCACGACCTGGCCGTCGGCGTTCTGGAGCAGCTTGACCTCCGGGTCGGACGGGGTGATGGCCGAGGCGGCGGCACGCATGTCCGCCACGGCAGGAGCCATGTGCTCGGTGTGGAAGGCACCGGCGACCGAGAGCGGGATGAGCCGCGCCCTGGCAGGTGCCTCTTCCTTGAACGCCGCCAGCTGCTCGAGTGTTCCGCCGGCCACGATCTGGCCGGCGCCGTTGATGTTGGCGGGGGTCAGTCCGTGCTTGTCGAGGGCGGCCAGCACGTCGGCCTCCACGCCACCCAGTACGGCGGTCATGCCGGTCTTGGTGACCGCGGCGGCCCTGGCCATGGCCTGGCCGCGCTCGCGGACCAGAGCCAGCGCCTGCTCGGAGGTGATCACCCCGGCCAGCGCGGCCGTGGCCAGCTCGCCGACGCTGTGGCCGGCCAGCAGGTCGGGCTCGGCGCCGAGCGCCTGCGCGGCGGCCAGGGCGGCGGCCACCAGGAGCGGCTGTGCGACGGCGGTGTCGCGGATCTCGTCGGCGCCGGCGGTGGTGCCGTAGGCGACCAGGTCCAGCCCGGCGACCTCGGACCAGGCGGCCAGCTGGTCGGCGAGACCGGGCAGTTCGAGCCAGGGGGCCAGGAAGCCCGGAGTCTGGGCGCCTTGGCCCGGAGCGACGAGTACAAGCACGAAATCCACCATGCCCTGTAGGGGTTCGACACGCGGATAGAGATCCGTACGAACTTTGTCCCAGGTGTTTTGTAGAAACCCCACAGTGGGGGTTTCAGGCTTGTTACGTTAGGGCGCGCCAGGTCGCGGCGCCCTCCGAGAGCCTGCCGAGGATGAGGCCAACCTGAAGGGTGAAGGCGGACCTGCCCTCCGTCGGCTGGTAGCCGGTCAGCTCGGTGATCTTCTTGAGCCGGTAGCGGACGGTGTTCGGATGGACGAACAGCAGCCGGGCCGTGGCCTCCAGCGAGGTGCCCTGTTCCAGGTACGTGGCAAGGGTATCCAGCAGCGGCGTGCCTGCCAAAGGCAGAAAGACGTGCTCGACCAGCTGCTGCCTGGCGTCCTCGTCGCCGTCCAGCGCCCGCTCGGCCAGCAGCTCGTCGGCGTGCACCGGCCGGGGCGCGTCGGGCCAGCCCGACGAGGCCTTCAGCCCGGCCAGCGCGGCCCTGGCGGAGCTGGCGGCGGCGTGCAGGTCGGCCACCTCCGGCCCGATGACGATCGGTCCGGGGCCGAAGCGGGCCACCACCTGCTTGGCGGCGTCGTCCACGCTGTCCGCGCCGCCGACGATCACGATCAGCCGGTCGGCCTGGACTCCCGCCAGCAGGTCCATGCCGATGCGGCGGCCCTTCTCGCGCAGCCCGTCGATCACCGCCCGCGGGTCGTCGCCGGGCGCCTGCCCGGCGATCACCACGACGGGGGAGGAGGTCCAGCCGAGCGCGGCGGCCCAGGAGTGCAGGCCGTCGTCGACCTCGCCCCGCACCAGCGCGTCCACGATCAGCGCCTCGAGCCGGGCGTCCCACGAACCCCTGGCCTCGGCCTCGCGGGCGTAGACGTGCGCGGCGGCGAAGGCCACGTCCCTGGTGTAGCGGAGCATCGCCTGCTCGAGCTGGTCCTCACCGCCCGGCGCGGCCAGGTCCTCGGTCTGGGCCTCCACCACCTCGACGACGATCCTGATGATGTCGACGGTCTGCTGCAGGGAGATCGAGCGCTTCAGCTCCCGCGGCGCCGTACCGAAGAACTCGATGCTGGGCGTGGGGCGGTCCTCGCCGGCGTGCTGGAACCACTCCACGAACGAGGCGATGCCCGCCTGGGCGACCAGCCCGACCCAGGAGCGGTCTTCCGCGCTGAGCGCGCGGAACCAGGCGAGCTTGTCGTCCATGCGGGCCATGGCGGCCGTGCCGAGCGCGCCCATGGCCCGCTCCAGCCTTCTCGTGGTGTCCTCGCGCGTCCGATCGCTCACAGCATTAAGAGTGCCAGGTCGCCAGAGGTGCGCCAGTCATGAGGTTGTGCAGGCTTATGTCGATATAGCTGTGCCATATCGACATATGTCGTTAAATGACGGCTATCGCGGTGATGAGGCCGATCGCGATGTGGGTGGCCGCCAGGAGCCGGGCGCCGGGCTGCAGTTCCTGCTCCTTGACCAGCTCGCGCACCTTGATCCCGACCACGGAGTCGAACACCAGCATCGCCACGGCCTGCACAATGATGCCCACCAGGCCGAACACCACGGTGCCCGCCAGGCCCTCGGTGAGCTTGCCGCCGGAGGACCAGATGGAGGCGGCCACGATCAGGCCCACCGCCACCAGCGTCGAGGTGGCCAGCAGGGTGGCGTTCGCGTTGCGCTCGGTCTTGATGATCGTGCTCAGCTTGCCGGGGATGACGAGGTCGATCACGTAGAAGCCGACGATCAGCAGGACGACGCCGACGGCGGCGTAGGCGGCGATGGCGCCCGCACCGCGGGCGAGGGTCTCGACGAGGGTCATGTCAGGGCTCTATTCGCTGGGGTGGATGCGGTGGGGGACGAAGGAGGAGGTGTCATCGGTGATCAGTCCGGTGGTCTCGCGGATGCCCAGGCCGGCGGGTTCGTCGGCGACGACCCAGGCACCCAGCACGGGCCGCTGCCCCTCGAACTCGGGCAGCGCCTCGAACGCCTGGTACATGTAGCCCTCCCGACCGTACTCGCCGGGCGTCTCAAGATCCATGCCCGGCGCGACGATCCGCATGGACGCGCCTTCCCTGCCCAGCAACGGTTTCGCGATATAGGCGGACATGTCGCGCGGGCCGTCCAGATACGCGGGCAGCAGGTTCTGATGGCCGGGGAACAGCTCCCACAGGACGGCGAGCAGCGCCTTGTTCGACAGCAGCGTCTTCCACAGCGGCTCGATCCACGTCGAATGCCGTACGGCGTGCCGCCCGAACGGCTCGTCGAGCATCCACTCCCACGGGTAGAGCTTGAACACCGAGCGGATCATGCGTTCCTCGAGGTCCACGAAACGCCGGTTGAGCGCGTCCCAGCCGATGTCCTCCATGGCCACCGCGATCGTGCCCAGCCCGGCCAGCTCGGCCGTCTCCTGCAGGTAGGCCAGCGTCATGGCCTCCTCGCCCGTCTCGTCCAGGCTTGTCCAGGCGAAATGGGTGGGGCCCGGCGGCAGCCGTACCTCCTTCCAGCGGTCGACGAGGCGCTCGTGCACCGAGTTCCACTGGTCGGATTCCGGGTGCGTGTCCTTGAGCCAGAACCACTGTACGACCGACGACTCGACCAGGGCCGTCGGCGTGTCGGCGTTGTACTCGAGCAGCTTGGCCGGGCCGGTGCCGTCATAGCGCAGGTCGAAGCGGGCGTAGACGTAGGGGTCGCGCCGCTGCCAGGACCTGGCCACCTCCTCGTGCGCCCACTCGGGGATGGCGAAGTCGGCGAACCGGCCCGTCGTGATCACGTGGTCGACCGCCTGCAGGCACATGCCGTGCAGTTCCTCGACCTGCTCCTCCAGGGACTCGATCTCCTCCAGGGAGAAGACGTAGTGGACCGACTCGTCCCAGTAGGGGCGGGCGAGTCCCTCGGGGTGGGCGGCCCGGTGGTAGGCCAGGCCCTGGCTCTCGATCGTCTTCTCCCAGCCGTCCCTGGGCGTCCCGTGCTCGCGGCGCATCAGCCGCCGCCGCCCCAGTGGCTGCCGAAGCCGCCGCGCTGGATGTCGCGGCCGGTGCGGCTGGAGATGTTGACGTCCGAGGGGCGGAAGGTGGAGCCGCGCCAGACGCGGGTGCCGATCCTGGTGCCGCCGTAGTACCAGTGGTAGGCGCCGTGCGAGCCGCCGTAGAAGCCGGCGCGGCCGTTGGCGTCGTCATCGCAGAACTGGTCGTCCACGATCTCGTAGGTGCCGTCCGTCTGCTGGTTGCTCATGTCCACGCAGTCGGCGGTGACCTCCTCGTTCTGCTGCGCCGCGCAGTAGCCGACGAGAACCAGGGACACGACGCCGATCGCGGACAGCGCGATCACCTTGGACGCCTTGATCGCCGGGGTGGGAGGGGGCGGGGGAGGGAGGGGTGTTTCCATCGAGCTCCAGTCGGTCGGCCGAACAGCCTAGCGGTGGCCGTTGCCCGTCTACAACGGGTCGCTTTATCTCCGCTTAACGGGCAGGAGTTCAAAATGGTGCCGTTTAATCGGGATATGGATCCTGTCGAGGCGCTTCGCGAGATCGCGTTCCTGCTCGAGCGGGCCGCCGAGCCCACCTTTCGCGTGCGCGCCTTCCGCCGGGCCGCCGACGCGGTGGAGCAACTGCCACGCGAGGACCTGGAGCTACTGGTCAGCTCAGGCGGGCTGGCAGACGTGCCCGGCATCGGCAAGGTCACCGCCCTGGTGATCACCGAGGGGCTCGACGGGCAGGTGCCCACCTATCTGCGCAGGCTGCGCGCCACCGCCGACACGGACCTCGACGAGGAGACCAGCGCGATCAGGTCGGCGCTCAAGGGCGACCTGCACAGCCACTCCGACTGGTCGGACGGCGGTTCGCCGATCGAGGAGATGGCCGCCGCGGCCAAACAGCTCGGCCACTCCTACCTGGCGCTCACCGACCACTCGCCCCGCCTCAAGGTCGCCAACGGCCTGTCGGCCGACCGCCTGCGCCGCCAGCTCGACGTCGTGGCCGAACTCAACGAGCGGCTCGCGCCCTTCAGGATCCTGACGGGCATCGAGGTCGACATCAACCTGGACGGCAGCCTCGACCAGGAGCCCGACCTGCTGGAACGGCTGGACATCGTGGTCGCGAGCGTGCACTCCAAGCTCCGGATGAACCGCCACGAGATGACCCGGCGCATGGTCACGGCCATCGCCAACCCCGTCGTCACGATCCTCGGGCACTGCACCGGCCGCATCGTCAAGGCGGGCACCCGGCGCGGCGGCCTGCGCCCTGAGTCGGAGTTCGACCCGGAGCTCGTCTTCGAGGCCTGCCGCCGCTTCGGCGTCGCCGTCGAGATCAACTCCCGCCCGGACCGCCTCGACCCGCCCAAACGCCTCCTGCGTCAGGCCTTCGAGATGGGCTGCGTCTTCGCCGTCGACTCCGACGCCCACGCGCCCGGGCAACTGGACTGGCAACGCCACGGCTGCGAACGCGCCGCCCGCTGCGGCATCCCCACCGCCAGAATCCTCAACACCCGGCCTGTTGCCGAGCTTCTGGCCTAGCTTCCTGTACGGCTGCCGCCGCCCTGCCGCCACCCGCCGCACCGGGTTGCGGTCCGTCCAGGGCACTCCAGCGGCGCCACTCCCCGCCGCGACAAGCGGTCAGGTCGTGGTCAGGGCGGTGGTGGGGGAGAGGTGGGAGGCGCGGACGGCGGGGTAGAGGCCGGCGAACGTGCCCGTGGTGAAGGTGGCCGCGAGGGCGGCGGCGATGGACCAGGCGGGGATGGTGGTGGGCCAGGCGTGGGCGAGGGCGTAGAGGGTGGTGGCGAGGGCGCCGAGGAGGGCGCCTGCCGTACCGCCCAGCGTGGACAGGAGAAGCGATTCGGTGAGGAACTGGGTGCGGATCTGGCCGCGGGTGGCGCCGTGGGAGCGGCGTAGGCCGATCTCCTTGCGGCGTTCCAGGACCGAGATGACCATGGTGTTGGCCACGCCCACCCCGCCCACCAGCAGCGCCACCGCGCCGAGCCCGAGCAGGAGGCTGGTGAACGCGCCCGCGGCGGCGGCCTTGGCGGCCAGCGCGTCCGAGGGACGGCTGACGTCGACCTCCTCCGGATGCTCGGGGCTGACCGTGCGCGGCAGCAGCCCGCGTACCGTCTCCACGGCCTCGTCCGCGGACCTCTCGTAGATCGTCGTCGGATGCCCGTCGAAGGCCAGATAGCGTTGCGCGGCGGCGAAGCCGACCAGGGCGGAACGCTCGATCTCCGGCGCGAGCGGCATCGGCCCCAGGATGCCGACCACCGTGAACCAGCGCTCGCCCAGCCACACCCGCAGCCCCGTGCGGTTCAGGCCGAGCCTCGTGGCCGCCTCGGCGCCGAGCACCACGGCCGGCTCGCGGGCCGTGGCGGCGTTCAGCCAGGCGCCCTCGACGACGGCGCCCTCCAGCGTCGTCAGCAGCTCGGGCGTCGCGGCCTGTACGGCGATGCCGCCCGTGACCGCCTCAGGGATGAGGCTCGTACGGCGGACCGTGGCGTCCACCTTGCCCGTGGCGGACGCGGTGCGGACCCCGTCGATGCGCCTGACCATGGCGACGGACGTGGCGGGCAGCTCCGCGTCCTCGCCGAAGAGGGTCCGGCCGGGTGAGACGGTGAGCAGGTTCGTGCCGAGCCGGTCGAGCCGGCGCAGCAGCTGCTCGCGGGAGGACGAGGAGATGCCGACCACGGCGATCATCGTGGCGATGCCGATCGCGATCCCGAGCGCCGACAGGAATACCCTGGCCGGCCGGGTCCGCAACCCCGCCGCGCCGACCCGCAGCACGTCCGCCGCCCCCAGCCGCGCCGGTCGCAGCTCGCTCATCTCGTGACTCCATCGGAAAGATCAGAAGAACCGGAACCGGCACCGAATGCGGAGGCCTCCGGGAGGAGGTGGCCGTCGCGGACGCGGATCTGGCGGGGACACCAGGCGGCGATCTCCGCGTCGTGGGTGATCACCACGACCGTCGTCCCGGCCTCGTGCAGCCCGGAAAGGATCCGCAGGACCTCCGCGCCGGAGGCCGAGTCCAGGTTTCCCGTGGGCTCGTCCGCCAGGAGCAGCGGCGGATCCCCGACGACCGCCCGGGCGACCGCCACCCGCTGCTGCTCCCCGCCCGACAGCTGGTGCGGCCGGTGCCGCAGCCGGTGCCCGAGCCCCACCCGTTCGAGCGCCACGGCGGCCCGGGCCCGCCGTACCCGCAGGGGCAGCCCGCTGTACAGCAGCCCGTCGGCCACGTTGTCCAGCGCCGGCACCCCGGCAGCCAGGTGGAACTGCTGGAAGACGAACCCGAGCCGCCGCGACCGCAGCGCCGACAGCTCCCGATCCGACAGCGCGGCGACGTCGTACCCGGCGATCCGCACGGTCCCGGTCGTGGGCAGGTCGAGGGTCCCGATCAGCTGCAGCATGGTGGACTTGCCCGACCCCGACGGCCCGACGATGGCCACGAGTTCCCCGGCCGCGATCGTCAGGTCCACCCCGCGCAGCGCCTGGACGTTCCCTTCGTAGACCTTGGACACGCCCGCGAGCTCTACGATGTTCACGACGCCGGCACCCCCACCTGCATCCCGGGTGCCAGCCCGCCGCCGGACACCTCGACCATCCCGCCGCCGAACACTCCGACCCGGACGGGCACGATGCTGGACGAGCTGCCCGAGACGACCTCCACGCCGAAGCCCGTGCGCGTCGCCAGCAGCGCCTCCAGGGGTACGGCCAGCACGTTCCTGCGCGGCGGCCCGCTCAGCTCGACGTCCACGGGCGCCTGGTCGAGCCGGGTGCGCGGGGTCTTGCGCAGCGTGACCTCCAGGTCCATCGTGGTGCGGTCCTGGCCGCGCACCGCCTTGGCCACCGTGCCCACCGTGGTGATCCTCCCTGCGACCCGCTCGCCGCCGGGCAGCGTGACGGCGCACCTGGCACCCTTCCTGGCCAGCTCCTGGTCGCCGGTGTCCAGGTCGACGTGGACGATCCGCTCGGTGTCGCTGACGACCAGCACCTCCTGCCCCGGCCTGACCCGCCCGCCCGCCTCCGCCCGCACGCCGGTCACCCGGACCGCGGCGGGCAGGAACACCACCTGGGCGGCGTCCACCCGCCCGGTCTCCGGCAGGCCGCGGTCCTCCTGCCAGCTCTTGACGGCCAGGTAGGTGGCGTAGGAGAAGTGCCGGTCCACGGTCACCTGGTAGCCGAGCGCCGCCAGGTTCCGCTCCAGCTGCTCGACGTCGGGACCGTCGCTCACGCCGGTCCCCAGGGTCCGGTAGAGCGGCAGCTTGCCGTACATGAGGACGGTCGGACGGCGATCGACGCGTAGCAGGGGGCGTCCCCGGCGGATCACCGCGCCCTCCTCCGGAGCCCACGTCACGGTTCCCGTGGCATCCCCCAGAACATGGCGCGACCCCGAGTAGGTCAGCGAGCCGTCGACGGTCTTGGTGTCGACCAGGTCCTGCCTGGTCACCGCCGCGGTGGCGGGGGCGGTCCGCGTGGCGGCGCTGGTGGTGGGGGCCGCCGCGGTGCCGCGCAGGTTCCAGACGACCAGCGCGGCCGCCACCCCCAGCAGACCCACGCCGGCGATCACCTTCTTCATGACAGCAGCCCGCCCGGCGCGAACTCCTTGCACGCCTGCTGGACCTGCTTGACCTTCGACTCGGGCGTGCCCGGCGGGATGTTGATCTCGACGCGTCCGTCGGCGGACGGATCGGGCATGTCGATGCCGTGCTCGCGCATGCACCGCGCGAACTTCATCATCTTGTCCTGCTGCTTGGGGTCGATGCCCTTGCCCTTCTCGCCGACGGCGTCCTTCATGTACTGCTTGCACGCCTCCTGCGCCTTCTGGACCTTCTGCTCATCCCCCTTGCGGGACAGGATCCGGATCCCCTCGCCCGGCTTGGGGTCCTGCATGTCCACGCCGTGCTCGCGCATGCACTGCGCGAACTTGAGCCCGGCCGCCTCGCGCGCATCGGCGCTCGCCGAGGCGGTGGGCCGGCCGTTGCCCGCGGCCTGGGAGCCGCACGCCGCCAGCGCGAACGCCAGAGCGGCTACGGCCGGCATCAATCGCAACCTCATCGACCTCTCCTTTCGATGCGGCCACGAAAGCGGACCCGGTGCTAAACGCGGATAAGCCGCCTTACCCGCGGCTAACACCCGCTGCGGGACGCTCGTCGGCATGAGGGTGCTCGTGGTCGAGGACGAGGAAGAGATGGCCGACGCCGTGGCGCGCGGCCTGCGGCTGCACGCGATGGCGGTGGACGTGGCCTACGACGGCAGGCAGGCGCTCGAGCGGGCCTCCTACGTCGACTACGACGTGGTGGTGCTGGACCGCGACCTGCCCGAGGTGCACGGCGACGAGGTCTGCGGCGAGCTGGTCAACCGCAACCGGATCCTCATGCTGACCGCCGCCGGGCTCGTCCACGACCGGGTCGGCGGGCTCGCCCTGGGCGCCGACGACTACCTGGTCAAGCCGTTCGCGTTCGCCGAGCTGGTGGCCAGGGTGCGGGCGCTGGCCCGCCGTACCTCCAGGAAGCCCCAGGGAGTGCTGGAACGGGCGGGCATCAGGCTCGATCCGGCCCGCCGTACCGTGAGCAGGGACGGGGGGGAGATCACGCTGAACCGCAAGGAGTTCGACGTGTTGCGCGAGCTGCTGTTCGCGCACGGAAGCCTGGTCACCTCGGCCGAGCTGCGCAGGAACGTCTGGGACGAGTACGCGGCCGAGGGCACCGGCGTGCTGCGGGTGACACTCACCTCGCTGCGCAGGAAGCTCGGCGAGCCGCAGCCGATCGAGAACGTGCCGGGCAAGGGGTACCGGCTGTGAAGCGGCTCGGGCTGCGCATGCGGCTCACCCTGCTGTACGGCGGGCTGTTCTTCGTGGCCGGGTCGGTGCTGGTGTGGCTGAACTACGCGCTGACCGCCCGCGCGCTCAGCCAGCAGTTCACCCTCGACATCAAGAAGGTCCAGCAGATCCCCGGCATGCCGACGATGGTCGATTCGATCACCCAGCAGACCGACGTGGGGCGGGCGGCGGCCAGCGTGCTCAGCGAGACGCTGCGCAGCTCTCTGGTCACCATGGTGCTGGTCGGGATCGTCGCGCTGGTGCTGGGCTACCTGGTGGCCGACCGGGCGCTGAAACCCCTGGACCGGGTGACCGAGACGGCCGAGCGGCTGTCGGAGAGCAACCTGCACGAGCGGATCGCGCTCAAGGGTCCCAACGACGAGGTCAAACGCCTGGCCGACACCTTCGACGGCATGCTCGACCGGCTGCACCGCGCCTTCGACGCCCAGCGCCGCTTCATCGGCAACGCCTCCCACGAACTGCGCACCCCGCTGGCCATCAACAGGACCGTGCTGGAGGTCGCGCTGGAGGAGCCGCACGCCTCCGAGGACCTCAAGGTGACGGCCCGGTCGCTGCTGGGCACCAACGCCCGCTACGAGCGCCTCATCGAGGGGCTGCTGCTGCTCGCCCAGTCCGAGCAGGAGCTGACCGTGCGCAGGCCCGTCGAACTCACCCACGTCGTCAAGACCGTGCTCGACCAGCCGCTGCGCAAGCCGTCCATCACCGTGCACGAGGACCTGAGCCCCGCGCTGGTGGAGGGGGATCCGCTGCTGCTGGAGCGGTGCGTGTTCAACCTGGTGGAGAACGCCGCCAAGTACAACACGCGGGACGGCGACATCTGGATCACGCTGCGCCAGGACGGGGAGCTGACCGTGGCCAACACCGGGCCGACCGTCCCGCCGTACGAGGTGGAGGAGCTGTTCGAGCCGTTCCACCGGCAGCAGGGCGAGCGGATCAGGTCGGTACGTGGTGCCGGGCTCGGGCTGTCGATCGTGCGCGCCATCGCCGTCGCCCACGGCGGAACGGTCACCGCCGAGCCGCGGGCCGAGGGCGGCCTGGCCGTCAGCCTGCGCCTGCCGATTGTCGGTGGCGCGGCGTAACGTCGCAAGCGTGAACCGTACCGATCGGCTCTACGCGTTGGTCGAGGAGCTGCGCGCGATCTCCCCCAGAGCCAGGTCCGCCCGGGAGCTGGCCAAGCACTTCGAGGTGAGCAAGCGCACGATCGAACGCGACATCATCGCGTTACAGGAGTCCGGGGTCCCCATCTACGCCGAGCCCGGCCGCACGGGCGGATACGCCATCGACAAGAAGATGTCGCTGCCCCCGCTCAACTTCACCCCGGCCGAGGCGGTGGCCATCGCGGTCGCGCTCAGCCAGGCCGGCGAGCAGCCCTTCGCCCGGCAGGCGCGCAGCGCGCTGCGCAAGGTCGTGGCCGCCATGCCCGGCCCCGAGGGCGACCTGGCCAGGGAGCTGGCGCGGCGCGTCATGCACATGACGCCCGCCGACCCCGGCGTCGAGATCCTGCCGCTGGGCGGGGAGGGCATCTCGCGCGCCATCGAGGAGGCGCTGCTGCGCAGGCGGGTGCTCAAGCTCGACTACGTGGACAAGAACGGCGCGCTCACCTCACGCGAGGTCGAGCCGGGCGTGTTCATGGGTGGCCGCGGCGGTTTCTGGTACCTGGTGGCCTGGTGCCGTCTGCGCGATGACGTGCGCGTCTTCCGGCTCGACCGCATGGCCGCCGCCGTGGTGAGTGACGAGCGTGCCCCCGACAGGCCGCTGGAGGGGTTCGCGAGCGACGTGCCCGAGATGATCGTCCACGGCACGGTGCTCGATTAGTCGCTCGAAAACACCGACATAGGGTTGTCGCTCCCGCCAGATATCGTCCTCTTGTTCGAAATAATTGGAGGAGGGCGTGATGGACAACACGGTGACGTGGTTCGAGGTGGCGACCGACGACCCCGACGGCGCGCAGCGCTTCTACGGTGGGCTGTTCGGCTGGTCGATCGCGTCGAGCGCGACCGACGTCATGGACTACCGGATGATCACCTATCCGGGCGGGGAGAGCCCGTCGGGCGGCATCTTCAACTCCAAGGGCGAGTTCCCCGGCCACGCGGTCTTCCACGTCAAGGTGGCCGACGTCGAAGCGGCCTGCGCGCAGGCCGAGTCACTCGGCGGCAAGGTCGTCAGTAAGGTCATCGGCGACGGCGCGGGCACCGACTTCGCCTACCTGCACGACACTTCGGGCAACCTCTTCGGAGTGTTCCACCCGAGGTCCTAGACGGTCGTGCGCCCCCGGGCGGGCGCCGGCGCCTTCCCCGCCGGGCCCCGCACGACCGGGGGCTGGAACGACCTCACACCCCTGGGCCCGCCGCCGACCGCCGAGCGGCGGCGCGTCCAGGGGTCACTTCGAGCCGCAGGTGACGCCCTGCTTCGGCACCGTGCCCTGGAGCAGGTAGGAGTCGACGACCTGCTGGATGCACTTGTCGCCCGACAGGTACGCGCCGTGCCCCTCGCCCTTGTAGGTGACCAGCGTCCCGGTCTTGAGCTGGGCGGTCAGCTTGGGCGCCCACTGGTACGGCGTGGCCGGGTCTCCCGTGCCGCCCACCACCACGATCGGCCCCGAGCCGGTGGCGTCCACGTGCCTGGCCTGGTCGCTGCCCGGCACCGGCCACACCCGGCACAGCCCGCCCGCGCCCTCGCTGCCGAACAGCGGTGAGATCTTCAGCGAGGCCGCCTCGGACTTGCGCAGCGTCTCCTCGCTCGGCCGCTCCGCCGAGTCGACGCAGGTGATCGCCGGGAAGCTGGTCATCTCCGTGGAGTAGGTGCCGTCCTGCTGGCGCCCGGTGTAGGAGTCAGCCAGGTACATCAGCCCCTCGCCTTCGCCCCTGAGCGCCTGTGACAGCGCTTGCTCCAGGAACGGCCAGCTCAGCTGCGAGTACAGCCCGGCGGGCACGGCGGTGGAGGCCAGACCCTGAGTGAGCTCCCTGGTGCCGACCTTGATCGGCTGGGTGACCAGGTCGTTCATCAGCTTGTTGACGTTGGCGTCCGCCTCGTGGACGGTCTTGCCGAAGGCGCAGCCGTCCTTGACGCACGACTTCAGGAAGCTCTCGTAGGCCTGCTGGAAGCCGGCTGTCTGCGCCAGGTTGCGCTGTTCGAAGTTCACGCTCGGGTCCAGCGGGGCGTCCAGCACCATCTGGCCCACCAGCTTCGGGTACTGGGTGGCGTACACCGCGCCGAGCTGCGTGCCGTACGACATGCCGAAGTAGTTGAGCTTCTCGTCGCCGACGGCGGCGCGCAGGCGGTCCATGTCGCGCGCGGCGTTGACCGTGCCGACGTACGGCAGCACCTTGCCCGAGTCGCGCTCGCACAGCTGCGCGAACTCCTTGTTGGAGGCCTGGCTCTTGGCCCGCATCTCTTCGTTGTTGGGCAGGGTGTCCATCGACACCCAGCGGTCCATGTCGGCGCTGCTGCCGCAGCGCACCCCGGCGCTGCGCTGCACCCCGCGCGGGTCGAAGCTGACCAGGTCGTACTGGGTGTTGAGATGGGTGAACGCCTTGGCGGCCTGGGCCATCGTGTCGACGCCCGAGGCGCCGGGCCCGCCGAAGTTGAACACCAGCGAACCGATCCGCTTGCCCGGGCCGGTGGCGGGGATCTTGATGACGGCCATCTCGATCTTGTCCCCGTCGGGCTTGGTGTAGTCCAGCGGCACCGCCAGCTTGCCGCACTGCATCGTGCTCTGCTGCTGACCCGGCGTCTGGCCGCCCGGCCGGGTGACGTCGGTGCACGGACCCCAGGCGATGCCCCCGGAGCCCGTAGGGCTGGGCAAAGTGGCCTGCTGCTGCGGCGATTGCTGGCTGGAGCAGGCGGCGACCGCCACGGTCAGCGTGACGGCGGTCAGTACGCGACGCATAGGCACAATTTTCCCCTCGGCTCTCAGGGGGAAGTATGCCTAACCATACGGCGAGAAGCAGGGAGGCGGCACGCACCCCTCCTGGACGTGCCGCCTCACCCTTCCACACGGGCGAGGCGGCACCCCATGACGCGGTTCCGCGAAAATCTTTGCCCCGGGCCGTGCCAGGTAATCCCGCGGCGATCGCCTGGCCGCCCTCAAGGGCACGTCGGACTCGTCCTGGACGATCAGGCTCATAGCAAGGCCGGTGCCTACCACGGCCGCGTGTCGCTGCCGAGCGGCACCAAGTACGCGGCGATCACCGCCGACGCGTCCTGGTCGATCGTCCGCGGCTAGCGGCGCCTGCTCGGCGCGCCGGCCGCCCGGGCGGGCGGCCGGCGCGTGAAGCGGGTCCTGCGTCAGACGCCCATCGACTGGGTGTCGTTGCTCTCGGCGCCGCCGGCTTCGGTGACACCGTTCTTCAGGTGGTAACGGGCGATCGCCTCGCGCAGCACCTCGCCGTCCAGCTCGCCCCGCTTGACCAGCGCGGTCAGTACGGCCAGCGTGATGGAGGCGGCGTCCACGTGGAAGTGGCGGCGCAGCGCGGAGCGCGTGTCGGACAGGCCGAACCCGTCGGTGCCCAGCGAGGACCAGTCACCCGGCACCCACTGCGAGATCTGGTCCTGCACGGCCTTCATGTAGTCGCTGACGCCCACGAACGGGCCCCGCGCGTCCTTGAGCGTCTCGGTGACGTACGGCACGCGCGGCTCGGCGTCGGGGTTGAGCAGGTTGTGCTCCTCGGCCGCCAGCGCGTCGCGGCGCAGCTCGGTCCAGGACGTCGCCGACCACACGTCGGCCGAGACGCCCCACTCCTCGGCCAGCAGCCGCTGCGCCTCCATGGCCCACGGGCCCGCCACGCCCGAGGCCAGGATGTTGGCCTTGGGGCCGTCCTGGCGGGGTGAGTCGGCGAACTTGTACAGGCCCTTCAGCAGGCCCTGCACGTCCACGTTGGCCGGTTCGGCCGGCTGCAGGTACGGCTCGTTGTAGACCGTGAGGTAGTAGAAGACGTCCTCGGGCTGCTCGCCGTACATCCTGCGCAGGCCGTCCTTGACGATGTGGGCCACCTCGAAGGCCCAGGACGGGTCGTAGGAGACGGCGGCCGGGTTCGTCGAGGCGATGAGCGGCGTGTGGCCGTCCTCGTGCTGCAGGCCCTCGCCGTTCAGCGTGGTACGGCCGGCCGTGGCGCCCAGCAGGAAGCCGCGGCCCATCTGGTCGCCCATCTGCCACATCTGGTCGCCGGTGCGCTGCCAGCCGAACATCGAGTAGAAGATGTAGATCGGGATCATGTGCTCGCCGTGCGTGGCGTAGGCGGTGCCCGCGGCGATGGTGGAGGCCATCGAGCCCGACTCGCTGATGCCCTCGTGCAGGATCTGGCCCTGGACGGCCTCCTTGTAGGACAGCAGCAGCTCCCTGTCGACCGCCTCGTAGGTCTGGCCGTGCGGCGAGTAGATCTTCGCCGTCGGGAACATCGCGTCCAGGCCGAACGTGCGCGCCTCGTCCGGGATGATCGGCACGAAGCGGTGGCCGATCTCCTTGTCGCGCATCAGGTCCTTCAGCAGGCGCACGAACGCCATGGTGGTGGCCACCTGCTGCTTGCCCGAGCCCTTGCCGAACTGGCTGTAGACCTCGTCGCCGGGCAGCTTGACCGCCTTGGCGCGGACGACGCGCTTGGGCAGCACGCCGCCCAGGGCCGCGCGCCGCTCCTTCATGTACTCGATCTCGGGGTCGTTCTCGCCCGGGTGGAAGTACGGCGGCAGGTCCGCCTCCAGAGCCGAGTCCGGGATCGGCAGGTACAGCCGGTCGCGGAACTCCTTCAGCTCGGCCTTGGTGAGCTTCTTCATCTGGTGCGTGGCGTTGCGCGCCTCGAAGTCCTTGCCCAGGGTCCAGCCCTTGATGGTCTGGGCCAGGATGACCGTGGGCTGGCCGACGTGCTCGCGGGCCGCCTTGAAGGCCGCGTACACCTTGCGGTAGTCGTGGCCGCCGCGCGACAGCTTGCGGATGTCGTCGTCGGTCAGGTGCTCGACCATCTTGCGCAGGCGCGGGTCGGTGCCGAAGAAGTGCTCGCGGATGTACTCGCCCGACTCGACGGAGTAGGTCTGGAACTGGCCGTCGGGCGTGGTGTTCATCTGGTTGACCAGCACGCCGTCGACGTCGGCGGCCAGCAGCGGGTCCCAGTCGCGGCCCCAGACGACCTTGATCACGTTCCAGCCGGCGCCGCGGAAGTACGTCTCCAGCTCCTGGATGATCTTGCCGTTGCCGCGCACCGGGCCGTCAAGGCGCTGCAGGTTGCAGTTGATGACGAAGGTGAGGTTGTCGAGTTCCTCGCGGGCGGCCAGGCCGATCGCGCCCAGCGACTCCGGCTCGTCCATCTCGCCGTCGCCCAGGAACGCCCATACGTGGCTGCGCGAGGTGTCCTTGATCTGGCGGTTGAGCAGGTAGCGGTTGAAGCGCGCCTGGTAGATCGCCCCGATCGGGCCCAGGCCCATGGAGACGGTCGGGAACTCCCAGAAGTCGGGCATGAGCCGCGGGTGCGGGTAGGAGGGCAGGCCATGGAAGCCGTGCGACAGCTCCTGCCGGAAGGCGTCGAGCTGCGCCTCGTTGAGTCGGCCCTCGAGGTAGGCGCGGGCGTAGATGCCGGGCGCGGCGTGGCCCTGGAAGAAGACCTGGTCGCCCGACTCGCCGTGGTCCTTGCCGCGGAAGAAGTGGTTGAAGCCGACCTCGTAGAGCGAGGCGGCCGAGGCGTAGGTGGCGATGTGGCCACCCACGTTGGTCCGGGCGTTGGCCCGGGAGACCATGATCGCCGCGTTCCAGCGGATGTAGGCGCGGATGCGGCGCTCGACGTGCTCGTCACCCGGGAACCACGGTTCGCGCTCCGGGGGAATGCTGTTGATGTAGTCGGTGCTGCGCAGGCCCGGCACGCCGACCTGGTGCTCGCGGGCGCGTTCCAGCATGCGGAGCATCAGGTAGCGGGCCCGGGTGCGGCCCTCCGTCTTGACGACGTTGTCGAGCGACTCGAGCCACTCGTTGGTCTCGCTGGGGTCGACATCAGGCAGCTGGCTGGGTAGGCCGTCGCTGATGATCGAGAAACGCTGGCGTCCGGAAGCCACTGGGTCTCGCCTTCCGAGGTGGACTGATGTCTTGGTGTGGGTCGCCTTCCATCCTGGTCGCTGGTCGTAGAAAGTGCATCTCTACTCACCGGTAACCGGGGTGTCCCCACTGGTAGGGATGGTGCCGATGGCCTAGACCACCGATGGTCGGACGAATCAAACGCCAAGAGTACATCGGCGGCACAATTTAACAAGACGGGAAAACCTACGAAATTTCGCCTACATGCCTTGAAGCATCCCCCGAAGCGGCGAGGGTGACACCCGCCGGGGCGCGATGGGCCGCGTCAGTCTAGCCGCCGGGTTCGTGACCATGAGAATCGTGCCTCTGGCCCCCGCGCCGGGCGCGGTCCGAGGACGTTGCTCCGGCTGGAGCCGGCTGCCTTGGTGACGGTCGGGCTGGGCAGCTCGGCATCGGTGGCCGCGCCGGTCCTGCAGGCGGTACATCAGGTCCCTCCTGCCTATCGCGGGTCACACGGACACCAGCTGTGTCCAGCAGGACGGTCGCCACCGTGACCAGGGGCCATCCGGCCGCGGCGGCCGGAACGGCGCATCTGCGCAGCGTAACTTTTCGGTCAGCAAATGGGCTCCCTCCTGCGGGGGAGGGCTTTTAGAATGCGCTTCGCCGTACCAATCTGGAGGTATGAACGCGACGGTAGGAGACCGGCTCCTGATGCACGGGAATACCGTTGGGGAACGGGACCGGGGCGGCGAGATCATCGAGGTACAGGGCACGGACGGCGGCCCGCCGTACATCGTGCGGTTCGACGACGGCCATACGGGGTTGGTATTTCCCGGCCCGGATTGTGTCGTGGTGCACCAGTAGAATCTCCGTGTGAGATCGCAGATCATCACCGTGACCACCGGGACCCACGAGACAGTGCACGACATCACGGGGCAGTGCGCGGAGTTCGTGCGGTCTCAGGGCGGTGACGGGTTGCTGCACGTGTTCGTCCCGCACGCCACCGCCGGGATCGCGGTGATCGAGCTCGGCGCGGGCAGCGACGACGACCTGCTGGCCGCCATGGACGACCTGCTGCCCGCCGACGACCGGTGGCGTCACGCCCACGGCACGCGTGGGCACGGCAGGTCACACGTGATGCCTGCGTTGGTTCCGCCGTACGCCACGATCCCCGTGCTGGACGGGCGGATGGCGCTGGGCACCTGGCAGTCCGTCGCCCTCGTTGACCTGAACGTCGACAACCCGCAACGTCAGGTTCGCCTGTCGTTTTTGTCCGGTTGAGTTCGGCTCGCCGAAGGCCGTACCCGTGGCGACCGTTGACGACTGAGGGTCACAGCGTGTGGACTGTCCCGAAGCGATACACCCATACCAGGAGGGATACAAGTGAGCGCGACCGCGGGTCAGGCGCAGGACGAGCGCGGCCTGGCCGAACGACTCGGCCTCAAGTCGGGTCAGGTGGTGCAGGAGATCGGTTGGGACGAGGACTGCGACGACGAGCTTCGCGAGTCCATCGAGAGCCTGACCGGCAACGAACTGCTCGATGAGGACACCGACGATGTCGTCGACGTGGTGCTGATGTGGTGGCGCGACGGGGACGGCGACCTCTTCGACGTTCTGAGTGATGCCATGCGAGCACTCGCAGAGGGCGGCCAGATCTGGCTGCTGACTCCGAAGGCCGGCCGTGACGGCCACGTGGAGCCGAGCGACATCGGGGAGGATGCCGCTACCGCGGGTCTCTCGCAGACGAGCAGCATCTCCGCCGCACCCGATTGGTCGGGGACCAGACTCGTCGCACCAAAGGGCAAGCGTTAGCCTGAGGTCCGTGAACCTCGCTCCGGACTTCGAGCTGCAGGACCAGCACGGCACTCCCGTTCGGCTCTCCGACTTCCGTGGCAGGAAGGTCGTGCTGGTCTTCTACCCGCTGGCATTCAGCGGTGTGTGTCAGAGCGAGCTGTCGGCGCTGCGTGCCTTCGACGCCGACGCTGAGGTCCTCACAGTCTCGGTGGACTCCATCTTCACCCACCGTGCCTGGGCGGATCAGGAGGGTTACGCCTTCCCACTGCTCTCCGATTTCTGGCCACACGGACAGGTCGCGCGGGCGTACGGTGTGTTCGATGAGACGAAGGGGCTCGCACGACGGGGGACCTTCATCATCGACGGCGAGGGCGTGATCCGCTGGTCGGTGGTCAACCCGATCGGTGAAGCCCGGAACGTCGCCGACTACCTCAAGGCACTCGCCGACATCTCGTAAACGGAGGGAACAATGCCCTGCTACCGCTGCGGGGCCCGGCAGACGGACCCGGTCCGCGGCGCCAGCCCGTGGAAGCGCGGGGTGCGCCAGGAGACCCAGGTGCTCATCTGCCCGGACTGTCAACGGCTGCACGACCTCGACCTCGACTCGTGCGCCACCTGCGGCTCCCAGTCGCTGATCTGCCGGCTGGGCGAGGTCGAATGCCGCTCATGCGGATCTGTACGGCTGGCGCGGGCCTTCGGGCCCGCCGAGGTTGGCGCTCCACCCGGGTTGTCCGCCGAGGTGGAGGCCGCACTGAATCGCGTGTTGGGACGAGCTTGACGAGATTTTTCCGGACATTTGCTGACCTGCGCTATCGTCTCCTTTCGTGTCCGCAATGAGTTCGTTCGTCGTCGCGCTGGATGTGGGTGGCACGTCCATGAAGGGCGGCCTCGTCAGCGAGTCCGGCGCCGTCCTGCTGAGCGAGCGTCGCCCGACCCCCCGAGCCGATGGCCCGGATGCGGTCGTGGCCACGATCCGCACCTTCATCAGCGACCTGGCCGCCGCCGGTGACGGCGTACCCGTGGGCGTGGGGCTGGCCGTACCCGGCCTGGTCTCACCGTCGACCGCGGTCTACGCGGCGAACCTGGGCTGGCGCGACGTGCCCGCCGCGGACTTCACCATGCTGGACATCCCCGTCATGCTGGGCCACGACGTCCAGACCGGCGGGCTCGCCGAGAGCGTCCTGGGCGCCGGGCGAGGCGTCTCCGACTTCCTGTTCCTGCCCATCGGCACGGGTATCGCCGGTGCCATGATCCTGCGCGGCGAGCCGTACGGCGGGGCCTCGGGGTGGGGTGGCGAGATCGGGCACATCCCGGTCTTCCCCGACGGCGAGCAGTGCGCCTGCGGGCAGTTCGGCTGCCTGGAGACCTACGCCTCGGCGGCCTCGGTCGGGCGCCGCTACAGCCTGCGGGCGGGGCTCGAGGAGCCGGTCAAGGCCGAGCAGGTGGTCTCCTCCGATGATCCCATCGCCATCGAGGTCTGGGACGAGGCGGTCGAGGCGCTGTCGCTCGCGCTGGCCACCTACACGCTGCTGCTGGACCCCTCGCAGATCGTCCTCGGCGGCGGTCTCGCGGAGGCGGGTCCCGCGCTCTTCGACCCGGTGCGCACGCGCCTGGTCAAGCGCCTGGCCTTCCGTGACGCACCGCCGCTGGTGCCCGCGGCGCTCGGCGTGGACGCCGGCATGCTCGGAGCCGCCCTCCTCGGCTGGCGCGCGGCCGGCCGTCCGGAACTCGGCCCCGGCTGGGTTTTGGATGTGCGCCCGGAGCCGTTGGTGTCGTAAGGTGTAGTGCCGCTCGGGACGGTTAGCTCAGCGGTAGAGCACTCGCCTTACAAGCGAGGGGTCACTGGTTCGAACCCAGTACCGTCCACAAAACTAGCCCCTACCTGGGAAAACAGGTGGGGGCCTTTTTGTGGTCACGGAACTATAGCGCTCAGTAACCCCTCGCCTATGACGGTGCGGGTCTATCCTCCCCACATGGATCTGCCGGAGTCGGCCCGCGCCTTCGCGCCTGCCATCGCCTCGTTCAGGCGCCACCTGCGTGCTGAGAACAAGTCAGACAACACGGTCCGTATCTACACCGACGCCGCCGAGCGCCTCGCCGCGTGGCTCGTCGCCCGGGACGATGCGCCCGACGACTGGGAAGCCGTAACGAAGCAGGACATCCAGGAGTGGATCGCATCCATCCTTGACGCGCGAGCCGCCGGCTATGCGAACAACCAGTACCGGAGCATCCAGCAATTCTGGAAGTGGTGGTCGGCCGAGGAGGAACTGCCCAGCCCGATGGCCGGAATGAAGCCACCTGTCGTCCCCGAGCAGCCGGTGCCCGTGCTGCGCAGAGAGCAGCTGGGTGCCCTCCTCAAGGACTGCGAGGGCAAGGAGTTCATCCAGCGCCGAGACAAGGCCATCTTCTACGTGTTCATGGACACCGGAATCCGCCGCGGAGAGATGGCCGGGCTGAAGGTCGAGGATGTCGACCTGGACATGCGCGAGATCTACGTCATGGGCAAGGGGCGTCGCGGGCGCACCGTCACCATCGGGCGCAAGGCCGCTGTTGCACTCGACCGATACCTTCGCGTGCGAGCAGGGCAGCGGTGGGCGGACCGGCCGGAGCTGTGGCTGAGCGAGAAGAACAAGGGAGTGCTCGGCGTGGACGGCGTCAAGCTGATGCTGCGCCGGCGCAGCAGCGCTGTGGGTATCGATCGGCTGTACCCGCACATGCTCAGGCACTCATGGGCGCACTACGCCAAGCAGAACATCAGCGAGGAGGAGCTGATGCGGTTGGCCGGGTGGCGTTCACGGCAGATGGTCGACCGGTATGCCGCCTCCACGGCTGACGAGCGAGCTCGGGAGGCAGGCAAACGGTCGGCGCTTGGGGATCAGCTCTGACGGGCCTCGCGGGCCTCGCGGATGGACCGAATCGAGGCTATGGCCGCGTCGTGCTGCTGGTCGGCGTTGACGACGATGACGGGGAACTCGCCGGTCTGGTCGTAGGCGAGAGCGCCTACCTCGCGGTAGGCGAGGGGTTCGCGGCGCAATAAGTAGTGGATCACGCTACCTCCTGGAGTCTGACCCGGTCGCGGATGTATGACCAGACCGCGGCTTCCCGGGTGGGATCGATCGCGCCTGTGGGGTGGATCGCTACTGTGACGACCTTGCCGTGAACGGCAAGCCGGACGGGGATCGGGTCGCCGGGCCGGGCGCGCATTGCGTCGGACAGTTCGGCAGGAACGGTCCCTCGGCCGAGGTCGTGTTCGGCTCGGGCGACTGCTAGTGCTTCACGGACTTCTGGGGGGGCGGCATGCCTCGTCCAGATTGCGGAAGCCCGTCGCCTGAGGTGCTCGATGGGGTCGTCCGCTGGGCCAGGGATGCTGTGGTGCACGTCAACCTCCGGGAGGTAACAGCTGTTATCCCTCGCCTCGGGACTAACAGGGGTATTCAGTAGACGCCGACCGACACGTTTCGGTCTACACCCTGTAATCATCCTGTTACGCAAATTGCGAATTTCCAAGCCCTTCAGGCAGAATCGCGCTCTTCTTTTCCGTCCACGGCGCTCTCTAGCCGATCAAGCTTCGCGCTCACTTCAGAGAGTTGCCGCCTCAGAGCCTCCCGCGCCTCCCGCTCTTCCCTGTCGCGGATCTCACGCTCCTCGCGCTCACGCTTCAGCGTTTCGGTGATCTGCTGAAGGGCCTTAAGTGTCGCGGCAGCAGCGTCGGGGCCAAGCTCGATAGCGGTTGGTGCGTCGACCTCGGGGGCGGACGGCTGCGTTCCCGCGGATTCGGCCGGCGTGGGCTCCTTGCCGTCCAGGATCGCCTGAACGCTGCCCTTCTGCCATTCCAGTGCGCGCTCGAGGTTGGCGATAGTGCGCGGGCTGTAGCGAGTGCTCCGTGCGCCTTCGATCGCCTGGACGCGGTCGACAGAGAGTGGGCCCGTGACTGCGATGTCTACTTGTGTCCAGCCACGGTCGTTGCGGCGCTCTACGACCGCCTTTGCGACGCGCTGCCAGTCCTCTTGGCTGTGCATGTGCTTCATCTTGCCCGACGAAGCTAGGCGTATCCAGGCGTGACTAGGCGTGAGTTGGGCCGGGGTTACATGACTCTGGCATGCGGTTACGCCTGATCGTGCCTGAAATCCCGTACGCCTCAGAAATCAGGCTTGATTTCACGCCTGATCACGCCTAATCTTTTCGGCATGGCACCACAGCAACGTCCCCGAGAGCACAACGGCCCGGCGATGAGGGCCATCCGAAGGCGCAGCGAACTCTCCGTGCAAGACCTGTGCCGCCTCCTCAAGGAGGAGGAAGACCTGGTCATCCACCCCAACCACATCCGCAACATCGAAACCAACGCCAGAGGCGCCAGCGACAAGGTGATCGGCGCTATCGCCCGCGTGCTTCGGGTCAAGAAGGTCGTGCTCATGGCTGCCCCTGAGGCGGCTGATCAAGAGCTGGAGTCCGCATGAGTCCCCAAGCGCCTAAGAAGCCGAAATCGCAGTGGTGGACCTGCGGCAACAAGGTCGGCAACAAGACGTGCGGAACACGGAACGACCCGGACTACCACCCCAGCTACTGCCGAGGCTGCGGAGCGGAGCGGACGTCATGACACCCGCAGAGCGCACCCTCCGCGGACGCATGGGCGCCCACACCTCGTGGGCCAACACCGCGGACCCGTCTGCTAGGACCAAGCCGGGCCGCGACGCGTTCCTCGCCCGTTTCGAGAAGCAGGTCGACCCCGACGGCACGCTGCCCGTGGAAGAGCGCAAGCGCCGCGCCACGTCCGCCCGGAAGGCGTACATGCAGGCCCTGGCTATGAAGAGCCGCAAGACACGCGAGGCCAAGGCACGCAAGGCGGGGGAGGCGGCAGCGTGAACGAGCTCGCCCTCATCGAGAGCCCGTCCCTGCGAGCACAGCACGCAGACCGCGTCGATGTCCTCGACAAGGTCAAGGCGCTCAGCCTCCTGCCGGACGGTGTCCACGCTACGACCGACATGGTCGCCGGCTACTACGAGGTTTCGCCCGAAGCGGTGGACCAGATCGTGAAGCGGAACCGGCGCGAGCTGGAGAACAACGGCTACAAGGTGCTCGCTCGGGCCGAATTTGAGGGTGTCATCGGTGACACTCTCAAACTGTCCCCTCAGGCCCGCCGGGTCGCGGTGTTCAACCGCAAGGCGATCCTCAACATCGGCCAGATCCTGACCGGCTCCGACGTCGCGAAGGACGTGCGCGCCTACCTCCTCAACATCGAGGAAATCGCCACGCACGAGCAGCGGGCCGACGCCATGGACCGGGTGCACCTTGCTAAAGCTCGGATCGAGATGCTCGCCGCCGCCGAGGGCTACCTCGACAGCGAGTGGATCCGGCTGAAGATGCGGATCCAGGCCGCGATCGGGCTGGGCGAAGAGCCGGAGATCGATCACGCCAACCTCCCTCTGTACGTGCCGGACTTCCTCAAGTCCAAGGGGCTCAACCAGGCGCGGATCAAGTCGGCGCAGTCCTGGTTCGGCCGCCGCGTGGTGAAGGTGGCGCAGGCCGAAGGACGGACTCTGCCGGAGAAGCGAGCGGAGGACACCGCCTCTGGCTCCGTCCGCGAGACGTACGCCTGGACGCGCAAGGACCTGCCTCTGTTCGAGGAGGTCTGGGACGTCTACTACGCCGCCGAGTACGCGCCCGAGCCCGACTACGCCCTGTTCGGAGGCGAGTCATGACGCCGACGCAGCAGTTCGACGAGGCGGTGGCGGTCGGGTTCGCCGTTCGGTGCCTGCTGCTCGACATCGATGACGCGCTGGCCGAGGCCGCCGAGATGGCATCCACCCCCTGACCGCAAGACGGCCCCCGCCCGGAGGCAACCGGACGAGGGCCCAGACCACCCGCTCAAGAGCTACGAGAAGAGAGCGAGAGTCATGAACAAGAGTACGACGGTCGACCGGCTCGCCGGCGTCGCCGAGTTCCGGGTCACGTACACCTGCCTGGACTCCGAGGGCGACCAGGCACTGGGAGTGGAGCGCTGCGACGGGATCGCCGAGGCCCACCTGGAGTGCTCCCGCACCCTCGCCTACCAGGAGAGTCAGGGCCTGCCGGCGGACGCGCACATCGTGTGGCGTGTCGGCGGCGGCCCGTGGCAGGCGTGGGGCGGTGCCCGGTGATCAAGCTGACGCCCGAGGTGGCCGCGGACCTGATGGTGGGGGACTTGCTCCTCGACGACGGCCGCGAACTGCTGATCACCAAGCTCATCCCAGCCACCGCCGAGGAGGCGCTGGCAGCAGGTAAGCGCGAGGTGCAGTCGCTCATGTGGTGGCGCACCTACGACGCCACCGAGCCCGTGAAGGCCGCCCCCGGCAGGTTGAGGCTGGCCCGGATCGCCGAGCAAGACGGGCAGGTGTCGGCATGATGACGCCCGAGACGATCCTGAACGCCACGGTCGGCGTGCTCGAGCGCCGCGGTCGGGTCACAGGGCGCTTCGAGACGCCAGACGGCGAGGTCGACCAACTGGGCGCACTCGCCATCGCGGCGGGAGAGCAGCCGCGGGTGTGGCTGTCGATCAGGATCCTCGACTACGAAGCCCTCGATCCGTGCCTCCGCTTGCTGGTGGATGCGGCGCGGATCCTGGCCGAGGTCGAGGCGCCGCTGTGCCGGCCGGAGGATCTGCCGCTGCACCGCCTGGTGATGTTGCTCGGCGATTCCAACGACGTCGCCACGGATGCCGAGGTGTTCGACTTCCTGGTCCGGGCCGCCGATGCCGCGGCTGGCGTGGGAGCCGCCTCGTGACGTCCGTGTCTGCCCACTGGCTGTCCGTGGGAGAAGCCGCGGCCCGGCTCAGACTGCCGGAGCAGGTGGTCCGCGAGCTCGCGATCACGCAGGCGGTGCGGTCCCGCAAGGCGCTCGACCACTGGGAGCTGTGGAGCGAAGCGGTCGATGCCCATGCCCACCGGATCAAGGCCGAGCCGGAGCTGGCCGCCCACAAGGGCGACGTCCTGGCCGACCATTCGCGCCTCCCGGTAGGGCAGGGCCCCGAGATCGGCAACGGAGCTGAGCGGGAGTTCCGCGACTCGCAGGGCGACTACGACGACACCCCCAACGACGAGGGAGACGACGACTGATGGGCTTCACTCGTGCGCAGGTTGACCAGCTCTTGCAGCCGATCAACACCAACCGCGTCTTGAAGGACGGCAAGGGCCACTCACATGTGTCCCAACAGGACGTCCTCGCGCACCTGATCCGCATCTTCGGGTTCGGCAACTTCGATACCGAGATCCTCAGCCTGGAGTGCGTCTTCGAGACGCCCCGCGTCAATGACCAGACGGGCAAGCAGACCGGTCGGTGGGACGTCTGCTACAAGGCCACCTACCGGTTGATCGTCAAGGACGAGAACGGCGTCGAGGTCTGCCACTTCGAGGACGGTTCGACTGCCACCGCGCAGAACCAGACCCGCGGCGATGCTCACGACCTGGCGATGAAGTCGGCCCTGTCGTTAGCAAAGAAGCGGGCCGCGATCCCGCTCGGCGACCAGTTCGGCCTGTCGCTCTACAACAAGGGGCAGACCAAGCCGCTGGTCATAGGCACGCTCGTGATGCCTGAGGGTGAGGCCGCCGGACACGACGTGCAGGAGGGCGTCGAGAAGCAGGTTTCGCTCGGCAACGACGAGATTGACCGCGACCTGGACGCTTCGTTGGCAGAGCCCGCGCAGCCCACGCCGCAGGTGAGCGTCGATGACGGCTGGGTGGATGCCTTCGGGAAGCGCGTGGCTGCTGCAACCGCCGACCAGATCGGCGGTCTGCGTCAGGAGGTGCTCGACAAGTTCAAGGCTCGCTCTCTCGACTCCGACACTGGCAACCGGCTGATGGAGGCCATCAAGCAGCGGCAGGCCGAGCTCAGCGGGCAGGAGGCGGCGTGAACGCCAAGTCGCACGCCCTGAAGGTGGGCGCCGCCAAGGTGCTGGTGGACATCGTCACCGCCGGATACGAGCAGCTCCGCAAGGACGCCGAGAAGGAGTTCGCCGAGCTCCGCAAGGACGAGATCAAGGGCTTGGCGGTCAAGCTCCCCGACGGCACCGAACTCGGGTCGATCGCCATCTACGACGGGCCCCCGCACACGCAGGTCAATATGAAGACCGTTGCGGCGATCGTCGCCAACGACGCGCCCGAAGAGTTCGTCGAGGAACTGTCGGACGACGCGCTGAAGGACGAGAACCTGCTGGCGTTCGTCCGTGACCAGCTCCCGCACCTGCTCGTCAAACGGATCCGCCCCGACTACCTGAAGAAGCTGCTGAAGCGGATCGACGGCAACGGCTACCTGAAGGACGCCGCGGGCACCCGCATCAAGGTTGCGGACGTGACCCGTGGAGAGCCGACTGGCAAGTTCGCGTTCACCGCCGGGCCGGGCGCCCAGGAGCTGGCGTGGAAGGCGTGGAGGTCCGGCGATCTGGAGCCCGTCCTGGGCGACCTGCTCCGCCCTGCCCTTGAGGCGGGTGACCCAGGTGAGTGACCTGACCACACCGACCGGCATCGAGGACCGGCTGCGGCAGCTCGTCAACGATCTGGCCAGCGCTCAGTTGACGCTGGCCAGGGTCCGGGACGTTGAGGTGGACGCCAAGCACACGTATGAGGCGGCTCGTCGCGCCGCGTTGTTCTCCGGCCAGTGCCCGAAGGTGACCCGCGGCGGTTACACGACGGCGGAGCGGGACGCCTGGGTGGACGGCCAGGTGGCCGTGCAGCGCCGCGCCTACGACCTGGCCGTGGCCAAGCGCGAGGCGGCGCAGGACCTGCTCCGGGTGGTACGCGACCAGGCGATGGTCGTGATGGCGCTCGCGAACTCTGTTCGTACCGCCTACCAGGTTGCGGGGCGAGGCTGATGAAGCGCTCGCCGATGCCGCCGCGCAAGTCGCCGCTGACGGCGAAGAAGCCGATGAACCGCAGCAACGGGTTCAAGCAGGTCCTGAAGCCGTGGAAGGCGAAGAGCCGCCCGGAGACCGCGCCCAAGAATGCGATCGTCTACGCCAAGAACCGCAGCAAGGGCCTGTGTGAGATCGGGCTGGTCTGCTTCGGCAGTGCGCCGGCGACCGAGACGGCGCACCGCCGCGGCAAGGGGTCGGGCGGGGTCGGGCCGAAGAACACGACCGCCGGCACCGCGGCGAACCTGCTCCGTGGATGCCACGCCTGCCACGCGCACATCGACAACGCCCAGGTGGCTGACGCCGAACGGCTCGGGCTGAAACTGCGCCACGGTGTCGCCCGCCCGTCCGAGCTGCCGGTCCTGCACTACCGGCTCGGCTGGGTGCTGCTGGACGACGAAGGCGGCTACCGGGCCGCTCCCGCTGCCTCGCACGCCGGGGGAGTGCTGCTGCCGGTGATCGCCTGCACCTCGTGGGAGCTGATCAACCAGGACGGCGCCTTCATCGAGGCGATGGAGCGGTTCGGTCACGTCGACTGCCCGGGATGGGCTCCGCCGCGGCCTGGCCCGTTCCTGTGCGGGTGCGGCTCGACGCCCTTCTACCTGGAAGAGGTGGCGTGATGGCCGACATCTCCTGCCAGCACTGCCGAGCCGCCTACGCCTGGCCGGTTGGCGCGAAGGGCTCCCAGTCCGATGGCGCGCGGAGTGCCGGATGGGTCGTCTGGGAAGGGCTGACGCTTGGCGGCCAGCACGTCAAGCGCGTGTACTGCCCGGTCTGCCGCGGCGTGGCCGAGCCGACTCAGGCTGAGCTGTCGTGGGATGCGGTCTGCCAGACCTGCGACTGCCGAATGTCGGAGGAGTGGGGCGACGACGAGGAAGGGCCGTTCACCGAGAACGACGCCGACCAGTGGAAGGCCGACCACCGATGCGAGCCGTGGGTGGACAAGATCCAGCCCGTACCGCCTGGCCGCGACCTGGCGCAGCCTGACCTTGCGCTGGTGGCGTCATGAACGGCGTCCAGGACATGCGCTTCTGCCCGTGGTGCTTCGAGCGGAAGCCGGCCGGCCACGACTGCCCGGCCGGCGCGGTCGGCTGCACCACACGCGAGCCCGACGACCTGCCCTGCGGCATTTGTCGCGGGTGCCAGCAGACCCAACTCGACGACTACGCCCGGCGCCGAGCCGAGTTCGAGCACGGCTCGCCGACCGATCTAGACCATCCCGCCTGACGTGTCGGTGGGTGACCTATCGGGGGCACCCATCGGCCCGCCCACCTCATCTGACCCTTGGAGAACACCTTGACCACCACCCCCAACGTCCTGGACCGGCCCCTCTCCTACCGGAAGTCGGTCGTGGACCTCCTCAACAACACGTTCGACCCGCAGATCCAGAAGGCGAACGCCGACATCGCCGACTGGCAGGAGCAGATCAACCTCCTCCAGTCGAAGATCGGCGACGCGAAGAAGTTCATCGCCGAGATCCGGCAGCTTCAGCAGCACACCAGCGACAACGCCGACCTGCCAACGGTTGCGCCGCTGCCTCCGCTGTCGGTGCTGTGCCGCTCGTGCAGCATGCCGATCGTCAAGACCGCTGACGGCGGGTGGGTTCACGCGGGCCGGGAGGTAGTCGAGCACGGCGAACGCTGCGACCCGAAGAAGCAGTCCCCGGTCGCCGAACCCGCCAAGGGGCCTGCGCAGGCGTTCGGCGACTGGAACGGCGCGATCAACGAGGAGCGGACCGGAGGCACCTCATGAGCGGGTTACTGGCCCGCCACTCCGGACGCCACTGCCGTCACGGGTCGTTCACCGGCTGGTCCGGGCTGGCCCACCTGGTCGCCGCCGCTCAGCCCGTCCTGGATTTCACCCGCCGGCGTGTTTCCCACCCCGCCGTGATCCCGGTGGCCGACGAGCTGATCCCGTTCGGCCCCAACCCCCGATTCCACCCCTACCCGAAGGAGACCGCGCGATGAGCGCCGAGACTCCCGATGTCCGGGAGAAGAACCCGTACCAGCTCCGCCGTGAGGCTGTAGCCCGCGCCATCAAGGCGTGGCAGCAGGAAGAAGACGATGGCTCCGGCCACGAGGTGGATGCCGCCTCCGCGCTGGAGGACTGCCTCCTCGATGAGGGCCTGATCCTGATGCCGCGCTCCACCGGGCACGGCAAGTGGCGGGTTCTCGTGGACGGCGAGCCGGCCCCGTATGTCGGCCAGAACCAGCCCAGCCACCCCATGGGCGCCGAAGAGGCGGCCGAGGTGTTCCTGACGCAGACCGCCGGCGACTACTACAACCAGCGCGAGGTTCTGATCCGGCCGGCGTCCAGCGCGGAGATGGTGACGTCGGCCGTCCTCGCAGACACCGCGGTCCGGGAGGAGCCGGTCAGGGTCGCGGCCGACACCTTCCTGGTGGAGGTCGAGGTCAACACGGGAGCGACCCTGCTGCGGCTGTTCGACAAGGACGGCCGAGAGGTGATGGTCGGCCTCGACGACGAGGCGCGAGCCACCTTGTCGTCGATCCTCCGCGCGGACGGAGACGACGAATGAGCGACATCACCCCCGAGAAGGTCGTCGACACGCTGATCCTGCCCAATGCGTTCAGCAAGTACCTGGACGCGTGGGTGAGAACCCACAGCGAAGGCAACGTCGTCCATATCGAGGTCGCCCCCAACTTGGACGGCGAAGAGGACGCCCCGCGCCACTTCACAGCGGTCGTCGTAGAGGGCGAGCAGACCCCTATCGTGCTGGCCCGCCCGGACGTGTCGTTCCTCGGGCTGGACTTCGAGGGCGGCGCGTTCGACGACGACGCCGACGGCTGGCAGGTCGTCGCCTACTCCAGCACCGCGAAGTGGCCATGCCCCGTCAAGGATGCGGACAGTGTCCTGTTCCGTGGCGCTCCGGGGCACATCTCGTTCACTGAGGCTCGCCGGTTCGCTGCTGCTCTGGTCGCCATTGCTGACGCCGCTGAGGCCGCTCAGGCAGAGACGGACGGTGCCCGATGAAGCTCGAAGAGATCGCGCCCTACCCGAAGCGGGAAGAGGACGTCACCGCCGCCGTCATGGCCAAGCACCACACGGCGTTCGCGCTCATGCACCAGTCGATGCTCATCGACGGCCACATCAAGACCGACGACCGCGACCGATACAGGACATCGGTCAGCCACGTGGTCGCCTACTACGGGATCGCGCACCTGCTGCGCGAAATCCAGGGCCGGGCAGGCCGGGAGGCGGCCGACGCGGTCGCCCGCGATCTGTGGCTGGCGTGGGAGGACGGCGGCAGCATCGGCGAATGGCTGTGGGAGTGGGCTGTCGGCTACGGCATCGACCCTGAGGCTGTTCGCAAGGTCGCCGCCCAGCTGGCCGCTCAGGCAGAGCAGAGCGGCGGTGGATCGGATGGCTGAGCCGATGTCCGAGGCCCGCCTCACCGAGATCCGCGACCTCAACGTGGACTCCTGCTCAGCGGATGCGCCGTACAACCCGGACGTGTGGGCATTGGAGACGGCCCGCATGGAGCTCCTCGCCGAGGTGGATCACCTCAAGCGGCGTATCGCCGCTATAGGCCGCATGAACGAGGTGGCTGACGGCGACTGGCGGCGCGAGGTGGACCGCCTCAAGGCCGAGCGGGACTCCGTAGCCGAGTCCGCGAAGCACATGGGCTCCGCCCTGAGCGCGGTTGGCCTGGTGATTGAGCAGGCCATCCGTACCGCCGTGTCCTCCGGCGACCGCGCTGGAATGTCCGTGCTGATCGATTACATGTCGGACGCCGACATGCTGCCCGCCACTGCTGCCGGAGAGGCGGTGGGCGAGTGATGGCCGGCGTCTACGCCTTCCTCCTGGCCGCCGTCGCCGGAGCGGTCTGTGCCTGGCTGCTCTGGAGTCGTGACCGCCACCAGCAGGCACAGATCGCGGCGCTGACGGGCCAACTGGCCGCCGCTCTCGACGCCGCTCACACCAATGAGCAGGCGCGGCTCGAGGCCGAGCGGGAGAACGCCCAACTCAAGGCCGATCTCCTGGCCGTCACCGAGGAGAAGACGGCGCTTCGCCGCTGGCAGGAGCAGATCATCACCGGGACGTCGGAGGTGGACTCGTGACCGCTTGGGGCCTCTTCATGGGCATCGCCCTGCTCGTGCTCTCCCTGCTGGGGTTCGTCGCGGTCAAGAGCTGGACCGAGACGGTGCGGCGCCGGCGTGCCGCTTGGCGTGAGGACGCCGACCTCCACGACCGCTACAGCCAGACCGCCGACGACGAGAACCCTGACGCCGTCCTGGATGCCCTCCTGCGGGCGGATGGCCACCGCTGGCGGGCCACGGCTGATGACCTCCACGACGTGTTCCCCGAGGAGGACGACCGGTGATCATCAACCTGTTTGCCGGCCCTGGCGGCATGGATCAGGGAGCCCGCATCCTCGGCCTTCAGCAGCGCATCGACGGCTACGACATCGATGCGGATGCGTGTGCCACGGCGACCGCCGCGGGGTTCCGCCGTACCCGAGCCAGCGTGACCGACCTTCACCCCGACGATTTCCCCGCCACGACCGGGGCCCTGATCACGCCGCCGTGCCCTCCTTTCAGCCGTTCCGGGCTCGGCAACGGCATGAAGGACTTCCCTGCCATCAGTTCGGCGCTGACCTTGTTGGGCGACTACTTCGCAGGCATGACCCGCGAGCGCGCCTACTTCGACGCGCTCGCCGAGCTGCACGACCCGCGGTCGGCGCTGGTGGTTGAGACGCTGCGGTTCGCGTTCCTGCTGCCGGACGTGCGGTGGGTGGTCGCTGAGCAGGTGCCCGGGGTGGCGCCGATCTGGCAGGAGATCGGCGCCGAACTGGCCATGGCCGCGGACTGGACCTATCTCGGCGTGACCACCGTGGCCGCCGATGACTTGGGCGTGGCGAGCTGCCGCACCCGCACGTTCCTGGTGGCCACGCGCGACTCCGCCCCCGACCTGTCCGGGCTGCCCATGCGGTCGCTGTGGACCACCGGAAGGTTCGCGCCGCCCATGGACGAACTGGTGCCCACCGTGGAGCCGTTTGCCGCCCCACCCACCATGGCGCAGACGCTCGGATGGCCTGCCGGCGAGCGCGTGAACACTCGCGGCAACCGGCGAACCTCCGGCGGCAATGAGTTCTCCGCGGACCGGGTGTCCTGGTGTCTGACGGAGAAGGCCCGCTCGTGGAAGCGCGTCTCGGACGGCGCCCAACTCACCGAAGCGCAGGCGGGTTTGCTGACTGGGTTCCCGATCGACTACCCGTGGCAGGGGTCGCGCTCCAAGCGGTTCCTCCAGGCCGCGGACGTGGTGTCTCCTCCGGTCGCCGCCGCGGTCCTCGGTTCGGCTCTCGGCCTCGATTGGAAGCCCGACGTCCGCGCGTACCTGGCCCGCCTCTACCCGGCCGCCGGGAAGCCGCTGGGCGCCTTCCAGCCGTCGCTGTTCGAGGCGGTCGCATGAGCCTCCCCAAGTGCTGCGAACAGTCCCTCGTCCGCGGCGAGCATCCCTCCCAGCACGCCCTGGTGTGCGAGCACCGACCGCCCACGCCCGCCGTGGAGCCGGTGACGGACGCCCTGTTCGAGATCCACCCGCCGACATCTCAGGAAAGCGGACCGCAGCTATGAGTTTGCGAACCTTCAGTTTCGGCGGTGGCGTCCAGTCCGTGGCCGCCCTTGTCCTCCAGGCGCAAGGGAAGCTCGGCCAGGACTTCGACACCTGGCTGTTCTCCAACGTGGGCGACGACTCCGAGCACCCTGCCACCATCCAGTACTTCCACGAGGTGGCCCTGCCGTTCGCCGAGAAGCACGGCATTGACCTACGGATGCTGCACAAGGTCCGGCGCGACGGCACGACCGAGACGCTGTACGGCAGGCTGACCCGTGAAGGGTCGCGGTCATTGCCGATCCCGGTCCGCATGCCCGACACGGGAGCTCCGGGCACGCGTAGCTGTACGGCCGATTTCAAGATCCGGGTCATCGGCAAGTGGTTGAAGCAGCACGGCGCCAGCGCCGACAACCCCGCCACGGTCGGTGTCGGGATCAGCCTCGATGAGATCCACCGCGCCAACGCGCGCAAGGTCGAACCCCACGAGCGGCTCGTGTACCCGCTGCTTGACCTGAAGCTGCGCCGGTCGGACTGCCTGCGCATCATCCGCGACAGCCCCCTACCCCCCCCGCGGAAATCGAGCTGCTGGTTTTGCCCCTTTCACCGGCCGCTCGTGTGGCAGGACATGCGGCGCGACGAAGCCGAACTGTTCGAGAAGGCGTGCAACTTGGAGGACTTGCTCAACGAGCGGCGCGACGAGCTGGGCAAGGACCACGTCTACCTCACCCGCTTTGGTGCGCCGCTGCGGCAAGTGGTTCCCGAGGGCGCCGACCTTCTGCCGTTCTTCGGCGACGAAACAGACGGCTCCTGCGACAACGGGTGGTGCATGACATGACGCCTATCGAGACGCACGCCCTGTTCGCCCTACGCGACCAGCCCGAGAGAGGAGGGCAGCACCTATGACCAGTTCCCGGACCGTCAGGTGCTCATGCTGTGACCGATTCGGGCCGCACAAGGCGCATGGCTGGTGCGTCGCCTGCTATCAGCGCTGGAACCGCGCCGGGCAACCCGACGCCGGGCCTCCACCTCGCCCGCAGGACCCGATAACTGCCGCCGTGGCTGGCCGTCAAGCTGCCAAGGCAGCCCGCATCGAGGACTACCTGGAGCTGCGCGCGTGGGGCGAGACACGCGAGCAGGCAGCGGCACGCCTGGGCGTGTGCGAGGAGACCACGCGACGGTATGACCGCGCCCTGCGAGAGCAGGTGTCGGCATGAAGGCGATCTACTTCCACGGAGGCATCCCCGGACTCGAACCGGGCGACCTGATCCTGCCCGGCAGCCCGAACTTCGTCGACGGCTGCAAGATCTGCGACGCCCACAAGGCTGGGATGTCGCACGCGTTCGACCCGCTGACGCAGTACCAGGACCGGGTCTATGTCACCACGGACCGGGAGTATGCCAGGTTCTACGCCTCCAAGTATCCAAAGGGCGACCTGTACTCGGTTGTGCCGGTCGGCGAGCTGGTCGTCTCGGATGAGGACCGCTTCCCGACCTGGACGGCGCCTGAGGCGCGCGTGGTCGGCGTCTACGACCGGTACGTGCAGCTCTCCCCGAAGCAGCGGCGCACCCTGATGCGCAGGTGGGAGCGGGCCGATCGAGAGGTTGCGTTCGCTCGTCTCGCGTCGGCGCCAGCCGTACAGGAGACCACTGCCGAAGACGCTCTACGCGTACGGCGTCACGTAGGGCCTTCTCCTGCGGAGGCGCCCGATGCCTCTTGACCTCTCCACCGACCTTGACCGTATCCGCCAGCACATCCCGCACCTGAAGAGGTTCGCGGCGAAGGCGTCTACACCTTCCGAGCGGGTGGCCGTAGCGCTGGAACTCGCCGCGTGGCGGATGGCGGCGGAACTCGTCGAACACGACCGGATGCTGGCGAACGAAATCGGAACGGAGGTGAACGGTGCCTGACTGGAAGTGGCACGAGCGTGCCGCGTGCAAGGGGCAGCCGCTGCGGCTGATGTTCGGACCCGACGGGGAGCGCCTGCCGGACCGGATCATCCGCGAGGACATCGTCAATCAGCAGTTCTGCTCTCACTGCCCGGTCCGCATGCGCTGTCTGGAGTATGCGTTCGACACCAAGCAGGCCGCGGGCGTGTGGGGTGGGCTTGGCGAGGACGAGCGGGCGGCCAAGCGCCGCAACTGGTTGAAGAGGACCGCCCGTGAGCGGGCCGCGACGGGGGTGGCGTGATGGCCTCCAACTATGCCTCCTCGATGGGCGGCCACGACGCCGAGTGGCTGCTTCAGCACGAGCGTGTCGCCAACGACCGCGACATGGTCAGGAACCGCGGCACCACCAAGACACCGATCGACACTCGCCTGAAGTCGATCGGCTCGATCCTCGAGATCACACCTGACGAGGCCGGCACTGCAGGGCGGGTAGCGATCCGGATCGCCCTGGAACGGCACGCCTGCGTCGCCCTTCCCGCCTGCCAGGTGCACGGCCAAGACCCGTGCGACTGCAACCCGTGCGTGGACCCGCGCCACGAAGGCGACCTCGCCCTGGTCGAGGAACTGCTGCGCGCCGTCGACCTGAAGCCCGAGCAGACCGACCGTAGATGGTGCGCCAGGTGCAAGCACGTGCGGCCTGTGGAGGAGTTCCAGAGCGCGCAGGACACCTGCAACGCGTGCCTCACGTATTGGAAGCAGCGGCGGCTGGCTGAGGCAGCCGCGAAGAGGGCGGTGAGCACCTGATGACAACAATGTGCGGCACCTACAGCGGGTACACCCAAGGCGGCTGCCGCTGCCCGAGGTGCAGCGCGGCAACCCGCCGCTACAACAAGCGTCGCGCGATGCTGATCGAGAGCGGCCAGTGGCAGCCGTGGGCCGACGCCGAACCTGTCCGCCAGCATGTCGCCCGCCTGCGCAAGGCGGGAGTGAGCGTCAGCTCCATCGCCCAGATGGCCGGCGTCAATGTGTGGAGCCTGTCGACGCTGATCAACTCGGACAGGCCGCGGGCGCGTGCGGACTTCGCCCGCAAGCTGCTGGATGTCAGCATCGACGTTGCCGCCCTGCCCGCCAATTCCAAGATCGATGCGGCGGGGACGCGTCGACGGTTGCAAGCCCTCATCTTGACGGGCTGGCCTACGAAGGTGCTGTCCGAGCGGCTTGGCATGGACCGGACATCCATCCGCAAGGCGATGTCCCAGGAGCAGGTGCGCGCCCGCACCGCGGTCCGCGTACGCGACCTGTTCGAGGAACTGTCCACCCAGCAGCCGCCTCCCGGCGCCAGGACCCGCCGCTACGCACAGACCCGCGGATGGCTTCCCGTAGCCGTGTGGGACGACATCGACGATCCGGACGAGCAGCCCAAGGGCGCCTGCAGGGAGGCGTCATGACCTCTTACTCGGAGGCCAGAAGGTCAGGAGTCGGAGGGCGCGCTGGTCTCGAACTCCCGCTGGAAGCGCCGGACCTGCTCACGGGTCAGCCCGAGTTCCTTAACGATCGCGTCCTGAGAAATGTCCTGGCGGCGGGCATCGCGTATCGCCCGGCCAAGGTCAAGGCGGGCGCGTTTCACGAGCTCGCGGGCATCTTCCTGAGCCTGTTCGTATGCCTTGCGAGCGGCAACGACATCTCCCATCGGGTCCGACACCCCTTCATGTTCTCACGGTTGGCCTACCAGAAATGATGCCACATCGCAACGTGACGTATAGGCCAACGCCACATGTGGAGTAGGCATAGAATGACTCATGTAGCACCACGGAAGTGACAAGGGGGACTGGTGCGACACCGAAGACGGGTCCAGCTCTCGTAAGCCCATCCCTAGCAGCAAGACCAGAGAGAGCCGCCCTACGTGAACGACGAACAAGCCGGCCTACTGGGTGACGGTACGTACCGCGCCTACTGGCTGCGCATGGTCATGCGGAGCCCGCAGATCAACGACTCCCTGCGGGTGCTGCTCATGACGCTCGCCCTGTACATGGACGCGACCGGTCGCGTTTCGGTCCCTCGCGATGATCTCGCCCGACTGCTTGGAAGGAGCGCCCGGAAGATGGCCGACAAGTTCAAGATCGCCCTTGAGTCGGGGTTCCTCGTTCAGGTGGCGCGCGGGCAGAAGCATCAGACCGCGGTCTACTCGGCGGCGATCAACGGCGAGGCCCTCAGCATGACCCCTGAGGGTCACCCTGAGACCGACACCTTCAGCATGACCCCCGGGGGTCATGCTGAGGGTTCTCAGGGTGACGGGTACAAGCACCCTGAGAACGAGGGCGACTCGACTGCTGAGGGTTCTCAGGGTGACGGGTACAAGCACCCTGAGAATCGGGAGCCCCATCTCAGCATGACCCCCGGGGGTCATGCTGAGGATGCCGAGACCGATCCTCAGCATGACCCCCGGGGGTCATCCCAGGGTTTTAAGTATGTAGAGGTAGTTGAAGAATCTGATCTTGGTGATTCTTCTCTCTTCACCGTCAAGGACGCCGCTTCGCGGCAGGAGACGAAGAAATCCCGGCGCAAGCCTGAGATCCCGATCCCCGACGACTTCGCGGTCACCGCCCAGATGCGTGCCTGGGCCAAGTCCAAGAGCTACACCGTCGATCTTGATCAGCAGACCTTCCGGTTCATCAACCACGCCAAGCAGAACGACCGTCGCTGCCGCGACTGGCTCCACGCCTGGCGCAACTGGATCGACATCGGCCAGGAGAAGCAGAACCAAGAACAGCAGCGCCTCAAGGGCAACGGCTCCGGCTCCCACGTGCCTCGAGGCCCTCGTCAGAACCCCTTTCAAAGCAAGAGGGAGACAGCGTGAACTCCGCCCAGCCCGCCGACGAGTGGGCAGAAGACCGCCGCCAGCGCCGACTTGCGGCCTTCCGTAAGCGCAGGCCAGTCATGCTCAGCGGCCCCGGTGTCCTGCATGACGACGTCGCCGAGTGGGGGAGTCGGCTCTTCGACAAGACCGCCCGAAACCTCGTCATCGTCGGCGACATCGGCACCGCGAAGACCTGGAACGTGTGGGAGGTGCTCGAGCGCGCCATCAAGGTCGGCTACGCAGGCACCGTCCTGATCGCCACGCCGGCCGAATGGCAGGACGTCGTCGGCCCGCCCGCCGATCGGGACCGCCTGCGCGAGATGCGCGAAGTCGACGTCCTCGTCCTCGACGATCTCGGCTCCAACCGCATCAACGAGTGGCAGCGCGAGAACCTGCTCGCCGTCGTCGACGAACGATGGCAGCACGCCCGGCCGACCGCGATCACCTCGAACATGGACGACTTCGACGGAGCACTCGGCCCGCGGCTCACTTCTCGCCTCGGTGACGGGGCGACGGTGGTCATGCTCGAGGGCGCCGACTTCAGGACTGCCCGATGACGGCCGACGCGATGGAGCTCGAGAGGTGGGCGCCCGGCCAGGACGTTCTCGCCGCCGAGATGGCCGTGGCTGGTGCGGTGATGCAGTCGAAGACGGCGTTGGAGGAGGCCGCCGAGCTGCTCGAGGTGGACGACTTCTTCAGCGTGGCCGGGTACGTGTACGCCGCGGCGATGGCCCTGCTCGGCGACGGCAAGCCGGTCGACCCTGCGGCGGTGTTCGGCGAGGTGCAGACCCGCGGACACCTCGAGCGAGTGGGCGGCGGCGCCTACCTCGGGTCGCTGATCGAGCACGCCGCCAAGGCCGGGTCGGTGTCGTATCACGCGCGGCGGATTGCCGCCGATGGGCTGCGCCGCCGCATGAACCTGGCCTGCTCGACCGCGTTGCAGGTCACCGAAGGCAGAGCGTGGGACGCCGAGACGGACGTAGACCTGATCCGCAAACTGATCGATGAGGCCGCGGCCCGCCGCGTAGGCACCGAACCGGGCGACGTGTCCGCAGGCATGATGGCGTTGCTCGACGACCTCGAGAACCCGCCCGCTGTCACGCCTGGGGTCGCGCCGCCGTACCTGGACCTCGAGATGCTGCTCACCTCGTTTCAGGCGGGCCAGCTCATCGTGGTGGGCGCGAGGCCATCGGTCGGCAAGTCAACCCTGGCCGTGGATGTGGCACGGACTGCGGCGATCAGGGACGGCCACCGAACGATCATCTTCACGCTCGAGATGTCGGAGCGGGAAGTCCTTCAGCGAATGGTGTCCGCAGAGGCGAAGGTCAACCTGAGCACGATCCGCGCCTACAAGGTGAACGAACTCGAGCTCGAGCGGATCGCCAAGGCCGCCGCCCACATCTCCGGCGCTCCACTCACGATCGACGACCAGCCCGGTTGCTCGCTCGAGAGGATCCGCGCCCGCCTGCGCACGCTGTCGCGTACAGGTCCGATCGGCATCGTGATCATCGACTATTTGCAGCTCATCACCCCGCCGAAGGTCCCCAACCGTGAACAGGAGATCGCCGCGATCACCCGCGGACTGAAACTCCTGGCCATGGAGTTCAAGGTACCGATCATGCTGCTGTCGCAGTTGAACCGAGGCCCTGAGCAGCGCGCCGACAAGAAACCGGTCGCCTCGGACCTGCGTGAGAGCGGGGCTACGGAACAGGACGCCGACGTGATCATCCTGCTGCACCGCGACGACGCCTACGACCCCGAATGTGCTCGAGCGGGAGAAGCCGACCTGATCGTGGCAAAGAACCGCAACGGCCCCCGGGCGACCATCACCGTGGCAAGCCAGCTGCACTACAGCCGCCTCGTTGACATGGCACCGAACCAGCCCGCTCCGCAGGGCCGCCCAGACCTTCGCGTCGTGAACTGAAAGGACACTGAAATGTCGGCAACCGCCAACATCTCCGATTGGGACATAGCCCGAATCCGGCAACTCAACCCCATCGCCCACGTCGCCCAGGACCTCGGATACGAGCTGGAGATGCGCGGCGACGGAGAGTTCGTCATCCCCTGCATCGAGTCACTGGACCCGGAGACCCGGGTCGCGTTCTCCAGGAGCCTGATCCCGGAGCGCGGCATGTACTACTGCCAGCACTGCTCCTCCGGTGGCGACGTCATCAGCCTGGTCGAGAAGGACAAGAAGATCTCCTTCAGGGAAGCCGTCGAGTACCTCGCCAAACGCGCTGGCATCCGTCTCGCAATGGGGGCTGGCGAATGAACCACACGGCCGACCTGTTCAAGCGCCGCGAGGACCACTTCCGCGTGATCGTTGTGCCGAACCGGTGGGGCGGCTATGACGTCGCCCTCGTCATCGACGGCTCGTACGCGAGCGCCGCGGACGCCCGGCACAACGCCGACGACTTCAAGCGGCAGATCGAGGCCGCGTTAGCTGCGGACGGCATGCCGTACGGGATCCCGCTCAACCCGGAGACCGGCCGTCCCCAGCTTGTGGACGCAGCCGTGGAGGAGATCGCATGAACTTCCAGCCCATCGAAACCCGCTACGCAGGCTGCCGCTTCAGGTCGCGGCTCGAGGCCCGCTACGCCGTCCTGTTCGACAAACTCGGGATCCGCTGGGAGTACGAGGTCCAGGGCTTCCTCGTTGGCGAGGATGACGAGAAGCGCCCGTACCTGCCTGACTTCTGGTTGCCTGCCGACCGGCTGTGGGTCGAGGTCAAGGGCACGGAGGAATCGCTCGACGTCGAACTGATCCGCGACGCGGTCATCCCGCATGGTGGGCTGCCGGCCGACCCCACGGGCGCTCTGCTCGCCGACACGTCTAGGGCTGGGGCGCGCATGCTGATTCTCGGCCCGCTCGGGCGCGGAGTCGTGGCGCTGAGCGATAAGGCAACCGGCGAAGCGGCCGGCTATGGCGGCCCGACTCACACAGTCCTGAGCTTCTGGAAAGGCGACGTCCTACAGGGAGCCGCCACCCTCGCCGTTGGCGGAGTTGTCATCGAGCGCTGGGACGGCGGCATCGTCGGCAACGACTCCCGGGACGTCCTGTGGGCCAACCGCGGCACCGAATGGGGCGGACTCACTCGCGAAGGCATGTGGATCTCCGACACCTTCGACCAGCGCGTGGCCGACGCCTATCGCGCTGCCCGTTCCGCCCGTTTCGAGCACGGGGAGTCCGGATGACCGTGCCGGCCGACCCTGGACCGCCTGACCGTCCCCACCCTGTGCATCCCGCTGTGGACCCACCCGTACCAGCCGTACACCGAACAGACACGGAGGAGACCCGTGCTCAAGATCAGCCTTCGTAGGCGGCAGGGCTACGAACTCGCCGACACCGCCCGCCGCAACGAGAACCGCTCCCACTGGTACCGGCTGATCGGGATGCGCCGATGGACGCTGATCCTCATGGTCGCCGACTCCAACTTCGTCAGCGAGTACGCCCCCGACCAGACCGAGGAGAGCACCAGCCATGGCTGACACCAAGACCGAGAAGACCGTCGCAGTCCACGCCGTCGCGTTTGAGGCGATCGCTCGCCTGGTGGCCGACCAGACGGCCTACCGAACGTCGTGGGCTCCGACCGTGGAGGAGGCCGAGGAGGACCTGGAGCCTTCTGTGCTGGAAGACCTGGCGGAGCTGACCGAGGTCTGTGGACCTTGGGACGCCGCCAACCGACTGTTCAACCCGATCAACGAGAGGAGCGCCGATGTGGCGTAGGTCAAGCAGGTGCAACGGCTCATCCGCGTGCGTCGAGGTCGCCTACCGCAAGAGCTCCGTCAGCGGTGGCGCCGGCGAGTGCGTGGAAGCGGGCCTGTGCCCGCACGAGGACGAGGTGTGGGTCCGCGACTCCAAGCATCCGGACGGGCCGGTCTTGCGGTTCTCGGTCGCGGACTGGCGTGCGTTCCTGGACGCGGTCAAGACCGGGAACGTGGCCACCTACTCGGGCGCTGTCCAGGTGGCGACGGGCAGAGACGGCGGCTGGGTGGTGTGCCACCGCGATGAACCGGACACCGCGTTGGCTTTCACGCCGCGCGAAGTGAAGGCGTTCGTGGAGGGTGTCGAAGACGGCGAGTTCGATCTCGCAGAGCTGGCGTCGGACGCGAAGGCGCCGGGAGACCGTCCAGGATCGACGCTGGCGGGCTCTGGGGTCGAAAAGGCATCCGTGTAAGGGTCCACGGTTCTCGTGAGGCCACAGGGGATTCTGTGGCCTTGCGGATCGCACTCTTGATCTACAAACGATGTCGATCAAGAACTTGTAAGTCGACATTCGAGAGAGGAGCCGAACGCAATGAGCACCTACCGCAAGGGGCCGGTCGAGGTCGAGGCCCGTCAACTCACCCGCGAGAACGGCCAGCTGATATGGCCGTGGTGGAAGTGGGCCGACGCCAAGCCCCACTTCGACGCAGATCACATCCTGGACGGGCTCACCATCTGGACGCCGTCCGGCTACGAGCGGGTCCGCTTCGGCGACTGGATCGTCAAGGACGCGAAGGGCGACTTCTGGCCGGTCAAGGACGACGCCTACGCCAAGGTCCTGGAGCAGTTCGGGGAGGCGCCCCGATGAGCCTCGACGGGATCGCGTTCCGCTGCGACGGCGACGACTGCGACGCCTGGTGCCACGTCCGCGACGTCTCGGACGTGGAGACAGCCCAGCAGCAGATCAGCCTCCGGTACGGCTGGTCCACCCGAGATGGTGAGGACTTCTGTCGGGGCTGCACTGCACGGGCGCTCGGGGAGTCGGTGTGACGGGCTACTCGCCGGCGGGCTTCAGGCGGGGCTTCGGTCCGGTGCGCAGTGCTGGAGCGCCGCTCTCGCGAACCTTGCGGCGGATGTACGCGCCGCTGAACGTCAGCCCGGCGTCGACTTGCTTGGGCGTCTTGCGGGCCTTCAGTCGGGCGGCGAGGTCGTCGGGCGTATGCCCTTCGCGGACTGCTTCAGCGAACGCATCGAAGAGTTCCGCCTTGAGTTTGGCGGCGGTCTCTTCGGCGGCCGTCCACTGGTCGTCGGCCTGTTCGAGGCGATCGAGAGCATCCATGGGATGAGGATACGAAACTCAGTAGCGAGACTCAAGTAAAAATCATGAGACTGAGTAGCGAAACTCTATTGCGCGTCTCGGTTTCAGCGATTACGGTACTGAGTATCGAAACAAGGTGAGTTGCAGGGAGAAGTGATGAAGACCATGACTGCCGATCGAGTCCCATACGACGCCGATCACGTCCACATCGTGGACCTCGGCAACGGTCGCGTCATCGCCCTCTGGATCTCCGACCCTGCCGAGGCTGAGCACCCGCGCCAGGTGGCCGAGACCGTCTACGAGCGGTACGACGCCGAGGTCATTGCCACCGCTCAGCGGTTCTACAAGCGCGACGGCGCCGACTTCTCCGGCTGGATCGTCGCCACTCCGAGCGACCTGTACAGCCACAGCGACCCGATCCCCACGAAGCGCGAGGCCATGCAGTCCCTCCGCAACGCCATCGCCGACTACTTCAACCGCTAAGGAGCAGACATGACCGAGTACGGCATCTGGACCGAGAACGACGGCGGATTCACCGAGCACGACCTCTACTCACTCCAGGCGGCCAACGAGCGACTCGCCGAGATCATTCGGGAGAGCGACGACCCCGACGCCGATCGGGAAGACCTGCGAGTTGTTGAGCTCTGTCCCGATCACGAGGGCCAGCCGAAGGACGGCTGCGAAGAGTGCAACGAGGAGTACGACGATGAGGCCGATGAAGACCCGCCAGACGACGACGCCTGACCCCCTCTCAACCCCCTCGACGACCAAGGAGAACCGAGATGCGGACCACGCTCTCACCCGAACAGCTCGCAGATCTCGCTGTGCAGGGGCAGGCGGAGGCGGCCAAGAGCCGTTTCGTGGACCCCTGTGCCGTGGTCGCGTCGAAGAAGATCCTGCGCGAGCGAGGCGAGGAGTGGGCCGCGAGCGTGTTGATGCGAGACCTATCCCGCCGCTCCCTGCTCTTCGGTCACCTGCCGTGGCTGGAAGACGGAGAGATGGAGACGCTGATCCTCGCCGATCGGGCGGAGTGGGAGCAGATCGTCAACTCGCTCCAGAGCGCCTGACCCCCTCTGGCCCGGCTCTCCCTGTCGGGCCAACACCCAACCCAAGGAGATCCCGATCATGTCCCGTCACGCCCACAACTCCGACGACGCTCTCACCCCGGAGGGCCGAAAGCTTGAACGGCAGGTGGCAGCGCTGAGTATCACCAAGCGTTTCGCCGCCAAGGGTGACCCTGAGGCCCGGGAGGACATCGACACGATCACCCTCGGCAGTGAACGCGCCGCCAAGGCGATGCGAGCCCAGAACCGCTGCTGACCCTCTGGCCCGTCTCTCCCTGCCGGGCCACCCGTATCCCAACGCTCAACGACCAAAGGATTCAGTGATGAGCGACGAAGAGACGATCAAGCTCAGCGTCAGCCTGAGCATCGGCATCGCGAACTGCGAGCAGGCCGACATCATCGACACCGGCATCCCTGTCGCCGAGTGGAACTCGTGGACCGACGAGAAGCGAAGCGAGGCGACCCACAAGCACTGGGAAGAGTGGATCTGGGAGTACATCGACGGCGGAGCGAGCGTCGCAGACTCCTCCGAGGGGCCGACCAGATGAGCCGTGAACCCACCGCCTTCAACATGATCGTGTTCGCGCTGGTGCTCATCCTCGCCACCGTCGGCGTCATCGCGATCCTCTACACGCTGCTGACGTGACCTGCCCCAGCTCTCTTCTTCCGGTACGGCCGGACACGCCTCGGCAGGCGGAGGAGAGCACCAAAGACCAGACCCCCAAGCGATCAAGAAAGGTCCCACCGATGACCAACACCACGCCCGAGGTTCCCGCCGAGCTGATGGACCAGGTCCTCGCTGGCTGGTCGCTGCACCTGTCCGCCAACGGCGGCTCACTCGCCCAGACCAAGGCCGCTGAGATCGCCATCCGGGAGGCGCTCGCCTACGCACGCGACCAGCTGTACGCCACCCGCGTCGCCGACTCCTCCGAGGAGGGCTGAGCCGATGGCCCGCATCACTGACACCCCGCATGGACGCCAGGCCGTAGACGCACTGAAAGCCGCCGTGGCGCTCGAAGGCGACTTCCCCGGCTGGCTGGCCGCGATCCTCGCCACCGTTGCCGCCTCCCAGCCCGAGGGCTCCTACACCCTCATCGAAGGGCGGCCCGGCTCGTGGGAAGCCGCCCTCGTTCAGCGTCTCCTCGCCGGCACCGTGGGTGAGGGCGACGAATACCTCGACAGCTACAGGGAGGGCTGACCCATGGCCGACAAGCCCGAAGTGGTCGGTGTCCACGACGGTGGAGACGGAGAGTGGCAGGTCGTCTCCCTCGTCGGTGGCGGTCGCTGCTTCCAGACCCGCCCCTGCCCGTCCTGCCCGTGGCGGAGAGACTCCCCTGTCGGGGTGTTCCCGCCCGAGGCTTTCCGCCACTCCGCCCGCACCGCCTACGACCTGGCGACCACGAAGTTCGCCTGCCACACCTCCGGCAGCGAGCACCCGAAGACGTGCGCCGGCTTCCTGCTGCGCGGCGCCTCCGACAACCTCTCGGTGCGCATGAGCTTCGCCGACTACTCCGGTGTCCATTCCACGGTCGAGCTGTACGACGACTACCGGGAGATGGCCGTGGCCAACGGCGTCCACCCAGACGACCCGGCGTTGGCGCCTTGCCGCGGGGACCGGCCGATGAAGTACCTGCCGCACCGAGAGGAGCGCTGAGATGTCTTTCCCGCCTCCTCCTCTCGCTGATCTGACCTCCGCCATGTACGCCCTGTGCTCCGCCTACCGGGAAGCGCTCCTGTGGGCTGACCTCGTCCGCCAAGACACCGAGCGGCGCATGGGGATCGGGCCGACCGACGAGCGGGCCTACGTCGACCCGGCGTACGTGATCGCGCTGAAGTGGTGCTCCAGCCTGAACGAGCTGCCCGAGAGCGCCGAGAACCTGCTGGCCAACGCTCCGAAGGGGGAGTCGTGACCGCGCCAGAGCAGCGAGAGACGCCCACGGCGATCGTCTGCACACCTCCCGAGTACCTGTCACGGGCTGTCCGCTACTGCCCGACCTGCAAGCAGCGGCGCCGGTTCTCCGGCCGCGACGCCGCCTGGTACGGCTGCACGTGGACGTGCTGCGCCTGCGGCGACTCCTGGACCGAAGGGGAGCGGCACGAGCGCCCGTTCCAGCGCGGCTGGCGCAAGGACGCGATCAAGCGCGCCCGAAAGACGTGGGACGACGCTGCCGCGTTCAAGACCATCGACCACCTGGCATGGATCAAGGAGAGGGTGGGGTTCTGACATGGCCGACATCCCCGAGGAAGCCCGCCAGTCCGCCTTTGAGACTCCCTTTGAGGGAGCCGACACAGTGTCAGCAGACTCAAAGGCGACGATCTCTGAGGATGCCGTACAGGCTGCTGTCCGCGCTCACGAGTGCGCCTGGGTGGCGGGAGCCGGCCGCGAGGACCTGGTAAGGGCAACCCTGGAAGCCGCTCTCTCCGGCATCGCCTCCCAGGTACGGCGAGAGACCGCCGAGCAGATTGCCGCCGCCATCCTCGCTGTCGATCCCGTGGAGTGGGCTCTCGCGGGCCAGCATGCGGGACAGGACGCCGCCCGTATCGCCCGCCAGATAGGAGAAGGCCGTGTGGAAGAAGCCTGAAGTTCTCTCCGCCGCTCAGCAGGCGGACATCGAGGAGGCCAACGCCTGGCTGGACCGCAGCAGAGCGGAGAAGACCGTGACTACCGCCAAGGTGATCGAGGCCGCCCTACGTCAGCACTTCGCGCTCCGCCTGAAGCCGTCAGCGCTCGAGCAGGCGCAACGCGGCCACCTCCTGTACCTGTCCGGAGCAGAGGCCGAATACGCCGCCAGGATCGCCGTAGACGCACTCGCCGGCGCGGGCTTGGTCGTCGTCTCCGCTGAAGACCTCCGCGAGTACCTGTTCCGAGGCCCGAACGTGTTGGCCGCCGCAGCACGCCTCCGCGCCGCCCTGCCCGAGAGGGGGCGATGATGTCGGATGAGGAGACCAGACACTGTGCCGGGTGTGCGCAGATCATCGCTGACACTGAGCGGGTCCAGGATTCAAGGGTGGGCGCGTTGCCGATCCCGCCGCTCATGCCGGTGCAGGAGCTGACACCCGAAGACTGGAACGTCCTCAGAGTTCACTTCCCGGAGGCATACGAGGTGGCCAAGGATCGCGAGATGGAGTTCTGGGTGGAGGAGCTTCGAGCCCGTCGTGAGGCGATGGAATGGCGACGCGTCAAGGCGGTCGTTCGCGCGCTCTGGCCGTGGAGGAGACGCCATGGCTGACGACCTCCGCCAGCGGGTGAGCTTTGCCGCGTCGCTGACCATCCTCGGGCTGCTCGCCGATCTCGCGTACATGCTGTGCGAGGCGGCTGCGAGGTTCGCGCTCATCCACAGATGGCCTGAGTCGGCGGCCTACTTCATCCTTGGTGTGGTCAGTGCGTACCTGGCCTTCTCCAGGGCCGCCTCGCGAGCCGAACAGGAGGCCCGCCGTGACCGATGACCTCCGCCAGCGGTACGCCGAAGCGCTCGCTGCCAAATTCACCGGCCCGTCCCCTTGGTTCGTCCGCGGCCGGTATGCCGGCGACACCGACCTGAGTCCCGCCGACCGCGTGGACAAGACGATGACGATCCGCTTCATCGCCGGAGACGGCGAACCAGCGCTCCGAATGCCGACCTGCAACGAGGCGGCCGAAGTGTGCGCCGCCGTACGAGACGAGGAACTTCAGGCGTGGCGGGAACGCGCCGAGAAGGCCGAGTCCGCCCTTGACCGTCTGCGCGAGGCGGCAGAGGCGCTCCGTGCAGAGTTGGGTCCGCCGAGCCCTGAACGCGATGCCCGCCCGGACGGTGACCGGATCGCCGCAGCCGAGTGGGTGATGGAGCGCCTGATGGTCACCTTGAACGGGCCTGCCTGCCCGGCGCCAGAGTGCGGCCACCGCGGCGGCAGCCACTCCACCTCCTGCACGCTGGCATGCAGCGACTGCGGAGACGTCGACGGCGCCCACGAGGACGGATGCTGGAAGGCGTGCCCCTCATGTGAGCGGGGACGCTGGGACTCCAGAAGCGAACACCGCGGGCGGATCAGCGTCGAGTACGACTGCGGCCACACGGCCAACAGGTGGGCGGACAAGGCAAGCGGGGAGGCCGGACGTGGGCGCCCGTAAGCACATCGCCACCCAGTGGCATCAGGCGGGCGGAGGGTCGATCCTGCGCTGCCGGTGCGGCAACTGGGAGTCCAACCCGAAGGACCTTGGGCGAGTCCAGAGGGATGCACACCGGGCACACCGGGTCGAGATGGGGGAGGAGGTGGAGCCGCGCCGGCCAACCGTCCAGGAGCGGCTCAAGGCGGCGGAAGCGGCTCTCTCTCGGGTCCGCGGACTCCACCACATCCACCGCTGCGACGTGGACGGTCACGTACTCGACCGCACCCCGAACCCGTGCGTCAACGACGGCGTATGCCAGGGCTGCGGGTCGTTCAGGTGCAGGACTCTCGCCGCTCTCGACGGCAGCGGGGAGGAGGATGGTGACCGTGTCCAACTCTGACGGTGTCCTGGCCGCTATCGACGCCTGCCTGGAGGACTGCAGCGTGTCGGAGGAGGCGATGCGGTGGGCTCCAGACGAGCCAGACCCGACGTTCGACGGGTTCCTGGGCGCCGAGCCGACGATGACGTTCGTCGACGAGGCGACCTCAGGCCGTCTGGTGGTGCCGAACCTTCAGGAGGGCGTGACCGCCTACTTCGCCGTGACGCCGCCGGAGGGTGAGCAGCCCCATTGGCGGCCGATCGGAAGCGACGTGGTCAGCGACCTGACGTTCGCCCAAGATGAGACCTTCGAAATGCCTCTGTCGTGGCTCCCGACCTACACGATCGTGCTGCCCGCAGAGTCCACACGCTTCGCTAGGTCATGGCTCAACAACGTGATCGTGGTGGGCAAGACCCTGGACGACCTCCTGGCCGAGAAGGCGCGGCGCCGCTGCTTCAAGTCCGAGTATCACCGACGCCAGCGCAGGAGGACCAGACGATGACCTCCACGATTGAGCCGCTCGTGGTGTTCGACGCCCGCGACGAGCGATGGCGTGGAGACTCGCACATCCTGGCGTGGTGCCGCTCCGAGGGCATCGACCCTGAGCAGGTGTACCGCCTTGAGGTCTACCTTGTGGACTGCCCGTTCGCCCGCGTCTACGACGACTACCTTCGACGTGATCCGTACGACGTGATCCTCTCCAGCCTGCCGCCGGAGGCGTCAGCCCTACCCGAGGAGCAGAGGTGAGCAGCACCTACCGCATCCTGTGCCTGTCGCACGATCCAGCGTTGACGTTCGGCGAGTTCGACTCTCCCGGAGAAGCCGAAGCAGCGATCAGGTCGGGCATCGACGAACACCCTCGCTGCGACCTGCTGATCGGCCGCTACTCCTACCCGCTGGTAGAGGTTGGCTGCCCGTCCAGTGTCGGGAGAGACGGAGCCACGCCCGATCGCCATGTCGTCCACAGCGTCACCAAGTGGGTGGACGCGGTGTGGCTGCGCATCCTCGCCGCCGTCCACCAATCCGGTACCGAGCAGATGAGAGCCCTGACAGGCGAGTCCAGTCTGAGCTGCTGGCAGCGGGACAGGCTGTCGCGCCTGCGTGGAGAGCTAGGGCTGGACGTCCGGGAGGACGCGTCGTGATCTGGCTGGTTGTCGGAGGCGTCGCCCTACTCAGCTTTATGGTCGTCGCCTTCGTGCTCGTGGAGAAGTGGGGGCGGGAGAGCGTCCGCAACTGGAACGCCGCAACCGAGAGTTGGGAAGCAGCGGCGGCCCACTGGAAGGTCGCCGAAGAGAACTGGCGAAAGGCGGAGGAGAGTTGGCGGCGAACTGCCGAGACGCACGAGCGACTGGCTTGGCGTCGTCGCCGTGGATAGCCTCCTCGACCTCGATGTCCCAGCCGTTCCCGGGAGCGGAACGGTTGCCCGCTGCCGCTGCTGCCACCGTCCCCTCACCGAAGACGTTTCTCTCGGGTACGAACTCGGACCCACCTGCCGAAAGCGGCTCGGCATCACATCACGGCAGCGGGTACGGCTCGCACGGGTCCGTCCTGGAGGAGACTGCGAAGGACAGGGTGATCTCCTGGAGGGGCACGATGCCTGAACTGCTCACGATGAAGCACGTCCACCGCGCGTTCCGCGACTGGGGGGAAGTCCTCGACCGTACGCCGCACGGCGAAGAGAACGGCATGCAGCCCTTCGTCGACTCCCTGAACAGGCAGCTCGGACTGAACCGCGAGCGAGCCGCCGACGCCGGCGAAGTCCCGTCCAGCGGCGTTCGGGAAGCCCTGATCAGCGAAGTCCATAGGCGCCTACCCGACGTCGACCGCGTCACGATCGCCAGTGTCCTCACGCATGCGGCCGAAGTGCTGCAGGCCTAGGAGGAGCGTTGACCGAACTCGACAGACTCCGGCAGCACGTCAGCGAGGGCTGGCCGATCACCTTGCAATGCAGCGGCGTCCACTCGGAGTCCCGCAGGCGCTGCCTGGTGGCCGCGCAACGGCTCCTGATCACGGGCTGCGTCCACGAGCATGTCGGGCCGACGTTCGTCTGTGCTGGGCACGATGCCGCGGCCGACATGGAATGCCACGAGTGCCATGTGGCCGGACACCAATGCCCGCTCGCCGAGATCGACGCGCCGTCCGCTGATGTCGACTCGTGGCTGTTCGAACGTCTGACCCCGGCCGACCCGACTGGCGTCGACATGGACGAGTGGCACGCCTTCGTCCGCGACAACCTGCACAAGATCGTGCCCGTGCGGCTCCGGACCGTCCTATGAAGACATCCGACATCCCCAACGAAGCCTTCCTCGCGGCCGTCCAAGCCGTCCACGACAGCGAGCGGAGGTTGGCGGACACTACGGAGATCGCCGACGCGTTGGGTGTTCCGTTCAAGCTGGTTCTGTCGAAGGCGCGGCGCCTGATCAACCGGGGTGTGTTGGACGGGTGCGCGTGCGGATGCCGGGGAGACTTCGAGATCCCCGGGTGGCTAGAGGCGTCATGGAAGGTGCGACACCATGAGCGATGACGCCTTCTGGGCTCTGGTCAACGTCGCGGTGGTGGTCGTCATGGTTGCCGCGAACGGTGTGGTGCTGTGGCTGAACACCATCGCCAACCGCCGACAGATGGAGCGGCTCGCACGAGAGTACGGCTGGCCTGAGCGGGAATCGTGAGCCGGAGATTCACGGCCGCGTTCCGCAACAAGCTCGGAGACCGGGACGGCTGGGTGTGCGGATTCTGCCGACGCCACGTGGACAATACGGTCCGCTGGCCCCATCCCGTATCGCCAAGCGTCGATCACATCCTTTGGCGTGGAGGCGGAGCTGAGGGCAGTGACGACCTGGACAATCTTCGGATCGCGCACCTGGCCTGCAACATGAAGAACTGCCCGCCGCTGCGCACATCCGAGCCGCACTCGATCTTCGTGTGGAGGCGAAAAGACGCGGGCCTGCCGCCGTACACGGCGGAGACGTGGGAGCAGGAGCGCCAGCAGGTTGTCCGCGACGCCCTGGCCAACCCCAAACCGGCCCTCAGCTTGGAGGAGTGCATCCGCCGCTACTGGGACCCTCAGTACACGTCCTGGGAACGCTGGCACGAGGAGAATCCGGGAGCGTGCGACTGCACCCCAACCACGCCGGGCTCGTTCTGTTTACCGTCGATCCCGGACGATCACCGGCTGGCCTGAAGGACCGCTCAAGCCCGACGAGCGCGTCACAGGAGTGCCGCGCGTGGGAGATTGAAGGACAGACCGATCTACTGGAGGAGACGTGACCGACCTCTGGCTTCTTGAGCAGGACACTTGGACGTGGGTGGACGACAACGGGTTCGTCCGCGAGGAGCCGACCGGGTGGGGCAGGTTCGAGTGCTCCTGCGGCGACCGCTTCCACGCGAAGCTGGGCGAGGTATCCGACCACGCTCGCGGCCATATCGCCGAACAGCACCCTTCATGGCCGTTGAGCTGGTGGGCTCCGGCAGGAACGACACCTTGAGCAGCCACCAGTGCGCCCGCCCCGACACGGCCGGCAACGAGCCGTGGAGATGCCCGGATTGCAGCATGTTGTGGGAGTCTCTTCCTTCGGCGCCCGTCGCGCCCTCCAAACCGAAACGCGTCATCAACAAGGGTGGCGTCGCCGTCCTCGTGGGATCAGGCGTTGGGGCGTACGTTGGCGCGCTGATGTTGCTGCCGCCAGCGGTGCTGACCATCGGTGCAGTATCTGTGCGTCTACCCGGACTTATCGTGAGCACCTGGGAGGAGCGCATGTCCCAGCGGGCCAAAGCCCGCATGGTGATCGCCGAGGCCGAGGAGATCACCCGTCAGGCTCTCGAACCCGAGCCGGAACCATTGCGCTGCCTCGTCTGTGGCCAGCCCCCGGACGGCACTCTGGTGTTCATCGGGGAGGGCGGCCCTTGGTGCTTCGACCACAGCCCCAACGTGCTCGTGTGGGACGAGCAGGCGCAGGCCTTCGTCGGGCCAGAGCAGCAGAGCGAGTGACTTTTACGGCAGCCAATGGCTATCCGCCGAAGTCGTGCTCTCCCCAGTGCCCGGCGGGGAGCAAGCACAGGCGGCCGGATCCGCGTTCCTTAGTCGGGCACATCGCAACTCGCTCAACGCCACGATCCTGCTCGCCCCAGCGGATCCACCACTCGAAGCCTTCATCACCACATGCCTGCCCGAGGGTCATGTGTTGCCCTGGGTGGCCATCCCAGAGCCAGCACTCCGCGACCGGTTCGACGACGTTCGCCCCATCTGGCAGTTCATCGAGGTACCGCTGCTCTTCGGCAGTCAGATCGGTCTTGGCCAAGCACGGGGCGAGAGTCACAGGACTAAAGCTAGGTGGGGGAGATGCTGTCGGCTGGCTGATTCGGAGGAATCGCAGCTAGCCGGGAATGCCACCTGCGGTTTCTCAGCACTAAGCTGATCACAAGGCAAAGGCGGCCCTGCCCCCACGAAGACAGGACCGCCTTCAACTCCACCCTCGCCAGACTCTCCAGCCACAGAGGTCTCCCGTACAGCGTACTGATCGGGGAGGCCCAGCATGCTCATCGACCTCGAAGCCCTTTGCTGCGGAAGCTGCATGAACGGCCTGCGGCGCAAGGTCCGCGCTCACGAAGCCGCTCTCATCAAGCACCAGCACGACCTCGCCGACTACCATCGGGCTGTCGTTGGGTGGCATGCGCCGCTCATCTGGCATGAGGAGCCGATCGCGCCGGCCGAACCGCGTCTCCCACACGCCGTCTACGGTGAGCCCGTCTACTGCCCGTCCTGCGTCTACGACGTGAAGGCGAAGCTGTCCAAGCTCGACGGCGCCGCCTGCGTCTACCTGCGAGAGTCGGACGGGTTCCGCGGCCAGACCGACCAGGCGAAGGTGTCCCGATCCGACGACCCGGGCACGCTCTCGCCGACGATCGAGGACCTGGACGAGATGGAGAGCTGGCTCCGCTCGTGGAAGGGCGCCTACCTAGGCCGCGACACGTGGGCCCGCTCCGGCCATCTGGCGGATGCGATCACGCTGGGCGTGGCGTGGCTGGTCGCCCGCGCCGAACGCATCCTCGCCCACGAAGGGATGGCGCAAGCATTTGGCGGCGAGGTGCAGTCCTGGTACGGCAGGCTCGTCCGCTACGACCCGTCCGAGGTGGTCGTCGAACGGCTGAAGGGCGTCCGCTGTACGGAGTGCGGAGGGCTCACCTTGGAGCGGAAGGTGGGCGAGGACAAGGTCGTCTGCCGCATGCGGGACTGCGAACGGGTCCTCAAATTGTCGGAGTACCAGGACCTCGCCGAAGAGGCGAAGCAGACCCGCAAGGCGTCCTGAGGTGGGACAATGGGTGCATCGTGATCTCTTCTCCTCCGTTCCCGGTCGATCTCATCGACATGCCCGACGGCGACGTCATGCTTCTGCCCGCGGTCTGGCCAGTACGGCTCACACCCGAGCAGAGAGTCCGCCTCGGCGAGATGCTGCTCAGATCGGACACGCCGGGATTAAGCGCCGAGTAGCGGAAACGGGTTCAGAGGCTTTTGTCGGTGTGGCCTGAGAGACTGTAGGGGCACGAGGCCCCGGCGACGGCGGCAACCGTCCCGGGGCATGGCCGACTAACAAGGAGTCGACGTGTCACACATTAGTCCTGGCCGCGAGCAGCGAAACTGCTACACACCAGAGGACCTCTTCGACGAGGAGGCAGGCATCCGGCCTACCATGGCGAAGATCCTCGACCTGATTGATGTGGACGATCCCGATTTCGGCAGGGTCGCATCCATTCTCGGCGAGATGGTTGCCGCCGGTGTTGACATAGACGAGTCCGCTGTCGCGATCGCTACGAAGCTCGGCAAGCTGCCGAACCGCAAGCCGCGGAGGCAGTCGGAGCGGGAACCTATCGCGGACCTCGGCCTCCCAATCTGGGGAGAAGCGCAGCAGTCCATCGTCTACTACATCCGCCGAGGCGAACTCATCAAGATCGGCACGACCATGAACCCGAAGGACCGATTCGCGGACCTGGTCCCTGATGAGATCCTTGCGTTCGAACCCGGCGACCGATCGGTGGAAGCGCGCAGACACGATCAGTACATGCGTCTACGCAAGGGCAACAGCGAGTACTTCGAGGCAGCCCCCGCGCTCATGAGGCACATCGCCTGCATGAGGAAGACTCACGGTGCCCCCGATCCGCGATGGATCACGGTCGCGAACCTCAGTGAACGCATGCCGTCGCTCTCGAAGGTGCTGAATCGGCCCAACTCGCCGGAGGTCGCTTCCGCTGCAGCAATCGCCCGGATGCTCGGCCTCAGTTCAGCCACGGTGCGCGCGTGGGCTCACCGTGGGCAACTCAAGCCGCTGGCGGGAAGTCGCCGCAATAGGCCGCTCTACTTCGTTGACCACGCCCGCCAACTCGCCGAAGAGAGTGCGTCGTGGTCTGCCTCCCGGTGAGGTTTAGGGTGTCGCAACACGCCGCGATGATCCTCAGCTTGCCAAGCCCCTGACCTGCGGTGCAGACTATGGCGCAGACGGATCTTTTGTGCCCGCTGACCGGAATTCCCGGCGGCGGGCATTTCGCGTTTCTGGGGGGTGGAAATGCGCCTCCAAGTCCATGTCGGTCCGGACGGGGAACGGTACGTCACCCGAGCCCAGGCGGCAGAGGTGAAGGGCGTATCCGTGGGCGCGATCGACGGGTGGATCCGAAAGGGCTACCTCGCGCCTCTGGAGGGCTGCCCGCCGCGCCGGCTGTTGTTCAATCTCGCTGACGTGGACGCGGCCGAGCTGCTTGCCTACGAGGCCGCGGTGCGCACCTCGGGCACCGACAAGCGGGTCACCCGCGCCGCCTAGATACCCCTATACATCCCGATACGCGCCCTCTCTCCGGCGGGAGAGCGGCGTGAGCTCCGCAGTCACTTCCCCGTTGCTGCGTAGAGCCCCCAGGTGTCGGCCTGGTCTCCCGAAAGGTCGAGGGTCCAGGCGGAAGACCGGGCCGACACCGCCCCCACGATCGTGCGGCCCGCCCTCTCCGGGGGGTCAGGGCTGGGCCGCACCTTGACCCCCTGCAACCCCCCGTGGAGACCGTCATGCCTGACGAAAAGCTCACAGACATCGAACGCGACGCCCTGCGGAAGCTGTCCGCCAAGTACATGAAGCGCGCCATCTGGACCGCTGTGGTCATGCTCGGCATGGCCGCCTGCGCGATGTGGTTCGGCGATTGGCGGTTCGTCGGCATCGCCTTCGTGCTGTTCATGGTGTTCGCCGCGCTGTGTGTCATGTCGATTGCTGCCACCTCGGAGTTGAACGAGGCCCGGTTCGCCAAGATCTTCCGTACTGCGGAGCGGGCGAAGAAGCAGCGGGCTCACCAGGAGCGGCAGTGGACGGAAGGCCTGGAGCGCGATCTCGGGATGCGTGACTGATGCGCATCCCGTTCAGGCGCAAGCCTCGCACGCAGCTCACGATCACGTTCACGCAGGACGTGGACCTCGAGGCGCTCGCCTCCGGCAAGCCGGGCATCTTCGCGAGCAGTTTGAAACTCGCGCTGGTCTGCTCGTGCGGCACCCGCCTGCGCCTCGGAAGGTTCGTCCAGAAGACCGCCCGCAGCGTCACGAACGAGTACTCCTGCCCCGAATGCGGGGACAGGGTGGACGTCACGTACGCCGCCGAAGTCAAGACGCCTGCGAGCGTGGCGTGATGGCGGAGCTGCCCGAGGTGCTCGGCAAGGAGCAGCGCTGATGATCCCCAAGACGGGCGCGGCGCAACTCTTGCAGGCCGCACTCATGCGTGATGAGGCTTTCGCCGACGAGCCTGACCGGGCAGCGACGATCGTCAAGGGCATCCTGATGGACCTTGAAGACGCCAGGCTGTGCATAGCGCCAGCAGCGGAGCTGGAACGGCGTGGCTTCATCCCACCTCATCGGCCGTGCCTGGTGTATTCGGACTCCAACGCAGAGATGATCTACACGCTGGACGACAGCAACTGGGTTGGCAGTGACCTGCCGGGCCGGGAGAGCGAGTTCTGTCAGGCCCTGCTAGAGCAGGCCCTGAGCCGGTTCCCGGCCCGCGTTCAGGCCGACAAGGTGGCCCAGCATCTGGAGTTCCTCATGCGCGCCTGCTACGGCGTTGAAGTGAAGCTCGCCTGAGATTTCCATACGCCTGCGGATTCCTGGCACCGCCGGGACGAGTAGGCCCGTCCATCACGAGCCCATAACGATCGCTGGTGGCCTCGTTGCGCGTATATCTGCGCAGAGACGCGTGCATGCGCAGCCGTCCGCGTCGGTGCGCAAAACCGGCCTTGACCTGCTGTGACAGCGTCAGAGCATGACCCTCGCAGCGTTACGGCCACGCCGTAGTGAAACCCAGCGACACCGCGCCATTTCGATCGCAAGGCTGCTCGCCCTCGACCAAGCGCCGCAGCGCGCCACCTGAGCCTCCGGGCGGCCGGTTTTGATCTGCACGTCGGCCGGACCGCCCGGTACTACTCCAGCCGGAACTGCTCGATCCCTTTGAGGTACTTCTCGTCCGCCTGCTTGAGGAACCACCACCCGCCGGGCTCCTGGTACAGCAGGATCTCTTGCAGGTCGGGCAGGTGCAGCGCTTCGGACCCGTCCAAATCGACCACGTACGCTCGCAGGTCGAAACGCCGCGGCGCTGGCCCTGGCCGTACTGCTGGCGCTAGGTAGCGGGCGTGCATCTTGGTGACGGTCCAGTAGTCGAGCGGGTCGCCGTGGGGGAAGACTCGGCCGCCCGGCTCATCGGGCCCGTTGAACCAGTTATGCAAGGTGACGCGGCGCTTCTCCACCCCGGCATTCTCGAACAGCCGTTCGCGTGATCGCCAGTCGCCTGGGGTAAAGAAGCTCCGATCGTGGGCGAGGACTTCGGCCGGGTGCCGCGCACCCAGGCAGACGGCTGATCAGCCCGTGCGGTCCTTCTCCGATGATTCGGCGTCCCGCTTGGCCGCCGAAGACATCTCATGCAGGGCTTTCAGATCCAACGCCGAGTACATGCGCCGAAGGTCGTAGCTCACGGCGGCGGGCGCAAGCCCGAGCCTTCTAGCGATTTCCACGGGGTCCGACGTCCCCTCTGAGAGCAGCTCAAGAATCCTGCCCTGATCTGCCGACAGGTACTGCCAGGGGTAAGCCTCGGCAGCCGTACGGGCCCGGCCGAGCCCCTCCGCCGCCTCGGCAAGGTCCCTAGCCGCGGCTCGGAGTTCTTCGGAGTCGAGGCCCTTCCCGGCAACGCGGTTGACGAGTTCGGCCACCTCGGCCTTCCGCTCTTCAACGACCGCGTTGAGGTCGATCTGCCCGCCGGGAAACTGCAGGGAACTGACCCGGTCGATCAGCCGCCCGAACGCATCCCTGTGCCTGCGCATCACCAGCCACACCGCGAGCACGACCGCTACTGGCCACGCCACTGCGCCTACGAGCCCGGCTATCGCCTCGATCAACTTTGCCCAGTCCGCCACGGACTGATCGTCTCCCGCTTCGACGACCCTTCGCAGGCGTCGTGCCCAACCCGTAACCGCTCCGCCTGCCAGGAGGTCTCAATGCCGTTCAACGACGCTGCCCGCAACGTGGCCCTGGATGGCCTCGACGAGTCCATCTCGGCTGGCATCAAGTACATCGGCGTGAACACGCTCACCACCGCACCGCCCTCGGACGGCACTCCGGGGACGGGCGGCACGCCGGCCAGCACCGAGGCGACGGGCGGTTCTCCCGCTTACGCCCGCCAGGCGGTCACGTGGGGCGCTGCCGCGTCCGGGCAGAAGTCCAACTCCGGCGCCCTCACGTTCGACGTCCCCAGCGGCACGTACGGCTTCCTCACCTTCTGGAACTCGGCAGGGCCGGGCACCTCGGGCTATCTCGGCTGGGCGCCGCTCAACGGCACCGTGAAGGGCTTCTTCAGCGTCGACACGACACTGTCCAACGACGCCGTGTTCTCCGTTGCTCACGGCCTGTCCGACGGCGACAGGGTGATCCTCTTCAACGTCTTCGCCGAAACCCTGCCGACCGGGCTGACCGAGGGCGCGGTCTACTACGTGGTCAGCTCCACGACCAACTCGTTCAAGGTGTCGACCAGCAGCGGCGGTTCAGCCGTGGACATCACTGCCGTGGGCGGCGGCGAGGGCTACTTCCAGAAGGTGATCCCCGAGGTCTTCGGAGCTCAGGGCCAGATCACTGTCGCGGCCAGCGCCATCGTCCTGGACGCCACCGGCATCTAGTCATGGCGATCGCCCGCCGCGGCACCCCGACCACCCAGCAGACCACGGTCGGCTCGACATCGACCACGATCAATGTCCCGACTGGTGTGCAGAACGGCGACTGCCTGCTGCTGTGGGCCGTCTTCGGAGACGCGATCAGCGGCTTCACCCTGTCGGGCTGGACGCAGCTCGACGCGCCTGTGGGCAGCAACTGCCGCGGGTTCCTGTATGTGCGCGTGGCGAGCTCCGAACCGGCCTCGTACACGCCGTCCTGGACGACATCGGCCAAGACCACGATGTCGATGGTCGCCTACTCGGGGACCGATGCCACGACCCCGGTCGCGTCTGGCGAGCACTCCTCAGCTGGTGAGACGGTCAACCGCACCACCCACACGACCCCGTCGGTGACTGCTGCGACGGCTACAGAGTGGGCTGTCGCCTTCTACGCCGACAGGTCCACCAACGCCGGCGCGAAAAACGCCGACTGGACAGCGGACGCCGCACTCAGCGAGATCGTCGACCTCAACAACAACGCCGCAGCCGGGTCACCCTGGCTGAGCCAGGAAGTCGCCGACTCTAACGCCACCGTCACCTCCGGCGCCCACTCCTACACGGCCACCTCCCAGGTCAGCATGTCCAACGCCGTGATGGCGCTGGTCATGCTCACACCCGCTGCTGCTGGCCACGCTGTCACCGGCAACAGCGCCGCGGCGATCACAAGCACGGCCACCGCGGTCAAGGTCGCCCCCGTTACCGCACGATGTGCAGCCGTAGCCTCCAGCTCGGCGACCGCCAAGAAGGTGACGGTAGCGGCAGCCAGGGCGCCTCTCGCCGCTGTCGCCACGTCGAGCACACCAACCAAGACCGCGAAGGCCGCGGCTTCGAGCACCATCGCCGCGGCGGGCGTGAGCACGGCGAGCAAGAAGGCTCCCGGATCCGGTACGGCCAGCCTCGCGGTCACTTCGGCGAGCACGGCGAGGAAGGTCGCTCCCAGCTTCGGCAGCGCCTTCCTGGCGACCACCGCTGCCGGCACTGCCCGCAAGGTGGCTCCCGCGGCCGGCACCGGCTACCTCACCGCAGTCTCCGCCTCTACTGCGTTCAAGGTGGCTGTCGGCACGTCTGTAGCGCCTCTGGCCGCGTTCGGTACCGCGATCGCCTCCAAGACCTTGCCTGCCTCCTGCGTGTGCTCTACAGCCGTGTACGGGTCCAGCACGGCAAGCAAGGTCGCCGCTGTCCAAGCGGACACGAGCATCGCCGCGGTCGGCACAGCGGAGGCTGCTCACCTGGCCAACGCCGTCGCGCACACCTACGCCGTGGTGATCGCCCGCACGAAGCTACTCAACGCCCCGTCCGAGCTGCCGCCGCACCTCGGCGGCACGCTGATCGGCCCGTCGCTCGGCGGCGCCATCGTCTCCGGCGAGTTGGGCGGACACTTGATCGACCGAGACCTCGGCGGTCATCTCATCTGAAACGGGGGACGCCATGGCCTCGACTGTCAACGTGCCCATGTCTCAGAGAGACGACACGGCCAAGCAGTGGCAGATCACCGCGAACAACCTGCCGCTCAACATCAGCTCGGGCACGGTCACCGCCGTCATCAAGCGGGACACGTCGATCGACGACGATGATCCGACAGTCATTCAGCGGTCCGAGGGCTCCGGTCTCACGATCGTCGATGCTGCTACGGGCAAGGTCGAGATCGTCATCCCGACCTCCGTGACCCAGTACCCGAGCTCCTGGTTCTACAAGATCGACCTTGAGATCGACGGACGCACCGAGACCGTGATCGACGGCTGGATCCAGATAGCGGACACCTGATGCCCGCCCTCCGCGTGTGCAGCAAACCGGGCTGCCCTCAGCTCTGCTCGGGCGGCCGGTGCGACGACCACAAGCGAGAGGCCGAGCGTGCCCGCGGCAGCGCCTCACAGCGCGGCTACGGCTCCACGCACCGCGAGCGCTTCCGTAAGGTCGTGCTAGCCCGCGACCCGATCTGCACAGCCGAACAGGGCTGCACAGAGCCATCCACGGACGCCGACCATCACCCGATCGACCGCAAAGAGCTCGAGCGTCGCGGACTCGACCCGAACGACCCGAAGTATGGGCGGGGCTTGTGCTCGCTACATCACAAGCAGGCCACTGGGCGGGCTCAACCAGGCGGCTGGAACGCCCGCTAATCACACTCGGTAATCAACGATCTGACGTGCGAAAACTTGGCCGTCCGCACGGGCGGGTAACCGCCATCACGGGGACCGGCCTCACGCAGCGTTACGCCAGGAAACGGAGATCCACATGGACGTCCTCCTACTCCTCGCCCTCGTCGCCTTCCTCTCTGCAGCTGTCGTCGCCGGCGTACAGAAGTCATGGGTGCTCGTCCTGCTCTGCGCGGGCTTGTTCCTGCTGACACTCGCCCAGACCGGGCTGATCCACAGCTAGACCCCACCAAGATCCTGCGGTTCGCTACCTCAGGTCAGAGCGCCCCGAGTCTCCCGGCTCGGGGCGCTCACATTCCGGGAGACCATATGACCGAACGCAAGCTCAGTATTTCCGGCGGACCTGGCACCTACCGTGTCCGTCTCGGCGACATCGACATCGCCAACGGCATCCGAAACCTCACGTTGAAACTGGGTGTAGACCACGACATCCCTGAGGCCACGCTGGACCTGTGCGTGTGGTCCGTAGAGGACGCCGAGCTGGCCGCTGTCCCGCGGATCTCGGACGCCACAAGCGAACTGCTGATCGCTCTCGGCTGGACGCCGCCCATCTCGACCGCCGCATGCCGGGACTGGTCGATGAGCAAGCAACACACGGCACACGAGTGGGATGGGCATGTGGACGTGCCCGTGCCGGGCCACTTCTCATGCCCCGGCTGGCCTTCGGCGGCAGGTGACCGATGAGCTTCCTCAACGTCGCGTTCCACATTCTGCTGGGCCTCGCCTTCATCTGCTCAGGCCTGGGCAGCATCGGCGCAGTCAACGGCCTGCTTTACGTGTGGCAGGCAGAGTCCAACCAGGAGCGGCTCGGTGTGCTGACCCACGTCGGCATCTGGCTGGCGAGCGTGATGCTGTTCTCCGGCATCCTCTACGCCTCCATCCTCAACGGGTGGCTCGGCTTCGGGGTCCAGCAGGCAGGCGGACACTGATGCGGGTCCTGAATCGGGGAGATAGCGCGATGACTGAGCCGACCGTGGGCGCCGTCGTCCACTACCTCACATACAGGGATCCGTGTCGTGCCGCCATCGTCACGAGCGTGACCCGATCCCAGCCCTACGATCTCGAACCCGAGCCGACGACGGTCACCCTCACCGTGCTGCACCCCGGTGGAATGTCTTTCGCCGCCGGCGTACGCCAGCAGGACGGCCCCGACTGCGTCGACCTGTGGCACTGGCCATCCCGCTGCCGCGATGTGACGACATGACCACCGTGATGCTGTTCGACCCGAACGACCTCGACACCCCAGGCAACCGCTGCACCCGCGACTGGGTGGACACCCCGGAGCATCGAGCGGTCCTCGACTGGTGCCGCAGCGAAGGCCTCCACCCGGAGAACACAGCCCGACTCGAGATCGTGAAGACCATCCGCGGCTTCAAGGCCAAGCTGAAGGTGTACGACCTCGACGACGAGGGCCACAAGCTACTCAGCCGGGGCGGCGAACACGCTGCTACCCACTCCGAGTCCAAGGCGATCTCATGCCTGCCGCCCCTCACCTGACCGGCTTGGATGCGAGCGCCGACCTTCTCACCTACGATCCCCGCTTCCGCTGCACCTGCACGCGCCCCCACGGGTACCGCTGCATCCGCAAGGCAACCGAAGAAGACCTGCTCTGCGACGACTGCCGGCACGACCGCCACGCCGTAGACCAGATCCGGTACGTGAGCGAGCCCGCACTGCGCAACTACCCGGAGCAGGTCGCGCAAGTACTCGGCATCCAGCGCGGCCACGCCATCCTCATCCCACCCGGCAGGTAGGCGGGCCGATCGAGGTTGGCCCACCACAGCCTCGACGGGCGAGAGCAGAGCGAAGGCTGATCCATCCGGATTTGTCGGTGGTACCTGCGATGCTGGAGTGACAACCCCATAAGGAACCCGGGCGAGTGCGCTAACACTCCCCGGGCGTGGCCGACCTGATTGGACCAGGACGACATGACGGACCCTACCGTTGACGTGCCCGCATGCAAAGAATGCGGAGAACCACTCCCGCCAAGGAACGGCAGAGGCCGGGCGATTTACTGCACCATCCAGTGCGGTCGGAGAGCCCGCCGCCGAGAGCAGCGCGCCATTGAATCGCGCAGTTGCCTGGCATGCGGAGCCGACATCTCTCACCTCACCCTCAAGAGCAAGTGCTGCAGCACGTCATGCGCGGACTGGGCGCGACGCCGTCCGGGCGTTCCTCGCTGGACTCCGCGGTCGTGCCCAATCTGCAAGGCGGACATGACATACCGCGCATCGCAGGCTAAGTACTGCTCGAAGCGGTGCAGTGACGTTGCCCGAGGCCAGGTCTTACTTGAGCCGCACCCAGAGCGAACGTGCGCGCTCGAAGAGTGCGACGTGGTCTTCCAGCCCAAGAGCAAGCGGCAGTACTGCTGCTGCGAAGCGCACGGCAAGATCCATTCCCACCGAAAGTACCGTGCCGCCGGCAAAGAGGTCCGAGAGGAATGGGGCGACGCACGCCGCGAGCGATACCACCGCAGGCGCGCACTCAAGAAGCAGGCCAGCACAGGAGACCCAGTCCGCTTCTCCGAGATAGCCGAACGAGACAAGTGGACCTGTGGCCTGTGCCGCAAGCGGGTCGCCCCAGCCTTGGCATGGCCCGACCCCATGAGCCCAAGCCTCGACCACGTCATCCCACTCACCAAGGGCGGACTACACGACCCCGCGAACGTCCAACTGGCACACCTCCAATGCAACACCCGCAAGAACAACCGCGGCGGAGGCGAACAGCTGGCGCTCATCGGCTGAAACCGACACCCATCACGCACGACCTCTGACCTGCGGAGACGTGGGGGGATGCCCCGACCTGCGGAAACGTCCTGGACCGCGGGCCAGCGCTGCCCTTGGTCAGACGGGTTCAGAGGGTGACTGACTGTCACCTTGATTCATAAATGTTGCGGCCTCGCGCGATGCTTGGCCGTTCCTCAATGCTGCGCGATGCGGCTGGTAGGGAGTGCGAAATGCCCAAAGGTGGAGCTCGCGTGGTGTCTGGCCCTCCGCCGGACCCGAATGCGCTGCGGCGTGAACGGCCAGGAGATGCGGCGACGTGGACGACGCTCCCTGCGGAGGGGCGCCCAGGCGATCCGCCTGAGTGGCCGCTGCTGGAGGCAGATGGCCGCGAGTGGGAGCTGTGGGCCGACCTGTGGACCAAACCGCAGGCGATCATGTGGGAGCGGTTGGGCCAGCTGTACGAGGTCGCCATGTGCGTGAGGATGCTCGCGCGGGCTGAGCAGCCGAAGTCGTCGGTCGAACTCCAGAAGGTGGTTCGCCAGTATCTGGACTCGCTGGGGTTGTCGACGCAGGGCATGCTGCGGAACCGGTGGCGGATCGCCGCCAACGAGGTGGCGGAGAAGCGGACGGCGAAGACAGCACGCACGGCGTCGGCCAGGTCCATGCGTGACCGGTTGAAGGCCATCGATGGCGGGGGAGCGTAGCCCGCGTCCGCTGCTCGTGGCGCCGGCGTGGATCGAGGCGCACTGTGTGATCCCGGATGGGTTCCGCCGCGGCGACCAATTCGCCCTCTACGACTACCAGCTGCGGTACTTCGCCGCGTTCTACATGGTGCGCGGCGATGCGGTGTGGCAGCCGGAGGATCCGATTCTGGGTCCGGCGTTCGTCTACCGGCGTGGCCTGCTCGCCGGCCCGCAGAAGCTAGGCAAGGGACCTCATACTGCGGCGCACGTCTGCGTCGAGGGTGTCGGGCCTGCATTGTTCGCCGGCTGGGCTGGCCGCGACGACGGGTATTCGTGCTCCGATTTCGGCTGCGGCTGTGGCTGGGAGTACCCGTACGAGCGGGGCGAGCCGATGGGCATGTCGTGGCCCACGCCGCTGATCCAGATCACCGCGGTGTCCGAGGAGCAGACGGACAACATCTATGGCGCGCTCCGGCCGATGATCGAGCTGGGGCCGCTGGCGGATCTGATCCCGAAGACGGGCGAGGAGTTCATCCGGCTCCCGAGCGGCGGACGGGTCGACACGGTGACGTCGTCGGCACAGTCCCGACTCGGCCAGCGGGTCACCTTCGTGCCGCAGGACGAGGTCGGGCTGTGGACGATATCCAACAAGATGACCAAGGTCGCCGACACCCAGTACCGCGGACTCGCGGGCATGGGCGGGCGGGCGTCGCTGACGACGAACGCCTGGGATCCGTCCGAGAATTCGGTGGCGCAACAGCAGTTCGAGTCGTCGGCGAAGGACATCTACCGGCAGTTCGTCCAGCCTCCTCCGCACCTGTCCTACCGGAACAAGGTCGAGCGTAGGAAGATCCACCGGGCTGTGTATGGCGAGGCTCTGAAGGAGAACGGCGGCCACGTCGACCTGGATTCGATCGAGGCCGAAGCAGCTGACCTGATCGAGCGTGATCCGGCGCAGGCTGAGCGGTTCTTCGGCAACAGGATCGTGTACGGCGCGGGCCATTTCATCGAGGCGGATGCGTGGGATCGACGGGCGCTTGCACGGGACGTGCCGGACGGCTCGGTTATCGTGCTCGGCATGGACGGGTCGGACTCCGACGACTGGACCGGGATCCGCGGAGAGACGGCGGACGGCCACCAGTTCACTCCGACGTTCGGCCCTGATCGCCGGCCGACTGTGTGGGACCCGGCAGCCTATGGCGGCCAGGTGCCGCGCCTCGAGGTGGCTGCGGCGTTCGATGAGTTGATGACCCGCTTCAAGGTTGTGCGCGCCTACATCGACCCGCCCTGGTGGGCGTCGGAGATCGACGCGTGGGCGGAGCGGTACGGCGACAGAGTGGTCATCCGCTGGTCGACGTTCCGGCCGGTGCAGATGCACGCTGCCTGCGAGCGGCTGCACGTGGACGTGGGCAAAGCCGATTCACCGTTCACCCAGGACGGATGCCCCTTCACTGCGATCCACATCCGGAACACCCGGAAGGCTCCAAGGCCCGGCCAGCGGTACGTGCTGGCGAAGGCCAGCCATACCCAGAAGATCGACCTCACGGTCTGTTCTGTCTTGGCACATGAGGCTGCGGGCGACGCCCAGGCCGCCGGTTTGTTCCGCGTCCGTACTGCTCCCGCCAAGGTGATCATCATGAGATGAGGTGAGCATGGCCCGCTCGGAGATGGAGTGGCTGAAGCACCTCGTCAAGTGCCATGACAAGGAGCTGAAGGAGCTCCGCAGGCTGGATGAGTACTACGAGGGCGAGCAGGCCCTGTCGTACATGGCGCCGGAGCTGATCCAGGAGCTGGATGAGCGTGTCCGGCAGGTCGTCATCGAGTGGCCGCGTCTGGTCGTGGACTCCGTGGAGGAGCGCCTCGACGTCGAGGGGTTCCGGTTCGGTAAGCAGGCCGACGCGGATGCCGGGTTGTGGCGGATCTGGCAGGCCAACGACCTGGACGAGCAGTCGCAGCAGGCGCACGTGGACGCGCTGGTGATGAAGCGCAGCTATGTGATCGTCGGCGCGAACGAGGACGACGCTGAGACGCCGATCATCACGGTGGAGTCGCCGCTCGAGGTGCACGCCGAGTATGACCCGCGTACGCGTGCGGTTGCTGCGGCGGTGAAGCGGTGGGTGGAGGAGGACGACGATCGCAAGATCGATCACGCCACCCTCTATCTGCCGAGCTCGACTGTCTGGTTCGTGAAGGACGAGAAGAGCAACTGGGTCGAGGACCCGGACAACCCTCGCGACGATCACGGCCTGGGACAGGTGTGCGTTGTCCCGATCGTGAACCGGCCTCGGTTGAAGCGGCCTGGTGGTGTGTCGGAGCTCAAGCCGGTGATCCCGATCTCGGATGCCGCCTGCAAGATCGCCACGGACATGATGATCTCGGCCGAGTTCCACGCCATCCCGCGCCGGTACGCGATCGGCGTCGGGCCGGAGGACTTCGAGGACGAGCAAGGCCGCCCCGTCTCGGCGTTGAAGCGGATCGCGGGCCGGATCTGGGCGATCGCCAAGAACAAGAAAGATGACGGGGTCGAGCTCGGCCAGTTCCCCGAGGCGTCGCTGAACAACTTCCACGAGACGCTGCGGCTGCTGGCGATGATGGTCGCCTCGCTTGCGGGTCTGCCGTCCAGGTTCCTCGGCCACGCCACCGACAACCCTGCCTCCGCTGACGCGATCCGCTCCGACGAGTCCCGGCTGGTCAAGCGCGCCGAACGCAAGCAGCGCGCTTGGGGCGGCTCCTGGGAGAAGGTCATGCGCCTGGCGTTGCTGATCCGCGACGGTGAGGTGCCGGATGACGCCAGGAGTCTGGAGACGCTGTGGCGCGACGCTTCTACCCCGACCGTTGCGCAGAAGGCGGACGCGGCGATGAAGCTGTACACCAGCAAGATCGTGCCGTTGCGGCAGACGCGTGAGGACCTCGGTTACACCCAGGCGCAGATTGACCGCATGCAGGAAGAGGACACCAAAGCTGCCGAGTCGGCGTTCGAGCGGGTTATGGCGGGCGATCTGGCCGCGTTGACTGGCCCGAAGCCGCCTCCTGAGCCTGTCGGACCACAGCCTCCCGACCTCCAGCCGGCAGGGGTGAACGGTGGCGCTGCAGCAGGTGGCTGACGCCCACTACGTGGCCCAGCAGCAGATCGTTCGCGCTACCGCCGAGCAGGCGCAGAGCTTGTGGGGCGAGTTGGCGGCGGCCAGTGTGATCAAGCAGTGGATGGATCTGCTCGCTCAGATCGTGGACCTGCTGACCGGCGGCCAATTGAGGGCGGCGCGGCTGGCCATGCCGTACCTGCGGCTGGTCGCGAAGGAGCAGGGCGCCAGCGGGCCGTTGCGGGCGCAGGTCGACCCGTTCGGGTTCGCGGGACGCGGAGCAGATGGCCGGGACCTGGCGACGCTCTTGATGCAGCCCGCACTCCGTACGGCAGGCCTGGTGGCACGCGGCGCCGACGATCAGGAGGCGCTGCGCTCCGGTCTGGCGTCGCTGACCCGGATCATCGCTACCGAGATCCCTGACGCTGGCCGCGCCGCGGTCGGCGCCGGGATCACCGCGAACCGGCGGTTCACCACCTACATCCGTATGATGCGGCTGCCCTCGTGTAGCCGGTGCATCGTCCTGGCGGGCAAGACCTACCCCTGGTCGGAGGGCTTCGCCCGGCACGACCGCTGCGACTGCTACCACCTTGCGGTCGTCCACGACGGGACGGGCGATCTGCCGGGCGAGACGCCGCAGCAGGTGTTTCGTGGGCTGACCCGAGAGCAGCAGGACGCGGCATTCGGCATGGCCGCGGCCGAGGCTATCCGTGCCGGCGCGGACATCGGCCGGGTGGTGAATGCCCGCCGTGGTGTCTACGTCGCGGGGGAGCGCGAGTTCACCCGGACCGGCATCCGCGGGCGCAAACGCAGCCCACGTGAGGCCAGGCCGACGTCGGAGCAGATCATCCGAGACAACGCCGATGACCGGGCTGCCGCGATCGAGCAGCTCAGACGGCACGGATACATCCTCTGAAGCTTCCTCGCGCACAGACGCGAGGATCCCGGGGTGCGCATTCCCGCGTGCCCTCAAATCACGATGAGAGGGCATGCCGCGATGGCACCCACCCCGATGGACGCGACGTCCACCATGTACAACCCGTGGTTCGACCTGCAGCGGCACGACGAGGACGCGACGTCCGAGCAGAGCAGCGACACCGACGCCACGGAAACCGACGACGCCGACACCGCCGATGAGGCCGATACCGAAGTGGACGCGAAGTCCGACGACGGCCTCGGCGAAGCGGGCAAGAAGGCGCTCGCCGAAACCCGGGCCGAACGCAACCGGGCCAAGAAGGAAGCATCCGACCTGAAGAAGGCCCTGGCTGACCAGCGAAAGCAGGCAGCTGAGCAGGCGAAAAGGCTGGCCGAGTTCGAGGACAAGGACAAGTCCGAGACCGAGAAGCTCACCCAGCGCGCCGATCAGGCCGACAAGCGCGCCGAAGCGGCAGAGGCCCGCGTCCAGGCCGCTCTTGCTCGAGCAGTGCAGGCCGAAGTTAAGGCGATGGCCGCCGGCCAGTTCGCCGACCCCGAGGACGCACACGCCTTCCTCAAGCTCGCCGACTACGCGGGCGAGGACGGCGAGGTTGACGTCGAGTCGATCAAAGCCGACCTGGAGGCGCTGCTCGAGCGCAAGCCGCACCTGCGCAAGTCGGCGCCGGTGACGGAGGAGCAGGCCAAGAAGCCCAAACCCAAGCCTGACCCATCGCAGGGATCCCGCAAGGAGCCCGGGCCGCTCGACTTCCGCACCGCCGACAAGGCCACCCTGGACGCCGAGCTGCAGAAGCTGGGCGTACGGCCCCGCTGGTGATCCGCATCCGCGCCCGGCTGGGCGACGGACATACCTCCATCGAGGTCGACGGACACGAGGGCCACGTCTTGGACGGCCGCGTGTGCGCTGCCGTGTCGGCTATCGCCCAAACCGCTCTGCTCGGCCTCGAACAGGTGGCCGCGCAGCATCCGGACCTCGTGTCCATCGAAATCACACAGGAGTAATCCATGACCACGCAGACCGCCCGCCCGCGGGCCTGGTTCGACCTCGGCCGCCATGACGTGCGGTCACACGTGCCCGCCGGAATCATGGCGATGCTGCAGAACGGCCTGCTCGACAGGGTGTTCCGCGAGGCGCTGATCCCCGAGTTCCTGTTCCCGATGATCGCTGACGTCGAGCCGTGGATGGCCAACGTCGGCGACACCAAGACCTTCACCCGCAAGGGCCTGCTCGCTCCCGCGACCACTGCGATCACCGGCTCGGACGTGTCCGCCGCGACGTACGGCATCGAGCAGTGGTCCGTCACCATGGACCAGTTCGGCAACTCCGTCGACACGAACATGCTGTACTCGGCGATGGCGCTGGCCAGCAAGTACGTGGCCGACGTGCAGACGCTCGGCGTCAATGCTGGCCAGTCGATCAACCAGGTCTCCCGCAACAAGCTGTACAAGGCGTACGCGGGTGGCCGCACCTGGGCCACGGCTGCGGCAGGGTCGGACACGAGCATCGTGGTGCAGTCCACGGACGGCTTCGAGACGGTGCTGGTCAACGGCGTCCCCACCCCCGTTTCTGGCGCCAACCCGCTGACCGTGACGATTGGCGCGGCCGGTTCCGGCACCGGCACCACCAACACGGTGACCGGCGTCAACACCTCCACCAAGACCCTGACGCTCGGCACCGCCCGAGCCGATGTCGTGGGCGACTGGGTGGTCGCGGCGAACGCGCCGTTCAGCGTCCGGCCGAACGCCAAGATGTCGGCGTTCGACCTGGCCGCCTCCAACGACGGCGCCACGTTCAAGCTCTTCCGCGCCGCGGTCGCAAGGTTGCGCAAGATGAACGTGCCGACCCTGAGCGGCTACTACGTCGCCCACATCGACCCGGACACCGAGGCGCAGCTGTTCGACGACAGCGACTTCAAGCAGGCGCTGCAGGGCCGAGTCGACTCGCCGATCTTCCGCGACCTGTCGATCGGACGGTTCGGCGGCATCGACTGGGTCCGCAACAACGAGACGCCGACCCTGCTGGGCGGCTCTGCGGGCACGCTGAACGTGCACCGGCCCATCGTGATCGGCGGCAACGCCCTGGTGGCGGCCCCGTTCGAGAACATGGGTTCCCTCATCGCAGGGACCGGCGTCGAGGACGTGCCCGAGATCTCCATGATCAACGCTGCGGCGGGTGTAGACGTCGCCCTGATCGTCCGGCCGCCGCAGGACCGCCTCCAGCAGGTTCTGGCCACCTCGTGGAGCTGGGTCGGCGACTACGGCGTCCCGTCCGACAGCCTCACCGGAGACGCCGCCCTGTTCAAGCGCGGCGTCATCGTCGAGCACGTCGCCTGATAGGCCGTGAGGACGGGCCCGCGATGGGCCCGTCCTGTCCCGGAGGGAAATCACAATGACGGTCGTCGCTACGGCAGACTTCACGACCTATCTGGGCATGGTGTGCTTCAGCTTCAAGCAGGGACAGGAGATCGACGGGGCGCTCGCCGATCAGCTCGTGGCGCAGGACGCCCCGGTGCGCCCTCTCACCGCCGCGTCCGACCCGGGCACTGGCAGCGAGCCGGAACAGACCGACCCGGAAGGCGAGCAGGGCGAGGTCCTGAATATCGAGGGGACCGCCAAACAGGTCCTGGCCTGGGTCGGCGACGACCCCGAACGGGCACGGCAGGCCGCCGAAGCTGAGGCTGCACGAGGCAAGCCCCGCAGCACGCTCCTGGCCCGCCTGGACGAGATCATCAACACGTGAGCGGAGGCAATCATGTCCCTGCCTCCGCTCGCCACAACCGCTGACCTCGAGGCATACCTCGGCCGGACGCTCCCTGGAGCCCAAGCTGAGGTGGCCATCCGGCGGGCATCGGCCCGGGTGCGCGCCTACACCCGGCAAACCCTGTCGTTCGTCGCTGACGACACGATCGACATGCCTGGCGGGGACCGCGTCCTCAACGTGCCGCAGCGGCCACTGGTCGTCGACCAGACGCACCCGCTGACCGTGGTCGAACTGGGCGACTTCGGCGCCCCAGACCTGCCCATGGTCGAAGGCTCCGACTACCTCCGGATCGGCAACCAGCTCACCCGCGGCCACCCCTTCTACGTGCGGACCCGCGTCACCGGCTGGCCATGGAGCCGCGTCCTGGGCGTGTGGGCGCCCCGCGTCCGCCTCACCTACAGCCACGGCTACCAGGTGATCCCGGACGACATCGTGGATGTAGTGCTGGAACTGGCTAGCGTCAACGTCACCAACGTGGACGGGCTCCGCTCGGAGTCGATCGACGACTACTCGCGGACGTTCGCCACCGAGACAGTCGGCGGCGCCTCCATGACCCGAGATCACAAGGACGCCTTGCGCACCTATCGGACCGGGGCGTTCTCGGTGATGCAGGCGTGAGCGTCGAAAGCGTCCTGGCCGCCGGCCGTACCGCGGCGCTCCAGCTCATGCGGGACACCTGCACGGTAGAGCGCAAGGACGGCGACCCGGTGCTCGACAACGACACGGGCCAGCTCGTGCAGCCGTGGACCACGATCTACACCGGCAGATGCCGTGTGAAGCCCCGCTCCTCCTCGGAGACGGAGTGGGGCGAACGTGAGGTGACGCTGGGCCAGTACGTGGCTGTGCTGCCCTGGGACGCCTCTGGGCAGGTGAAACGCGAGGATCGGTTGCGGGTGACCGTCTCGGATGATTCCTGGCTGGTGGGGCGCAACCTCGAGGTGATCGGCATCAGCCTCGCCGGTACGGCAACCGCTAGGCGGCTGCTTGTCGAGGACAAGGAGGGCTGATGTCGTTCGATCTCGACGCCAGCGAACTCCTCGACATCGTCCGCTACCTGGACAACGCCGAGCACGAGGCAGCACGCAAGACCTACCCCATCGTGAAGAAGCACGCGGAACAGCTGCGGGATCAGTGGCGTGAGAACGCCACGGAGACTGCGAGGCGTCACGGCAAGCACTACCCGAAGGCGATCACCACGGAGCAGATCCCGACGGCCGAGGAAGTCCTTTGGGAGGTCGGACCCGAGTCCGGGCTGCCGCAGGGCGGGATGGGGCCCGGGTTCGAATACGGCTCGCGGAATCAGCCGCCCCACTGGGACGGCGCGCGGGCCGTGATCAAGCAGGAGCCCAAGTTCATCAAGGACCTGGACGAGATGGTCAGGGAGTTGCTGTGACGCTGCCTTCCCTGGCGCTCGTCAACGGGCTGCTGGCGATGGTCCGCTCGGGCGTCCCGATCACGCTGGCGATCTACTGGGCTCAAGCCCCGCCAGACGCGGCCATGCCGTACGTCGTGTTCTACCCGGACGCGGGGATCAAGAGCTCATTCGAGCGTGACGTGCTCAACAACGCGCCCACCGACCTGCGCTACCAGCTGACCGCGGTCGGCGGCAGCCCGGATCAGGCGGCGTGGGCGCACGACAAGGTCGCCGGCGTCCTGCTGACCGGCGTCCCCACGGTGGCGGGACGCCGGGTGTGGCCCGCCATCCAAGAGGCTTCGCAGCCGGTGCGCCGCGACGACACCTCTGTCGCCACTTGGCTGGCTACCTCGCAATGGCTCAGCCGCTCCGACTGACCTGACCTCTTCCATCTGATCCAGCCCGGCACTCAGCGTGTGCGGGCCCTTTGGCATGCCCCGAGGAGAGTCCGCATGGCCAACATCGATACCTCGCAGGCGATCACCGCTGCCGGGCTGACCCCGTCGTACACGAACGTCGCCGGCGGCGGAGACCGGCTCCTGTACGTCGAAGGCGGCTTCATCCACATCAAGAACGGTGCCGGCGCGTCCACGACCGGGACGATCACCCCGGTCGGCAACACCGCGTACGGCGCCGCCAAGCCCGTCAAGACGTACACGGTCGGCGCCACCAGCGACCTGATGATCCCGATGCTGCCCGACCACGTCGATCCGGCCGACGGGCGGATCCCGCTCGCGTTCTCGCCGACCACGACCGTGTCCGTCGCGATCCTCCGGAAGTAGTACTGATGGCCCGCCTGAAGGTGCGTGACCGCGCCTGCCGCGAGTTCGAGATCGACGAGACGGCCCTCCCGTTCTGGAAGCACCTCGTGGAAGTCGTCGAACACATTCCAGACCCCGGCGAGGAGCCCGAGCTCGCCGAGTCCCAGCCGGAGGAGTCCGGCGACACCAAGACCAGCAAGGCCGCCGCTCGGCCTGCCCGTGAAGTGAAGGAGTAGGCCGAAAATGAAGCGTTTGAGCGACGGGAACACCAAGGCCACGTTCGTACCGACCGTGGCCGTACTTTCGGCGCCCACGGTTGCCGAGCTGACCGCGGTCGGCATCGTTGCGTGTGAGACGGTGATCACTGCGTCCGGCCTGAAGATCAGTATCGACCAGGGCGAGGTGAAGGGCGACACCCTCGCCTCGATCCAGACCTTCACCGGTCCCGGCCGCACCCAGGCCAAGATCGATCTCGAATTCTTCAGGGACGACACCTCGCTCTATGACCGCATGTGGTCCGTCATGACGAACGGCACCCCGGGCTACTTCGTGGTCCGGCGCGGCATCTCCTACGCCACGGCGTACGCGGCAGGACAGAAGGTGGCCATCTACACCGTGACCTGCGGCGAGCCCTCGGAGATCGCGCCTGAGGCCGAAAGCTACGACCGCGCGCAGACCAAGCTCTTCCCCAGCGGGCCGTACCTGCGAGAGGTGACGGTGGCCGCGTGAGCGCAGTCGACGACCTCAAGGCCAAGGTCAGGCGGCCAGAGAAGACCGTCAGCCTGTGCCTCGCAGGAGACCTTCAGGCCGAGTTCGAAGACCTCGAGCGGGAGTTGGCGGCGGCGCGTGATCAGCCCTCGTCCGGCACGCTGGCAGGCGGCAGCGCTGAGGCTGCCGAGATCGCGCGCCGTATCCAGGCGCTGCAGGCCGAGATGCGCGAGCACTCCGAAGTGTTCAAGTTCCGCGGCCTCACCAGGCGCGAGCACTCAGATCTGGTGGCCAGGCATCCGCCCACCGAGGAGCAGCTCGAGCAGAGCCCGAACGTGGACGTCAACTGGGAGACCTACGGGGTGGCGCTGATCGCCGCCTGCTGCGTCTCCCACCCGATGACCGAGGCGGAGGCCGGCGAACTCGTCGACATCCTCACCACCGCGCAGTACAGCGCCCTGTACCAGGCGGCGAGCGCCGTCAACATCCTGGGGCTTGATATCCCAAACTCGTTCACCGCCTCCGCAGTGCTCCAGGGCTCCAAGAGGAACTCGAAGTAGCCGCGGCCTGGGGCGTACCCAGGTCGAAACTGCTGGGGCGGCAACAGAGAGCCGTCACCACCATTCACAGGGATGCTGACACGGGCGAGATCACCCAGATCGAAACGGTGTGGGATGCCGAATGGCTGGAAGAGGACTACGCCTGGGCAGCGGCCTATAGGCGCTGGCTGGCAGGCAAATGCCCAGGCTGCAAGATGGACCTCGTAGAGACGACCGCCATGCAAGATGGCGGGCCAGCCCACACCTACCATGTTCCGACGCCGCGGCGATGCTACGCCTGCGACGCCCGGATCGAGGCGCAGGAAGAAGCCGACAAGAAGGGCTCACTACGCCCTCAGGCGAAGATCTGGCAGATCGAGCAGACGTCTTAGCGGACAGTCCATTCCACCTGCATGGCAGCTTGTGTATCCGAGGCGGGCAGCGTGTACGCGACAGTGGACGGTTTCTTGCCCTTGGGAACCTCGTACGGGATCCATCCGCGAACGCATTGCCCTGCACGCACAGGTCGGTCGCGCGGGTAGAGCGGTACAGAGAAGTGGTCGGCAGACCATGAACTCGGCGGGTCCACGATCGTGCCGTTCTTGTAGGTGAGACTCCAGGGTTCCCAGCCGACCGAAATTCCCTCCTTGGCGCTGATGGTCTTGAAGCATTGGCGGATCTCGATGCCCGCGAACTCGTAGCCGGCGCGGTCGGGCGGGAAGCGCGATGGGAACGGCTGCCGGAATTTCAGGACGGTCATGGTCCCGGTGCTGTCGCTGTCATTAAACGGGTGCTGACTGCCGATCTTTATCAGTGCGGGCTGCTTCTCCGTGGCAACGGTGGGTTCTGCGGTCACCGTGACCGTGGCGGTCTGGGCTGACTGTGGAGCGCCGGAGCCGCTACAGCCAGCGGCCAGAGCGCCAGCGCATCCAAGCGTGGCAAGCTGAACTTTGAGCATGGGGGATTCCCTTCCTGTTGCCGATGGCCCCCGACCTTGCGCGATGATGACACGTTCCAATGGCTCACCAGCCCCATTCGACCCATTTCGTGACCTGACTGGCGGGGGGCCCGATGGCGGATCGCAGTGTTTCGGTCGCGTTGCGAGCCAAAGTCTCCGACTACGTCGCAGGGATGGGGCAGGCCAAGCGCAGCACCGAGGGCCTATCCAGGCAGCTTCTGGAGACTGGCGGCAGCGCGGATGAGATGCGCAGGCGGCTCGAGGCGGCGTCGAAGCGACTCCCGAAAATCAAGATCGATGCGGACTCCTCCGCGGCCGACATTCGGATGGCGCAGCTACGCAAGGAGCTGGAGTCGCTGTCGTCGAAGCGGATCGGCATCGACATCAGCGCCGAGGAGGCTTTGGCGCGCACGGCTGAGGTGGCGAAGGCGCTCGAAGAGCTGGGCCACATGGAGGCCGACCCGCTGGTGCGGGCTGATGTGAAGCTGGCGATGGCCGAACTGAAGGCGATCGACGCCGAGCTGAGCAAGATTGACGGCCAGACCGCGAAGGCCAAGGTGGATGTCGACACCAAGTCGGCGCTGCCTAAGCTTGCGGACTTCGGCGCCACGGCGGGCGAGTCGTTCGCTGAAAGCCTTTCGAAGACCGCTGGACCCGCCATGCTGACCGGACTGGCCGCCGCGGCGGTGGCGATCGGTCCCGCGATCGGCAGCGTGACAGCGGCGTCGATGGTGACCAGCATCGGCGCAGGCTTGACCACGCTCGGCGTCCAAAGCTTGTTCTTCGTCGAGAAGGTGGACAAGAGCTGGTCGAAAGCCCACCAGAAGCGTGTGGAGGAGGCGAACCGGGAAGCGGAGAAGCTGAAGGAGCAGTTCCGCGTCCTGGGCGTGGACCTGATGCGAGAGATGGCGCAGTCGAGCCGGCCGCTGCTGTCCGTGCTGGATCAGGTGCGCTCGACGGCCCGCGACGTCGGCAAGGATGTGGCGCCGAACCTGGAGCGCGGGTTCAGCCTGGCCCGTGTCCCACTGGAGCAGTTCGTACGTGACCTGGGCCGCGGGCTGAAGGACCTGGGTGACTCGATCCCGTCGCTGATGGGCGGGTTCAGCGACATCGTCGGGCAGATCGACATCAAGGGCTTCTTGAAGGAGCTTGGGAGCGCCTTTTCGGAGCTGGGGCGGACGATCAGTGAGAACCGGACCGCGATCGGCGCCGTCTTGAACGGCCTGCTGGCGGCTATCCCGCTGGCGATCAACGGGTTGTCGAAGGTGGTCGCGTTCTTCGGCACGATGGTTACGGCGACGCTGCGGGCTGGTGCCACCATCGCTGCGGGCATGTCCGGGGTGACGAACGCGATCACCGGCATCGGTATCCGGGTCCTGGAGGTGGTCCGCAACATCGGCCAGGCGATGCAGAACGTGCCCGGCGCGGAGGAGCTCGGCAAGCGGATCGTCGCCGGCGCGAACGCCGGGATCGACAAGCTGACCGAGCTCAAGAACAAGGCGGACGAGACGTCGCGGTCGCTGAAGCTGAAGGCCGACATCGCCGACATTCAGCAGAAGCTCGACAAGGCGATGACGCTGCTCGACGACCCGAACCTGACCAAGGAACGGCGTTCGCAGATCACGTCCGAGATCACGAAGCTCCTCCAGGCGAAGGGCGAGGCGCTGCGTCAGCTCGGCGACCCGGCGCTGATCAAGGAATACCGGTCGTCGATCACCACGGACATCGCGGCCCTCCAGTCCCGGCTAGCCGACGCCAAGAAGGAGCTGAAGGACCCGGACCTCACCAAGGAGCGCAAGTCCAGGCTGAACGCGGAGATATCCCAACTCAAGGCGCAAGTCGAGTTGGCCAAGGCGGCGCTCGCGTCGGTGAAGGACAAGACAGTCACTCTCACGATCGAGCAGCGGATCACCCAGAACAACCGGACGAGCGAGCAGCGCAACCGGGCAGCCGGCGCGATCGACCGGTATGCGGCAGGCGGGATCACCGCCTACGCTGCGGGCGGCCTGCGTCCTCAGCCTCCTGCGCTGGTGTCGAAGCCGACGGTCCTGTACGGCGAAGGCAGCAGCGGCACCGGCGCGACAGAGGCGTTTATCCCGTATGAGCAGCAGTTCAGGCCGAGGGCGATCCAGTTGCTCGGCCAGGTCGCGGCCGACTTTGGACTCGAGGTGTACTCGCCGCAGGCAGCGCTAAAGGTCGACAAGGTGACCTCCGTGCTCGATCAGACGCGGTACGGCGTGGCCAGTGGCTTGACGTCGGCCACGTCCGCGCTGACGCAGACGCTCGGCCAGTCGGGCAGCCTCACACAGGTGGTCGCGAACGTCGGCGACGTAGGCAAGGCCATGACGGCGGGCTGGGTTGAGGGCAGCAACGAGCTCGGCCAGACGGTCACCTCGATGTCAGACACGGTGTCGACGTCGATCGACGACCTGTCCGGCTCCGTCTCAGATCTGGCGAATGCGGTGGTCGCTGCTAATAGCGCCACGTCCGGGTCAGGACGTGGCTCTCAGGGTGAACAGGCGGTTCCGTCGCCGCGCTCTTCCTCGACGAAGTCCAAGGGCAAGGCCGGGTCGACGAGCTCGAGTAAGGGCACGGGCAGGGCCAGCCAGGGCGAGCGGGCGGTACCGCCTCCGCCTAAGGCGGCAATCGAGAAGCCGATCGTCGTCTCAGCGGACAGGGTCGGCTCGCTGTACGGCAGCGACGGCAGCTACGTCACCGCGTCGGCTCCGCAGACTGGCGGGCTGGTCAACTCCTCGCGGGTGTCGGCTCCTGTGATGGGTGGCAGCAGCTACCCGGGCATGTCGGGCGGGTCGCCGGGCGGCGGGAGTGGCGGCGGTGGGGCTGCGGCACCCACGGTGATCAACAAGTCGGTCAACTTCAACGGGACAACGGTCCGGGAAACCGCCGACGCGCAGGTGATGTTCGCGCAGGCCGGCATGTTCCTCAACAGTCGCGGCTGAGCCCGCCTTTCAACACACGGATGGGAGGCGGGCTTCGCCATGCCATGGGATCCGAATAGCGATCAGACGTTCGGCGAGTGGATGCGCGGCGGCGAACCGCTAGGCCAGGGCCGTACGGCAGACGTGGTGGTCGGCGAGCGGACCTGGGCCACCCGCGACCAGGTCGACGAGGGCCACACGCGTGAAGGCGGCCGATACAAGACGACCACTGACCAGGCGGGCCACCAGGTCTCCCAGGAGACCACGTCGGATGGCCGTGAGCGGCAGCACGTACGCATCAACCTCAGATAGGAGCCGCTCGCATGGCTATCACCCAGGATGGGTGGTTCAACGACACGATGGTGAAGGCGTTGTCGAACACCATCGCTTTGGACCTGTCGAACACGACGTCTGGCACCTACAAGGGCGCACTCTTCCAGTCAGCGCTGACGCCGGACTTCTCCGCCACCAACCCCGCCTACGGCAGCGCGCCCTACAACGCCAACGAGGCATCCGGGCCGGGCTACAGCTCGGGCGGCCTGAACATGACCGTGACCGGGTTCGGCGAACTCGGCACCGCAGCCAACAAGATCGGATGGAAGTTCTCCACCCTGCTGTGGACGTCGGCCACCATCTCGGCTGCCGGGCTGCTCGTCTACATCCCCGGCATGTCGAACAAGGCCGTCCTGCTGCGCTGGTTCACCCAGACGTACCAAGCACAGGACGGCGACTTTTCGATCGCCTTCCACACGGACGGCATCTGGCGCAATCTGAACCGCGCTGCTGCCTGACCACTTTTCGACCTTCGACCCCGCCAGCGCGCGGGGTTTTCGCACGTGAGGAGGCCGATAGTGGCCAAGGCTGGATACACGATTGTGACGGGCGGCGCGGTCGCTCTCACTGCATCGACGGCAAAGAGCGTGCTCGGAGTGCGCGGGGCAAGCGACTTCGGCATCGACCTGAAGAAGATCTGGTGGGGCTTCACCGGCGTGGCCGCGACCGAGGCGCCCGTGGTGTGCGAGCTGTGCTATTGCACGTTCGGCGCGAACGCCCCCGGCACTAATAGTTCCTCGGTGACGCCCGCCCAGGTGTACGGCAGGGTGATCAGCCATGGCGTGACGGCGGCGAAGACGTGGACGACGGAGCCGACCACGATCACGGTGCTGGGCGAGGTCCCGCTCACGCCTAACGGCGGCACGCTGCTGTATGACTCGCCGCTCGGGGACACCCCTGATTCGGCCCCGAACGAGGGGTTCGTCCTCCGGTTCACCGCTGCCGCGTCTGTGAGCGTGCGGGCCACGATGTGGTGGGAGCGGCTTTAGATGCCCGCTTCCGTCCGGGCTGTCTCGACTGCTACCCCGTCGACAGGCTCGTCGAGCGCGAACAAGCCGTCTGGGACGCTGCAGGGCGACATTCTGCTCGCGTTCCACAGCGTGGACGACGGCGCCCTGACCGACATGGGCACTCCGACGGGCGGCGCCACCTGGCTGTCGCTGGCCACACGCCAGGCCGGCACCGGCTACGACAACAAAACCAAGGTGTGGTGGAAGGTCGCCGGAGCGTCCGAACCCAGCACTTACACGTTCACGCAGAACTCCTCCGGTGACGGCTGTATCGCGATCGCCTGCGTGATGGACGCGGACACAGCGGTGACGCCGGTGGTGGCGCAGACCGGCAACGACACGGCCTCTACGACGGTGCCGACGCCGGGCATCACACCGACCCGCAGTGATGACCTGGAGTTGAGGTGGGCGTCGGGTAACCCGGACGCCACCGCGACGTCGTGGACGTCCCCGGCGGGGTACACGGAAGTGGCCGACGTGACGGGCGGAAACCAGACGGGCAGCCTCGCCTACAAGCAGCTCACGTCGAACGCGGCCACCGGCAGCCTCAACTTCACGGCCACGATCTCGCTGCAGTTCCGGCAAGGGTTCACTGTCGCGGTCGCGTCCATCCTGGTGCCTGTTGTGCATCGCCCTGTCTACGGCACGACTGCCGTCCACCGCGCCGCCAACTGGTAGAGGAGGTGGCGGGTGGCTCGTGCAGGCCGCGGCATCCCGAACCGGCCGAGAGTCCTGAAGGGCCGGTTCACCCTTCAGGTGAATCAGACGCTCGCCCCGTTCGAAACGATCAGCGAGTGGCCGACGATCACGGTCACCACGCCGAACGCCAACATCTTCCTGCCGATCTTCGAGACGACGTCCGAATGGCCTGCGCTGACGCTGGCCTTCGATCAGAACCTCACGCTGCCAGTCTTCGAGACCGTCTCGGAATGGCCGGACCTGACGGTCACCACGCCGGTCGTGCCCGGGGCGCAGATCACCAAGCCGGGGCAGGTGGAGTGGAACTTCACCCTGTGGGGTGAAGGCACCGATGTTGACGTGCTGATCCCAGTTGAGGGATGGCGGGACCTGCCGCAGGTCGACAACCTGAACGTCCCTCGTCCGGCGCAGCACGGCGCGTGGGACGGCAGGAAGCTCGCTCAGCAGCGGATCGTGACGTTGAGGTTGCAGCCGAACTCGGCGTCCGATCCGACGTTGATCGATGACCTGCTGGCGCAGATCGACGCGGTTACCGGCTTGCCTGACGATGACACGCCGCTGCCGCTGGTGATCCGCGGCTACGGAGATCCGCACCTCGCCTACGGGCAGGTGATCGGGCGGACACCGCCGATGGATGGCGACTACAACGTGGGCCTGCCCACGGTGACGGTGTTGATCGCTTGCGCGGATCCGCGGCGTTACAACGTGCAGCGCACGGGTGTGGTTTTGCCGGTCGGGGTGCAGGTGGCGCTCGGCAACGCCGGGAACGCCTCGACGCATCCGACGATCCGTGTGGACGGCCCGGCCACTAACCCGACGGTCGCCAACGCGGCCACAGGCAGGTCATTGTCGTTCGCGTTGACCCTGACGACAGGCCAGCAACTGGTGATCGACGCGTTCAACGGCAACGCCACCGTCGACGGGGACAGCGTCATGTCCACCCTGACCGGCACCAGTTCGCCGGTGTTCGACTTCACGCTGCAACCGGGCTCGAACCCGGTCACTTACACGGCCACATCGGGCGGCGGAAACAACGCGACGATCCTCTATCGCGACGCGTGGATCTGACCCTTTCGGCCTGCTGACACACCTTGGAGGTGATCGGTGGGCGCCCAGGTCAGGTCTTTCACCGTCGCCTCCGCCCACAGCGATCCGATCGTTATCGCCCGCCCGGTCGGCGTCCAATCCGGCGATGTGCTGGTAGCCGTCTACTTCGGCGACATCGGCGTCACGGGGGTGACAGCGTCCGGCTGGTCCGTCGTCGGCTCCAAGACCTCCGAAGATCTGAACTGCCGGGTGCTGCGCAAGACAGCGACCGGCGGCGAACCCACCACCTACACCTTCGGCCAGCCGGTCAACTCCGACGGCACCCTGCACCTGATCGCGGTCAAGGACGCCGACACCGCCACGGCGCCGAAAGCGGCGTTCCTGATCGGGTCCGGCGAGACGGTGGTGACGCCGTCGCTGATCCCGGCGTCGGAGTCGACGCTGGAGATCCGCGCCGCGGGCCTGTCCCCGTTCCCCGGGACGTTGACTCTGTCGGCTCCTGCTGGGTATGCGCTGCGCGGGCAGACGACCGCCCCGTCCGGGTTCATGACGTCCGCGGCGGCCTCCCGCACCATCACCAGTTCGACGGCGACCGGGGAGAAAGGGTTCGGGTTCGTCCCGTCCGCTACCAGGTTCGGGCTTGGCGTCACCATCTCGATCGCGTCCGCGACGGGCGGCAGTGTGGAGCCTCCGCCGCCGCTCACGCCCGGCCGCGGCACCAGCCTGTACCGGTACGTGCTGAGGCGTTGGGACGGCACCTACCTGGACGACGTGGAACTGTCCGGGGTGCGGTTCGACAAGAGGATCGGCCAGCCGGGCACGTTCAGCGCGTCGATCCCGATCCCGAACGCGACCATCGCCAAACGCGTCGCCCGCGTCATTCCGCGTGACCAGGTGGGGACGGGCGGCATCACCGACCTGACCATCGGGCCTGGCGTGGTCACGTGCGAGATCTACCGGGACGGCGTCCCATGGGGTGAGTACTGGATCACCGCCACCCAGATCCAAAGGTCGCGCCGAGCCGTGCCGCAGATCCAGCTGCGTGGGTCGACGATGGACGCCTTCATGCTGCACGTCGAACTCCAGGAAGACCTGGACTATGTGGGCGAGGACCAGATCGACATCGCCCGCGCACTCATCTCCCACATGCAGGACCAGCCGCACGCCAGCCTCAACCTGATCCTGCAATCCGGCACGTCGGGGCAGGTGCGCGACCACTCCTACAAGGCGGATGAGGCTACCTATGGGCAGCGCCTCACCGAGTTGGGTGAGCTGGAGAACGGGTTCGAGTGGACGATCAACGTCGTCGCCGGAGCGCTCGGGCTGGAACGCCACTGGGTGTGGGGATACCCGACCTTGGGCGCCTCGACGGTGCAGCATGTGTTCTCCGACAGTCCGGGCGGCGGCGACATCCTCGAATGGTCGGAGGAAACCGACGCGCTGCGCGGCGCCACCCGGTGGCGGGCCCGCGGCGGCGTACTGCCGTCCACCGCGGCTGACGCCTCGACCGAGAACGTGCCGCTCATGTCCACCCCGCACGAAGCAGATGCACACCTGGCGGCCGGGTGGCCGCGCCTGGACCGGACGCTCACCTACAGCTCGGTGATCGTCCCGGCCACGCTGGAGGACTACGCCGCCTACTGGGCGGCCACCGCGCCAGGTGCTTTGCGCGTCGACTCGGTCACGGTCGCGCTTGGCAGCCAACCGACGTTCACCCCGAACTCGCTCGGCGACAAAGCCCGGCTGTTCTTCAACAACCAGTGGCACCTACCCCACAGCAGAGTGCGGCGCATCATCGGCGTCGGCATCACCCCGACCTCCCGCCAGTCCGGCAAGGAAGAAGCACAACTCATCTTCGAAGGGCTGGAGGTGCCCGGTGGCTGACCGATTCCCCGCCAACGCGCTGGCAGAACTCCGCCAGCTCCGCAATGACGTCGAGGAGCTGAAAGCGTTGCTCCGGCAGCAGCCCGCGCTCACGACCGCGTCGGCGGGCTGGCAGATGCCGAACCGGTCCGCACCACCTACGCCGGCGAGCGGCGGGCATCTGTTCGCCAACTCGAAAGAACCCTTCTGGAAAGACAGCGACGGCACCGTCTACAGCCTCAAGCCATTCGACAAGGCCTCGAACGTGTCCTCGATGACGGCCACGTCCGGGACGGCGAACGACGCTGTCGTGGATGTCGGGATCAGCTACAGCCAGAACACGATCAACGACAACTTCCGTGACGTCGTCGCGAAGCTCAACGCGATCCTTCTCGCATTGAAGAACGCCGGCCACATGTTCGGCCCCTGATACGTGGCCGCGCGCGCGGGCTTGTGCTGTCGCCCTGAGGGAGCGCGAGCGGCCACCCCCAACCAACACCAGCGAGGAGCGACGTGGCCGATGAGCCCACACCTTGGGAACTCCACCGGACCGTGGAAGCCCTCCGACGAACAGTCGAGGCGGGGTTCAACTCCCTGAACTCCCGGCTCGATCGAGTCGTCACTAACGACCTGTTCCAGGCCTATCAGGCGAGCGTTCAGAGGCAGTTCGACGACCACGAACGTGAAATAGCCGCACTGAAAGCGGAGCGCGACGCCGACAAGAGCCAGCGCACCAACGACCGCAAGCTGATTATCACGGCCGTCTTCACCGCGTTCATCGCACCTTTGGTGCTCCTTTTGATCCAGTTGTGGCTGAACAGCAAGGGGTCGTGATGGGCCGCCATAAAGACGACGGGCTAGACCATGACGACCCGAACGAGCAGCCGCGGCGGCCTCGGACCTGGCCGCTGCCTCTGGCGGGCGCCGTGGTGTTCGCGGCGCTGCTCGCGGCTTTGATGATGCAGGTCCAGAGCGTGAAGGACGATCTGAGGGCTGCCGAGGACAACAGTTCGGCACTGGCCGACCAGGTGCGGCAACTCGGCGGTGTTCCTGTGGTCACGCCATCGGCGGGGCCTCGAGGAGAACGAGGCGAGACTGGATCCTCCGGTCCTCCAGGACCGCAAGGACTTCCCGGCCGCGCTGGCGCGCCGGGCAAGCCCGGTACGGCTGGCCCTGCGGGTGTGGCGGGTTCTCCGGGTCCGCCAGGGCCGACTGGTCCTCCTGGCCCTCAGGGCGAGGACGGGAAAGTCGGCAAGGACGGAGCCCGCGGCGAGCCCGGAGAGAAGGGCGAGCGCGGCCCTGCTGGTCCTCAAGGCGACCCCGGACCGCGCGGCGAGCCCGGCTCGCCGCCGTCCAGCTGGTCGTTCACCCTCGCCGGGATCCCGTACACCTGCACGCCGACAGAGCCCGGATCCACCAAGTACACGTGCGCGCCAGGAGGCTGATCTATGCCCGGCATAGACGCGATGATCAAAACGGCGGCGGACGAGATCGGGTACCGCGAGTCCGGCACCAACAACACCAAGTTCAACCGCTGGCTCGGCAAGCTGCCCGGCTACCCGCACGATGGGTACGGCTACCCGTGGTGCTCGAGCTTCCTGTCCTGGTGCCTGAACGCGTCCGGCAACGCCGGCGCGGGCCCCAAGACCGCCGGGTGTGAGACGGGCGTGGCCTGGTTCAAGGCCCACAAGCGCTTCTTCAAGACTCCCGAGGTGGGCGACTTCGTCTACTACGGGCCCGGCGGCGGCACGCACGTCGAGTTGGTCGTCTTCGTGTCGAAGGCATCCATCACGACCATCGGCGGCAACACGTCGGGCTCGCTGGACGGCAGGTACTTCAACGGCGACGGCGTCTACCGCAAGACCGTCGACCGGGACAGCCCCCGCATCTACGGCTACGGCCGGCCCGACTACCCCAAGGCCGATCCGAAACCGACTCCCGCCAAGCCTGCCAAGCATGAGCCCGCGAACTGGACGGAGGCCATCGTGAAGAAGCTCCCTCTCCTCAAGCAGGGCGACGAGGGCTGGCACGTGAAGACCATGCACTACCTGCTGGCCGCCCGCGGCTACGCGGTGCTGCCGGGCGTGGACGACACCCAGTTCACCCGACACCACACGGACGCGCTCAAACATCTCCAGGACGGCGCCGGACTGCCGCAGAGCGGTACGACCACCCCGGACACGTGGGCGGCCCTGCTGAAGGTCGCATGACTCTGTGGACGGCTTGCACTCCCTGATCGGGCTGTACGTGGCCCGCACCGCATCCAAGCTTCCCGCCATCTCGCCGGCGGGCGTCCCTGAGGAGGGGCATATGAAGGTATTCGGCCGCGAGCCCGCGGCATGGCTGCACGCGCTGCAGGCAGTGCTTGCCTTCCTCGTCACCCTGCCCGTCCTCAACGGGCTGGGGTTCACGGAGGAAGTCTCCAACTGGGTCATGACGATCGCCGCTGGCGTGGTCGCTCTGTTCGTGGCTATCGCTACCCGCCCTGTGGTCGTGTCGGCTCTGACCGGGGCCGTTCAGACGATCCTGACTGGCGCCATCGCGTTCGGGCTGCCGCTGTCGGAGCAGTCTTCGGGCGCTCTAGTGGCCGCGCTGAACGTGATCCTGATGCTGCTGCTGCCGCTCGGCATCACCCCGGCAGCGGACCCGGACCCGGCGTTCGTGCGCGCCCGGAATGTCAGAGCGGTCCGCTAGCCTCAGATCGTGGTCTCGCCCCGGAACGCCGGGTGACGGGACTGCCCCGACGCCGGGGACGGGCAACGCCCGAGTCCGGATGTCTCACGCTGAGGACCCGGCCTCGGAGATCTCTCCCGGGCCGGGACTCCTCGTACGGGTCGGCGAATGCCTCCTGTACGGCGGACCGCATGAGTGCGGGTACACCTGCCACCCAGGGCGCCTCCTGAACGCCTACGACGTCGAGAGAACCTGTCACCCCGCCTCGATACGCTCGTAGAGCGCGACCAACGCACCGAGGTCCCTGTCGGGATGACTCGACAACGGCCCCGTCCACCTTCGGGTGGGCGGGGCCTTCTTCGCGTTGTACGGCTAGTCGAGGCGCGACTGACACGCTAGGCGTTCACTGACGGCTTCTTGGATCCAGTGAGCGCGAGACATGGTCCCGCGAACGGCGTCTACCTCAGACAGGATGTCGAGAGAGAGCGGAAGGACAATGACGGGTTCGGCGTCCGGCCAGCTTCCGCCTCTGCCTGCCACACGGCCGAAACGGGTGAACTGGAGCCGATCTGTCATGTGCTGCGAGACCGGAAGTGTCTCGGCGAACGCTATGACGTCGTCTACTCGCGCGTCCATGAAGTATTCGCCGTCGTTGGTCGACTTGAAGTGGGTGTGGCAGAACTCGACCAGCTGTATCTCGTTGCGCCGCGCGAGGGGATGCGGCTGCGATAGCCACTGCGCAGCAACGAAGATTCCGTGCGGACGCGCCGCGGTGGCGTGTGACTTCAGCCGCGAGGCAGGGTTTCCGGTTCGTCCGATCTTGATAGTCCCGGAGTTGAATTGGACGACGTAAACGTAGTGACCGAGGCGGGAGGTCCCAGGTAACCCTGCGTTGGCCTGAGCGGGAATCACTCAGCTTCCTCATCGTCCTGGCTGGGGGTGACGTCCACGTCAGTCTCGTCGAACTCCCACCCGCTGATGGTGGTGAGGTCGTGGACCTGCTTCTCGTACAGCGCCGCGATCTCGGCGAGGTCGGCGCTGTCGATCAGCTCGGACTCGGCCGGGTCGTCGTGGACGAGCGCCCATCGCTGCTGCCCTTCCATCTCGAAGGCGACCACGCGGATGTGGTACTCCTTCTGCCCGATCTCGTCGAGGCTGTAGGACTCCCGCTCGACGTATCCCGCGTCGATGGCCTCGCGCACCGCGTTGGCGATGTCGCGAGTGACGGTCGGGTCTACGCGGTCGATGGTGGACTGGATGGTGCGCACGACGGGCTCCTTGGCAATCCGGTTGATGGGGACGATGGCGGCGACCTGCCGCCCGTGCCGGGTGATGTAGGTGATCTCTCCGGCGTACTCCGCGCGGTTCACCAGGTCCCCGAACTTGGCGCGTCCTTCGCGGAGGCCGATCTCGTTCTCGCTCACACCTAGAGAGTACACAGTTTGCATTGTGTACACAATAACTTGGACGTGCCTCTTCATGAGAAAGCCCGCCGCTCCTGTTGGAGTGGCGGGCCGTTTCGTGCTGTTCGGGATCAGGCCCGACGCCACCGCCAGTACGGGTCGCTCGACTTGTACGTGCACTTGTAGCGCACCTTGGTGACCGTCGCGTATCCGTAGTGGGCGTGGGCGGCCTTCGGGCAGAACGCCCCGGGCGTGATGCACACCCAGTGCGTGCCGGACTGCTTGTAGCAGGACGCAGCCGTGCTGGCGTGCGCCAGTGTGGCTGCGGAGGCGGGCAGCGCCGCGGCCGGAACCGCGAGAGCGGCACCAGCGAGGGCAGTTGCAACGAGCAGACGTTTGAGCAACGCGAGCTCCTGTGCGTAGGGGGATGGAACGTGACAAGGGTGAGACGCCTGCCGCGGCAGCGAGGTTGCCGATCAAGCTGTCCGCATCCGGCCACACGCCGATACAAGAGAACGCCCCCACTGGAAAGCAGGGGCGTTCGTCGTTCATCGGGCACGGTCAGGTGGTCCGGTACTCCACCCAGGCGCGGCCAGCCTCAGCTGCTCGGGTACGGAACTCTCGCCCGTCCTCGGGGCCGTACATGGCCTTGTAGAGGCGGAACAGCGTCCACAGCGCGGCCAAGCCGGTCGCGGCGCGCTCGGGCGCTGACGCCCAGGCGGGCACCTCCGACAGGAGCTCCTCGGCCTGGCCGGGCGTGTGCCCGGCCTCGATGAGGCGCGGGGCGAGCATGGCCGCGTCCACCCAGGGCGCGCCGTCCGCGGCGAAACCCCAGTCGATGACCCGCACACCCTGCCCGGTGACCATGAGGTTCCCGGCGTGCAGGTCGTAGTGCAGGAGCGTGTCGCCGGCCAGTTCGTCGATGTCGAACCCGTCGATGGCGGCGGCGTACAGCGCCTGTGAGGGGACCTCGCTGGCGGGCTTGGCCATCAGGTGCCGGCCTTTGGCGAGCAGGAACTCGACATTGTCGGCGACGAGCGGCGAGCCGTTGCCGGGAGCAGCCAGGGCGCCGAGTTCGCGCACCGTGTTGAGGACCTCGGGCACGTCGGAAGAGCCCGGAGACAGGTCCACGCGGCAGCCGTCGATGTGCTCAAACAGCATGACGATCCACCCGTGCGCGTCGCTGCTCCACGTCATGCGTGGGGTCGGCGCGTCGGCGGGCAGGATCGTGCCGGCCCAGCGCTCCCGCTCGTACAGGCGGGCGGCCGGGCTGTCGACGGAGATCGCTTTGAGGAACGCACGGCCTCCGCTCTCGGTGTGCAGAGTCGCAGCGATGCCCGGCATCAGGCCCTGATGCGCTGCCTCCGCCTTCAGCACGAGACCGACGGCGTCCTGGACCTCGTTGCGTACCGCGGCGGGCAGTTGCTCCCACTGGGGCCTGTCCATGTCAGATCTCCGTCCTGGGGTCGTCGGCGCAGCCGGCGTAGCACTGGCTGCACTCGCTGGCGGGGATCCACAGCTCGGCGTCGACGTGCAGGCCGGCCGAGCGGATGGCCTCGACGGTAGCGCCGATGGCCGCCGCGGGAGGGGTAGCCTCGCCGATCTGCTCGTCGGGTTCGTCGGGGCGGTGGTGGATGAACCGGCCGGCGACGCGCTGGCAGAACTCGGCGTACTCATCGTTATGTCGCACATCCGTTCGGTCGTAGGATCCTCTCGAACGGCGCTCTACCTGGGGGATGATCATCATGGCTGACTATGCTGACCTGCCGAAAGACCTGATCGAGCTCAAGGTGGCGTGGCTGCAGGCCGACGCTCTGTGCCAGGAGATCTCCGACCGGCTGCCGTCCAACATCGACGTGGTCGCGCTCGAGGCGGAGCGAGACGAAGAGGGCCTGGCCGAGCTCGCCGAAGCACGAAGCGAGCGCCTGAGGATCACGGACGAGATCAACGCGCACCCGTACTGGGCGACGTGTGAGCACAGGTATGACGCGTGGATGCACCTGAACAAACTCGCGAAGGAAGCGCTGGCAGCGTCCCAAAACCAGGCTTGACGCCCGCTCCTGACACACGAAGGCGCCCGCTCTCCCGGATGGGAGGGCGGGCGCCGTTTCGCGTGTGCGGGCAGCTAATTACTGGCGAGGACGCGATCAGCTGCGGCAATGTGCGCGTTGCTCCGGTACGGCTGCCAGCCAGTGCGGATCTGGCGTACCTCGTTACGAACCCGCGCCGAAGAGATCGAACGCACATCAGCGCCGAGATCGACGACCGTGGCGGCGGCCTGGTCAACGTCCCCAGAGAGCAGTTGGGCGTGAGCCGCTCGCAGGCCAATCAGCGCCCGCGTACGGCGTTCGATAGGCCGCCGCGTAGACATGGAGGCGGTGTAGTGCCGCGCTGCGGTCGCATGGTCCCCAAGCTGCGTGAGAGCCAACCCCGTCTGATGCTCGAACGACTCGCGCCTGTAATTGCCCGTCCAGTCCGCTTCCGGGAGAGAGTCGGCGTGTTCGAGGTGCGTCTCGGTGCGTCGCAAGAGATTTAGCGCGCCCCACCTATCGCCGGCCGCTGCGTGGGTTTCGGCCTGCATGCCGGTAACCCAGGCGACGGTGCGGAGCGGGCCTCGCCCGCGAAGGGACGACGCGGCAGCCTCGGCTAGGGCTAGTGCCTCACGGCCATGGCCGAGCTCGACGGCTTGCACGGCCATGCTGCGGAGCCCAGTAGCGCGTAGCACCATGTCGCCTGCTTCGTCTGCCAGGCGGATCGTGCTGATGTAGTAGCGGGTGGCCAGGTCGTGGGCGCCAGCATCCATGGCCATGTACGCGGCAAGGTAGGTAAGTTCCGCCGCCGCGCAGAACAGGTCAGGGCGGGTCCGCCCGCCGGTGCCACGCAGCAGCGGCGCGACGTCGCGGGTGAGATACGCGGCTACCGCGGCGCGGGCGTGGCCGCCGCCGTACTGGTCGTCGAGATCGGCGAACACCTTCGTCGTGTCCCTGAGCCGTTGGACGTCCCCGGCGCCGGCGCGGCGCTCCGGTAAGACGTCAGCGTTCCTCGCGGGGGTGAGCCCTGCCACGGTGAACGCGCCGGCGGCGAGCAGCGTCCTGCGGTTGAGCATGTCGTCCTCTCCGAGGGTGGCCAGCCGGGCTACTGGATCACCCTTCCAAGGATCGTTCCCAACCTGAGGCAGGTTCACCGTCCCCCATCCGAGGTCGGCGAGGGTCAGGTCTGGCCGGTGCAGGGCGCGGCGGAACGCTTCGACCGCCGCGGCGGCGGCCTCGGGCCGCGGGATGGTGCCGGTCAGCCAGTGGCCGATCGCTGACCGGTCGTAGTACAGCGGGTCACCGTACTCGGAGGCGACCGCGTTGACGTGCTCGGCGGCAGCTGCGTGTGTCCAACCGGCCTGCTCAATCAGTGCGGCCAGGGCCCGGTTGGCGACGGGACGTGTGCGTTGCGGGGCCATCTTCACATCGCTTCACATCGTGGATCCCTCGACTGTCCGCCCCACTCAGAGCACCGTCAATAGCACGAAGCGTTATCCGTCTGAGTTGAGGAGGGGCCCGCATGGCAGACACCTCGAAACCTGACTACTTCCAGAACCCGCCGCCACGCCGCATCGGAACCCTCGCCCTGCTGGAGCACGACGGCCAGTTCGTCATCATCAGCCGCTCGTACTGGACCGAGGTGTCGCGTTGGGGCCTTCCGGGTGGCACTGCGGATGCGAACGAGCTCCCGAGACGGGCCTTCAGCCGGCTCATCGCCGAAAAGCTGGGGTTGCGTGTCACCGCCAGGGCGCTGCTGGCCATCGACCACTCGCCGGAATGGCCAGGCCGCTTCCGCGAAGGCATCAACTTCGTCTACCACGTGCCGCTGCCGAGCCTCGTGGACCTCACCGTGACCGACGGCTGCGGCTACGTCGAAGCCCGATGGGTCAACCGGGAGACGGTCCGCGAGACGGTCGTCGACCACGAACTGGCCCGCATCCTGCAATGCCTGGACGCGCTGCACAACGGCTCCACCAAGGAACTCCTCGTCGGCCTGCCCGCGACGATCTAACGTCCCCGCACCCCCACACCGCAAGGAGGCATTACCGTGTTTCTGCCCTATGCAGTGATCGAACAGCTCACCCCGCAGCAGGTGGCGACCTGGGAGCAGCATTTCGCTGGCACCGGCCACGAGCGGGCACGCAGCATCGAGGAGGGCATCTGGCGTCGCACCCAGGACCCCGCCAACGCGCAGCAGTCCGGCTGGTCCGAGGATCACCAGGGCCGCCGCCGGATCGTGCACTACCGCTACCAGTACGGCCTCGACTACACGTTCCCGGTGCCGCGCCTGGTGCTGTCGGAGCTGTACCTGTTCCACTCCTTCACCGGGCCGGCCGCTGAGATCGATGTCTACCTCAAGGACCTGCACTCCTGGCTCGCGGAGGGCCGCTGGCGCGAGAAGGACGGCTACTGGAGCAAGGGCGACCTGCGCTTCACCATCAGCGAGTACGACGACCACCCGCAGGATGAGCGGGCGGGCCGCGAGACACCGCCTGGGTTCCGCTCGGTCGACGTCTGCTTCACCTCAGACGGCTACGAGGTGTCGCGCGCCGTCCGTAACCTGCCTTGGGATGTGCTCGCCGGCGGGATCCGCATCAAGGAGGCCCGCGGCGAGCCCACGATCGCCCTAGACCTGTCCGAGCTGCTGGACTACCTGCCGTTCCAGGTCGAAATGGGGTGCGGCACCAGCATCGAGGCGGGTATCCCGCCACTGCACTACCTGCACGAGGTGTACCGGGTGACGGCGCGCAAGGACAACGCGCTCACCCAGTCGCACCCGTTCACCATGTCGCCGCAGACCGACACACTGGTGCAGGAGATGCTGCTGGGCGCGCAGGACAAGGCGGCCGATCTGACGCGCATGTTCAAGGCGTCCTTCCTGGCCGAGCCGACGCCCGCCCACCACGCCCTCAGGGCGCTGCATGACGCGGGCCACATGGTCGGTCCGGTGATCACGCACAACTTCGACGTGTTGGCGGCGCGGGCCGGCCTGTCGGAGGTGTTCGTGCGCCGCTACGACCAGAAGATCCCGCCCGTGCCCCTCCTGCCTGAGGCCAAGGCGCTGCTCGTCGTCGGCCTGCACGCCGACCGACGCGAGGTCCAAGCCCGCGCCCGCGAGAAAGGGATGCGGATCTTCTACGTGGATCCCGAAGGGCTGATGGAAAACGGCCACTTTAAGACCTACCCGATCGAGGGCGCCCGCGAAGGCGACATCATCGTCCACCAGGCCGCCATCCCGGCGCTGACCCGGCTGTGCGAGCTGCTGAACGTCAAGGTCGGCTCGACCGTGTGAAGCGCCGGTTCGCGGCACTAGATCGGGATAACTTCGTGGGGCGCACCCGACCGTGCGCCCCACAAGGAACCCAACCGAACAGGATCCATGATGCGCGTTTCCGTGATCGGCTGCGGCCACCTCGGCGCTCCCCATGCCGCCGCGATGGCCGAACTCGGCCACGAGGTGATCGGCGTCGAGCTCGACCCCGAGAAGTGTAAGACGCTAGCCGCCGGCGTGCCGCCCTTCTACGAGGCGGGCTTCGCTGACCTGCTGGCGAAGCACACCTCCACGGGCCGTCTCCGGTTCACCACGGACCTGGCCGAGGCGGCCGAATTCGCGGACCTGCACTTCCTCGCGGTCGGCACTCCGCTGCGCGAGGATGGGCGCGGCTACGACGTGGCCCAGGTGCTCGGCGCGTTTAGCGCACTGATTCCGCTGCTGTCCCGGCCCGCCACGATCGTCGGTAAGAGCACGGTGACGGTGGGCACCGTGGCACGGCTCCAGCAGATCATCAACGATCTCGCGCCGATCGCCGATGTGGAGTTGGTGTGGAACCCTGAGTTCCTGCGCGAAGGCCACGCCGTCGAGGACACCCTGTACCCCGACCGGATTGTGGCCGGCCTGAGCTCCACCCAGGCCCGCGCGGCAATCGAAGAGGTGTACGCGCCCATCCTCGCCCGCGGGGACGTGGAGCTCATCGTCACCGACCCGGCCACTGCCGAAGTGCTGAAGTCGGCCGCCAACGCATTCCTCACCACCAAGATCTCCTTCATCAACGCGATGGCCGAGGTGTGCGAGATCGTCGGCGCCGACGTGAACACCGTCGCCTACGGGATCGGCATCGACAAGCGGATCGGTCACGGCGGCATGCGTCCGGGCATCGGCTACGGCGGCGGCTGCCTCCCCAAAGACGTCGCCGCCTTCACCCACCGCATCGACGAGCTGGGGGCGCACGAGGCACACAGGCTGCTCTCGGCGGTCGAATCGGTCAACGCCAGCCGGGCGCGGGCGGCCGTCGAGCTGGTGGAGAAGGCGCACGGCGGCCCAATCGCCGGCCGCACCATCGCCGTCCTCGGCGCGGCCTTCAAGGCCGGCACCAGCGACGTGCGTGACTCCCCAGCCCTGCGGCTGGCCGCAGGGCTGGTCGAACGAGGTGCGGTACCGGTCATCTACGATCCCGAAGCGCTGGAGGCTGCACGCGAGTTCCACCCGGAGTTTGCCTACGCCGATACCGCTATCCATGCCGTGACAGGCGCCGACCTCGTCGTGCTCGGCACGGAGTGGCCGGAATTCACCGCAGATCCAGACCTTCCCCTAGATGCGGCCGACCTCGTGCACCGCAAGGTCGTCGTAGACGTCCGCAACGCCCTCCAGTCCGGCCCATGGCTCATCGCCGGGTGGGAAGTCTGGCAGCTCGGCCGCCCGCCGCAGCGCACGCAAGTCCGGTAGTCACGACAACTCCCAGCGCCTCGTTGGGCTACAGATCGGAGACAGGCATGGACGACATGTGGACGATGATCCGGGAAGTACGCAGCCGGGACGAGCGGCGCAGCGGCGCTCCCGACCCGGCCAAGGAACTCCTGCTCATGACGAAGGTCTCCGAGGAAGCGAACGAGGCCGCCGAACTGTACCGGCGAATGAAGGGCTGGGGGACTGACGGGCCTGCCACGGCCACCCTGCCGGAGGTCCAGGACGAGCTTTGCGCGGCCATCATGGCCGGCATGGTGGCGCTCGACCGGATCTCCGGCAACGCCCGCGCGCACTGGCGGCATTACCTCGACTACGGGTACCAACGGGCCAAGTCGGAGAACGCCGCCGCAGAGGCAACCCTTTGAGGCGCTGAACGGGATCTACGCTGGCTGAGCTGGCTCGTACGGCGCCGCCCCGCAACAGCGAGGCGGCGGCCCACACGGAGACGAGAGGACGTCAGCCGCACACTGACGGGCTCCCGCTACTGATGTGATGCCCGCGGACGGGGCGGAGTTCACCGAAGGCGCTAGACCTCTTCGAGGAGGTCGGCGAGGTCGATCTCGAAACGGGCGCGGAGCTCTTCGACTCTGGCGCAGTACCCCACGAGGTAGACGTGTTCGCCGGTGCGGCGTGTGACTCGGAAGGTCGGCCGGCCGTTCAGGCTGATCACCTCGATGATGATTCCGCCGTGACCGTGCCAGACCGACATGCGACGAAACTATGCGAAACAGTGCAAATCGGACAAGGGGTCAGGGTGTCGCGCACGTCCGAGACAGCATGACGCCCGGCCCTCGAGGTGAGAGCCGGGCGCCGAGCGGAGTGGGGTATCTGTCTCAGCACCCGCGCAATCCCTTGGTCCTGTGCTCGTCGAGCATCCCTTGCGCGACCTCGATCGCCTCGGCAGGCGTGAGGTTGCGGTTGGACATCTTGAGCGTGTCGGGGATCCGGTCGCAGCCGCCGATCGCGACCTCCAGACGTCCCTTGCGGTTGGTGTACACGCCGTACACGCTGCCCTTGCAGTCGGGGTGCGGCGTCTTGAAGATGCCCATGGTCGTCTCCATGTCTGGTTGTTAGGGCGCCCGGCTCTTCAGGGATGAGAGCCGGGCGCCGTTCCGGGGATCGCCCGGAGACTGTGGTTGGTCGTCTACGCGGCGAGGCCGCCTTGCGCGAGGACGCCGCGCTCTGGTCCAGTGAGGCCGCCCCAGACTCCCCACTCCTCGCCGGCGTCGAGGGCGTAGGCCAGACACCTTTCGCGGGCCAGGCAGGTCCGGCAGATCTGCTTTGCCGCATCAGCCCAGCCTGGACCGGCGCCAACGGGAGGGAAGAATGCCTCCGGGTCGGTCTGGCCACACAGTCCGTCCGCCATCCACGCGTTCTCTGTTGCTGCGTCCTGGAGGTCGGTGAGCAGGTCGATCAGCATGGGAGTTCCTCTCCGGTGAGCCACCGGCCGTCGTGCGGCATGACGCGGCCCTGGCTGAGCAGGTCGTAGACGGCCTGGTAGGTCTCGCCCATCTCGGCGGGTGCCATCGTGAGCGAGGTTCGAGCAGAAGTCACCTTTCTAGGTAGAGAGTGCAGGGTTTCAAGGGCGGCCTCGCAGTCACCGCGGACCCGGGCCCAATGCTCCATGGCGGCCTGGTTGGGAGGCTTCTGGCATGCCGCGGTGGCGAACGACGCGTTGGCCCAGGCCCAGGCTCTGGTGATGGCTGAGCGGAGCTTGATGTAGGTCATGAAGCGGCCATACAGGTCGTCGATCTTGTCGAGTAGATCGGAGATCAGTTCTTGGTCGCTGCCGTACGGGCTGTCCATGACGTGCCAGGGGCGGGAGCCGAGCGCCATGGCGGCGCCCATGATCGGCGCGAAAGATCGTGGATCAAGGCCAGTCGCTCGGCAACGGCCGGCCATCAGCGCGATGTCGGCGCCTAACTCGGTGGTGTCCGCCAGCACCTCGGCCTGTGCTGTCCAGCTCACGCGTACCCGCCTCTCATCGTGACGGAAAGTGAGGGGAGGAGGCGACGGGCAGAAATGTCTTTGTGTCCTGTCAGATCTCTCATAAGGGTCCGGTGGGGGAGGGGTCCAGGACATTTACGGAGAGGGGCTCGCTGGGACATTTACGGTCACTCCTCGTAGTCGTGGGCGTTGTCGATGGCGTCGTCTTCGGCCTCGTCGATGAGCGCGTCCACATCGATCTCGGGCAGGTCCGGGGTGACCGCGTGCCAACTCTGTGAGCGGCCTTTGCCGCGCAGCTCGACAGCGCCCTCGAAGCGCAGCACATCCAGGTAGCGCCATGCTCCGTTGCGGCTCAGCCCGCGTTCTTGGCCGAGTTCCTTCTCCAGCGCCTCTTCGATCCGGCGCGTGGAGGTGCCTTCGGGGGCTGACGCCATGGCGAGGATCATGGACCGGATCCGCGGGTCCAGGTCGGTCTGAGCGGCGGCCTGCTTGCGGCGTTCGATGGCGACCAGGCGGCGCTGCCCCGGCGTGAGGGTGACATCCAGCAGGCGCTGCTCGGTGAGGACCGCCACGGCGTTGGCGCGCGCCGCGGCGCCGCGGTTGTCAGAAGTAGGCATGGCAGTCTCCGGAGCGGTCGAGGGTTGGGGTGTGGAGCGGCGGCCGGTCTTGGCGGGCGGCGCCCATGGCTCGTTGCTCAGCAGTGCTGCTACCAGGTCGGCGCCCATCTGCTCGCGCAGGTAGGCCATCTCGGCGGGCGCGAGCTCGCCGGCGGAGCGGCGGGTGGTGAGTTTGTCGATGTCGGTCAGCTTGTCCAACCGCCACCCGCGGCCGGTCGCGTACTGGCCGCCGATGTCAGCGACCAGGAGGACGCCTGCTTTGCCTTCGCCGTACTGCGCCATGTTCGGCAGGGTCACGCCGAACTCGCCTGCGGCGTGCTGCATCTCCGACTTGCGGTTGACCTTGCCGAGGACCACCTGGTCGACCATGGTCCGCGAGTTGCCGCCGCCCATGTAGGTGGCGGTGCCGCGGGTGCCCACCAAGACGGCGGCGACGGCCTCGGAACGGCCCTTCGACATGACGTAGGACCAGGCTTTACGGGTAGCCATGCCCAGCCCGTCGGTGTGGGCGAGCAGCTCGTCCATCTCGTCGACGACCACCGGGACGAGCTTGGTCTCCGCTGTGGGCTCCACAGTGGCCTCGTCGGCGTCATCGAGGGAGCCGCGGTAGTCGATGAGGTGCCCGGCCAACTCCAGCAGATGGAGCGCCTTGACGCGCTCGCCCGGCCCGCAGGCGGACGCTCCCAGGGAACGCCTCCAGCGCCTAAGCTCCTTGGCCTTGGACACGTTGATGCCGATCGGCCAGGCGTTGTCTGCTGCGGTCAGCCGCTCATAGATGTTGTTCAGGGTGACCGACTTGCCTGCGCCGGGCAACGCCACGATCACGACCCGCTTGGCGCCGTCCTCGTCCCACAGCACCAGCGCGAGCGGACGTCCGGTCTCCGGGTCCATGCCGATGATGATCGGCTCCCGGGCATCGGCCACGTCCGGCAGGATGATCTCTGGCGTCGGGTCCAGCAGCGGGTGCGGCAGGTCCTCTGCCCACGGATCCTTGTAGCGGATCGACACCGTCAACCGCCCCGCGATGACACCCGGCCGTGTCTTCACCCGGGAGGTGGGTAGCCCTTCCTGCTCGGCGATCCGCTCGTCCAGGTCAGGCCCAGCCAGCGTGGACGCCCTGCGCCCCGTACCCACGGTGTCCAGCTCGAACTGTTCGCCCAGCCTGGTCTCGCGCCAGTCGAGCAGGTGGGAGCCGGTCAGTCCGTAGCGGGCGGCCCGCATATGCCAGTCGGTGCGCGCCTGCTGCCAGGCCAGCGCCTGCACGATGGCCGGGTCCTTACGGTAAGCCCAGTAGGCGAGCCCTGCTGTGGCCAGCCCGAGCATCGCCATCAGCCCCGGCACGCTCTCGGTTCCCGCCGTCACGCCCCACGCCGTCGCGGCACTCACCCATGAGCCAGCGGCCAGAGTCGCCACAGCGGAGCGGACAGGCGTGCGCTGACCCGGCAGGTTCATTTCGCGGGCGTACATGCCGATGACGCCGACGACCGTGACGGGCAGGCCGAACCACGCGGGAACTGCGGCAAGGTGAGCTGCTTCGGCGAGCGTGACCGCGCCCGCGATCACCGGGATGGGACCGCGCCGCAGGTGGTCGCGCTGCACCCAGCCGACCGCCCGCCCCAGCAACCCGCGACGGGACGGGGCGGGAAGCTCCGGGATGTCCTGCTCAGATTCCGGGCTGAGGGTCATGGTTCGGGGGCCTTTCGGGGAGGTCAGGCGGTGCTGCCGGTGAAGAACCGGCCGTTGTACGGCAGCGTGACGCCGTCGGCGGCCAGCCTCTGCACCTCGCCGTAGACGGCAATGAACGTCTTCCACGCCTCCGACATGCGTTCGGCCGCGTCGCTGACGTGCTCGCTGTAGTCGGTGAACCCGGCAACAGCGGTCGGGTCCAAGCCGACGTCGTTGGTGCACGTTTCGCGGGCCTGCTCGAGGGCCTCCGCGTAGCGCACCATGGCGGCGGCCTCGCCGTGCATGAAGGCGACCAGCGCGGCGTCGTCCTCCGGGTGGAAGTGGCTCACCCGGTCGATCATCAGAGCCCAGTCCGGCGGCGCGTCCGGGGCGGCCAGGGTTGTCGAGACGGCATCGTTGGTGGTGGTCACGGCTCCTCCAGGAGCAGGTTTGGGGTCGGGGACAGCCTTGAGGTGCCGTTCCTTCGGCGGTTCGGGCCCGGGTGTGCCCTGCGGCGGAGCGAGGACCGCGGTGGGCTCGACAGGCTTGGTCGCTGCGGGCTTGCTGTCCTGCTTGCCGGCCTTGGGCTGCCGCTTGAACAGCAGCGGCTGGCGGCCTTGGTCCTGCCAGCGCGTCTCGCGCGTGGTCCGGCTGCGCTCGGCCGCGGTCTTCACTGCGGTCCATGCTCGCTGGCTGCGCTTCCTGCCGCCTCGGGCGAGCTTCCCGGCAGCGCGGCCTGACCATTCGGCGGTGGCGCTCTTCAGGTCGGTGCTCTCGGTGGGGACGCCGGCGGAGCCGACGAAGTGGACCAGCCACGCCTTCTTCGCAGGCCGCGGCTTGCTCTTGGCTGGGGAGGAGTGCCGTCGGGCCAGCTTGTAGGTGACGGCGACTGCGATCCCGGTGACGGCCGCGCCGATTAGCGGATCCATCACGCGTCCTGGTCGGGCTCGTTGGGCCGCGAGGCCGTCTCGTTGGCCAGCTCAAGGTAGGCGATCAGCCCGTAGCCCAGAGAGCAGCACACGGCCAGCAGCGGCGGGAACGCCCACCAGGGCAGGCCCACGACGACGATGGCCGCGAAGCCGAGCACCGCAACCCAGGCCGCGTCCCACCAGGACGGGGCGGCGATCTCCCAGGCGCGAGCGGTGATCTGCCGCAGCGGCGGCCTCATGACATGGCCTTGAAGACGTTCAGCCCGAGGGCGGCCACCCACTTCATGAGGCCGATGCCCCACTCGGTGCCGCCGAAGAACATCCCGAACAACATGGCCGAGATGAAGGTGGGCCACTGCTTTCCCTGAAGCAGAAACGTGCAGACGGCGATCACAAGGAACATGCAGGCGAGCACGCCCTGCACAGTGGACGAAGACATGACTCCTCCTCCGGAATCGAGGGATAGACGGGGCTGGTGATTGGCGTCAGGAAACGCTGCGGTCACGGCGAGGGTCAGCCTTGCGCCTCTTCCAATACGGCAGCTCCGCCACCCACTCCTTGCGTTTGCGAGAGGCGTGGGAGGGATGGACGCCGGCATGGTCGGCGAGTTCCTTGACGGTCGGGTAGCGGTCCTCGGCGACCTCCGCTCGCCAAAAGTCCTGCATGGCCTGCGTTTTCGAGCCGTCGTCGGCGTCGTCGTTGACCTTCTCGTTGAGCCCGGGGGAGGTCAACGCCGGGATCAACTCGCCGGTCACATGAGGGTCGCCCGACAGCAGCCGTTCGAGGTCGTACAGGTCCGGGTTGTTGATATCGAAGTTGAGCGGCGGATTGACCTGCTCGATGGTCAACACCGGGGTCACGTTGGGACTCACAGGCAAGGTCAACTTGTCGGCCGCTCGAGGGGCCGGGATGGCTCCTCCGTTGACCTGGTTGTTGACCTCGCCGTTGACCCGCTGGGAGGTCACATCGGAGGTCACGCGTTCGGTCAACGCCATCAGCGTCAGCGCGGCCTTATCGAGAGCGCGCTGGGTCGCCTCGGCGGTGTCGAATCGCAGCATCTCCTCCAGCGCCGCGTTGGCGCGCTCCCGATCCTCTTGTGTGGTCGTGTCGGCCCACTTGGCGACCTTCTCGCGCTTGACGAGAGCACCCGTGCTGTACAGCGCATCGATCTGTGCGAGCAGCGCCTTCTGTCGCTCCGGGTTCACCGCCAGGCCGGTGTGCTCGACCGCCTTGTCCATCACCTTGTCGAGCTTGGCCAGCGCGGCGCGCTGCTTCCGGTCGGACGCTCCTCGCTGCTGCAGGGCCTTGGCGTCCTTGATGGCGAGCGCCACCCGCGTCAGCCGTCGGTGGGCGTCCACGTCGCCTGCTGTGCGGTCGGTGGCCTCCGCGAGTCCGAGCCGTACCAGGATCCGCTCGGGCGTGACCCTCCAGTGGATGCCGCGGAACCCGGTCAGCCTGAGCCGCTCCAGCTTCATGCCGCGTTCCCACAGCCACGCGGCTACGAGGGGAGCGGCGAGCCGGAACACGGCCTCGGGCAGGCTGTGCGCGTCCATGCTCGACAAGACCGCGGTCAGGCAGGTGAGTGCCCACACGGCGATGCCGTCGATGCCGGCCGTGTAGTTCTCCCGCATGTTGCGGCGGGCCCGTACGGCGCTGGTGATGATGGCGACCTCGATGAAGGCGAACAGCAGCAGCCGCAGCGGCCCGTCCAAACCGAGGACGTCGCCGGAGAAGCGCCACATGCCCTGCGCGGACACCGCGGTGGCGATCGATGCGGCAACGACCGTCAGGACGTCCTCGACCGGGCGGGCCTTCAGCGTGGACCAGCCGGTGCTCGCAGCACGCCGGAGGATGCGGCCGATGCGTCGGATTGCTAGCAGGGCGATCAGTCCGAGGACGATCCACCAAAACCATGGAGGCGGGAGATATGGCGCGATACGCGCCCATATCCACGCCAACCAGTCGGCGGGCGAAGTTGAGGAGAAATGATCAACGGGGGTACCGCTGACCAGCGATAGGACGTTAATGTCCATGGTGGCTGCAGACCTCTTGGCTTAGTAGGCGGGTCTGTGGCAAGTCCTCCGGGTCGGGCGTTGGCGCGCTCGGCCCGGGGGCATTGGGTTATTCGGTTGTGTCGCCAGAGTTGGCGCTCTGGTCTTTCCACTTCAGTGAGACTGCTTGCTGGCTGATGCTGGCGAGGGTGGCGACCCTCACCTGGGTCCAGGTCTCGTTGCCTTCTCGCCTGCGGCGGCCTGCCTCCTGGATGAGGCGGTCTCGTTCGGCCGTTGCGTCCCGCAGTCGTCTGGCGGTGTCGCGGAGCCTGTTGGCAAGCATCTCGTCGCTCAACTCCTCCAGATTCTCCGGCACCTCCCTTGTGTAGCACTCGGCCAAGATCAATACAAGTTACTTGTATCTTTAGGTAAGGATCAAGTATCTAACCCGACACGAAGAGGGTGGCGTTGCCGCCCTCGGGATCCCTCTACTGCTCACACGAGGCGGGGTGCTGACCCAGGCGTGTCTGCTGTAGCCCGAGGGCGGCAGGTACTCCAGTGTGCTCCTACATCGGCGGTTGTGTGGCGGCCCCGCCCCCACCCCCTCCAAGCTGAGGTGCGGGGCCGCCCAATCCCCGCCCGGAGACCCTCCAGTCGTTGGGCGGGGGTCTTTCAGCCCGGCTCCCGCGGGGTGGCCGCTACGCGGGAGCCGGGTGGCTTCATCTAGCCAGGCCGATCAGCAGTTTCCACCACACAGCGTCAGCCTCGGCCCGTGAGTAGATCTCCGCGCTGTACTCGCACTCGATCACAGACATGCCGTCCTCCACCACGAACCGGGTCCGCCGGAACTGGTACCGGCCGCCGAGCGAGCCCAGCTCGAAAGAGACGGGGTGATCCGGGCAGGTGTAGAGCATGACACGGAACCGGCTGGGCGGTGAGTGCAGCCAGCGGAGTCGCACAGCGTTCGGCCGCACCGACAGGGGATGCGGCGAAAGACCGGGGCAGGCGGCATCGTCGTCGGCCGCCGACCCGAGCCACCCGAGGAGCACCCGGTCAACCTTGGACAGTTGAGGGGGCGCCAGCTCGATGGCCACGTCTTCCTCGATTGGCGGGTCCGGCTCAGGTGGATGATCGACGTGGTACGCCTCGGGGTTGCGGTCGTAGAAGTCTTCGAGCCACGCGTCGACTTTCATCGTGGACGTGTGCAGTGCCTTGGCAACCGCGGCGGGTGTCTCGCCGGCCCGCACCCGAGCTACGGCTTCCTTCTGCCGCCGGTCGCCGTAGTGTGCGTCAACCCGCCGGCGCAGCATCATCTCGGCGATGTCGAGATCGCGGGCGACAGATCCGACGCTCTGCCCGCTGTACACGACCCTTTCGACCGCTTCCTCGAGGAGTTCTGCGGGATATTCGCGGGCTGGCCGCCAGACGCTCATCCTGGGTCGCCCGCCTCGAGGGCGTGAATCGCCTCGTTGAGTAGCCCGGCATTGACGTATGTCAGCGCAGGCCGGTCCTCGGGCCATGACTTGCTGCGGGCCGTCCAGATGCGGGTGTCGGTTTGCCGCCACACCTCCCAACCTGGGTATGTCCGCATCAGCAGATCGCACATCGCCGCGGTGTTGTCGGGCTCGTCGTAGTAGGCCGATACCTCCTCGGGAGTCATGGAGACCACCCCGGCCTCGCTCCCCACGGCGCGCTCGTCAAGTGAGCGTGACCGTGCCGCGATCGTCTGCAGACATAGGCGTGCTGCGGCCCGCCGCCGAGGGCCTCCAACTCGCGTGCTGCCGCCTCTGCGGTCTCCAGGTCGGGGTAGGCGACCTTCCCATCACTGCCGGATGTCTCTTGGCGCGGCATGTCGCCGGCGAGCTCGGCCTTTGACGGGGTGCAGAACAACACGTCGCCGTTCCGCTGCAGTCGGGCGTACCGGGCGATGATGCGCATGCGAGCGCCCTTGTTGGCGTTGTCGGGCTCGTCGTAGTAGGCAGCCACCTCGTCGGGCGTCATCAGGCAGCCCGCTCGAGTTGTGCTCCGAACCGGAGGATGACGCCCCTGACTTGTGCGTCTCGCTCGTCGCGGGCGATCTCGACTTCCCGAGTCCGGTTGTGCGTGATCTCGAACCGGCCGTCAGGCAGAGGCCGAACCGTGCATTGGAAGACGTCGGGGGCTTGGAGGGCCATGACCTGGACGGTAGGAACCGGTCGGGCACGCCTTCAATGAGATTGCATGCGATAGCGCGCGATAGCGCCGAGATTGCATGCGATAGCTAGGTGGCGTCGTCGGACGGAAAGAACTCGTCGGCCAAGTCGTCGAGGACCCGAGTCATCACGGCACGGGCGGCCTTGCCGTACACGGCGACCTCACGCATCAGGTCGAAGATCTTGCCGTAGAGGGCGATCTCCTCCGGCTGCGTCAACGACAACTCCGCGGCGAACGTCTCGACCGTGACCAGCCGCTCGCCGTACAGCCAGAACCCGTGAACAGGGCTCTTCGGCAGGCGGGCCGTGAACGGGATCACCCCGAGTGCGACGTTGGGAAGCGTGGCAGTGGCGATCAGCCGCTCGATCTGGCCCATCAGGACCTCGGGCGGGCACAACAGGTTGCGCAGGGCGGCCTCGGAGAGGACGAAGTGGAAACGGTGGCCGGGCGTGTACAAGATCTGCTGGCGATCCATGCGGGCCTGCAAGCCCTCCTCCAGGTCGTCGGGGATCTCGTGCAGGCGGATGCCCTGGGCCATGATGTGGCGGGCGTACTCGCGTGTCTGGAACAAGCCTGGCACCGTGGCCGGCTCGAATCCTCGCAGCAGCTCCGTCTCTGCCTCGATCGAGGCGATCTGCCGCTGCCGGTCCCGGGTGCCTGACCGCAGTTGCCGGCGCCAGTCGGCGTAGGCCAGCTCGAGGTTGTGCAGCTGCATCAGCACGGAGGCTTCCTCGGCCTCCGCGCCGCACGCGCGCAGCCAGGCCCGCACCTCGTCCGCGGTCGGGGTTTGCTTGCCGAGCTGGATCCGGCTGACCTTGGTGACATGCCAGCCGAGGACCTGCGCGAGCTGCTTGCCGTCCTTGCCGGCGGCTTGGCGCAGCTCGCGCAGCCGAGCCCCTAGCGCCTCACGTGCCTGGCGAGGGTTCGGCAAGATCAGCCCACTTCTTTACGTACTCCTCGTAGGTGACGGCCGCAGCCCAGGCGGTTTGCTGCCCTGCACGGAAGGCCGCCATGGAGGTCGGGTCGTCGACGAGCTCCATGCGGGTGAGAACGTCATCGTCGTCGAAATGGAGCACGACGGCGGTGTGCTGGTCGAACATCCAGTAGTCGAGGGCCGGCAGGTCGAGCCCGGCCGCCTGCTGGCGCGGCAGATAGCGGATGTCTTCGCCCACCTGGGCGTTGCCTGCATTCAGGAGCATCTCGAACTGGATGTAGGACGGTGGGGGCTCGGACACCACCCGCACGCGTTCGACCGCCTTCCCAGCGGCGGTCGCCTCGCCGATCAGCTGCATCCATACGGCCCGGTCGCGGCGGTTGAGCTCCTCGAGGCGTTCCCAGTCGCGAGCGACGAATGCGTTCCATCGGTCCTGCTCTGCGGCCACGTTGTACCGGTCGCGCAGTTCGAGTCGGAAGGCGCCCTCGCGCATGTGCCGGAAGAAGTTGAGGAAATCCTCGCCAGCGGCAAGGCTCATCGGGCCAGGTCCAGCACATCGGCCGGAACCTCGACGATCAACTCGTCGTCGGCCAGGTCACGCACGTCGAGGATCGCGTCCGGGTCGGTGACCCGCTTGCCCTGGACGACGAACGTCCCGCGGTCCGTCCTGTACAGAGCAGGGCAGGAGCCCTCGTTGCTGTTACCGGTCTTGCCCAGGAACTCGAGTCGCATCGCTGCCTCCTGGCCGATGAAGGATTGCGCGTGATAGCGCGCGGTCGCCTCGATGTTTCACCGGGTAGCGCGAGCCGTCAACAGTCCTAGCCTCGATGATTCACGGGTTTGGGTGGCTTCGCCCAGCGTGACGGCTGCGTGATTTGTGGATCTTCGATTGGGCTTCTGGGCAGGGTGCTGGGCCGGCGGTCACGCCGGTGGTGCCGGTTCCACGGGCCGGTGGGGGTCTTGCCGGTCGGAATGGTTGGGGCGGGGCTGGTGCTCAGGTGGGAGCGGGCAGCGCCAGGACGGATGCGATGGCGCGTTGCAGCTGGTGGGCCCAGGGCCAGGTGTGGGGGATCTTAATGGTGCGGCGTCGCTGGCCGCGGACCAGGCGGGCACTGGTGTGCAGCAGCGTGTAGCGCAGGGTGGAGGGTTCGGCGATCGTCAGGTCGGCCTCGCAGCACAGCAGCCGAAACCAGGACAGCAGGTCGCAGCCGATCGCGGCGGCGATGCACCAGAGCTGGTTGATGGCCATCGACCAGGACGGGAGGCTGGCCAGCCCGGTGTTCTTGCCGCACCGGATGAAGTCCTCCACCCGGGCATGGACACGGTGGCGTGCCTCGCCCTGTTGCAGCGCCAGCATGGGAACTGGCGTGTTGGTCGCGATCAGCTGATAACGCCAGCCGCGCGCCTTTTCGAAGTCGGTCAGCTTGGCGCCGGAAGCGGGTTTCTCCCGGCGGACCAGGATGCGCATGCCCGCCGGCCAGTTGGCCAGCTTGTCGCCACCGGCCGATTGCCGCAGCAGGCCGGTGATCTCAGCCGTGCCCGCCTCCTCCAGATCGCGGGCCTGTCCTTCGTCGTTCAGGACACACGCCCACACTTCCTCCGGCAGCGCGGCGATCGCGGTCCGGGCGCGCTGGTCGAGGTCGAAGCCGACCGAGTAGTGGACTCGGCGACTGCGGGTGTTCAACATGGTGATGAACTGCAGCAACTCGATCGTGGCACCGGCCCCGTCGCAGGTGATGAGGATCCGCCTGCGGTACTTCGGCGGGATCTGCGCGATCGCCGTGGACAGCACCTCGAGGTGATCGGTCACGGTGTTGGCGCCCGCGTTGCCGGGACGTAGTTTGACGGCCAGGCACTCGCCGGTGTTGTCGCACCACGCGGTCAGCGGATACAACCCGAAGCTGCCCTTGAACGTCCCGGCCGCCGCCTCCTTGTCGCTGTGACAAACCTGGATCGTGGCATCCAGCCGGATCACGACCCACTCTCCCAGGTCGCCGTAACAGGTCCGCGAGGCCGGGATGCTCCCGTGCCGCGCGACAACCAAATTCCACACCCGCCGCCGGGCCCTCGCCCGCGCAGTCGCGATTCTGTCCCGCTGCCGGGCGGTCACCTCCGCCAACGCCCGCCACGCCGTCGATGCCGAGGCCACCGGCCCGAATAACTCGCCCTGATCCCGCAGGGTACGGATGTGCCGGATCGCCGTCCCGCCATCAGCGATCATCACACCGAGATCGGACAGCACCTGGCCCCGATCGTGCCTCACCTGACGGCCCCGCACCCGTAACGCGGCGCTCAGTTCGCCGGTCAGGCCGGACTTGAACGCCAGCATCCGCAGCCCCGCCGTACCGACGTGAGAGACCACGCCGTGACCCCCGACCGTGACCGCCAGCCCTTGCATCCACTTCGGGATAGTCTGCACGCGAAGAGTGCTCCTCGCTCTGGAAGGTTGTTGATCTCGACAATCCGTAATCTTCCAGATCAGGGGCACTCTTTGCTGTCTAACCGATCATCCAGCCCGAACTCTCATCAGCCAGCGTGAATCGCCGAGGCTAGGGATAGAACACGCATCGGTTCGGCTCTCCAAGGACGCAAGCCGTCCTGGGCCTGTAAATTCGTGGACTTCGATGGGGCTTGGACGGAGGTGGGTGTGAAGGAGAAGCCTGACTTCACATGGCTGTTCTACTCCACGCCTGCTGGTGGCGAAGTCGTACGCCGGGAGATCAACGACGTGCTCGGAGATGGCCCTCCCAAGAAGGAGCTCGGTGCCCTGATGGCCCGGATTGCGTATGGCAGGACGCTGCCCCGCGACACGAAGGCACTCGGGGGCGGGTTGATCGAGGCGAGGCTGACCGATGCGGGGAACGAGTACCGGCTCTACTACACGCACGACACAACTGGTGACTGTGTGCTCCTCTCGCTGGCATTCGCTCAGAAGGGGAGCAGAGGGGCTCAAGACCGAACTATTGCCGTTGCGCGAGACCGGCTGGCCGACTGGCGGGGCAGAATATAAGGTGAACCCGATACGAGGAGGCCGAGGACTGTGATGGACCCTCACATCGCAGAGCTTCTGGGCATCGACCTGGACGACCCTGAGGTTCAGCGAGAGAACGCGGCCATCGACCGCGACATGCGCCTGATCGAGACACTCGTCACTATACGAAAGCAGCGACACCTCACTCAGGCCGAGGTAGCGGAACGGATGGGCCGTACCCAACCGGCAGTCTCAGACTTCGAACGCCTCGGCGGCGACCCGCATCTGTCCACCATCCGCCGGTACGCCTTGGCTATCGGCGTTGACGTGATCCATACCGTCACGGCGCCGGGAGGGACCTCAAGTACGACCTCGACTCCGGCACGCATAGAGGTCCATGGCTACGGGCTGCCTGATGAGCAGTCCGCCACATACGGAGCAGCTAGCGTGGACATGAAGCGAGCAACCTTGTGATCGAAGGATTCCTGCTCCTGGCCGACGCTGCGACCACCGACGTGGCGTCGGGAAAAGTGAACATGCTGGGAGCTGGGTGGTCACTAACAGGGCCTGCAGTCCCTCCAGGCGCAATCGCAGGGTTCCTTCGCGTCCCATGGGATGAGGCGAAGGAGCAGATCCAGTTCGCCTTGCGTCTGGCTGATGAAGGCCGCGAGGACGTCCGGATTCCCATTGCCGATGGCGAGACGCGTGCCGTGGGATTCCAGGGCAACCTAGCACTTCAAGATGGCGAGCAAGACGGGACATCGAATGCGCGCGTACCGATGAATGTCAGTTTCTCAATCTCTCTCCCGCCGCTGCCGCTCACTCCCGGGCATGCGTATGAATGGATCCTTGAGGTCGGCGGAGAAGAGGTTGCGACAGTGCGCTTCGCGGTGCGGCCTGAGGTGTAGGAAGACCTATCACTGGTCTTGATGGCACGTGCACTGGCAGGCGTGGGACTCCATCTCCTCAGCGCCGGCGCAGCACTCGAGATGGTCGGGATCATGCCAGCGCTGGAAACGGCACTCGGCGTGACCGCTGATGTAGATCCGCTTCCACTTACGCGAGTCGGTTGTCGTGACCCATCCGTATCCGCCGCGGCTCGCGCACCAGCGGGACAGCTTCGGCTTGGCGCGGCGGCCGGCGTAGCGCTTCACGGGACCAACGGTAGCGAGGGAAGGCCCGGTTCCGGCCGAACTACGCGAATGCCGGAACCGGGCCTACTCACATCCTTAACCCGGATTCGCTTCTCTAACCGCATCGCCTGTAGGCGAGTCGGGCACCTCGGCGTAGCGTGAAGATCGTCCGCTGACCTGGCGCCCGTACGGCGCACCCCTCCCAGGGAGGCGAATATTTCGACGTTACATCAGTGGGGCATGCCGGGGTACGCCGGGGCGTGCCGCTGCCCTCCGGAGCATGCTCGGGCATGCCTCGGCATGCTCCTGTCGTGATTGAATGGCGCGCGAACGAGTTTCTTTGGGTGCAGGTGTACGAGTTGCTGAAGCAGCGGATCGAGGACGGCACCTATCGGCCGGACCTGCCGATTCCGTCAGAAACGTACCTTGAGCAGGAGCTTGGCGTCGCGAAGAAGACTGTTCGGAAGGCAGTGCACCGCCTTCGCGAGGAGGGCTTTGTTTATACGCGAAGGAACCTCGGGAATTTCGTTGCTGCCAGAGAGTAGATGATGGCAATCCCGCGGCGCGATTCGCACTAGGATCTCCGCGTTTACACCAGAGCGACGCGAATCGAGAGTGTTGCAGTCAGTAACGATGGAGCTTTCGACGATGACGACCTTCAGCCCGACCGTGAGGCGACGGCGCTTGTCGGCGGCCCTGCTCCAGATGCGGCGAGACGCTGGCCTTGACGCAACTGAAGTCGCCAGACGCTTGGGCTGGGACGGCGCGAAGCTCAGCCGCATCGAGCGGAACGAGTGGAAACGACCGAAGGATGAAGACGTCGAGGCGCTCCTGAAGGTCTACAGCCCAAACGGCGTGGTAGCTGAGTCGAAGCGCAAGGCCATGCTCGCTCTCGCCGAGCAGTCTCGGGCGCGCGGATGGTGGGCCGCCTACAGCGACGTGTTCCGCGGGAGCATCCTGCCCGACTTGGAGGCTGAAGCCACCACGATCAGAACGTACGAATCGCTCGTGGTGCCGGGCCTGCTCCAAACGCTGGACTACATTGAGGCCATCCATCGAGGATGGTTCGACGACGAAAAGTATGTTGCGCGCAGGGTTGCAGGAAGGTTGCGCCGCCAGGAGATCCTGGACCGTGTCGCGCTGTGCGCGGTGATAGATGAGGCCGCGGTCCGCAAGCAGATCGGTGGCCCGGATGTGATGCGGGACCAGTTGCGGCATCTCGTTGAGATGGGCTCCCGCCCGAACATCACTGTTCGTGTCGTGCCTGATTCGGCGGGTGCTCACGCGGCGCTAGCGGGATCTTTCGTGATCCTTGAAATTGAAGAGGATCACAGCGTGGTGTATTTGGATACCGCAACCGAATCCTTCTGTTTGGACCAGCCGCATGAGGTCGACCAGTACATGAGGATTTACAATCGGCTCGGAGCGTCCGCACTAACTCCCGCACAATCTGCGGAGCTCATTAGTGAAATGGCGGAACGTGTCGACAGGTAGACGAGGGGGAGACGACGTGGATCGTGAGCTTAGCTGGCGCAAGAGTTCACGCAGCTCCGCACAAGGGGCGAACTGCTTCGAGTGGGCAAAGCTTCCTGATGGAGGGGCCGCGGTTCGCAACTCCCGGGATCCACTGGGACCAGTAGTGGCCGGCACCCCAGGGGAGATCGCGGCGTTCATCCTCGGGGTGAAGGACGGAGAGTTCGACTACCTGATGGAGATCGCTTAGTGAGCCGTCGCCTTGACGGTTTTCGCTTCGCTGGCTTCTGCAAAGACGCAGGTTAGTACAGCGCTAACCCTCCGACGCCTTACAAGCGAGGGGTCACTGGTTCGAACCCAGTACCGTCCACCAGCGAAAAAGCCCCGCTTCCTGATCAAGGAAACGGGGCTTCGTGCCATCACCGTGCCATGAGGTGCCGGAGCTTCGCGCCGCAGTCCGACGTGGTGTTCGTTTGGTGTGGGTGATCTACAGGTACTCCCGGGGGAACGGTTCTGGGGGTTGGGCGGGTTGGTCGGCCCACTTCCACCAGTGGTGGTCGCTTGGGCAGGTCCATTGCACGCGGCAGGTGCGCCTGTCGTCTTCTTCGCGGAGCATCAGGTAGAAGCCGCCGAAGGTCATGTGTTGATCACATGACGGGCAATGCGGCGGACCTTTGCCGGGTTCCGATGGCACGTCAGCCCCATTGGGCGAGGAGTTTGTCGTAGGCGAGGGTTTCGGGCTTGCCGCGTTCGTCGGCGAGTTTGGGGGCGGGGGCGCCTGGCTGGTCGAGCCAGTACTGAGGGTCCCGTTCCGGGTTCAGCTTGGGGGCGCAGTTGCCGCCGTAGCCTCGGCGTTCCAGGCGGGCGAGGATGTCGTCCTGCTGCTTGGCGAGGTTGTCCATGGACTGCTGGGCGGTCGTCTCGCCGGTGACCGCGGTGGCCACGTTCTGCCACCACAGCTGGGCCAGCTTGGGATAGTCGGGGACGTTGGTGCCCGTCGGGGTCCACTGCTTGCGCGCGGGTGATCGGTAGAACTCGATCAGCCCGCCGTACTTGCCGGAGTTCTTGGCGAAGTAGTCGCTTCTGATGTCGGAGTCGCGGATGAAGGTCAACCCCTTGATCGACTTCTTCAGCGAGACCGTCTTGGACGTGACGAACTGCGCGTACAGCCAGGCGGCGGCCCTGCGGTCCTTGGGAGTGTTCTTCAGCAGGGTCCAGGAGCCCGCGTCCTGGTAGCCGAGCTTGTTGCCGGTCTTCCAGTAGACGCCGTGCGGGCTCGGCGCCATCCGCCACTTGGGGGTGCCGTCGGCGTTCACCACCGGCAGCCCTGGTTTGGTCATGTCGGCGGTGAACGCGGTGTACCAGAAGATCTGCTGGGCGATGTTGCCCTGCGCCGGGACCGGGCCGGATTCGCTGAAGTTCATTCCGGCGGCTTCCTTGGGGGCGTACTTCTTCAACCAGTCCACGTATTTGGTCAGCGCGTAGACGGCCGCCGGGCCGTTGGTGTCGCCGCCGCGGGTCACCGACGAGCCGACCGGGCGGCAGTTCTCCACCCGGATTCCCCAGTCGTCGACGGGCAGGCCGTTGGGCAGGCCGGGGTCGCCGTTGCCGGCCATGGACAGCCACGCGTCGGTGAACCGCCAGCCGAGCGAGGGGTCCTTGCGGCCGTAATCCATGTGGCCGTAGACCTTCTTGCCGTCGATGGTCCCGTTGCCGTTCACCTTGTTGGTGAAGAAGTCGGCGATGTCCTCGTAGGCGGCCCAGTTCACCGGGACGCCCAGGTCGTAGCCGTACAGGCTCTTGAACTGCTTCTTGATCTCCGGGTCGGTGAACCAGTCGTAGCGGAACCAGTAGAGGTTCGCGAACTGCTGGTCGGGCAGCTGGTACAGCTTCTTGTCCGGGCCCGTGGTGAAGCTGGTGCCGATGAAGTCGCCGAGATCGAGCGTGGGCGAGGTGACCGCCTTGCCTTCCCCCGCCATGTAGTCGGACAGCGGGAACACGTAGTCGCCGCGCGAGTGGGTGCCGATCAGATCCGAGTCGTTGACGTAGGCGTCGTAGATGTTCTGGTTCCCCTGGATCTGGGTCTGCAGTTTCTCGATGACGTCGCCCTCCTGGATCAGGTCGTGCTTGATCCTGATCCCGGTGATCTCGGTGAACGCCTTGGCGAGTTGCTGCGACTCGTACTCGTGCGTCGTGATCGTCTCCGACACGACGTTGATCTGCATGCCGCGGTACGGCGCGGCCGCCTTCATGAACCAGTCCATCTCGGCGAGTTGCTGGTCCTTGGACAGGGTGCTGGGTGTGAACTCGCTGGACACCCATTTCTGTGCCGCCGCTTTCCCGGCGGCCTCGGTCCAGTTCGTCTTACGGCTGTCGTCGCTGTTCCCCGTGCATCCGGGCACCAGCAGGACCAGTACGGCGAGGCCGATCGCCGTGGACCTCGTTGACGGCATGGCCTATCCCTTCTGTGTCATCCCCATCTCCCGATCACCAGCACGACGAGCAGCGCGCACGCCAGCGCGAGCCACATCGACAGGTCGGTGAGGGCGATCCATCCGGCCAGCACGACGGCGGCGCCGATCAGGCCGATGTACAGCCGGTCTCCGCGATCGGTCTCGATGCGGAGGAATCCACGCCGCGCCACCGGCGGCGAGAGCTTGGCCCACACCGCCATCGCGCCCAGCAGGAGCGCCAGCCCGGCGAACACCAGCGCGGTGGGCGGGGTCCACACCATCCACTCGAGCATGGTCAGACCCTCCCCAGCGCGAAGCCTTTGGCGATGTAATTGCGGACGAACCAGATGACGATCGCGCCGGGAATGATGGTCAGCACCCCGGCCGTCGCGAGCAGCCCCCAGTCGACGCCCGCCGCGCTCACGGTCCGCGTCATGGTGGCCGCGATGGGCTTGGCGTTGACCGAGGTGATGGTTCTGGCGATCAGCAGCTCGACCCAGCTGAACATGAAGCAGAAGAACGCGGTGACCCCGATGGCGGAGCGGATCATCGGCAGGAAGACGCGGATGAAGAATCGCGGCAGGGAATAGCCGTCGATCGCCGCGGTCTCGTCGATCTCGCGCGGTATCCCGGACATGAATCCTTCCAGGATCCACACGGCCAGCGGCACGTTGAACAGCATGTGTGCGATGGCGACGCCCAGATGGGTGTCGAACAACCCGACGCTCTGATAAATCTGGAAGAACGGCAGCAGGAATACCGCGGGCGGCGCCATGCGATTGGTCAGCAGCCAGAAGAAGAGGTGTTTGTCGCCGGCGAAACGGAAACGCGAGAACGCGTATGCCGCGGGCAGCGCCACCACGAGCGAGATGACCGCGTTGATGGACGTGTAGACGATGGAGTTGAGATAGCTCGAATACCAGGCGGAATCCGTGAAGAACGTACGGTAATTAGCCAGCGTCGTCCGCTGCGGGATCAGCGAGAAACTCCCGAGTATGTCCTCGTTGGGCCTGATGGACATGCTCACCATCCACAGCACGGGAAGCATGAGCGTGGCCGCGTACAGCCAGAACACCGCACGGGCCCAGGGCAGTCTCGCTCTCATCGCCCGCTCCTGGTCAGCACGGTGAAGAAGACGTAGGAAACGATCTGCACGATGAGGAAGTACAGCAGCGAGAACGCGCCGGCCGGCCCCAGGTCGAACTGCCCGACGGCGATCTTCGACAGCAGGATGCTCAGGAACGAGGTGGCGTTGCCCGGCCCGCCCCCGGTCACCACGAACGGTTCTGTGTAGATCATGAAGCTGTCCATGAACCGCAGCAGGATCGCGATCGTCAGCACCCCGCGCAGTCGCGGGAGCTGGATGTGACGGAACGTCGCCCACCCGGACGCGCCGTCGATCTGGGCGGCCTGGAAGTACGGTTCCGGGATCGACCGCAGGCCCGCGTAGGTCAGCAGCGCCACCAGCGGGGTCCAGTGCCAGACGTCCATCACCAGGACCGTGATCCAGGCGTCGGTGGAGTCGAGGGTGTAGTTGAAGTCGATCCCCAGCACGTTGTTGATCGACCAGCCGCCCAGCCCGATGTCGGGGCGGGCGAAGATCTGCCAGATCGTCCCCACCACGTTCCACGGGATGAGCAGCGGCAGTGCGACGACGACCAGGGCCACGGACACCCACACGCCGCGGCGCGGCATCGCCACCGCGATCGCCACGCCCAGCGGGATCTCCACCAGCAGCACCTGGGCCGAGAACAGCAGGGTCCGCACGAAGGCGGCCCTGACCTCGGGATCACGGGAGACCGAGCGGAACCACTCCAGCCCCACGAAGATCCGGTCGCTCGGGGAGAAGATGTCCTGCACGGAGAAGTTCACGACCGTCATCAGCGGGATCACCGCCGTGAACGCGACGGACACCACCACCGGCAGCACGAGCAGCCAGGCCCGGTTGTTCTTCTGCCGTTCGGTGGTCACGCCGGGTCCAGAGCCGCGACCGAGCCGCACCTGACGGCGTCCCTGAACAGGAACGTCCGATCCGGGGCGAAGCCGAAGAACTCCACGGTGCCCGGCGGATGGGACGAGTCCGCGTCGACCTTGGCGACGAGCGCGTGGTCGCCCACCCTGGCGTGCACGAGGTCGTAGGACCCCATCCGGTCCGTCCCCGTCACCTGAGCCTCCAGACCAGGAGCGGCAGCACCGATCCGCACGAACTCCGGGCGGACGCCGACGTTGACGGGCCCCGGCGGGAGCCGGTCCACCGTCCTTCCGACGGCCGCCCGCCCGACGCTCACCACGCCGTCGGCGATCTCGGCGGGCAGCACGTTCATCCCCGGCGAGCCGATGAAGTGGCCGACGAACTCGTGCGCGGGCGACAGGAACAGCTCGCTGGGCTCCCCGGCCTGCACGATCACCCCGTCGTTGAGGACGATCACTTCGTCGGCGAAGGTCAGCGCCTCCGTCTGGTCGTGCGTGACGTAGATCAGCGTGTGCCCGGTGTCGCGGTGGATCTCCTTCAGCTTGCTGCGCAGCGTCCACTTCAGCGCGGGGTCGACGACGGTGAGCGGCTCGTCGAGCAGCACCGCCGCCACGTCGGAACGGACCAGCCCGCGGCCCAGGCAGACGATCTGCTGCAGGCCCGGGTCCAACCGGCGCGACCTGCGATCGAGATGATCGTGCAGTCCCAGCAGCCGCGACACCGCGCGGACCCGCTGATCGACCGCGGCCTTGGGGAACCTCCGGTTCCGCAGCGGGAAGGCGAGGTTGTCGTACACCGACATCTCCTCGTACAGCACGGGGAACTGGAACACCTGCGCGATGTTGCGGGCCGCGGTCGGCACCTTCGTCACCTCGCGGTCGTCCAGCCAGATCCGGCCGGTCGTGGGGGTGAGCAGGCCCGAGATGATGTTCAGCAGGGTCGTCTTGCCGCAGCCACTCGGGCCGAGCAGCGCATAGGCCCGGCCGCTGCGCCACGTCCAGGTCAGCTGCTCGATGGCCCAGGTACGGCCGGCGTCGTAGCTGTGCCCGACGCCTTCGAGGCGGATGTCAGCCATGCAGGTCGACCTCCGGCGCGGACTCGGCGAGCAGGCGTCCCCCGCTCTCGTCGAACACGAAGACGTGCGCCGGGTCGACGTAGGCGAGCGCCGGCTCCCCGGGCTCGAACAGCCGGGGGCCGGGTAACTGGGCGACCAGGTGCCGTTCACCGGCGACCAGCAGGTGCAGGAAAGTGACGCCGCCCGTCACCTCGGCCAGCCGTATCTCCGCGGGGAACTCCAGCGCGCCGGGACGGCCCGGCACGATGCTCACCTGGTGCGGGCGTACGGCGAGCACCACCTGCCGACCGGAGACCTGCGCGCGCGGAGCGGGGAGCCAGGCGCCCAGACACTCGATCCTGCCCTCGCGCACGACGCCGGGCAGCAGGTTGAGCGGCGGGTCGCTGAGGGTCGCCGCGACCCGCAGCGTCGGCGGATGGTGATACATGTCCGCGACCTCGCCTACGCGCTCGATCCTGCCCTGGCTCAACACCACCGTCGGCGCCGCGAACGTCAGCGCCTCGGCCGGGTCGGCCGTGGAGTAGAGCACCACGCCGGGCGAGTCGCGGAACAGGTCCTTCAGATCAGCCCGCAACCGCTCGCGCAGCTTGTAGTCGAGGTTGGCCAGCGGCTCGTCCAGGAGCAGCACGTCGACCGGTCTGGCCAGCGCCCTGGCGATCGCGGTCCGCTGCTGCTGGCCGCCCGACAGCTCCGCGGGCTTGCGGCCGAGCAGTTCGCCGATGCCCATCAGCTCGGCGACCTCGCGGACCCGCCGGTCGATCTCGCCTTTGGTGTGGGTACGGGCCTGGCGCAGCGGGGAGGCGATGTTCTCGTAGACCGACAGCGACGGATAGTTGATGAATTGCTGGTAGACGAACGCGACCGACCGGGTGCGCGCGGAAATCGAGGTGACGTCTTTTCCATTGACCACGACGCGGCCGCTGGTGGGCGAATCGAGCCCGGCGGCCACACGCATCAGCGTGGTTTTTCCCGCGCCCATCGGGCCGATGAGCGTGGTCATTCCATCGGATAATTCCAGGTCGATATCGTCGAGCCAGATCTCACCGCGTCGCCGTACGCAGATGTCCTCGAGAATCAGCGTCAACGGGCCCCGTCCTTTCCGTCGGAGCACTTTCCACTTCCATCTAACCTGATCTACAAAATTCTGCAACAGAAATGGTCAGCGCAGGGCCAGCGTCGTGCTGCCGCGATGGATCGACTGCAGCACGCCCGTGGCGATGAGGACCGCGGTGGTGGCCGAGCCGCCGTAGGACACGAACGGCAGCGGGACCCCGACGATCGGCACCAGCCCCAGCGTCATCCCCAGATTGACGAACGCCTGCACGCCCAGCCAGCACACGATCCCGGCCGCCGCCACCGTGCCGAACGCCGTCTCGGCGCGGCCGGCGATCCGCAGGCCGCGCCAGAGCACCACGGCCAGCAGCGCCAGGATCGCGGCGGCGCCGGCGAAGCCGAGTTCCTCGCCTGCCACGGTGAAGACGAAGTCGGTGTGCTGCTCGGGTACGAACCCGCCGCCGGTCTGGTCCCCGTTGAACAGGCCGCGGCCGAACGCCCCGCCGGAGCCGATCGTCACCAGCGCCTGGTGTGCCGTGTACCCGGCGCCGAGCTGATCGTTGGAGGGCTCGGCGAAGGCCATCAGCCGCTGCACCTGGTGCGGCCGCAGCAGTCCGGCCTGCCAGGCCAGCAGCGCCGCCGCGACCCCCGCGGCGACGAACGCGAAGATCCATCCCAGCGACACCCGCGACAGGAAGATCGCGCCCATCGCGGTCGCCGCCAGGATCAGCACGGTGCCCATATCGGGCTGCAACGCGATCAGCCCGCCCGGCACCGCCGCCACCCCCAGCGCCATCAGCAGCTGCGCGCCGCGCGGCCGATGCTCGCCGTCGGCAAGCTCGCTCAGGACCGTGGCCAGTCCCAGCACCAGGGCGAGCTTGGCCGCCTCCGACGGCTGCAGTTGCAGGCCGAGCATGGGGATCCAGGATCGCGCCCCGTTGACGGTCCTGCCCAGGGGCGTGAGCACGAGCAGGAGGCCCACGCACACCAGCAGGTAGGCGACGGGGGTGTAGGCGCGCAACATCCGATGGTCGACGAACGTCAGCGCCACCATCAGCGCCAGCCCGAGCCCGATGCTCAGGCCCTGCCGGATCAGGTACTCCCGCGGTTCCCTGGCGGCCGCCCCCACCAGCACCATGCCCACCAGGCACAGCACGATGGACGCGGTGCAGAGCACCCAGTCGAAGCGCGGCCTGGTCACCGGTAGATCCCCTCCCAGATGCGCCTGACGGCGGGGGCGGCGGCCGAGGCTCCCGTCCCGCCCTGGGAGATCATCACCACGACGGCCAGCCGCGGTTTGGCGGCCGGGGCGAAGGACGCGAACCACGAGGTGTCGTGCTTGCCGTACGACTCGGCAGTGCCTGTCTTGCCCGCGATGGGGTGCTTGTCCAGATCAAAGCCGTGGAACGCGCCGGCCGCGGTGCCGTTGCGCGGCACGTCGGCCAGCGCCCGCCGGATGTAGGCCAGCACCTTCCCGGAGACCGGAAGCCTGCCCACCACCGGCGGGGTGATCGTGCGGACCGTGCGACCGTCCGGCGCGATCTCCGCCTTGGCTACGCGCGGGCTGAACAGCTTGCCGCCGTTGGCCACCGCCGCGTACGCCCGCACCAGCTGCAGCGGCGTGACCAGCACGTCGCCCTGGCCGATCGCGAAGTTGGCCGCGTCGCCCGCGCGCCAGCGGTAGCCCTCCAGGCACTGCTCCTTGGCGATGGCGGCCACGTAGGCCGAGCGCCGCTTGTCCTTCTTGCAGTTGACGGCCCTGGTCGCGAGCCAGGTCGCCCGCTTCCAGCTGCGGTCGGGCACCCGTCCCGCGGCCTCGCCCGGCAGGTCGACGCCCGTCGTCCTGCCGAAACCGAACGCCTTGGCGTTGCGCGGCATCAGGTCCCCGCGGCCCTTCAGCCACAGCTCGTACGCGAAGCGGTAGAAGATGGTGTCGCAGGAGGCCGACAGCGCCCTGTGCAGGTTCATCGTGCCCAGCGCGATCCCGTCGAAGTTGCGGAACGACCTGTCGCCCACCAGGTAGGAGCCGGGACAGGAGTAGGTGCCGTTCAGGTCGTAGCCGGCGCGCACGGCCGCGGCCGTCGAGGTGATCTTCCAGGTGGAGCCGGGAGGCCACTGCCCCTGGATCGCGCGGAAGGTCAGCCTGCCGCGCAGCTTCCGGTATTCGGCCGTCGAGATCCCGCCGGTCCAGACACTGGGGGAGTAGGTGGGATATCCCGCCATGGCGACGATGCGCCCGGTGCGGACGTCCATCACCACGGCCGCGCCGGAGTCGGCGCCGCGGGCCTTGGTCACCGCCGCCCGCAGCGACCGCTCCACGATCTGCTGTATCCCGGCGTCGATGCTGGTGACCAGCGTGTTTCCGGCGACGGCGCCCACCTCGGAGACCGTGCGCACCACCTGTCCCGTCGTGTCGACCACGACCTGGCGGCTGCCGGCACGCCCTCGCAGGTCGGCGTCGTAGACGGCCTCCAGCCCGTCGCGTCCCTCCAGCCGCACGCCGGTGGCGGGATCGGGCTCGCCACCGGGCGCGATGTACCCCAGCAGATGCGCGGCCAGGCTCCCGTAGGGGTACTGCCGCACGGGCAGCAGCTCGGCGCTCACCCCGGGGAAGAGCTCGGGCCGCTCGGCGATCTGCAGCGCCGAGCGCCGGCTCACCTGCTCGGCGACGGGAATCGACTGGTACGGCGAGCCGGGCCAGCACGGCCGCCGCACCCCCGTCTCGCACAGCCGTACCCGCGAGGCGACCTCCTGGTACGGCAGGCCCAGCACCTCGGCCAGCCGCCCGAGTACGGCCCGGCCCCCGTCACGCTGGTGGGTGAGCGCGATGTAGTCGACCGACACCACCATCGCGGTCCGGTTGCGCACCAGCGGCCTGCCCCGGCTATCGACGATCTCCCCACGCACGGGCGGGACGACGACGTGCCGGATATGCGACTCGGTGGCGGCTTTGGCGTAGCGGTCGCCTGAGCGGATCTGCACGTCCCACAGCCGCCCGAGGACGATGAGCATCAGCGAGGCGAACAGGATGTGCAGGACCAGCAACCGAGGACGCATGGAAGATCCTGTTCAGGAGAATCCAGACAGGGAGGGCGGCGAGGATGGTGTACGGCACGGCCAGCGGCAGCACCTGCCTGGCCTGCGGCCACACCACATCGGCCCCGTACAGCAGCGCGTGCAGCCCGAAGAGCAGCACGTAACCGCCCAACACCCCGGCCGCGAGCGCGTGCGCCGGTTCCAGCCGGCCGCCCACGTAGCCGAGCAGGCACAGCACGAGGGCGCTGTGGCCGACCGGGGGCACCGCCGGAGGGATGACGTCCAGCGCCAGGCCGAGCGCGAACCCGGCCACCGCGCCGGTGACCGGTCCGCGAATGCGTCCCAGCGCCAGCGCCACCGGCATGCTCAGATCGGGCGTCACCCCGCCGGGCCACGGCAGCCGATTGGCCAGCATGACCTGCAGCAGGGGCACCAGCACGACCACCAGGGCGATCCTCATGGCGGCACCACCACGCCCACCACGTCGAGCGCGGTGAAGCGGGCCGCGGGCCGTACCAGCGCGGTGCGGGTCAGCGGGTCGGAGGTGGACTCGACCTCGGTCACGGTGCCGATCGGCACGCCCGGCGCGTACGGCAGGGCCTTGCGGGAGCCGTAGGTCAGCACCTGCTGGCCTGGGCGCACGTCGGCGCGGGAGTTGAGCACGCGGAGTCGCAGCAGCCCGGTACCGCGAAGTCCCGTGCCGGTGACCGTGCCGATCTCGCCGCTGCCGGCCAGCCGGGCGCCGATCGTCGCGGTCGCGTCGATGGCCAGCAGGACCGTGGCCGTATCGGGTCCGACGGCGATCACCCGGCCGATCAGCCCGTCGCGGTCGAGCACGGTCAGGTCCCGGCGTACCCCCTGGCGGGTGCCCGCGTCGATGGTGACGGTGTCGGCGTATGCCTGCCGCCCGCCGTACGCGACGACCTGAGCGGTGACCGTCCCCTCGCGGACCTGCCGCGGCGGCGAACCCGTCCACAGCGCGGCCCTGAGCCGGGTGTTGTCCTGCTCCAGCGCCCTTACCTGGGCGTCGGTAGGGGAGCGGCCGAGCAGCCGCTCAACCGGCCCGGCCAGGGTCGCGCCCGCCGAGGTCAGCGGATCCAGGCCGATTAACGCGTCCGAGGCGATCAGTACCACGGCGGCCGCCACCAGCGCGCCGGCCACCAGGCGCCCCCGCATGACTTCCACTTCCTCCCGAGCTGGTCAGTGACGTGGCGCCGGCACGAACACCTCTTGGAGCCGGCCGAACTGCTCGATGCACTGCCCGGCGCCGAGCACCACCGAGCGAAGCGGGTCGGCCACCAGCTTGATCGGCATGCCGGTGGCCTCGGCTAGCCGTACGTCCAGGCCGCGCAGTAACCCTCCACCACCGGTGAGCGCGATCCCGGTGTCCATCAGGTCGCCGGCCAGCTCCGGCGGGCATTGGTCCAGCGTGGTCTGCACGGCGTCGACGATGGCGTTGAGCGGCTCGCTCATCGCCTCACGCACCTCCTGGGAGGTGATGCGCACGTTCTTGGGCAGCCCGGTGACCAGGTCGCGGCCCCTGATCTCCGTGTCGGGCTCGTCGCAGGCGGGGCTGGCCGAGCCGATCCTCATCTTGAGCTGCTCGGCGGTCCGCTCGCCGAGCAGCAGCGCGTGCTCCTTCTTGATGTGCGAGATGATCGCCTGGTCGAGCTCGTCGCCGCCGACCCGGATCGAGCAGGCGGTGACGATGCCGCCCATCGAGACCACCGCGACCTCGGTGGTGCCGCCTCCCACGTCGACCACCATGCTGCCCGCGGGCTCGTGCACCGGCAGCCCTGAGCCGATCGCCGCGGCCATCGGCTCCTCGATGAGGTACACGCGTCTGGCGCCCGCCTGCAGCGCGGCCTCCTTGACCGCGCGCTGCTCCACGCCGGTGGTGCCGCTGGGCACCGCCACCACGACCCGCGGCTGCACCAGATAGCGGCGGTGGTGCACCTTGAGGATGAAGTAGCGCAGCATCCGCTCCGCCACCTCGAGATCGGTGATCACGCCATCCTTGAGCGGCCGGATGGCGGTGATGTAGCCGGGTGTTCGCCCGATCATCCGTTTCGCTTCGGATCCCACGGCCACGATCCGGTCGTTACGCGTATTGATCGCCACGACCGACGGCTCGTCGAGGACGATCCCGCGGTCGCGTACACAGACCAGAGTGTTCGCGGTTCCCAGATCGACCGCCATGTCGCGGCCGAGAAACGGCAGGCTCACAGGCATGGGGCAACACCCGCTTTGCGGCATATCGGATTTTTGACACGCTTAGGCGGGTGTCCCCCAGCAGACCCTCTCTAAACTGCGGTTATTCGATTGTTAGCCGGGTCTTCAGGGCCGGCGGGGCTCGTAGGTGGTGATCACCAGGCCGCCCGCGGTGATCCTTGCGTCGACGAGGCTCAGGCCGAGCGGAGGGCCGCCGTCGGCGAACAACCGCTTGCCGCGTCCGACGACGACGGGGTGCAGCCACAGCTGATACTGGTCGACCAGGCCGTGCTCCATCAGCGTCCACGCGAGTTCCGAGCTGCCGGGCACGAGGAGGTATTCGCCCGGCTGCTCCTTGAGCCCTGCCACGGTCTCGGCCACGTCGGTCCGGATCACCGTGGTGCCGCTCCAGGCGGCCTCCGCCAGCGTGGTGGACACCACGTACTTCGGCCGGCCGTTCAGCGCGGCGGCGATCGGATCGTCCAGTTTGGGCCAGACGGCGGCCCAGATGTCGTAGGTGCGCCGCCCGAACAGGAACGCGCCCGCGCCGGCGTAGAGGGGAGTGGCGTACGTGTCGTGCTCGGCCATGAACGGGCCCGACCAGCCGCCGTGCTCGAACCCGCCGTCGAGATCCTCGCGCGAGCCGCCGGGCGCCTGGACGACGCCGTCGAGCGTCACGAACTCGACCACGACCAGCTTTCTCATGACGAACTCTCTGCGAGCAGTCCGGCCATGGTCGCGGGGTCGAAGTTGTGCGGCTGGCCGGCCAGCGTCCGCCGCCGCGCGTCGGGCAGTACGGTGGCCAGCGCGTCGGCCGCGGCGCTCATCCACGGGATCGTGCCGCCGTCCACGACCAGAGTCGGCACCGTCACCGTGGCCAGCCGGTCGGTGGGCATCGAGGAGTCCCCGATCAGCGTGGCGTCGTACACCAGCGCGTGCGCGATCTTCTCCATGTCCGCCCAGAACGGCGACTGCCGCAGCTGAGCGACGAACTCGCCGGGAAGCTCGACGGCGCTGACGAAGAACAGCTCGACCATGTCGCCGCGCCGGCCCTCGGCGAGCAGGGCCACCAGCCGCTGCCGGTAGTCGGCGGGCACGGGCGGGCGGGTGCCGGGCAGGATGTACGGCGGCTCCCACACGACCAGCTTCGTGATGTTCAACCCGCGGGCGACGGCCTCCAGCGCGATGACGGCGCCGCCGGACGAGCCGAACACGGCGGCCGACCCGCCGGCCGCGTCGATCACGGCCCGGAGGTCCTCGAACTCCCGCTGCTCGGAGTACGGCTGGGTGTCCCCGCTGTCGCCGCGGCCACGGCGGTCGTAGTTGTAGACGGTGAAGTGCGCGCCGAGCAGCTCGGCCAGGGCGCTGTTGGCCGACCGGTCGACCGGGCCTGCCCCGATGATGACGAGGGCGGGCCCCTGGCCGTGGCGGTCGTAGGCGATGGTGGTGCCGTCGGCGGACGTCGTGGTGTGCATGGCGTGGTCTCCTGTCAGGTGGTCACGGGAAGGTCGTAGTAGCGGCGGACGCTGGAGCCGATCCTCGACAGATCGGTCCCGTAGATGTGCAGCGAGATCGTTGTCTCCTCGCTCGTGTTGCGGAGCCGGTGGATGTCCCCGGGCGGCGCGAACCCGCTGACTTCGCGGGTGAGGTTGGCGTTCACCCCGGCCTCGACCAGGGACGATCCGTCCTCGGCGAGGGTGAACAGGTCCTCGTGCTCCACGCCCTGGAGCACCCCGAACACGCACCACGTGACGTGGTCGTGGATGCGCGTCTCCTGCCCCGGGCGCCAGACGATCGCCACCATCGAGAACGTCCCGTCGGGCTCGACGTGGAGCAGATGGCTGCCTTGGGCGCGCTGTTCCGTGGTGAGCATGTCGGGGAAGGGAAGGTGGCGGCGGAGCTCCTCGGCCACGTAGTGGGCGGTGTCGTGCCAGTCGGTCCCTTTGCCGACCGCGTCTCGGACGGCGGAGATGAGTGGTTCGATGGTCATGACATCTCCTCATCGAGTGGTTGGCGTCCTGGCCAGCTTCCGGCGCGCGGGCATCCGCGGTGATCCGTGTCCGGCACGGCGGCACCACGGGCCGACCACTGATTCGGCACGGAACGGGGACGCGAGTGGGTCCGATATCGGAGCGCGAGGCGGACGTGCTCGCCGCGCTGGGAGCGCGTCTGACCAACGCCCAGATCGCCCACCGCCTGCACATTTCCGTCCGCACGGTCGAGAGCCACGTCTCGGCTCTGCTGCGCAAGTACGGTGTCGCCGACCGGTCCGCGCTGGCCGAGCTCGGCCGCCAGATCCGGCCGGGCGGACCCGATCCCGGCCGCCTCGCCGGGCTGCCGGCCGGCCGTACCAGCTTCGTCGGCCGTGACGAGGACCGGGCGTCGGTGCTCGCGGCCCTCGACGGCGGGCGGCTGGTGACGCTGCTCGGCCCCGGTGGCGTGGGCAAGACCCGGCTGGCGGTGGAGGTCGCCGAGGCGGCCGGCCCTGCCTTCCCGTCCGGGGGAGCGTTCGTGGACCTGGTGCCGGTCCGTGACGGGTTCGTCGCGCGGGCCGTGGCGACCGTGCTCGGCGTGACGGAGGGATCGCACCAGCCGCTGGCGGAGGCCGTCGCGGCGCATCTGGGCGACGGCAGGTCGCTGCTCGTGCTGGACAACTGCGAGCACGTGATCGACGAGGCGGCCGGCTTGGCCGAACAGATCCTCGCAGCCTGCCCGGGCACGCGGATCCTGGTGACCAGCCGCGAGCGCCTGGGCGTCCCCGGCGAACGCACCGTGCCGGTGGAGCCGCTGGTCGTCCCGGACGCCGAGCGGCTGTTCCACGACCGCGCGCTGGCCGCCGACCCGGGCTTCGTGGCCGACGCGGCGGTGGTCGCGGAGCTGTGCGCCCGGCTCGACGGCGTCCCGCTCGCCATCGAGCTCGCCGCCGCCCGCAGTGCCTCGCTCGGCGGGAGCGGGCTGCTCGCCGCGCTGGAGGACGCGCTGCGCCTGCTGTCGGGCCGGCGGGGCGGTGACGAGCGGCACCGGTCGCTGCGCGGCGTGATCGGGTGGAGTCACGACCTGCTCGACGAGGAGGAGCAGCGGCTGTTCCGCCGGCTCGGCGTGTTCGTGGGGGCCTTCGACCTGGCCGCCGCCATCGAGATCACGGGGGAGCGGGCCGACGTGCTCGGCCGCCTCGTGGACAAGAGCCTAGTCGTCCACCTGAGAGGCACTCCCAGCCGCTGGCGGCTGCTGGAGGTGGTGCGCGCCTACGCCGTCGAGCGGCTGGAACTCGCCGGAGAGCAGGAGGAGACCCGGGCGCGTCACCTCCGCTGGGCCGCCGCGACCGCGACGGCGCTGGAGGATCGGCTCGACGGTGCGTGGCGCGACGACTTCGACGCCACCGTGGCCGACCTGCGCGCGGCACTGGCCGCCGCGCCGCCAGGGCCCGATCCGACGGCCCATCGGCTCGCCCGCGCGCTGGCGCACCTCACGTACGCGCGGCGGCACCTGATGGAGTCCCTCGGGCACTACCGGCTGGCCGCCACGCACGCGACCACCCCCGCGGACGCGGCCCGCGATCTGCGGGCGGCAGCCGGATGCGCGCACGTCGGCACCATGTCGACCCAGCAGGTCTTCGACCTGCTCGTGGCCGCGGCCTCGCAGGCCGGCGACGGCCGGGCGATCGACCTGGCCAGGGCGGTGGAGACGGCGTGCCGCTACCACGTTCCCGCGCCACGTGAACGCCTGGTCGCGCTCTTCGGCGAGGCCGAGCGGGTGGGGGACCGTACAGACCTCTCCGTGGCCGCGAGCCTGGCCATCGCGGCGGCGTGGATGGCAGGACCTGGCGACGCCCCTGACGCGCGGCTCGCCCGGGCCGCGCTCGAGGTGGCGGAGCCCACGGGGGACCCGGCGGCGGTGAGCGCGGCGCTGTGCGCGGTCGGCACGGCCGCGCTGCACGCGGGGCGGCCGCGGGAGGCGCATCGCGTCACACAGCAGCGGCTGTCCGCGCTGGCGCTGATGGACCGCGACGACCCCTACTACGCCCCGGAGATCTGCAACACCTACGGCCGGGCCTGCCTGTACGCGATCACGGCCGGGGACCTGCCCGGCGCGAGGTCCGCGGCCCTGGCCGGGCTGAACGACGACCTGATGAGCCAGTCGTACGTCACCGTCAGCCGGCTGGTCCCGCCGCTCGTGCTGACCGGGCGGCTGCACGAGGGGCTCGAGCACGCCGCCAGGATGTGGGAGGAGTGGGAACGCGCGGGCCGGCCGAACCCGTCCTGGATGGCTCCGGCGGTGGCCATGACCGCGCTCGCGTACGGCCTGCTCGGGGATCACGGGTCGCTGGCGCTGTGGCGGGCCAGAACCGCGCAGGTCGCCGGTGCGGCCAGGCCGGCGGTCGCCTTGTTCGCCGACGTACGGCTGGCCATCCACACCAGTCAGCCAGTCCCTGCCGACCCTGCTGTCGTTCCCGGTGACCCGTACACGGCGTACGCCCAAGCGGCGGCGGCGGAACTGGCCGTCGTCTCCGGGCTGCCCGACGCTGCCGAGCGCCTGTCGAGCGCCGCGCGGGCAGCCGAGCAGAACGAGTGGGCGGCCGCCTGCCTGGCCCGCGCCACCGGCCGCCTCCACGCCGACACCGGCGCGCTCACCGCGTCGATCGAGGCCTGGGAACGCCTCGACGCCCGCGCAGAACGCGCCTGCACGCTGCTGCTGCTCCCCGACCGGGCCGACGAGGCCCACACGGAGCTCGAAGCCCTGGGGATCCCGCTGCCCTGAAATTCGGTCGACGGCCGAGGCTCAGGCTGCGACCATGGGCGGTGATGTACCGAGCTTAGAAGTCCTTCGATCACCGGCAGATACCCCTGGCGGCGCTGAACGCTGCCCATCCCCTGATCGAAGAGAGCTATGGACATCCACGAATACGCAAGTCATGACGCCATCGGCATCCGCGAGCTCATCGGCTCGGGCGAGGTGACCGCCGGCGAGGTCGAGGCCGCCGCCCGGCAGGCTCTTGCCGCGGTCAACGAGCAGGTGAACGGCCTGGCCATGCCGGTGTTCTCACCGGCGCTCGAGCACGCGGAGGACGGGCCCCTGGCCGGGGTGCCGTTCCTGATCAAGGACCACGGGCCGGTAGCCGCGGGCGTGCCGTTCTTCCTCGGCAGCCGCGCCATCCCCGGCGTGGTCCCGCGGCACGACACCGAGCTGATGGCCCGCTTCCGTGCCGCAGGGCTGGTCACGCTGGGCCTCACCACGGTGCCGGAGCTGTGTCTCAGCTTCTCCACCGAGCCGGTCAAGCACGGGCCGACCCGCAACCCGTGGGACCTGACCCGGGGCGCCGGGGGCTCGAGCGGTGGCGCCGCCGCCCTGGTCGCCGCCGGGGCCGTGCCGGTGGCGCACGCCAGCGACGGCTCGGGGTCCACCAGGATCCCGGCCTCGTGCTGCGGGCTGGTCGGGCTCAAGCCCAGCAGGGGCCGGATCACGCCTGGTCCTGACGCGGGCGAGGCGATGCTCGGCATGTCCTACGAGTTCGTCCTGACCCGCACGGTGCGCGACACCGCCCACCTCCTGGACGCCGTGCACGGCCCAGGCGTCGGCGACAAGTACACGGCGCCGCCTCCGCGCCGAGCCTATGCGGCCGAGCTCGGCGTCGACCCCGGGCGGCTGCGGGTGGCGGTCACCGCCTCGGCCTGGTCGGGTACGGCGGTCGACGCCGAGGTCGCCGCGGCCACCCTGCAGGTGGGCCGGGTGCTCGAGGACCTCGGGCACCACGTCAGCGAGGCGAGCCCCGCCGTCGACTGGGACGCGGTCACCCTGTCCTTGGTCGCCGAGGGCGTCGCCATCACCTCCAACCTCCTGCTGGCGCCACGCCAGCCGGACCCGTCCCGGCTGGAGGCGGTCTCGCGGCGCTTCGTCGAGCTGGCCAAGGAGTTCAGCGCGCTGGACCTGCTGGTGGCCTTCGACGCGCAGAACCGGGTGACGCGCTCGGTGGGCGCCTTCCTGACCGAGTACGACCTGCTCGTCACGCCCACGCTCGGCCAACTCCCGGCACCGCACGGGACGCTCCGGTACGACGATCCCGCACACACGGTGACGAGCTGGCTGGAGTCCCTGGCCGCCTACGGGCCCTTCACGACGCTCTTCAACGTCACCGGGCACCCCGCGATCAGTCTCCCGCTGGGTCACAGCACCGGTGGGCTGCCGATCGGGGTCCAGATCGTCGCGCCGTACGCCCGCGAGGACCTGCTCCTTCAGATCGCCTCCCACCTGGAGCAGGCCATGCCCTGGAAGGACCGCATCCCGCCGCTCTCCTTGAGGAGGTCCTAGCCGCTTTGAATCCGACTTCAAGCGGCATCTGGCATAAATAGTCACGTGAGTGACATCGAACTAACAGTGAAACAGTTGCGGGAACTGGTCGCCGGCCCGGTGTTCGGGCCGAGCGATCCCGGCTTCGAGGCCGAGACGGTCACGTTCAACACGACTGTGAACGCGCGGCCCGCGCTCGTCGTGGGCGCGCTGGACCGGCAGGACGTGGCCGCCGCGGTGAGTTTCGCCGCCGAGCAGGGCTTCGCCGTGGCCGTCACGTCCACCGGGCACGGCGCGGTTCCCGGCGGCATGGACGGCGCCCTGGTGATCAACACCTCCCGTATCACGGAGATCTCCGTCGACCCGCAGGCCAGGACCGTGCGGGTCGGCGCGGGCAACCGCTGGGGCGAGGTGGTCGAGGCGTGCGCGCCGTTCGGGCTGATGCCTCCCGCGGGGGCGGCGCCCCACGTGGGCGTCGTGGGCTACCTGCTGGGCGGCGGGCTCAGCCCGCTGGGCCGCGCCTTGGGCTTCGCCGCCGACCACGTGCGCGCCCTGGAGCTGGTGACCGCCGACGGGACGCACCGGCGGGTGGACGCCGACCATCACGAGGACCTGTTCTGGGCGCTGCGCGGCGGCGGAGGCGGGCTCGGCGTCGTGACCGCCGTGGAGATCGGCCTGTCGCCCGTCTCCAGCCTGTACGGCGGGACCGTCTTCTACCCCGGTGAGCGCGCTGCCGAGGTGCTGCGGGCCTTCCGCGACTGGAACGACGACCGGCTGCCCGACGCGGCGTGCGGCTCGCTGGCGCTGCAGCGGCTCCCCGACGTGCCGCAGCTGCCCGAGCCGCTGCGGGGCCGGTTCGTCGTGGCGCTGCGCTACGCCTACCCGGGTGATCCGGCCGAGGGGGCCAGGCTGCTCGCGCCGATGCGGGCGGCCGCCGAGGTCATCCTCGACACGGTAGGGGAGCTGCCGCTGACCGCGTTCGGTGCGATCCACAACGACCCGACCGCGCCGATGCCCGTCTGGGAGCGCGGCGACCTGCTGCCCGCGCTGCCTGACGAGGCGATCGAGGCGCTGCTGTCGGCCGCGGGCCCCGAGGCGGCCGACGCCCCCTTCCTGGCGGAGCTGCGCCGGCTGGGCGGGGCGCTCGCCCGCGCGCCCCGGCACGCGAACGCGCTCGACGTACGGCACGCCGCCTACACCCTGTTCGCGGTGGCCCCGCCGTCCGGGTCCGGCCTGTTCACGACCATGGCGCCGTGGACGCTCGGGGCGGGGCTGCCCACCATGCGTGGCGTAGCCCCCGCGGCCAGGACGCCCGAGGCCGCGGCCAGGCTCGCCGAGATCAAGGACGCCTGGGACCCGGCGGGGTTGCTGCGCTGAACCCACCTCCGGCTACCATCCTTGCGGCGTGTAGCAAGGGGTGGGGATGGCCGAGGTCAGCGTTGGAGTGCTCGGGCCGATGACCGCGACGGTCGCGGGTCGGCCCGTCACGCTTGGCGGGCCGCGCCAGCGGGCGGTGCTCGCCGTACTGGTCGCGGCTCGCGGCAGCGCCGTGTCCGAGGACAGGATCCTGCACGAGGTGTGGGGGCCGGACGCCGCCGTGTCGACGGGGACGCTGCACGCCTACGTGTCGACGTTGCGTAAGGCCCTGGAGCGCGAGCGTCCGGCCAAGGTCCTGATCAGAGCGCGGGTACGGCGCGGCAGCGGCTCGCCCAGGCGGGGGCGGCCGCCCAGGAATGCGGGCACGGATTCGTCCGCGCCTCGGTCGACTGGATGATCATGAAGATCGACCTGGAGTCGGGCGACCACCACAGCACGGTGGATCGTGGCGTGGCCATGCTGGCCGGCCTGGACGACGAGGGCGACGTTCCAGCGGGGCCGCTCGCTGTCCCGGGCCGAGGTCCTGGACCTGGTGGCGGGCGGGGCTCATAACACTTCCTGACAGTGATATTGACCCGGATGACCAAGGAAGTTACGTTTCGTCGGCAGATCGGGGGCCCCAGCGTCACACAAGGAGCGAGCCCATGATCCGAAGAACACTGATGTTCCTCACGATCGCCGCGTTATTACTCGCCGGACTCCCCGCCGCCGCCCACGCGGCCGACGCGACCCGTACACCGGGCTCGTCGTCGTACACCGTCAGCCTCACCAGCAACTCCTCCGGCACCACCTGGACCGGCCACGAGAGCATCGCCTTCACCAACCTGTCGGCCGATCCCCTCAACGAGGTCTACCTGCGCCTGTGGGACAACTACCACGGCAGCTGCCCGTCCACGCCGATCACGGTCACCAACGTCACCGGCGGCACCCCGAGCCCGCTGAGCGTCTCCTGCACGGCGCTCAAGATCACGCTCCCCGCCCCGCTCGCCCAGGGACAGAGCGGCTCGGTCGGCTTCGACCTCGGCATCGTCGTGCCCAGCGGCGCCGACCGGTTCGGCCACGACGGCTCCTACAGCTTCATCGGCAACGCGCTGCCCGTGCTGGCCGTACGGGATGGTGCCGGGTGGCATCTGGACCCGTACACCAACAACGGCGAGTCCTTCTACCAGCTCGCCAGCGACTACAGCGTCACCCTGGACCACCCGAGCTCGCTGCTCGTGCCCGCGACCGGTACCTCCGTGGACACCCCGGGCGGCGCCGGCCGCACGATCACGACCGCGACCGCCTCGCACGTGCGCGAGTTCGCCTGGGCGGCCGGGCCGTTCACCAAGACCACCGGCACGACCACCACGGGCGTCACGGTGAACGTCTACCGCGTCAGCGGCATCGGCTCCGGCAGCGCCAACTCGATGATGAACACCGCCAAGAACGCGCTCGTCGCCCACGCCGGCCGCTTCGGCGCGTACCCCTATGGCGAGGTGGACGTCGTGCTGGACAACAACTTCTGGTTCGGCGGGATGGAGTACCCGGGGTTCATACTCGACCTGGTCAGCTCCACCGCGCTGGCGCATGAGCTGGCCCACCAGTGGTGGTACGGCATCGTCGGCGACGACGAGTACAACTCCCCCTGGCTCGACGAGTCCTTCGCCGACTACTCCACCGACCTGTACCGGGGCATCAGCGGCACGAACTGCTGGAACAGCGTCACCTGGTCGTCGTCAGCCGAGCGGATCAGCAACTCGATGGCCTACTGGGACGCCCATTCGAGCAGGTACGGCACGGTCGTCTACACCTACGGCAAGTGCGCCCTGCACGACCTGCGCCGCCTGATCGGGTCCACGACCATGCAGACGCTCCTGCATGACTACGCGGCCTCCCACTGGTACGGCATCTCCACGCCGGCCGACTTCAAGGCCGCCGCCCAAGCCGCCACCACGATCGACCTGACGTCCTTCTGGACCACCCACCGCATCTAGCCCGGCCTCACGGCCCCAGCCCCGCGGCATGCCCGCCGCGGGGCTCGGCCGTTTCCCAGCGTGATCGGGAATCAGCGACGCGGACGCCGGAGGCACGCTGGTGTCGGTGACCCTGCCCCTGGCGAGGCTGCCATGACGATCCGTGTGCTGATCGCCGACGACCACCCCATGTTCCGTTACGGCGTGCGTGCGGGCCTGGCCGATCTCGACGACATCACCATCGTCGGCGAGACCGCCGACGGCCGTTCCATGGTGTCGGACGCTCTCGAGACGGGACGTCGTCCTCATGGATCTGCACATGCCGGGCCTGCACGGCGTCGAGGCCACCCGCGAGCTGACCGCCGCCGCCCCCGACGTGGCGATGCTGGTGCTGACCATGTACGACGACGATCGCCCGGCGGCTGTTCGTGAGCGACAAAACCATCCGCAACCACGTCTCCAACATCTTCGCCAAACTGCGGGTCGCCGACCGCACGCAGGCGGCGGCGCGCGCCCGCGAGGCAGGCCTCGGCAGCCGCGGCGAGACTCGGCCTCTGCCATGATCGTCTGCGGATGAGTTGTCACAGGGATGGTGGAACCATGCGGCCGGATGTCGAGGTGCGGCAGCACGAGTGGCGGATCGACCCTCGGGAGTACGCCCGGCACGAGGCTCGCCGGGGCCGCCGGTTCGCGTTCATGGACCTCGTCCCGGCTAGGACCGCCCTGGTGGTGATCGACATGGTGCCGTTCTTCGTGTCCGACAGCCCCTACTGCCGCGGCATCGTGCCCAACATCAGCAGCCTCGCCGACGCCCTGCGAGCGGCGGGCGGTACGGTCGCCTGGGTCCTGCCCGCGGTCGGCGAACGGACGCCGGTACTCGATGAGTTCTACGGCCCGGAAACGGCCGAGACCTACCGCACGTCCGGTGGGACAGGTCCCCTCACCGAACGCCTCTGGCCGGAGCTGGTGATCCATCCCGGTGACGTGCTGGTGGAGAAGCACGCGGCCAGTGCCTTCTTCCCCGGCCGCTGCCTGCTTCCCGACCTGCTGGAGGAGCGCGGAGTCGACACCGTGCTGATCACCGGGACCGTCACCAATGTGTGTTGCGAGTCCTCCGCTCGCGATGCCGCCACACTCGGGCTCCGGGTCATCATGGTCGCGGACGCCAACGCGGCACCACGCGACCAGGAACACAACGCCACGCTGCACACCATCTACCGGTCCTTCGGCGACGTCCGCTCGACCCCCGACCTCCTCGAAATGGTTCGCGCGAGCGCCTGCAGTTGATCTACTTCCCCTGATCGGCGACCGCCTCCGCCGCGCGCATGACGCGGAGCACGTTGCGCCCGGCCAGCTTGGCCAGCTCCTTGTCCGACCAGCCGCGCTCGGACAGTGCCTCGAACAGGCGCGGATACCCGCTCACGTCCTCCAGCCCGGTGGGAAGGCCGGAGCAGCCGTCGTAGTCCCCGCCGATGCCCACGTGGTCGACGCCTGCCACCTCGCGCAGGTGCTCCACATGCGCGACCACCTGCTCCAGCGTGGCCTTGGGCGTGGGGTGTTCCTTGGCCCACTCGGTCAGGAACGGCCGGAAGACCGACAGGTCCGACGGCCGAAGCCCGGCGGCGCGGGCGGCCTCGGCGGCCTCTTCGCGCCAGTTCCAGCGCTCCTGGGAGACGAAGTCGGGCGCGAAGACCGCCATGCACACGCCGTCGTTGGCGGCGAGGGTCTCCAGCACGTCGTCGGGCACGTTGCGCGGCGCCGGGCACACCGCCCGCGCCGAGGAGTGCGAGAAGATCACCGGCGCCCTGGTGACGCGCAGCGCGTGGCGCATCGTGTCGGCCGAGACGTGCGACAGGTCGACCAGCATGCCCAGCCGGTTCATCTCCAGCACGACTTGCTCGCCGAACTCCGACAGCCCGTTGTGCACCGGCTCGTCGGTGGCCGAGTCGGCCCACGGTGTGTTGTCGTTGTGCGTCAGCGTCATGTACCGCACGCCCAGCGTGTACAGCATCCGCAGCACGGCCAGCGAGCAGTCGATCGAGTGGCCGCCCTCGGCGCCCATCAGCGAGGCGACCCTGCCGGAGGCGAAGACGCTCTCCACCTCGTCGGCCGTGGTGGCCAGCGCCAGCCGGTCGGGGTAGCGGCGCACCATGGTCAACACGCAGTCGATCTGCTCGAGAGTGGCTGTCACCGCCGCGCCGCCCGACAGCGTCGAGGGCACGAACACCGACCAGAACTGGCCGCCCACCTGCCCGGCCGCCAGCCTGGGCAGGTCGGTGTGGGTGTGCTCGGAGGTGTCACCGGCGATGTCGATCTTGTCGAAGTCGTACCCGGCCAGCTCGCGCATCGTCCAGGGCAGGTCGTTGTGGCCGTCGATCAGCGGGTGTTCGCGTAGGAGTTCCATGCAGGTGAGCCAATCACGCCTGGCAGCGGAAAGCTTTCGTGCGGACGTCCAAATCGCGTCCGTGCCCCTCGTCGCCTTCCACACCCCGGCCGCCCCGGGGCCGTCCTGGAGCCGCACGCGCGTGAGCGGCGAGGGGTGGCCTTTCCGGCCATCCCGCATTAGGTTAGCCTCACCTAAGTTTCTTGAAGTGAGGAGTGGCGATGATCGAGCCCTTCCGCATGTTCAGCGTGCGGGTGGACAGGCTGCGGCGGCTGAGCCCGACGTTCCTGCGGGTGACCTTCACGGGTGAGGACCTGCACCTGTTCGCCGACAACGGGTTCGACCAGCGCATCAAACTCATCCTGCCGGTGCCGGGACACGGCCTGGCGCACGTGCCCACCGGCCCCGACTGGTTCACGCGGTGGCGGTCGCTGCCGGACGATCGCCGCAACCCCATCCGCACCTACACGATCCGCGAGGTACGGCACGCCGAGCGCGCCATCGACGTGGACATGGTCGTCCACGCCGACGGTGGCCCCGCCGCGCACTGGGCGGAGACGGCCCGCGAGGGCGACGCCATCGTGGTCTTCGGCCCCGACGCCCGGTACGGCGAGCGGCACGGCGGCCAGGAGTTCCGGCCGCCCGCCGACACCGGCGCGGTGCTGATCGCCGGGGACGAGACCGCGGTGCCCGCCGTCTGCGGCATCCTCGAGCGCCTGCCCAGCGGGACCGAGGGCGAGGTCCTGCTCGAGGTGCCGCACGCCGACGACGCCCTCGAGATCCGCAGCCGCGGCGCCGTCAAGGTCACCTGGCTGGCCCGCGGGGACGCGCCGCACGGCGAGACGCTGATCCCGGCCGTGCGGGCCGCCGCCGGCCGACTGCTGCCGCCGCAGACCGAGCCGGGCTCGCTGCCGGAGGTCGACGTGGACGCCGAGGTGCTGTGGGAGGTGCCCGACGAGACGGCCGCGCCGTACGGGCCGCTGTATGCCTGGCTGGCGGGAGAGGCGGCGATGATCAAGACGCTGCGGCGGCACCTGGTCGCCGAGCGCGGCATGGACCGGCGCAGCGTGGCCTTCATGGGCTACTGGCGGCACGGCCGCGCGGAAATCGACGCATGATCTCCCGGCGCGGTCTGCTGACCGGCGACACGGCCCTGCCGACCCTGGCGGCCTGCGGCCAGCGGCAGCGCTGCCTCCTCCGGCCCGTCGCGCTGGACCGCGTGAGAACAGGCACATGTCTTTCGCCGCAACGCCGCTCGCGCCCGGCGTGGTGACCTTCACGCCGGGGACGATCCACCGGCCGGTCAACGGCGACGCGGCGACCTCGCCCACCTGCGCGAGGTCGCCGTCACCACCCTCACCCGGCGCCCCGCCTCGGCAGGTGCCGTCTCCTCCAGGCCTACTCCACCTTCTGACGCGCGAGCCCCGGGGCGAGCAGGTGGGCGATCGCCTCGGCGGCCTCGGGATGCCGGGAGACCAGCGCCCTGGCCGCACCGATCTCGGCACCCACCTCCTCGCTCGTCCCTGGCGCGGCCCACGCGGTGGGGTCGCAGCCCAGGAGCGACGCGATCGCCTCCGTGGCCGCCGGAAATGTCGTGAGAAGGTCGGCAATCGGCCCGGACACCGCCCGGGCAGATGCGATGGCAGGTGCCCCCGCGGCGTTCCCGGCGGCGGGCCGCTCCCAGGGCGGAACCCAGGCATCCAGCGCGCCCAGGCCCGCGGGGAACGTCCGCCCCGCCTCCCGCACCAGCACCGGCACCAGCTCCCCGGCCTGATCCCGCAGCGTCCCCAGGAGCCTGGGCAGCCACGGCAGCAGCACGGGATCCGGCAGCTCCGCGAACGCCCGCGACAGCACCTCCACCACGAACGGCGCCAGCGAAGGCACCGGCTCGAGCGCCTGCACGAACCCGGTGATGTACAGCGGGAACGACGGCACCACCAGCGGATTGGCCAGCAGCTCGGCGCACCGGTCACGCAGCTCCGCCAGTGGCAGCAGCCCGAGCTGCGACTGGGCGCCCCACAGCAGCGCCACCTTGGCGGGCGCCTGGGGATGCGACTGCTTGACCGCCAGCTCCAGCTGCGTCCGATCGCAGCCGAGCGTCAGCGCCAGGCTCTCCATGCTGAACAGGAACCCCAGCATGGCCGCGACCTGCCGCACCCCGGTGTCCTCCGACACGAACGCGCTGGGCAGCAGCGTGCAGTAGTGCGCATATCCGGCGGTGACGAAGTCCTCGCACCACCCGGGCAGCCCGGAGGAGTAGTAGGCCAGCAGCCGCCGGATCCGCCGCAGCACCTCGGGCGCCTCGTCCACGGTCCGCTCGGCGGCAAGCAGCTCGACCGCCCGCGCGCCCAGCTCGTCGGTGAAGCGCGAGCCGCCCAGGTACAGGATCGAGTCCTCGACCGCCTCGAGCGCGGTCGCGGCCGTGGCCTTGGGCGACCAGACGGCCTTGCGCAGCCGCTGCTCGAGCACCTGCTCCAGGGTGACACCCTCATAGCCGAGCTCGATGATCGAGCGCTGGTGCCTGCCGAGCGCCAGGTCCCAGCTCTCCTGGATCGAGCGCTCGCCCAGCCGCCGCGACCCCATGATCGGCCGGACCGCCTCGTCGGGCAGCAGGTAGCGCAGCATCCACAGCACCCGCGAGCACGGCTCCAGCTCCGGCTCGGCGGCCAGGTCGAGCAGCGCCCGGTGGATCGTCCGCTTGGTCAGGTCGAGCCCGAGCGGCTCGAGCCGGTCGAACACGTCGCGGGCCAGCGGCGGCAGCGACTCGTAGCCGACCTCGCCGTACCGGTCGCCGCCCAGCAGGATCTCGCACAGCCGCCGCACGTCGCGCCGCCCCGGCACGACGTCCTTCTCGATGCAGGTGACCGCCGCGTCCTGGAAGTCGTACGGCGTGGGCCGCTTCCTGCCGCGCATCCCTGCCAGCAGGATCGAGGTCTCGTAGACGGCGATGGCGTCGGCCGTGGAGGCCAGGTAGCCGTTGCGCCGCGCCAGCCGTACCAGGTCGACGCACCAGCCGAGCAGCTCGGCCTCGTCGAAGCCGTCCAGCGCGGGCGGCTGGGCAAGGAAGCCGGAGAGCCGGTCCTCGACCTCGGCGTCGGGCGCGGGCAGGCCCAGCGGCTTGCCCTTGCCGCCCAGGCGGAACGGCGCCAGCCCGGTGCGCTTGACCGCCTTGTCCCAGGTGGCCGCGGCGATCGAGACCGAGCCAGGCGCCAGCCCGAACTGGGCCTCGATCGCCGAGTGGCTGGAGGGGATGAGCCCGTAGAGCCACTTCGTGGCGCTGCGCGGGCTGATGTCCAGGTGCTCGCGCATGACCGGGCTGGCGGCGTGGAAGGCGCCGCACACGTACAGGCAGGTGTCGGGGTCGGCGCCGGTCGCGGCCAGGTGCTCGCGCATCCGCGTCCACATGTACCGCTCGCGGTCCTCGTCGACCTGGTTGCCCTCGGGCCGCAGGCGGCGGAAGAGGCTGCCGACCATCACCATGACCTGGCGGTAGGTCTCGTAGTCCGCGCCGGACAGCGGCTGCTCGACGTACTGGTCCCACCACTCCGACCAGTGCCTGACCTTGCCGTGGTGGAGCAGGTGCTCCTCCAGCGCGGCGAAGCCGGGACGCAGGTCGCCGATCTCGATGGCGACGTCGCCGTCGCGCGGCTCCCACTGGAAGACGTGGTCTACCGAGCGGTCGACCAGCACGATCTCCACACCGGGCGTGTCCAGGGCGTAGGCGATGGCCTGGTACTCGGCCGAGGACTCGGTGATCGGCGCGATCACGCTCAGCGGCGCCCACTCCTGCGGGAAGCCGTCCACCTCGGTCGCGAAGGCCTGCAGCGCCACCGGCAGCTTGCAGGTGCGCAGCTCCTCGAGCAGCGGCCGCAGGTCCTCGCAGAGCTCCAGGTAGATGACCTTGGGCTGCTTCTCCCTGAGCCTGCGCACCATGGCCAGCGCCGAGGCGGGGGAGTGGTGGCAGACGGGGAAGATCTCCAGCTCGGCGTCCAGCGCCTGCTCGACGTCGTCGACCAGGCCGGCGCCGAACGCCGCCGCAGCGTCGCGCAGCTGCTCGCGCAGGGGTTCGAAGGGGCTCATGAGAGCGTCGAGATCGCCTGACGGCCGCCCTCGAGGAAGGCCGGCCACTCGCCGCCGTCCTTCTTGCTGCGCGGCTCGACCACTCCGTGCCAGTACTTGTTGAGTATCGCCAGGTCTTCAGGAGTACGGCGGGCCAGCGACCCGACCAGCGAACCCGCCAGGGTCTGCGCCCGCAGCGTCCGGTCGCCGAAGAAGTGGCTGTGCAGGATCGCGTCCTCCAGCACGCCGATCTGCTCGGCGGTCGACAGCGCCGACTCCAACCGCTCGTCGTCGCTGGTGGCCGAGTCGGCCGCGGCCCGCAGGTCGGCGAAGCTCTGCAGCAGGATGTCCAGCAGCGTGGGCGGCAGGTCCAGGTCGATCTGGTGCCGCCTGAGCAGCTCGGACGTGCGGAATCGGACGATCTCCGCCTCGCTCTTCTTGTTCGTGACGACCGGGATGCGCACGAAGTTGAAGCGCCGCTTCAACGCCGACGACAGGTCGTTGACGCCGCGGTCGCGGCTGTTGGCCGTGGCGATGATGGAGAAACCGGGCTCGGCGAACACGATGTTGTCGTCATCGAGCTCGGGTATCGAGACGTACTTCTCCGACAGGATCGAGATCAGCGCGTCCTGCACGTCGCTGGTCGAGCGGGTCAGCTCCTCGAAGCGGCCGATCACGCCCCCCTCCATCGCGGTCATGATGGGCGAGGGGATCATCGACTCGCGCGACTGGCCCTTGGCGATGACCATCGACACGTTCCACGAGTACTTGATGTGGTCTTCCGTGGTGCCGGCCGTACCCTGCACCACCAGCGTCGAGTTGCGGCAGATGGCGGCGGCGAGCAGCTCGGCCAGCCAGCTCTTGCCGGTGCCGGGATCGCCGATCAGCAGTAGGCCGCGGTCGGAGGCCAGCGTGACGATGGAGCGCTCGACGAAGCTGCGGTCGCCGAACCACTTCTGCGGGATCTCCCGCTCCAGGCCGTCGGCGCGCTCGGAGCCGAGCACGAAGATCCGCACCATGCGCGGGCTCAGCCGCCACGAGAACGGTTTGGGGCCGTCGTCGATCGACTCCAGGTAGTCGAGCTCTTCGGCGTACTTGACTTCTGCGGGGGCGCGCAGCACTGGCGTCTCCTAGGTGAGGAAGTTCTTGAGCTCGTGGACGAGCTTGTTGATGTGTCCGGAAATGACCGGGGTGCCGAGGTCCTTGAACCGCTGGCGGAACCAGGGGTTCACCTCGGCCTGGCCGGAGCTGTTGACCGAGCCGACCGGGATGAACCGGACGCCCGACCTGTGCACGGCGGTGATGCCGTCGAACAGCGGCTGTGACCGGTCGAACTCGTAGAAGTCGGAGATCCACACCATCACGGTGTTGCGCGGATCGGCGATCTTGGGCTGGGCCATCGCCATCGCGACCGGGCCGTCATTGCCGCCGCCCAGCTTCGTGCGCAGCAGCACCTCGAACGGGTCGTGCACCCACGGCGTCAGGTCGATCGCGCGGGTGTCGTAGGCGATCAGGTGCACGTCCACCCGGGGCAGCCCGGCGAAGATCGAGGCCAGGATCGTGCAGTTGACCATCGAGTCGACCATCGAGCCCGACTGGTCGACCACCACGATCAGCCGCGCGGGGGTGGTGCGGCGGGCGGTCTGCTTGTAGAAGAGCCGGTCCACATACAGCTTCTGGTCGTCGGGTGACCAGTTGGTGAGGTTCTTCCAGATGGTCCGGTCGAGGTCGAGGTTGCTGAAAACCCGCTTGGGCGGGATGGACCTGTCGATCTCACCCGCGGTGGCCTTCTCCACCTGCGTGCGCAGCACCTGGGCGACCTCGTCGACGTAGCGGCGGATCAACGCCTTGGCGTTGGCCAGCGCCACGCCCGACAGGTTCGCCTTGTCCCGCAGCAGCTGCTCGACCAGCGACATGCTCGGCGTGAGCTGCTTGGCCAGGGACGGGTCGGCGAGCACCTCGCGCAGGTGCATCCGCCTGACCAGGTCGCCCTCCATCTCGGCCAGCTGCCCCGAGTCGGCGCCGACGGCCTGCTCCAGCCAGCCGGCGTCGCTCTTCCACCCGGCCAGCTGGGTCGCGGTGACGGTGCCCGAGCCGGTGCCGAAGACGTTCAGCAGCAGCTTGGACACCAGCGCGGCGTTGCGCACCTGGTCGGGGCCGTCCAGCGTGCGCAGCTCCGCGGCCAGCTCGGGGAAGCGCTGCACCAGATTGTCGACCGAGATCCCCGGGTCGAGCACGGCCGCCGGCAGCCCGATGTCCTCGACCACGGCCAGGCTCGCGCTCTCCAACGCGGCCTGCTCCTCGGCCCCGAACAACCGCGCCAACAACCGCCAGTACAACACCTGCCGCCGATTGGCCCCCGCGCCATCCCCGCCAGAGCTCCCACCCGCCGCCTCGACATCTCCGCCGGAGCTCTCGCCTGCTGCTCTGGCCTCGTTGGAGTGCGGGGCTGTCGTTGTCGGTTGCTCGCCGAGGCTCGGGTCGGGTGTAGTGGCGGGTTCGGGGTGCGTGGTCTCTCCTGGGGTGTTGGGGGTGGTCTGTGCGTGGGGTGTGGGGTTCATCGTCTGAGGAGCCGTCCCGCTCGTTCCTTGAGTACGGCTACCGCGTCGCCCTTGGCCGCCTGGAGGGCGAGGTCACCATTGTGGGCGGCCTTGGACTTGCCCTGGACGGCCAGCGGCTGCAGCCGCCACCCGGCGTCCCAGCGCAGCAGCCCGATGCACGCGGTCGAGGCCGTCACCAGCTTGGGCGTCAGCGGCCCCGCCGCGGGCAGCCGGTCGAGGTCGAGCGCCAGCTCGTGCCCGTCCAGGTGGAGTACGCCGTCCTTGACCTTGTATCCCTCGACCAGGACCGGCTCGGCGATCCGCACCGGATGCCGCTCCAGCGGCGCCACCGCCGGGGCGGCCGCCTCCGCCAGCCGTACCCTGGCCGTGGCGAACGGGTCGGCGGCCTCGCCCGCCTTCGCCCCCGCCTCGTCCCACACCAGGTCGCCGCCAGGAAGCAGCGCCATCCCGTCGATCTCGATCGACAGGTGCCCTGCCAGCGCCCCGAGCAGCACCGGATACGCGCCGAGCAGCGACCACACGGCGGGCCCCGCGATCGTGTCGACCTTGGCGGCCGTCACGCTCGCCCGCACCACCCGGCCGCCGGACTCCAGGATCCCGTGCACCTGCATCTGAACGGCCGTCGCGTGCTCGTGGACATCGACACCCAGCACCAGCAGCCGCCCCGACACAACCTCGCCGTCGCCGAAAGCGCCCCCGAAAGCGCCCCCGAAAGCGCCCCCGGAGGCGTCCGCGGAAGTGCCCCCGGAAGTGCCCCCGGAGGCGTCCGCGGAAGTGCCCCCGGAAGTGCCTGCGGAGGCGTCCAAGGAGGCGCCTGCGGAAGTGCCCGCGGAGGCGCCCCCGGAAGCGTCTACGGAGGCGCCTGCGGGTGCGTGGGTCAGCAGCACGGCTCGTGCCCACAGGTCGCCCCAGCGCCGCTCGGGGATCGCGGCCATCGTCGCCACCGGCGCCGAGGCCCGCAGCTCCGCCGCCAGCCCGTCGAGCAGTACGGCCAGCCGCCGCGCCCCAGGATCGCCCAGCAGCGCTTCGATCGTCTGATCCGCCGCGCTCACCAGATCGTGGTCGACCCCCCGCCACCCGGCGATGGCGACCTCCCGAAGCCATGCCGCCGCCCCAGCCCGCCCGCCAAAACCGGCCTGCGCGCCGGAACCGGCCTGCGCGCCGGAACCGGCCTGCGCGCCGGAACCGGCCTGCGCGCCGGAACCGGCCTGCGCGCTGGAGCTCGCCTGCCCGCCGGAGCTCGCCTGCGCGGCAGAGCTCGCCTGCGCGCCGAGACCCGGCTGCGTGGCGGACCCCGTATCCCCGGTGGGGACCGGGGCGGAGTCAGGGGTGCTCTGTGCGACAGCAGGGGATGAGCCGACGGCTTCCCAAGAGGAGCGGGTGCGGGCGAGGGACGTGTCGAGCTGGTCCAGGAGGGCGTCGTGGACCGCGCCGAGCAGCGCCGACCGGGCACCGGCCAGCGTGACCAGGTGCTCGTCGGCGACGGACCCGGCGACGATCTTCTCCGCCGCCTCGAGCGCGCGCGACCCCAGGGGCGTGCCCGCGACTGCGGAGGCCAGCGAAGTCAAGGCCGCCGCCTGCTCCTCGCCGAGCCGCGCGAGCCCGTGCACCAGCGCCCCGTCGAACCCGGAGACGACCTCGAGCGCCTCGCCGACCCCCGCGGGCATCTCGCCGGTCAGCGAGGAGAGCTGTACACCCATCATCAGCGCACCCCTCCTGAGGCGGGGAACCACTGCATCTCCGGCAGCGGCGCCGTACTCGAAGGCACCTCGAGGTAGGCCAGGTGGCGCAGGAAACGGCTGAAGACGACGGCCGCGGGCGCCGGCTCGTGGGATCCGCTCAGCGCCCGCATGAGGTCGCCGTCCTCGGCGACCTCGACCCGCAGGTAACGGGCCACGCGCGCCAGGCCGTACTGCACGACCGCCTCGTTGGCCAGCGCCGTCAGGTGCTTGCAGGGCGAGCCGCGCAGCCCGCCGCAGGGCCGGTTGTTGTTGGTGCTGCACGTGTAGCCGTGGGTGCCGGCCGCGATCGAGGAGACGTAGACCCGCTCGATGTCGGACCCGCTCGACACGACTCCCTGCAGCCGCCCGTCGGCCAGCTCGACGAAGGGAACCTTCGCCAGCTTCCGCGGCTGCACCGGCGGCACCACCCGTGTCACGCTGCGTTCACGCACGTCCAAGCCACGGCCTCCAGTCGAGAGGAAGATCAATGTGGCAGGACTGTAGCGAACGCGGCCGACAGTTTTGATCTACCAGGTTCGTCCGTAGTGCTCCGGCCTTCAGGTCGGGGAGGAGTTCAATCGAAGGAGTAGCGCACTCCGGTCAGCTCCTCCGAGACCGACCACAGCCGGGCGGCCGCCTCCTCGTCGTGGGAGGCCGCCGTCGAGGAGACGATCGTCGGGTATCCGCGCCCCTCGCCGGGCCCGTCGGGCCCCACGTACGACCCGCCGGGCAGGTCAGGCACGGTGGCCGCGTACAGCAGGGGCAGCGCCCCGCGTTCGGCGCTCTGCGCGAACAGCAGGTTGGCCAGCCACATCCCGGCCTGCTCGAGCCGGTTGCCCGACAGGCGCGGCCCGGCGCCCTGCAGGTTCGTGGCCGCGTACCCGGGGTGCGCCGCCACGCTCGTCAACGCCTCGCCGGCGCGCCGCTGCAGCTCGTAGGCGAACAGCAGGTTGGCCAGCTTCGACTGCGAGTAGGCGTCCCACCTGCGGTAGGAGAGCTCGGAGTTGAGGTCGTCGAAGCGCATCCTGCCGCGCTTGTGCATGGTGCTGCTGACGGTCACCACCCGCCCGCCGCGCAGCCGCGGCAGCAGCAGCCCGGTCAGCGCGAAGTGCCCGAGGTGGTTCGTGCCGAACTGCATCTCGAAGCCGTCCGCGGTCTTCTGGTACGGCAGCGCCATCACGCCGGCGTTGTTGACCAGGATGTCGACGTCGTCCTTCACGCCCTCGGCGAACTGCCTGACCGAGGACAGGTCGGCCAGATCGAGCCGCGTCACCTCGATCGAGGCGTGCGGCGCCGCCTTGACCATCAGGTCGCGTACGGCGGCTCCCTTGCCGGTGTCGCGGACGGCCAGCACCGTCGCCGCGCCCCGGCGGGCCAGCTCACCCGCCGCGATCATCCCGATGCCGCTGGAGGCTCCGGTCACGATCGCCGTCTTGCCCGTCAGATCTGGTATGTCCGCCGCGGTCCATCCCATGGCCGGCTCCCGTCGAGATCGCAAGGTGCTCGCCCCGCCATTCTGCCTCGCGATGCGCAGAATCGAGGAAGGAGCCCAGAGGGAACGGGGGCGGCATGCCGTACGAGATCCATGAGGGCGAGCTGGGGCGCGGGCTGCCCTGTTACGAGCTGGGCCAGGGGGATCCGCTGGTCGTGCTGCGGTGGTTCGGGCCGCATCACGCCAATCCGCGGGGGATGGAGCGGCGCGTCGAGCTGTCGGTGATGCGGCCGCTGGCCGGGCACTTCCGCGTGTGCGCCGTCACCAGGGCGCCCGGGATGGCGATGGGCACGACCATGGCGCAGATCGCGGCCGACCACGCGCAGGCGCTGAAAGAGCGCTTCGGCGGGCCGGTCGACGTGCTCGGGATGTCGTCGGGCGGGTCGCTGGCGCTGCAGCTGGCGGCCGACCACCCGGACGCGGTCAGGAGCCTGGTGGTCGCCGGGGCCGCCTACACGCTGCCCGAGCGGACCAGGCTGGTGCAGCGGCGCTACACCGAGGCGGTGGCCGCGGGACGGCGCGGCGCGCACCTGCAGGCGCCGCTGACCGGGCGGACCCCGCTCGGTCAGGCCCTGCAGGGCGCCGTGATGTGGCTGGCCGACCCGCTGATGCGACCCGCGAACCCCACCGACATGCTGCGCTTCGCCCAGGCGGAGGACCCCTTCGACGTGGGCGACAGGCTGGCCGGCCTCCGCGCGCCGACGCTGGTGATCGGCGGGGAGCGGGACCTGGCCTACAGTCCGGAACTGTTCAGGCAGACCGCCGGCCGCATCCCCGGCGGGCGGCTGATCATCTACCCGCGCACCGGCCATCTCGGGACGTTTCGCCATCGGCGCTTCGCGCCGTCGCCGCGTTCACCCGGAGAGTGCGGTCGTGATGGCCCGGGCGGCCGAGCGCACGCCGTCGGTGACCAGCGGTAGCGAGATCGACGCCGCCCGACCGGCCACGCTCACCGCCATGCACACCCGGCCGTCGGGCCCGAACACCGGTGCGGCCACGCACGACACGCCCTCGGTGAACTCCTCCAGCGCGTAGGCCACGCCCTGCCGCCCGATCAGCCGCAGCTCGTGCTCGAGCAGCGCCCGCCGGGTGACCGTGCGCGGCGTGAGCGGTAAGAGTGTGCCGTCGCGCCGCAGGTCGTCGTGCAGGCGCCGGTCGAAGGCCAGCAGCACCTTGCCCATCGCCGTGCAGTACAGCGGGGCCCGGTCCACCCCGTCGGAGCGCGACCTGACCCGGTTGAGGCCGTACAGCCGCTCGACATACCTGGTCTCCAGCCCGTGGGGGATCGCCAGGTTCACCGTCTCGTGGGTGGATTCGTACAGCCGCAGCAGGTACGGCAGGACGGCCAGGCGGCTGCCGGGGATCCGCCCGCGGTCGGCGCCCGCCAGCACGTAGTTGGTGCCCACCCGCTTGGCCAGCCCCCGCGTGCACAGCACCGCGAGCAGGCGGTGGATGGTCGACTTGGGCAGCCCCGTCATGCCGGTCAGCTCGACCAGGCCCGCCGGCCTCCCGGCCTCGCCCAGCGCAGCCAGGAGCATGATCCCCTTTTCGAGACTGCCCGGCAGCCGCTGCGACGTGTCCATGGTGGTGTGGTGGTTACCCACTGCACGTAAATATTACACTTAGTGACGGTCGAGCTTGGCCCCTGCCGTACTTGGCGATTTCCGCGCTATATCGTCAAATTTCCTGGATTGACGCACCCGGCCTCCATGGCCGTGACCACATAACGCGAATATCCGCCGGCGCCGGAATTTGAGAATTTTTCGCGATTCGCGGCAACGCATCCGCAGGGGCCGACATCCCGCCGCGGTCGATCTGCTGCAGGATGGCGTTGACGTCGGCGGACAGGGATCCCCGGGTTGACGGCGCTCATTGACGAAATGTCCGCCGAATCGTTACGCGAACAAATCATCCGTTCCACTCTGTAGGATGCCCCTTTAACTTTGTGTGGTCGATCAATAACTTCTCGTTTGTCGGCGGTGGGGAACGTGGGGAGGACGTCGATGAGCACGGTCCGCGACCGGGTCGACCGAAGACTGGCGCAGTTCCTGGACGCGCATCCCGCTCCGGTGACCGATCCGGAGGTGATGGCCGCGCACCAGGTACTGCGCGAGTTCATCCTCGGCGACGGCAAGCGGATCCGGCCGCTGCTGTGCTACTGGGGCTGGGTGGGCGCGGGCGGCGCCGACTGCGCCGAGCTGATCAGCGCCGCGGCCTCGCTCGAGCTGTGCCACGCGGGGCTGCTCATCCACGACGACATCATGGACGCCAGCGAGGTACGGCGCGGCCGCCCCACCGTGCACCGCGCGCTGGCGAGCATGCACACCGGCCCGGCCGCCAACGCCTTCGGCAGTGCCGCCGCCATCCTCATGGGCGTGCTCGCGCTCGGCTGGTCCGACGAGCTGTTCGCCACCAGCGGCGTCGAGCCGCACCGGCTGAGCAGGGGCCACGAGCTGTTCACCGCCATGCGCACCGAGGTGATCGCCGGCCAGTACCTGGACGTGATGTCGCAGACCGGCGCCGACACCACCATCGACCGGGCCTGCACCGTCATCCGCTACAAGACGGCCAAGTACACGGTCGAGCGCCCCCTGCAGATCGGCGGCGCCCTGGCCGGGGGCGACGAGGAACTGCTCCAGGCCTACTCCCGCTTCGGCGTGCCGCTGGGCGAGGCCTTCCAGCTTCGCGACGACATCCTGGGCATGTTCGGCGACCCCGCGGTCACCGGCAAGTCGGCCCTGGACGACCTGCGCGAGGGCAAGCAGACCGTGCTGATCGCGCACGCCGTGCGCTACGGCTCGCGCGCCGAGGCCGAGCACCTGCGGGCCTGGCTCGGCGACCCCAAGCTCACCGACGCGGGCGCCGACGAGATGCGCCAGATCGTCGTCGACACGGGCGCTCTGGCCCGGGTCGAGCAGATGATCGACGAGCGGGCCGGCACCGCCTTATCCGCGCTCGCCGACGCCCGCATCACCGCCGAGGCGCAGGCCGCGCTCACCGAACTGGCAGACCGTATCGCGCACCGGACTCGCTGAGGAGACCTCATGGGACGCGTCCTGCTCGCCGCACCCCGCGGATACTGCGCCGGGGTCGAACGCGCCATCGCCACCGTGGAGGAGGCGCTGCGCCGCCATGGCCCACCCGTCTACGTACGCAAGCAGATCGTCCACAACACCTCCGTCGTCGCCGATCTCACCCGCCGCGGCGCGATCTTCGTGGAGGAGCTGGCCGAGGTGCCCGAGGGGGCGCTGGTCGTCTTCTCCGCCCACGGCGTCGCCCCTTCGGTCAAGCGCGAGGCGGCCGAGCGCGGGCTGAGGTCGATCGACGCCACCTGCCCCCTGGTGACCAAGGTCCACAGGGAGGCCGTACGGCTGGCCGAGTCGGGACACGAGGTGATCCTCATCGGCCACGCCGAGCACGAGGAGGTCGAGGGCACCGTGGGCGAGGCCCCCGACCGCACCCACGTGGTCGACCCGGCCAGACCGGACGAGCTCGTCCTGCCTCGCCACGCCAAGGCCGGGTGGCTGTCGCAGACCACGCTGTCGGTGGACGAGACGCTGGCCGCGGTCGCCCGGCTGCGCGAGCGCTATCCCGGCCTGGCCGACCCGCCCAGCGACGACGTCTGCTACGCCAGCCAGAACCGGCAGGAGGCCATCGCCGGGCTGGCGCCCAGCTGCGACCTGGTGCTCGTGGTGGGCTCGCCCAACTCCTCCAACTCGCGGCGCCTGGTCGAGGTCGCCCTGTCGGCGGGCGCGCCCGCCGGGCACCTGATCGACACCGTGGCCGAGGCCGACGAGGCGTGGCTGGAGGACGTGGCCACCGTGGGCGTCAGCGCCGGCGCGTCCGTGCCCGAATACCTGGTCGCCGAGCTGCTGGAGTGGCTGGCGGCCCGCGGCTACGCCGACGTGGAGACCGTCACGCGCACGCAGGAGACCCTGACCTTCGCCCTTCCCAGGGAAATCCAGAGATAGGTGGTGTTCTCGTAGATGACAGAGACCGTACAGCTCAGCCTCGGTACCGCTGCCGCCCGCAACCTGGCCACGACCACCAAGACCGTCCCGCAGATGCAGGAGATCACCTCCAGGCACCTGCTGCGCCTGCTGCCGTGGGTGCAGGCCACGGGCGGCGCCTACCGGGTCAACCGGCGCCTGACGTACGCGGTGGGCGACGGCAGGGTGACGTTCACCAACACCGGGGCCGAGGTCCGGGTGATCCCCGCCGAGCTGTGCGAGCTGCCGCCGCTGCGCGGCCTGGACGACGCCGACGTGCTGGCGGCCCTGGCGGAGCGCTTCGTGCAGCGGGAGCTGGAGCCGGGCGACACGCTGGTGGCGGCGGGCACGCCGGTCCAGGACGTGGTGCTGATCGCGCACGGCAAGATCACCAAGGAGACCGAGGGCGCCTACGGCCACACCGCCACCTCGGGCCTGGTGGCCGACGGCGACCACCTGGGCCACGAGATGCTCACTGGCGACGCGCACGCGTGGGGGTTCACGGCCGTGGCGGCCACCTCGTGCACCGTGCTGACCCTGTCCAGGCAGGCCTTCCTGGAGCTGCACGAGGCCAGCCCGGAGCTGCGGGCGCACCTGGAGGCACGCACGGACCCGCCGGGCGACGGCGAGGCCGAGATCGCGATGTCGGCGGGGCACCTGGGCGAGGTGGCGCTGCCGGGCACGTTCGTCGACTACCAGCAGGCGCCGCGGGAGTACGAGCTGAGCCTGGCGCAGACCGTGCTGCGCATCCATACCCGGGTGGCCGACCTGTACAACGAGCCGATCAACCAGACCGAGCAGCAGTTGCGGCTCACGATCGAGGCCCTGCTCGAGCGCAAGGAGCACGAGCTGGTCAACAACCGCGACTTCGGCCTGCTGCACAACGCCGACCTGAGTCAGCGCATCCACACCAGGAGCGGCCCGCCCACGCCCGACGACCTGGACGAGCTGCTAGCCACGGTGTGGAAGGACCCGGCGTTCATCCTGGCCCACCCGAAGGCGCTGGCCGCCTTCGGCCACGAGTGCAACAGCCGCGGCCTGTATCCGGCCGCCGTGGACGCCGGCGGGCACCAGGTGACGTCCTGGCGCGGGGTGCCGATGTTCCCGTGCGACAAGATCCCGGTCTCGCCGCAGGGGCTGACCTCGATGATGGTGATGCGGGTGGGCGAGAGCGACCAGGGCGTGGTCGGCCTGCACCGGGTGGGCCTGACCGACGAGTACAGGCCCGGCGTCTCGGTCCGGTTCATGGGCATCGACGAGAAGGCGATCATCTCCTACCTGGTGTCCACGTACTACTCCTGCGCCGTGCTGGTCCCGGACGCGCTGGGCATCCTGGAAAGCGTCGAGGTCGCGTGAGCGGCGGCATGATGGCGCAGGCGTTCCGGCTTCCCGAGTTCTACACGCCGTATCCGGCGCGGCTCAATCCGAACGTGGACAGTGCCAGACGGCACACGATGGCCTGGGCCGAGCGGATGGGCATGCTGTCGTCGCGTAAGCCCGACGGCGGGCTGGTCTGGGACGAGGCGGCGCTGGAGGCGATGGACTACGCGCTGATGTGCGGCTACACCCATCCCGACTGCGACGGGCCCACCCTCGACCTGATCACCGACTGGTACGTGTGGGTGTTCTTCTTCGACGACCACTTCCTCGAACTGTTCAAGCACTCCCGCGACCTGGCGGGCGCCAGGGCCCACCTGGACCGGCTTGAGCTGTTCATGTCCGACGACCCGCCCGAGCCGGACAACCCGGCCGAGGCGGGGCTGGCCGATGTGTGGGCACGCACGGTGCCCTCGATGTCCGCCGCCTGGCGGCGGCGCTTCGTCACCAGCACGCACAACCTGATGGTCGAGTCGATGTGGGAGCTGGAGAACATCGACAGGGGCCGCGTCGCCAACCCGATCGAGTACATCCAGATGCGCCGGCGGGTCGGCGGCGCGCCTTGGTCGGCCAACCTCGTCGAGTACGCCGTGGGGGCCGAGGTGCCCGACGCGCTGGCGGCGACCAGGCCGGTGCGGGTTCTGTGCGACACCTTCGCCGACGCCGTGCACCTGCGCAACGACCTGTTCTCCTACCAGCGGGAGGTGCGCGAGGAGGGCGAGAACTCCAACGCCGTGCTGGTCTTCGAGCGCTTCTTCGACCTGCCCACGCAGGAGGCGGCCGACCTGGTCAACGACCTGCTGACCTCCCGGCTGCAGCAGTTCGAGAACACCGCCATGACCGAGATCCCCGCCCTGTTCGCCGACCGGCGGGTGCCGCCGCACGAGCAGGCCGCAGTGGGGCTGTACGCCAAGGGGCTGCAGGACTGGCAGGCGGGCGGGCACGAGTGGCATATCAGGTCGAGCCGGTACATGAACGAGGCCGCCGTGCTCGGCGGGGGCCCGTCGGGCCTGGTGTTCGGCACCGCCCGCCGGGCCCGCCAGTACCGTTACCTGCCCCTCGAGCCGGTCGGCCCGCTGCCCGTGCCCGGCCTGCGCATGCCCTACGACTTCCGGGTCAGCCCGCACCTGGACGCCGCCCGTGCCGACGCACTGGCGTGGGCGCGGCGGACGGGGTTCCTGGACGCCGGCGCGCTCTGGGACGAGCGGCGGATCGCCGGGTACGACCTGGCGTACTGCGCCGCGATGATCCACGCCGACGCCACGCCAGAAGGGCTCGGACTGGCCGCCGACTGGCTGACCTGGGGCACCTACGCCGACGACTACTACCCGGCCGCGTTCGGCGCCACCCGCGACCTGGCAGGCGCCCGGCTGCTCAACGAGCGGCTGGCCGCGTTCATGCCGCTGCACGGCGAGCCGGTGCCCGAGCCGCTCAACGCGGTCGAGCGCGGCCTGGCCGAGCTGTGGCCACGTACCGCCGGGCCGCTGGAGCCCCAGGCGCGCGGGGCCTTCCGCGCGACCGTCGAGGACATGCTGGAGAGCTGGCTGTGGGAGCTGGCCAACCGGGCGCAGCACCGCATCCCCGACCCGATCGACTACATCGAGACGCGCCGGCGCACGTTCGGCTCCGAGCTGACGATGGCGCTGGCCCGGCTGACCTGCTGGCAGGCCGTTGATCCCGCGCTGCGCGAGACGCGGGTGCTGCACGAGCTGGAGACCGCCGCCGAGGACTACGCGGCGCTGGTCAACGACCTGTACTCCTACCAGAAGGAGGTCGAGTTCGACGGCGACCTGCACAACATGGTGCTTGTCGTGCAGCACTTCCTCGACGTGGACCGCTGGCGCGCGGCGCAGGTCGTGGCCGACCTGGCGAACGCGCGGATGGCGCAGTTCGAGCACATCCTGGCCCGCGACCTGCCCGGATTCCTCGACGGCCTGGACACGGACGCGCACGAGGTGCTCACCCGGCACGTGGGCCTGCTCAAGGACTGGATGTCCGGCATCCTGCGGTGGCACCGCACCTGCACCCGCTACACCGAGACCGAGCTGCGCCGCGCCCGCGGGTTCTCCTTCAAGCCCACCGGGCTCGGCACGACGATGGCCCATCCGGCGCTCGTCCTATGATGCGGTATGGGCAACGGGCGACTGCCGCGCAAGCCGTACGAGAAGGAGCTCTTCCGCCTGCAGGGGGAGCTGGTCAAGCTGCAGGAGTGGGTGAAGGCCGAGGAGCAGCGGCTGGTCATCATCTTCGAGGGGCGTGACGCGGCGGGCAAGGGCGGCACGATCAAGCGGGTGGCCGAGTACCTCAACCCGCGCGTCGCCCGCATCGTCGCGCTGCCCGCGCCCACCGAGCGCGAGCGGACGCAGTGGTACTTCCAGCGCTACATCGCCCACCTCCCGGCGGCGGGAGAGATCGTGCTGTTCGACCGCAGCTGGTACAACCGGGCCGGGGTCGAGCGGGTCATGGGCTTCTGCACCCAGGAGGAGTACACCCGGTTCCTGCACCAGTGCCCGATCTTCGAGCGGCTGCTGGTGGAGGACGGGATCCTGCTGCGCAAGTACTGGTTCTCGGTGAGCGACGAGGAGCAGGAGCGGCGTTTCCACGCCCGGCTCGATGACCCCATGCGGCGCTGGAAGCTGTCGGGGATGGACCTGGAGTCGATCACCCGGTGGGAGGAGTACTCCCGCGCCAAGGACGAGATGCTCATCCACACCCACATCCCCGAGGCTCCCTGGTACGACGTCGAGAGCGAGGACAAGCGCAGCGCCAGGATCAACATGATCACCCACCTGCTCTCGACGATCCCTTACACCAAGGTACGGCGGGCCAGGCTGACGGTGCCGGAACGGCCGCCGAGCACGGGCTACCGGCGGCCGCCGCGGGTGGAGAACAGCGTCCCCGACGCCGCGGCCAGGCTTTCGTGAGGAAGTCCGTCAGCAGGCTGCGGTAGAGGTCGGGCCGTCCGTTGGCGATCGAGTGGCCCGCGCCGCGGACGTAGCCCGTACAGCACCCCACCCATCACAACCAGCGCGACCCACCACATAGCGCCCAGCGTAGATCGCCCCACCCCACCCTCCCGGCGCTCAGCACCCGTTCACGGGGCGCTTCGCGCGCATCTCTTACGCACGCTGAATGATGTGCTTCAGGCACGGTGGGTGGCATGTGCCCAGTGAATGGGGCGCTTCAGGCACGGTGGGTCGCATTGCCCGGTGAATGGGGCGCTTCACGCGCGGTGAGTCACGTGCGCGCTGAATGACGTGCTTCATGCGGGGTGAGTGGCATGCGCACGGTGAATGGGGTGCGTCACGTGCCCGGTGCGGTGCTTCGCGCGGGCCGTACGAGATGGGCTTGGAGAGGTGTCAGGTGAGGCAGCCGACGTGGGCGAGGGCCTGCTTGAGGAGGGTGCCCTGGCCGCCGGCCATCTCCTGCTGTACGGCGGCCGAGGCGGCCTCCTCCGGCGTGAACCACACGAGGTCGAGCGCGTCCTGGCGGGGACGGCAGTCGCCGGCGACAGGCACGATGTAGGCCAGCGACACGGCGTGCTGCCGCGGGTCGTGGTAGGGCGTGACGCCCTGCGTCGGGAAGTACTCGGCGACCGTGAACGGCTGCGGTGACGCCGGCACCTGCGGCAACGCCACGGGGCCCAGGTCCTTCTCCAGGTGGCGGAGGAGGGCGTCGCGGATCCGCTCGTGGTGCAGGACGCGACCGGAGACGAGGGCGCGGCTGACCGTACCGTCCGAACCGATGCGCAGCAGGAGTCCGACGTGGGTCACGATGCCGGTCTCGTCGACGCGCACGGGCACGGCGTCGACGTACAGGATCGGCATGCGGCCCCGGACCGACTCCAGCTCATCCGGAGCAAGCCACCCGGGCACGGTTTCGGTCTTTTCGGTCATTGGCCGATCATACTTCCCCACCCCTCCCGGCCCGCCCCCACCTCGCCGTACACCCTGCGGGCACGCCGCGGCCCAGCCATACAGCTGAACCGCGACGTGCCTGGTCAGGGACACAAGACGGCCAGTGGCCACGTGCGTCAGAGCATGGGCATCGTCAGGCCGGAGGCGGTGGATCGGGCTGTGGCGACGGAGTGAACGGGGACGTGTCGATGGTGAGATTCCAGGGGTCGGGAAGGTCCAGTTTGCCGCCGAGAGCCACCTCGAGCTGGTGAACGTAGCCCGAGGGCGAGGGTTCGCTCAGCAGGCGTGCCTTGCCGGTGACGGTGTCGATCACCAGGACCAGTGGTACGCCTCCCTGGGCGTAGCTGCTGGGTTTGTGGGTGTTGTCGTCACTGCGACTGCTGTCGGAGACGACCTCGACCACGAGCTTCGTCTCGTTGGCGTACACGTGATCGTTGCCCCACATGCGAGGCTCCGCAGGGACAACGGTCAGATCCGGCCGATAGCGGTCCTGTTGCGGGCCGAGGAAGATTGTGATGTCGTTCCAGGCCAGCCAGCCGAGCTCGGTCAGCCGGGGGATCAGCTGGACCAGCACGTGATACGTGATCGTGTTGTGCACACCAGTAGGCACCTTCTTCACCACGATCCGCGAGTCGATGATCTCGACCCGGAGATCAGGCCATCGGGCGCACAGCTCCAGAAACCTGGGCTCGAGGTCGTCTTGATCGTCGGACGATATTTCGACCAGTGGCGGCGCCATGACATGGACCATACCCGCATCATCTCCTCCGAGGGGGGTAGTCGCAACGTGATGATGACGTCACTGAGAGTATCTGAACGAAGACGAGCCCGCAGGTTATTCGGAAAGCAGTTCGATGACTTCGTGCGACCGTGGCCCGCGTGTCCTCGCTGTGCAGCCCGACGTTTCCGCGCCGGCTCCGGGCGAGATCATCAGGTGTGTTACTCACGGTTACGGTTCACTTGGGTTTGCGTGATCGGTCAGAGGTGTGATTGTTGCCTGGTTGCGACCGTATGCCCGGTTGTGGGGGGTAACGTCGGCCTGCCGTACCGGGCCTGGAGGCGATCCTGAGCACTGAACGTGAACCCTTGCCGCAGCGTGAAGAAGCCGAGCGCTGCGCGAGCGAGGAGAACGGACGCCGTTGCGTGCTGCCCCCAGGGCATCTGGGCGAGCACGTCTATCCGCCCTTTACTACCGCATAAGGGTCTCAAGAGACGCCTCGGGGCATGACCGCAGCACTGCCAGCGATCAAGCCCGGAGGGAGCAATGCCCGGCGAGATCCTCCGTGTCGAGGGCCTCCGCAAGGAGTTCCCCGGTGTGGTCGCGCTGGACGGGGTTGACTTCGCGCTGAACCAGGGCGAGGTGCACGTCCTGCTGGGCGAGAACGGCGCGGGCAAGAGCACGCTCGTCAAGATCCTCTCGGGCGCGTACCACCCGGACGCGGGCGTGGTCCACGTCGACGGCAAGACCGTGCAGATCAGGGGCACGACCGACGCGCAGCATCTCGGGATCGCCACGATCTACCAGGAGTTCAACCTGGTCCCGCAGCTCAGCGTGGCCGAGAACCTGCTCCTCGGCCGCCCGCCGCGCAGGCTCGGGCTGGTCGACGTCAGGCGGATGCGCGCCAGGGCCAGGGAGTTGCTGGAGCGGGTGGGGCTGCCGATCGACCCGCAGGCCAAGGTCGGCACGCTGGGCATCGCCAGGATGCAGATGGTGGAGATCGCCAAGGCGCTCTGCGTGAACGCACGCATCCTGATCATGGACGAGCCGACCGCGGTGCTCACCACGGACGAGGTGGAGCGGCTGTTCGCGATCGTCAGGCAGCTACGCGAGCAGGGCGTGGCGATCATCTTCATCACCCACAAGCTGGAGGAGATCCCGCAGGTCGGCGACCGGGTGACGGTGCTGCGCGACGGCCGCTCGGTGGGTGAGGTGCCCGCGTCGGCGGACCAGAACGAGCTGGTCAGGCTCATGGTGGGGCGCCCGATCGACCAGTACTACCCGCGCAAGCCCCAGCCGCCGGGCGAGCCGCTGCTGAAGGTGAGCGGCCTGACCCAAAAAGGCGGCTTCGCCGATGTCTCCTTCGAGGTGCGCGCGGGCGAGGTCGTGGGCCTGGCGGGGCTGATCGGCGCCGGGCGCACCGAGGTGGTCCGCGCGGTGTTCGGCGCCGACCACTACGACTCCGGCGAGGTGGCCGTGAACGGCGAGCGGCTGCCGCGCGGCGACGTGCACGCCGCCATGGAGGCGGGGCTCGGCCTGGTACCCGAGGACCGCAAGGGTCAGGGCCTGGTGCTGGGCGCGGACGTGGCCGAGAACCTGGGCCTGGTCACGCTCGGCCGCTTCACCCGCGTGGGATTCGTCGACCGCGCGGGACAGCGCAAGGCGGCGGGGGAGATGGCCAGGCAGCTCGGCGTCCGGATGAGCGGCCTGGGCCAGGAGGTCCGCACGCTGTCGGGCGGTAACCAGCAGAAGGTCGTGATCGGCAAGTGGCTGCTGGCCGAGGCGGGCGTGCTCATCCTCGACGAGCCCACGCGCGGCATCGACGTGGGCGCCAAGGTCGAGATCTACCAGCTGATCAACTCGCTGACCGCCTCCGGCCACGCCGTACTGATCATCTCGAGTGATCTGCCCGAGGTGATCGGCATGAGCGACCGGATCCTCGTGATGGCCAGGGGCCGTCTGGTCGGCGAGCTGCCCGCGCGGGAGGCCACCCAGGACTCGGTGATGGCGCTGGCCGTCGCCGATGTGGAGGACGCCCGTGTCGAGAAGTAGGGCGGGAGCCTGGCTGTCGGAGAACGGCGCCCTGATCGCGCTGGTCGTCCTGTGCGTGCTGCTGTCGCTGCTGTCGTCCGACTTCCTGACTCTGACGAACCTGCTGAACGTGGGCGTGCAGGGCGCGGTCACCGCGATCCTGGCCTTCGGTGTCACCTTCGTGATCATCACCGCGGGCATCGACTTGTCAGTGGGCTCTGTGGCCGCGCTGTCGGCGATCTGCCTGGGCTGGGCCGCCGGCACCGCGGGCCTGGCCTGGCCGCCGGCGACGCTGCTCGCCCTGGCCGTGGGGCTGGCCTGCGGCTTGGTCAGCGGCGTTCTGATCGCGTACGGCAGGCTGCCCCCGTTCATCGCGACCCTGGCGATGCTCAGCGTGGCCCGCGGCCTGGCTCTGGTGATCTCCCAGGGCAGCCCGCTGCCCATGCCGGACGCCATCGCCAACATGGGCGGCAACATCGGCGCGTTCCTCCCCATCCCGGTCGTGATCATGGTCGTGATGGGCGTCATCACCGCGGTCGTGCTGGCCCGCACGTACTCGGGCCGGGCCATGTACGCGATCGGCGGCAACGAGGAGGCGGCCCGGCTGTCCGGGATCAACGTCAACGGCCAGAAGCTCATCACCTACGCCCTGTCCGGCGTGTTCGCCGCGGTGGCCGGGATCGTCCTGGCCAGCCGCCTGGCCTCGGCGCAGCCGCAGGCCGCCGCAGGCTACGAGCTGGACGCCATCGCGGCCGTCGTGATCGGCGGGGCGAGCCTGGCGGGCGGCAAGGGGCGGGCGTTCGGCACGTTCGTCGGCGCGCTCATCCTCGCGGTGCTGCGCAACGGCCTGAACCTGCTGTCGGTGTCCGCCTTCTGGCAGCAGGTCGTGATCGGCGCGGTGATCGCGCTGGCCGTCCTGCTCGACACAGTGCGAGGAAGGAACAGGATATGAGGCTCTTGATCGTCGCGACGGCCGTGCTCGCGATAGGCGGCCTGGCCGCCTGCTCGTCGCCGTCCCAATCGGGCGGCGGCGCCGGCGGGGGAGTGGCGGGCGGCGGGAACGTCAAGGTGGGCCTGTCGATCAGCACGCTGAACAACCCGTACTTCGTGCAGCTGCGCGCGGGCGCCGAGGCCAAGGCCAAGGAGCTGGGTGTGTCGCTGACGACGACGGACGCCCAGAACGACGCCTCCCAGCAGGTGAACCAGGTGCAGAACTTCACCAGCCAGGGCATGAAGGCGATCCTCATCAACCCGGTGGACTCCGACGCCGCCGCGCCGGCCGTGAAGCTGGCCAACCGGTCGAGCATCCCGGTGATCGCGGTGGACCGCGGGGTCAACGGGGCCCCGGTCGCGCAGACCATCACCTCCGACAACGTGGCGGGCGGCGCGCTGGCGGCCGACGAGCTGGCCAAGCAGCTCGGCGGGAAGGGCCAGGTGGCGGTGCTGCAGGGTGTCCCCGGCACGTCGGCGGCCCGCGACAGGGGCGCCGGGTTCGCCGCCGGGATCAAGAAGTACCCGAACATCAAGGTGGTGGCCCAGCAGCCGGCCGACTTCGACCGGACCAAGGGCCTGGACGTGATGACCAACATCATGCAGTCGAACCCCGGCATCACCGGCGTCTTCGCCCAGAACGACGAGATGGCGCTGGGCGCGATCAAGGCGCTCGGTTCGAAGGCGGGCAACCAGGTCAAGGTCGTCGGCTTCGACGGCACGCCCGACGGGCTCAAGGCGGTCCAGGCGGGCACGATGTCGGCCACGGTCGCCCAGCAGCCCAAGCTCCTGGGTCAGGAGTCCGTGGTCAGCGCGGTGTCCGTCGCGAAGGGCGGGAACGTGCAGAAGGTCGTGCACGTGCCGGTGAAGGTCGCCACGAAGGAGAACGTGCAGGACTTCATGACCTCATGACAGCGCCTCGACCGCCCTGGCCACCAGGACGGCTCGCCGTTCCGGGGTCCTGGCCTTGAGCAGCGGCAGGATGACCGCGTACCGACCGGTCCTGTCGAGCGCGTCGAACGCGGCGGTGGCCCCGGGCGCGGTGGCCAGCGCGGCCGCCAGATCCTCCGGGACGGTGGCCGTGGCCTGCGAGGCGTAGGCCGACTCCCACCGGCCGTCGCTCCTGGCCGCCCGGATCTCGGCCTCGCCCGGCGCCCGCATCCTCCCCTCGGCGATCAGCGCCTCGGCTCGGTCGACGTTGATCCGCGACCACGGGCTGCCGGTCCGCCGCCGGGAGTAGCGCTGCAGGAAGTATGACTCGTCGTGTCCCCTGCGGTGGCTGTCGATCCAGCCGTAGCACAGGGCGACCTCGATCGCCTCGGCCGAGGTGGGGGAGGTCCTGCCGGAACCCTTCTTGGCGATGAGGAGCCAGGCGTCGCCGGCCTCCTCATGGTGCTCGGCCAGCCAGGACTCCCACTGCACCGCGTCGTCGAAGCTCAGGTACGTCATATGGGCCACGCTAACCGGCCTTGTGGAAGGTGCGGTTCCTCAATGCGTGACCAACCTACGGATCTCGCAACGGCTGGCCGTACCCGAGGCCTGACGGGCCTGGTGGAGCGGCTCACCCGGTGAGCGGACGCGGATCGGACGCGAAGTGGGCGCGGAACGGGCTCAAGAGCGGCTATCCCGGCGGCCTACCTTCCTGGCATCCACCACCACGGAAGGAGCACTCCGATGACCATCCGCCGTTTCGCCGCCGGTGCCGCCCTCGCCACCGCCGCAGGTCTCGGCCTGCTGACGATCTCCGGCCCCGCCTTCGCCGGCGGCATCAGCGTCTACAACAGGACCGTCCACCCCGGCGGCGAGGTCTGCGTCGCCGCGCACGCCGACACCTCCGTCTACGCCAGCGGCAACGCCAACAGCCCCGGACTGAAGTTCAAGCTCCTGGCGCAGAGCGGCCTCGTGGTGCCGGGCACCAGCTCGCCCGGCCCGGTCACCGCGTGGGCCGCCCAGACCCAGACCGGCTGGTACAACTGGCAGGGCGCCGGCGACTACACCGCCTGCGCCAAGAACAACGGCACCCAGGACGTCTTCCTCAGCTCCCTGATCATCACCACGTCCTGAGCGGACGCCGCCCGCCGCGCCTTCCAGGAGGTACGGCGGGCGGCATAGGGTTGTCTTGATCGTAAGGAGGGCCGATGTCCGCGGACGACCCGATGGCCAGGATCGACACCAGCAAGCCGCATTCCGCGCGCGTATGGGACTACCTGCTCGGCGGCAAGGACAACTACACCGCCGACCAGGAGGCGGGGGAGAACCTGCTGCGCGTGTTCCCCGACTTCGCGCAGGTGGCGCTGCTGCAGCGGGAGTTCCTCAAGCGGGCCGTCACCTTCCTCGTGGCCGAGGCGGGCGTCCGGCAGTTCCTGGACATCGGCACCGGGCTGCCCACCGCGAACAACACCCACGAGGTGGCCCAGCGCATCGCGCCCGAGTCGCGCATCGTCTACGTCGACAACGACCCGCTGGTGCTGGTGCACGCCAGGGCGCTGCTGACCAGCGCGCCCGCGGGCGCCACCGACTACATCGACGCCGACGTGCGCGACCCGGACACGATCCTGTCGCGGGCGGCCGACACGCTGGACTTCTCCCGGCCGATCGCGCTGATGATGCTCAGCATCGCCGGGCAGGTGCCCGACGACGACCTGATCGGCGACCTGGTCCGCCGCTACGTCGAGGCGCTGCCGCAGGGCAGCTACCTGGCGCTGTCCGACGGCGTGAACATCAACCCCAACCTGGTGGCGGCGGTCACGGCCTACAACGAGCGCGCCGCCTTCCCCTACACGCTGCGCAGCCCCGAACGGTTGGCCCGGTTCTTCGACGGGCTCGAGCTGGTGGAGCCCGGCGTGGTCGCCACGCCGGACTGGCGCCCGCCGCCCGGCCCGCGCCCTGCCGTGGACGTGGTCAACGCCGTCTGCGGGATCGGGCGCAAGCGTTAGGGCTTGCGGCCCACGGCGCCGTGCGCGTCGATCGGCGGGGCCTGGATGGCGTCGGGACGCCAGTCGGTGATCGGGCTCAGGCCCGGCTCGACGAGCTCCAGGCCCTCGAAGCAGTCGGCCAGCTGGCCGAGGGTACGCAGGTTGTAGGGGATGGCCCCGGTCTCGGCGAGCTTGGCGCCGCCCTTGTTGATCGCCTCGCCGGTGTCGGTGCCGTCCCAGATGACCAGGTGGCTGCCGGACGGCACGGCGTCCATCACCCGGCTCACGATCGAGCGCAGCTCGCCGTAGTCGGCCACGTAGCCGAGCACGCCCATGAACATCACCGCGACCGGCCTGGTGAAGTCCAGCACGTTGCGCGCGTCGGAGACGATCAGCTCGGGGTCGTGCAGGTCGGCGTTCACGTACGTGGTCACGCCCGCGGGCGTGGTGTTCACCAGCAGCGCCCGGGCGTGCGCCAGCACCAGCGGGTCGTTGTCGACGTACACCACTCGCGACTCGGGTCTGATGCTCTGGGCGACCTCGTGGGTGTTCTGCATCGTGGGCAGTCCGGTGCCGATGTCGAGGAACTGGTTGATCCCGGCCTCGCCCGCCAGGTAGCGGACGACGCGGATCAGGAACTTCCTGGACTCGGCGGCCATCTTCACGATGTCCGGATACACCGAGGCCACGGCGTCACCGGCGGCCCGGTCGACCTCGTAGTTGTCCTTGCCGCCCATCCAGTAGTTCCAGATCCGCGCGGCGTGCGGCGTCTGGAAGTCGATCTTGGAGAGCAGTTCGGGGCTGGGGTCTTCGGCCATCGCAGCGCTCCCGGTCGGAGGGGATCTTTGCCCACAGACTAGATGTCGATGAGGATCTTGTACGCGCCGTTCATGAAGATCTCTCTCGTACGGCAAGGCCGCGCCACCGGCCGCCCACCGTACTCCGGCTGAGGGCCCGTGAGCGGCGCTTCCGGCGAGTCGGTGACGGTCGCCCGCCGCTACGGCGCGGCGTGAACGTGGCCGCGCGAAATAGGATACGGGGGTATGGTGTTGTCGCCGGTGTAGCGAATGGAGAGGACCCCGAGTATGCACGGTTACACCGACAACAAGCAGGAACACCTCAGGCGGTTGCGCCGCGCCGAGGGCCAGGTGCGCGGCCTGCAGCGGATGGTGGACGACGACAAGTACTGCATCGACATCCTGACCCAGGTGTCGGCCACCACCAGCGCGTTGCAGTCGTTCGCGCTGAGCCTGCTCGAGGAGCACATGGCGCACTGCGTCGCCGAGGCCACCCAGAAGGGCGGAGCCGAGGCGCAGGCCAAGGTGAAGGAGGCGGCGGAGGCGATCGCGCGGCTTGTGCGCTCGTGATTAGCCTGGACGGTATGCAAGATCTGTCGAGGTTCCAGCATCCGCGCTTCGCCCGGATGTACGAGCGGATGAGCGCCGTCGCCGAGCAGGGCGCCATGTCCGGATATCGCGATCGGCTGCTGGCCGGGTTGTCGGGCCGGGTGATCGAGATCGGCGCGGGCAACGGGATGAACTTCGCCCACTATCCGCGCGAGGTCACCCAGGTCGTGGCCGTCGAGCCGGAAGGCCTGCTCAGGGCCGCCGCACTCAAGACCGCCGCCGGGTCCGCCGTGCCGGTGGAGGTCGTGGCGGGGCACGCCGACGCGCTGCCGTACGAGGATGGGAGCTTCGACGCGGCGGTGCTGTCGCTCGTGCTGTGCTCGGTGGACGATCAGGCCGTCACGCTCGCCGAGGCGCGCCGGGTGCTGCGGCCGGGCGGGGAGCTGCGCTTCTTCGAGCACGTGCGGTCACACCATCCGGTGGCCGCGCTCGTTCAGCGAGTGGTGACGCCCGTGTGGAGCCGAGCGGGGGGCGGCTGCCATCTCGACCGCGACACGGCGGCGGCGATCGCGGCCAGCGGGCTGGTCGTCGAAGGACTCGACAGTTTCGCGTTCCGCCCGGCGAAGCTCGCGCCGAACCTGCTCCACATCCTCGGCACGGCACGCAACCCGAGCTGAAGCATCCTGGGCACGGCGAGCGACCCGGCCTGAAGCATCCTGGGCACGGCGTGCGACCCGGGCTGAAGCATCCGGGGCGCGGCGCGCGACCCGGGCTAGGCCTTTGGCAGGCGGGGAGAGATGCGGCCCTGGTCGACCAGGGCGAGGTAGACGGCGAAGGCGCCCTGCGTCCACTGCTCCACCTGGCCGGACGACAGTTTGATCTCCTCGCCCTCGTGCGTGACGATCTCGTATCCGCCCAGTGTCACGCGCCGCCAGGCGACCAGGACGTTCTCGTACACCAGGACGTCGAGCATGGCGGCGAGGTACTCACGACCAGCCACGGCGGAAGCCTCCTCGCTCCTCGCCGTTTGTCGTCGGTTACGCCTCCATTGTCCACCTCGGTGGACGGCTGGGAAATGCCTGTCAGGTGAGGTCCCGCGTGGCGGCGTCCTCCCGTTCGCGGTCGCCGCGCTCCCTGCGCACGACGGCGCGCACGCCGAAGATGAAGGCCGCTGCGACCAAAGCCGGGGGCACCAGTGCCGCGAAGACGTCGAACATACCGCCAGTCTACGTCCCATGGAGGGCGCCCCCTCTACGGGAGGCGATAGTAAGCAGCCCTCCAGCCAGGGTGTCGCGGGCGGCCCGCGTGACGGAAGTTGCTACGGTAGAGATCACTACGCACCTTAGTAGGCGAAATCTGGAGGAATCGGATGGGGATCGGCCTGGTGCTGCCGCTGATCCTGCTCGCCGGCGGCGTGGCCGGGGTGTACGGCGTCTCGCTGGTCCTCGCGCCCCGCCCGATCAGCGTCGGCCCGTTCCTGTCGGGAGCGCGGCCGGCCGAGCACGCGCTGTCGCGCTTCCACGTGCGCTGGTACGCGGTCACGCTGGTCTTCCTGGCCTTCGACATGGAAATGATCTTCATGTACCCGTGGGCGCTGGTGGTGGCCGAGGTCGGCGCCGCGGCGGTGGTCGAGATGTTCGCCTTCCTCGGGTTGCTGCTGGTCGGGGTGCTCTACGCCTGGCGGGAGGGGGCCTTCCGATGGGCCTGAGCGGGTGGCTGCTGCGGGCGGCCGCCGTGCGCCCCCGGGTGCTGGTCGTCACCGCGCTGTACGGCACGAGGGTACGGCTGGCCGTCGAGGCGGAGGCGGCCCGCCGTGGCTGGCTCCAGGCCCGCTCGCCCGCCGAGGCGTCGGTCGTGGTGGTGTGCGGCTCCCCGGACGCCACCCTGGCGGAGGCGATCGACGTGGTGTGGTCCGAACTGCCCGTGCCCCGTGCCCTCGTCCACCTCGAGGACCCGGCGGAGACCGAGGCGGCCTTCGACCGCGCGACGGCCACGCTGTCCGACGAACCCGCCCAGCGCCACGACGCCGAAACCCGCCACCCCTGGCGCCCCGACATTCCCGACCACGGCATCCCCGACCACGGCATCCCCGACCACGGCATCCCCGACCACGGCATCCCCGACCACGGCATCCCCGACCACGGCATCCCCGACCACGGCGGGATGGACCACGGTGGGATGGACCACGGTGGGATGGACCACGGCGGGATGGACCACGGCGGGATGGGCGGCCACGAGCACCACATGATGGGGAGCCCCAGCGGACTGAAGATGGCCGACCGCGGGGACGATCGTGACGGCCTGAAGCTCGACCGCCTCCACATCCCCCTCGGCCCGATCCTGACCGACTGGCCCACCGGCCTGGTGATCCACACCGTCATGCAGGGCGACGTGATCCAGCACGCCCAGGTGTCCCCGGCCCACGGCCACGGCACGCCCTTCTGGCACGAACCCTGGCTGTCCCCGGCCAGGGTGACCAGGGGCGAGGCGGAGAGAAGGACGGCCGCCGCCCACCTCGACAGCCTCACCCGCCTGCTCGGCGTGGCAGGCTGGCCGGGCGCCGCCCGCGAGGCCGCCCGGCTGCGCGACAGGACCCTGGCCGGAGCCTCCGTACAGAGGCCCTACGCCCGCTTCGCCAGGAGGGTGGGCCGATCGACGATCCTCGCCTGGATGCTCAAGGACATCGGCGTGATCGACGACCACGAGCGCGGCAGGGACGCATTGGACAGGGCCCGCTGGTGGCTGGCCAGGGCGGGCCGGGCGGTCGCCGCGATGGACGATCCCGCCCCGCTGGAGGGAGGCGAAGGGCCCACGAGCCCGCTGCCCGCCGTACTGCCCGAGCTGCTCGAAGGCGCCGAGCTGGCGGCGGCGCGGTTGATCGTCGCGAGCCTCGACCCGGACGTGGAGCTGGCCCATGGGTGAGCTGGTCGTCGCGAGCCTTGACCCGGACCTGGAGACGGTCCATGGGTGAGCTGGTCGTGCTGGGCGTGCTCGCGGTCGCGGCGGCGGCGCTGGACGGGAGGCTGGCGAGCGGGCACGCCGACGTGCCGTTCCGCGAGGTCGCGCGGCTGCTGGTCCAGCAGCGGCGGGTGACGTTGATGCCCGACCTGCTGCTCACCCGCATCGGCGTGATCAGCCTGCTGGTGGCCGCGGTGCTGGCGGCCGTGGTACTGCCGCTGGGCGGGCCGCCGCCGCTGGACCTGGGCGTCGGGATCGTCTGGTTCAACGCCATGGAGGTCGCCGTCTGGGGCGCGCTGTGGCTGACCGGGTGGGGGGCGAACTCGTTCTACCCGCTGGTCGGCGGCTACCGGTTCGTCGCGCAGGGGCTGGCCTACGAGCTGCCGCACATGTTCGCGCTGATCACGGTGGCGCTCGGCGCCGGGTCGCTGCGGATGTCCGACGTGGTGGCGGCGCAGCAGGGGCTGTGGTTCGTCGTCTGGATGCCGGCGGCGTTCGCGGTGTACCTGATCTCGGCGCTGGCCTTCGCGTTCTGGGGGCCGATGGGGGAGCCGCTCGGGCGTGACGCGGCCGGGGGAGTGGTGGCGGAGCTGTCGGGGCCGGACCGGCTGGTCTTCATGGCCGGGCGGTACGCCCTGCTCGCGGTGGCCGTGGCGGCCGCCGTGCCGCTCTTCCTCGGGGGCGGGCCCTGGTCGCCGGTCAAGGCTGCCGCCGTGCTGGCCGGACTGGTCGTGGCCAAGCACCGGCTGCCCGCTGTACGGATGGACAGGTTCATGACCTTCGCCTGGGTCGTGCTGATACCGCTCACGCTGGTGCAACTGCTCGTCGTGGGGATCGTGGTGCTTTGACATCCTCCCCCGCCTGACTTCGCTGAAGGCGGGGGATTCCAACCAGTCTCTACGCTGAGAGGAGGACAGGTTGAGGTTCACGGTTCACAGGCTCGCCCGACGGCGGGCCTCCCCGTGCAGACACGGCATGCCCTGCCGCGTGTTTGATATTTGTGGCCGCGTTCACGTCGGCATTGCAGGCGTATCCGCAGGACCGGCAGGCGAAGTCGGCTTGGCTCTCACGCGACTTGCCATCCACGATCCCGCACGCCGAGCAGCGCTGACTCGTGTACGCGGGGCTGACCTTGACCACCCTGCCGGGAGCCTTGTGCTCCAGCCGTTCGACGAGCCGGCCCCAGCCCGCCACAAGAATCGAACGGTTCAGCCCAGCCTTGGCGCGGACGTTTACGCCCGGCGCGTCGATGGTGCCCTTGGCCGACCGGGTCATGTTGGAGATCTTGAGGTCTTCGACGGCGATCACGTCGAACCGGCGGGCCAGACCCGTGGAGGTCTTCTCCACCCAGTCCTTGCGCCTGTCCACCTCGCGCGCCTTCAGCCTGGCAATCGCGGCCTTGACCCTGCCACGACGATTCGAACCGCGCTTGGCCCGGGCCAGCTTCCGCAGCAGCCTCAGCAGGCGGGCCCCCTCGGTCTCCCGCAAGCCGGGCACGGACAGCATCTCGCCCGTGGACAGCGCCGCCGACACCGCGACACCTCGGTCCACGCCCACCCTTGCGCCCGTACCGGGAGCGGGGATCGGTTCGGGGATGGCCGCGAACGCCACATGCCAGCGCCCAGCCGCATCGCGGGTCACCCGGTAGGACTTCACCCCCTCGGGCACGCTGCGGGACCAGCGGAACCGCACCCACCCCACCTTCGGTACCTTCACCTCGCCCACCTTGCGCGACAGCCGCCGCACATCACCGGCCTTGACCGCGACGATGCGGAACCCCTCGCCCTGCCCGCGCCTGCGCCACGTCGGCTTGCGGTGGGTCTTGCCGAAGAAGTTCGCCATGGCCTGCGCGAAGTCCTTCAACGCCTGCTGCTGCACGACGATCGACCCCGCCCGCAGCCACGCGAACGCCGCCCGCGCCTCAGTCAGCTGACGGCACTGCTCGACGAACCCAGGCGCGGCCATTCGTCCCGGCTTCCAGTGGGAATGCTGCTCGAGCGCGAGGTTCCACACGAACCGGGCGTGCCCGCAGTGATCGGCCAGCACCCGCTCTTGGGCAGGCGTCGGCCGGAGCCGGTAACGGGACACGCCGACCAAGCTATCGACCGCCACCGACAAAACCGGGAGACCACCATGTCCGACCGTTCCGGCTTCCCTACCCACCCTGAAAGACGGGACCTCCAGCCTGTCGGTGTCAAGTGATGTTCTGGATTCTGGCGGTCGTCGCGGTGGCGAGCGGGATCGCGGTGTTCGTGGTCGACTCGATGGCGCGCGCGACGTTCGCGCTGCTGGCGTCGCTGCTGGCGGTGGGCGGCACGTTCCTGCTGATCGACCTGCACTACCTCGGCCTGCTGATCGTCCTGATGATGATCATGGAGATGCTCGTCATGGTGGTCTTCATGATCATGTACATGATGAACCCGGCCGGGCTCATGCCGATGAAGATGGTCCACAACAGGGGCGGCGCCGTGATCATCTCGGCCGTGGTGTTCGCCCTGCTGGCCGCCGGGGTGTTCCTGACCGACTGGCCGGCGCGCAAGGGCGTGCCGCCCCGGGATCCGACGCGCGCACTGGGCCTGTCGATCATGGGGCCCAAGATGCTGGTGATGATGGTCATCGGGGTGGCGATCCTGGCCACGATGATCGCGACCGTGGTGCTCGCCACACGCAGGGGGCGCTATGACGCTTGAGGCCTTCCTGCTGCTGGCCGCGGCCCTGTTCGCGGTCGGCCTGTACGGCGCGCTGTCGCAGCAGTCGATCGTCATGCTGATGATGGGCCTGGAACTCATGATCAACGGGCTGATCGTGGCGGGCGGCGCCTTCTGGTACTACGTGGCGCCCGAGACCGCCGACGGCCAGGTGCTGGTGCTGGTCGCGGTCACGGTGATGGCGCTGGAGATGGCCATGGGCTTCGCCGTCGCCACCGCGATCTTCCGCGCGCGCGACGTCGACATGACCGACGACGCAGGGGACCTGCGCGGATGAACGCCCTGCTCTGGCTGCTGCCCGGCCTGCCCGCCCTGACAGGCGGCTCCCTGCTGCTGGTACGGCGTGCCCCGCGGACCGTGGCGATCTCGGCCGCCGCCGTGACGCTGGCGCTGGCCGGATGGGCGGCCGTGGCGCGGCCCTCGGTCTCGGCGCGGCTGGTGTTCCGGTCCGGGCTGGCCGTGGACGGGCTGTCGGCCGTCATGGTGGTGACCGTGGCCGCCGTGGCGCTGGCCGTGCTCGTCTTCGCCGCCGGAGAGCTGCGGGAGGCGCGCTTCTTCGGGCTCATGCTGATCTTCGTGGCCGCGATGCTGGTCACGGTGACGGCCGCCGACCTGGTGCTGCTGCTCATGGGCTGGGAGGTCATGGGGGCGATGTCGTACGCGCTCATCGGCTACTGGTGGCGCGACGGCTCCCGGGTCCGGGCGGGCACGATCTCCTTCGTCACCACGCGGGCCGGCGACCTGGGCCTCTACCTCGCGGCCGGCGCCGCCCTCGCGGGAGCCCTCGCCGCCTCGGAATCCCGGCTCGACGGGATGCTGGCGCTGGGCGGGCTGCCGGGGCTGGACGGGATCCATCGGGACCTGGTGGCCGGTGGGATCGTGCTCGCCGCGCTCGGGAAGTCGGCGCAGGTGCCGTTCTCGTTCTGGCTGTCGCGGGCCATGGCGGGTCCGAGCCCTGTCTCGGCGCTGCTGCACTCGGCCACGATGGTGGCCGCGGGCGCGTACCTGCTGCTCCGGGTGGAGCCGCTGCTGGCCGCGACAGGCTGGGCGGCGACCGTGGTGTCCTGGGCGGGGGTGGTGACCGCGCTGCTGCTCGGGGCGGTGGCGCTGGCCCAGCGGGACCTCAAGCAGCTGCTCGCGGCCTCGACCTGCGCCCAGCTCGGCTTCATGGTGCTGGGCGCAGGAGTGGGGGCCGTCGCCGGGGGCACCGCGCAGCTGGTGGCGCACGCGGCGGTCAAGAGCCTGCTGTTCCTCGGGGCGGGCGCCTGGCTGACGGCGCTGGGCACCAAGGACCTGGGCTCGCTCGGCTCGGCGGCTCGGCGGTACCCGCTGGTGGGGATCACGTTCACGGTCGGCGCGCTGGCGCTGGCCGGGGTCCCGCCGCTGTCGCTGTGGGTGACCAAGGGCGCCATCCTGGGCTCGGTCTCGCAGCCCTCCCTCTACGGCGCGGCCCTGGTCGCCTCCCTGCTCTCCGCCGCCTACTCCGCCAAGGCCCTGGTCGCCGTCTGGCGCCCCGCCTCCGGCGCGCCTGCCGTCCTCGAAGCCGGTCCCGAGCCGGTGACCGGTCGGGTGGGAGTGCTTGAGGGGATCCCGCTGCCCGTGCTCGCGCTCGGGGCCGCAGCGCTGGGCGCGGTCGGGCTGCCGCCCGTCTTCGATGCCTGGTCACGCCTGGTGGGGGACCCAGGCGCGCCCGGTCCCACCGGGAGCGAGCTGGTGCTGTCCGGCGCCCTGGCCCTGGCCGTGGTCGCCACGGTCGTGCTCGTGGCCCGGCGGTCCTGGGTCCCCATGGAGGCGGCTCCCGTGACGGCCGGCCGTACGCGCGAAGTGACGCTCGGCGGTACGAGCGAGGTGGGGGCGAGCCGTGTGAACGGGCTGGGGCGGGCTGCTGAGGAGTGGCTGTATCTGGAGCGGGGCGCGGTGGCCGTGGTGTGGCGGCCGATGCTGGCGCTGGCCCGTGGGGCGGCGTGGCTCGACGACCACGTCGTCGACGGGGTCGTGCGGGCGGTGCCGAGGGCGGGGATGGCGGCGGCCCGGGTGGCGCGCAGGCCGTTCGAGGTGGGGGTCGACGGGGTCGTCCAGGGGCTGGCGCGGACGGCGGGGCGGCTCGGACGAGTGGCGCGCAGGCCGCAGACCGGGCAGGTGCACACCTACTTCGCCCAGGCCGCCGTGGCGTTGATCGTGCTGGCGGTCGTCTTCGCGGTGCTGACGAGGTAACGCGTGCTCTCACTGGTGATCTTCCTCCCGCTGATGGCGGCCGTCGTGCCGGCACTGCCGGGGATCGGCGCCAGGGCCGCCATCCGGGTCTGGATCGCCGCCTCCGCGCTGGACCTGGCGCTGGTCGTGGTCCTGTGGGCGGGCTACCGGGGTGGCATCGGCTACGAGGAGCGGCTGCGCTGGATCCCCTCGGTGGGCGCCGGATACCACGTCGGCGTGGACGGGCTGTCGCTGCCGCTCATCGCGATGAGCGCGGTGCTGTTCCTGCTCTGCGCCGTCTACTCGCTGCGCGAGCCGATCCGGCCGCGCGCCTACGCCGCGCTGTTCCTGTTCCTGCAGACCGTGTCGATCGGACTGTTCGCGGCGCTGGACCTGCTGCTGTTCTTCGTCTTCTTCGACCTGTCGATCGTGGGTATGTACTTCGTGATCGCCGGATGGGGACACGGCGACCGGGCCCGCTCGGCGTTGAAGTTCTTCCTCTACACCTTCCTCGGCTCGCTGGCGCTGCTGCTCGGCTTCATCGGCCTGTACCTGGCCGGGGGCACCTTCGACATGGTCGAGCTGATCCGCCACCCGCCGGCCGCCCCGGCCGTGGTGCTGCTGGCGATCGGGGCCGGGCTCGCGGTCAAGACCCCGACCGTGCCCGTGCACACCTGGCTGCCCCCGGCCCACACCGACGCGCCCGCCGCCGGCTCCGCGATCCTGGCAGGCGTGCTGCTCAAGATGGGCACGTACGGCATGGCCAGGATCGCGATGCCGATGCTGCCCGGGGCGTGGCGGTCGTACGCGTGGGTGATCATCGTGATCGGCGTGATCAGCGTGCTCTACGGCGCGCTGGTGGCGCTGGCGCAGGAGGACATGAAGCGGCTGGTCGCCTACACCTCGGTCAACCACATGGGCTACATCGTGCTGGCGCTGGGCGCGGCCGGGCTCGCCACCGGCGGGACGCAGGCGCGCCAGGTGGCCGTCGACGGGGCCGTCACGCAGATGGTGAGCCACGGCCTGATCACCGGGGCGCTGTTCCTGCTGACCGGCGTGCTGTGGGACCGCGCCAAGAGCTACCAGATCACGAAATTTGGGGGCATAGCGGGAAGAGCGCCGATATTTACGGGGCTGATGGCCGTTGCGGCCTTCGCCTCGCTGGGGTTGCCCGGCCTGTCGGGGTTCATCGCGGAGTTCCAGATCTTCACCGGGGTGATCGGGGCCGGGGCCGTCTGGGCGGGCGCGCTGGGCATCGCGGGCATCCTGATCACCGCCGCGCTGCTGCTCAGGCTGCTGCACCGGGCCTTCCTCGGCAGCCCGGGGGAGCTGACGCCACGCGTCACCGACGTGCGGCCGCGCGAGCTGGCCGCCGTCGCGCCGCTGCTGGCCCTGTCGCTGGTCATCGGCATCGCGCCCCGCTGGCTCCTCGACATGATCGAGCCCGCCTCGGCGGCCCTGGTGAACCTGGTCGGCCGATGAACGACAATCCCCTCGACCTGCTGCCCGAGCTGCTTATCCTGGCGGGCGCCGTGATCGGGCTGCTCGCCGGGATGTTCCTGCCCCGCGACAGGCAGCGGATCGTGGCCTGGATCTGCGCGCTCGCCCTGGCCGGTTCGCTGGCCGCCACCGTCGCGGCGGCAGGACGCGACCTGATGGCCTACGAGGCGTACGCCGTCGACCCGCTCACCACCGTCGCCCGCGCCACCGTGGCCGTCGCCACCCTGCTCGCGCTCTGGCTGGCCGCCGGCTGGGCCAGGGGCGCCGCCCGCGAGGCCGAGGTCTACGTCCTGATCATGCTCTCCGCGCTCGGCACGGTCGTGCTCGCCGGCGCGGACGACCTGCTCGTGCTGGTGGCCGCCTACCTGCTGGCCAGCATCCCCGCCTACACGCTCGTCGCCTTCGCCAAGGACGCCCAGGGCACCGAGGCGGCGCTCAAGTACTACCTGATGGGCGCCTTCATGGGCGTCCTCATGCTCGCCGGAGTCACCCTGGTGTACGGCGCGGCAGGCACCACCGCCTACCGTCCCGGCGCCCCGGTCGTGGCCGTGATCCTGCTGCTGGCGGGGCTGCTGTTCAAGGCCGGGGGAGTGCCCGCGCACTTCTGGCTGCCCGACGCCGCCGAGGGCGCCTCCAGGCCGGTGGCCGCGTTCGTCACCACGGTGCCGAAGATCGGGGCCTTCGTGGCGCTCTTCCGGCTGGCCGAGGACGTCTTCCGCGAGCCGCTGCTGCTCGCGCTGATCGCCACGGCCACCATGACGCTGGGCAACCTGGCCGCCTTCTACCAGGACAACGTGCGGCGGCTGCTCGCCTACTCCTCCATCAGCCAGGCGGGGTACCTGCTGGTGCCGGTCGCCGTGGCCGGGCGCAGCGACCTGGCCGAGCCGGCGCTGCTGTTCTACGTGGCCGCCTACGCCATCACCAACCTGGGCGCGTTCGCCGTGGTGCAGGCGGCGGGCACGGACCGGCTGTCCGACTACGCGGGGCTGGCGCGGCGCTCGCCCTGGCCGGCCGCCGCGCTGGTGGTGTGCCTGCTCGGGCTCGTCGGGACTCCGCCGACCGCGGTCTTCGTGGGCAAGCTGCTCGTGTTCGCCGCCGCCTGGGACGGCGGGTACGCGTGGCTGGCCGTACTGGCCGCCGTCAACACCGTGGCCAGCGTCTTCTACTACCTGCGCTGGATCAGGCCCGTCTTCGCGGGAGAGGGGGCGGCGCCGAAGGCCCGGGGCTGGCCCGCGCTGGTGGCCGCCGCGGGCTCGGTGGCGCTCGGCATGGCCAGCGGCGCGCTGCTGCTCATGCGGTAGGGGGTTACCCGGCCTTCTCAGACAGCCGGGGCTGCGAGGAGGGAGGCGAGGGTGCGCTGGAGGGTCCCGCCGGCGGCGGCGCGGTCCAGGCGGCCCGCCTCCACCTCTCCTGCCGCCGTGTGGAGGATCGCGAAGAACGTGCTGACCAGCCACGTCAGCGGCAGGTCCGTGCGGAAGTCGCCGTCGTCGCGGCCGCGCTGGATGATCTGCTCGACCCGGCGCAGCGGCTTGGCGTGGGAGGCGCGGATGCGCTCGGTCGGCAGCATCCTGTCGGCCACCACGAACAGGCTGCCGTGCTGCTCGAGCACCTCCCACGAGGTGCCCACGAGCCGGGTCAGCGCCTGGGCGGCGGGCAGCCGGGCGAGCTCGGGATCGTCGAGCAGGTGGTCGGCCTGCTCCACCGCGTGGTCGAGGATGGCCTCCACCAGCTGCTCCCGCGTGGGGAAGTGGCCGTAGAGCGTCACGCGGCCCACCCCGGCGGCCTTGGCGATCTCCGCGACGCTGGCCGCGTGGTCGACGCTGAGCAGCCGCCGGCCCGCGTCCAGGATCGAGGCGATGTTGCGTTCTGCGTCGGCCCTGACCATGGTCAGCAGCCTACTGCCTGAGTCTCTCCTCGATAGCGACCCTTGTCGCATATCGGTAAGGAAAGTCAGGACCGCTGGTCACGCTGCCCGCCAGGATCCTGCCGTTTCCGTGACGCCCGGGCGAATGATCCTGAAACAATGGCTCCCGCCAGGACGCGCACTGATGGAGCCCGCTTGCGACCTCTGCACCACGGCTGGACCCTGTCCGGCGCAGGACACCACCAGATCCACCGACCTGCTGTCCGCCGCGTCAATGAGTGACCTGCGTTACTCCGTGCTCGGGCCGATGCGGGCCTGGCGCGGCGAGGACGAACTGGACCTGGGCTCGCCCCAGGCCAGGCTCACGCTGGCGATCCTGCTGCTGGCCGGTGGCCGGGTGGTCGGCAGGGACCGGCTGATCGACACGATCTGGGGCGAAGACCCTCCGCCCAGCGCGCTCGGCGCCGTGCGCACCTACGTGTCGCGGCTGCGGTCGCGGCTCGGCGACGGGGTGATCGTGTCCGCCGGCGACGGGTGGGCGCTGACCGCGGCCCGGCTGGACCTGGACGAGTTCACCCGGCTGTGCGAGGCGGGACAGCACGCCGAGGCGCTGCGGCTCTGGCAGGGCCAGGCCCTGGCCGGGCTCACCGGCGGCTACGCGCAGGCCCACCGGGACCGGCTGGAGGAGCTGCGGCTGGGCGCCGTGGAGCGCGCCGCCGAGCGGGCGATCGAGCAGGGCCGCGGCGGCGAGGCCGTGGGCGAGCTGAGCGCGCTGGGCGCCGCTCACCCGCTGCGCGAGCAGGCGCGCGGGCTGCTCATGCGGGCACTGGCCACCTCCGGCAGGAAGGCCGAGGCGCTGGCCGTCTACGCCGACACCCGCCGCCTCCTGGCCGCCGAGCTCGGCGTCGAGCCGTCCGCCGAGCTGGCCGCGCTGCACCGGCGGCTGCTGACCGACGACGCGCCCGCGCCCGCCCCGATCGGCAAGCTGCTGCGGCCGGCGCAGTTGCCCGCCGACATCGGCGACTTCACCGGCCGGGCCGCCGAGGTCGCCGAGCTGACCGGCGTCCTGCGGCCCGGCCGCACGGTTGTGATCAGCGCGATCGCCGGCATCGGCGGGGTGGGCAAGACCCGGCTGGGCGTACGGGCCGCGCACCTGGTCAGGCAGGAGTTCCCCGACGGGCAGCTGTACGTCGACCTGATGGGCATGCACGCCAGGCCACTGGATCCCGCCCACGTGCTCGGCTCGTTCCTGCGCGCGCTCGGCGTCGCCGACGTGCCCGACGAGCCGGCGGAGCGGGCCGTGCTCTACCGCTCCGCGCTGGCGGAACGCCGGGTGCTCGTGCTGCTCGACAACGCCGCCGACGTGCGGCAGGTCAAGGCGCTGCTGCCCGGATCACCCGGCTGCGCGGTGATCGTGACGTCCCGGGCCAGGCTGGTGGCGCTGGAGTCGGCGCACCGGCTCGACCTGGACGTGCTGGAGCCCGGCGAGGCGCTCACCCTGCTGGCCAGGATCGCCGGGGAGGAGCGGGTCGCCGCCGAGCGGGCCGCCGCCATGGACGTGGTGGCCGCCTGCGGGTTCCTGCCGCTGGCGGTGCGGATCGCGGGCTCGAGGCTGGCCGCGCGGCCCGGCTGGACCGTCGGACGGCTGCGCGACCGGCTCACCGACGAGCGGCGCCGCCTGGCCGAGCTGCGCGTGGGGGAGCTGGCCGTGGAGGCGACGTTCTCGCTCGGGTTCGACCAGCTCACGGCGGAGCAGGCCAGGGCGCTGCGGCTGCTGGCCGTACCCGATGCTCCCGACCTGTCGGCCGCGACGGCCGGGGCCGTGCTGGACGTCGGCGAGCAGGAGGCGGAGGAGCTGTGCGAGGCGCTGGTCGACCTGAGCCTGCTGGAGTCGCCGGCGCCGCGCCGCTACCGCTACCACGACCTGCTGCGGGCCTTCGCGCGCGGCCGGGCGGGCGAGGAGGAGGCGCGGCAGGCGCGGCGGCGGCTGCTCGACTTCCACCTGGCCGGCGCGGCGGCGGCGCTGCGCCTGCTGTGGCCCGGCTACCTCGTCAACGACCACCTGGCGCCGACCCGGGCGAGCGGGCTGCCGCTGGCCACCGGCGAGCAGGCGCGGAGCTGGGCCACCGGCGAGCTGCCCGGGCTGCTCGGCGCCACCGCAGGCGCCGAGGACGTCACGCAGGCCGTGGACCTGCTGCTCGTCCTGGCGATCGTGCTGGACATGACGGTGTACGGGCCGGAGGTGGCGGCGGCGCTGAACGCGCTGCCGCCTACGCCGCGCCGCCGCTACCTGCTCGGCTACGCCTACTGGTATCTCGGCAGGGCAGACGACTGCGCCACCGAGATGACCGCGGCCATGCGCGACGGCCAGGACGACGTGGTGGTGCGGGTCGGCACCCGGCAGGGCATGGCGATCATGCTCAGGCGGCGCGGCGAGCGGGCCGAGGCGGCCGGGCACCTGCGCGAGCTGATCCAGGAGCGGCTCGGGCTCGGAGACGGGCTCGGCGCCGCCTGGGACCAGGTGAACCTTGGCATGGTCCTGCTCGACCTGGGCGAGCCGACGCAGGCGCTCCAGGAGGCCGACGGCAGCATCGCCCTGGCCCGCGAGCTGGGGCACCCGCCCACCCTGGGGCACGCGCTCATCGTGCGCGGCACCGCGCTGCACCGGCTCGGCGACCGCGCCGAGGCCCGCACGGCGCTGCGCGAGAGTGTGGAGATCGGCGCCGCCGACGGGGACCATGCGATGCAGGCGATGGCCATGACCCGGCTGGCCGAGGTCGAGCTGGCGGACGGGCACGCGCTCGAGGCGTTGGCCCAGGCGGAGGCGGCGCTGGCGATGGTGCCGGTGCACGACGCCGACGACCGGCGCGCCGACATGCTGGCGGTGCTGGGCCGCGCGCTCGTCCTCGCCGGGCAGCCGGAGCGCGGCAGGGCCTGCCTGGAGCAGGCCCTGGCCGTCTACGACCGGCTCGGCAGGCCCGAGGCCGAGCAGGTCCGTCACCATCTCGCCGAGCCGGCTCCGCACCCCTCCGGATGAGCAGGCCGCACCGCGCCCCGGGGGGTTACGGGCGTGACTGCGGGCTGAGCGGGCCGTCGAGGTCGCGCTCGATGATGCCGTCTTGGCCGATGCCGTGCCGCTCCGACACGGGCACGATCTCGGGCTCGATCACCCGGCGGATCATGTTGTACTGCGGCTGGTTCGACACGACCGGACGCAGGCACGGGCCCGCTCCTCGTCGATCTGGGCGCCGTGGGTGATCCAGTTGCCGTAGGCGATCTCGCTGACCATGAGGCCGCTGCGGCCCAGGTGTCGGAAGTGCACTGTCTAACTCGATTCGCGGATGACGAGATGGGGAGTGAGGACCAGGGCGGCGCGCGACTGGCGCTCGCCCGAGATGAGGGAGGTCAGCAGCCTGACCATCTCCCTGCCCATGTCCTCGATGGGCTGGTGGACCGAGCTGAGCCCGGTGAACTGGGCGTGGCTGGAGTCGTCGAACCCGACCACCGCGACGTCCTGCGGCACCCGGCGACCCGCCTCGGCCAGCACCCGCAGCGCGCCCACGGCCATCAGGTCGGAGGCGGCGAACACCGCGTCCACGTCGTGCGCCAGCAGCTCGCGCATCCCGCGCGCGCCGCTCAGCTCGGTGAAGTCGCCGTGCACGATGAACTCGGGCAGCCCGGCGAGCATCAGCGCCTCGCGGTAGCCGCCGAGCCGGTGCAGCCCGGCGATCATGTCCATCGGCCCCGAGATCGTGGCGATCCTGCGCCGCCCGCGCTCGACCAGGTGGTCCACGGCCATGTGCGCGCCGCTGTGGTTGTCGACGTCCACGACCTGCGAGACGATCTGCGGCCCGATCGAGCGCCCGCCCTGCACAGTCGGCACGCCGATGTCGACCAGGAACCCCGGCAGCGGGTCGTCGCGGTGCTGCGACAACAGCAGCACCCCGTCGACGTGCCCGCCCGACAGGTAGCCCTCCAGGTTGGCCCGCTCCTCAGGCGTGCCCGCCATCGTCAGCAGCAGCTGCCTGCCGGTCGCCGTCAGCTCTGAGGTGATCCCCCTGATGATCCCGGCGAAGAACGGGTCGGAGAACAGCCGCTCCTCCGGCTCCGCGATCACCAGGGCGATGCTGTCGGTACGGCTGGCCGCCAGCGACCTGGCCGCGTGGTTGGGCACGTAGTTGAGCTCCGCGATGGCCCGCTCGACGGCCTCCCGGGTCTCCGGGGACACCTTGTCGGCCCCGTTGACCACCCGGGAGACCGTGCCCCGGCCCACCCCGGCGTGCGCGGCGACCTCGTCCAGGGTGACCCGCCTGCGGTTCACAGGTCGCCCTTGCGGATGCGGGCCGCGTACCACAGGGCCGAGTCCTTCGGGGTGCGCTTCTGGGTGTCGAAGTCGACGTGCACGATGCCGAACCGCCGGCCGTACCCGTGGGCCCACTCGAAGTTGTCCAGCAGGGACCAGGCGAAGTACCCCTTCAGCGGCACGCCGTCGCGGATGGCGTCGGCGCAGGCGTTCAGGTGCCGCCGCAGATAGTCGATCCTGTCCGGGTCGTGGACCGCGCCGTCGGAGCTCACCACGTCGGCGAAGGCGGCGCCGTTCTCGGTGATGTAGAGGTCGACCGCCGGGTAGTCCTTGCGGAGGCGGACGAGCAGGTCGTGGAGGCCGCTCTCGTCGATCTCCCAGCCCATCGAGGTGCGCTCGCGCCCGCCGTCCACCCAGTGGGCCGACTCGGCGCCGATCCACGGCGTGCTGCCCTGCGGGACCGGCTCCCCGGCGGCGACCAGGGCGGGGGAGTAGTAGTTGACGCCCAGGAAGTCCACCGGTCTGGAGATGATCTCCAGGTCGCCGTCATGGACGTGGGAGAAGTCGCTCAAACCGGCCAGATCCGCCATGACGTCCGCCGGGTAGGCGCCGCGCAGCACCGGGTCGACGAACAGCCGGTTCTGGATCCCGTCGATGCGCCGGGCCGCGTCCACGTCCTCCGGCGCCTCCGTCGCCGCGGTCACATGCGACATGTTCAACGTGATGCCGATATTTCCGGACAAAAGGGGGACGGCCAGGCCGTGGCCCAGCAGCAGGTGGTGTACGGCCGCGACGGCCGCGGACGGCTCCTCGCGCCCAGGGGCGTGCTCGCCGTTGGCGTAGCCCAGCAGCGCCGAGCACCACGGCTCGTTCAACGTCGTCCAGTGGCTCACCCGATCCCGCAGCGCCTCGTGCACGATCCCGGCGTACTCGGCGAAGCGGTAGGCCGTGTCCCTGGCGGGCCAGCCGCCCGCGTCCTCCAGGTGCTGCGGCAGGTCCCAGTGGTAGAGCGTCGGCCACGGCAGGATCTCACGTGCCAGCAGGGCGTCGACGAGCCGGTCGTAGAAGTCCAGCCCCTTCCGGTTGACGACCCCCGGCTCCGGCACGATGCGCGGCCAGGAGATCGAGAAGCGGTAGGCCTGCAACCCGAGCCCCGCCATCAGCTGCGCGTCGTCCAGATAGCGGTGGTAGTGGTCGCAGGCCACGTCCCCGGTCTCGCCGTTGACGACCTTGCCCGGCGTGCGGCTGAAGGTGTCCCAGATGGACGGCCCCCTGCCGTCATCCGCGAACGCGCCCTCGATCTGGTAGCTCGAGGTGGCTGCACCCCAGAGGAAACTCATGCCTTGACGGCTCCTTCCATGATGCCGCCGATGATCTGGCGGCCGAAGACCACGAAGACGGCCAGCAGCGGCAGCGTGGCCACCAGCGTCCCCGCGAACATCAGCGTGTAGTCGGTGTAGTACTGGGTGGCCAGCTGGCTCAGCGAGAACTGCACGGTCGGGTTGTCCGCCTCAAGCACGGCCCGCGGCCAGATGAACTCGTTCCAGGTCCCCATGAAGGTGAACAGGGCCAGGACGGCGATGCCGGGCCGCAGCGCGGGCAGCACGACGCTCCAGTAGATGCGGAAGCTGGAGCCGCCGTCGACCGTGGCGGCCTCGATCAGCTCGTCGGGCACCGCCCTGACCGCGTACTGGCGCATCATGAACACGCCGAAGGCCGAGACCATGAACGGCACGATCACCGCCTGCAGGGTGTTCTGCCAGCCCAGCTTCACCATGATCATGTAGAGCGGGATGATGCCCATCTGGACCGGGATCATCATCGTCGCCAGGATGATCACCAGCAGCGCGTTCCTGCCGCGGAAGCGCAGTTTGGCGAAGGCGAACCCGGCCAGCGAGCAGAAGAACACCACCGACACGGTCACCGCGACCGAGGCGATCGCCGAGTTGACCATGCCGAGCGCGAAGTTGGCCTGCTCGGCCTCGAAGAGCCGCCTGACGTTGGCGCCCAGCTCGCCTCCCGGCGTCATCGGCGGCGGGTACTGCCCGACGACGTCGTTGGTGCGCGTGGCGATGACGAACATCCAGTAGAGCGGGAAGACCGAGATCACGATCGAGGCGAGCAGCGTCAGGTAGACGAGCCGGTTCTGCTTGATCACTTGTCCACCCCGTTCATCCGCCGGGAGATCAGGAAGTTCACCAGCGCGATCAGCACGATCAGAACGAAGATCATCCAGGCGACCGCGGAGCCGTAGCCGTAGTCGAAGTCCTCGAAGGCCTTCTTGAACATGTACATCGCGGTCGTCTGGAACTGGCCGAGGCTGCCGCCCGACAGCTTGCCCTGCCCGAACAGCAGCGGTTCGGTGAACAGCTGCATGCCGCCGATCGTCGACATGATCACCGTGAAGATCACGGCCGGTTTGATCATCGGGATCGTGATCTGCCAGAACTGCCGGGCCTTCGACGCCCCGTCCAGCTCGGCCGCCTCGTAGACGTCGCGCGGGATCGACTGCATCGCCGCCAGGTAGATCAGCGCGTTGTAGCCGGTCCACCGCCAGTCGACCATGGTGGCGATCGCGGTCCACGACGACCACTTGTCGGCCTGCCAGTCGATGGGGCCGACCCCGAACAGGCCGACCACCCAGTTGGCCAGCCCTGCATCGCGCGAGAACAGCTGCGAGAACACGATGGCCACGGCCGCGATCGAGGTGATCATCGGCGCCAGGACGCCCATCCGCAGGAACGTCAGCCCGCGCAGCGGCCGGTTGAGCAGGCTCGCCAGCACCAGCGCGATCAGCAGCTGCGGCACACCGGCCAGGACGAGCATCCCGACGGTGTTGACCACCGAGTTCCAGAAGTCGGGGTCGGCGAACAGCGCCGCGTAGTTGTCCAGCCCGACGAAGGTGCTGTCCCCGGCCAGCTGCCAGTCGTGCAGCGACACCCAGGCCGTGTAGACCAGCGGGAACAGCCCGAAGATCGCGAAGAGCACGAAGAAGGGCGCGATGTAGAGGTACGGCGAGCCGGCCCGGTCGAACCGCGACGTCCACTTCGCCTTGGGAGCCCGCCTGGCGTGCGCGGCACCGGACCGCGCCTTCACGTCAACAGCCACCCTCTCGCCCCCTCGCCGTTCCTGGGGATCCGGTACGGCGGGCCGTACGGAAAGCGCCATGAGAAACCCCGTGCGGCGGAAGGGCGCCGCACGGGGAGGCCGGGATCACTTGGCCGCGCGCTTGGCGTCGTCGAGGGCCTTGGCCCAGGCGGCGTTGGCGTCGAGCTTGCCCTGCTCCAGGGCCAGCAGCGCGTCACCCACCTTGTCCTGCACGGCCTGGTTGTCCGGGCCCAGGTAGACGGGCTTGAGCGACTTGGCCGACTCGCTGAAGATCTTGCCGACGGGGGCGTTGTTGAAGAAGGCGTTGGAGAAGCCCTGCACCGCCGGGTCGTCGATGGCCTGCGGCGAGGACGGGAAGTTGTTGGCCGCCTTGAAGGCGCCCAGCTGGCCCTCGGGGCTGGTCAGGAACTTGACCAGCTCGGCCGCCTCCTTCTGGTGCTTGCTCTGCGCGGGCACCGCCAGGAACGAACCGCCGCGGACCGCGCCCGAGCCGGGCACCCTGGCCACGTCCCACTTGCCGGCCAGCCCGTCGCCGGCCTGCTCCTTGATCAGGCCGAGCATCCAGGCGGGGCAGGCGATCGTGGCGAACGAGCCCTGCTTGAACCCGGCGTTCCACTGCGGGCCCCACATCTGCAGCTTGGCCGACAGACCGGCCGCCACCATGTTCGTGGTGATGTCCCAGGCGGTCTTGACGGCCGGGTTGGAGTCGATGACCAGCTTGTTGGAGGTGTCGAAGTAGGTGTGGTCACCCTGCTGGATCAGCACGTTCTGGAAGATGTTGCCGGCGGAGTCGAAGAACTTTGCTTCCTTCGATGAGGCCACGAACTTCTTGCCGGTCTCGAGGTAGGCGTCCCAGGTGGGCCAGAGCTTGCTCACCTCCTCGCGGTCGGTGGGCAGGCCGGCCTTCTCGAACAGGTCGCGCCGGTAGCACATGCCCTGCGCGCCGACGTCGGTGCCGAGGCCGACCAGCGTCTTGCCGTCGGGGGTGAGGGCCTGCTTCCACTTCCACTCCAGGAACTTGTCCTGCAGCGAGCCCGCGCCGTGGTCCAGGAGGTTGACGAAGTTCGCCGGCTTGGCCATGAACTGGACGAGGATGCCCTCCTCCAGCGCGACCACGTCGCCCGCGCCGCTGCCGGTGGCCATCCACTGCTGCAGCTTGGGGAGGTAGTCGCCGAGCTGGGCGATGTTCTCCTCCTTGAGGGTGACGTTCGGGTGCGAGGCTTCGTACTGCTTGTAGAGATCCTGGTAGCCGAAGTCACCGAAGGTCTTGACGACGAGCTCGGTCTTGCCTCCCGCCTTCGCCTGGTCCGACGAGGTGCCGGAGCCGCCGCACGCGGCCGCCGTGGCCACGATGCCCGCCAGGGCGACCGCGGCCACGAGGCCACGGCGAAGCTGACCCTTCATAGGGGAACCTCTCTAGGAATGCACCACTTTCACCTGCGTTGACGCCGCCGGTACCGGTGTGGCTCCGCTATTTTGGGAGCGCTCCCACGGAGAGTAGACCAAGATTCGGACCGGCGAAAGGCCCGACACACAAAGGAAATTTACAAGGATGAGCCCCTTGACGTCATGCCTGGTGTGAGGTGATGATCACGCCGACGCCGCCGGACCGCTTCACGAGAGGTCCGGCATGTCTTTTCGATGGCGAGTGGCCTGCGCGCTGACGGCGCTCGCGCTTCCTCTTGCGCATGCGCAGGCGGCGCACGCGGCCGGCTACGAGCGCGTGCTCAACGGCACCTTCGACTCCGGCTCCAAGGAACCCTGGTGGAGCAGCGAGAACACGCCCTCCAGGGTCCAGGACGGCAGGCTGTGCGCCGACGTCCCCGCGGGCACCGTGAACCCTTGGGACTCGATGATCGGCCAGAACGACATCCCGCTGGAGAACGGCCGGCCGTACACGCTGTCGTTCACGGCCAGCGCCACCAGGGACGTCGCGATCACGGCGATCGCCCAGATGAGCGGCCCGCCGTACACCACGCCGGTGGCCGGGCAGGCGAAGCTGACCGCCACCCCGCAGCGCTTCGAGATCACCGGCACATCCACGGTGGACGAGCCCAAGAGCCAGGTCGCCTTCCAGATGGGCGGCGCGACAGAGCCCTACACGCTGTGCCTGGACGAGATCTCCTTCGTCGGCGGCGTCGTCCCGCCCGGCGGCGTCCGCGACCTCGGCTCGCCCGTGCGTGTCAACCAGCTCGGCTACCTAGTCGGCGGCCCCAAGCGCGCCACGATCGTCACCGACGCCGGCGCGGCGCTGACCTGGCGCCTGCTCAAGGACGACGGTACGGCTGCCGCCACGGGAACCACCAAGCCGCACGGCCCGGACGCCATGTCCGGGGACACCGTCCAAACCGCCGATTTCACGAAATTTCGGACGCCTGGCACCTACCGCCTCCAGGTCGGCGACGACAAGAGCGAGCCTTTCGCGATAAGTCGGGACCTGTACGGCAAGCTGCGCAGGGACGCGCTCGCGTACTTCTACCACAACCGTAGCGGCATCCCGATCGAGGCGAAGTACGCGGGCGAGGCCTACGCCAGGCCCGCAGGCCACCTCGGCGTGGCCCCCAACCAGGGCGACACCGACGTCCCCTGTCAGCCGGGCGCCTGCGACTACCGGATGGACGTGCGCGGCGGCTGGTACGACGCGGGCGACCACGGCAAGTACGTCGTCAACGGCGCGCTGGCCGCCTGGCAGCTCATCGACCTGTACCTTGGCAAGGTCACCACGGTCCTGACCACCGGCAACTTCTCCTGGAGGGACACCGGCGGCCTGGCCGATCTGGCGCTGGCCAGGGTCATCACAAAGCTGGACCCGGTCACGGCCGGAAGGCTGGTCGTGCGCGTCGCCGGCGTCGCGGACCGGCACCTGGCGGACCTGCGCGCGCAGGGGTACGCCAACCCGTTCCTGCCCGCCGACGGCAAGTACGTGTGGGGCTCCAACAGCGCGACCGCCAACGAGGCGATGGTCCTGGCCTACGCCTACGACCTCACGCGCCTGCCGAAGTACCGCGACGGGGCGCTGGAGTCGCTGGACTACCTGCTCGGCCGCAACGCGCTCAACCAGTCCTACGTCACCGGGTACGGCGAGCGGTCCAGCCAGAACCAGCACCACCGGTTCTGGGCCCACCAGCTCGACCCGGCGCTGCCGCACCCGGCGCCCGGATCCCTGGCGGGCGGCCCCAACTCCGGCCTGCAGGACCCGGTGGCCCAGCGCGTGCTGCAGGGCTGTGCCCCCGCCAAGTGCTACATCGACGACATCGGCTCCTACTCGACCAACGAGGTCGCCGTGAACTGGAACTCCGCCCTGGCGTGGCTGACCGGCTTCGCCGACACCCAAGGAAAGGTGCAGCAGTGAGACGCTTGTCCGCAACCGCCAGAGCGACCCCACCAGGGCCGCGGCCATCGACGCGGGCATCGCCACCAAGCCGATCTTCGAGTGGTTCGGCGACTGGTTCCCCAACCCCACCAGCGCCGTCACGACCTACGTGAACAACGCGCAGGCCCAGAACAAGCTGCCCATGCTGGTCGCCTACGACGTCACCAAGCGTGACTCGTGCGCCACCCAGTCCACCGGCGGCGCCCCCGACGAGCCGACCTACCAGGCCTGGATCACCGCTTTCGCGAACGCGATCGGCGCGCGCCCGGCGATCGTGGTGCTCGAGCCCGACGCGATCCCCGGCATGAGCTGCCTGGACACCAACCAGCAGGCGCTGCGGCTGCGCGAGCTGAACTACGCGCTCGACACGCTCCGCGCCAAGGCGCCGAACGCCTGGACCTACCTGGACGCGGGCAACGCCACCTGGGGCGCGGCCACCGACATCGCCCGCTGGTCGGACCAGGCGGGCCTGCGGAAGGCGCGCGGCTTCTCGCTGAACGTCTCCAACTTCTTCACCATCGCCGACACCGATACCCGCGCCGGCGCGGTCAACGCCGAGCTGAGCACGTACGGCTACACCAAGCCGTACGTGATCGACACCAGCCGCAACGGCAACGGCCCGTACACCGGCCCGCCCATCGACGACTCGTGGTGCAACCCACCGGGACGCAAGCTCGGCACGCCGCCGAAGCAGCAGCAGACCGGCGCCGAGTACCTGCTCTGGGTCAAGGTGCCGGGCGACTCCGACGGCTCATGCAACACCGGTGCCGGGATCCCGGCCGGAACCTTCGACCCCGGCCTGGCCATGCACCTGATCAACGGCGACTAGCGCTAGAGGTCACGCTCCTGCTGGTCGAGGATGGTGACGCCGGCGCCGATCGCGCGCGCGGCGTCGCCGTCCTCGACCGCTTTCAGCAGCTCGGCGTGCGAGTCGTCGTAGTCGAGCACCGCCTGCTCCATGTTCCGCACGCTGTCCCGCAGCGCCTCGCTCATGCTGCGGTACAGGTCGGTCAGCAGCGGGTTGTGCGCCGCGTCCGCGACGTACAGGTGGAAGGCCACGTCCGCGTCGGCGAAGGCGTCCAGGTCGCCCGTGCGGGCCGCGGCGTCCCTGCGTTCCAGGGCCTCGCGCATCAGCGCCAGGTCCTCGGGCGTGCGCCTGGTGGCCGCCAGCCGCGCCGCCACCATGTCCAGGCCGCGCCGCACGTCGATGATGTCCATCGCGGCCGCCCTGTCCAGCCGCCGCCGCAGCGCGACCTGCGACTCGTCGGTCGCCGTCACGTAGGTGCCGTCACCCTGCCGCGTCGTCAGCAGCCCCGCGTGCACGAGCACCCGCACCGCCTCGCGCACCGACAGCCTGCTCATGCCCAGTGTCTCGGCGAGCTGGCTTTCGGACGGGATCTTCGTCCCGACCGGCCACGCGCCGCTGGTGATCTCGCCGCGCAGCTCCTCGATCGCGGCGTCCACTAGGGACGTCCGCGCCACGTTTCGCATTCATCCTCTTCTCTAAACATCTGATGTCTGATAAATCTATCGCGAAGTTCCCCCCAGATTAAAGGCGATCAACCTCGTGGCTTTGGTTCAGTTCACAAATCTCCGCCCGCACGACCTCCTGGTCGAGGACGGGCGCATCGTCGCAGGCGGCACGCCGGACGAGGTCGTCGACTGCGGCGGCCTGCTGGCCCTGCCGGCGCCGGTCGACGCCCACATCCATCCGGACAAGACCACCTGGGGTCAGCCGTGGCTGAGCCGCGAGCCCGCGCATGACCTGCGCGAGCTGATCGACGGCGACGTCGCCGCCCGCCAGGGCATGACCGCCACGGTGGCCGAGCGCGCCGGCGCTCTGATGGACCACGCGATCGCCCGCGGCGCCCGCGCCTGGCGCGCCCACGTCGACGTCGCCCCCGTCTACGGCCTGGACAACCTCCACGGCGTACGGCAGGCCGCGGCGGCACGCGCCCACCTGCTCGACGTCCAGACCGTGGCGTTCCCCCAGCTCGGCCTGCTGACCGCGCCGGGCACCGCCGAACTGCTCGGGCGGGCGCTGGAGGAGGGCGCCGACGTACTCGGCGGCCTGGACCCGATCGGCGTGGACGGCGACCTGCACGGCCACCTCGACGTGCTGTTCGGCCTGGCGCGACGGCACGGCGTGCCGCTGGACATCCACCTGCACGACGGGGGAGCGGCGGGGGTCGAGACGGTTCACGAGATCGCCCGCCGTACCGCCGGCTCCGGCCTGAAGGTCACCATCAGCCACGCGTTCTGCCTGGCCGGGGACGTCGCGCCGGAGACCGTGAAGCTGCTGGCCGAGGCCGGGGTGGCGCTGACCACCTGCGCGCTGGGCGGCGATCCGGTCATCGCGCCGGAGTCGTTCGCGGGCACCGGCGTGCTGCTGGCGGCCGGGTCGGACGGGGTGCGCGATCCGTGGACCCCGTTCGGCGACGGCGACATGATCGCCCGGGCGCACCTGCTGGCCTACCGCACCGACGCCCGCACCGACGAGGAGCTGGCCGCGTGCTACGCGGTCGTGGCGCACGGGGGCGCCGAGCTGATCGGTCTGGCGCGGGTCGAACTGAAGCCGGGCGATCCCGCCGACTTCGTCCTGGTCGGGAGCGACTCCGTGGCGCAGGCCGTGGTGGAGCGCCCGATCCCCCATCTCGTCGTCCGGGCGGGCCGTGTGATCGCCCGCGACGGCCGGCTCGTCTGAAAGGTCCCCCGATGATCCGTCGCGCCCTGCCCGTTCTCGGCCTGGCTCTCGCCGTGGCCGCCTGCGGCGCCAACGCCCCCGCCAAGCAGCAGCCCGCCGTACCCCAGCAGCTCGATCTGAAGACCGCCACCGCGCCCGCCGCCAAGGGCCTGGACAAGATCACCTGGAACCTGCCGTACGAGCCGCAGACGCTCGACCCGATCAGGTCCTTCAACTACGCGGAGAACACCGCGCTGGCCAACATGTGTGAGAGCCTGCTGCGGCTCACGCCCGACTTCAAGATCGAGCCCGGGCTCGCCGTGAAGACGGACAACCCCACCCCCACCACGTGGGTCTACACGATCCGCGACGGCGTGAAGTTCTGGAACGGCAAGCCGCTCACCGCCGCCGACGTGGCCGCCAGCCTCAACAGGCATCTGGACCCGGCGCTCGGCACCTGGTGGGGCGACTACTTCCACACCGTCGAGTCGATCAAGGCGACCGGGCCGATGCAGGTCACGGTCACGCTCAAGCAGCCCGACGTGCTGTTCAACCAGGCCATGGCCACCGCCGCCGGGGCCGTGGTGTCGGCCGACTACGCCAAGAAGAAGGACCTGGGCTCGCCCACCGGCGGGCTGATGTGTACGGGACCGTTCCAGTTGGAGGGCTGGAAGTCCGGCGACGCGCTCACGCTCAAGCGCAACGACTCCTACTGGGATCCGGCGCTGAAGGCCAAGTCGGAGAGCCTGGTGTTCCGCTTCATCGCCGACGAGACCACCGCCGTCAACGCGCTGCGCTCGGGCGAGGTCGACGGGCAGTACTTCTATCTGCCGCCCGCCGGGCTGGCCCAGCTGCAGAAGTCCACCACCGGCTCGGTGACGCTGGGCAGGTCGCTGACGTTCTGGACCCTGCTCGGCGCGGCCCAGTCAGGGCCGTACGCCGACCCCAAGGTCAGGCAGGCGCTCTCGCTCGCGCTCGACCGGGCGGCCATCTCCAAGGTCGTCTTCCAGGGCACCGCCGCCCCGCAGAAGACCCTGGCAGGCGCCGAGTACTGGGGATACGCCACCGACACCTTCAAGAAGGCCTACGACGCGCTGCCCGCCGCCACCCCAGACCTGGCCAAGGCCAAGCAACTGGTGGCCGAGGCGGGCAACCCCACCCAGACGATCACGATCGGCATCCAGGGCAGCGCCGCCGTCCACGAGCAGACCGCGAACCTGATCAAGGCCACCGGAGAGGCGCTCGGCCTCAAGATCGACATCAAGGTCATCCCGGTCGAGCAGTACGGCAACCTCTACAGCGACCCCAAGGCCCGCCAGGGCATCGACGCGTTCTTCTCCACCTGGTACGGCAACGTGCCCGACCCGCTCGACATCTACACGGTCTTCCTGGCCGGCGGGCGCACCAACTTCAACGGCTACCCGGCCGTGGACGCCGACATCAAGAAGGCCCGCGCCGCCTACGACCCGGCCGCCAGGGCCGCGCTGGTCACCGGGATCCAGGAGAAGGTCACCGCCGACGTGCCCTGGATGCCGCTGAACAACCTGCCCGTCATCCTCTACATGAACAACCGGGTGACCGGCGCCGTCCCGTCGTTCCCCTACCTGTACTACCCGTGGGCCTCGGGGCTGGGGGCCAGGTGAGCTTTCTGCTCAAGCGGCTGGCGGGCCTGGCAGTCGTCCTGCTCGTCGCATCCTTCCTGGTGTACGGCCTGCTGTACCTGGTGCCGGGCGGTCCGATGGCGTTCCTGCTCGGCAACCGCAGCGGCACCCCCGAGCAGATCGCCGCCATCCGGGCGCAGTATCACCTCGACGACCCCTTCCTCGTCCGGTACGCCACCTGGCTCCGGGGCGCCGTCACCGGCGACTTCGGCAGCTCGCTGGTCTACCGGCAGGACGTGTCGGCGCTGATGGCCGCCCGCATCCCGACCACCGTCCTGCTCGTGGCCTACGCCACGCTGCTGATCGTGCTGGGCGGCGTGTCCATGGGGCTGCTGGCCGGGCTGCGCAGGGGACGCGTGGAGGCCATGGTGAACGGCCTGTCGTCGGCGTTCCTGGCCGTGCCGCCGTTCGTGATCGGGGTGGCGCTGGTCATCGTGTTCGCGCTCGGGCTCGGCTGGTTCCCCGTGTTCGGGGCCGGCAGCGGGTTCGGCGAGCGCATCCACCATCTGACGCTGCCCGCGATCACGCTCAGCCTGGCCAGCGCCGCCTTCCTGGCCCGCATCACCCGCGCCTCGGTGCGGGAGGAGCTCGGCCGCGAGCACGTGGAGACCGCCCGCGCCCGCGGCTTCGCCGAGCGCCACATCGTGCGCCGCCACGTGCTGCGCAACGCCGCCATCCCGGTGGTGACGGTGACCGGGCTCAACGTGGCCGGGCTGATCGCCGGGTCGGTCGTGGTGGAGAACATCTTCGCCCTCGACGGGCTCGGCGGGCTGTTCGTCCGCGCGATCCTGCAGCGCGACTTCGCCATCGTCCAGGCGGTGGTGCTCGTGCTCGTCACCGCCTTCGTCCTGATCAACCTCCTGGTGGACCTGTGCTACTCCGCTCTCGACCCGCGCCTGTGACCGCGCTCGGCGGCCTCGGCACGGCCGCCGCCGCGCTGCTGCTCGTGGTGGTGGCCGTCACGCTGGCCGCGCCGCTGCTGGCGCCCTACGACCCCGACTTCCCCGACCTGCTCAACGCCCTGGGCGGGAGCACGGCCGCGCACCCGCTCGGCACCGACGCGCTCGGCAGGGACGTGCTGTCCAGGCTGATGTACGGCGCGCGGACCACGCTGCTCGGACCCGTGCTCGTCATCGCCGTCTCCAGCGTGGCGGGGACCGCGCTGGCCATCACCGCCGCCTGGGCGGGCGGCCGGGTCGACGCCGTCGTCTCCCGCGCGCTCGACGTCCTGTTCGCCGTGCCAGGGATCGTGTTCGCGCTGGTCACCGTGGCCGTGCTGGGGCCCGGCATCCCCGGCGTGGTGGCCGGGCTGGCGGTGGCCTACACGCCCTACGTGGCCCGTGTCGTGCGCGGGGCGGCGCTGCGGGAGCGCGGCCTGCCGTACATCGCGGCGGCCTGGGTGCAGGGGCGAGGGGCGCTGGCCATCTGCACCCGGCACCTGCTGCCGAACCTGCGGCCGATCATCATCGCGCAGTCGGTGTCGGCGCTGGGCTTCGCGGTGATCGACGTGGCGGCGGTCTCGTTCCTCGGGCTGGGTGTGCAACCGCCGGCCGCCGACTGGGGGCTGATGGTCAAGAGCGGCCTGGACAGCGCCATGCGCGGCCAGCCGCTCGAGGCGCTCAGCGCGGGGATCCTGATCGCGCTGGTCGTCGCCGCCTTCAACGTCCTCGGCGACCGTATCGGGAGGCAGTCGTGAGCCTGCTCAGCCTGGCCGGGCTCAACCTGGCCGTGCCCTTCGACAAAGACTGGCGCACGCTGGTGGCGGACGTCAGCCTGGACATCGCCCGCGGCGAGGCCGTCGGCCTGGTCGGCGAGTCCGGCTCCGGCAAGTCGATGACCGCCCGTGCCGTGATCGGCCTCGCCCCGCCGGGCGCGCGTGTCACCGGGTCGGTGCTCTTCGACGGCGCCGACGTGCTCGCACTGCGGCCCAAGGACCTGCGCGTGCTGCGCGCCCGCCGCATCGCGATGATCTTCCAGGACCCGCGGGCGCACATCAACCCGGTGCGCAGCGTCGGCGACTTCCTCACCGAAGCCATGATCCACAACCTCGGCGCCCCGGTACGGCAGGCCTCCTCGCGAGCCGCCGAGCTGCTGGCCGAGGTCGGCATCGAGGAGCGGCGGATGAGGCAGTACCCGCACGAGCTGTCGGGCGGCCTGCTGCAGCGGGTGATGATCGCCTCGGTGCTGGCCGTCGAGCCCGACCTGATCCTGGCCGACGAGCCGACCACCGCGCTGGACGTGACCACCCAGTCGGAGGTGATGGCCATCCTGGACGAGCTACGCAGGGACCGGGGCATGGCGATGCTACTGATCACCCACGATCTGGAGCTGGCGGCGGCCACCTGCGACCGGCTGGCCGTGATGTACGCCGGCCGGGTCGTGGAGACCCAGCCCGCCGCGGACCTGGTGACCGCGCCCCGCCATCCCTACACGCGCGGGCTGCTCCAGTCGCGGCCGGCGCTCGGCGAGCGGAAGTGGCTGCCCGTCATCCCGGGCAGACCGGTGGCCGCCTTCGAGGCGGATCCCGGCTGCGCCTTCGCGCCACGGTGCGCGGAACGCATGCCGTACTGCCAGGAAGGGGAGCCGCCGATGCGGAAGGTCGAGGGCGTGCTGGTGGCCTGCGCGCGGGCCGAGGAGATCGCATGAGCATCATTCGGGCCGAGGGACTGCGGAAGGTCTACGGGCAGGCCGTCGCGGTGGACGACGTGTCGTTCACCGTCGAGCCGGGCGAGTCGCTGGCCGTGGTGGGGGAGTCGGGGTCGGGCAAGACGACGGTCGCGCGGATGCTGCTCGGGCTGGAGTCCCCGACCGGCGGCACGATCACCGTGTGCGACAGGCGGCGCGGCGGCGGGCGCGTGTCGACCGCCGAGCGCAGGCGGCGGGCCAGGGAGATCCAGATCGTCTTCCAGGACCCGTACTCCTCGCTGGACAAGCTGCAGCGCGTCGGCGACGTCATCGAGACGAGCCTGGCCCTGCACTTCCCGCTCACCCAGGCGGAGCGCCGCCACAGAGCGCTCGAGCTGCTCGAGTCCGTCGGCCTGGCCGAGCGGCACGCCGCCATGCTGCCCAGGCAGTTGTCGGGAGGCCAGCGCCAGCGCGTGGCCATCGCCCGCGCGCTGGCCGCCAAGCCCCGCGTGCTGGTGCTCGACGAGGCGGTGGCCGCGCTGGACGTGTCGATCCAGGCCCAGATACTCAACCTGCTGGCCGACATCAGGGAGCGGGGCGAGATCAGCTACGTCTTCATCACCCACGACCTGGCCGTGGTCAACCAGATCAGCGACACCGCCATCGTCATGCGGCAGGGCAGGATCGTCGAGCGCGGGAACACCGCCGACCTGTTGCGCGAGCCCGCCCACGACTACACCAGAGCGCTGCTGGAGGCCGTGCCGCGGCCAGGATGGAAACCGACCAGGAGAACCACCACGTGATCACACTCGTCAAGGCCTCGCACGTCATCGGATACCGGGACGGCGACCACGTCGTGCACAGGGACGGCTGTGTGGCCTACTCCTCTGACAAGATCGTCTACGTGGGCCCGTCGTATCAGGGTCCGTACGACGAGGTGATCGACGCCGGGCAGGCCGTGGTCGGGCCCGGGTTCATCGACCTGGACGCGCTGGCCGACATCGACCACGCCATCCTCGACACCTGGCCCGCCGACTCCAGCGGCCTGACCTGGTCGCGCGATTACGCCACGAACCGCAGGGCGGCCGTCTTCCCGCTGGAGGAGACGCTGTTCATGCGGGAGTACGCGCTGACCCGGCTGATCCGCAACGGCATCACCACCGCCATGCCCATCGCCGCGGAGACCCACAGCGCCTGGGCCGAGTCCTACGACGAGCTGGCCGGGATGGCCGCCATCGCGGGCCGCCTCGGGCTGCGCATGTACCTGGGTCCCAGCTACCGCTCCGGCGTCCCGGTGGTGCTGCCCGATGGGTCCAGGGACGTTCACTGGGAGCCTTCGCTCGGCGAGCGGGGCCTCGCCGACGCCGTCCGCTTCGTGAAGGATTTCGACGGCGCCTTCGACGGGCGGATCAGGGGCTCCCTGCTGCCCTGCCGCATCGAGACGCTCACTTTGGACCTCATGCGCGCCACCGCGGCCGCCGCCGGGGAGTTCGGCTGCCTGGTCCGCCTGCACTGCCTGCAGGGCGCCACCGAGCTGCGCCTGCTGCGCGAGTGGTACGGCAAACGGCCCCTGGACGTGCTCGCCGAGACCGGGCTGCTGAACCGCTGCCTGCTCATCCCGCACGCCCTGTACGCCGCGGGCCATCCGGACGCGCCCGGATCAGGCCCGGACGACCTCGACCGGCTCGCCGGGATCGCCGGGATCGTCCACTGCCCGCTCACCATGGTCCGCTACGGCTCGGCGCTGCACGACTTCGACCGCTACCGCGCCGCCGGGGTGACGATGGCGCTGGGCACGGACTCCTATCCGCCGGACATGATCCGCAACATGGATTACGGCAACAACCTGGCCAAGCTGGTGACGGGCCGGCTGGAGGCCGGGTCGGCGGCCGACTACTACCGGGCCGCCACCCTTGGCGGCGCCCGCGCGCTCGGCCGCGACGACCTCGGCCGCCTGGCCCCCGGCGCCAAGGCCGACCTCGTCGCGGTGGCCCTGACCGGGCCGGTCGACGACCCGATCCGCACCCTGCTCATGAACGGCTCGGGCGCGGACGTCACCACGGTCGTCATCGACGGGCGCACGGTCATGCGCGACCGCGTCATCCCCGGTGTCGACGAGACCGCGCTCCAGTCGCGCGCCCAGGCCTACTTCGACCGCATGAAGGCGGCCTACTCCACGCGCGACCGCCTCGGCCGGCCACCCGCCGAGCTCTTCCCGCCGTCCTTCCCCGAGGTCCGCTAGCGCCCCGTGGCCGGAGTCCGGACAAGGCTGACGGGAGGAGCCGGGATCTTGTCATGCGTGCGGTCGTCTGAGAGATTGCGGGTACTTTTCCCCAAATGTCTCGGAGGACACGCGTGCCACAATTACGCCCGGCCCTCATCGCGATCGCCCTCACCCTCGCGGTCGCCGCGACCCCGGCGAAGGCGGCGAGCGAACCCGCGATCACGGTCCAGAACGGCCGTACCCAGCCCGTCTTCTCCTACGCGGACGCGGTCCGCGAGTACGTCTACGTCGAGTCCAGCGTCGACAGCGACTCCGACGGCAGGCTGGACAGGGTCCGCGTCGACATCATCAGGCCCAAGGAGTCCGGACCCGGGCTCAAGGTCCCGGTGATCATCGACGAGAGCCCCTACTACGACAACTCGGGCCGTGGGAACGAGGGTGAGCGGAAGGTCTACGACGCTTCCGGCAACCCCGTGAAGTTCCCGCTCTTCTACGACAACTACTTCGTGCCGCGCGGCTACGCCGTACTGAACGTGGACATGATCGGCACCACGAAGTCCGAGGGCTGCCCGGACATCGGCGGCAAGGCCGACATCGCCGGCGGCAAGGCGGTCATCGACTGGCTCAACGGCCGCGCCAAGGCCTTCCGCGCGGACGGCAGTCTGGCCACCGCCGACTGGACCACCGGCAAGGCCGCCATGATCGGCAAGTCCTACGACGGCACGCTGGCGCAGGGTGTGGCCGCCACCGGAGTGCAGGGCCTGGTGACGATCGTGCCGATCTCGGCGATCGACTCCTGGTACAAGTACCAGCGCTCCAACGGCGTCATCTACAACCACGACTACGCCTCCTGGCTGGCCAACTACGTCGACACCGACCCCGAGGCCAAGTGCCAGGCCGTCCGCGACAAGATGGACGCCGAGGACGGTGACGACACCGGCAACTACAACGCCTTCTGGGCCGAGCGCGACTACCTCAAGGACGTCTCCAACGTGCGCGCCAGCGTCTTCGCCGTGCACACGGTCAACGACCTGAACGTCAAGCCGGACGACTTCTCCACCTGGTGGCAGGGCCTGACCGAGCGGAACATCCCGCGCAGGCTCTGGGTCGGCCAGTACCAGCACGTGGACCCGTTCGACTTCGAGGGCCGCAGGGACATCTGGGTCGACACCCTGCACGGCTGGTTCGACTACTGGCTGCAGGGCGTCCGCAACGACGCGCTCACCCAGCCGCGCGCCGACGTCCAGGTCGGCCCCACGCAGTGGATCAAGCAGCGCGACTGGCCGGCGCCGTTCGCGGTCAAGGTCCCGCTCAGCCCGGCCGCCGACGGCTCGCTCGGGCTGGTGCCCGCGGCCAAGGGCGCGACGGCCTCGTTCACCGACGTCAGCCTCGAAGAGTCCGACATGATCGCGGACGTCGGTACGGCCAAGCCGGGCCGGATCGCGTTCACCAGCGGGGCGCTCCCGCTGGACCTGCGCCTGTCCGGCACGCCGACGGCCGACCTGCGGGTGAAGCTGGACCAGCCCACCTCGAACCTGACGGCCCTGCTCGTCGACTTCGGCGACGACACCAGGGTCGACTGGCGCCGCGGCCAGGGCATCACCACGCTCACCGAGGAGGACTGCCACGGCGACTCCACCCCGGCCGACGACGGCTGCTACAAGAAGACGGTCACGAACCTGGTGACCGCCCCCGCCGAGATCGTCGCCCGTGGCTGGATCGACGTGCAGAACCGCGACTCGCTCACGGACTCGAACCCGCTTCCCGTGGGCACGTGGGGCCACGTCAAGTGGCCGACGCTGCCCCACGACTACACCTTCAAGAAGGGCCACCGGCTGGGCCTGGTGCTCGCCGGGACCGACTACGACTACAGCGACGAGGCCGGCACCGGCGCGAACGTGACCGTTGACCTGGCCAAGAGCCGCATCATCGTCCCGTTCGTCACCACCCCGGGCAGCCTGCCCAAGGACAAGGCCAAGTTCCACGGCCCGCAGCAGCTGAACCTGCCGCAGCCGGAGCAGGGCTTCAGCTTCTTCTAGACGAGCGCTTCTAGGTGAGCGTCGACCCGGCCTCCACGACGGGGGCCGGGTCGGCGCCCGCTCTCGTCGTCTCCACGCCGAAGAACAGGACGGCGAGTACCGCGAGCACCAGGGGGATCGCGCCCAGCAGGGCCGTGGCCCCGATGGAGGGCGCGGCAGCGCCTGCCACCAGGAACGCGGTGACCGCGACGCCGCCGAACTTGCCGACCCCCGCCGACAGGCCGGAACCGCGGGAGCGGACCCGGGTCGGGTAGATCTCCGAGGAGTAGGCCGCCAGGACGGCGGCGATCGTGGCCGTGCCCACGATCGGCCCGGCCAGCAGGACGTACAGCCAGGTGCGGTCCTGGGCGAGCGTCTCACCGGCGAACGACAGCACGACCAGCGCCGCCCCCACCAGAGTCGACAGCACGATGATCGTCTTCTTGGCGCTCCACAGCCCGTACATGGCCGCCGAGATGAAGATCAGCGGCAGGCCCAGCAGCGCCGAGTCGCGCAGCGCCCGGTCGGCCGTGGGCTGGTCGAGCCCGAGCTTCTGCAGGTTCGACGGGATCCACAGCTGGAAGCCGTAGGTGACCAGGCCGATGCTCAGCCCGAGGATCACCACGGCCACCGTCAGCCCGCTGAACGGGGCACGGAACAGCCGCGAGTAGCCGCCCGTCTGCTCGTCCTCGACCAGCTCGACGGCCTCCGTGGTGGTGGCCGCGCCGTACCTGGCCATGATCCTGCGCGCCTCCTCGCCGCGTCCGTGCGCCAGCAGGAAGCGGGGCGACTCAGGGATGAAGCGGTTGAGCAGGATCAGGAAGACGCCGGTCGGCATGCCGATCAGCCACAGGATCCGCCAGGAGTAGGTGGGCGCGAGCGCGGCCGACAGCCAGCTGGCCACCACGTAGGCGATGGCCAGGTTGCCGCCGATGAGCACCATCACCCAGCCCTTGTGCCGCGGCGGGATCGTCTCGGCCAGCAGCGAGAACGTGATCGGCAGCATGCCGCCCGCGCCCAGGCCCATGAGCAGGCACATGACCAGGTTCCACCGGATGTCGGGCATGGCGCCGCAGATGGCCGTGCCGATGAACAGCACGCCCGCGAACAGGATGGACGGTTTGCGCCCGATGCGGTCGCCCATCCAGCCCCACAGCAGCGAGCCCAGCACGGTGCCGGTCAGCCCGGCCAGTGGCAGGATCGCCGCCGGCCACTCGCCGTGCGGGTTGAGCGCCGAGCGCAGCCCGTACTCCTTGGCCATGCCGGGCACCACGAAGCCCAGCGTGATCGGCTTCATCGCGTCGATGATCACCGCGATGGACAGCACGACGATCAGGCCGATGTGCGCCGGGCGCATCCGCGCGTCGTCCAGCGCCCGCACCCGCGCCTCCCCGGCAGGCCGGGAGGCGAACGCGCCCTTCGGTATCAGGCCGTAGCCAGTGGCGGCCAGGCCTAGCACGATGAGGATCATGCCGATCGTCATCGGCGTGTCCATCATCATCCCGGCCAGCTTGTAGTGCATGTCCGCACCGTGCAGATACATCGGCAGGTGCAGTAAGACCCCCGCGGCCGTGGCCAGGAAACCCAGCCAGAAGTACAGCGGACGAGCCAGCTCGATGCCGCCCATGCCTCCCCCTTCGTGATCAGATCAGGCGGCCCCCACGCAGCCGCCACTGGACGAACAGCACCCGCATCGGGCCGTTCGCGAACAGCCACTGGCCGATCCAGACGATCGCGAACATGGCCGCGAACGCCCCGGCCGGCACCGGCCCCCCGACCCCCGGGATCAGGCCGCGGTCGAGCAGCACCCACATCAGCAGCCCCTCGGGGACGATCGCGACCAGGCCGAACAGCGTCGGCCAGTCCTTGTCCCAGCGGAACTGCATGAGCAGGTGGTAGAGCAGCTCCCAGCCCACGCCGACCACGGCGACGGCCAGCAGCACGAGATAGGCGTCCACGAAGGACATCGGCAGCACCAGGGCCGACAGCGCGGTGAGCACGGCGCCCACGGTGGCCAGCAGGAAGAGCCGGGTCTGGATCCGCCCGGCCAGCGTCGGGATCACGACGGCCTCCGGTTGGCCGCCCACTTCGCCCACTGCGCCACCGACCTGATCGGTCCCAGCCGCGCGCAGAAGCCGCGCCCGGCCAGGTCGTCGGCGATGTCCAGGGCGGCGGTCTGCATGCCGAGGAAGCTGTCGACGGCCAGGAAGTGGTTGCCCGCCGTGGCCGCGCCCGAGGCGTACAGCGCGCCGCCGTCGCTGTCGGCGCCGATCACCTCGAAGTTCTTGCCGGTCAGCAGCCTGCCCGCGCGGTTGGTGAGCACGCCGCCGTGCCGTACCAGGTCGTCCAGGACGCGGTGCTCGTCCATGTCGGCCTCCAGGCCGGTGCAGTCGATGATGAAGTCCGACACGTACTGCATGGGCGCGGCGCCGTCGCTGCGGGTCAGCGTCACCAGGCGGCCGTCGGGGGCGCGGTCGATCCGGTCGACCACGGCCTGCACCGGGTGGTACCAGCCACCCTGGCGGCCCTGGCGCAGCTGCTCCTGCCAGCGGCGCAGCTTGGGCGTGGTGGTCCCGGCGACGGTCTTGGCGAGCCTGGCCCTGCGTTCGGCGTCCGCCTTGCGGAAGCGGGCCTTGAGCTGGCCGCCGAAGGCCGACTTGGGCATGGTGAACGCCTGGTAGGCCCACCCGTCGCCGCCCTTGCGCCGCATCCACGGGTTCGGCCCGTGCGAGCCGGAGACCCAGGTGCGGAACAGGTGCACGATCTGGGTCTGCAGGCCGTGCCGCTGCCGGTCGTCGATCAGGCGCTGCAGCACCCGCGAGGCCACGATGCCGGCCCCTCGCACCACGACCACGCCGGGGCGCGAGCGCAGCCGCTCGTAGACGTGCTCGTGCGGCTCGTAGGCGTTGACCACCCGGTAGCGCTCGCCGTGCGCCTGCCGGAAGTCCTGCAGGTCGTCCAGGAACTTCAGCCCCGGATAGCCCACCGCCAGATGCACGTACTGCGAGCGGATCACCACCCGCTTGGTCGGGCCGGTCCCGGCCGGCGGGGTGAGAACCGTGAAGTAGCCGCCGCCCGCCCGCTTCCTGACCATCCGGACCTGCCCCTTGGCCAGCGTCTCCCAATAGCCGATCCGGTCGGCCTCGCGGCGCAGGCTCCGCGTGACCATGCCCGAGCGCGGGCTGTAGAAGTCGGCCAGGACCGGCTCGGCCAGCACCTGGTAGACGGGCTTGAGCGTGCGCTCCTGCCAGGCCTCCTGCAGGGCGTAGGACGGGAAGCCCCAGAGGTTGTCCGGCCGGGCGCCGGAGTCGGAGCGGATCCGCTCGTGCGCGGGCAGCTGCGACACGCGCGTCAGGTACTCCCACGTCTGCCAGGGCGAGTCGGAGGTCGACAGCACCCTGATCGAGGTGGTCGGCACGCCCCGGATCCGCAGGGCGTCGACCAGCGTGAACGAGCCGATCCCGCCGCCGACCGACACCAGCGGCACGTCGAAGACCGGGATGCCCGCCCGTTGCACCAGCTCGTCGGCCCACAGAGGGGAGTCGAGTAACTCCGGTGTGAGATCGCCCCGCGACATGCTGTTATGCCCCCTTACGAGGACCAAAACTAGCGTAAAGATCCACAATTGTGGAGCGTCAGTCCCACCAGAAGGACCAGGCGTGGCTGCCGATGATCTGCTCGGCGTATCCCCGCAGATCTCCCGCGCCCTGCACCACGTTGTCGGGGCAGAACGTCCAGTGCTCGGCCGCCACGTGCAACGCGTGGTCGGGCTCGACCGGCGGCGCGGCCACGCTCACCTCCAGCGTGTTGAAGCCCATGCCGACCACCCGCGCGCCGAACCGGTCCTCCCAGCTGCGCACCACCGCGGCCAGCGGCACCATCCACTCGTTGTGGTGCAGCGCGCCCTGCCAGCCCATCGCCACCAGCGCGTCGGCGCCCCGGTTGACCGCGGCCAGCCCCAGCGGCATGCCCCTGCCCGCCAGCTCCTTGGCGTACCAGTCGGCGACCGCGCCCGGGTCGGCCACGTACTGTCCTGGCGCGGCGGGGCCGGGGCAGTACGCGCCGAACGGCTCCACCTCCTCCAGCGCGCCCCGCGGCATCTGCGCCACCCACTCGCGCCACACCTCGGCCATGAACCCCTCGGCGGTGAAGTGGCCGATGAGCGCCGTGTCGTCGGGCACCACCTGCCCGGCCGACCACGGCTGGGCGGTCTCGTCGAGCAGGATCGGCCACAGGCCCGTACGCGGGTGCTCCGAGCGCAGGCGTGCCCACTCCTCGCCGCTGGCCGGCTCGTCGCTCATCCAGAACGCGGGCCTGGCCGCCTCGGCGAACTCGGGATCGGGCCAGACGAGACCGCCCTCGGGCAGCCCCGAAGGCACCGTGCGCCCCCGGCCGCCGTCGGCGAACAGCCGGCTCAGATCGTCCATTGCCTACCCGTTACCGTCGCATTCCGTCTCGGAGATGGTAGTGCCGAGCATCCGGCTACGGTTGTGCCCATGGCCATCCGGGTGCTGATCGCCGAGGACCAGGGCATGATGCGGGACGCCCTGGCGCTGCTGCTCGGGCTCGAGGAGGACCTGGAGATCGTCGCCACGGTCGCCTCGGGGGACGAGGTCCTGCCCGCCGCCCGCGAGCACCGGCCCGACGTGGCGCTGCTGGACATCGAGCTGCCCGGGCGCAGCGGCCTCGACGCGCTGCCCGAGCTGCGCGCGCAGCTGCCCGGCTGTGCCGTACTGGTGCTGACGACCTTCGCCAGGCCCGGCTACCTGCGGCGGGCGATGGAGGCGGGCGCGGCCGGCTTCATGGTCAAGGACGGGCCGGTGGAGGAGCTGGCAGCGGCGATCAGGCGGGCCGTGGCGGGGGAACGGGTCGTCGATCCCACGCTGGCCGCCGCCGCGCTGCACGCCGGACCCTCACCGCTGACCGACAGGGAACGCGACGTGCTGTCCGTCGCGCTGGACGGGTCCACGATCGCGGACGTGGCGACGCGGCTGCACCTGTCGGAATCCACGGTGCGCAACCATCTGTCGTCGGCCATCGGCAAGACGCACACCAGGAACCGGATCGAGGCGGCCCGGCTCGCCCGGCACAATGGGTGGCTATGACGGGTTATGACGCGGTGCTCAGCGACCTCGACGGGGTGCTGCGCCTGTTCGACCACTCGCGCCAGCGTGACATCGAGGCGCGGTACGGCCTGCCGGTGCTCTCCGTGGCACTGGACCCCACCCTGATCATGCCCGCCACCCTCGGGCACATCACCGAGGCGCAGTGGCTGGAGTCGATCGCCGAGGCGCTCGGCGGCGACGAGCGGGCCAGGCAGGCGGCCCGCGAGTTCGCCGAGGTGCCCTTCTGGGTCGACGAGGACGTCAGGACGCTGCTGGCCGGCGCGCAGGAGCGGGTCCCGGTGATCCTGGTGACCAACGCCACGGACACCCTGGAGGCGCACCTCGACCTGCTCGGCCTGACCTACTTCGCCGACGCCGTGGTCAGCAGCGCCCGGGTCGGGGTGGCCAAGCCCGACCCGCGCATCTACGAGATCGCGGCCGAGCAGGCGGGCGTCCCGCCCGAGCGCTGCCTGTTCGTGGACGACCGCCTGGAGAACGTCGAGGGCGCCCGCGCCCTCGGCATGATCGGCGTCCACTACACCTGCGTGGCGGACCTGGCGGCCGCCCTCTAGAACGGGCCGGCCAGGTCGCTCACCGGCTCGTCCTTGCCCGCCGTACGCGGGTCGGCGTAGAAGAGCTGGCGCGGCGGCCCGGTGAACTCCCGCTCGCCGGCCCACTCGCCCAGCGCCTGCATGGCCCGCAGCGCCCCGGCCGCCCCCAGCTGCTCGGTCGTGAGCCGCACGTACGCCTCCTTGTGGGCGGGATCGGTGCGCACGGTGAGGTCGGGGAAACGCTCGTGCAGCGCGTCCGCGACCTCGTCCGGCACGGGACGGCAGAACTCGGCCGGCCCGTCGCTGTCGGCGCTCACCTCCCCGTGGAACAGCAGGAACGGCGCGCCCTGGATGCCGTCGAGCGCCGGCATGCCTGCCAGGCGGTTGATGAGCTCCATGGTGAACGCGCCCACCTGGTCGGCCGTCACGTGGCGCGTCGCCGTCAGCAGCACCCGGTCCGGCAGGTCGCGCTGGTGTACCTCGAACATGGATCTGTCCTTCCCTGTGAGTTGCTCGACGAGGAAGGCGACCAGATCGGCGCGCTGCGCGTGCTTCGCCGCTACTTCCGCCCAATACGCGGAAATTTCGGCAGCTGCCCTGGTCTGGGGGAGGTCGCAGATGACCCTGATCCGGGCCAGCGGCATCCCCAACCGCCGCAGCAGCCCGACGAGCCGCGCCCGCTCCAGCTGCTCCGGCTCGTACATCCGGTAGCCGTTGAACGGATCCACCCGCGCGGGCACGATCAGCCCGAGCTCGTCGTAGAGCCGCAGCGCCTTGGGCGAGAGTCTCGACTCCTTGGCGAACGCCCCGATCGTCAACATCGGCCGCCTCCTCGTGTCGCCACCCACGCTGTGGCTTCCCCCAGGGGCAAGGTCAACCTGCGGCCATGTCGAAGAACCCGCGCTCCAGCTCGACCGCCCGGCGGAAGGTGTCCTCCAGGCCCTCCCGCTGCGCCTCGTCCAGCCGGTCGAGCTCGCCGCGCAGGAAGGCCACCCACTCGCGGAACGCGGGGCCTTCATGCAGCTCGATCCACTCGCGATGGATCCAGCTCGCGGTGTACGGCTCGGCCGCCCGCGACGCCCAGCCCAGGTAGGTCCACTCGGCCACGCACAGCACGGCCACGATCGACGGGTAGTCCTGCGACCTGCGCACCTCGTCCATCAGGTTCCTGAACGCGGACGTGGCGGGCTCGAGCCGCGGCGTCGTCGTGCCGCCCAGCTCGGCCAGCGCGCGGTGGAAGTAGGTCTTCTCCTCGGTGGTGGCCACCTGGCCGAGGAACCTGGCGTACGGCACGCGCGCCTCCAGCGTGTCCGCACTCGCCACGGCCGCCCCGAGCAGCGCGGTGAAGGAGTCCACGAACTGGAAGTCCTGCTCCAGATACCGCCGCATGTCCGCCCGGCCCTCGATGATCGCCGTGGCGAACGGGTGGTTCACCACCGCGTCCCACTCGTCGGCACATCGCTCACGCAGCCACTGGCTGAAGGATCGCTCACTCACGCCCTGACTCTAGCGATGCCCCTGTTCTCGCACGGCAGGCCGCACTCCAGCTGGGGTCCCGGTCTTTCTGGGTGTTCTCGTACGGCAGGCAGCACCCCGGCTGAGGGCCCGATCTTCCGGGTGTTCTGGTACGGCAGGCCGTCCCACCGTCCGCCCGCCGTACTCCGGCTGAGGGCCCGCGGGCGGCGCTTCTGGCGAGTCGGGGACGGTCGCCCGCCGTCACGGCGCACGGGACCCGCCTGACCCACCAAGGGGATCCCGTGCGCCGTAACGGCGGGCCACCCCGCATCGCCGCAGGAGCGTCTCCCTGGACGGAGCCCCGCCGAAGTGCGGCGGGTGGCGGTGGGGCGGCCTGCCGTACGGCAGAGCTCTCTTGCACGAGAGAGCCCGCTCTACGGAGGGCTAGTAGCCGCTGTTGTAGGAAGAGGTCGGCGAGGACGTGGGCGTGGGAGTGCCCGTGGAGGTGGCGCCGGCGGGGCGGATGAGGCCGAGGAGGCCGTGCTGGCCGCCCTCGATGCCGGCGGCGTACCACAGGGCGTTGTCGCCGCCGTTGGCGGCCGTGCCGGGCTCGAGGTCCCATAGACCCGGCAGCATGATCGGGCGGCCGTCGGCGCCGCGCAGCGCGCCGAGATGGCGGCCGTGGCGGTAGGCGTGGATCGTGCCGTCGCCGAAGTTGCCGATCAGCAGCGCCCCGCGCCACAGGCCGAACCCGCGCGGCGCCGTCGTGATCGCCCACGGGGCGTTCAGCCCGCCCGTGATGCGCCCGGTCAGCCGGCCGTCGGCGTTGAAGCGGCTGGCCACGCCCGAACCGGGCACCGCCTTGCCGGTGGCGGGGTCGCGCTTGGCGTAGGCGATCCAGACCGAGCCGTTGGCCACCGCCACGTTGAACGGGTGGAACTGCTCGGGCACCGCCGGGTCCGCGAACTGCCAGTGCGCCAGGCGGATGCGCCGGAAGTCCTCGTTGAAGGCGTGCACCCGGCCGCCCGCGAAGTCGGCGGCCAGCAGGAAGTCGCCGTCGGAGGTCCGGACCAGGGCCAGGCCCTTGTAGTCGGCGCCCCGGGTGAACGCCGCGATGATCGCGTTCTTGGGGTCCGCCTCGGCGTTCCAGCCGGTGATCGCGCCGCTGGGACTGGAGAAGATGAACGTGGCGGGCTTGCCCTTGACGGTGAAGCCCTCGCCGGAGTTGAACACCTGCCCGGTCGGCGAGCCGCCCGGGATGGCGACCTCGGCCTGCTCCTTCTTGCCCTGGCCCGAGTAGACCGTGGCGGTGCCCGTGCCGGCGTCGGAGACCCACAGGGTCTTGCCCATGGCCAGCCCCCACGGGTTGACCAGCTTGGGATCGGTGACGGCGGCCTTGCCCTTGACGTCGGAGACGAGGTTGACCACGTCGAATCGGGATCTGGTGGCGGCCTCCGCGGGAGTGGTGAGAGTGGCTCCCAGAACGGCCGCGACAGCGCAGAGCGTGATGATGCGTGCCCGCATCCGAGCCTCCTTGGAATGGCTTGTGACGCGAGATACGCGTGGTGCGCATGCGAGGTTCATTCCCGGCCAGGAACGGGGAGTGTCCAGATATGGAAGTTCTGGGCATCGATATCGGCGGTTCCGGGATCAAGGGCGCGCCCGTGGATGTCGCGTCGGGGCAGCTCACCCAGGAGCGGCTGCGCATCCCCACGCCTCAGCCCGCCAGGCCCGAACCCGTCGCCGAAGTGGTCGCGGAGATCGTCAAGCACTTCTCCTGGAGCGGTCCCGTCGGGGTGACATTCCCGGGAGTGGTCATGGACGGCGTCGTCCGCACGGCACCCAACCTGGACCAGGCCTGGGTCGGCGTGGACGCCGGCAAGCTCTTCGACGGCGCCCGCGTGCTCAACGACGCCGACGCGGCCGGCATCGCCGAGGTCACCTTCGGTCAGGGGCGCGGGAAGCGGGGCACGGTGCTGATGCTGACGTTCGGCACCGGGATCGGCAGCGCCCTGTTCGTCGACGGCACGCTCGTGCCCAACACCGAGTTCGGCCATCTGGAGCTGCGCGGCAAGGAGGCCGAGCACCGCGCGTCCGACCGTGTCCGCGAGGAGCGCAACCTGAACTGGGACAAGTGGGCCGAGCGGGTGGAGGAGTACTTGCGCCACGTCGACATGCTGCTGTCGCCGTCGCTGATCATCATCGGGGGAGGGGTGAGCAAGAAGGCGGACAAGTTCCTGCCGCACATCAAGGTGGACACCCGCGTCGTTCCCGCCGCCCTGCAGAACGAGGCCGGCATCATCGGCGCCGCCCTCGTCGCGGCCTGACCCCGCGGGCCGGGGTACGGCCGGCCGTCATCGGGACGAAAGTCCGAGAAATCAGGGGTTCCCGGGATGCAACCTCCGGGGCCCCCTGGGAGTCTCACTACCGAGACCGTGATTGCCCATGGCGTAACTCTGGGGAGAGTGGGCCGGCTGTGGGCGATCACGGTCTCCTGCTTGCACGGCGATATTGGGATGCGGAGCCGCGGGACGCTGAGGCACGATGGGCCGTTGGCTCCCGGTGCGCGGGGCTCAAATATCCTTGAAAGCAGTATGGGAACCTCTGCGTTGTCCTCTCCTCTCGCCGACCTCCAGGCACGCCTGCCCGAACTCATGCCGCGCGACCAGCGGCGGTTGCGGCGCAGGCTCGACGGCGTGCGCCGGGTCCGCTCCCGCGAGGCCCGTGACAAGATCGCCGCCGAGATCCTGGCCGACATCGAACGGGCCGAGCGTCGCCTGGAGACCCGCCGCGCAGCCGTACCGGTAGTGAAATATCCGGAAAATCTGCCGGTCTCGCAGCGGAAGGACGACCTGCTCGAGGCCATCCGCGACAACCAGGTCGTGATCATCGCGGGCGAGACCGGGTCCGGCAAGACCACCCAGATCCCCAAGATCTGCCTGGAGCTGGGCCGCGGCGTCCGCGGCCTCATCGGCCACACCCAGCCGCGCCGCATCGCCGCCCGCACGGTGGCCGAGCGCATCGCCGAGGAGCTGGACACCCAGCTGGGCGAGGTCGTCGGCTACAAGGTCCGCTTCACCGACAAGGGCAGCGACCGCACCCTGGTCAAGCTGATGACCGACGGCATCCTGCTGGCCGAGCTGCAGAACGACCGGCTGCTCGAGCAGTACGACACGCTGATCATCGACGAGGCGCACGAGCGCAGCCTCAACATCGACTTCATCCTCGGCTACGTCAAGCAGCTCCTGCCGAGGCGCCCCGACCTCAAGGTGATCATCACCAGCGCCACGATCGACCCCGAGCGCTTCTCGCGCCACTTCGGCGACGCCCCGATCGTCGAGGTCTCCGGCCGGACCTATCCCGTGGAGGTGCGCTACCGGCCGCTGGACGAGGACGACGACCAGACGGCGGGCATCGTGGCGGCCTGCCGCGAGCTCGTCACCGAGGGCCCCGGCGACATCCTGGTGTTCCTGAGCGGGGAGCGGGAGATCCGCGACGCCGCCGACGCGCTGGGCAAGGCCGACTTCCGCAACACCGAGGTGCTGCCGCTGTACGCCCGGCTGTCGAGCGCCGAGCAGCACCGCGTCTTCCAGAGCCACACCGGCCGCCGGATCGTGCTGGCCACCAACGTGGCCGAGACGTCGCTGACCGTGCCCGGCATCAAGTACGTGGTCGACCCCGGCTACGCGCGCATCTCCCGCTACAGCCACCGCACCAAGGTGCAGCGCCTGCCCATCGAGGCCGTCTCCCAGGCCAGCGCCAACCAGCGCAAGGGCCGCTCGGGCCGCACCTCCGACGGCATCTGCATCCGCCTGTACGAGGAGGAGGACTTCCTCAACAGGCCGGAGTTCACCGACCCGGAGATCCTGCGCACCAACCTGGCCAGCGTCATCCTGCAGATGACCTCGATCGGGCTGGGCGACATCGAGGCGTTCCCGTTCGTCGAGCCGCCGGACAAGCGGCAGGTCCGCGACGGCGTCAACCTGCTGCACGAGCTGGGCGCCTTCGACGCCCAGGACAAGCTCACCCCGATCGGCCGCAAGCTCGCGGGCCTGCCCGTCGACCCCAGGCTGGGCCGGATGGTGCTGGAGGCCGAGCACAACGGCTGCCTGCGCGAGGTCATGGTGATCGCCGCGGCCCTGTCGATCCAGGACCCGCGCGAGCGCCCCGCCGACAAGCAGCAGCAGGCCGACGAGAAGCACCGCCGCTTCGCCGACCCCGACTCGGACTTCCTCGCCTACCTCAACCTGTGGAACCACCTGCGCGACAAGCAGAAGGAGCTGTCCTCAAGCGCCTTCCGCCGCCTGTGCAAGGCCGAGTTCCTCAATTACCTCCGTGTCCGGGAATGGCAGGATATTTACAGCCAAATCCGGCAGACCCTGGGCGTTCAGCCGGACAGCACCCCTGCTTCGCCGCTCGCCGTCCACACCTCCCTGCTCGTCGGCCTGCTGTCGCACCTCGGCGTCAAGGACGTCATGGAGAAACGCTCCGGTGACGGCCGTCGGCCGATCCAGGAGTACATCGGCGCCCGCAACGCCCGCTTCGCGATCTTCCCCGGCTCGTCCCTGGCCAAGAAGCAGCCCCAGTGGGTCATGTCCGCCGAGCTGGTCGAGACCTCCCGGCTCTGGGCCCGCGTCAACGCCAAGATCGAGCCCGACTGGGTCGAGCCGCTGGCCCAGCACCTGATCAAACGCAGCTACTCCGAGCCGCACTGGGAGAAGAACCAGGGCGCCGTCATCGCCCTGGAGAAGGTCACCCTGTACGGCGTACCGCTCGTGGTCGGCAGGAAGGTCAACTACGGCAGGATCGACCCGGACCTGTCGCGCGAGCTGTTCATCCGGCACGCGCTGGTCGAGGGCGACTGGGACACCCACCACGCCTTCCTCAAGGACAACCGCAAGCTCCTGGAGGAGGTCGAGGAGCTGGAGAACCGGGCCCGCCGCCGCGACATCCTGGTCGACGACGAGGCCCTGTTCGACTTCTACGACCAGCGCGTACCCGCCGACGTGGTCTCCGCCCGGCACTTCGACGCGTGGTGGAAGAAGAACCAGGACAAGGCCCTGCTGACCTTCACGCCCGAGATGCTCGTCAACGAGAACGCGGACGTCAGCACCCAGGACTACCCCGACACCTGGCGGCAGCTCGGCCAGCGGATGCGGCTCACATATCGATTCGCGCCGGGCCCAGATGATGAGCAGGGCGCCGACGGCGTGACCGTGCACGTGCCGCTGCAGGTGCTCAACCAGGTCGGCGCCGACGGCTTCGACTGGCAGATCCCCGGCCTGCGCGAGGAGCTGGTCACCGCGCTGATCAGGTCGCTGCCCAAGCACCTGCGCCGCAACTTCGTGCCCGCCCCCAACTTCGCCCGCCAGGTGCTTCAGAACGTGGGCAACCCCGACGGCGCGCTGCTGGAGACCGTCGAGCGCGAGCTGCTGCGCCTGACCGGCGTGCGCGTCCCGCACGACGCCTGGCAGCTCGACCAGGTCCCCGACCACCTGCGCATCACCTACCGGGTGATCGACGAGAAGAAGCGGACCGTCGCCGAGGACAAGGACCTGGACGCGCTCAAGCGCCGCCTGGCCCCGCGTCTGCGCAAGACCCTGTCGGCCGCCGGTGACGACCTGGAGCAGTCGGGCCTGCACACCTGGAGCGTCGGCACCCTGCCCAAGGTGTTCGAGCAGGGGCGGATGAAGGGCTACCCGGCGCTGGTCGACGAGGGCTCCAGCGTCGGCGTGAAGATCTTCGAGACGGCGGCCGAGCAGCGGCGCGCGCACTGGCCCGGCACCCGGCGCCTGCTCCTGCTGAACGTCACCAACCCGGCCAAGTCGCTGCTCGGCGGTCTGTCCAACCAGGCCAAGCTGGCCCTGTCGCGCAGCCCGCACGGCGGCGCGGTGGCGCTGTTCGACGATGTGGTGAACGCCTCGGCCGACAAGCTGATGGCCGACGTGGGCGGTCCTGCCTGGGACTCGGTCTCGTTCGACCGGCTCTACCAGCACGTGCGCGCCGAGCTGCACGACACCGCGCGCGACGTGCTGGACAAGGTGGAGCAGATCCTTTCCGTCTGGCACACGATCGGCGGCCGGCTCGACGGGCTGCGGGCCGGTCCCTCCACCGACGACGTGCGCGACCAGCTGGGCAAGCTGGTCTACCCCGGCTTCGTCACCGCGACCGGAGCCCGGCGGCTGCCGGACGTCTCGCGCTACCTGCGGGCCATCGACCGCCGGCTCGCCAAGCTCCCCGAGGAGCCGTGGCGGGACGTGGAGTGGATGGACCGCGTGCACGCCGTGGAGGACGCCTACCTCGACCTGCTCGACCGGCTGCACCCGGCCCGCCGTACCGACCCCGATGTCACCGAGGTCAGGTGGATGATCGAGGAGCTGCGCGTGAGCTTCTTCGCGCAGACCCTCGGCACGCCGACGCCCGTCTCCGAGAAGCGCATCGCCAAGACGATGGAGAGGCTCACATGACGGAACGCAAACCGCTCGGGATGAACTTCGAAACCTGGATCGACAGGCAGATCCGCGAGGCCGCAGAGCGCGGCCAGTTCGACGACCTGCCGGGCGCGGGCAAGCCGCTGCCCAATCGCGGCGAGCTGAACGACGAGAACTGGTGGGTCAAGCAGAAGATCGCCAGTGAAGGGCTGAAGATGCCGCTGCCGCCCACGCTCCAGCTGCGCAAGGACGCGGAGGAGGCGCTGGAGCTGGCGCATAAGGCCAGGTCGGAGGCCGAGGTGCGGCAGATCGTGGAGGAGGTCAACGATAGGATCCGTCAGGCGATAAAGACTGGTTTGTCCGGTCCGCCGCTGAACCTGATGCCCTTCGACGTCGACCGCGTCGTGGCCGAATGGAGAGCTCGTTGACGATCAAAGCCGTGGTGTTCGACGTCGGTGAGACGCTGATCGACGAGACGCGCATCTGGTCGCGCTGGGCCGACCGGCTGGGCGTGCCGCGGCTGACGTTCCTCGGCGTGCTCGGCGGCATGGCCGCGCTCGACCTCCCGCACGGGGAGACCTTCGAGGTGCTGCGTCCCGGGTTCGACGTGGACGCCGACATCGAGGCCTGGGCCCGCGACGAGCCCGGCAGCCTGCGTAACCACTTCGACGCCGACGATCTCTACGCCGACGTACGGCCGGCGTTCGAGGAGCTGCGTACGGCCGGCTACCAGGTGATCGTGGCCGGCAACCAGCCCACCACGGCCTACGACGCGCTGGTCGCGATGGACCTGCCCGCGGACTCGATCCACACCTCGGACGGCTGGGGCGTGGCCAAACCGGAGCCCGGCTTCTTCGCCAAGGTGGCGGCGGTGGCCGGCCGCGAGCCCGCGGAGATCCTCTACGTGGGCGACCGGCTCGACAACGACGTCCTGCCGGCGGGAGAGGCGGGCATGCGCACGGCCATGCTGCGCCGCGGCCCCTGGGGCTACCTGCACGCGCTCCGCCCGGAGGCGGCCAAGGCGGACGTCGTCATCGACGACCTGCGTGCCTTGCTGCCCTACCTCCGCGAGAACGCCTAGTACTCCTCGTCCGGATCAACCCGCACGGCCCGCTCCTCGGCGGACAGGTCGTCCCCGGCCTCGTCCCCCCAGTCCTCGGCGTACTCCTCCCCGTCGCTCGTCAACCGGTGCTCCTCGCGGGGTTCCCGCTCGCGCTCGGGCGCCTCCCGCCACAGCCGCTCGCCGATGGTGTCACGCTGCTCGGGGTCGTCCTCGGCGATCTCATGCTCCAGGCCGAGGTCGTCGTTCCACTCCTCGACCTCGATCTCCTGCTCGTCACTCAGCCCAAAACGGTCGGGCGGTCTCTCAGTCATACGCGCCCCCTACCCCTGACCTGGGTCTCCTATACGAGTTCGAGGGGGCGGTCGCGGGTGGTGAGGGTGGCGTAGTGGCCGTTGAGGGCGACGAGGGCGTCGTGGGTGCCGCGTTCGACGATGCGGCCGTGGTCCAGGACGATGATCTGGTCCGCGTCCCTGATCGTCGACAGGCGGTGCGCGATGGTGATGGTGGTGCGGCCCTGCGCCAGCGCGTCGAGCGCCTCCTGCACGGCGCGTTCCGTCTGCGTGTCCAGGGCGCTGGTGGCCTCGTCGAGGATGAGGATCGGCGGGTTGCGCAGCAGGGTGCGGGCGATGGCCAGGCGCTGCTTCTCCCCGCCCGAGAAGCGGTAGCCGCGCTCGCCGACCAGCGTGTCGTAGCCGTCGGGCAGCGAGGCGATGTGGCCGTGGATGCGCGCCGCGGTGGCCGCCTCGACGAGTTCCTCGTCGGTGGCGTCCGGCTTGGCGAAGCGGAGGTTGTCGGCGATCGAGGCGTGGAAGAGGTAGGTCTCCTGCGACACCACGCCGACCGTGCCGGCCAGTGACTCGAAGGTCAGGTCCCGCACGTCGGCGCCGTCGATGCTGACGTGCCCGCTGCTCACGTCGTAGAGGCGGGGGAGCAGGTAGCTGAGGGTGGTCTTGCCCGACCCGGTCTCGCCGACGACCGCGAGCGAGCTGCCCGCCGGAACGTCCACCGAAATGTCGGACAAAGTCGCGGACTCGGCGACATCGGGCACCGTCGCGGACTCGGCGGGATCGGGATCGGCGGGATCGGGTGATGCGGGGGGCTCGCCGTACGAGAAGGAGACCTGGTCGAAGCGGACGTGGCCGCGCGGCGACTCCAGCGAGCGGGCGCCGGGCCGGATGTCGACGGGCAGGTCGAGGTACTCGAAGATGCGCCCGAACAGGGCGAGCGAGCTCTGCACCTCCACCCCGAGCCGCAGCAGCGACACCGCGGGACGGAAGAGCGAGAGCTGCAGCGTGGTGAAGGCGACGAGGGTGCCGACCGAGATCGCGCCGGTGTAGCCGACCGCCCAGTAGATCAGCGCCGGCATCGCGGCCATGATGATCTGGATCGACGACTGCCGCCACCGCCCGGCCATGCTGGAGCGCACCTCCAGGTCCGCCAGCTCGTCGGAGGCCGTGGCGAAGCGGGCGGTGAGCTCGGGGGAGCGGCCCATGGTGCGCCCGAGCAGGACGCCGCTGATCGACAGCGACTCCATCACCAGGGACGACAGCCCGGCCAGCTTGCGCTGCCGTTCGGCGGTGATGCGGCGGCGCTCCTTGCCGACCTTCCTGCTGATCCACACGAACAGGGGCAGCAGGAGCAGCGACACCACGGTGAGCCGCCAGTCGAGCGCCACCATGGCCACGATCGAGGCGAGGACGGTGGTGAGGTTCGAGACGATGGAGGTGGCGGTGGAGGTGACCACCGACTGCATGCCGCCGATGTCGTTGGCGATGCGTGACTGCACCTCGCCCGTCCTGGTGCGGGTGAAGAACGCCAGCGACATGCGCTGCAGGTGGGTGTAGACGGCGGTGCGCAGGTCGTGCATGACCCGCTGCCCGACCGTGGTGGAGATCAGCGTCTGCAGCACGTCGAACACGCTGGTCGTGACCGCGACCGCGATCATGCCCAGGGCCAGCAGTGACAGCAGCAGCGTGTCGTGCGACGGGATCGCCACGTCCAGCACCTCGCGCAGCAGGAACGGCGAGGCCAGCGAGACCAGCGACGACAGCAGGATGAGTGCGCCCACCAGGGCCAGGCGGCCGCGATAGGCGCGGAAGAGTCCGATGATGCGCCCGAGCGGCGCGCGTGGTTCCTCTGCCAAGTAAAGCTCCTTTCAGATGTTCCCTCCAACAGAGGTTAGCTCATATTTGTTCCCGCTAAACTGTGTGGTCATGGAGGACGTGGAGCTTTCCGAGCTCCTGCATCGGGTCAGCCGGCGGCTGCGCTACGGCTACAAGCAGCGCCTGGAGCCGCTCGGGCTCAATCCCGGCCAGGCGCGGGCGCTGCGCGCGCTGGCCGAGGCCGACGGGCCGCTGCGCATGGTGCGCCTGGCAGAGCAACTGCGGATCGTGCCGCGCTCGCTCACGCCGGTGGTCGACGCGCTGGAGGAGGACGGGCTCGTGCGCCGCCAGACCGACCCGTCCAACCGCCGCTCGACGCTGGTGGTCCTCACGCCGGAGGGGCTCGCCACGCACGAGCGTTCCCGCGAGGCCCGCCGCCTCGCCGGCCAGGAGCTGTTCGCGGTCCTGTCCGAGGAGGAGCGCGAACAGCTCACCCGCCTGCTCGGCACGGTCGACGCCCAGCCGTCCTGACCCCGCCGATCCGGTACGGCAGGCCGGGGCGGAAGCCGTGGCTACAGCTCGACGCCGCCGATGACGGTGCCCAGGCAGGGGACGCCGTCCAGCAGGGACGCGTAGGGATAGCGGCCGCCGGCGGCGAACACGGCCAGGTCGGCCCGGCTGCCGCGACCCAGGGTGCCGATCCGCCCGGCCCCCTCGGCCAGGCCCAGCGCCCTGGCACCACCCAGCGTGGCCGCCTCGACGAGCTTGCCGTCCAGGCCGCGCGGGCGAGGGGTGCGCCCGCGCGCCTGCGCCAGCACCGTACGGGCCTGGGCCAGCGGGTCGCCCAGGCCGCCCGAGCCGAGCGCGACCAGGTTGCCCTCCTCGATCAGGGTCAGCGCGTCGTCCGGCGGCGGCGGGCACAGGGCGGCCACGGTGTGGCGCAGCCTCAGCAGCTTCCGCTCGCCAGGGTCGAGGGACCGCGAGCAGGCGGCGTGGCAGTGCGGTCCGAGGATGCCCGCCTCGTCGAGCGCCGCCAGGGAGTGCCGGTCGAGGTCGACCAGGAGCCGCAGCCCGAACGTCCTGGCCAGCACCGCCACGTCCTCCAGCACCTGGAGGTCGGCGGTGTACGCGGCGACGCCGATCGCGCTCGGCCGCTCGACCTCGCGGATCGCCGTGATCAGCAGGTCACGGTCCCGCTCGTCCCACTCCTCCACGCCGGGACTGGTCACCGGCACGTACCCGAGGTCCGGCACCCATCCCGCCTCGCCCGGCTCCCCGACGACCCCCGCCCGCGTCGTCACCCCGAACCCGGGCGCGCAAGACCGCTCTCCGGCCTGCGCCGATCGCCCCGGCGTACCGGAACCGGGTGTGCGGGATCCCGGCGCGCCGGGGTGGCGGCGGGTGGCCCGGGCGTCGACGAGGCCGGGCAGGAGGGCGCCGGGCCAGCGGCGCTCCCGCGTGACCGCGAAGAGCCCGAGGAGTTCCGCGCGCGGACCCACCCGCAGCACCCGATCACCCCTGATCGCGACGGCCCCGTCACGCAGTGGTTCCGTACCGATCGGCAGCACCAGCGGGGCCGAGTGGAGCACGACGGGTGCGGGCGCGCGCCGGCCCAGGACCGGACCGGCACGCGTTGCAGACGGCATGAAATCTCCCGTCGGATCTTTCCTTTCCGGCATTAAACGTGAGCCCGAGCGGCCACGCAATCACGCCCGGGCACCTGTGTCCCTGGGGCGGTAGCGACCCGAGAGACGGGCGAGTTTGAGGCTCAGGTGCAGCGCGAGCCGTTCCCCGCCGTCCTTCAGGTCGGTGGCGGCCAGCTCCTCCACCCGCTGCAGCCGGTAGTACAGCGAGGTCCTGTGCAGGCGCAGGGCCCGCGAGGTCGCCACCGCGCTGCCCGCCAGGTCCAGGTAGGTCTCCAGCGTCTCCAGCAGCGTCAGGTGCTGCTCGTCGGCCAGCAGGATCTCGAGCCCGGGATGCAGCTCGTCGTGCGGCACCCGGGTCAGCAACCGATAGACGCCCAGCCGCGCCCACTCCACCGAGTCGCCCAGCCCGGGCACCCGCCCGGCGACCTCCGCCGCGTGCAGCGCCTCGGTGTAGGACCCGGCGGCCTCGGCCAGCGACGGCCTGGGCCGGCCCACGCCGACCACGACGGGCACGCCCACGGCGGCGTGCACCTCCTCCATCGGCATCCCGCCCCCCGCCATGAGCAGCACGCCGTGGTCGTAGCGGACCAGATGCAGCGTGTGGTGCCCGCTGAGCCGCCGCCGCAGCGCCAGCAGCCCCTGCTCGAGCGCCAGCCTGACAGATTCGCCCGGCGCGGCCACGGGCCTGGCCACCAGGACGGTGACCGCCTGCGCCTGTGGGAAGGCGCCGGCCTCGATCAGCTGACGGGCCGCCTCCCGCTCGCCCAGCAGGACGCCGGTGACGGCCTCCAGCTCCCGGTGCGAGGCGAGACCGCTGGCCAGGCTCTCGTGGAACAGCGCCAGCGCCAGCGCGGGCACCGCCTCGGCCGCGGTCGCGACGTCCGCCGGGCTCATGGCGGGCTTGTCGATGAACCACAGGAACCCGAGCAGCGCCGAGTCGTGCCGGATCGGCACGCACACCCGCGGCAGCAGCCCCAGCGGGGCGGACCCCGGGGTGCGCAGCGGCCCGGTGGCCCCGTGGATGCCCGCGTCCCGCAGCCAGGCGCGCACCTCGGGCGTGGTGTGCCTGCGCAGGATCGAGTCGCGGCGGATGTCGTCCATGGCCCCGCTCTGCTCGCTGTAGGCCACCACTCGCTGGAGGCGGTCCTCCAGCAGCAGCGGCCGGTCGAGCCGGGCCGCCAGCTCATCCACGATCCGCTGAAGATCCGCCACAGCTCACCTGGACGTTTCTATATATGCCGGAAATAAATCCACGGCTCTTCCCTACAACTGCCCGATGATCTCCGTCAACATCGTCTATACCGTCCGATGGGTGAATGCCCCGAAGAAGCTGCTTTTGGGGTTACTGACGGTGATCGTCGCGATTCCGACGAGCCTGATGACGGCCCCCGCTTCCGCAGCATCCCCCGACGATCCGAAGTACCCCTGGCGCCAGGACCACTGGCCGCAGACCCAGCCGTGGCAGCAGGACGGCCCCGACCAGGCCCAGACCCTGCGCGGCCGCCCCGCGGGCGACATCAAGCCCATCGACCCGCAGAACTGGGAGAACCCCGACCACATGACGTGGGACGACTACAAGCGAGTCCCCGGCACCGCCTGGAACGACCCGAACCTCAAGGGGTCCAAGCGCACCTTCAAGGGCGCGCTGGTCCTGCTCGACTACCCGGACCAGAAGTTCGTGGTCACCCAGCCCAAGGGTTCGACGATCTACAAGAACCCCAGCGCCGAGGCCCACGACATCCCCCGTGACCAGGTGGCCAAGTTCTACCAGGACTTCCTCAACACCCCCAACGCGCTCAACAAGGGCCACACCATCCACGAGTACTGGATGGAGGACTCGGGCGGACGCTACGGCGTGGAGCTGACCGGCTTCGGCCCCTACACCCTGCCGGGCAAGCGGCACGAGTACGCCATGGAGTTCCAGGGCGGCACCGGCTGCCCGGCCGGCGACTCCTGCAACAAGAACCTGCGCACCGACGGCCACGCCGCCTGGGAGGCGGCGGTCGGCCCCGACACGGTCAAGCAGTTCGACTTCGTCTTCTACCTCAGCGCCGGCCAGGACGAGTCCTCCACCTGGCAGGAGTTCGGGATGATGAAGTTCCCCACGAAGGAGGACGTGACCGACGAGTGGGGCCCGCCCGACCCGAACCTGCCGAACTGGGTCAAGACCCGGTACGTCGACTGGACCTCCTGGCAGGCGGGGTCGAACTTCTGGCCCAACGCCAACATCGGCGTCGACTCCGTCCAGGCCGAGAGCTCCGGCATGTCCGTCTACGCCCACGAGTTCAGCCACATCCTGGGCGTGCTGGACAACTACAACAACCCGTACGGCATCCCGCCCCGCCGCGCGTACTCCGGCATCTGGGAGATGCTCAGCCGCGGCACCTTCAACGGTCCCGGCGGCCCGCACTCGCGCTGGCTGATCCCGCCCACCTCGGGCGCGTCGATGGGCGCCCAGCACATGCTGCGCAACAAGATCAAGCTCGGCCTGGTGGACCCGGCGAACGTGCTCAGCCTCTCCCGCGACGGCATCACGCAGTCGGGCCTGATCACGGCCAGGGTCAACTCCCGCGAGACCCTCCCGGGCGCCGGCGACCTCTCGGGCGTCAACATCGTGCTCGAGGGCGGCGACAAGAGCCCGAAGTGCGACATCAAGACCGATCCGCTGTGCGACGGCGGGGGCTACGAGAACTACACGGTCGAGGTGGTGGACCGGGTCGGCACCGACTCCTTCACCCCCGACGCGGGCGTCCTGCTGGCCAAGACCAAGAACCAGGACAGCGCCCCGTTCGAGTGGGTCGTCGACGCCAACCCGCAGGACATCAAGATGACCGACTACGTCCTGCCCGACGGCACCAAGGTGCCGATCACGATCGGCGACTACCGGCAGCTGTCCGACGCCCTCTTCCACGCGGGCACCGGCTCCGGCAGCCAGTACGAGTACGAGGACACGGCCAACCGCCTGCACTTCTACGTCCTCGACGTCAAGCGCGACCGCAAGGGCACGCTGACGTACACGGTCGCGGTCCGCTCCCTGGACGGCTCCGGCACGCAGCGCCGTGGCGTCCGCGTCCTGCCCGGTGCGGGAGTGCCCGCCGGGAACGGCGTCTCCACCTGCCGCTTCCCCGTCTTCAACACCGGTCAGAAGGTGTCGGACCCGCGCGCCAGTGCTGACGTCTACCGCCTCAAGGCCGAGGTCCAGGGCAACGGCTGGACGACCCAGCTGCCCAACGAGCTGTCGTCGATCCAGACGGGCGACCAGTCGCTCGTCACGGTGAACGCGATCCGCGCCGCCGGTGGCGACCGCCTCGCCAAGGTCAAGCTCACCGCCACCTCGGAGAGCGACCCCACGAAGACGGCCACCGCCACCTGCCACGTGGTCGGCCTTTAGATGAACGGATGGGGTACGGCTGGCGCGAGCCGTACCTCATCGAGTTGAATCACCCCCAAAGGGGGTGTTCATTGACAGGCCCGCTGTCACTGCCGGACAAACCGAAGCGCCGGCGTAGGAAAGTGCCGCTGGCCGCGCCTGTCGCCGCGGGTGTCGCCGCCGCCGCCGCGAGCGTGCTGGCCGCGTTCGTGGACTGGGACGTGCCGCCGGCGATCAAGATCGGCCTGACCGCGGGGGCGGCCCTCCTCGTAGGCCTGACCACCTGGGCCACCACCGACAAGAACCCCGGGTTACCCGAGGGCGAGTCGCAGTGGCGGCAGCCCGACCAGTGGCCGCCCGCGCCCGAGCACTTCACCGGCCGCGTAGACGACCTCGCCGAGCTGCGCCAGGTGTTCACCGCCCGCAGGAAGGCCAAGGACCTCGGCCCGTCGCTGGTCGTCTCGGTGTACGGCAGGGGCGGCATCGGCAAGTCGGCGCTGCTTGCCCGCTTCGCCCAGGAGGCCGCGCAGTGGTTTCCCGACGGCCGCCTGTACGCCAACCTGCGTGGCGGCGTCGACGCCGAGGTGCGGCCCGAGGAGGTGCTGGTCGGGTTCCTGCGGGCGCTCGGCGTCCGCCTGACCACCGACCCCGGCGGGCTGGACGAGTTACGCAAGCTCTGGCTGACCTGGACCAAGGGCCGCAGGATCCTCATCGGCGTGGACAACGCCCACACCGCCCAGCAGGTCAAACCGCTCATCCCCGCCGAGCCCGGCTGCGCGGTGCTCGTCTCCTCGCGCCAGCCGCTGTTCCTGGGCGCCACCTACGACAAGCAGCTCGGCCAGTTCAGCGAGGCGCAGGGCGTGGAGCTGCTGGCCAGGCTGGCCGGCGGCGAGCGCGTCGTGGAGGACCTGGCCTCGGCCAAGCAGATCGTGGCGCTGTGCGACAGCCTGCCGCTGGCGATCAGCATCTGCGGCGGCCGCCTGGCCACCCGCGAGCAGTGGACGCTGCGCGAGATGGCCGGCCGCCTGCTCGACGAGCGCCGCCGCCTGGACCAGCTGGAGCTCGGCCCGACCCTGGACAAGAGCGTGCGGGCCTCGGTGCAGCTCAGCTACGACGACTGCACCGGCATGCAGCGCCGCCTGCTGCGCCTGCTGTCCGCGCTCACCTCGCCCGACGTGCCCGGCTGGGTGGCGGGCGAGCTGCTCGACATCTCCGTCCTGGACGGCGGCGACCAGCTCGAGGCGCTCATCGACGCGCAGCTGGCCGAGTCGTCCGGCACCGACCAGACCGGCACCATCCGCTACCGCCTGCACGACCTGGTCCGCGTCTTCGCCGCCGAGCTGGCCCAGGAGGACGAGCCGGGCCGCCGCCGCGCCGCGATCGAGCGGGTCCTGTACGGCTACCGCCGCCGCGCCGAGGACGCCGCCCAGGAACGCTGGCCGCAGGACTGGAGCAAGGGCGGTCACCGCTCGACCGGACCCGGCGAGGTGCACGCAGGCGACTGGCTCAACGCCGAGCGCCTGTCCCTGATCGCCATGGTCTCCCTGGCCAGCCAGCTCCAGCTATGGGACCTGACCTGGGGCCTGGCCAGGGCGTTCTGCTCGCTGTGTCATTCGCTGCGGGCCTACTGGAGCGACTGGGACACCGTCGCCGAGCTGGGCTGCCAGGCCGCCGAGCGCTCCGGCGACCGCCGTGCCCTGGGCATCTCGCTCCTCGACCGCGCCGCCGTACAGGGCGGGCTGGGCAGGCGCGCGGCGGCCCGCGCGGACGCCGAGCGGGCGCTGGAGCTGTTCACCGAGCTGGGCGAGTCGTGGTGGGCGGCCAGGGCGATGCGGACGGTCGGGATGAGCCTGTTCAGCGACGGGCACCTGGACCGGGCGCAGGAGTTCCTCATCGGCGCCATCACCGCGTTCAAGGGCGAGGACGACCTGTGGTGGCTGGCCCGCACGCAGCGCAACCTGGCCGAGATGCGCCTGGCCGAGCGCCGCCCTGAGGAGGCGCGCGAGCTGCTCGAGGACGCGCTCGAGGTGTTCAAGCGCGACGGCAACCGCTACTCCGAGGCGCAGACGCTGCGCGCCTACGGCGAGGTGATCGCCGCGCAGGCGCGCGGGCAGAGCCGCGAGGGCGACCACCGGGAGGCCATGGCCGGCTTCGCCAAGGCGGGACACAACCTCAACCGGGCCGCCGAGATGTTCAAGCAGCGCGGCGAGCTGTGGGAGGAGGCGCGCTGCCTGCGCGCCGCCGGCGAGGTCGGCGACCCCTCCAACGGGCTGCGTGAGCTGGAGATGGTACGGCGGGCCGAGGAGATCCTGGCGGCGCTGGGCGACTCGTGGGGCGTGGCCCGCACCGCGCTGTCCACCGGGCGGGTACTGGCCAGGCTCGGGCGGATCGAGGAGTCGGAGCGGGAGCTGCGGCGGGCCGTACGGGCCTTCGAGGAGCTGGAGGACCGCTGGTGGATGGCGCTGAGCCTGCGCTACCTGGGCGAGGCGCACCTGGACACCGGCGGCTCCGGCGCCGCCGTGGAGCCGCTGGAGCAGGCCAGGGACATCTACCGCAGCCTGGGCAACGAGGCGGGCATGCGGCGCACCCTGGAGCTGCTCAGGAGAGCGGGCTCCTGAGCAGCTCGCCGGCCGTCTGCCTGGCCCGCGCGATGCTCTCCTCGAACAGCTTGCGGGCGCCGGCCGCCTGGTCGGCCAGTTCCTTGATGTGCCTGCGCGCCAGGTCGTCGCGGAGCGTGTCGGCGATCAGCGCCTGGTATTCAGGCGTCCGTGCGATCAGCGCCTCCAGCCGCTGGTGGGCGTGGAAGACCCGGTCGGCCTGCTGCACCTGCTTGGCGTAGCGCTCCAGCTGGCGCACCCGCTTCGACAGCGACGTCCAGGCGGCGTCCAGCGCGGAGGTGTACGGCTTGAACGCCTCCTCCATCCCCGACGGCACGTCGTGCGGGACGAGGTGGGAGTGCTCGGCGTGCATCCGCGACAGGTTCACCAGGCGCTGCGCGATCTGCCAGACCTCCTCCGGCAGCGTCACCTGGTTGTTGATCGTGTCGATGAAGCCCGCCCTGTTCACCCGCGAGGACAGGATCACCTCCACCGCGTCCTGCGCCCGGCGCAGCAGCATCTGGCACGGGTGGTCCAGGTCCTCCGGCAGCACGTAGTGGGCGGCGTGGTCGTAGGCCAGCTTCAGCCGCCGCCTGGCCGACCGGTTGGCCGCGTCGACGGAGGCCCATCTGCCCGCCATGAACAGTGCCACCACGATCGAGATGACCATGGGGCCCGGCCCGCCGGTGGCGAACCACAGCACGACCATGAAGCCGAGCACCGCTAAGGGCAGGGTGGGACTGTACGTACGCTCGATCCTCCTGCCCATCCTGGCCATCCTGAGCAGGTGCGGAGTGGCCCGCAGCTCGGAGATGACGTCGGACGGCAGCGATGGATCGATCACCAGCCCGGGAGGCAGAGCGCGTGGACCCATACGTTCATGCTGCGTTATGAACCTCGGATCCGCTCAGCTTTGGCGGGACATATAGGGTCGAATCAATGAACGAGAAGACGAGATGGATCGCACTCGAAGGCGCCGTCAACGCCCGTGACCTGGGAGGACTCCCCACGACGGACGGCGGCGCGACCCGCTTCGGGCGGATTTTCCGGGCGGACAATCTTCAGGGGCTCACCCCCGGCGACGTGTCGCTGCTGGTCGGTGAGCTCAAGCTCAGGCACGTGGTGGACCTGCGCTCCAACGCCGAGGTGTCACTGGAGGGGCCGGGCCCGCTGACCAGGGTGTCCGAGGTGACCCACCACCACCTGAGCATGTTCGCCGAGGGCGGCACCCACACCGACGTCGAGGCCGACGGCATCGACGCGGAGAAGGTCCTGCCCTGGCAGGAACGTGGCCTCGACGACGACCTGCGGGTGACCGGGTTCTACTTCGGCTACCTGCGTGACCGGCCCGACGCGGTCGTGGCGGCGCTGCGCGCCATGGCGCTCAACGACGGCGCGGCCATCGTGCACTGCGCGGCCGGCAAGGACCGCACCGGCGTGCTGTCGGCGCTCGCGCTCGAGGTGGCGGGCGCCACCAGGGAGGCGATCGTCGAGGACTACGCGGCCACCGGCGAGCGGCTCGAAGGGGTGCTGGCGCGGCTGCGCGGCAGCACCACCTACCGCGACGATCTGGACTCGCGCCCCGCCGACGACCACATGCCGCGGCCGCGCTACATCCTGCAGTTCTTCAACGTGCTCCAGGAGCGGTTCGGCGGGCCGATGGCCTGGCTCGAGTCCCACGGCTGGACCGCCGAGGACACCGCCGCCATGCGGGCCAGGCTGCGCGACTAGGACAGGTGCACCTCGATGCCCTGCGTGGCCGACAGGTGCGCCGCCTCCAGCACCGCCAGGCCCCGGATCACCTCCTCCGGGTCGACCGGGGGCGGCCCGCCGTGCCGCAGGGCGTTCTCGACGCCGGTATAGAAGTCGAGGTAGGAGCCCGGCTCGGTGCGGACCCTCCGGTTGGCCTCGTCGGTGCCCAGCAGGCCCCACCGGTCCTCCGGCTCCTCGCCGAAATCGGGCTCCAGCGGCGACACGCCCGCCCGGAGCCTGCCCTCCTGGACGTCCAGGCCGTACTTGACGTAGGCGGCCTCCGTGCCCAGGACGCGGAAGCGGGGGCCGAGCTGGCCCACCAGGGCGCCGGCCCACAGGTGCGAGCGGACGCCGCCCTCGTGGGTCAGCGCGACGAACGTGTCGTCGTCCGCTGTCACGCCCTGCCTGCGCACGTCGGTCTCGGCGTAGACGCGTACGGCCGGGCCGAACAGCCGTAGCGCCTGGTCGACCAGGTGGCTGCCGAGGTCGTACAGCAGGCCCGCGATCTCCTCCGTCCCGCCCGTCTCCCGCCAGCCGCCCTTCGGCTGCGGCCGCCACCTGTCGAAGCGGGACTCCATGCGGATGACCTGGCCCAGGGCGCCCGCCTCGACCAGCTTGGCGAGGGTCAGGAAGTCGCCGTCCCAGCGGCGGTTCTGGAACACGGTCAGCATCAGGCCACGCTCGCGCGCGGTCCGCACCAGTAGCCGCGCCTCCTCGGCGGTCCTGGCCAGCGGCTTGTCCACGACGACGGGCAGGCCCTGGCTCAGCGCCCAGTTCGCGGTCGCGACGTGCGTCCGGTTCGGCGAGGCCACCACGACCAGGTCGCAGGCGCCCGCCAGCGCCTCCACGTCCCCGACCGGGGTGGCGGCGTACCTGGCCGTCACCTCGGCGGCCCGCTCCGGGTTCCGCGTCACCACGGCGGCCAGGCGCAGGCCCTGGGTGGCGTGGATCAGCGGGGCGTGGAAGTACGCGCCGGCCACGCCGTACCCGACCAGCCCCACCCTGATGTCGTCCATCGGCCCAGCGTAGTCAGCCGGTTGTCAGCGGGCGGTCAGCGGGCCCGGAGAGTCTCTATCCCGTTGACCACGACGAATGGAGAAGGACATGACCAGGACCGCTCTGGTGACGGGTGCCTCGCGGGGGATCGGCCGGGCCATCGCGCAGCGGCTGGCGGCCGACGGCGCGCTGGTGGCCGTGCACTACGGCGAGAACGAGGCGGCCGCGCACGAGACGATCGCGCTGATCGAGAAGCAGGGCGGGCGCGCCTTCCCCGTCCGCGCGCTGCTCGGCGCCCCCGGCGACATCGACACGCTGTTCGCCGCGCTGGAGGCCGGGCTGCGGCAGTGGACCGGGCAGGCGCGGCTGGACGTCCTGGTGAACAACGCGGCGATCAACACACCGTCCTCGATCGACGAGATCACGCCCGAGGTGTTCGACCGGCTGATCGCCGTCAACGCCAAGGCGCCGCTGTTCATCACGCAGCGGGTGCTGCCCCTGCTCAACGACGGCGGCCGCATCGTCAACGTCTCCACCGGCGCCACCCGCATCGCGCTGCCCGAGGTTGGCTACTCGATGAGCAAGGCGCCCGTGGAGGCGCTCTCGCGGAGTCTGGCCAACGTGGTCGGCCCGCGCGGCATCACGGTCAACACCGTCTCGCCCGGTCCCACCCTCACGGACATGAACCCGTGGATGCAGGACAACCCGCAGGTCCAGCAGATGGTCGGCAGCGGCAACGCCATCCCCAGGGTCGGTCAGCCCGCCGACGTCGCCGACGTGGTGGGCTTCCTGGCCTCAGAGGCGGGGCGCTGGGTGACCGGGCAGGTCATCGACGCCTCCGGCGGCTGCTTCCTCGGTCCCCGCATGTGACCGGCCTCCCGCCTCCCCGGGCTCTCCCCGGGGAGTGCGCGGCGGGGCCGTACCTCAGAGATCTTCCTCCCGGTCGGCGAGGAAGGCCTCGAACTGGGCGGCCAGCTCGTCGCCCGTGGGCATGGGGATGGTCTCGGCCATGAGGTTCTCGCGGTCGGCGCCCGTGGCGAACGCGTCGTACTGCTGCTCGAGCCCGGTGATCGCGGTCGACAGCTCGGAGGAGGCCTGGATCTGCTCCTCGATCTCCGCCAGCGTGCGCTCGGCGGCGTCGCGCAGCGTGTCCATCGGGAACACCAGCCCCGTCCCGCGCGTGACGGCCTCCAGCGCCGTGACCGCGGCGGTGGGGTACTCCGCCTGCGACAGGTAGTGCGGCACGTGGACGGCGTAGCCGAGCGCGTCGTGGCCCTGCGCGCCCAGACGGAACTCCAGCAGGGCGGCCGCGCTGCCGGGCACCTGGACGCGGCCGAACGAGCTGGTCTGGGCGTTGATCAGCTCGGGGCGGCTGGCGTGCATCGTGACGCCGAGCGGCCGCGTGTGCGGCACCGCCATCGGGATGCCGTGCACGGTGACCAGCTTGCTCACCCCGAAGTAGTCGACCATGACGCCCACGGCCTGGGTGAACAGCTCCCACTCGCGGTCGGGCTCGGGCCCGGACATGATCAGGAACGGAGTGCCGGTCGCGTCCTGAGTGGCGTGGACCGCGAGTTCCGGACTCTCGACATCGACCCAGCGGTCGGTGTCGAAGGTCATGATCGGCCGCCGGGAGCGATAGTCGAGGAGCCGGTCCACGTCAAAGGTCGCGACAACCCGGTGCTCCAGCTCGGCGAGCAGGTGGCCGAGCGCGAGCCGCCCGGCGCCGCCCGCGTCGACGAAGCCGTCGAAGTGGTAGAGCAGCACCGGCTCGGCGAGCGACGGCGCGTCGTCGGCGAGCGTATAGAGGTCCGTCGGGTCGAACACGATTGGACAGCCTTTCCCTTAGCTACTTTCTCCTGAACCTACGGCGAGCCGGAACGATTCCGTGCAGCGCACTTTATCGAGGCAGAACGGGACGCATGGACGGGGACCCGGAGCTCGAAGAGTTCGCCACGAGGATGTTCGACCTGGCCAGAGCGGGTGACACGGAAACCCTCAAGGCGTACGTGGAGGCGGGAGTTCCGGCGGACCTCACCAACGGCAAAGGTGACACTTTGCTGATGCCGGCGGCCTACCACGGCCACGCCGGGACCGTCCGGATGCTCACGGGCCTCGGCGCCGATCCGGGCTGGGCCAACGACAGGGGCCAGACGCCGCTGGCGGGCGCGGTGTTCAAGATGGAGCGCGATGTGGTCGACGCGCTGCTGGAGGCGGGTGCCGACCCGCGTGAGGGCACACCGTCCGCGATCGACGCGGCGCGCATGTTCGGGACTGAGGACTCGTTTGTATAGCCGGGGAAGGGAGAAAAGAGGCTATTAGCGCTATATAGCTATGTTTCTGTAACGTTGCGATCATGAGGGCATGGCTAGAAAAACCGCGCAAGCCACACCCATCCGCATCCCCTCGCTGCCCTGCCCGTTCCCCAGCGAGATCAACACCCATGCCGCAGAGGTCGACGCCGAGAGCCATGCCTGGCTCGCCGCATCGCACATGCTCTCCGGAAGTGGCGCCATCGAGCATTTCCAGCGCTCGAAGATCGGCTATCTGGCCGCTCGCACCAACCCGCTCGTGCCGCGCGACAGCCTGCGGCTGATCAACGACTGGTACAACTGGCTGTTCGCCTTCGACGACACGTTCTGCGAGAGCGAGTTGATGGGGCATCGGGCCTCCGCCGTCGCCCAGGCCCTGCCGCCGCTGCTGGAGATCATCGACGGCCGCGGTCGCCCCGATCCGTCCAACGCCTTCGAGCTCACCCTCCACGAGATTCTCGGACGCATCTCGGAGGTCGCCAGCTCCGCCCAGGTCGATCGGTGGCGGACCACGGTCAAGGAGTACCTGTTCGCCCAGATCTGGGAGGCTGCCAACCGCGAGGTGGACCGGATCCCCACGCCCGAGGACTACATCGCCATGCGCCGCATCACGGGTGCCACCTACACCTGCTTCGCGCTCATCGACGTCGGTGGGGGATACTGTCTCGAGGCCGAGGAGTGGCACCACCCTGACGTGCGGTTACTGTCCGACCTGGCGTGCGATCTGATCGGGTGGGACAACGACATGCTCTCCTACGCCAAGGAACGCTCCAACGACAAGGCGCGGCACAACCTGGTCACCGTTCTCGCCACGCACCGCTCCTACAGCCTGCAGCAAGCGCTGGAAGAGGTCTCGCGCATGCACGAAGACGCGATCACGGCTTTCTTGGAGCGGCGTGAGGCCGTCGACCAGTGGGCCCCGCTGCCGGTGTGCAGATACGTTCGCGGGCTCGAGCATTGGGTGCGCGGCCACATCGCCTTCTCATTGGGGAGCGCGCGCTACGTGCACGCCTGGCCGCGTGACACCCGATGGCCGGAGGCCGTTTGATCATTCGATGGTGTCCAGCTCACCGAGTGCGCTCGCGGAAGCCTCGTCGAGGTCGAGGCGGGTGCCCTCCCCGAAGTACTCGTCGTAGGCCTGCTCACCCAGCGACTTCTTGCACTCCTTGACCACCTGATCGTGGTCGGTCGTCAAGAACGGCGCGCCGAGCATGGGCAGGCCCGCGCTCTTCCAGTTCTGGTGCAGCGCGCCGAGCAGCCGGGCCGCCAGCGACATCTGGTCCTGGGCAGTGAGGATCCGGGCGGTCGTCTCGAGTACCAGCAGGGTGCCGAGGGTGTCGTGGAAGTGCCGCTTGATCCGCAGGGCCTCCTGAGCGCTGCGGAGCGCGTCGGCCGCTCTGGTCGTGGCCAGGCAGACGATGGACAGTGCCCAGTTCGCGTAGGAGGCGACCCACAGCTCGCCGCGCTCCTTGCACACTTGGAGACAGTCGGCGAGCAGAGACTCGGCCTCGTACATCTCACCCTGGGAGTTCAGCACAAGCGAAAGCTCCACGATGGCGGGGAGCAGGCCGGGGTTGAGCTCCTTGTTGTCGGTGTTGAACTCGATCGCCACGCCGAGCAGCGCGCTGGCCTTCTGCAGATCGCCCTGCAGGAGAGCGGCCGTGCCCTGCATCTTCGAGGCCAGGATCACCGCCTTGGAGTCGCCGACCCTGACGGCCTCGGTGCTGCACTGCTCGGAGGCGGCCAGCGCGCCCCCGCTGTCGCCCTGGGCGCTGCGCACGTACGACAGCACCCACAGCGCCTTGCACCGCTCCTTGCTCACGCCCGGGTTGGCCTGCAGCGCCCGCTCCAGGTACAGGCGGCCCTCGCGGGTGAAGCCGCAGCAGATCCACATGAACCACAGCGACGACAGCAGCTTCAGCGCGAGCATGGTCTTGCCCGGCGTGCGCAGCGCGTGTTCCAGCGCGACGCGCACGTTGTCGTGCTCCTGGCGCATGCGCACGAACCAGTAGATCTGCCGCGGGCCCGACCAGGCGTCCTCGCCTCGCTGGGCCAGGCTCAGGTAGTAGTCCAGGTGGCGGTGGCGCATCGGCTCGGTCTCGCCGAGCTTGTCCAGCCACTCCTCGCCGTACTCGGCCAGCGTGTCGATCAGCTTGTAGCGCACGCCGGCGTGGTTGCTCCTGATCAGCAGGATCGACTTCTCCACCAGCCCGGTGACCAGGTCGGTGATGTCCTCCTGCGGCAGCCGCTCGTCGGCGCAGACGAAGCGCGCCGCGTCCAGCTCGAAGTCGCCGGCGAACACCGACAGCCGAGCCCACAGCAGCCGCTCGGCCGGCTCGCACAGCTCGTGGCTCCAGCCGATGGCCGCGCGCAGCGTCTGGTGCCTGGGCAGCGCCGTACGGCTGGCGCCGGCCAGCAGGCTGAACCGGTCGGTCAGCAGCCCGAGGATCTGCTCCACCGACAGCGCCCGTAGCCGGACCGCGGCCAGCTCGATCGCCAGCGGGATGCCGTCCAGACGGCGGCACAGCTCGGCCACCGCGCTGATGTTCTCCTCGTCCAGCACGAAGTCCGGCATCACGGCGCCGGCCCGCGCCGCGAACAGCTGCACCGACTCGTTGGTGAACAGGCCCTCGGCCGGGTCGTCGCCCGGCACCTGCAGCGGCGGCACCGGCACGACGTGCTCGTAGGGCAGGTGCAGCGACTGGCGGCTGGTGGCCAGCACCTTCAGGTTGGGGTTGCTCTCGAGCAACTCCTCGACCAGCTCGGCGCAGCCCTGCACGAGATGCTCGCAGGTGTCGATGATGAGCAGCATCTGCCGCTCACCCACCCACTCCGACAGCGACTCCGACTCCGCGCGCGAGGACTGGTCGGCGATGCCGAGCGCGGAGGCGATGGTGTGCCTGACCATGCCCGCGTCCTGCAGCCGGGCCAGGTCGGCGAACCACACGCCGTCCTCGTACTGCGAGCGGACCTGGTGGGCCAGGCGAAGGACGGTGCGCGACTTGCCCACACCCCCGATGCCGGTGACCGTCACGAGACGTGACTCGTTCAGACGGCGCTTCAGGTTGGCGAGCAGCCGGGTCCGGCCGATGAAGCTGGTGAGCTCGGCCGGTAGATTGCCTTCTCGCCGCCAGCCTGTCGGGGTGGCCATGGGCAGCCTCACGGGGGATAGGCGACACCTGCCTTCGCATGGTACCCCGCGCCAAACCGCCTGTCCTTGCTGGCATGTGGGCGGCGGAGTCAGGTTTGTTCTCCTCGGTAGCATGTCTTCGTGAGCGAATATCTCCCTGAGCAGACCAGCGAGGACACCGACCTGGGCTGGGGCGACTGGCGCGAGGACGACTCCGACGCCTTCTACCTCGACAATCGCCCGCCCCACTGGGACTGACCAGTCGTAGGGAAGAACGATCTTCCGGTTACGAGACGACGTCCTTGCGGCGGAAGCGGCGGAACGCGATCGCGATCAGGACGGCCGCGTAGGTGATCGACACTGAGGCGCCCTTGGCCATGCCGCTCCAGTCGAGCTCCGGCGCCAGCGCGTCCAGCCAGGCCGTGTTCCAGAACGTCGGCAGGAACTCCCGCAGCGACCCCAGCGCCTCGACCGCCTGCAGGATGTTGCTGACGATCCACAGCCCCACCGCGCCGCCCACCGCGCCGAGCGGCGAGTCGGTCAGCGTGGAGATCAGGAACGCCAGCCCCGCCACGACCAGCTGGCTGACCAGCGCGTAGCCGATCACGATGGCGAACCTGGGCAGCACGTCCAGCGCCGGGATCAGCTCGCCGGTGCCCGGCACCTGGATGTCGTGCCAGCCGAAGGCGACCGTGCCCGCCAGCAGCGCCATCAGCGGCACGCTGATCACGGCCGCCGCCGCGTACCCGAGCGCCACGATCAGCTTCTGCCGCAGCAGCCGGTCGCGCGGCACCGGCGCCGCCAGCAGGTAGCGCAGCGACGACCAGTTCGCCTCGCTGGCCACCGTGTCGCCGCAGAACAGCGCCACGGCCACGACCAGCAGGAAGGTGGCCGACACCGACAGTGTGAACGCCGCGAAGTTCAGCCCGCCCGCGGTCGCCAGGTCCGACAGCCGCAGGGCCCGCTGCTGCCCGCTGGACTGCGGCCCGAACTGGAAGGCCACCACCAGGATCCACGGCAGCAGGAGCAGCAGCCCGAACATCACCAGCGTCCTGCGCCGCTTGAACTGCCTGACGATCTCCACCCGCAGCGGCAAGGTACGGCTCGCCACGTACGTCATGACTGCTCTCCGATCAGGTCGAGGAAGACGTCCTCGAGGCGTGGCCCGTGGCCGTTCGACGAGGCGAGCAGCCTGGAGACCGGGCCCTCGGAGACCAGCCGGCCTCTGTGCATGACGACCACGTGGCTGCAGGTCTGCTCGACCTCGGCCAGCAGGTGGCTGGAGACGATCACGGTGCGGCCGTCGCGGGCGTACCGCTTGAGCACCTCGCGCATCTCCCTGATCTGGGGCGGGTCGAGCCCGTTGGTGGGCTCGTCGAGCACGAGCAGGTCGGGCAGGCCGAGCATGGCCTGCGCGATCGCCAGGCGCTGCCGCATGCCCTGCGAGTAGGTGCGTACGGCACGCTCCAGCGCCTTGCCGAGTCCCGCGATCTCCAGTGCCTCGTCCAGGTACGCCTCGTCGAGCGGCCGGCCGGTCGCGGCCCAGTACAGCTCCAGGTTCTCCCTGCCGGACAGGTGCGGCAGGAACCCGGGTCCCTCCACGAACGACCCGAGCCTGGACAACACCGGCGCCCCGGGCGTGACCTTCTGGCCGAAGATCCGGATCTCGCCCGCGTCGGGGTGGATGAGGCCCATCATCATCCGCATCGTGGTCGTCTTGCCCGCGCCGTTCGGCCCCAGCAGGCCGAGGACCTGGCCCTGCTCGACCCGGAACGACACGTCGTCCACGGCCTTCTCACCGTTGCGGTAGGCCTTGGTCAGCCCGGCGATCTCCAGCGGCACCAGCGTGCTCCCTGGCACGGGATCGGCCTTCCTGGTCCGGCCGGTGACCAGGATCCCGGCCGCGACCGCGATCGCCACCAGCGGCATCGCCCACACCCACCAGGCCAGTCCGGCCGCGGGCGCCTCCATGGCCGCCACGGTCGGTACGGCGAGCGCCGGCGAGGCCAGCCCCACACGGTACGAGGCGGGCTCCGCCGGGGTGGCGTACCCCATGTCGGTCGTGGCCACCGTGAGCCGCAGCCGGTGCCCGAGCGGGAAGGTGTGGTCCACCACCGGCAGCCGCACCGTCACGTCGGCGAACTGCGCGCCCTGCGGGATCTTCACCCTGAACGGCGCCACCAGGCCGGCGGGCAGCGTGGGCGGTTGTAGCGCGTCGGCCACGTCGTAGAGCTTGGCGAACAGGGTCGCCTCGCCCGTGCCGTACACCCTCAGCTTGACGCCGGGGCCGCCGGTGAGCTGCAGCGGAGCCTTCAGCGGCGCGGACTCGAACGAGGCGTTCTGCCCGGGCATGTCCAGCGCCACGCTCGGGCCGGCCGCGGTCGCGCCGGCGACCAGGCCGCCGACGCCGGGCACGGTGGAGATCGCGGCGGGGGCGCCGCCGGGCGGGTTCACCACGTTCTGCTCGGGGCCGGTCAAGGTGACGGCGGTGGTGGCGGTGCCCTCGATGCCGGGGTACGCGCCGGTCTCCGGGTGCAGCAGGATGCGCTGGCGGGTGCCAGGATCGCGCCCGCCGTCCCTGGTGACCGTGAACTTCGCGGCCGTCGCCTGCGGGGCGTTCTTCAGGTAGCGGGCGAACCAGGCGGTGGTCTGGTCGTAGAGCCAGTCGGGCTCGCCGGTGCCGCCGTCGTGGCCCCCGTCGAACCAGGCGACGCTCACCGGGGTGCCAGGGGCCAGAGCCCTGGCGTTGGCGTCGGCCTGCGCGATCGGGAACAGCGAGTCGCGCTGGCCCTGGATGAGCAGGGTGGGCGCCTTGATCCTGCCCGCCTGCGAGCTGGGGCTGGACTTGCGCAGCAGCGCCACCGCCTCGGGCGTGGCCCGGCCGGTCTTGGCCACCTGCTGGTACATGTCGCAGATCTCCGGCAGGAAGCGGCCGCACCTGGCCTGCTCGGGGGTGAGCGGGACGGTGGCGCGCGGCGCCAGCAGGTCCTGCGCGGACGCCTGGCCGAGGCCGCCGCCGCGGCCGAAGAAGAAGCCCGCCCACATGCGCTTGAACACCCCGTTGGCCGGCCCCTGCCCCGAGGCGTCGGGGAACAGCGCGTCGGCCAGGTCGTACCAGGTGATCTGCGGAACGATCGCGTCCACGCGGGGGTCGGCGGCCGCCGTCATCAGCGCGATGGCGCCGCCGTAGGAGCCGCCCGCGATGCCCACCCGCGGGTCGCCGGCCTTGTCCAGGCTCACCTCGGGGCGCCGGGCCAGCCAGTCGATGAGCTGCTTGACGTCCTTGACCTCGTAGTCCGGGGAGTTCAGCGCGATCTGCCCCGTCGACCTGCCGAAGCCGCGCGCCGACCAGGTCAGCACCGCGTACCCGTCCGCGGCCAGCCGCTCGGCCGGCTCGCGCACGCTCTGCTTGCTGCCGCCGAAGCCATGGGCCAGCAGTACGGCGGGCGCCTTCCCGCCGCCCTTCGGCGGGAAGAACGTGGCATCCAGCTCGACCCGCTGGTCGTCGCGGGGCCCGTCGACGACCGTGATCCTCTGGTCCTGCCCGCGGACGTCGCCGCCCGACGGCCACACCAGCCACGCCCCCATCCCCACCAGGGCCAGCACCGCGACCAGCGCGGCCACACGTCTCATGCCCCGACCCTACTTATCCCACCTGAGAGCACCCTGAGACCACGGGATGTACGGCGGGCAAGCGGGACCGCGGTGCCCTCTCTAGGAAAGAAGCGCGTAGACGGTGGTGGCGTGGGCGGCGGGGTCGGGGGCGCCGTCGGGGGTGAGCGCGATGTCGCAGAAGGCCAGCGTGCGCCCGAGCTTGGTGATGCGGGCGTGGACGAGCAGGTCCGTGTCGATGACCGGCCGCTGGAAGGTCGTCGACTGCTGCACCGTCGTCATGGGGACGTAGCCTCCGCGCGCCGCCGAGATGGCGATGACCGTGGCCGTGTCGGCAGCGGCCATCATGGCCTGCCCCGACAGCCCGCCGCCCTCCCTGGCCAGCGACGCGGACCAGGGCAGCCGGAGCACTGCCTCCCGGGAGCCGACCGATTCCACCCGGAGGCCGAGGTCCAGCACCCAGGGGGAGAAGTTGTCGCGGAGGATCTCTTCAGGAGTCACCGGCTCATCATGCACGCTGGAGCCCATGGAGAACACGCAGGCGTTGTTCCTGCCGTCCACGTATGCGAAGGCCGTGCCGTACGAGCTGTTCGCGACCCTGCGCCGGGACAGCCCCGTGTGCCGGGTGCCCGAGCCGGCCGTCGGCCCGTGGCGGGCGGGGACGGGCTTCTGGGCCGTGTTCCGCCACCGGGACGTCAAGCACGTGCTGCGCGCCACCGAGGACTTCTCCTCCCACCTGGGCGCCACCCAGATCCGCGACCCGGAGACCGCCGAGGACCTGGAGTTCGTCCGGGCGATGATGCTCAACACGGACCCGCCCGGGCATTCCAGGCTGCGCAGGATCGTGGCGGCCGCGTTCACCCCGCGCGCCGTCAGGGCGCTGGAGGAGACGATCGTGGCCAGGGCCCGCGGGCTGTTCCGCGAGGGGGAGTGCGACTTCGTCGAGGTGGTCGCCGAACTGCCCGTCTGGACGCTGGCCCACGTGATGGGCGTGCCCGACGAGGACAGGCGGCTGCTGTACGACTGGGCCTCGCGCGTGATCGGCTACCAGGACGCCGACTACGCGGGGCTGTCGACGGCCGACGCCGGCCGCCTGAGCCCGGCCGGCCGCCTGGCCGTCGCGACGAGACCGGAGCTGGGCCCGGGAATCAACCCCCGGTCGAAGGCCGCGCTGACCGACATGTTCGCCTACGCCCACGCCCTCGAGCCGCGGAAGGGTTCGATCATGGAGGCGATGGGCGAGCTGACCGGGCCCGAGTTCGAGAACATGTTCTTCCTGTTCGCCGTGGCCGGCAACGAGACGCTGCGCAACGGGCTTCCCGGCGGCCTGCTGACGCTGCTCGAGCATCCGGACCAGCACGCCCGGCTGCGCGCCGAGCCGGAGCTGCTGGACTCCGCGGTGGAGGAGATGCTGCGCTTCTGGCCGCCCGTCATGGACTTCAGGCGTACGGCGACGCGTGACCTCACCCTGGGCGGCCAGAAGATCGAGCGTGGCGACAAGGTGGTCGTCTACCACGCCTCCGCCAACCGGGATCCCGAGGTCTTCGCCGACCCCGACCGGTTCGACATCGCGCGCACCCCGAACGACCACGTCAGCTTCGGGTTCGGCCCGCACTTCTGCCTGGGCGCCCACCTGGCCAGGGTCCAGATGCGGGCCGTCTTCACCGAGCTGCTGGAATGGGACGTCGAGCCGGCCGGCCCGCCCGTCCGGCTCACGTCCAACTTCCAGAACGGCCTCAAACACCTGCCCATCAGGCTGACCAGACGGGGATAAAGCATTAAATGTCGGACTATCTGGCTATTAATCGGCAGAACTGGAATGGGCGGGTGCCCATCCATTTGGAGAGCGAGTTCTACGACGTCGCCGGATTCAAGGCGGGCGCCAGCCCGCTGAGGTCGTTCGAGCTCGACGAGGTGGGCGAGGTCGGCGGCAGGTCGCTGGTCCACCTGCAGTGCCACTTCGGCCTCGACACCCTCGACTGGGCCAGGCGCGGCGCCACGGTCACCGGGCTGGATCTCTCGGACAGGGCCGTCGAGTCGGCGAGGAAGATCGCCGAGGAGTGCGGCATCCCGGCCAGGTTCGTCGCCGCCGACGTCTACGACGCGGCCGAGGCGCTCGGGGAGACCTACGACATCGTGTACACGGGCATCGGCGCGCTGGTCTGGCTGCCCGATCTCACCCGCTGGGCCGAGACGGTCGCCGCCCTGCTGAACCCGGGCGGGTTCCTGTACCTGGCCGAGTTCCACCCGTTCCAGGACATGCTGGACGACGAGACGGGGAGCGTGGTCTCGCACGACTATTTCGCGCGCGGCCCGGAGATCTACGACATTCCGTACACCTACACCGGAGACCAGCCGCTGGAGCACACCGTCAGCGTGCAGTTCACCCACCATCTGGGCGAGGTGGTCTCGGCCGTGGCCGCCGCGGGGCTGCGGATCGAGTTCCTGCACGAGCACGACTTCACGCTGTTCCCGCGTTTCCCCGTGATGGAAGGCGACGGCGGCCGCTATCGGATGCCCGAGGGCAGGCCGCGCATCCCGCTCATGTACTCGCTGCGCGCCGGTAGTGCACCTGCTCCAGCGGCGGATCCGACTCCGTCTTCACCAGCCCCGACCTCGTGAACCCGCAGCGCTCGTAGAAGCGCCTGGCCCGCGGGTTGTCGGCCAGCACCCACAGCCCGACCTCCTGGTCGCGCAGGTCCTCCAGCGACGCGGCCATCAGGGTCCGGCCCATCCCGGTGGAGAACTCCTCGGGCAGCACGTAGATGGCGTAGATCTCCATGCCGTCGTGCCCGTCGTCCCTGGCCTCGCCGTACAGCGTGAATCCGCGCACCCGGCCGTCGCGGACGGCGACGAAGCCGCTGGTGCCGTCGGTGAGCAGCGCGGAGCGGCGGCTCACCATCTCGGGGGAGACGGACAGCTCGTCGAGAAGGGAGTCGGGCATGACGCCCCGGTAGGCCGTCTTCCACGTGGTGATCCGCACGTCCTCGATCCCCTGGGAGTCGGCGGGCGACGCGGGACGGATCTCGAAGGATGACATGTCACGATGATGGCCTATACCTGATCTCCCTGACGATCAGGTGGGCCTTCCTGACGGCGGGGGAGAGGCGTAGCATCCCCGCAACAACTGATCATGAGGCGGGCTCGGATGACCAGTAACGCTCTCGCCGAACCGGTTCGCCGGGTCGGGCCGTGGTGGATCTCCGCGATCTCGCTCGGGAACCTGGCACTCTTCCTCGGCTACTTAGGGCCGCTGCAGGTGCTGTTACCCGAGCAGGTCGCCGCCGTCGCGCCCGCGGGCAAGGAGGGCGCGCTGGCCTGGGTCACCGGCGTCGGCGCGCTGGTGGCGATGCTGGGCAACCCCATCGTGGGCGCGCTGTCGGACCGCACGGTCGGCCGGTGGGGACGCCGCCACCCGTGGACGCTGGCCGGGGCGCTGACCGGCGGGGCGGCGCTGGCGTTCCTGGCCTTCCAGAGCACGGTCGTCGGGATCGCGGTGGGCTGGTGCCTGGCGCAGGCGGCGCTCAACGCGATGCAGGCCGCGCTCACCGCGGGGGTGCCCGACCACGTGCCGGTCAGCCAGCGGGGTGAGGTGTCGGGATGGATCGGCGTCCCGCAGGCGGTCGGGGTGGTCCTCGCGGTCGTGCTGGTGACCATGGTCGCGACCACCACCAGGTCCGGGTACCTGCTGCTCGCGGTGGTGATCCCGCTGTGCGTGCTGCCGTTCATCCTGACCACCCCCGATCCCCGGCTCACGGAGCGCCCGCCGTTCAGGCTGGCCTCCTTCTGGATCAGCCCGCGCCGGCACCCCGACTTCTTCTGGGCCTGGATCACCCGCTTCCTCATGCAGCTGGGCAACTCCATGGCGACGCTCTACCTGCTGTACTTCCTGACCGACGCGGTCGGGTACGAGCGGCTGTTCCCCGGCCAGAAGGCCAGCGACGGGCTGCTCATCCTGATCCTGATCTACACGGTGTGCGTCGTGCTCACGACTGTGGTGGGCGGGGTGGTCTCCGACCGGATCGGGCGCCGCAAGCTGCTGGTCACGGTGTCGGGGATCATCTCCACGGTGCCGACAGTGATGCTGGCGTTCTGGCCGCTGTGGCCGGTCGCGATGGTCGCGGCGGCCGTGCTGGGCGTGGGCTTCGGCGTCTACAACGCGGTCGACAACGCGCTGGTCACGCAGGTCCTGCCCACGGCGGAAGGCCGCGCCAAGGACCTGGGGATCATCAACATCGCCAACTCGGGGCCGCAGGTCATCGCGCCGGTCATCGCGGGCCCGATCGTGGCCGGGCTGGGCGGCTACCCGGTCCTGTTCCTGACCGCCACCGCGCTCGCGCTGCTGGGCGCGGGCCTGGTCTGGCGCATCAAGTCGGTCCCGTGAACGCCCGGGCGTACTTCCGTCCGTGAGCTGGCAAGCTTGGGGCCGTGCGAGTCCTGCTGCTTGGCCCCTTCGAGATGCGCGACGACGACGGCGAGCCCATCGACATCCCAGGTGCCAGGCTCCGTGCGCTGCTGACCAGGCTCGCCCTCGACCCCGGCAGGGTCGTCCCGGTGGAGGCCCTCATCGAGGCCGTCTGGGGCGAGGAGCCGCCCGCCGGCAGCGGCAACGCCCTGCAGTCACTGGTCTCCCGCGCCCGGCGGCTGGTCGGCGCGGCCGCGATCGAGTCGCACCCCGCCGGATACCGCCTGGCCGTCGACCCCGGCGACGTGGACGCGGTGCGCTTCGAGCGCCTGGTGGCCGAGGGCGGGCTCGCGGCGCTGCGGGAGGCGGAGCGGCTGTGGCGCGGGCCCGCGCAGCTCTCCCCGGCCGGCGCGGGCGTACGGCTGGCGGAACTGCGCCTGTCGGCCGCGGAGGACAGGCTCGCCCTCGAGCTCGCCGCGGGCGCCGAGGTGCTGTCCGAGCTGCGGGAGCTCGCCGCGGCCCACCCGCTGCGCGAGCGGCTGCAGGGGCTGCTGATCCAGGCGCTGTACCGATCGGGACGGCAGGCGGAGGCGCTGGAGGCCTACGAGCGGACCCGGCGCACGCTCGCGGACGAGCTCGGCGTCGACCCCTCGGACGAGCTGGCGGAGATCCACCTCGCGATCCTCCGCCACGAGCGGCGCCAGGCACCCAGCCGGCTGCGCGCCCAGGTCACCACGTTCGTCGGCCGGCAGCGGGAGCTCGGCCAGCTCGCCACCGCCCTGCGGGCCTCCCGCCTGGTCACGGTCGTCGGCCCCGGCGGCGCCGGCAAGACCCGCCTGGCCGTCGAGACGGCCGCCCACCTCTCAGACTCCGCCGACGCCCAGGCCCCGGACGGGGTGTGGCTGGTGGAGCTGGCGGCCGTGGCCGAGGCGGGGGACGTGCCGCACGCCGTACTGGCCGCGATCGGGGCGCGCGACAACGGGTGGCTGGAGTCCGACGCGACGGGGAGCGTGGCGGAGGCCCTGGCCGGCAAGCGCGCGCTGGTGATACTGGACAACTGCGAGCACGTCGTGGAGGCCGCCGCCGCGCTGGCCGACCGGCTCCTGGGCGCCTGCCCCGACCTGCGCATCCTGGCCACCAGCCGCGAGTCGCTGGCCATCCCGGGGGAGAGCCTGTACCCGATCCCGGCGCTGGAGGAGGCCGCGGCGGCGCGGCTGTTCGCCGACAGGGCCGTCGCGCTGCGGCCCGGGTTCGCGCTGGACGAGACGAACGCCAGGACCGTCGCCGAGATCTGCCGCCGGCTGGACGGGATGCCGCTGGCGATCGAGCTGGCCGCCGCGCGGATGCGCGCGCTGACCGCCGAGCAGATCGCTGCCCGCCTCGACGACCGCTTCCGCCTGCTCAGCGGCGGCAGCCGTACGGCACTGCCGCAGCACCGCACGCTGGAGGCCGTCGTCGACTGGAGCTGGGAGCCGCTGTCGGAGCCCGAGCGCGACCTGGCGATGCGGCTGGCGGCGCTGCCCGGCGGCGCGACGCTCGATCTGTTCCCCGCCGTGGACACCCTCGCGGGCCTGGTGGACAAGTCGCTGGTCGAACTGTCCGGCGAGCGCTACCGCATGCAGGAGACCGTGCGCGCCTACGGCATGGCCAGGCTGGCCGAGTCGGGTCGCGACCTGGAGGTCCGCGGCGAGCACGCGCGGCACTTCCTGCGCCTGACCGAGCAGGCCGACTCCGAGCTGCGCGGCCCCGGGCAGCTCCACTGGCTCGACCGGCTGCAGGCCGAACACGACAACCTACTGGCGGCGCTGCGCTACGCGGCCGACGCGGGGGAGGCCGAGCTGGGGGTGCGGCTGGCGGCCGGACTGTGGTGGTTCTGGCGCCTGCAGGGCAGGTACACCGAGGGCATCCACTGGTCGCGCAACGTGCTGGACCTTCCTGGCGAGCTGCCGGGCGAACTGCACGCCGTACGGCAGGTGCTGCGCAGCGCGGCCCGCGGTCTGGAGCTCGGGCGGGACGGCGAGCCCGCGCCCATCCCTGATGGCGGGGCGTTCGTGCTACTCGTGGCGCCGGTGCTGCTGCAGGACAGGGCGACCGCCGAGAGCAGGCTGCCGCGGCTGACCGGGTGGGAGCGGGCGCTGACGCTGTGCTTCCTGGCGCTCGAGGTGGAGGGCGAGGGCTCGGTCGCCGAAGCCTTCGCGCTGCTGCGGGAGGCACGCGAGATCCTGGAGCCGCTCGGTGAGCGCTGGGCCATGTCCGTGACGCTGCGGATGCTGGCCTACCACTACGTGCTGCGGGGCGAGACGGACGCGGCGGTCCCTGCCCTGACGCGGGCGCAGCGGCTGGCGGCCGAGCTGGGTGTGCCCCCCGACGTGACCAGCATCGAGGCGGAGCTCGCGGTCGCGCACGCGCGGCTGGGCGAGCTCGACAGGGCGCGGGCCCTGGCGAGCTCGGCGCTGGCGGGGCTGGAACGGATGCATCCGAACGCAGACTTCGCCGTCGTCCACCTGGCCGTGGCCGAGGCCATGCTCAGGTCGGGCGACCGGGCGGCCTTCCGCGACCAGGCCGGCGCCGCGGCGGCGGTCTCAGGCCAGTCGTGGGTGCGGGCACGCATCGCGTGCATGGAAGCGGTGGCGGCCCTGCTCGACGAGGACACGGCAGGCGCGCATGAGCGGGTGACGAGCGCGATCGCGCTGGCCGGGCAGGACCTGTCCGCGCTGGCGACGGCGGTGCGCCTGTCGGCGGCCCTGGAGCGGGACCCCGCCGGCGCCGCCTACCTGCTCGGCGTCGCGACCGCGCTGCGCGGCGTGGACGAGCGCGGCGGTGTCGACGAGCTGGTCCTGCGGGCCGCCCGCCACGGCCAGGACTACGAACGCGGCGCCGCGCTCACCAGGCAGGCCGCGATCGCGCTGGTCACAGCCGGGCCAGGTACTCCTCCCTGACCTTGCTGCGCGACAGCTTCCCTGTGGGCGTGCGGGGCAGCGAGTCGCGGTACTCGATCACCCTGGGATGCTTGAACCGGGCGATCCGCGGCACGCAGTGCTCAAGCAGCTCGGCCGTCAGCGCGTCCCCGGCGGTGTAGCCGTCGGCGACCTGGACCAGGGCGACCACCTTGTGTCCCCACTCCTCGTCCGGCACCCCGATCACCGCCACGTCGGCGACGGCCGGGTGCTCGAGGAGGGCGGCCTCGATCTCGGCCGGGTAGATGTTGACCCCGCCCGACACGATCAGGTCGGTCCGCCGGTCGCACAGGAACAGGTAGCCGTCCTTGTCCATGTAGCCGATGTCGCCCGGCGCGTACCAGTCGCCCCGCCTGCTGGCCGCGGTCTTGGCCGGGTCCTTGCGGTACTCGAACTTCACCGTCGCCGACCGCACGTAGATCATGCCCGGCTCGCCGGGTGGCAGCTCCGTCCCGTTCTCGTCGAGGATGCACGCCTCGAACGCGGGCGCGGGCCTGCCGACGGTGCCCGGGCGGGCCAGCCACTCCTGCGGCTTGACCGCGAACGCGATCGTGGACTCGGTCGAGCCGTAGTACTCGTAGAGCACCGGCCCCCACCAGTCCATGATCCCCTGCTTGACCGCGACCGGGCAGGCGGCGCCGGTGTGGACGACCTGCCGCAGCGAGGAGACGTCGTAGCGGTCCTTGACCTCCTGCGGCAGCTGCAGCATCCGGTGGAACATGGTCGGCACCATCATCGCGTTGGTCACCCGGTGGCGCTCGACCAGCTCCAGGATGTTGACCGGCTCGAACCGCGGGGTGATCACCACGGTGTGCCCGAGGTGCAGCGCGAACTGGGTGTGCGCGCACGGCGAGGAGTGGTACATCGGCGAGGTCACCAGGTGCACCCCGTCGCCCGGACTCAGGTCGCACACCTCGCCCAGGAACCACGTGTAGACCGGCACCAGCTGCTCCGGCGGCACGTCGGGCAGCGGCCGCTGCACGCCCTTGGGGAACCCGGTGGTGCCCGAGGTGTACCACATGACCGCCCCCGCCGACCGGTCCTCGGGCGCCGTGGCGGGCTGCCCCTCGGCGAGCCCAGATATCCCGATGTCAGGATTTATGGTCTTCTCGGCATAGGCTTCGGCCGCCACCACGACCTTCGCGTCGCAGTCGCCCAGGATGTAGGCGATCTCCGGGTCGGTCAGGTGCCAGTTGATCGGCACGTAGTACAGGCCGATCTGCCCGGTGGCCATCAGCATGACGACCGCGTCGACGCCGTTCGGCAGGACTCCGGCCACCACGTCGCCCTTGCCGAGCCCGCGGGCCCGCAGACCGTGGGAGACCTGGTTCACCAGAGCCAGCAGCTCGCCGTACGACGTCAGGGTCCCGTCGGTGTCGATCACGGCGGGTCGGCCGGGGTCCGCCTCGGCGATGGCGTAGAAACCGGGCAACTGGCTGATGTCCATCACAGCTCCAGCAGTTCCGCGAGGCGGGCTCGGTACATCCTGGGCGGGCCGAGCAGCACCTCGTCGCTCTTGGCCCGCTTGTAGTACAGGTGCGCGTCGTGCTCCCAGGTGAAGCCGATGCCGCCGTGCAGCAGCAGGTGGTCGCGGGCCACCTCGAAGCAGGCCCGGCCGACGAAGGCCTGCGCGAGCATGGCCGCCTCCGGCAGGTCGTCCGGTGACTCGTCGGCCGTCCACGCCGCGTAGCGCACGATCGACTCGGCCTGCTCCAGCTTGGCGTGCATGTCGGCGAGCTTGTGCTTGACACCCTGGTAGGAGCCGATGAACCGGCCGAACGCCACCCGGATCTTCGCGTAGGCCACGATCGCGTCCAACGCGGCCCGCATCACGCCCAGCTGCTCGGCCGCCAGCACGACGGCCAGCCGCTCGAGGATGCCGCCCGCCGGCCGCTGGCCCAGGACGCGGGCGGGGGCGCCGTCGAGTGTCACCGCGGCCTGGCCGCGCGTCAGGTCGAGCGCCTCCAGCGCCCGCCTGCTCACACCGGTCCCGGACAGCTCGACGGCCGCCATGACGACGCCGTCCCCGTCGCGGGCGGGCATCACCAGGACGTCGGCCTCCATGCCGGACAGCACCCGGGGCAGCTCGCCTGACGCCTTCCCGTCGGTCAGCCTCACCTCGGTCTCCGACAGCGTGGCCGCGATCCTGCCCTCGGCGATGCCGGTGAGCAGCTCCTTGTCGGGGGTGGCGGCCAGCGCGATCGTCGCGAACACCGTCGCCAGGAAGGGGCCTGGCAGCAGCACGGCGCCGGTCTCCTCCAGCGCGACCGCCAGCTCGGCGAATCCCGCGCCTGCCCCGCCGTACTCCTCGGGGATGATCAGGCCGGACAGACCGAGCTCGCCGTTGAGGCGCGCGTAGACGGCCGGGTCGTACCCGTCGCGGGCCTTGGCGGCGGGCGAGGCGGAGGCGAGGAAGGACCTGACCGCGCCGCGCAGCTCCTGCTGCTCCTGGCTGAGTACCAGTTTCACGTTGCTCATCCCACCCCACCGAGCCCCTCTTGCGTCCCCACCTTCAGCTCCTTGAACGGCACGGTCTTGTCCACGCGCGGTCCCGGCGGCAGGCCCAGCACGCGCTCGCCCACGATGTTGCGCATGATCTCGTTGGTGCCGCCGCCCAGCGCCATCGCCGGCGCCAGCGACACCGCGAACCCCAGCGGGTTGCCGTCGACCACCGACTCGGGCCCGACCAGCCGGGTGGCCAGGTCCGCCTGGAAGAGCGTCAGCTCGGCCAGCAGCAGCTTGGCCGCGCTGCCCCTGGCCCCGGGGAAGACGCCCGCCCTGGTCTCCTGAGCCAGGCGCTGGTTGAACAGGGCCAGCGCGCGCGAGCGGATGTGCAGCTCGACCAGCTCGTCGCGGACCAGCGGATCGCTGGTGTCGACCACCTCGCGCAGTGCCTCCAGCGAGGTCGGGTTGTCGCGCTGGCCGCTCATGCCCACGCCCGCGGAGATCGACAGCCGCTCGTGCAGCAGCGTCGTGACCGCGACGCCCCAGCCGTCGTTGACCTCGCCCACCCGGTCGGTGTCGGGGATGACGGCGTCGTCGAAGAAGATCTCGTTGAAGCCGGACCTGCCGCTCATGTCCTTCAGCGGTTTGACCGTCACGCCCGGCCGGCGCATGTCGATCACGAACATGGTCAGGCCCTTGTGCTTGGGCACGTCCACGTCGGTGCGGGCCAGCAGCAGGCCCCAGTCGGCGTACTGGGCGTTGGTGGTCCACACCTTCTGCCCGTTGACGACCCAGTGGTCGCCGTCACGCACCGCCTTGGTCTGCAGGCTGGCCACGTCGCTGCCCGCGCCCGGCTCGGAGAACAGCTGGCACCAGATCTCCTCGCCGCGCAGCAGCGGCCGCAGCCAGCGGGCCCGCTGCTCGTCGTCGCCCCGGTCCAGGATCGTCGGCCCGGTCATGCCGAGCCCGATCGAGAAGATGTAGGTCGGCAGCGAGAAGGCCCGCGCCTCGGCGGCGAAGGCGCGCTCCTCCGCCTGGGTGAGCCCCTGACCTCCCCATTGCTCCGGCCAGGTGATGCCGGAGTATCCGGCGTCGTGAAGCCTGGCCATGAACCGCTTGGCACGGGCGACGGCCTCGCCCTCGGGAGGGTCCTCGGTAGGAGTGTTCTCGAGCAGCCAGGCCCGTGCGGCACGCCGATACTCATCAAGGTTCACGTCGACTCCTTGGCATCAGTGCTCACTTACTCTAGTCAGGGGAAAGCTGAACGCATAGAGCATTGATCTGGAGCGTTTTGTCTGGATTTATCACTGAATCTCCTTTAATTAGGGCTAGGGGGACCTAATGTGATCACCTGATCACCGGGGGGAGGCGTGATCGCAGGGTTCGGGGGATCGGTACGCGCACGGCTGACGGCGTTCGCCGGCGTAGCCATGGCGTTGCTGTGCGTGGCCGGAAGCTGTCTCGTGCTGTACGGCCTGCACAACACGGCCGTGGACATCCGCACCAACGAGGTGCTGACCGCGGCGCTCAAGGTGGTCCACCAGGTCAAGCGGGGAGCCCTGCCGACGGTCATCCCGACCACCCTGGAAGGCATCCAGGTGCTGAACGCCGGCCGCAGGGTGGTGGCCTCCTCACCCGAGCTGAAGGGCAACCCGCCCATCACCACCGTCGTCCCCGACGCCGACAACGCCAACCGCACCCAGGTGATGTGCGACCTGCCGGCCTTCCCCGAGCAGTGCGTGATCATGGTGATCTTCCGCATCTACGAGACGGACGGCGACTGGCTCGTCTACGCCGCCGGGCCGATGCCGCCGTGGTACGTCGGCCCCCGGGTGGTCGCCTTCCTGGTCGGGGTGTCGCTGGCGGCGGTGATCCTGACCGGGTTCGTCACCTCTCGCGTCGTGGCCAGGACGCTCGCCCCGGTGGCCGCGATCAGGGCCAAGCTGGACGACATCACCGCCACGGACCTGGGTCAGCGGGTCCCGGTGCCGGACAACGCCGACGAGCTGCGCGCGCTCGCGCTGACCGCCAACCAGACGCTGGACCGGCTGGAGAGCGCGGTCGAGCAGCAGCGGCGCTTCGCCTCCGACGCCTCGCACGACCTGCGCAGTCCGATCACCGCCATGCGCGCCCAGGTCGAGGGCGTGATGCTGCACCCGCAGGATGCCGACTGGCAGGTGACGGGACACGCCCTGCTGGACAGCCTGGACCGGCTGCAGGCCATCGTCACCGACCTGCTGACGCTGGCCCGCCTGGACGCCGGTGCCCCCGGCCGGCGCGAGCCCGTCGATCTGGGCGAGCTGGTCAGCGCCGAGACGGACCGGCAGCGCTCGAAGAGGGTGGTCGCCCGGCTCCAGCACGACGTGGTCGTGGAGGGCGACCGGCTGCGCCTGGCCCGCCTGCTGACGAACCTGCTCGACAACGCCGAACGCCACGCCGAGGACACCATCACCGTCTCGGTCGCCAAGCGGGACGGCCATGCCGTGGTGGAGGTCAACGACGACGGCGCGGGCATCGCGCCCGAGCACCGCGAGGTCGTCTTCCAGCGCTTCGCCCGCCTGGACGCCTCGCGCAACCGCGACGCCGGTGGCACCGGGCTGGGCCTGCCCATCGCCCGCGAGGTGGCCAACGCGCACGGCGGCAGCCTGGCCATCGAGGACTCCGACACAGGCGCCCGCTTCGTCCTGCGGCTGCCGATGAGGGCGGGATGAGCGGTGTTCACCCGGTGGTCGGTCAGGCGCAGACTCACGGTGGTCACGCTGCTCACCACGCTGGCCGGGTTCCTGCTCATCGCGCTGGTGGTGACGCCGCTGGTGCACGCGCTGGCCACCTCCTACGTGACCGACCAGGCCGCCACGGCCGGCCGGCGCGTCGCCTACGGCGTCGAGCGGTACGCCCCCGACAACCTCAAGCCGGTCGTCGCGACCGAGGAGGTCGACCGCGTCCAGGTGGTCGACGACAAGGGAGTGGTACGGCAGGCCAGCGCGCGCATGCTCGGGAAGCCGCCGCTGACCAGCATCCAGCCCCAGGGCACCGACGGCCGGATCGACGGCCGGGTGTGCATCGGCGGCGATTGCCTGATCGTCGTCGGATACCGGGTGGCCGTGGGGTCCGGCTTCTGGATGGTCTACACCTACGTGCCCGAGATCCCGTGGTACATCAGCATCCGCTACGTCGTGGGCGTCCTGGCCGGCAGCGTCCTCATGTCCGCGCTCGTCGCCGCCGTGTGCTGGATGGTGGTCCGCAAGGCGCTCGAACCCGTCAAGACGATAAAGGACGAGCTGGCCGAGATCACCGAGACCGACCTGGGCCGCCGGGTCCCGCCCACGGCGCACCAGGACGAGCTGGACGACCTGGCCAGTACCATCAACGAGACGCTCGACCGCCTCGAGGGCGCGGTCGAGCAGCAGCGGCGCTTCGCCTCCGACGCCTCGCACGACCTGCGCAGCCCGATCACCGCCATGCGCGCCCAGGTCGAGGACGCGCTGATGCACCCGGAGGACGCCGACTGGCAGGGCACCGGCCAGGCGCTGCTGACGAGCCTGGACCGGCTGCAGGCCATCGTCACCGACCTGCTGACCCTGGCCCGCCTCGACGCGGGCTCGCCGGGCAGGAACGAGCCGCTCGACCTCGCGGTCCTGGTGGAGGAGGAACTGGCCAGACGGCCGCGCGGCAAGCAGGTCAACCTGAGCCTGGCGCCGGGGGTGACGGTCAGGGGCGACCGGCTGCGGCTGGCCCGGCTGCTGACGAACCTGCTCGACAACGCCGAGCGCCATGCCGAGGAGACGATCACCGTGACCGTCGCCCGGGGGGACGGGCTGGCCGTACTGGAGGTCCAGGACGACGGCGCGGGCATCTCGCCCGACCTGCGCGAGCTGGTCTTCAGGCGCTTCACCAGGCTGGACGCCTCGCGCAGCAGGGACGCCGGCGGCACCGGGCTGGGCCTGCCCATCGCCCGCGAGGTGGCCAGGGCGCACGGCGGGACGCTCACGATCGAAGATTCCGAGGTCGGCGCCCGTTTCGTCCTTCATCTACCGATCAGCGGAAGTTAGAGTGGCCCGCTGTGACGCGGGGATTCGGCCGATTAAGGCGTGAGGACTTGTTGAAGGCGGCCTGCGAGGTGATCGCGGAGCTGGGATTCGGGCGTACCAGGGCGCAGGACATCGCCAAGGCCGCGGGAGTCAGTCAGGCGCTGCTGTTCTATCACTTCGACACCAAGGAGCGGCTGTTCGCCCAGGCCTTCGCCTACGCGGCCAGGCAGCACCTCGACGTGCTCGCCGAGATCGAGCGCTCGACCAGGCCGCCGCTGGACCGGCTGCGCACCTTCCTCAAGCGTTGCTCGCCCAGCGCCGGCCCGGACGGCTGGCGGCTGTGGATCGACGCGTGGGCCGAGTCCATGCGCACTCCCGATCTGGAGGAGACCTCGCGCCGGCTGGACCTGCAGGGCCGCTCGGTGCTGCGCGGCATCATCGAGGACGGCGTGGCCTCCGGCGTCTTCGCCTGCCCGGATCCCGACGCCGCCACCTGGCGGCTGTTCGCGCTCTGCGACGGGCTGGCCATCCAGGTCAACGTGCACGCCAGGGTCCTCACCCGCCGCCGAGTCACCGAACTGGTCCGTACGGCTGCCGCGGCGGAGCTGGGCCTGACGGTGGAACAGCTGTGAGCGCGGTCACTCTTCCACAGCTATTGGATGCTCCGTACAATTACCTGGCGAGGAGAGGAGTGCATGCGATGGCATCCGCACCGAGCTCTACAGCCGCCAGGGAGCGCGACGAGACGGTCGCCGACCGGAGCGCCTACGAGGCCGTCATCCACCGCCTGTCCAAGGCCTCGGTCGACAAGCACTGGGAGCCCTACAAGGACATCCCGTGGGACGACCCGGAGTTCCTGGTCGACCCGGCGGACTCGCGCTGGGAGCTGCCGGAGGTCGACAGGCTGGGCGGCCATCCGTGGTACCGCAGCCGCTCCCCGGAGACGCGGGCCAGGATCGGGCTGTTCCGCGTGGCGACCGCCATGAAGATCGGGCTGCAGTTCGAGAACCTGCTCAAGCGCGGTCTGCTCAACTACGCCTACCGGCTGCCCAACGGCTCGCCCGAGTTCCGCTACGTCTACCACGAGACCATCGAAGAGGGACATCACGGGATGATGTTCCAGGAGTTCGTCAACCGCACGAAGATGCCCGTGCGCGGCATGCCGGGACCGCTGTCGGTCATCGCGCAGGTGGCGCCCTGGATCCCGCTCATCTCCACCGAGCTGTTCTTCGTGTTCGTGCTCGGCGGCGAGGACCCGATCGACCACGTCCAGCGCAAGGTGCTCAAGGACGGCCAGGTCCACCATCCGCTGGAAGAGACGATCATGCGCATCCACATCGCGGAGGAGGCCAGGCACATCTCCTTCGCCCGGCACTACCTGCGCAACCGGGTGCCGCGGATGCCCCGCTACCGCCGGCTGATGCTGGGGATCATCTCGCCGATCATCCTGGGGATCATGGCCAGGATCATGCTGGCCCCGCCGGGGCCGATGATCAGCCGCTTCAAGATTCCGCGCAACGTGGTGGCGGAGGTGTACCTGCACAACGCGGCGGCCAAGCAGGAGATCCGCGACTCGGTGGGCAAGACCCGTGAGCTGTGCGAGCAGGTCGGCCTGATGAACCCGCTGACCCGCCGCATCTGGAAGGCGATGGGGATTTGAAAACCGCGGTGGTGACCGGAGGCGCGTCCGGGATCGGGCGGGCCGTCGCCAGGGAGCTGGCGGCCAAGGGCGTGGCGGTGACGATCGCCGACCTCGACGAGGCGGCGGGGGACCGCACGGCCAAGGAGTTCGGGCTGGAGTTCGCGCCGCTGGACGTCACCGACGCGGCCGCGGTGGCGGCCGTGCTCGGGAGCGTCCGCGACGCGCACGGCCGCCTGGACTTCGTGTTCAACAACGCGGGCATCGCGGTCGGCGGCTTCACCGACGAGCTCACGCTCGACCACTGGAACCGCGCGATCGACGTGAACCTGCGCGGCGTCGTGCACGGCGTCCACGCGGCCTACCCGATCATGCTGGAGCAAGGCTCCGGCCACATCGTCAACACCGCCTCGCTGGCCGGGCTGGTCCCCGCGCCGCTCATGCTGCCCTACACCACGACCAAGCACGCCGTGGTCGGCCTGTCGCTGGCGCTGCGGGCCGAGGCCGCGGGCCGCGGCGTCCGGGTGAGCGTGGTCTGCCCGGGCTTCACCGACACGCCGCTGCTCGACCACGCCAACCCCGGCCTGCCGCCGACCGAGCTGGCCGCGCACGCCCGCGAGTCCGCGATCAAGAGCACCGGCCGGCTGTACTCGGTCGACCGGCTGGCCGCCGACATCCTGCGCGGCGTGGCCCGCAACCAGGCCATGATCGTGGCCCCCGCCTCGGGCCGCGTGGCCTGGCGCGGAGCCAGGCTCTCGCCCGCCGGTGCGGTCAGGGTGGCCGGCCTGGCCACCCGGCGCCTGCGCACGTAGTTTCATCAATCCCAATCCGGACATATGGGTCATATAGGGAGGCGCTGGCGCTCAGAGCCGGCGGTTGAATCCGCAGATGCCGGTCCCGACCCGTCCGGGCCTGGGACCGGCGCGTGTTTCACGGGCGCTCGGCGGAGAACACCAGCTCCTCGGTGTAGCGGTTGTCGCCCAGGAAGAACCGGGTGGACAGCGTCCTGTCGGCGGGGTCGAAGATCGTGGTCCAGGTCGTCCGCCACGGCTTGGCCGGGTCGTCGCGCTCGCCGACCGAGTCCATCGCCGCGCGCAGGTCCTCCCGCGACATTGTGGCGCCCTTGCTGAGCTCGTAGAGCACGCGCAGCCGCCGGTAGGTGTCGAAGGTGGCCTCGGTGTCCTCCGGCAGGTCCATCGGGTCGGGGTGGCGGTGCAGCAGGTGGTTGGTGACGCACAGCGGCGCGTCGCCGAACTCGACGATGTGCTCGGCGCCGTCCCTGCCACGCTCCCAGACGAAGGCCTGCCCGTTGGCGTCGGCCACCAGGTAGTGCAGCGGCATGCCGTGGTCGTACTGCTTGGCACCCAGCAGCGCCTGCTTGGCCTGCTCGACGTTCTCGCAGGTCTCCACGACGAACCTGGGCAGCTGCACGGAGTCGAGGCCCACCTGCGGGGCGTACTCCTCAGGCGGCTCGGCGCTGTCGATGTCGGCGATGAGCAGCATGACGGCCAGCCCTGCTTCGTTGATGCCGTCCATGCAGCCGTCCAGGGCGTTCATCGTGATGACCGTGCAGGCCAGGCCCTCGTCGGGCAGCGTGGTGATCACATAGGGCCGCGAGGTCATGGGCAGCTCGCCCTGCTGCGGTGGCAGCCCCTTGAGCTCGCTGAACGTGGTGGTGAAGAAGTCGTAGTTGCGCCCGATCCTGCCGTGGCCGTCGGTGCCGGCCGACGGCGGGCACCACAGCGCCGAGCAGCCGAACGCCATGGGGATGTAGCCGAGCGAGTCCAGGGCCAGCTCGTCCTGGTCGGGGTCGAGCCCGAGCACGGCCGCGGCGCCGTCCATGCGGGCGTGCTGCTGCGGCCAGTTGCGCTCGAACCAGGTACGGCGGGCCCTGCTCACCGTGGGATCGACCGGCCGCGGCGCCCAGCCGAGGCGGCGAGCCTCCTCGGCGAGCGCCATGCCGATCTCGTAGTGGGAACCGCCGGCCGTCAGGTGGCGGACCAGCTGGAAGTCGTGCCTGCTTCCCGCGACTTGCGTGATGGTCATGCGACCACGATCGGGGCCTCCGCTGACCAGGCGCTGACCGGCGGCTGACCGGCGGTGTAGTCCGCCTCGGCCCGCCGTACGGCCGCCGCCGCGCCGAAGGCCAGCAGCCGTACCAGGTCGGCGTCCGAGCGGCGCCCCGGACCGGCATGGTCGGCGCCGGCCCGGCCGGCGGAGGTGCGCCAGGCGGCGACGTCGGCGTCGGTGATGCGGTACGCGGCGACGGCGGCCAGCACCGCGAGGCGCGCCTGGGGCCGCTCGTCCTCGAGCACGCCCCACAGGGCCTCGGTCAGCCACGCATCGCCCATCGGCGGATGCTTGCCCGCCCACCGGTCCGCCGCCTCGGTCACCGCCTGCCGGGTGTCGTCTCCGACCTCGGCCGTGCCCGCGGTGGCCAGCAGCGTGGCGAGAGCCGTACCGACCGGCGAGTCTCCCGCCCAGGACGGGGCCGGGCCGGACGGCAGGCCCGCCAGCAGCGGCAGGCTCGCCCCCGGCTCGGGGTTGGCGCGGACCTTGCCCGCGACCATCCGCCCGCCCACTCCGCGCACGACCCGCGAGCGCTGCAGCCCGCCCGGCAGCATGTCCTCCGAGTGCAGCGCCGACACCATCCGGTTGATGAAGTGGAAGGTCAGCGCCGTCCCCACGATCTCCGGCTCCCGGTACGGCGCGGCCGCCCGCGACCCCGACCAGGCGAACAGCGCCGCGATGCGGGGATCGTCAGGCTGCCCGCCGGACAGCAGCGTCTCGGCCAGCCGGTGGTCGCCGGTGGCGTGCAGGAACACCGAGTGCGCCGACACGCAGAACGGGCACCGGTTGGCCAGTGAGACGCCCAGCGCGACGACCTCCCGCGCGGTCCTGGACATCGTCCCGGCCATCAGCGACTCGCGCAGCAGCGCCCAGGTGGCGGCCAGCAGGTCGGGCGCCGGCGACAGGGTCATCAGCGCGGGCATCCTGCGCAGCCCCACGTCGGCGTGCTGCTGCTGGTAGACGTCGGCGGCCAGGCCGGTGGCGGCCTTGGGCTCGATGGGTGTGATGTGGCGGAACGTCATGGTCTTCTCCGGTCAGATCGTGTGGCCCGCGCGGATGACGCGGTCCGGGTCCCAGGCCTTCTTGACCTGGATGAGCCAGGCGTGGTTCTCGGGGGTGAAGGCGGAGGCGGTGCGGCCGGGGTCGGCCAGGAAGTTGAGGAAGGTCCCGCCGGTGGCGTGCTCGCCGACGTCCGCGGGCTCGCCCGCCGAGATGATCGAGAAGGGCACGTCGCGGTGCCCGATGGGTCCCGCGTCGGCGTCCGGCCTGGCCATCGCGCCGCCCCAGTGGCGCACCTCGACCGCCTCGGACTCCGACTCGAGCAGCGCGCCGATGAGGTCGTCGGGGAGGTCCTCGGCCAGCTCGATGTGCTGGGTCATGGCCATCGGCGGGCGCGGCGGCCCCGCCAGCGCCAGGCCCGCCTCCTCGAAGGTCATCTCGCGCATCTCCCCGCCGATCGGCTCACCCGCGGCCTCCAGCAGCGGCTTCAGCGAGGGGTCGGCCCCCAGCCACACCGCCCGGACCGCCAGGACCCGGCCGCCGTCGGGCCTGCGCATGAGCATCACGGCCGTGTTCGACTCGTCGGGCTCGTCCGCCGCCCAGTCGCGGTAGGCGGCCAGCGTGTCCGCGGCCCGCTCGAAGGGGTGCAGCGTCATGCCCGCGAAGAGCCGCTCGACCGGGTACAGGCGGAAGGTCAGTTCGGTCACGATCGCGAAGTTGCCGCTGCCGCCGCGCAGCGCCCAGAACAGGTCGGGATGGTGGTCCGGGCCGACCGTGACCAGCCGGGCGTCGGCGGTGATCACCTCGGCGCGCACCAGGCTGTCGGCCGCGTAGCCGTACTTGCGTGACAGCCAGCCCGTCCCGCCGCCCAGCGTGTAGCCCGCCACCCCGACCCACGGCGTCCCGGACAGCGGGGCCAGCCCGTACGGCGCGGCCGCGGCGATCACGTCGGACCACAGCGCGCCGGGACCCGCGGTGGCGGTGCGAGCGTGCGGATCCACGCTCACCCTGCCCATCGCCGAGGTGTGCAGCAGCAGCCCGCCCTCGTCGGAGGTGACCGCGCCGTGGCCGGTGGACTGGACCGACACCTGCAGGCCGTGGTCGCGGGCGACGGCCATGGCCGCCCGCACGTCCTCTGCGCCGGTGGGCTCGGCGACCAGCGCCGGCCTGGGGTCGAAGCGGCGGTTCCACGGCAGGCGCTCCAGCTCGTAGCGTTCCTCGCCGGGCAGGTGGACGCGGCCCTGGAACCCGGCGGCCCTGAGTGCTCGATATGTCATGGCAGCGATGCTGCTGCCCGGGGCGATCCGGGTCGTCGTGCTGCCAGATGCACTGCCTACTCCCGGAGGAGTAGCACCTCCAGACGATGCCCTTCTGTCCGGTTTCGCCATAGGGTTCTGGCCATGGTGAGACTCCATCTGCCCGACGTCGCGCTGGTGGCGGGGGTGGCCGCCGTGATGGCCGGCAACGCGGCACTGACCGGAGCCGGCCCGCTGGGCTACGCGTTGCTGGCGGTGTCGGCGCTGGTCCTGTACGCCCACCGGCTGGCGCCCAGGACCGTCCTGCTGCTGACGGGCGCCTGCGCCCTGGCCTACGCGCTGGTGGAGTCGCCCGAGGTGATCGCCTCACTGCCGGCCCTGATCACGATGTTCAGCGTGGTGAAGAACGGGCACAACCCGCTCGCGCTCATGGTGACGTTCGTGCTGGAGTGCGGCATGATCGCCGCGCTCATCCTCGACGGGCAGCCGTTGGTGACCGCCGTGAAGACCGCCACGCTGATGGGCGGCTGGTACATCGCCTCGGCCGTGATGGGCGTGGTGTTCAGGCAGACCGAGGAGCGCGCGCTGGAGGCCGAGCGGACCCGCGAGGAGGCGGCGCTGCGTCGCGCGGGGGAGGAGCGGCTGCGCATCGCCAGGGAGCTGCACGACTCGCTCACCCACTCGATCTCGATCATCAAGGTGCAGACGGGCGTGGCCATCCACCTGGCGCGCAAGCGCGGCGAGGAGGTCCCGCCCGCGCTGCTGGCCATCCGGGAGGCGGGCGGCGAGGCCATGCGCGAGCTGCGCGCCACGCTGGACGTGCTGCGCGAGCCGTCGGGCAACTCGCTGGAGCGGCTGCCCGATCTGGTCGAGCGGGCGCGCGCCGCCGGTCAGCCCGCCACGCTCACCATCGGCGGCGAGCCGAGGAAGCTGTCGGACGAGGTGGAGCAGGCCGCCTACCGGATCGTGCAGGAGGCGCTGACGAACGTGAGCCGGCACGCGGGCGGCGCGCCCGCCACGGTCGTCGTCGACTACGGGCCGCGCGACCTGGTGGTCCGCGTGGAGGACGAGGGTCCTGGACCCACGCACGACGAGCCGGGGGTCGGGCTGATCGGGATGCGCGAGCGGGTCACCGCGCTCGGCGGCAGGCTCGTGGCCGGTCCCGGCGCGTCCGGCGGGTTCGCCGTCCGGGCCGACCTTCCCGTGGGCGGTGAGGCATGATCCGGGTGCTGCTGGCAGACGACCAGGTGCTGATCAGGGCCGGGTTCCGGGCGCTCATCGAGGCGGAGGACTCCATCGAGGTGGTCGGCGAGGCCGCCGACGGGCGGCAGGCCGTGGCGCTGGCCGTCGAACACGTGCCCGACGTGGTGCTCCTGGACATCCAGATGCCGGTCATGGACGGTATCGAGGCCACCAGGCGCATCGCGGCCGACCCGCGACTGGCCGGCGTGCACGTGATGATCCTGACCAACTACGGCGTGGACGAGTACGTCTTCCAGGCGCTGAAGGCCGGGGCCGCCGGGTTCCTGCTGAAGGACAGCGACCCCGACGACCTGCTGCACGGCATCCGGGTGGTCGCGCGCGGGGACGCGCTGCTGTCGCCCGACATCACGCGGCGGCTCATCGGCGAGTTCGTGGCCCGCCCTCAGCTGTCGCTGCCGACCGGGGACCTGGACGTGCTGACCGAGCGGGAGCGGGAGACCGTGGCCCTGGTCGGGCGCGGCCTGTCCAACGAGGAGATCGCCGCGCACCTGGTGGTGAGCCCGTTCACGGCCAAGACCCACGTCAGCCGCGCCATGACCAAGCTCGGCGCGCGCGACCGCGCCCAGCTCGTCGTCATGGCCTACGAGTCCGGCCTCGTCACCGCCCGCCGCTGAGCGGCCGGGCTCTGAGCGGCCGGGCGCTCAGCGGGCCCCGGCTCACCCGGTACGGCGCGGCGGTAGCGCTCGGCCTGGGCCAGGACCGCCTCGGCCAGCTCGGGCGGGTCCAGCACCTCGAAGTCCAGGCCCAGGAAGCCGACCCAGGCGGCCATCCCGGCCAGGTCGTCGCCGCCGATCCGCAGCAGGCACGTCCGCTCGTCCACCGGCTCAGGCTCCAGCCCGAGCGGCAGGTCCCGCACCCTCTCGATCGGCGCGTGCAGCAGCACCGTGGCCCGGTAACGCCACATGGCCTTGTTGACGCCGCGCTCCACGAACGCCGCCACGTCGCCGTCCTCGGGCAGCTGCCGCGGGGTGAAGCGGGGACCGGTCGGCGTCCTGGTCGCCATCCGGTCCACCCGGAAGGTGCGCCAGTCGTCCCGGTCGACGTCCCAGCCCACCAGATACCAGCGGCCCCGCAGATGCGCCAGCCGGTGCGGCTCCACGTCGCGGACGCCGGCCGTACCGTCGTGGCCCGTGTAGTCGAAGCGGAGCCGCTCGTGGTCACGGGCCGCGTTGGCGATCGTCGTCAGCAGCTCGGGCGGCACCGGCGACGACCGTCCGGGGATCTGCACGGTGTAGGAGTTGAGCGTGCTGACCCGGCGCCGCAGCCGCGACGGCATCACCTGCTCCAGCTTGGCCAGCGCACGTACCGACGACTCCTCGATGCCCTCCACCCCGCCCCCGGCGGCCCTGCCCAGGCCGACCGCGACGGCGACGGCCTCCTCGTCATCCAGGAGCAGCGGCGGCAGCGCGGCCCCGGCGCCCAGGCGGTAGCCGCCGGCGACGCCGGGCGTGGCGTGCACCGGGTAGCCGAGGCTGCGCAGCCTTTCGACGTCGTTGCGCACGGTCCTGGTCGACACCCCGAGCCGCGTGGCCAGCTCGGGGCCGGGCCACTCGCGGTGCGCCTGGAGGAGGGAAAGCAGCTTCAGCAGGCGGGCCGAGGTTTCCAGCATGCGACCAGTCTGCCGCCCATCGCGGAAAGGTTCATTCCGCGATGACCACGATCTTGCCGAGGAAGTGCCCGTCCTCGCTCATCCTGTGCGCGTCGGCGATCCGCTCCAGCGGGAACGTGGCGGCGACGGGGATCCGCAGAGCTCCCCGCTCGGCCAGCGGCAGCACCTCCGCGAACACCTCGCCGAGCGCCGCACCGCCCTGCGTGCCCGTGGAGAAACGCACCCCGTGCTGGGCGGCCGTCCGCCCGTCGGCGATCGTGATCACTTTGTCCGGGTCGCCGGTCAGCCGCACCGACAGCCCGAGCACGTCCCGACCCGAGGCGTCCAGCACGAGGTCGACGGGTCCGGTGATCCGCTCCTCCAGGCCGTCGCCGTAGACGACCGGGTCGACGCCCAGAGCGCGCAGGAAGTCGTGGTGCCGCTGGCTGGCCGTGCCGATCACCCGGGCCCCGCGCGCGATGGCCAGCTGCGCCGCGGCAAGCCCGACGCCGCCCGCCACCGCGTGGATCAGCAGCGTCTGCCCGGACCGCAGCCCCAGCTGGTCCAGCACCCGGTAGGCCGTCTCGGCCGCCACCGGCAGCGCGGCGGCCTGCTCGGGCGCCAGCCAGTCGGGCCGCGCCAGCAGGTCCGCCGGGTCGGCCAGGACGAAGTCGGCCACCGCGCCCGCCGGCACCCGCCCGAACACCGCCTGCCCGACCCGCAGGCCCCGAACGCCGGGACCCAGCGCGTCGATCGTGCCCGCCACCTCCATGCCCGTCCCCGCCGGGGCCTCCAGCGGGCGGCCCGTCATGCCCTGGCGGAACTTCCAGTCGATGGCGTTGATCCCGGCGGCCTGGACGGCCAGCCGTACCTGGCCGGGGCCGGGCTGGGGGATGGGCAGCTCGTCGACGTGCAGCACCTCGGGCCCGCCGTATGTGGCATAGCGCGCGGCGCGGGAGGTGAGCAGCAGCAGCGCCTTGCCGGTCAGCTGGCGCGCGTCCAGCGCGGCGTGCGCCCGCGCGACCTGGTCGAAGGCCACGGCCAGCCCCACGTGCGGCCGGAGCCGGCCCGCGACGGCCTCGGCGAAGGCCCGCTCGGCCAGGCGGACGAACTCCTCGGGCGCGAACTGCACCTGCTCCATCCCGACCACCCGGCGCCCCGCGGCATCCACCTGGGCGGGGTTGCCGTCGGCCACCCCGTAGGCGAAGAACATCCCGTCCGGCGCCACCCGCTCGAACGCGTCCGCCCCCACCTGGCCGCCGACCCCGTCGAAGACCACGTCGAACTCGCCGGCGAACTCGTCGTAGCCCACCACCCGTGCCGCGCCCGCCGCCAGGGCCGCCGACCGCTTGCCCGCCCCGCGGGCGGCGCCCGTGACCTCGGCGCCCGCGGCGGCGGCCAGCTGGACCAGCGCCAGGCCGAGCGCCCCGCCCGCCCCCGTCACCAGCACCCGCGTGCCCGGCTTCAACTCCGCCGCGTCCAGCAGGCTCAGCGCCGCCGGACCCACCTGCAGCAGCGCCGCCGCGGCGCGCAGGCTCAACCCGTCGGGCACGGCGGCCACCTCGCTCGCCACCACCTTCTCGGCGTAACCGCCCGCGTTCACACGAGCCGCCACCCGCCGCCCGCCGGCGTACCCGGCCACGCCGGTGCCCGGCACGTACGGCGGCTCATGGCCGAACCACTCCCTGCCCCACCCGGCCCGCACCTGCGCGTCGATCGACATGACGTCCACGACGGAGACGTCCACCACGACCTGCCCCGGCCCGGGCACAGGATCGGGCGCCTCGCGCACCGCCAGAACCTCAGGACCGCCGAAACCCGCTGCCTCGATGACTCTCATGGCAGCGAGTCTGGTACCTCAAGCCTGGTTGAGGTCAATGGCCGTGGGATGCCGCGGCTCGTACAGCCCCAGAGTCCCGCCGCCGGGCAGCGTGATCGAGGTGAGCACGCCCCATCTCGCCTGCGTAGGCGGGGAGGTGGTGACGCCCTTGGCCGCGAGCTCGGCGACCGTCTTGTCCAGGTCGTCGCACATCAGGTAGAGCTCGTGCGCCTCGGCCGCGGCCTCGGTGGGATGGACCGCCATCTCGGCCGGCGGCAGCTTGAAGATCAGCCAGCCGCCGCCCACGTCGACGTGCGGATAGCCGAGCACATCGCGCAGGAACGCGCGGTCGGCCTCCGCGTCCCTGCTGTAGATGATCACGTGTGCGCCGTTAATCATCCACCGAGACTACGTAGTCGCCCTCCTCGGAGAAACCCACGACTCGCCCGCCGGCGCGCATCAGCGCGCCCAGCGTCTCGCGCATCGCCAGCCGCCAGGCCCGGGCCGCCTCCGGGTCGCGCCGCCGCAGTTCCTCGATGTCCGGCGGCGTTCCCACCAGCAGCACGGCCCCTACCGTGGGCGTCACACGGGGCAGGTCGCCGTCCGCGCCCAGCAGCCTGGCGTACGGCCCGGGCGGCAGCGGAGCAGGCTCCTCGGTCAGCCGCCACATGGCCACCAGCCGGTCGGAGTAGTCGCCCTCGTTGATCGCGTCGGCCATCACCCCGTAGAAGTCCTCGAGGTAGTCCTCGGGCCGGGCGCCCAGCTTGGCCAGGTTGAACCGGGCGTTCCTGCGCACCAGCGGATCGAAGGTCCAGGTGATCTTCTCCAGCCCGCGCCGCAGGCACCAGGCGCGCTGGTGCAGCTTGAGCGCCGTCCCGATGCCCCGCCCGATCAGCGCCCCCGTCACGTGCGAGTGCAGCGTACGGCCGGGCGCCAGGAACCCGACCGACGCCCCCACCAGCGCGTCGCCCTCGAAGGCGCCCGCCACGTAGCTGCCCGAGTGGGCGAAGCCCACCATCAGCTCGACGGGCACGGGAACGTTGGCCGGCCCCGGATGCCAGATCTCGTCGAAGAGCCGGAACACCTGCTCGAACTCCGGGATGCCGTGCAGTTCCCTGATCGTCACCCCGGTCTTGCCCGCCGCGGCCTCCGCCTCGTGGAGCGCCGCCTCGTACGTCGTCACCCAGTGCTTCTACCCGCCAGGACCGCCTCCACCAGTGCCCGCAGCAGCGCAGTGCGCCCGGGCATCTCCGCCACGATCACGTGCTCGTGGTCGGCGTGCGCGCCGCCGCCCACGCCGCCCAGGCCGTCCAGCGTCGGGCAGCCGGCCCCGGCCGTGAAGTTGCCGTCGGAGGCGCCGCCCACCGACGCGGACGTCAGCGGCTCCAGCCCGAGCCCGGCGGCCAGCTCCTGCGCCAGCGCGTACAGCCCGGCCGACATCGAGGACTCCAGCGGCGGCCGGTTCGCCCCGCCGCCCACCTCCAGCCGGGTCCCCGGCACCACCGGGGTCAGCGCCCGCATCAGCGCGTCCACCCTGTCCTGCTCCGACACCTCGGCCACGCGCACGTCCACGCCCAGCTCCGCCTCGGCGGGCACGGTGTTCACCGTGCTGCCGCCGCGCAGCACGGTCGGCGTGACCGTGGTCGCGCCCGCGCCCATCCGGGAGATCGCCAGGATCTGGTGGGCCAGCTCGATCCCGGCGTTGGCCCCCTTTTCGGGTTCGAGCCCGGCGTGGGCGGCCTTGCCGTACACCTTGACGTCGTACATGGACGTGCCCTTGCGCGCGGTCTTGAGCGCGCCGCCGTCGGCACTGGCCTCCATGACGAACGCGGCGTCCAGCCCGCGCGCCGCGTCCTCGATCAGCCCGGTGGAGGTGATCGAGCCCACCTCCTCGTCACCGGTGATCAGCACGCTGACGCCGTCGAGCGAGCCGAGCCCCGCCAGCGCGTGGAACGTCTGCACGATCCCGGCCTTCATGTCGAAGACGCCCGGCCCGCGCGCGACGCCGTCCTGGACCGACCACGGGTGCGTCTTCAGCGAGCCCATCGGCCAGACGGTGTCGTGGTGGCCCAGCAGCAGCACCCGCGGCGTGCCGAACGTCCAGCGCAGGTGCGTGACGCCGTCGATCACCAGGAACTCGGGCTCGGCGTCCAGATATCGGGCGCCCATCGCGGCGACCACCTTGGCGCTGCGCGCGACGGCCTCCAGGTCACTGGAGAACGACTCGCACACCACCAGCTCTTCCAAATCCTCGATCACCCTTGCGACGCTACCGTCACCCGCAGGGCCGCTCCTACGTCGGCTCGCACAAGGGTTCCTGGGTGCGTTTGGGGTTTCGTCCCTATGATCGCGTGTCATGCACCTTCTCGCCGCCGCCGCTCTCGCGCTGACCCTGCCGGTCCACACTCCCGCCGTCTCCGTGGTCCCGCTCCACTTCGCCGTCGGCAAGCTGACCGTCAAGGGCGATTACGCGAAGGGGACCGGCAAGCGGGTGGACGCCGCCCTGCGCGCCCCGATCGACGCCCGGGCCAAGGAGTACGCCGCCAACCTCGAGGGCAGCCGGGCCACCGCCTACGTGGACACCACCGTCAAGCTCAACGGTCCCCGCTACGCCTCGGTCCGCTACGACATGACGATCCACTCGAAGATCCTGTGGCATCCCACCTGGACCCGCGCCCGCACGGTCACGGTCGACCTGCGCTCGGGCCGGGCGCTGCAGGGTACGGACCTGTTCGCCGGCGACGTGAACATGCGCAAGCTCACCAAGCTCTTCACCGCGGGCCAGCCCTGCTTCGCCGACATCCGCCTCAAGCGCGCCGACCTCAACGGTCCTGGCCTCCAGTTCGCCCTCACCAGGACGCGCCTGGAGGTCGACGTGGACGGCCCCTACTTCAGCACGGCCACGGCCTGCGGCCAGCAGACGGTCAAGATCCCCTACAACAAGCTCCCCGGCCTCCGCATCCACCCCTGACGACATCGGCGTTGGCTTGCGCGTGGGCAGCTGTCTAGGGTTGCTTGAGGCGGAGTGCTTCTTTGCGGGTCTCGGCCTGGATGGACCGCTCGCGCTCAAGCCACGCTGGGTTCTCCGCCTTCAGCGCATCGATCTCAGCGGTGGTGAGCGGTTCGGTGATCCCGCCTCTGAGCAGGCCGGAAATGGAGACCCCAAGCTTGGCGGCGACGACCTGCTTGGGATGTGGGCCATTGCGGCGCAGGTCAGCGAGCCAGGCGGGCGGCGCCGACTGCAACTGGTTCAGCTCGTCCCTGGAGACGACACCCGCCTGGAACTCGGCGGGAGTGGCCGAGAGGAGGACACCCAGCTTCTTGGCCGCGGTCTCGGGCTTCATCGTCTGGATGGTCTTCGGTTTAGGCGAGGTCATGGCGTCAAGCGTAGTCAGGCGGAACGGGTTTCCTGACATCAGTACCCTGAGGAAGTGACTGATGGAGAGACCGGCAGGGTGTTCCGGCTGGCGTACGTGCCCGGGGTGACACCCGCGAAATGGGTCAACGTCTGGACCGAGAGGATGCCCGGCGTGCCGATTACCCTGCTCGCGGTTCCCGCCGCCGAGGTGGTGCGACTCCTGCGTGACGGTGGCGCCGACGCCGGATTCGTCAGGCTGCCGGTCGACCGGGACGGGCTCAGCGTGATTCCTCTCTACGTGGAGACCACGGTGGTCGTGGTGCCCAAGGACCACGCGGTGGCCGCCGCCGACGAGGTGGCCATCGCCGACCTGGCCGACGACGAGGTGTTCCATCCCCTGGACGACACCATCGAGTGGACGGTCCGGCCGGGGCTGCCCGCGTTCACCCGCCCGGCCACGACGGCGGACGCGGTCGAGATGGTCGCGGCCGGCAGTGGGCTTCTCCTGGTTCCGCAGTCGCTGGCACGCCTCCACCACCGCAGAGATCTCACCTACCGGCCGGTGCCGGACGCGCCGCAGTCTCAGGTCGCGCTGACCTGGCCCACGGACGCGACCACGGACCTGGTGGAAGACTTCATCGGTATCGTCCGCGGCCGGACAGTGAACAGCTCGCGGGGCCGTACCCCCGCCTCCCCTGCGGAGAAACCGGCACAACGGCAGGCACAAAAACCCACGCGGAATGCCTCCGGCCGCCGAGCCGTACCGGCCAGCCGCAAAAAGAAGGGCCACCGGCCTCGGTGATCTGGTCGAGGGGTGGAGTGAGACGAGCCGGCCTGTAGGCCGGGTTCTGTCCTTCTTGCGAAGGGGCGGCCATCCATCTAGGGCCGCCGTTGCCGGCGGCCTCAAGCGGTCTACCCGCGCGACTCGGACGGGCAGTCCTCGAACGTCGCGCGCGGGACGCTCCTTGCGGAACGTCCCTTCTTGACCTTGCTCCGGGTGGGGTTTACCGAGCCGCCCACGTCACCGTGGGCGCTGGTGGTCTCTTACACCACCCTTTCACCCTTACCCCCCGCCGAAGCGGGAGGCGGTCTGCTCTCTGTGGCACTTTCCCGCGGGTCGCCCCGGGTCGGCGTTACCGACCACCCTGCCCTGTGGAGCCCGGACCTTCCTCGGCGAGCCCCGAAGGGACTCGACGCGGCCGCCCGGCCGGCTCGTCTACCTGGAGAGATTATCAAACATCAAGCGATCTCCAACCGGCCGACAAGATCGGTGGGGTGGAATGGGATGCGTCATCGCCTGAGGGGGGCGGTGGCGACGGGTCGTGCCGGGTGTTCTGGCGGCATCCGGCACGGCCCAGCACCGGCTTCAGCGCAGGTGTGACGTGTCGTTGAAGGCCTTGACCAGCGCCTGGCCGTCGGCGAAGTACTCGACCAGCGACAGGCACGCCAGGTCCAGGTGCATCCGGTAGAGCGCCGCCGGCGGCGCCATCAGCGCCAGGCGCAGCAGCGTCTTGATCGGCGTGACGTGCGAGACGACCAGCACGGTGCGCCCCTCGTACCGCTCGATCAGGCGGTCCCTGACGCGCTCGACCCGCCGGGCCGCCTGCGCGAAGCTCTCGCCGCCGGGCGGCGCCACGTTCGGGTCGGCCAGCCAGGCCGTGAGCTCGTCGGGTGACTCCCGCTGGATCTCGGTGAACGTGTGTCCCTCCCAGGCGCCGAAATCGGCCTCCCTGAGGTCCTCGTCCACCTCGACGGCCAGCCCGGTGAGCTCCGCCACCGCCTCCGCGGTCTGCCTGGCGCGCTTGAGCGGCGAGCTGACGATCACATCGATCCGGTACGGCTCCCGCGACAGGCGCCGGGCGGCGGCCGCGGCCTGCGCGAGCCCGTTGGCGGTCAGTTCGGCGTCGCCCAGGCCGGAGAAGCGGCGCTCCACCGACAGCGGCGTCTCGCCGTGCCTGAGCAGCAGCAGCGAGGTCGCCACCCGCGTCGGCGGCATCCATCCGCCGCCCTTGGAGCGCTCCTGCGCCGTCGCCACGGACGCGGTCGGCGCCGACAGGTCAGCCCCGGCCGGACGCCGCGAGCGGGTGGCCGCGGGCGCCTGCTCGAACAGGTCGGTCTGCGCGGGCCCTGACTCCTGTACGGCGGAGCCGCCCGCCTTCCAGACCAGGCCCTTGGCGGCGGCGTCCATGGCCTCGTTCGCCAGGCGGTCGGCGTGCTTGTTGCGCTCGCGCGGGATCCACGTCCACTCGGTCACGCGCAGCCGCGTGGCCAGGTCGCGCGCCTCCAGCGCGAGGGGGCGCAACCCCTCGTTCTTGATCTTCCAGCGTCCCGCCATCTGCTCGACGACGAGCTTGGAGTCCATCCGGACCGCCACCGGGGCGCCCTCGCCGCCCAGCCGCAGCACCTCCCGCAGCCCGGCGATCAGCCCGCGGTATTCGGCCACGTTGTTGGTGGCGATCCCGATCGCCTCAGCGGCCTCGGCCAGCACCTGCCCGTCGACGGAGTCCTTGACGACCGCCCCGTAGCCCGCGGGGCCCGGATTGCCCCGCGAGCCGCCGTCGGCCTCGACGACGTAGGTCATAGGCCGGACTCCGCCGTGCGCACCAGGATCCGGCGGCACTCCTCGCAGCGCACCACCTCGTCGTGCGGCGCGGCCTTGATCGAGTTCATCTCCGCGATCGACAGGGCCACCTTGCAGCCCTGGCAGCGGCCGCCGCGCAGCATCGCGGCGCCCACGCCGTACTGGTCCCTGAGCTTGTCGTAGAGCGCGAGCAGGTCGGCAGGGATGTCGCCGGCGATCTGGACGCGCTTCTCGACGACCTCGGCCGAATCCTTGTCGATCTCGGTGAGCGCGGCGTCGCGGCGCTCCTCGGAGACCGCGCGGACGGCGGCGATCTCGTCCCGCTTGGCGGTCAGGTCGGTGACCTTGGCGTCGGCCGCCTCCTTGCGCTCCATGATCTCCAGCACGATCTCCTCCAGGTCGCCCTGGCGGCGGTGCAGGGAGGTGATCTCAGACTGCAGGCTGGCCAGGTCCTTGGGGGAGGTGACGGCGCCGGAGTCGAGCCGCTTCTGGTCGCGGTCGGCGCGGGTGCGGACGGTGTCGACGTCGCCTTCCGCCTTGGTCTGCTCGCGCGCCAGGTCGCCCGCCTCGGTCTCGGCCTCGATCGCCTCGGTGGCCAGCTTGGCGTACTGCTTGGACTGCTCGGCGATCTCTGCCAGCTCGGGCAGCGTGCGCCGGCGATGGGCCAGCCGGTCGGCGGTGGAGTCGAGCTCAGCCAGATCGAGCAGTCGCTTCTGTGCTTCAGGGGCTGCTTTCATGATCAATATCCTCTTGTCCAAGCATCGGTGACCGTGGCGGAGACGCGCGTCTCAACGGTAACGCCACTGGAGGCCAGCATTGACGCGGCGCTGTCGAGCCAGGGCCACTCGGTCGCCCAGTGCGCGGCGTCGATCAGCGCGGGGCCGCCCGCCTCGACGAACTCGCTGGCCGGATGGTGCCGCAGATCGGCGGTGAGGAACACGTCCACGCCCGCGGCGGCAGCCGTACCGAGCAGGGAGTCGCCCGCGCCGCCGCTGACTGCCACGCGCGAGACGCGCCGGCCGGGATCTCCCGCGACGCGGATGCCCCAGGAGGTCTTCGGCAGACCGGCGGCGGCCTGCTCGGCGAAGTCTCCCAGCGGCATGGGCGAGGGCAGCTCGCCGATGCGGCCCAGGCCGCGCCCCGGGTCGTCAGGGAAGGGCCGCAGCGGCACGAGGTCGCCGGTGAGGCCGACGGCGCGGGCCAGCGCGTCGGAGACGCCGGGGTTGGCCACGTCGGCGTTGGTGTGAGCGGTGTAGAGGGCGATGTCGTTCTTGATCAGCGCGCGGATGACCCGGCCCTTGGGGGTGCCGGCGGCCACCGTGGTGGTGCCGCGCAGGTAGAGGGGGTGATGCGTGACGATCAGGTCGGCGCCCCACTCCAGCGCCTCCTCGACGACGACCACGACCGGGTCCACCGCGAAGAGCACCTTGCGCACCGGCTGGGCGGGGTCGCCGCTGACCAGGCCCACCGCGTCCCAGGATTCGGCGCGGGCCGGCGGGTACGCGGTCTCCAGCGCGTCGATGACATCCGTCAATGCAGCCACCTGGGAAGACTATCGGGGGACTGTCCCCAGAACGGCGCTCGGCGTAATGTAAGTGAATCCTGACACGCGGAGGACGGCATGGCACCCAGGGTCGCGATCATCGGTGCGGGTTTCGGCGGGCTCTGCATGGCGATCCAGCTCGAACGGGCGGGCCTCTCCTCCTACACGGTCTTCGAGAAGGCCGGCGACCTGGGCGGCACCTGGCGCGACAACAGCTATCCCGGCGCCGGCTGCGACATCCCCTCGCATCTGTACTCCTACTCCTTCGAGAAGTACGCCAGCTGGACCCGCCGCTATCCCGAGCAGCCGGAGATCCTCGGCTATCTCGAGCAGTGCGCCGACAAGTACGACGTCAGGCGGAAGATCCGCTTCAACACCGAGGTGCTGTCCGCCACGTACGCCGACGCCTCCTGGCAGATCCGTACGGCCGGCGGCACGGAGACCTTCGACGTGGTGGTCATCAGCGTGGGCCAGCTCAACCGCCCCCGCATGCCGGACATCCCGGGTATGGATGACTTCGAGGGGACCTGCTTCCACTCGGCCCGCTGGAACCACGAGCACGACCTCACCGGCCGCCGCGTGGCGGTGATCGGCAACGGTTCGTCGGCAGCGCAGTTCATCCCGCGCATCGCCGAGCGGGTCGAGCACCTCGACGTGTTCCAGCGGACGCCGAACTGGGTGATCCCGAAGCCCGACGCCGCCTTCGGGCCGCTGACCAGGCTGGCCTTCCATTACGTGCCCGGGTTGCAGCGGGCCTACCGGGAGTGGATCTACCGGTACGCCGAGGGCACCCTGTACCCGGCGCTCGCCCAGGGCTGGAGCACCGGCCTGCTGAAGAAGCGCGCCATGGACCACCTCGAGGCCCAGGTCCCTGACCCCGGGCTGCGCGAGAAGCTCACCCCCGGCTATCCGCCCGGATGCAAGCGCGTGGTGATCGACAGCTCCTTCTATCCGGCGCTGACCAGGTCGAACGTGGACGTGGTCACCGACAGGATCGTCCGCGTGGCGGCCAAGGGCGTCGAGACGGCCGAGGGGCTGCGCGAGGCCGACACGATCATCTACGCCACCGGGTTCCGCAGCACCGAGTTCCTGTCCCCGATCGAGGTCCAGGGGCGTGACGGGGTTTCGCTGACGCGGCAGTGGCACAGCGGGGCCGAGGCGTACCTGGGCATCTCGGTGCCGAACTTCCCGAACCTGTTCCTGCTGTACGGGCCCAACACGAATCTGGGTCACAACTCGATCGTCTTCATGATCGAGTGCCAGGTGAACCACGTCCTGTCGTGCCTGCCGTACATCAGGAAGCACGGGACGATCGAGGTCAGGCCGGAGGCGATGGCGGCCTGGACGCGGCAGCTCGAGGCGGCGATGGGCCGGATGGTGTGGGGGAACGGCTGCCAGAGCTGGTACAAGACGGCCGAGGGGCGGGTCACCAACAACTGGCCGGGCCCGACGACGCTCTACCGCAGGCTCACCGCCCGGCCTCCGCTGCCCGCCTACTCCCTGGGCTGATTTGCGCTTCGTGGTACGAACTAATATGGTTCGTGGCACGAACTGGGGAGGTTGTCATGGCGTTGTTCGGTGCGGGGATCTCGACGGCGGTGGGCGAGGCGCGGCAGACGTTGCGGCATGCCGTACAGCTCGACAGGGACGGGCTCGACCTGTTCACCGTCTCCGATCACCCCTACTTCGGCGGCAGGCTGGACGCCTACGCCATCGTCGGGACCGCACTGGGCGCCACCGAGGACATCGCGGGGCTGGTCAGCGTGTCCAACCTGCCGAGCCGACCCGCGCCGATGCTGGCCAGGACCGTGACCTCGCTGTCGGCGCTGTCCGGCGGGCGGATCGTGCTCGGGCTGGGCGCTGGCGGGTACTGGGACGGGATCGCCAGGCTGGGCGTGCCGCGGCTCGGGCCGGGCGCCGCCGTACGGGCCTTCGCGGAGTCGATCACCCTGATCAGGGCGCTGTCGGGCGGCGGCGCGCCGGTGACGTTCGACGGGGAGTTCTACCAGGTGAGCGGGCTCGAGCCCGCCCCCGTACCGGCGCCGCCCGTCTGGACGGGATCCGTGGGCCCGCAGTCGCTGGCCGTCACCGGCCGCCTGGCCGACGGCTGGATCCCCGGCCACGCCGCGGACTGGCTGAGCGAGCGCTACCGCACCTCGCGCCCGATCATCGACGCCGCGGCGGCCGAGGCGGGACGCGACCCCGCCGACGTCGCCACGATCTACAACCTGCCCGGCGTCATCACCCCAGAGCCGCTGGCCGCCACCCGCGACGGCGACGGCCGGTGGATCGGCGGCTCGGCCGAGCAGTGGGCCGAGGAGCTGACCCGCGCGGTGCTGGAGCACGGCGCGGCCGGATTCGTGTTCTTCCTGTCAGACCGGCTGCCCGTCGACGACCAGTTCGGCCGCTGGGCACGGGAGATCGTCCCCGCGGTCCGCGAGGCCGTCGCCAAGCCCTGAGTACCTGGGCTCAGTCACGGCCGTGATCTTAGTCAGTACTACGCTGGGGGATGGGTCGCACCTTTCCCGTCCAACGAAGGGAGCTGACCATGAAGTTCATGGACGTGCACAGCGGGTTCGTCGGCGTGAGCGAGGAGGAACTGCGCCAGGCGCACGAGCAGGACCTGGCCCTCGAGGACTCCGAGGGCGTGCACTTCGAGCACGCCTGGATGGACCCGGAGTCCGGCAAGGTGTTCTGCCTGTCCTCCGGCCCGTCGAAGGAGGCGGTGCTGCGGGTCCACGAGAAGGCGGGCCACCCGACGAAGGAGATCTACGAGCTGCCCGTCGACATCGACTGAACGACCTCAGCGGCCGTGCGGCGCTCGCGGACCATGCCGACGGCCTGGCCCGCGTACACGTAGCCGCCGGGCTTCAGCTCCGCACGGCCCTCGGGTGAGGCGGCAAGCTCGTCCTCGCGGCCCTGCCACCTGGTGAAGTAGTCGTTGCGCAGCGCCCGCCCGCCGTACTCGGCGGGCCAGGCGAGCTGCTGCGCCACATCGAAGACGCGCCCGTAGACGGTGCCCGTCTCACCGGCGTCGAGCACCTGCGCGGTCGCCGCGTCCGACAGCGTGGTCTCCACGCAGCCCAGGAAAGCCGTGCCCACCCACGCCCCCGCCGCGCCCGCGGCGAGCACCGCGGCCATGCCCCGCCAGGTGGCGATGCCCCCCGCGGCCAGCACCGGGATCCGCACCGCGTCCAGCACGCTCTGCAGCAGCGGCAGCGTGCCGACCTCGGCGCGCCCGTGCCCGCCGCCCTCGCCGCCGCGGGCCACCACGGCGTCCACCCCGGCCTGCTCGGCGGCCAGCGCCTCGTCCGTCGTGCCCGCCTGCGTGACGACCGTGATGCCCGCCTGCCGCAACTCCTCGACGTACGTCGCGTAGGACCCGTAGCTCACCGACACCAGCGCCGGCCGCGCGGCCAGCACGGCCTCGAGCTGCTCGCCCGTGAGCGCCCAGGCCATGAGCCCGATCCCGTACGGCCGGCCGCCCGCGGCACACGTGGCGGCCTGCGCCGAGATCCACGAGGCGGCGCCCGTCGCGGGCACGCCGAACATGCCCAGCGCCCCCGCCTGCGAGATCGCGGCCGCCAGCCGCCCGTCGGCCACTCCCGCCAGCGGAGCCCCCACCAGAGGCACATCCAGACCGAACCGATCAGTCAGCCACGTCATGTGACTACCGTAAGAGCACGCGGGGAGAGCAGCTGCTGCGGGAGGGCGACTGGGCGGCCGGCCAAGGCGGCCTTCGCGGCCCTGGCGGAGCACCGGCGGGAGGCCATGCGGGAAGACATGATCGGCGTCTGGGAGGCGCACAACCGGGCCGACGACGGCACCCTGGTCGTCGACGCTGACTACCTGGAGGCCGTCGTCAGGCCCCTGTGACTTGTGCGAGGGGCGGAGGCATGGGAACCTCCGCCCCTCCGGCCCCTGGGAGTCAGGACCGACACCGCGCGAGGAGGGGACCAGGCTTCCTCGCGCACAGTCGAGGGTAAATCGCGGCATTCACCCCAGTCTGCGGAGAAATGCACACTCGGCTTCGTTCCGGCTCAGCGGGTGGCCCAGGCGGACAGGACGGCGGCTTCCTTGTCGGGGGCGATGCCGTGCTGCATGCGCGAGCCGTACACCCGCTTCTCCTCGGGGATGTGGCGCAGCCACTCCCAGGTGTCGCGGACCATCTCCGCCACCGGGCGCACGTGAAGCCCCGCGGCCTCGGCCTTGGCGGTGGAGATGGACCAGAAGTTGGCCCGCTCCTCCTGGTCCGCCGACCACAGCGGCAGCTCCACGAACTCGCCGACCCCCTGCTCCTTCAGGAAGTCGTCGTCCACCCAGACGAACTCGGCGTCAGACCCCGTGACCTGCTTGCACAGCTCCAGCCACTGGCCGTAGGTGGTGTTTCCGGCCGGACCGGTCACCATGAAGCGGTCACGGGTGCCCTTCTCGCCGTGGTCCAGCGTGAAGGAGGCGATGTCGCGGGCGTCGATGAGCTGCATCGGCCTGTCGGGCTCGCCGGGGGCCAGCACCTGGCCGCCGTGCGAGATCCGGGTCAGCCACCACGGCAGCCTGGCCACGTTCTCGTACGGGCCGAGGACCAGGCCCGGCTGGACGATCAGCACGTTTCCGGCGAACGCCTGCTCGACGGCCCGCTCGCAGCCCGCCTTCAGCACCCCGTAGTCGCCGTCGTCGGGACCTGCGTCGGGCGCGCAGTCCCAGATGCCGGACTCGTCCGTAGCCGGCTTGTCGGGGAAGTCCTTCACGGCGGAGACGGTCGAGATGAACACGTAGCCCTGCGCGTGCCCGGACAGCAGCCGCGCCGACTCGCCCACCACGCGCGGCACGTAGCCGTTCACGTCGATCACCAGGTCCCAGGAGCGCCCGTCGACCAGCCGCTCCAGGTCGGCCGTCACTCCCCGATCGCCGTGGACCGGCTCGACCCCCGGCACGTCGGGGTTGCTCTGCCCCCTGTTGAACGTCGTGACCTGATGCCCGCGCGCGAGCGCGTCCTCGACGATGGCGCGGCCGAGGAACCCGGACCCTCCAAGAACCAGAACTCTCATGGCCCTCATTCTTCGCCGCAGAAACCCGGACGAATCAGATCTTCACGGAGAGCGTAGACGACAGCATGTGCACCCGCGCCGCGCCGATGTCGAAGTACAGCCCCGCCAGCTCCAGCTTCCCCGCCTCCACCTGCTCGCGGATCTTGGTGTAGGTGAGCAGGTTGTCCAGCTGCTGCCGCACGTTGACCCGGCACAGCACGTCCAGCGGATCCCCGTCCCACTCCTCCTCGATGAAGCGCGCCAGGCTGTGGTGCCCGTGCCGCAGCCACCGCCGCAGCCCCGGCAGGCTCCCCGCCTTGACACCCGCGCTGAGCAGCCCGGCCATCGCCCCGCATCCCGAATGCCCGCACACCGTGATCGTCCGCACGCTCAGCACCTGCGTCGCGTACTCGATCGCCGCCACCACCGAGTCGTCCGAGGACCCCTTGCGCGGCACCAGGTTGCCGATGTTGCGCACCGTGAACAGGTCGCCGGGCCCGCTGGCCGTGATCAGGCTGGGCACGACCCGCGAGTCGGCGCACGTGATGAACAGATGCGAGGGCTGCTGCTTGCGCGCCAGCTGGCTGAAGATCGGCCGCACCAGCGGCGCCGTCCGCCGGTGGAACTCGCGCGCCCCCGCCGTCAGCTGGCACTCCACCTCCGCCGTTCCACCCTGCGACGGTACGGCAAGCCGCTGCGGACGCCGCCCGCGATGCGCCCACGGCAGCCACCACCGATCCGGCGCGCGAGGCGGCGTCTTGGCGGGGAACATCCGCGACCCGCTGGCCGACATCGCGTACCACTCGTCGTGCAACTCGTCGATGTCGACGGTGCCGCCCAGCCGCTCGTGGTCGAGCCGCCAGGAGTGGATCGCCTCGAAGGCGCCGTTGTCCATGAAGTCGATGTTGAGATCCAGGTCCACGGCCGCCCCCGCCGGGATGGCCCGCAGCTCCCTGGTCAGCCGCGGCACGCCCAGGAACGTCAGCGACCCCGAGATCATGGCGTGGAAGCGGCCGTCCCGCTCCTGCTTGACCCTGACCGTCACCCAGGTCAGCCTGCGCAGTGCCAGCAGCGCCGCCAGCCCGAGTCCCGCCAGGACTCCCTCCGCCAGCCCGAGCAGGATCACCGAGCACATCGTCACCAGGTAGACCGGCACCTCGCCGTGCCCGTGCACCTTCCTGATGTGACCCAGGTTCACCATCTGCACGCCGATGAACACCAGCAACGCCGCCAGCGCGGCACTCGGGATCAGCTTGATCGTCCAGGCGAACCCGCACAGGAACAGCAGCACCCACACCCCGTGCAGGATCGCCGACCAGCGGCTGCGCGCCCCCGTCGCGACGTTCGCGGTGCTGCGCACGATCGCGCCCGCCACCGGCAGCCCGCCCAGCGCACCCGCCACCACGTTGGCCACGCCCTGGCCCATCAGCTCCTGGTCCAGGTCGGCCCGCCGCCCGGAGTGCATGCCGTCCACGGCGACCGAGCACAGCAGCGACTCCACCGCCGACAGCAGCGCCACCAGCATCACCGCCGCCACGATCTTGTGCCAGTCGCCCTGCGGCAGCACGGGGAACGCCCACGCGCCCAGGCCGCCCGACAGGTCGACCCTGGCCACGTCCCAGCCGCACACCGCGGCCACCACCGCGGCGACGATCAGCGCGGGCAGCGGCGCCGGCACCACGCGGATCCGCTTGGGCAGCCGTGTCCACACGGCCAGCACGCCGATCGTCAGCACGCCTATCACGACCGCGTGGGTGTGCTTCTGCGCGATCTGCGTGGGCAGCTCGACCAGATTCGCCAGCGCCGAACGTTGCGGGCTGCCGCCCAGCACCACGTGCAGCTGCGACAGCGCGATCACCACGCCGACGCCGGCCAGCAGCCCGTGCACGACCGCCGGAGAGACCGCGAGCGCCGCCCTGGCCGCCTTGAACACGCCGAGCACCAGCTGCAGCACCCCGGCCAGCAGCGTGATCATGCAGGTGGCCCGCCAGCCGTAGGTCTGTATCAGGTCCGCCACCACCAGCGTCAGGCCGGTCGCGGGCCCGCTCACCACCGCCGGCGAGCCGCCCAGCGCGCCGGCCACGATGCCGCCGACGATCGCGGCCATCAGCCCCGCCGCCAGCGGCGCCCCCGAGGCCATCGCCACCCCCAGCGACAGCGGGACCGCGACGAGGAACACCACCAGGGACGCGGGTAGGTCGTGTTTGAGCAGCCTGATCATGTGGCCAGACTCTATTGCCCCACTGACCTGCCCGGATGCCGTTCCGCAAGGTGTTTTACAAGATCATTATGACCACGGTTCAGGCTTGCCGGGGCCGGACATGGCTGTGGGCGCGCCCGGTCGGTGGCGCGCCCACGTGAGGGGTGGTTCGGTCAGCGGTAGTAGTCGGGGTGCTCCTGCTGCTCGGGAGCTCGGCGGTGGCCGCCGCGGACGCCGTTCTGCGCGGCGCCCGCCTCGGATGGCGTGCCGTACATCTCGCCGTAGCTCGGCCAGCTGCCGTTGGCGGCGGGCGGCTCGGGCCAGGCGGCGGGCCCGGCGGGGGCGGCGTAGTCGCCGGTCTCGTACGCGAAGGACTGGGGGGCCTGCGTGGGAGCCGACAGCACGTCGTCGTAGGCCGAGACCGCGCGGCTGGGCGCCGTGGGCGTGCCCGCGGCGGGCGAGGGGCCCGTCAGCGGGTCGGAGTCGTCGGCCACCGCCCAGCCGGAGCGGACCTCGTAGGAGGAGCGGCTCTGCGGCTGGACAGGCTCGAACGCGGGCCACGATCCCGAGGGGCCGGTGGCGGCGGCGGGGTTCGGGTCGTCCAGGACGTCGCGGGCGGGCCAGGACCCGGAGGCAGGGCTAGGGGTGATGCCGCCGGTCCACGTGGTGGCCAGCGGGTCGGCGCCGTTGGGGTAGGCGGGGAACGGGTCGCTGGTCGGCGCGCCATGGATGGGGCCCGACGGCGTGACGGGGAACGACCCGCTGCCGGTGGGGCTCACCGCGGGGAAGGACCCGCTCGAGGAGCCGTTCACGGCCGGGAAGCTCCCGCTGGCGGAGCCGTTCGCGGGGGAGAAGGAGCCGCTGGAGGTCAGCGGGTCGGGACGGGTGGGCGGGACCGGCTTCGCGCCCGCGCCCAGGATGCTCATCACGTCGGGCGTCGGCGCCGAGAACGTCACCGTGCGCTGGTCCGCCAGGTCTCCGGCCGACGGCGCGGTCCGCTGCACGGGCTCGACCAGGTCGGCCAGCCCGGCGGAGGCCGCCGCGGGGGCGGGCATCGCGGGAGTCCGCTGGGGGAGCGGTGCCTGGACGGTGGCCGCGTTCGGGTCCGCGGTGACCGGCCGCCTCTCTCTCGGCCGGTCAGCCGGGCGCTCCGCCGCGGGCCGTTCCCGTTCCACGGGCGAGGGGGCGGCCTTGCGTGCGGCGACCGTGCCGCCGGCGCCGAAGCCGCCGTGCTCCGCATCGCTGCGGATGTTCGCCCAGAACTCCTCGTCCTCGTCGTCCGAGCTCGGGTTGCCCCACTCGTCGACCCCACGCCTGCCACGCTGCCCGGTGCGCACCGGTTTCGGCGGCCGCACCTCGTCGATGGGGCTGAAATCCGGGCTGAAGTTGTTCATGCGGGGTTCGTGTGCCGCGAACTCGTCCGTCGACCGGGCGTGGGTCATCTCCTCCTTCTCGGCCATCTGCTTCAGCCGCTCGGGAGGAAGAGAGCTCTCCCTCTTGTTCATGGAGCGCATGCCCAGTGCCACGACGACGAGCACGAGGAGCACGACAGCGACCAAGCTCACTACGACCGCGATCATTGCACCACCCTCAAAGCCATGGCCTCCTTACGACGCCGGTGAGATCGCGCGGCCATCGACGCGATCTTCCCCCTTTGATCACCAACGTCTAACAATTGGATCTGATTGTGTCGGACCACTATGAGCGTTGTCACACCCTAAGTGAAGAATTGGTAACCACTACTACCTGCGGTGTTCGGCATCTCACTCGATGTTGACCGCCGTGAGCCTGCCGCGCGCGATGGTCAGGTCCGCGATCTTCTTCAGCACATCGGAGAGGAGCGCGTCCTTACCGACCGTGACCATGTCGCTCAGCTCGTAGACGGTGAACCTGAAGCTGCCCTTGTCGCCACAAGGAGGTTGGTAGCCCGCTTTGCCACTGGTGCCCTTGGCCTGACTGGCGCCCTGCGGGTGCTCGGCGGCGGCGTTGGGACCCAGCTCGGTCGTGGTGGCGGGGATGTTGTACATCACCCAGTTCACGGCCGATTCCTGCGGTGTGTGGGAGTCGACCACGATCGCGATCGACTTGGCGTTCGGCAACGGCTCGCTCGACCAGCGCAGCGGGGGGCTGCCCTGGGTCCCGCCGCAGGAGTACTCGCGGGGCAGCGGTTTGCCCTCGCGAAGCTCCGGGCTCGAGACGTTGACCTGAGCTATCTCCTTCGCCTGGGACCTTCCGATGAAGTTCGCGCAACCCGGCAGGGTGAGCACAGCCACCACCGCTGTCACAGTGACAGCGGCGCGTCTCACGCGTCTTGCCGTGTAACGCAGCCCCATGCCGGATGATGCTACGCGGGTCTCGGCCATGCGCCGACCGTTTCGCGAGGGTCGGTGGCCGGGATACGACCCGAATTCCGCCGGAATCGCGGGCTCGGCGTGGTGAGCTTGGGCACAAGCATGACCTCCGAAGGACCCAAACCCGGGGTACATGACGCCGGTTGGCCTGCCCCTTCGCCCGATCCAGGAGATCAGGTACGGCAGGCCGCATCCCGCCCACCCGAGAAGTGGGCGTGCCAACTCGTGCTACGTGAACACACGAAAATCGGTCACTCCTTGTCCGGGGACCCGGTTGGGCGATTCGAGGGGGGATCTGCTATTTGCCGGAGCCCTAAGCTGGGTGACGTGATGTCAACTGGCCAGTTGCGCGATCCGGCGCACCGCGTCTCACCGAAGGCCGTCAGGCTCTGGCTCTTCGAATCGTTGATCGCCTTCGTGCTCCTCGTGGGCGGTTCGCTGCTGGTCGCCGACTGGGCCTCCGACTGGTCGTGGCTGCCCGGCTGGCTGACGTCGAACATCTGGCTGCTGCCCGTGGTCATCGGCGTGCTCGCGACGCCGCTCCTGGTGGCCGAGCCGTTCGTCCGTTACTCCGTCCACCGGTGGGAGCTGTCCGGAGACGTGGTGTACGCCCGCTCCGGGTTCCTGACGCGGGAGTGGGTGTTCGTGCCCGTGAGCCGCATCCAGACGGTCGACAAGGCGCAGGGCTGGCTGGAACGCTCGCTCGGGCTGGCCACGCTCGAGATCCGCACCGCCTCGCACGCCGGGTCCTCCACGATCAAGGGCCTGGACTTCCAGGTCGCGGCCGGGCTCGCCGAGCAGCTCGCGCACCGCGCGGAACAGCTCAGGGACGACGCCACGTGACCCACTCCGACCCGCACGACGCAGCGCCGCACGACACAGCGCCGCACGACGCCCCGCCGTACGGCACCGCGCCCCCGCCCGGGCACGTGGCCGAAGGCGGCCCATCAGGTCCTCACTGGGCGGCGCCGCCGATGCGGCTGAGTCCGAAGCTGTTGCTGATCGACCCGGTGCGGATGCTGCCGTCGCTGATCCTGCCCCTGGTGGGTGTGCTGTTCGTGGGCGGCTTCTCGATCCGCTCGTACGTCTGGGCCGCGCTGGGCGTCATCGGCACCGTGGTGTTCGCCGTGATCCGCTGGCTGACGTTCACCTACCAGGTCGCCGGCGACCGGCTGGAGATCAAACGGTCCCTCATCAGCCGTTCGATCAGGACGATCCCGCTGGAACGCATCCGCGGCGTGGACGTGTCGACCCCGCCCATGCACCGCCTGCTCGGCCTCGCCGTACTCAAGATCGACACAGGCGCCAGCGGCAAGGGCGACGAGGAGGGCGAGCTCGACGGGGTGACCCTGGAGGAGGCCGAGCGCCTCAAGGCCGTCCTCCTGCGCAGGCGCCGCACCCCGCAGCCGGAGGCTGTCCCCGCGACCGCCCAGGCCGCGGTGGAGCCCGGGGAAAGGGTCATCTTCCGGGTCCCGCCGAGGTGGCTGTTCTACGGGCCGCTGTCGGGGGCCTACCTGCTCACCCCGTTCGCGCTGGCCGGTGGCGCCATCGGCCTGGCCTTCCAGTGGGGCGACGACCTGGGGTTCGGCCGCGATGCGGCGATCGGCGCGGGCGAGTGGCTGTGGGACCACCCGTACCTGCTGCTGGTCGTGGTGCTGCTGCTCGTGGTGGCTATGCCGTTCGTCGGCGGCGTCATGTACGCGATCTTCAACTGGGGCTTCACGCTCAAGGAGCGCGAAGGTTACCTGGTCGCCGAGCGCGGCCTGGTGACCCGGCGCAGCGTCTCGCTCGAGCTGCGGCGCGTCCGCGGCTACGAGCTCGTCGAGGGCTGGGTGGAACGCTGGGCCGGCATCGCCCGCGCCTGGGCGATCGTGACCGGCCTCGGCGACTCGGAGACGCGCGGCCAGCTGCTGCCCGACGTCCCCAGGGCGGTCGCCCAGCAGGTGACCAGCGGCGCGATCGGCCCCTACCTGGGGACGCTGCGCCCGCACCCGCCCATCGCCCGCAACCGGCGGCTCTTCCGTGCCATCGCCCCGTGGCTGCTGCTCGCGCTGGCAGGCGTGGTGGCCGCCCAGGCGACCGGGCTGGGGTGGGCCCTGACGGTCGCCGGGCTTCTGCTGGCGATCGCCGGAGTGCCGATCGGACTCGACCGCTACCGGTCACTCGGGCACGGCTACGACGGCGTGCGCCTGTCGGTCCGCAGCGGCTCGTTCCGGCGCGCGCAGGCCGTGGTGGAGCGCCGGGCCGTGGTGGGCTGGCGGCTGCGCCAGACGTGGTTCCAGCGCCGCGCCGGGGTGTACACGCTCATCGCGGGCGTGGGCGCGGGCAAGGGCGGCTACGACGCGATCGACGTCTCGCGGGAGCAGGCGCTCGGGCTGACCGCCGAGGTGACGCCGGAGTGGCTGGCGCCGTTCCTGGCGGAGTGAGTCAGTCGGACTTGCGCGCCCCGAACATGATCTCGTCCCAGGTGGGCACCGACGCCCGGCGTCCACGCGAGCCCTTGCGCGCCTGACGCGCCGCGGGTGCGGGTGGCGGCGACGGGACGGGCACGGGTGCCTCGTCCTTGTCCTCCTTGCTCGGCCGGGCCGCCGGCACCTTCTTCGCCGCCTTCCCCTTCCCCGCCGCCTCCTGCCTCTCGGCCGCGGGCCTCTCGGGCTCGACGGTCCTCTCGGGCTCGGCAACCTTCTCGGGTACGGCGGGCTCTTCAGGTACGGCTTCCGCCCCCACAGGCTCCACCGCGGCCTCGACCACGGTCTCCGGAACAGCGTCGGACCCGGCCACGGCGTCGGCCACAGGCTCGGCCACGGTGTCGGACCCGGCCACGGCGTCGGCCACGGGCACGGCGTCGGCCACGGCCACAGGCTCGGCCACGGTGTCGGACCCGGGCACGGCGTTGGCTGCGGGCACGGTGGCGGGCACAGGCACGGTGGCGGGCCCAGCCTCCGCGACGGGCTCTGTCTTGGGAGCCTCTGTCTTGTCAGGCTCTGGCTTGGCGGGCTCGTTCTCGGCGGGCTCGGTCTTGGCGGGCTCGACGGCCACCGGTTCCGTGGTCACGGCTTCGGCGGGTGCGGGCGCGGGCGCCGCGGCGACGGGCTCGGTGGCCGCGACGGGCTCCGAAACCTCGGCCTCGTCGGGCTCCTCCGTGACGGGCTCCGTGGTGGTGGTGAGGTCGTCCCCGGTCTCCACGGCGGGCTTGGCGACGGCCGCAGGCTCAGGCGCGGCCACCTCCACCGCGGGCTTCTCGACGGGCGCGGCCACGACCTCCGACGCCTCGTTCACCGTGACCGCCGGAAGCACCTCCGCCACCTCGACAGGCTCCACTTGAGCGTCGGCCGGGGCGGCAACGCGCTCCACCTGAACCTCCGCAGGAGCAGCAGGCTCCACACGAACTTCCGCGGGCACCGCACGAACCTCGGCAGGGGCCGCGGTCTCGACATGAACCTCCGGCCGGACCGCCGCGGGCTCGACATGAGCGTCGGCGGGGGGAGCAGCGGGCTCCACCCGAACCTCCGCAGGAGCAGCAGGCTCCACACGAACTTCCGCGGGCACCGCACGAACCTCAGCAGGGGCCGCGGGCTCGACACGAACCTCCGCCTGGACCGCCGCGGGTTCGACATGAGCGTCGGCGGGGATCGCGGCGGGCTCCGTACGGACCTCTGCAGGAGCGGCAGGCTGTACACGAACCGCGGGCTCCACGCGAACGTCGGCGGGGACCGGGGCGGGCTCCGCATAGACCTCGGCGGGGGGCGTGGGCTCGACGCGGACCTCTGGGCGGGCTGCCGGGGGCGCGGCCTGGGTGGCTGCGGGGGCGGCGGGTTCGGGGGCCGGCGGACGCTCTGGTGGGAGCGTGGGGGACGCGGGCGCGTAGAAGGGCTGGGCGTCGCGGGGACGGTCAGGGGTGCGGGCGCCGAAGTCGGGCGTCCACGGTGACGGGGCCGCCCGCCGTACCGGCTCGCCAGGACGGGCGTAGCCCGTCTCGCGGGCGGGAGGCTCGGGGCGCCGCAGGTCCTCCCTGGGCGGCATGTCGGCTTCTGGAGCGCGCGCCGTCTCGGGCGCGCGGACGGGAGGCTCCGCCCGGCCGATGGGGTCCTGGCGGACGACCGAGGGGAAGGGCAGCGGGTCGGAGGCCAGCGGCGGCACGGGCTGGAGCTTGCCGGGCCGCGGCGTGAAGGGCGTGACCGTGCTGTCCTCGACCGGCGGGCTGGGATCGAAGTCGGCCCCCGACAGGCGCATCGCCTCGTCGTCGTGCGGCGTCACATGGCGGCGCCGCGGGTCGAACAGCCACTCGGCGTCCCGGGTGTTGCCGTTCCACACGTAGCCGAGCTTGACCCGCCACAGGCCGTCATCGCGCTTGGCCGAGTCCCAGTCGATCTCGTCGGTGGGCACGCCCCGCCGGGTCAGCCGCTCGGCCACCAGCTCGCCGAGCGTCGGGCCCGGGGCGGACTCACCAGGCATGCGCACGGCCACGCGCTGCGCCTGCTGGGCGACGTACTCCCGCTCCTGGAGCACGGGGCCCTCGAACCAGCGGACGCGCTCGACCGGGATACCCGCGGTCGCGGCGATCTGCTCCGCGGTCTCTCCGGCGCGAATGCGTGCCTGGATCTCCTTGGGGCGCAACGGACTCTCCACTTCGATCTCGTACTGGCCGAGACGGGAGAAGTTGCCGCGGACGGCAGCACGGAGCCGATCGTCCACGGGAAGCGTGAACCGCGTACCCCGTCCGGCAGTCGCCAGGACGAGATAGGTGCCGTCCTCACTTACCGCGACGAGACGGAGCTCCTGCATGCGAGTCCCTTCGTCAGCGCGCTTTTTCTTCCCCCGGACCCTTGAGTCTCTCGCGTGGGCCGGTTGCCTGCCAGCACCGTACCCGGCATGTCCGAACATCGCCTTCATGGGATAGGCCCGGGACGATGTGACGCCGGTCACATTTGTGTCATTCATTAGCCTATTGACCGCCGCCCGGGTGGGTCCTCGTCGGATTCTGGCGAATGACACCGCGCGCCGCCGTGGACTTCCACCAAGACGCGAGAGCTGAAGGGCTGGCGTCCCCCTGGGACTCCAGGAGGTGGGCGACCGCCTCGGGGCCGGTGACCACGGGCACGCCCGCGCGCGCCAGCCTGCGCAGGGCGGTCCGTAGCGCGGCGGAGCGGACGGGGATGGACAGATTCGTCACCGCTGGTCCCCTGGCGTGCCCGCGTATCCAGTCGATCCCCGCGATCACGTCGGACAGGCTGCCGGTGCCCGCGCAGTCCAGTACGCGCACCGAGGCGATCCTGGCCTCGCGCGCCACGCCGTACTTCCGCCCTGCCAGCGCCCGCGCCATACGGGTGCCGTGGCCGTCGCAGTCCTGACCGCGGCCGCCGGTGGCGTCGTAGGCGCGCCAGGCCCGGTCGCCGAAGCCGTGCTGGGTCACGTCCAGGCCGCTGTCGACGACGTAGACGGTAACGCCGTGCCCATCGCCGTGCCCACCGCTCGGGTCCGCGCCGCCGTGGTGGGCGCGCCTGGCCGGGTGGGCGGGGGAGGGGCGGAGCCTGCGGTCGGGCTCGAGCGCGCGCACTCTCCTGTCGGTACGCAGCTGCGCCGCCTGCCGGGCGCTGAGGTAGGTGGCGAAGCCGGGCAGCGCGGCGAGGTAGGAGCGGCGGACCCGCCAGGGCGCCTCGCCCAGCAGGTCTCTGGCGTCAGCCCGGTTACGCGCGGTGACGATGTAGGGGAGGACGGGCTCTTCAGGCCCGGCGATCCCCGAGGCGGGCGTGGTGGCCAGCGGGGCCACCGTTGTCACGACCGTCGCCAAAGCCGCGACGGCATAAACGCAGGGCAGTGCGAATCGGCGGGGCACGGGCCACGAATCTGCCTGTCGCGCAGGTCACAGGAACAACAGGACACGCGCTCGCGTCTATTCACGAGGAAGCTTTTTACCGAAACACTGCACAAGAGAGGACTGATCCGGGGGATGAGCGGCGAGCAGCGGAAGTTCGAGCTGAGCGTGCCGCAGATCTTGGGAAGCGCCCTGGCCGCGGTCACCGCCGCGGTCGCCGCCTCGTATCTGGGCGTGGCGGGAACGGTGATCGGCGCCGCCGTGGTGAGCGTGGCCAGCACCGTCGGCGGCGCCATCTACACCCACTACCTCAAGCGCACCAGCGAGCAGGTGAAGCTACGCACCGTAATCACCTGGCACGACCAGCCCCCGCCGGAGTTCCCCGGCAGGACCCCACAGGACGAGTACGGCAAGCCCGGCAAAACCCGCGAGCCGGACGACACTCCCGAACCCTCCGAGGTCTCCGGATCCGCGGACACATCGGAACCCGGGGAGACCACCCTGGTGATGCCGCGCGCCGAGCGACCCGGGCGCCCGTTGCCGTGGCTGAAGATGGGCATGGGCGCGTCGCTGGTGTTCGCCGTCAGTATGGGGGCGATCCTCGCCTACCAGGGCATCTCCGGCTCCCGGGTGGACGAGCAGACCCGCGGCGCCAAGGACCCGGCCCCCGTGGTCCACCACAAGGCCCCGGCCAAGCAGGAAGGCCCCGCCACCCACGCGCCGTCCTACGCTCCCACGACGCGGGCGCCCGACCCCACGCCGACGCCCACCCCGACTCCGACCCCCACGCCGGACAAGACCCCTGGCCAGCGGCCGACCCCGAACCCGTCCGGTTCGCCCCAGGTGGAGCCGTCGGTGAACCCCAGCGACGGCCCGACCAGCACGGGCCCCACCCATCCCGACACGCAGGACTCCCCACCCGCGGACCAGCCCGAGCAGGACGGCGCCACGCCGTGACCCCCGACATGGTTCCCGTGCGCCGTGACGGCGGGCGACCGTCACACCACGAGGGCAACGCCGGAGCCGCGTCGTCAGCCCGCGACGGCGGGCGGCGGGTCCCCACGGCCTGCCGTAACAGAACAGGGCAGCCGCGACAGAACAGAGAGAGCTGCTCGGTGTCAGGCGCCCAGCACGGTGTCCAGGTAGTCGTTGGCGAAGATCCGATCGGGATCCAGCTGATCACGAAGCGCCACAAAGTCCGAAAAATGGGGATAAACCTTGGCTAGGTAGGCGGCGTCTCGCGTGTGCAACTTGCCCCAGTGGGGCCGCCCGCCGAGCCTGACCATGATCTCCTCCACGCCCTCGAAGTAGGCGGGGTTCGGCGTGGGCCGGTAGATGTGGCAGGCGATGTACGCCGACGGCCTGCCGTACGCCGTGGACAGCCAGGCGTCGCTGGGCGGCGTCACCCGCACCTCCACGGGGAAGGTGATCTTCCAGTCCATCCGCTCGATCAGGTCCCGCGTCTCGCGCAGCGCCTGGCCCAGGTGCTCGCGCGGGATGTTGTACTCCATCTCGAGGAAGCGCACGTCCCGCCGGGCCGTGAAGATCTTGTACGACGTGTCGACCGACTCCGAGTCGCCGAGCGCGGCGGCGCTGATCGCGTTGATCCGCGGGATGGCGCCGGGGAAGCAGGCGCCCACGGCGCAGGCGGCCCCGAACAGGGTGTTCTCCAGGAGTACGTTGTCCAGCCAGTGCTTGAACGCGCTCGGCGGGCCGGCCGGCCCTGGATGCCGGTTGTTGGTCTTGACCAGGCACGCGTCGGTGTGCGGCAGCCAGAAGAAGTCCAGGTGCTCGTTGGCGCCGGTCATCTCGTCCAGCGAGTCCAGGATCCCGCTGAGCGTCATCGCCCGGCGCCGGTTGTGCAGCAGGAACGCGGGTTCCACCCGCAACGTCACCGCCGTGAGGACGCCGAGGGCGCCGAGCCCGACCCGGGCCGCGTCGAACAGTTCCTCGCCAGGCTCGGCGGTCACCAGCGACCCGTCGGCCAGCACCAGCTCCAGCGCGGTCACCTGGTCGGCCAGGCCGCCGCTGTCGCGGCCGGTGCCGTGGGTGCCGGTCTGGATCGCGCCCGCGACGGTCTGCTGGGTGATGTCGCCCATGTTGGCCAGCGCGAGGCCGTGCCGGTCGAGCTCCTCGTTCAGCCGCCACAGCGGCGTGCCCGCCAGCACCGTCACCCGGTCGTCCGCGACGGACCTGATCCCGTTGAGCCCGCTGGGCCGCAGCAGGATGCCGTCGGTCAGGGCCACCCCCGTGAAGGAGTGGCCCGTGCCGACCATGCGGACGCGCCGCCCGCTCCTTGCCGCGTCCTGTACGGCGAGCGCCACGTCCTCGGCCGAGGTGGGGACGCGCGTCTCCGCGGGAGTGGCTGACTGATTGCCCGCCCAGTTCGTGAAGACCATGCGCGTTCCCCTTCGGTGTCCGACTAAAGGTGAACGATACTCACTTTTCGTCCCAACCGGCAGGCTCGGGGAAGATGTCCCCGGGCTGCAGGTTCTCGTCCTTGATGACCTCGGACACGGTGACCAGATGGTAGCCCTTGGCCTGCAGCGTTTTGATGAGCGACGGCATCCCGTCGACCGTCTGCTTGACCCAGTCGTGCATGAGGATGATCCCGTTGGGCTGGGCCACCGACAGGGTCTGCTTCTGGATCTCCTTGACGTTCTTGGTGGCCCAGTCGCGCGACCCGGCCGTCCACAGGATCATCGGCATGCCGAACTCGGCCGCCACGTCCGAGACCTGCGTGTCAGCCATCCCGTACGGCGGGCGCAGCAGCGTCGGCGTCACTCCCGAGGCCTTCTTGACGGCGTCCTGGGTCTTCTGGATCTCGGACCTGATGGCCTCCGGCTCGAGATTGGTGAAGTTCGGGTGCGTGTAGCTGTGGTTGCCGAGCTCGTGCCCCTCCTGCGCCATCCGCTTGACGTAGGCGGGACGGGCGTGCACGTACTGGCCCTCGAGGAAGAACGTGGCCTTGGCGTTGTACTTCTTCAGCGTGTCGAGCAGTTTGCCCGCGTACTTGCCCGGGCCGTCGTCGAAGGTCAGCGCCAGGCACTTGACCTGCGAGCAGTCTACGGGCTCGGTCTTCTTCGGCTTGGTGGGCGCGGCCTGCGCGATCGCCGGTGTCAGAGCGACGGTGACAGCCGCGATGGCCAGAAGTGAAGTGATGTGTCGGGACATGGCAAAACTTTCAGTTGTGAAGAGTGTTGCGAGGGATGTCCCGACCGTAGCGGATCAGCTCTTGGCCGGTGAAGGCGCTTCGGGAAGTCTCAGCAAACCCGAACCTCCGATGCCCACCACCACGGCGACCAGCGCGCAGGCGAAGGAGAAACCGTAGGCGTTGGACGCGCCGAACACCTCGGTGAGCCGCCCGCCCGCCCACGCGCCGATCGCCACGCCGAACCCGATCGAGGTGGAGATCCAGGCCATCCCCTCGGTCAGCAGCGACGGCGGCACCAGCCGCTCGGTCAGCGAGAAACCGGTGATGAGCGTCGGCGAGATGGCGAGCCCGGCGATGAACAGGAACACCGCCATGACCCGCGCGTCCCCGATGAACATGATCGGCAGCAGCCCCACCACGAACACGCCGAGCGCCCGCACGAACCGCCCGCGCAGCGAGATCTTCCAGGCCCGCGACCCGAACCAGAGCCCCGACACCATGGAGCCGCCCGCGAAGCAGGCCAGCAGGAACCCGGAGACCGCCTTGACACCGTGCTCCTCGGCGAAGGCCACCGTGATCAGGTCCACGGAGCCGAACACGGCGCCCAGCGCCAGGTAGACGCACGACAGCAGGGCGATGCCCGGGATCAGGATGGGGCTGCCGCCGGCCGTACGGGCCTCCTGGACGGGAGGCTGCGTGCGGTGCTGCAGGGCCAGCGCGAGGCAGCCGCCCAGCATGCAGACCAGCGCGACGATCAGCCCGGCGTACGGGTTGACGGCGGTGGCGAGCACGGTGACCAGGGCGGGTCCGGTGACGAAGATGACCTCGTCGGCAACGGACTCGAAGGCGAAGGCGGTGTGCAGCTTGGCCGAGCCGCCGTGCAGCTTCGACCAGCGGGCCCGCACCATCGAGCCGATCGACAGCGAGGTGGAGCCGACCAGCAGGCCGCTGGCGTACAGCGTCCATTCCGGCAGGTCGAAGCCCGCGCACGCCATCAGCGCGGCCAGCGCGACCGCGTTCACGACGGCGAAGGGGACGATCACCCGGTTCTGGCCGAAACGGTCCACGAGCCGCCCGGACAGGGGAGCGATGACCGCGTAGGAGACGTTGGTGGTGGCGGCGACCGCGCCGGCGGTGGCGTAGGACTCGGTGAGACCGGAGATCAGCAGCACGATGCCGATACCGAGCATGGACATCGGCATCCGGCCCACGAAGCCGGCCAGCACGAAGCCCTTGACGCCGGGCCCGTCCAACAATCCCCGATATGGCCCGACCACCATGACCCCCAACCTTTGTGTACCGTCTGCCCGGACAGCAACTGATTTTCCCCCAGTTTCGGTTAACGTGTGCCGGGTGTCCGGCTTCCCTTGGTCCCGTCCGGTCGTCCTGTTGCTCGCCGGGCTGCTCGCCGTCGCCGTCGCCGGCGGCGTGACCGCGCTGATCGTGCGCTTCGACCGGGACCAGCAGACCACCGCCGCGCATCGCCCGCTCGCCAAGCCGCAGCAGGAGACCCCCAAGATGGACCTGCTGCAGCCGGTGAAGGAGTTCGGGCAGGGAGGCCCGAGCGTCACCTCGACGCCGCCCAGGGTGATCGCGATCGCGCGAGCCACCGTGCCCAAGCCGGCCCGCTTCGCGCTGGCCAGGCTCAGGCACGTGCAGAAGGTCACGGTCGTGGACGCGGGCTCGGTCAAGGTGTCGGGCACCGCGCTGAACCTGCTCGCCGTCGACCCGGCCGCCTTCCGCTCGTGGACGCCCAAGGCCGTGTCCGACCAGCCGGCCGTGTGGAGCGCGCTGACCAGGGGCGAGTTCATCGCCGACCAGTCGGCGGTGAACAGGCTCGGGCTGATCCTGGGCGCGCAGTACCAGGTCGACGGCGGTCCCAGGCTGCGCGTGGCGGCTTCGGCGACGCTCGGGCTGGTCGGCATCGACGGGCTGGTCAGCGTGGAGACCGGCAAGGTGCTCGGGCTGGCCGAGGGCGTGGCGGTGCTGCTGCACGGCAAGTCGTCCATCAGCGAGCACGGCGTCAAGCGGGTGCTGGGCAAGGGCGCCCAGGTCGTCACCATCGGCCGCAGGCCCTCCAGCAGCGGGAAGCCCACGGTCACGGCCGGACGTCCCGGCAGCTACCTGGACCTGTACCGGCAGTCCGCCACCCGCTGCCCAGGACTGTCATGGACCGTGCTGGCGGCGATCGGTCAGGTGGAGAGCGGACACGGCCGCAACAACGGCCCGTCGGTGGCCGGCGCCCTCGGCCCCATGCAGTTCATGCCGGCCACCTGGAAGACCTACGGGGTGGACGGCGACGGCGACGGCAAGGCCGACATCTGGAGCCCCTACGACGCGGTGCCCGCCGCCGCCCAGTACCTGTGCGCCAACGGCGCGGGCCAGGGCGGCGACAAGCTCCGCAAGTCCGTGTGGTTCTACAACCACTCATGGGACTACGTGAACAAGGTCCTCTCCATCGCCGACGCCTACGCGCGTTCATACTCCTGAGTTACGGCGGGCCGCCGCCACCGGCCGCCCGCCGTTTTGTGCTGAGGGCCCGCGACCGGCGCTTCCGGCGAGTCGGTGATGGTTACTCGCCGCTACGGCGCACGGAATCCACCTGGCGCGGTCATGGCGTGGGATGCCTGGAATCCGTCTGGCGCGGTCACGACGAGGGCCGCCGGGCTGGAGGTGGGCAGCACGTCAGTGCGCACTGGACGGGCTCGGGCTCGTCCATGAGCTCCTTGATCATCTGGATGAAGCGTGGGTGGGTGCCTGCCGTGGCGGCGCGCTCGAGCGGTAGGCCGAGCTCCTGCGCCAGCTGGCGGGCCTCGGTGTCGAGGTCGTAGACGACCTCCATATGGTCGGAGACGAACCCGATCGGCACCAGCACCACGGCCGGCGCGTCGACCTTGCGCAGGTGGTCGAGGACGTCCGGCTCCAGCCACGGCACCTGCGGCGGTCCCGAGCGGGACTGCCACACCAGGTCCCACGGCCCCGTCCGGCCGAGCGCCTCGTTGACCAGGGCCGCCGACCTGCGCAGTTGCGCCTCGTAGAGGCCGCCGGAGGGGCCCGCCGTACGGGCCATGGACTCGGGGATGCTGTGGGCGGTGAACACCAGCCGCGCGTCGTCGCGCCCCAGCCGCGCCAGCGCCTGGCCCGCGTGGTCGGCCACGGCCGCCACGAAACCGGGGTGATCGCCGAAGTGCCGCATCTTGACCAGCTCGGGTCCGCCCTCGACCGAGATGCGGGAGATGTCCTCGTAGTACTGGCGGCAGCTGGAGTAGCCGGCGAAGGCCGAGGTCGCGAAGACGGCCGCGCGCCGGATCCCGTCGTCCCGCATCTGCCGCACGGTGTCCTCGCCGAAGGGGTGCCAGTTGCGGTTGCCCCAGTAGACCGGCACGTCCACGACCTGGCGCAGCGCCGCGACCAGGTCCCGGTTCTGCTGGTTGATCGGGCTCACCCCGCCGAAGGACTGGTAGTGCTCGGCCACCGCGAGCAGCCGCTCGCGCGGCACGCCCCGGCCCCGCACCACGTTCTCCAGGAACGGCAGGACATCGTCCGGCCCCTCCGGGCCCCCGAACGACAGGACGAGCAAAGCGTCGTAAGTTCCCACGGTGAGTAAGCCTATGACCAGTGCTGAGAGGGAGGTAGGTTCGATCAGGTGAGCGCATTCAACGACATACGTGACTATGTAGGCATCCCGCGCGTCCTCTCGCTGAAGCTCGCCCCTGACGGTTCCCGGCTGGTCTCCGTGGTCCAGTCGCTGAACCCCGACGGCAAGTCGTACGGCACAGCGCTCTGGGGCATCCCTGTTTTTGACCCCGCCCCGCCACCCCCCGCCGACAAGGACAGGGAACCCGCCCGGCTGACCCGCTCCACCAAGGGCGAGAGCTCGGCCGACTTCACCGACGCCGGCGACGTGCTGTTCACCTCCGCACGCCCCGACCCGACGGTCAAGGACCCCGACGAGGAGGTGCCCGCGCTCTGGCTGCTGCCCCGCTCCGGCGGTGAGGCCCGCCAGGTGGCCACCCGCCCCGGCGGCATCGGCGCCTTCCGTACGGCGGGCCAGGTCGTCGTGTTCGCCGCCGACGTGCTCACCGGGGAGGAGGCCGCAGAAGAGGAGCGCCGCAAGGCCCGCAAGGACGCCGGGATCAGCGCGATCCTGCACGAGGGCTACCCGGTGCGCTACTGGGACCACGACCTCGGCCCCGGCCGCACCCGGCTGTTCGCGGCCACGATCGGCGACGACCGCCTGGAGGACGTGCGCGACCTGACGCCCGCGCCGGGTGAGGCGCTGCGCGACGTGTCCTTCGCGCTCACCCCCGACGGTTCCACCGTGATCGCCACCTGGCGGGTGTTCCTGCCGCGCGGCGAGCTGCGCTCCGAGCTGGTCGCCATCGACGTGGCCAGCGGGGAGGGGCGCGTCCTGTTCAGCGACGAGGCCTATGACTTCACCGGCCCGATCGCGGTGTCGCCCGACGGCGCCCGCGTCGCCTGCGCCCGCGAACGCCTCACCGGCCTCGACCTGTCGGCCCGCAGCGAGCTGTGGATCGGCGACCTGGCCACCGGCGAGGGTGCCACCCACGCGCCCGACCTGTTCCCGATGGACATCGTCTGGGCGCCCGACTCGAGCGCGGTCTTCATCGTGGCCGACCACCAGGGACGCCGGCCGATCTTCCGGGTGCCGCTCCCCGAGCGCAGGAGCTCGCGACGAGAGAGCGAGGAACGAGCCAACGAGGAGCGAAGCGGGCGCGACAATTGGCACGCCGACGCCGTCCGCCTGACCTCCGACGACGCCGCCTACCTGAGCCTCAGCGCCTCCCAGGACGGCCGCTTCGTGTACGCGCTGCGCAGCGGCGTGGACGCCGCGCCCGCGCCCGCCCGCGTCGACGCCGTCTCCGGCGAGATCACCGCGCTGCCCTCGCCCGCGCCCGCCCTGGAGCTGCCGGGCACGCTCACCGAGATCTCCGCCACCGCCGACGACGGGCAGGAGATCCGCGGCTGGCTGGTGCTGCCCAGCGGAGCCTCGGCCGACAACCCGGCGCCGTTCCTGCTGTGGATCCACGGCGGTCCCGTCGCCTCGTGGAACGACTGGTCCTGGCGCTGGAACCCGTGGATCATGGCCGAGCAGGGCTACGCCGTCCTGCTGCCCGACCCCTGCCTGTCGACCGGGTACGGCCAGCACATGATCGACCGCGGCTGGGGCGACTGGGGCCCGCGCACGCTGGCCGACCTCGACGCGATCGTGGACGTGGCGCTGGCCCGCGATGACATCGACGCCGACCGCCTCGGCGCGATGGGCGGCTCCTACGGCGGCTACATGGCCAACTGGGTGGCCGGGCACAGCGACCGCTACAAGGCCATCGTCACCCACGCCTCGCTGTGGAACCTCGACCAGTTCGCCGGCACCACCGACGCCTCGATGTACTGGCAGCGCGAGTTCGGCGACCCCGGCTCCGAGCGCTACGCCAAGCTGTCACCGCATCACGCGCTCGACAAGATCAGCACGCCGATGCTGGTCATCCACGGCGACAAGGACTACCGCGTGCCGATCGGCGAGGGCCTGCGCCTGTGGTGGGACCTGCAGCGCACCGGCGTCGAGTCGAAGTTCCTCTACTTCCCCGACGAGAACCACTGGGTCCTCAAGCCGGGCAACGCCGTCGCCTGGTACGAGACCGTGCTCGCCTTCCTCGCCCAGCACGTTCTCGCCCAGGAATGGAAGCGACCGGACTCGCTGGCATGAGAGATTTCGTACGGCTCGCGGAGGACATCGCGCGGGAGGCGGGGGAGATGCTCCTCGCCAAGCGGCCCACGATGTCGTCCACGATCGAGACCAAGTCCAGCCCGACCGACGTGGTGACCGAGCTGGACAAGGCCTCGGAACAGCTCATCCGCTCCCGGATCCTGGCCGCCCGTCCCGACGACACGATCCTCGGCGAGGAGGGCGGCGAGGCCCGCGGCGCCTCGTCCGTCCGCTGGGTCGTCGACCCCATCGACGGCACGGTCAACTTCCTGTACGGCCTGCCCGACTGGGCCGTGTCCATCGCGGTCGAGGTGGACGGCCAGGTCGTCGCCGGCGCCGTGAACGTGGTGCCGCGCGGCGAGATGTTCACCGCCGCCCTCGGACACGGCGCCTGGCTCGGCGGCGAACGGCTGCGCTGCAACACCGGCGTCCCGCTGGAGCGGGCGCTGGTGGCCACCGGGTTCGGCTACTCGGCCGGACGCCGGGCGGTGCAGGGGGAGGTGCTGGCCGCCGTGCTGCCGCGGGTGCGCGACATCCGGCGGGGCGGCTCGTGCGCCTCCGACCTGTGCTCGGTGGCCGCCGGGCGGATCGACGCCTACTACGAGCGGGGCACCAACTACTGGGACTACGCCGCCGCCGGGCTCGTGGCCACCGAGGCGGGCGCGCGCATCGGCGGGTTGCACGGCAAGCCGTACAACTCCGAGCTGACGCTGTGCGCGGCGCCAGGGCTCTTCGAGGAGCTGCACGACCTGCTGGCCTCGCTCGACCCGGAACGCGACGCCTAGAAACGAGCGACGGCCGGAGCCCGCAGGCTCCGGCCGTCGCCATGTCACCGGTCAGTGGTGCAATGGCACGCCGTGATCGTCGGCCAGACGGCGCAGGTCATCGATCTCGGCGGTGAGCGTGTCGGCGAGGTAGTCGTCGCCGGCGCACCGAGCCTCCCTTAGACCCTGGTAAGCCTGGTCGAGGCGGCGTTCGATCGTGGTGGTGAACTCGCCCATCTCACCTTCTCTCGTGGGGTTCGACACGTGTGCACGGGACACTGAGGGAACACACGGCGATGGGTGTCCCGACGGCATACCCACCCTCCTCGCACCCCGAAACCTGGAATTGGCTGTGCGTTGCCGCACACACTCCCGAACATGCCTTACCGTGCGTTTATCGGGCCTGTGGGCAGAATGAAGACCGGATCTGAGAGGGGTACCAGGCCGTGCGAGTGCTGGTGGTTGAGGATGAGCGGGTGCTCGCCGACGCGATCGCGACCGGGCTGCGCCGCGAGGCCATGGCGGTCGACGTGGCCTACGACGGAGGCGGAGCGCTCGAGCGCACCTCCTACATCGACTACGACGTGATCGTGCTGGACCGCGACCTGCCCGTCGTCCACGGCGACGAGGTGTGCAGGCGGCTGGTGGAGCAGCGCTCCGCCTCCCGGATCCTCATGCTGACCGCGTCCGGCGACGTGGACGACAAGGTCGAGGGGCTCGGGCTGGGCGCCGACGACTACCTGGCCAAGCCGTTCGTGTTCATCGAGCTGGTGGCCAGGGTCAGGGCGCTGGGCAGACGCTCCGCGCCCGCGCTGCCGCCCGTCCTGGAGCGCGGGGGGATCACGCTCGATCCCGGCAAGCGGCTGGTGCAGCGCGACGGCAAGGAGATCATCCTCACCAAGAAGGAGTTCGCGGTCCTGGAGGAACTGATGCGGGCCGAGGGCGCCGTCGTCAGCCAGGAGGACCTGCTGGACAAGGCGTGGGACGAGAACATCGACCCGTTCACCAACGTGGTGCGCGTGACGATGATGACGCTGCGCAAGAAGCTCGGTGAGCCGCAGGTGATCGAGACAGTACCTGGAGTGGGATACAAACTGTGAGTGAAAGGCCGGACCGTGAGGGGGTGCCAACGCACCCCATGATCAGCCCGCATTCCGAGCGCAAGGCTCGGCGGGAGGACCTGACCGTGGGCGGCGAGCAGCCGCCCCCTCCGACCGGCCCGCCGGCCTGGGACGGCCCGCCGCCGCCCTCCTACGCCCCCGCCCAGCAGACCCCGATGGAGCGGATCAAGGGGCTGCCCGCCAAGGTGAGCATCCGCTGGCGGCTCACGCTCACCTACAGCGCCCTGTTCTTCGTGGCCTCGGCCCTGCTGCTCTTCACCCTCTACTCGATCGTCGGCACCGCGATCGACAGCGCCTGGCCCAACCTCGACCTGAGCGGGCTGGACGTGGAGTCGGCCACCAGGACCCAGCTGATCTGGCACAACGCGCAGGTGAACGCCATCGCCCAGGCCCGGGCCGCGCTGTTCAGCAGCTCGTTCATGGCGCTGCTCGGCATGGGCATCCTGGCGCTCATGGTCGGCTACTTCGCGGCCGACAGGGCGATGCGGCCGGTCGCCCAGATGACCGCCACCGCGCGCAAGCTGTCCGACAGCAACCTGGCCCACCAGCGCATCGGCCTCCAGGGGCCTGAGGACGAGCTGAAGGAGCTGGCCGACACCTTCGACGACATGCTGACCCGCCTCAACGTCGCCTTCGACACCCAGCGGCGCTTCGTCGGCAACGCCTCCCATGAGCTGCGCACCCCGCTCACCATCAACAGGACGGTCCTGGAGATCGCCCTGTCCGATCCTGAGGCCTCCGAGGATCTCAAGGCGTTGGGCCGTACCCTGCTCGAGGTCAACGCCCGCAACGAGAAGCTCATCGAGGGCCTGCTGCTGCTGGCCAGGAGCGAGCGGGAGCTGGCCGTGCGCAAGCCCCTCGACGTCAAGGAGGTCGCCCAGACCGCTGTCGAGCAGGTCACGCCGTTCGCCGCCGAGCACGATGTCACGATCACCACGGAGCTGGCGAGCGCTCCCGCGATCGGCGACCCGGTGCTCTTGGAGCGGTCCGTCAGCAACCTGCTCGAGAACGCCGTCAAGTACAACATCCCCAAGGACGGAAAAGTCTGGATCAGAACGGGAATGGTAGACGGGGCCTTGGTTGTTCAGGTGGCCAACACCGGGCAGCATGTCCCGGCGTACGAGGTGAACAGCCTGTTCGAGCCGTTCAGGAGGCTCCATGCCGACCGCGTGGATTCAGCCAAGGGAGCGGGTCTCGGGCTGTCCATCGTCCGTGCTGTGGTGCAAGCGCATGGCGGAAACGTGACCGCCGTTCCCCGCGATGGCGGGGGACTGGTTGTCACCATTCGCCTTCCCGGACGGTGATCCGGCGTGTTGCTCCACCGCGGGCGTCTCGTTCACGCCGTACATGTGGTTGGATGTGCCGTCGAACACGGTGGTGCATGACGCCAAGGCTGTGTGTTTCGCCATATTTGGCTAACCGCGCGGCTGTCGGCAGCAGGCCCTGACGTGTTGGCAGGTTCGTCGTCCGTTCCTGCGGGGTACCGAAGCAAAATCCCCGGACGGAACGGGCACAAGATGAGCCTCTCAAGCGTTAGAGAACGCGCGATGAGCGCGAAAGCATATAGATGAGGGGGATGGAGTAAGCACAATGGCTACCGACTACGACAGCCCGCGCAAGACCGACGACGACCTGGGTGAGGACAGCCTCCAGGAACTCCAGGCCAGGCGTACCGACAAGTCGTCCGGCAGCATCGACATCGATGAGACCGACCTGGCCGAGTCGCTCGAGCTGCCTGGCGCGGACCTGTCGAACGAAGAGCTCTCCCTGCGGGTGATTCCCCGCCAGGCCGACGAGTTCACCTGCTCGCGCTGCTTCCTGGTGCACCACCGCAGTCAGCTGGCTTCCGAGAAGAACGGCCAGCAGATCTGCCGGGAGTGCGCCGCCTGACCGCAGCACCGCGATCAGCAGAGGGAGGCTTGGCGTGGCTGCATCCGAAAAGGACCAGGAACCAGGCAAGGAACTCGCCGATCCCGACAGCGAGGTCGGCGAGCTCGTAGGCAAGCTCACCACTCCTGGCGAGCTGGAGCCGGCCGAGCGGCGCAAGCTGCTCGGCCGTCTAGCCCGGTCACTGTCCACCGGGGCTAGGAAGGCCAAGGAGTCCGGCATCGGCCGCGGCCGCTGGCTGGCCGACGTCTTCCTCAACATCGCGCCACGCATTCCCATCAGGGACCTGCACACGCTTTCCGAACACCACCACGGGCTCACCGGCGAACAACTCGCCGACGACCTCGTACGCACCGCCCAGAAGGCCACGATGAGCGTCGGGGCCATCGGCGGAGCGCTCGCGGCGGCCGAATTCGCCGCCCCACCCCTCCTCCTCTCAGCCCCCGCGCAGCTCGTCGCGGAGACCATCGTGGTCGCGGCCATCGAGGTCAAACTTCTCGCCGAGCTGCACGAGGTGTACGGCGTACGCGTCGAGGGTTCGGGCACGCAGCGCGCGATCGCCTTCACCTCGGCATGGTCCAAACAGCGCGGCATCGACCCGCTCGCGCCCGCCTCGGTCACGCTCGCGCTCGGCGCGGCCACCAAGACGGCGCTGCGCAACCGCCTCATGCGGACGCTCGGGCGGCACCTGACGACCCTCGGGCCCTTCCTCACGGGCGCGGTCGCCGGCGGAGCCCTCAACCGGGCGGCCACCAAGAGACTCGGCGAGGCGATCCGCAACGACCTCCGCCTCAAGCGCCCCAACCTCCCCCCGCCCTCGCCCCGCACCGAACTCTCCCCATAAGGGGCTTGCCGTACGGGGGAGGGGCTAGACGCGGAGGCCGTCGAAGGTCATGCGGAGGATGGCGGTGGCGAGGTCGTCGGCTGTCGTGCCGCGGGTGGGCTGGTACCACTCGGTGATCGAGTTGACCGTGCCGAACAGGAGGCGCGTGACCAGCGCCGGGTCGAGATCCGGCCGGATCTGGCCGTCCGAGGCCGCCTCCTTGACGAGGTGGCTGACGAAGCGGTCGAACTCGCGCCGCCGGCCGAGCGCCGCCTGCTCCGTCCGGCTGTTGCCGCGCACCCGCAGCAGGAGCGTCACGTACGGCAGGCGGTCCACGAGGATCGCGACGCTCTGCCGTACCACCCATTCGAGCCGCTCGAGCGCCGGCCCGGTCGTCGCGCGCGGGTCGGCGACCATCGCGAAGAGGCCGTCGAGCGCCCGGTCGAGCGCCCGCGCCAGAAGCTGCTCCTTGCCGGGAACGTGGTAGTAGATGGCGGATTTGGTGACGCCGAGCGCGCGGGCGAGATCCTCCATGCTGGTCCCGTCGTAGCCGCGCTCGTTGAAGACGCCGACGGCGATCGACAGGACGGACTCGGGATCGTGCCCGCGCCTGCGCTGACGGGTTGGACTGGCCATATGGCTAATTATCCCGTCTGTCGTAGACCCGTTTGAGCTTGCCCATCGACCGCTCCAGCGTGTCCGGCTCGACGACCTCCACCTCGACCGTCAGCCCGATCCGGTCCTTGACCTGCCTGGCCAGCTGGGCGGACGCGCTCGCGCGGTCCTCGAAGCCGGGGCGGGACTCGACCTTCACCGTGAGCACGTCCAGGCGTTGCGGGCGCGAAAGGTGCAGCTGGAAGTGTGGCGACAGGCCGGGGATGCGCAGCACGAGCTCCTCGATCTGGGTGGGGAAGAGGTTCACGCCCCGCAGGATGATCATGTCGTCGGTGCGTCCCGTGACCTTCTCCATGCGGCGGAACGCGGGCCGTGCCGTACCGGGGAGCAGGCGGGTCAGATCGCGCGTCCGGTAGCGGATGATCGGCAGGGCCTCCTTGGTCAGCGACGTGAAGACCAGCTCGCCGGACTCGGCCGGTTCGCCGGTGAACGGGTCGACCGTCTCGGGGTAGAAGTGGTCCTCCCAGACGTGCAGGCCGTCCTTGGTCTCCACGCACTCCTGGGCGACGCCGGGACCCATCACCTCCGACAGGCCGTAGATGTCGACGGCGTGCAGGTCGAAGCGGTCCTCGATCTCGGCGCGCATCTGCTCGGTCCACGGCTCCGCGCCGAAGATCCCCACGCGCAGGGAGCTCTCGCGCGGGTCGAGCCCCTGCGCCTCGAACTCGTCGAGCAGGGCCAGCATGTACGACGGGGTCACCATGATGACCGAGGGCCGGAAATCCGTGATGAGCTGCACCTGGCGCGGCGTCATGCCGCCGGAGACGGGCACGACCGTGCAGCCCAGCCGCTCGGCGCCGTAGTGCGCGCCCAGCCCGCCGGTGAACAGGCCGTAGCCGTAGGCCACGTGCACGATGTCGCCGGGGCGGCCGCCGGCGGCCCTGATCGAGCGGGCCATCACCTCGGCCCAGGTGTCGATGTCGCGCCGGGTGTAGCCGACCACGGTGGGCTTGCCGGTGGTCCCGCTGGAGGCGTGCACCCGCACGACCTCGGTGCGCGGCACGGCGAACATCCCGAATGGGTAGCAGTCCCGCAAATCCTGCTTTGTTGTGAATGGGAATTTGGCTAGGTCCGACAGGTCCTTGCAGTCGCTCGGATGAACGCCCACTTGGTCGAATTTTTGCCGATATAGCGGGACGTTTTCGTAGGCGTGGTGAAGCGTCCATTGAAGGCGCTCAAGTTGGATCGCCGTGAGCTCGTCGCGCGACACGCGCTCGATCGCGTCGAGTTCTTCCCGCGCGGGGGGTTGTGCGAGTTTCACCTGATCTCCCTGCTGCGACCGCGGAACTCCGCGACCACCTGACCATCTGACTTTCTCACCGTGATGTCGCAGACGCCGCTGCGCCCGTAACGGGTGCGCTCGACCGCCTCCGCCACCAGGACGTCACCCTCGTGCGCGGGCGCCACGAAAATGATCTCCGCGCCGGCGGCCACGGTCACCGGGCCGTGGGTGTTGCAGGCGCAGGCGAAGGCGGTGTCGGCGAGCAGGAAGACGTACCCGCCGTGGCAGAGCGCGTGCCCGTTGATCATCTGCGCGGTGACGGCCATCCTGCACACGGCCCTGCCCTGCGCCAGCTCGACCAGTTCGATGCCGAGGGCCTTGGACGCGGTGTCGGCATCCATCATGCGACGCGCGGACTCCATACGGAGTTCTCCCTTGTCAACTGACCGAATGTTCGGTAAACACTTCACCGTCCGGCCATCCCTGTCAAGAGAGGGACCACCGTGTTCGAGCAGCATCGCGAGACCCTGGATCGAGCTCTCTCCGCCATCGCCGGCCGCGGCTACTGGAGCGCCTACCCGGAGTCGCCCAGCCCGCGCGTGTACGGAGAAGGGGCCGCCGATCGGGGCAAGTCGGACTTCGAGGGCCGCCTCGGTAAGCCGTTCCCGCTCGACCAGCCGGACACCGGATCCTGGATCGGTGCGGAACGCTCGCCGTACGGGATCGATCTCGGCATCACCTACCCGAAGCCGGACGTCGAGGCGCTGGTCGCCGCGGCCAGGCAGGCGCTGCCGGCCTGGCGCGACGCCGGGCCGGAGGTGCGCGCGCTCACCTGCATTGAGATCGTGAACCGGATCAACCAGCGCAGCTTCGAGCTGGCCCACGCCGTCCAGCACACCACCGGGCAGGCGTTCGTGATGGCCTTCCAGGCCGGCGGGCCGCACGCGCAGGACCGCGCGCTCGAGGCCATCGCGTACGGCTACGCCGCCCAGACCGCCTCGACCTCCTCCGTACGCTGGGAGAAGCCCACCAAGGGCGACCCGCTGGTCATGGAGAAGAAGTTCACCGTCGTGCCGCGCGGGATCGGCCTGGTGATCGGGTGCAACACGTTCCCCACCTGGAACGCCTACCCCGGCCTGTTCGCCTCGCTTGTCACCGGCAACCCGGTCATCGTCAAGCCGCACCCGCGGGCGGTCCTGCCGCTGGCCATCACCGTCGGGGTGGCGCGCGAGGTGCTCGCCGAGGCCGGGTTCGACCAGGCGCTGGTGCAGCTGGCCGTCGAGGAGGGGCAGGGGCTGGCCGTCGAGCTCGCCTCGCAGGCGCAGATCATCGACTTCACCGGGTCGACCGCGTTCGGCGACTGGCTCGAGGCCAACGCCCGGCACGCCCTGGTCCACACCGAGAAGTCCGGCGTGAACGCGATCGTCGTCGACTCGACCGACTCCTACAAGGGGATGCTCGGCAACCTGGCCTTCTCGCTTTCGCTCTACAGCGGGCAGATGTGCACGGCGCCGCAGAACATCTTCATCCCCGCGGACGGCATCTCCACCGACGAAGGCCACAAGACCTTCGACGAGGTGGCATCAGGGATCGCCGCCGCGGTCAGGAGGCTCACCGACGACGACGCCAAGGCCGTCGAGCTGATCGGCGCCATCGTCAACCCCGGGGTGCTCGAGCGGGTCGAGCACGCACCCGCGCTCGGCGAGGTCGTCCTGGAGTCCCGGGCGGTCAAGCATCCGGCCTTCCCGGACGCGGTGGTGCGCACGCCCGTCATCGTCAAGCTCACGGCCGACCAGCGCGAGGTCTACGACCACGAGCACTTCGGCCCCATCGCCTTCGTCATCGCCACCGGGTCGACGGCCGAGTCGCTCGACCTGCTCCGCGCCACGGTCTCCTCCCGCGGCGCCATCACCGCGGCGGTCTACTCGACCTCGCCCGGCACGCTCGACGCCGCCGAACGCGCCGCCCTCGACGCCGGGGTCAACCTGTCGTGCAACCTCACGGCCGGCGTCTTCGTCAACCAGTCGGCCGCCTTCAGCGACTACCACGGCTCCGGCGCCAACCCCGCCGCCACCGCCTCCCTCACAGACCCCTCCTACGTCGCAGGCCGCTTCCACATCGTCCAATCCCGCCGCCCCGCATGAGCTCCCACCCCACGCCACAAGAAACGCCCCATATGCCAGCAGGTGGCGAGGGCACCGCGCGGATGCCTGGAATGCGACGGCCCAGCGCGCCAGGACACAAGGACCTTGCGCGCATGCCACGGGCCGCCCTTCCAAGCGCCGGTACGGCGAGCCGGGACGTCGGCGGTGGTCGGCGCCCGAGTACGGCGAGCGCCCGGCGGCGTGGTCCTCGGCGGGATGCGTGGTCTTCGCCCGGGGTTGCGGGCGGGCGGTGGCGGGGGACTCGCGCGGGTGCCTGGGATGCCTAGCGCGCCGGGGCGCAGGGGGCTTGCGTGCATGCCGAGGGGCGCCCTGCCAAGCGCCGGTGCGGCGGGTCGGGACGTCGGCGGTGGTCGGTGCTCTGGTGCGGCGAGTATCCCGGCGGCGTGGGTGGTCGGGATGTGCGTGGACCGGTGAGTCGGGATGTGGCCCGGTGAGTTGGGACGCGGGTGGCGCGGTGAGGCGGGGTGCGGGTGGGCGCGTGGGGCGTGGGTGTGGGGCTGAGGGTTAGCAGTGGCTGGGACGTGAGTGGAGGTTGTAGTGGAGACGTTGGTGGTTGAGGAGCTTGGGGATCGGATTGTGGTGCGGTTGCATCGGCCCGGGGCGCGGAATGCGATCAACAGTGTGATGGTGCGGGAGCTCCATGACGTGTGTGAGGCGTTGGAGCGGACCCCCAGGCCGTTGCTGCTGACCGGGAGTGAGAGCGTGTTCGCGGCCGGGGCCGACATCGGGGAGTTGCGGCAGCGCGGGAGGGACGAGGCGCTGCAGGGGATCAACAGCACGTTGTTCGAGCGCATAAGGCGGTTGCCGATGCCGACCGTGGCGGCCGTAGACGGGTATGCGCTGGGCGGTGGTGCCGAGTTGGCGTACGCGTGCGACATCCGGCTGGCGAGCACTCGGGCCAAGTTCGGCAACCCGGAGCCGAATCTGGGGATCATCGCGGGAGCCGGGGCGTGCTGGCGGTTGAAGGAGCTGGTGGGTGAGCCGCTGGCGAAGCTGGTGCTGCTGGCGGGGCACATCGTCGACGCCGTGGAGGCCGCCGGGTGCAGGCTCGTGGCCGAGGTGCACGAGCCGGGGGAGCTGGAACAGGCGGCCCACCGCCTGATCGACCGGATGACCAGGGTCTCCGCCACCGCGTTGCGCCTGACCAAGCTCGTCCTGGATGCCCCACCGGGGTCCCACCCGCTGGCCGACCACCTCGCCCAGGCCGTCCTCTTCGAAGACCCGGACAAACACGCCAGGATGACGAAATTTCTGGAAAAGGGTCGCGACTGATGGCACCGCTGAGACGCACGCCGGGGAAGAGGATGGGAGAGGGACGTGGATGAGGGCCGGAGCGGCAGCATGAAGGTCGGAGTCATCGGCGGAGGCCGGATGGGGGCCGGGATCGCGCAGGTGTTCCTGGCGGCCGGTGCCCGCGTGACCGTGCAGGAGCCGGAGGCCGACGCGGCCAGGGACCGCGTCGCCAAGGGGCTGGCCGTGGCCGAGGGCAAGGGCGGGGGCTCCGCCGAAGAGGCCCTGGGCAGGCTGACCATGGCCGAGATACCAGGTGACGCCGAGCTGGTGATCGAGGCCGTGCCCGAGGATCCGCGGCTGAAGGTGGAGGTCCTGGCCAGGGCCGAGGAACGGCTCGACAGGCATGCCGTACTGGCGACCAACACCAGCTCCCTGTCCATCGGCGAGCTGGCGAGCGGCCTGGAGCGGCCGGAGCGGCTGATCGGGATGCACTTCTTCAACCCCGTCCCGGTGCAGGAGCTGGTCGAGATCGTGGTGACGAAGGCGACTCCGCCGGAGGTCCTGGCCACGGCCAGGGAGTGGGTCGAGCGGATCGGCAAGACGGGCGTGGTGGTCAACGACTCGCCAGGCTTCGCAAGCAGCCGGCTGGGGGTGCTGCTCGGGCTTGAGGCCGTCCGCATGGTCGAGGAGGGCGTCGCCACCCCGGAGGACATCGACACGGCGATGGTGCTCGGCTACCGCCACCCGATGGGCCCGCTGCGGCTGAGCGATCTGGTGGGGCTGGACGTACGGCTGGCCATCGCCGAATACCTGGCCGCCAAGCTCGGCCCCCGCTTCGAACCCCCGCAGCTCCTGCGTGACAAGGTCGCCAAGGGCGAACTGGGCCGCAAGACGGGCCAGGGCTTCTACGCATGGAGGACCGCATGACCAAGCCGTTCGCCTCATCGGCCGACCTGGCGACCAAGGAGCAGACGCTGGAGGTGCTCGCGGACGGCGTCTACGCGCTGACCGCCGAGGGCGACCCGAACGTGGGCGCGATCGAGGGCGAGGACTTCCTGGTGTGCTTTGAGGCGCTGGCCACGCCGGTGGCGGCCCGTGAGTGGCTGGCCCGGTTGCGCGAGCACACGGACAAGCCGGTGAAGTTCCTGGTGCTGTCGCACTACCACGCCGTCAGGGTGCTGGGCGCCTCGGCGTTCGGCGCCGAGGTGATCGTGGCGCACGACAAGACCCGCATGCTGGTCGCCGAGCGGGGCGAGCAGGACTGGGCCAGCGAGTACGCCAGGATGCCCCGCCTGTTCAAGGACCCCGACTCCATCCCGGGCCTGACCTGGCCCACGCTGACCTTCAGCGACACGCTGACGATCGACCTGGGCGGCGACCGCGGCGACCTTGTCCTGAAATATCAGGGCAGAGGCCACACCGAGGGCGACCTGGTCGCCTGGCTCCCCAAGCAGAAGATCGTCTTCGCGGGGGACCTGGTCGAATCCCAGGCCGCCCTCTACACCGGGGACGCCTTCCACCGAGAGTGGGCCACCACCACCCTCGACCGCATCGCCGAACTCGAGGCGGAGACCCTGATAGGCGGCCGCGGCGCCGTCGCCAGAACAGCGGCAGAGGTCGAGGCCGCCATCGCACAAACCCGAAATTTCCTCAATGTCATGATCGAGCGAGTGGGCACGGTCCACGCCCGCGGAGGCACACTCAAGGACGCGTTCGAGGCCACGCACGAGGCGCTCGAACCCCGCTACGGCAGGTGGCCGATCTTCGAGCACTGCCTGCCGTTCGACGTGTCCCGCCTGTGGGACGAGCTGGACGGCGTCGAGCGGCCGCGCATCTGGACCACCGAGCGCGACCAGGAGGTATGGAAGCAGCTCCAGTCATGAACGTCATCGTCATCGGCGCGGGCCCCGTCGGGCAGACGGCCGCGCTGCTGCTGGCCCGCTGGGGCCTGGACGTCCTGGTCCTCGACCAGCGCCCCGCCCGCGACCTCGAGGGCTCGAAGTCCATCTGCCAGCAGCGCGACGTGCTCGACCTCTGGTCCTCGCTCGGCGTCCCCGAGGTGGCCGAGGAGGGCCTGACCTGGACCACGGCCCGGACCTACTACCGGGACAAGGAGCTGTTCTCCTGGAGCTTCGACTCCCAGGGCCCGCTGCCGCCGTTCGTCAACATCTCCCAGGCCCGCACCGAGCAGCTCCTCGACGCCGCCATCGCCCGCGAGCCCCGGATCGAGGTCCGCTGGGACCATGAGGTCACCGGCCTGACGCAGGACGCCGACGGCGTCACGGTCCGCTGCGGCGACCGGGTCCTGCGCGCCCCCTACGTGCTGGCCTGCGCCGGTGCCCGCGCGCATGCCGTACGGCAGGCCCTGGGTGTCACCTTCGACGGCGAGACCTTCGACGACCGGTTCCTCATCTGCGACATCCGGGCCGACCTGCCGGGCTGGGAGAACGAGCGCCGTTTCTACTTCGACCCGGAGTGGAACCCGGGCAGGCAGGTGCTCATCCACCCCTGCCCCGGCGGCACGTTCCGCATCGACTGGCAGGTCCCCCCAGACTTCCACCCAACAAAAGACGATATTTCGGAAAAAATAAGGCAGATCATCGGTGAGTGGGACTACGAGCTCATCTGGCAGTCCGTCTACCACTTCCACTCCAGGATCGCCTCCCGGATGCGCGTCGGCCGGGTCCTGCTGGCCGGCGACTGCGCCCACCTGGTGGCCCCGTTCGGCGCGCGCGGGCTCAACTCCGGGGTCCCCGACGCCGAGAACGCCGCCTGGAAGCTCGCCTTCGTGGCCCGTGGCTGGGCGCCGGAGGAGCTGCTGGAGACCTACCACACCGAACGTCACGCCGCCGCCAGGGAGAACCTGGAGGTCACCGCCGCGACCATGCGCTTCCTGGTGCCGGGCACCGAGGAGCAGCGGCGGCACCGGCGCGACGTGCTGGACCGGGCCGCGATCGACGAGGTCGACTCGGGCAGGTTCGCCGAGCCGTACTGGTACGTCGACTCGCCGCTGACCACGCCCGAGCGCAGCCGCCCCTTCGCCGGCCGCCCGCCCAAGGGTGCGACCGTGCCGCCCGCGCCCGGCGTGATCCTGCCGGACCTCCCCATTCCGGCCGGCCGGTTAAGGGATCTGTGCAGGGATGGATTCCTCATACTTCTGGGCGAAATGCGTGATTCGGGTTTGTTTGCGCAGCTCGTGGGCAAAGTGACAACGGCGCCGCTCGCCGTACGCGAGCTCGCGGAGGTCGACGGGACCGGCACCCTGGCGGAAACGCTGGGAGCGGTGCCTGGTGAGGCGTGGGTCGTCAGGCCCGACGCCCATATCGCCGCGATCATCCCCCACGCGGGGCCCGAGTCTGTGACGGCCGCCGTGAGCCGCTGCCTGCGGCTCTCGTAAGCTTGACGTAGGGGAGGATCGTGTGGTCAGCCGTAGCTCGTTCGTAATCGTGGCGAACCGCTTGCCAGTGGATCGCACGATCGAGCCTGACGGCACCGCCTCCTGGCGCCGCAGCCCCGGCGGCCTGGTCACCGCCATCGCGCCGGTCATGCAGCGCCGCAAGGGCGCCTGGCTGGGCTGGGCGGGCGCCGCCGACGAGGACGTGGAGCCGTTCCACCAGGACGGGATGAACCTGGTCCCGGTCCCGCTGTCGGCGCGCGAGGTCGAGAACTACTACGAGGGCTTCTCCAACGCCACGCTCTGGCCGCTCTACCACGACGTGGTCGCGCCGCCGGTGTTCCACCGCCACATGTGGGAGGCCTACCGCGAGGTCAACGAGCGCTTCGCGGCGGCCGCCGCCGAGGCGGCCGATGAAGGGGCCGTCGTCTGGGTGCAGGACTACCAGCTGCAGCTGGTGCCCGCCATGCTCCGCAAGCTCCGCCCCGACCTGCGCATCGGCTTCTTCCTGCACATCCCGTTCCCGCCGGTCGAGCTGTTTTGGCGCCTGCCCTGGCGGCGCCAGCTGGTGGAGGGGCTGCTCGGGGCGGACCTGGTCGGATTCCAGCTACCGGGCGGGGCCTCGAACTTCCGCAGGCTGTGCCGGCGGTTGCTGGGCCTGCCGTACAAGGGAAACGAGATCTTCCTCGACGACCGGATCGTGCGGACGCAGGCCTTCCCGATCTCGGTGGACTTCGCCGAGCTTGACACGATGGTGCGCGAGCCGCACATCATCACCAGGGCCAAGGAGATCAGGGCGGAGCTGGGCGATCCCGAGCACGTGCTGCTCGGCGTCGACCGGCTCGACTACACCAAGGGCATCGGGCAGCGCCTGCGGGCCTTCGGCGAGCTGCTGAAGGACCGCCGGGTCTACCCGGGCGAGGCGGTGTTCGTGCAGATCGCCACGCCGAGCAGGGAGCGGGTCGAGCAGTACCGGCGGTTGCGCGACGAGATCGAGCGGCAGGTGGGCCGCATCAACGGCGAGCACTCGATGTTCGGCCACCAGCCGGTGCAGTACTTCCACCAGTCCTACGACCGGGCGGAGCTGGCCGCGCTCTACCTGGCGGCCGACGTGATGGTGGTGACGCCGCTGCGCGACGGGATGAACCTGGTCGCCAAGGAGTACGTCTCCTGCCACCACGACCTGCAGGGCGCGCTGGTGCTCAGCGAGTTCGCCGGGGCCGCCGACGAGCTGCGGCAGGCCTACCTGGTCAACCCCTACGACGTGGAGGGCGTCAAGCGCACGTTGCTGGCGGCGATGCGGGCCACGCCGCACGAGCTGGCCCGGCGCATGCGCACGATGCGCCGCCGGGTCGCCACCTACGACGTGGACCGCTGGGCCAGCGAGTTCCTCACTGCTCTGGAGACTTGAGCGCCTTCCAGGCGACGTAGCGCTTCTTGGCGGTCTTGTTCACCACGATCTGCGCCACGGACATGCCGACGCCCATCAGCACGGCATAGCCGATGGCCTCGGCCATGCCGACCTCGTCCGACTCGGCGTCGAGCGGCGCCTCCTTGCCGGTCGCCTTCACCCAGGCGTATCCGAGGATCTTCCTGGCCACCCATGCGGTGACCAGTCCGAGCAGCCCCCCGATGACCCGCCAGGCGAGATCCGGCTTATCCTCCGCCATGCCTACCTCTCCTTCGCGTATGTAACGAACACTAGTCTGTACCGGCCCCGGGTCCTGCGAACCCGTACCATATGGAGGCATGACTCAACAGCGACTACGCCATGCCCCCATGCCGGAGAAACCCTCTCTCGACGGCTTGGAGCAGGTATGGGTAGCTCGCTGGGAGAGCGACGGCACCTACCGCTTCGACCGCTCCAAGACGCGCGAGCAGATCTACTCGATCGACACGCCGCCGCCGACCGTGTCCGGCGCGTTGCACGTCGGCCATGTCTTCTCCTACACCCACACCGACACCATCGCCCGCTTCCAGCGCATGCGCGGGCGCGAGGTGTTCTACCCGATGGGCTGGGACGATAACGGCCTGCCGACCGAGCGCCGCGTGCAGAACCACTTCGGCGTCCGCTGTGACCCCTCCGTGCCCTACGATCCGTCCTTCGAACCTCCCGAGAAGCCCGGAAAGAGTCAGATCTCCATCTCGCGCGGCAACTTCATCGAGCTGTGCGAGCGGCTGACCGTCGAGGACGAGAAGGCCTTCGAGGCGCTGTGGCGGCGCCTGGGCCTGTCGGTCGACTGGTCGATGACCTACGCCACCATCGACGTCAACGCCCGCGCCGCCTCGCAGCGCGCCTTCCTGCGCAACCTGGCCCGCGGCGAGGCCTACATGGCCGAGGCCCCCACGCTGTGGGACGTCACCTTCCGTACGGCTGTCGCCCAGGCGGAGCTGGAGGACAGGGACTGGCCCGGCGCCTTCCACCGGATCTCCTTCTACGGCGAGAAGGGGCCCGTCTGGATCGAGACGACCAGGCCCGAGCTCATCCCGGCCTGCGTGGCCCTCGTCGCCCACCCCGACGACGAGCGCTACAAGCCGCTGTTCGGCACCACCGCGCTGACGCCGCTGTTCGGCGTCGAGGTGCCGATCCTGGCCCACCACCTGGCCGAGCCGGACAAGGGCTCCGGCATCGCGATGATCTGCACCTTCGGCGACATCACCGACGTCACCTGGTGGCGTGAGCTCGGCCTGCCCACCCGGCCGGTGATCGGCTGGGACGGCAGGCTGCTGCCCGAGCCGCCCGAGGGGGTGGACGCCGAGCCGTACAAGGAGCTGGCGGGCAAGACCGTGCACAGCGCCCGCGAGCGCATCGTGGAGATGCTGCGCGCGTCGGGCGACCTGGACGGCGAGCCGCGCCCGATCCAGCGGACGGTGAAGTTCTTCGAGAAGGGCGACCGGCCGCTGGAGATCGTCACCACCCGCCAGTGGTACATCCGCAACGGCGGGCGCGATGCGGAGTTGCGGCAGCGGCTGCTCGAGCGGGGCTCGGAGCTGCGCTGGCAACCGCCGCACATGCGGGTCCGCTACGACAACTGGGTGAGCGGGCTGACCGGCGACTGGCTGGTCTCCCGGCAACGCTTCTTCGGCGTGCCGTTCCCCATCTGGTATCCGCTGGACGCCGACGGCAACCCCGACTACGCCAACCCGCTGGTGCCGTCGGAGGACGAGCTGCCGATCGACCCCTCCTCGCAGGTGCCGTCCGGTTACGGCGAGGACCAGCGGGGCAAGCCCGGTGGCTTCATGGGCGACCCTGACGTGATGGACACCTGGGCGACCTCGTCTCTGTCGCCGGAGATCGCCGGCGGCTGGGAGCGGGACCCCGACCTGTTCTCCCGGGTCTTCCCGATGGACCTGCGTCCGCAGGCCCACGAGATCATCCGCACCTGGCTGTTCTCGACCGTGGTCAGGGCACACCAGGAGTTCGGCACGCTGCCGTGGGCCGACGTGGCGATCTCCGGGTGGATCCTGGACCCCGACCGCAAGAAGATGTCCAAGTCCAAGGGCAACGTGACCACGCCACTCGGCCTGCTCGAGGAGTACGGCTCCGACGCGGTCCGCTACTGGGCGGCCGGCGGCCGGCCGGGCACCGACACGGCCTTCGACACCGGGCAGATCAAGGTGGGGCGCCGCCTCGCCATCAAGATCCTGAACGCCTCGAAGTTCGTCCTCTCATTTGACGAAATTTCGGGCGATGTCGTGGAGCCGCTGGATCTGTCGATGCTGGCCGGGTTGTCCGAGGTGGTGCGCGAGGCCACCGAGGCCTTCGAGGGCTACGACTACACCAGGGCGCTCGAGGCCACGGAGCGCTTCTTCTGGTCCTTCTGCGACGACTACCTGGAGCTGGTCAAGGCCCGCGCCTACGACGGCGACGCCTCGGCGGTCGCGGCGCTGCGGCAGGCGCTGGACACGCTGCTGCGGCTCTTCGCGCCGTTCCTGCCGTTCGTCACCGAGGAGGTCTGGTCCTGGTGGCGCCCGGGCTCGGTGCACCGCGCCGAGTGGCCCGCCGCCGGGGCCGTCGAGGGCGACCCCGCCGTGCTGACGGTGGCCTCGGAGGTGCTGCGCCAGGTGCGCAAGGCCAAGTCCGCGGCCAAGCTGTCCATGCGCGCCGAGATCTCCCGGCTGACCGTCTCGGGCCCCGCCGCTCTCGTACGGCTGGCCCAGGACGACCTGTGCGGCGCAGGCAACGTCGAGGAGTTCGTCCTGACCGAGGGCCCCGAGCTTTCAGTCACGGCCGACGTCGCGGTGCAGGGCGACGAACAGTGAGTACGGCAGGGCGTCGGGAGCCGGGCTCCGGCTCCTGAAGTCCTCGTACACCTCGTGCAACCGGCGTTGCAGCTCGGCCTTCTCGGCGTCGGTGAGGCGGAACCCCAGCCGGGTGAAGTCCGCCTCCCTGACGTCGACGAGCCGCACCTCGTCCAGGAAGGCCTCGAGCATCGCCTCCTCGCCCCCAGGCACCGGCGCGTCGCGGATGTCCATCTCCCACGACTTGCCGGTGGCCCGGTAGGGGATCTCCGTCGAGCCGCGCGGGCCGGGCCTGCTCGGCCCGGCGGCCAGGAAGCCGGTCTCCACGAGCTTGCGCACGTGGTGCAGCGTGGTCGCCGGGTTGGCGCCGAGCCGCCCGGCGATCTCCTTGTTGGTGAGCGCCTCGTCCAGGCACAGCCGCAGGATGCGCAGCCGTGCGGCGGAGGCCAGCGCGCGGGCCTCGGCCTCGGTGGGCGGTCGGCGTTTGGGTCCCATCGCGAGCACCCTACAACCGATTGACTTTTCTCAATCGGTCCTAGACCCTCATGTCGTGACCCTCCTTCGTGACCGGAACTTCCGCGGCCTCTTCCTCGCCGACACCGCGAGCCAGGCGGGAGCGCAGATCCTGGTCCTGGCCATGCCGCTGGTCGCGGTGACCGTGCTGCACGCCTCGGCCTTCGAGGTGGGTGTGCTGGCCATGTGCCAGACGCTGGCGTTCGTGGTCATCGGGCTGCCCGCGGGCGCGATCATCGACCGGCTGCGCAGGCGGCAGGTGATGATCGTGTGCGACTGGGGGCGGGCGGCGGTGCTGGCCTCGGTCCCGCTGGCGTGGTGGCTGGGCGTGCTGGGCATCTACCAGCTCTACGCCGTGGCACTGGTGCTGGGGGCCTTCACCGTCTTCTTCGACGTGGCCTACCAGAGCTACCTGCCCCACCTGGTCGAGCGCGACCAGCTGGTGCGCGGGAACGCGGCGCTGGAGGTGGTGCGGACGGTCGCGCAGCTGGGCGGGCCGAGCGCGGGCGGCTACCTCATCCAGTTCCTGACCGCGCCGTTCGCGCTGGTGGCCACCGTGGCCGGGTTCGCGTGGTCGGCGCTGTGCCTGGGCACGATCCGCAAGCCGGAGTACCGCGGCGCGGGGGCCGGGCACCTCGGCAAGGAGATCCTGGAGGGGCTGCGGTTCGTGCTCGGGGACCGGCTGCTGCGCAGGATCGCCGGGTGCACGGCGACCTCGAACCTGTTCGGGGCCATGGCCCAGCCGATGGTCCTGCTGCTGCTGGCCAGGGAGCTGGGGCTGAGCCCGGGCGCGATCGGGCTGCTCGCCGCGCTCGGCGGGATCGGCGGGCTGCTCGGCGCCTGGCTGACCGGCAGGCTCGCCGTACTGCTCGGGCAGGGGCCCACGCTGTGGCTGGCGATCCTGGTGCCGGCGCCGCTGCTGCTGCTCGTGCCGCTGGCGCAGGCCGACTGGCGGCTGGCATTCGTGGCGCTGCAGGAGTTCGCCTTCGGCGTGGGCGTGGTCGTCTACAACGTCACCCAGCTCAGCTTCCGCCAGGCCGCCACCCCCGACGCGCTGCTCGGGCGGATGAACGCGACCATGCGCTTCATGGTGTGGGGCACGCTGCCGCTGGGCGGGCTGCTCGGCGGCGTGCTGGGCGAGGCGATCGGGGTCAGGGCCACCATCCTGGTCGCCGCGGTGGGCGGCTGCCTGGCGTTCCTGTGGGTGTTCGCCTCGCCCCTGCGCACCATGCGGGAGCTGCCCGTCAGTAGTCACACACTCCGGTAGGGAAGATCTGCTCCAGCCGGGCGCGCTCGTCCTGGCTCGGCTGCCAGGCGCCGTACAGGCCGCGGTCGATGGCCCTGGCCACCGGCTGGAGCCTGCACGCGTAGACATCGCCCTCGAGGGGGCTGCCCGCGATCATCCGTGCAGACGTATAGATCGGAAATTTCGTGGTGCAGGGGCCAGAGGGGTTCTTGTCCAGAATGCCGTCCCAGACGTGGGGACCCGACGCGATCTCGGTGCCGTCCGTGGCGAAGCACCGGTCGGTGGCCAGGGGTGGCTTGTTGCCCTCCACCCCCTTGTACGGATATTTCCGGATGTTGGCCATCCACTGGTCCATCACCTGCAGCGCCTCCGGCGTCTGGTCGAAGCGGGGACCGTCGGGACGCGCGTCGGTGAACCAGATGACCTGGTTGCCCGCCCGGCCGTCGAAGTCCAGCATGCGCTGCCTGCTGACGAACGACTCCCGCGCGTCGTGCATGTCGAGCTGATCCTCCAGGTAGTGCCGCCAGTCGATGATCGGGATGCCGATGTCGCCGCGGAAGACCAGGCCGCTGCGCCGCACGTTCCTGATCGCGACCGGGTCGCCCGTCCTGCGCGGGGCGGGATCGCCGGTGAGCTGGTTGCGGGCGCTCCACGGGTCGAAGTCGCCGGGGCAGACGAACGGGCAGCCCTCCTGCACCATGTCGCGGGCCTCCTTCCAGGAGCCCACCTTGGCGTTGACGTCGAGGAACTCGGCGGGGGTGATCGTCCCCTCGCGCAGGGACGCCAGACCGTACTGGACGCCGACGTTGCCCCAGGTGGAACGGGCGTAACCGTCCTGGCCGACGCCGTAGACGTTCCTGACGTCGTCCCAGTGCGTCCACTGGACCGTGTCCTTGACGCCCGGCGGATCCATCCTGGCCCACTCAGGGTCGTTGTTCGGCGTCCACTTCGGGTTCATGGTCAGCGGGGTCAGGCCGCGCCAGCCCTTGACGCACTCGTCCGACCCCGGCTTGCCGGTGTACGGGTTGGCCACCGTGTCGCTGGCGTTGAAGCCGATCAGCGCGGTCCGCTCGTCCCAGTGCGCCCAGCGCGGGTTGTGGTCCATGTAGTTCTCGAGCAGCTCGCAGTCGCCCACGTGGATGGTCTGGGTGACCATGTCGGGATAGGAGTACTGCGGGATGGCCGCGTCGATCACCCGGTCGCCGTAGTTCTGCCCGTAGAGGTACTGCTGGATGGCGCCGCCCGAGCCGCCCACGCCCACGGTGTACAGCGGCACGCCGTACCGCTCGATGAAGCGCTCCTTGACCATCAGGGCCGTCTCGCCGCCGACGATCAGGTTGTAGTGGGTGGAGGTGCGGGTGCCCGAGGAGTACAGGATCGCGTAGCCCTTGCCGAGGCCGTAGGGATCGAGCGCGTTGCCGGCGAGCTGTCCCTGGTCGTGCCCGATGCCCACGCCGCCGTCGAAGCGGAAGATGGCCCGGCCGTTGTAGCCGTCCTCCAGGCTCGCGATCGAGTACAGGAAGCGGTTGATCACGCCGCGCTCGCGCCTGACCACGAAGTCGACCGTCCGGCCGTCGAGGGTCGTCGTGGTGGCCATGTCGGCGGGCCGCTGGTCCGGCATCGGCTTGAAGGTGCCGTCGGTGGAGCGGTAGAGCCGGTCGGTGACGGGCTTGGCGTAGCAGTCCCTGCTCCAGCCGCCCGCCACGCGGTAGCCCTGGCCGTCCTGGTTGTCCGGCTCCGGCGGGCCGAGCCCGGTCCGCTCGGTCTTGCACAGGAACGGGTACTGGTGCGGGCCGGAGAAGACCGGACCCTCGATCGGGAAGTTCCGCAGCTTGAGCGAGTCGCGGTACGGCCAGGCCACGGCCTCAAGCCGGTTGGACCCGACCGCCAGCCCGGTCACCAGGCCCGTGTACGAGCGCCCGTCCGGGTCCGGCTTGAAGGCGGCGGTCACGTCCTCGCCGTTGCGCAGCACCTTCACCGGCCCGGAGTGCGCCGACCTGGGGCCCTGCCGTACCCTGACCAGCGCGTCACCGCCGGTGACCTGATCGGCGCGGCTGGAGAGCACCTCCAGCTCGACATGGTTGCCGGTCATCGCCGGCAGGCCGGACATCGCGGTGAGAATCGCCACACCCGCTAAGGCAACTTTCATGGCTCGAAGGTGACACGCAGGCCAGGCCTTGCACAGACCCGATCTTTCGCCCGGCGGATAACGGCGCGCATCCGCGCCCGCGACGTGCCAGTCTTGAACACGTGCTGACCGACGGACCAACCAAGCTCGTGCCACCCGTGCTGGCCAGGATGGCCGCGTGGAGCGCGTGCCTGATCCTCGTCAGCGTGGTCGTCTACTTCTTCGTCCAGGGCATCGCGCGGCTCACCTTCGTCGCCCTGCCGGTGGCCATCGCGCTGCTGCTGACGGCCCTGCTGTTCCCGCTCACCCGCTCGCTCAGGGAAGCGGGGATGCGCCCGATCTACGCCACCTGGATCACGATGTTCGTGGCGCTGGCCATCCTTGTCGGGATCGGCTGGCTGGTCGGCGCGCGGGCCTCCGACGAGTTCCCCAACCTGGTGCAGCAGGTCCAGGTGACCGTCCGCGACGTGCAGAACTGGCTGATCACCGGGCCGCTGCACATCAAGGAGGCCCAGCTCACCAGCTACGTGGACGAGATCGCCACGATGGTCAACGCGCAGCGCACTGCCATCACGAGCACCGTGCTGACCGCGGGCGCGGTGGCCTTCGAGGTGCTCGCCTCGATCGTGCTGCTGCTGTTCGTGACGTTCTTCCTGCTCAAGGACGGCGACCGGATCTGGGCCTGGTTCTACGGCATGTTCGGCTCCGTCGCGCCGCGCGTCGACAGGGCAGGGCGGGCCGCCTGGACCACGCTGTCCCACTACGTGCAGGGCACGGTCGCCGTCGCCGCGGTGCACGGCGTGATCATGGGCATCGTGCTGGCCGGCATGGGGGTCCCGCTCTGGGCGCCGCTGGCGGTGCTCATCTTCTTCGCCAGCTTCATCCCGATCGTCGGCATCTTCTTCGCCGGTACGGTGGCCACCCTCGTCACCCTGGGCGCCAAGGGGCCGGTGTTCGCGCTGATCTTCCTCGGCGTCCTGATCGTGGAGCAGCAACTGGAGAACCACGTGCTGCAGCCGCTGATCGTGGGGCGGGCGCTCAACTTCCACCCGCTGGCGATCATCATCGTGCTGGCCGTGGGCGGCATCCTGGGCGGGATCGCCGGGGCCGCCGTGGCCGTGCCCATCGCCGCCGTGATCTACCGGGCGATTCCGGAGCTCAGGGACAAGCAGCCCACGCGGTCACCGGGACCCCCTGTGCCCAAAGCCGGCACGTCGCCATCCACGCCATCCACGCCGTCGGCGCCGGAGCCGCGCGAGCCCGGCGATGACGAATCGGCTCGCCGTTCGGAGTAACCTCGTCACTCGTGACGCGTTCCGCCCTGACGACCCCGCCGCCCGGGGCCGAGGAGCCCAGGATCCATCTCAACGCCCCGCCCGCGGGGACCGAGCTGGGCTCCCACTACAGCCGCTGCTTCGGCTGCGGCGCCGACCATCCGACGGGGCTGCGCATCCTGGCCACCACGCCCGACGGGGCCACCGTCGAGGCCCAGTTCACGGTGGGGGAGGCGCACCAGGGGGCGCCCATGCTCGCCCACGGCGGCGTGCTCGCTGCGGCGATGGACGAGGTCATCGGAATGTCCATTTGGCTGTTCCACAAGCCGTATGTGACAGGGCGGCTGGAGACCGACTACCTTCTCCCGGTTCCCGTCGGCACGACACTCCACCTGCGCGCCTGGTGCAACGGGATCGCGGGCAGAAAGGCGTACCTTGAGGCTGAGGGGCGCATCGGCGCCCCTGACGGCCCGGTCGCCGTCCGGGCGGCCGCTCTGTTCATCGAGGTGGACATGGCGCACTTCGCCCGGCACGGCGACGCCGCGGCGATCGCCGCAGAACACACCGATTTCGAGGTGAACCCGTGAACGTGGAGGTCCTCATCCAGCGGCTCGACAGCGGGCTTCCGCTGCCGTCCTACGCCCACCCGGGCGACGCGGGCGCCGACCTCTACGCGGCCGAGGACCTCGAGCTGCTGCCGGGAGAACGCGCCATGATCGGCACGGGGGTGGCCATCGCGCTGCCCGACGGCTTCGCCGCCTTCGTGCACCCGCGCTCGGGGCTGGCCGCCCGCCACGGTGTCACACTCGTCAACGCCCCCGGCACGGTCGACGCCGGATACCGGGGCGAGATCAAGGTCACGCTCATCAACACCGACGCCAAGGACGCCTTCCAGCTGCGCCGCGGCGACCGCATCGCGCAGCTCGTCGTCCAGCGGGTCGAGCGCGCCGCCTTCTACGAGGTGGAGCGCCTGCCCGGGTCCGCGCGCGGCAATGGTGGCTTCGGTTCCACAGGACGCTAGACAGGAGAGTGAGCACAGTGTTCCGACGTCGTCGTCGTGAGCAGCAGGAGCCCGCGGCCGAGGTCGAGAGCCAGGCTCCCACGCGCGAGTCCGGGCCGTGGGACGCAGACGAACCCCACCCCGACAACGACCGCATCGACCTGGGTGGCCTGCGCGTGCCGCACAACCCGGACTTCGACGTACGGCTGGCCTCCATGGGCGACCAGCACGTCGGGGTGGTCGTGATCTACGAGGAGAGCACCCTGCAACTGCAGGCCCTGGCCGCGCCCAAGACCAGCGGGCTCTGGGACGAGATCAGGACCAAGCTGCACACCGGCGGCGCCACCCTGCAGGAGGCCGAGGGCCCCTTCGGCACCGAGCTCACCGGCAAGGTGAACGCCGAGGGCGCCGACCGGGACGTGCGCTACGTGGGCGTCGACGGCCCACGCTGGCTGCTGCTCGGCGTCATCGGCGGCAGAGCGGCACTCGACGAGCAGGTCGCCGAGGCGTTCCTCGACTACATCCGCGACGTCGTGGTCGTGCGCGGCGACGAGCCGATGGCCCGCGAGGAGGCCATCACGCTGCGCCGTCCCAACGAGCAGGCGGAAGCGGAAGGCGAGGAGTCGCCTGGGCTCAACCCCTTCAAACGAGGACCTGAGATCAGCGAGATTCGCTGACCACCGCCATCGCATAGGCTGATTCATCATGAGTACGGCAGAGCCCCCCAAACGCGGGGGATTGCGTGGGTTCTTCAGTCGGCTGGCGTCTCCCCAGTCCGAGATCGAGGCCCAGGAGCTGCGGGAAGACGTCGACGAGGTCGGCGCCACCCCCATCGCCAGGTGCGGCGGACGTAAGCGCTTCTGCGTAGCGGGTACGCTACGTACAGTGACATTGCGTCCGCGCGGCGGAGCGCCGGCCCTGGAGGCCGAGCTCTACGACGGGTCGGACGTGATCGATCTGGTCTGGCTCGGCCGCCGCAAGATCGCGGGCATCGAGCCCGGGCGCACCGTCAAGGCAGAAGGTCTCGTCAGCCTTCAAGATGGGCGCAAGGTGATGTTCAATCCTCGATACGAGCTGCGCCCAGGGAGTTGATCACGTGGTAGCCGAGGCTGAGGAAGTCGCCCACGACACGGTGGAAGCGGCCGTGCGAGCCCAGCTCGCCAAGGCGCTCGGCGGTGTGCGGGGCATGGTCGAGGCGGCGGTCCCGACCATCGCGTTCACCGTCGCGTGGATCACCACCGAGCAGCTGAAACTGTCGCTCATCATCAGCGTCTCGCTGTCGGTCGTGCTGCTGGTGGCCCGGCTCGTGCAGCGTTCCACGCCGCAGTTCGTGATCAACAGCCTCATCGGCATCGCGATCGGCGCTTTCTTCGCCAGTCGCTCCGGCGACGCGAGGGCCTACTTCCTGCCCGGCATCCTGTGGAACGCCGGATACTCGCTGGCCATGCTGCTGTCGATCATCACCCGGTGGCCGGTCGTGGGATTCCTCATCGGCTCGGTCACGGGTGACCCCACGGCCTGGCACAAGGACTCCGGCGTGGTCAAACTCTGCACGCGCCTGACCTGGCTGCTGCTCATCCCCTGCGTGGTGCGGGTCGCGGTCCAGCTGCCGGTCTATCTCTACGGCGGCGACCAGGCGGTGGCGGCCCTCGGCATCACCAAGATCCTCATGGGCTGGCCCCTCCAGGTGGCGGCCCTCGGCACCATGCTCTGGCTCCTCGGCCGCGGCCGCACCCCCCTCAAGCCCCCCATCGCCCCCGCCTAGCTGAACCACCACCCGCCTGACGTCCACCGTGTCGTGAGGCGGGTTCCTCGGCGTTGGCGGGCGAGTCGCTGGACTACGACGGCTTCACATGGGGGTTCACACAGGCCGTCTGATCGGGCACGTGTTCGCCGAGCTGATCTCGCAGTATGACATCGACGCCCTCGATGCGTCCGAGGAGGCAAAGAGGGCGTCGACCTGACCGATGAGGGTCGCGGTTGCGGGGGTCAGTGCTTGGAGAGGAGGTGGGCGAGTTCTTGCTCTACCTCCTGGTTGGCCACGAAGAGGAGTTCGTCGCCGGCCTCGAGGGGGTCGTCGTTCGTGGGCACCAGGACTCGGCCTTCGCGGAGGATGGCGACGAGGGCGGCGTCCGTGGGCCAGGGGACCGAGCCGGCGCGCTGACCGACCACGGGCGCGTCCTCGGCGAGGGTGAGCTCGACGAGGTTGGCCTGGCCCTGGCGGAACGTCATCAGGCGGACCAGGTCGCCGACGCTGACCGCCTCTTCGACCAGGGCGCTGAGCAGGCGTGGCGTCGAGACGGCCACGTCCACGCCCCACGACTCGTTGAAGAGCCACTCGTTGTTGGGGTGGTTGATCCTGGCGACCACGCGGGGCACGCCGTACTCCGTCTTGGCCAGCAGTGAGACGACGAGGTTGACCTTGTCGTCGCCGGAGGAGGCGACGACGACGTGGCAGTTGCTGAGGCCCGCCTCGTCGAGGGAGGCGATCTCGCAGGCGTCCGCGAGCAGCCACTCGGCGCGCGGCACGCTGTCGATCTTGATGGCCCTGGGGTCGATGTCGATCAGCAGGACCTCGTGGCCGTTCTCCAGGAGCTCCGCCGCGATGGAGCGGCCGACGGCCCCGGCGCCGGCGATGGCGACGCGCATCAGTGGTCCTCTTCCGGTGCCGCGGCGAGCACCTTGTTGATCCGGTCCATGTCGTTCTCGGCGGCGATGACGTGCAGCACGTCACCCTCCTGGACCACCGTGTCGTCGGCGATCACCAGTGCCTCGCCCATCCGGTTGATGAACGCGCCGCGCGCGCCGGCCCGGTGTTCCATGTCGACGACGCGGGTGCCGATCCAGCGAGGGTGCACGGTGACCTCGGCGAGGATGACCGTGCCGCTCGGGTCGCGCCACAGCGGCTCGGCGCCCTCGGGCAGGATGCGCCGCAGGATCTGGTCGGCGGTCCAGCGTACGGTCGCCACGGTCGGGATGCCGAGCCGCTGGTAGACCTCGGCCCGGCGGGGGTCGTAGATGCGGGCGACCACGTTGTCGACGCCGAACGTCTCGCGGGCGACCCGAGCCGAGATGATGTTGGAGTTGTCGCCGCTGGAGACCGCGACGTAGGCGGCCGCGGACTCGATGCCCGCCTCGGTGAGCACATCGCGATCGAAACCGACGCCCGTCACCCGGCGGCCGCGGAATCCGGCGCGGAGCCGGCGAAATGCCTGCGGATCCCGATCGATGATGGCGACCGAGTGGCCGTTGTCCTCGAGGATGTGCGCGAGGGTCGATCCGACCCGGCCACACCCCATGATCACTATATGCATTACTCTCCGCACTCCGCGGTTTCGGCCGGTTACTCGACACCAGTATGGCCCGATGGGGGCGCGCCGCGTTTGCTGCCCCGTCATGGGGCTAGCATCTCGTAACGTGGCGAAGGTTACGGATCTTGTCAAACGCCTACTTGTGGGCAGGGCGCTGCGCAGCGGTCAGCTCCATGAGCAACTGCTGCCCAAACGCATCGCTCTGCCCGTCTTCGCCAGCGACGCCCTCTCCTCCGTGGCGTATGCCCCGCAGGAGATCCTGGTCATCCTCTCGCTGGCGGGCGTGTCCTTCTACACCTACAGCCCGTGGATCGCGCTGGCCGTCGTGGTCGTCATGCTCACCGTGGTGGCCTCCTACCGGCAGAACGTGCACGCGTACCCGAGCGGCGGCGGCGACTACGAGGTGGCCACCACCAACCTGGGCAAGAACGCGGGCCTGACGGTGGCCAGCGCGCTCATGGTCGACTACGTGCTCACGGTGGCCGTCTCGGTGGCCAACGGCGTCGACTACGTGGGCGCCACCATGCCGTTCGTGGCCCAGCACAAGCCCGCCGTCGCCGTCGCCGTCGTGGTCTTCCTGACCGTGGTCAACCTGCGCGGCATCCGCGAGTCCGGCCTGGCCTTCGCGATCCCGACGTACGCCTTCATGGTGTCCACGATCGGCCTGGTCCTGTGGGGCGGGTTCCGGCTGCTGGTTCTCGGCGACGATCTGACGGCGCCGAGCGCGGGCTTCGAGATCGTGCCCGAGCAGTCGAACCTGACCTCCTTCGCCGCGGCCTTCCTGATCCTGCGCGCCTTCTCCTCGGGCTGCGCGGCGCTGACCGGTGTCGAGGCCATCAGCAACGGCGTGCCCGCCTTCCGCAAGCCGAAGAGCAAGAACGCGGCCACCACGCTGCTGATGATGGGCCTGGTCGCGATCACCATGTTCGGCGGCATCATCGCGCTCGGCCTGGCCTCGGGCGTGAAGGTGGCCGAGCCGTCCGTGGTGGCCACCGACCTGCTCAAGAACGGCCAGCCGGTCGGTCCCGGCTACTACCAGCAGCCGATCATCTCGCAGGTGGCCGACGCGGTGTTCGGCGGCGGCACGTTCATGTTCGTGCTGATCTCCGCGGTCACCGCGCTGATCCTGTTCCTGGCCGCCAACACCGCCTTCAACGGCTTCCCCGTGCTCGGCTCGATCCTGGCGCAGGACCGCTACCTGCCGCGCCAGCTGCACACCCGCGGCGACCGGCTGGCCTTCTCCAACGGCATCGTCATCCTGGCGGCGGCCGCCTGCCTGCTGCTGTGGGGCTTCAACGCCGACGTCAGCCGCCTGCTGAACCTGTACATCGTCGGCGTGTTCGTCTCGTTCACCCTGAGCCAGACCGGCATGGTCATCCACTGGACGCGGCATCTGAAGACTGAGACCGATCCCAAGGTCCGCTTCCAGATGATGCGCTCCCGGGTGATCAACTTCTTCGGCGGCGTGATGACCGGGATCGTGCTGATCGTGGTGCTGCTCACCAAGTTCGCGGTCGGCGCCTGGATCGTCTGCATCGCGATGCCGGTGCTGTTCCTGATGATGAAGGGCATCCGGCGCCACTACGACAACGTGGCCGCCGAGCTGGCGCTGGACAAGGAGTACGACGAGACGATGCTCCCGGCGCGCAACCACGCCATCGTGCTCGTCTCCAAGATCCACAAGCCGACCATGCGGGCCCTGGCCTACGCCCGCGCCACCCGCCCGTCCACGCTGGAGGCCATCACGGTCGGCGTCGAGGGCGACGAGGCGCGCAAGCTGCAGGAAGACTGGGAGCGGCTGGGCCTGCCGATCCCGCTCAAGATGCTCGACTCGCCCTACCGGGAGATCACCCAGCCCATCCTCGACTACGTCAAGACGCTGCGCCGCCGCTCGCCCAGGGACGTGGTCACCGTGTTCATCCCCGAGTACGTGGTCGGCCGCTGGTGGGAACACCTGCTGCACAACCAGAGCGCGTTGCGGCTGAAGGCACGCCTGCTGTTCAAGCCGGGCGTGATGGTGACCAGCGTGCCGTGGCAGCTGCACTCCTCCGACCGGCTGCTCGGCCGCCGCGAGCCGGCCGCGCCGGGCTCGGTGCGCCGCCCGCTACGGGAGGACGAGCAGATCAAGGCGGGCTGACCAGCTGCCGGAGCCGGGCCGTGTCCTGGCCGGTCCACCCGGGCGGCGCGGCCACCGCGGCCCAGCCGTCCACGATGTTGGCGCCGTAGACATGCCCGTGCGCCGCCGGAACCTGCTGCGCCGCAGCCATGTCGACCAGCACCTGCCAGAACGTCACCAGCGGGAACCAGTTCATCTGCGGGTTCACGTCGGGTCCCCGCGGCGACTCCAGCCAGGCGGGCCTGTGGTAGACGAGCCGCGGCGACCACCACACCACCGGGTCCGAGGCGTTCTGCAGGTAGACCACGCGCGGCCGGCCCAGATCCGCGGGACGCTGCGCGAAGCGGACCGTCCGCCCGCCCTGGTAGACCGGCCGCCATACCGGGCTGCCCGGCTCCCGATCGGCCGTGAGCGCGCTCCAGATCCGGTTGACGTTCGGCGGCCCGACGAACAGCGCGCCGTCCGCACTGCCCGTCAGCGCCCGCAGGTCCGCGAAGGCCGACTCCAGCTCGAACGAGCCCAGGCTCTCCCCGGCCACCACCAGCCTCGGCCGGTGCTGCACGGGCAGCGCCGCCCACCGCCGGCGTACCGCGTCGAACAGCGCCGCCCCGGTGGCCGCCGCCTTGTCCCTGTCGACCAGGAACGACACCCAGCTCGGCAGGTAGGAGTACTGCAGCGCGACCAGCGCCGAGTCGCCGTTGGCCATGAACTCCAGCGAGTCGGCCAGATGCTGGTCCACCCACCCGGTCCCGGTCGTGCCCAGCACCGCCAGCACGCGCCGCTGGAACGCCCCGGTCCGCTCCAGTTCGCGTACGGCGAGGGCCGCCTGCTGTTCCGGCGAGGAGGTCGAGTCGAGCCCCACGTACACCCGGATCGGCTGGAGCGCCGGTTTACCCGAGAAGGCGGACAGCTGCGCCGGGGTCACCGCCTCGCCCGTGAACGTGCGCCCCTCCCGGCCCAGCGACGCCCAGCTCACCAGCGAGCCGGGGCCGCCGGAGACCTTCGCCGAGGTGGGCCGGTGCGCCCGCGGGTCGGTGGTGCCGTTCGTGACCGAGGACAGGTCGCCCATCGTGCCGACGAAGCCGGAGAACAGCACGTCGTTGGCGAACACGGCCACGACCACCCCGACGATCGCCACGCCTGCCACGTGGCCCACGTAGACGGGGACGAACCGGTCGAGCCAGTCGATCAGTCTCCGGCCCGCCAGCCGTACCAGCCGGGCGATCAGCAGGAAGACCGTGAACAGCGCGAGCGAGACGGCCAGGATCACCGGCGGGAACCAGGTGATGCGGGTGTCCATGTCCATGAGCGCGCGCAGGTCGCGCTGCCAGTCGTAGCTGTACCAGAGCGCGACCGCGGTCAGCCCCGCGCAGCAGCCGAGCATGATCTGCCACGACAGCCGCCGCGCCCGCTCACTGGCGGGAAGCAGCCGCCGTCCGGCGGCCCCGATCGCGACGCCCACGCCGTAACCCAGGATGCCGGTGATCGCGCCCATCACACCCTGCAGCAGCCAGGGCCGCGGCAGCAGCGAGGGCGTCAGCGAGGCGCAGAAGAACAGCGTCGCACCCAGCGTCCCGCCGAAGCCGGGCCGCCGCCACACCACGCTCGCGTTGTCCACGATCACAAAGCGTATCGGACCATGTCCGGGACGTAGCGGACCAGGCCAGGGCATAGGGTATCCGTGTGACACTCGAGCTGACGGTAGGTCCGGTAGCCCATGGCGGCTGGTGCGTGGCGCGCCATGATGGGCGGGTCGTGTTCGTCCGGCACGCCCTGCCGGGCGAGCGCATCGTGGCCGAGGTCACCGAGGAGACCACCCGCTTCCTGCGCGCCGACGCCGTGGAGATCCTGGAGGCCTCGCCCGACCGCGTGGTCCCGCCCTGCCCCTACGCGGGCCCCGGCCGCTGCGGCGGCTGCGACTGGCAGCACGCCACGCTCGAGGCCCAGCGCAACCTGAAGGCCGCCGTGGTCGCCGAGCAGCTGCAACGGCTGGCCGGCATCACCAGGGACGTCGTGGTGGAGGAGGTGCCCGGGGCCAAGGACGGGCTCGGCTGGCGCAGCCGCGTGCAGTTCGCGGTCACGCCGGAGGGCGCGCTCGGCTTCCGCAGGCACCGCTCCCACGACATCGAGGTGGTCGACGCCTGCCTGATCGCGCACCCCGAGGTGGAGGCCGTCGGCGCCGAGCAGGTCCCGTGGGGCGGCGCCGCCGGGGTCGAGGTCATCGCCTCGTCGGTGGGCGACCGCGCGGTCGTCGTCAAGCCCAAGCCACGCCGTACGGTCACCGTCCCGCCGCTCGACGCGCCCGCCTCGATCCTGCTGGAATCGGGCAAGGGGCGTACGGAGCCGCGCCGGGGCTCCGGCATGCTGCGCGAGCAGGTCGGCGACCGGGAGTACAGGGTCGCGGGCAGCGGCTTCTGGCAGGTGCATCCCGGCGCCGCCGAGACGCTGCTCGACGCCGTCCTCTCCTACGCGGCGCCCGAGCCGGGGGAGTGGGCGCTCGACCTGTACTGCGGCGTCGGCCTGTTCACAGCCGGGCTCGCCGAGGGGGTCGGCCGCTCCGGCGCGGTCTTCGGCCTGGAATCGGAGGCCTCCGCCGTCCGCGACGCCCGCGCCAACCTCCGCGACCTCCCGCAGGCGCGGGTGGAACGCGGCCGGGTGGAGGAGGCACTTGACCGCTTCCAGATCGAACGCGCGGACCTCGTCGTCGTCGACCCGCCCCGCTCGGGCCTCGGCCGCGACGTCGTCGAGCGCATCGCCACCCTGGAGGCGAGCCGCATCGTCTACGTCTCCTGTGACCCCGCCACGCTGGCCCGCGACCTGTCATGGCTCGCGGACCTCGGCTACCCCCTCACGGACCTCCGCGCCTTCGACGCCTTCCCCATGACCCACCACGTAGAATGCGTCGCCCTCCTGACCAGGGAGTGATCAGGCCAAAGCCCGGGCGATGGGGCGGGGTTCGCTGGTGATCGTTCGAGGTCGCCGCGGCTATTGTGATCGCATGGCGTCCGAAGCTCAGGCCAAGGTCCCGTTAGGGCAGCGCGTGTGGGTGAATGTTGTCGGGCTCGTTTTCTTTCCCCTGGCGGCGGTCGTGAGGCTTACGGATTTGCTGGACGATCGGGACACGTGGCTGGATTATCTGATCACCGGCGCATGCTTGATTCTCTGCGTCCACATGACCATGAAGTGTGGGCGCATCGTCCGCGATCGCTTCAGACCGCCGCCCTCGTGAAGCATCCGCCACGGGTAGAGGGCGGCGGGCAGGGAGGACATGGCGGCCTGGGGGCCGGAGGAGTTTCGGCGGCGGTACGAGGACGCCAAACAGGCGCTTGACGAGGCCGACTGGAGGAGGTCGGTTCTGCGTGATAGGCGCCCCTCCGGGCAGGGGGCCGGCCAGGAGGAGAAGGAGGCCGCGCTGACGTCCAAAGAGGCGGAGCGGGCTAATCGGGTTTTGGCAGCTGAACGCCTGAGGCGCATTCGCAAGAGTTCAGGTCAATGAGGACCGATGCCGTAAAGAATGTGGGCGGCAAGTAACTCAGTTTCCTGCCGCCCGGTGTGTGGGGTCAGCGGGATGGGGTTTGGATTGGCTTTGTGAGTGATTTGGCCCAGGCGAGCAGGTCCGGCGGACGGGATGTCCACGCGATCACCAGCATGATCGCCAGGTGGGTGGGCGCCGAGGTGCTCTCCCACCAGGGGTTCTGGTTGATGAGGTGGGTGAGGGTGGCACCGGTCAGCACGACGATGAGAATGGCCGCCCCCAGGAAGCGGTATTCGCGGCGCGGGATGACCAGCAGGATGGCGCAGATGAACTCCACCGCGCCGATCACGAATCTGAACCAGGATGGATAACCCCATTCCACGAATTTCACGGAATAGGCGGGACCGAAGAACGTCGGCCCCGGCCAGTACTTGGTCACGGCGCCGATGATGAACTCGACGGCAAGCAGCCAGTAGAAACCGGTGAGGAGGCGTTTTCTCATGCCGAGAACGCTATTCTCGACGTCCCCCGCGGCGCTTCTCAGATCCTGACGGATTGCTCAACGCGGCCCCAACGGATTCTCAACAGCGCCCGGAATACGGTCAGGCCATGCGCAAGCCGACGGCCGTCGCCGCAGCCGTACTCCGGCCCGCCATCCCCGCCGCGGCCCAGCACGACCCGGGCGGCCGGATCTTCAGGTCGTGCCTGAAGAGGTCCGGCGCCTGGGAGTGCACCGGCTGGTGGAGGCCCTAGAGGCGCGGGTCGACGGGCTCGGACTCCAGGGCGAGCACGGCGAAGACCGGCTCGTGGACGCGCCAGGTCGCCTCGCCGTCGGCCAGCCGTGACAGCGCCTCCAGCCCGAGCCAGTGCTCGCGCAGCGCCAGCGACCGCTTCTTGCCCAGGAAGCGCCGCCGCAGCACGTCCAGCGACTCGGTGTAGTCGGGCCCGTAGATGATCCGCAGGTACTCGCGCCCGCGCACCTTGATCCCCGGCTGCACCCGCCCGGAGGTGTGGACGGCGGGCTTGACCACCATCCCCTCGCCGCCGGCCGCGGTGAGCGAGGTCCACCACTCCACGGCCGAGGCCCGGGAGGACTCCGAGCTCAGGTCGACGAACAGGTGCCTGGTCTGGGTGATCAGCGGAGACTCCAGCAACCCGAGCGTCGAAAGGTGCCAGGCGTGCGGTTCCAGCGCCGCCGCGCGCCCCTCGCACGCCAGGATCTGGAACGGCGCCAGCCGTACCCCGGAAAGTCCGTCGACCGGCCAGCAGTAGCGTGCATAGGCGTCGCGGAAAAGGGCAGCGTTGTCGTGGCGACGCCGGGTGCGGGACAGCAACCCGCCCACACCCAGCCCGCGCCCGGACGCCGCCTCCAGCGCCGCGACTGCCTCGGGCAGCGACGCGCGCGCCGCGGCGCCGACCGAGGCGTACTGCGTGCGGATCAGCTCGCCCGCCTTGGCCGACCAGGGCAGCAGCTCGCAGTCCAGCGCCACCCAGTCGGAGCCGAGCGCCTCCCACAGCGGCTCGCATGCCTCGCGCAGCCGCTCGACCAGCGGCGCCACGTCGTCGAAGAAGGGCCGGCCCGTGCGGGTGAACACCGTGCCCGACGAGCCGTCCGTCACGCCGAAGCGCGCGGCGGCCACGTCGGGGTCGCGGGCCAGTACGGCTATCGCCCGCGAGCCCATGTGCTTCTCCTCGCACACGACCTCGGTCACCCCGGCGGCGGCGAACTCCTCGAACGCCTCGTGCGGGTGCTCAAGGTAGCCGTCGAGCTTGGAGGTCTCCGGCGGCGCCATGGTCGGCGGCAGGTAGACCAGCCAGCGCGGGTCGACCGCGAACCGGCTCATCACCTCGAGCGCGGCGGCCGCGTTCTCCTCGAAGATCTTGACCCGGGCGCCGAAGCGGGTCTCCACGTGCCGGGTGCCCTGGACGTCGGTGATGTCGAGCATGCCGGGATCGCGGGACGGCCCGCCCAGCGGCTTGACCGACTCGTACCAGACCTGCTCGGCGGGCACGGCGACGAGCTGCCGCTCCGGGTAGCGCAGCGCGGTCAGCCGGCCGCCGAACACGCAGCCGGTGTCGAGGCAGATCGTGTTGTTGACCCATTCCGGGGTCGTGGTCGGGGTGTGCCCGTAGACGACCATGGCCCGGCCCCGGTACTCCTCGGCCCACGGGTAACGCACCGGCAGGCCGTACTCGTCGGTCTCGCCGGTCGTGTCGCCGTACAGCGCGAACGAGCGGACGCGGCCGGAGGCGCGGCCGTGGTAGGCCTCCTTGAGCCCGGCGTGCGCGACGACCAGGCGGCCGCCGTCGAGCTGGTAGTGGCTGATCAGCCCGTCCATGAAAGCCCGAGCCTCCTCGACGAAGGCCGGGTCGCAGGCGGCCAGCTGGTCCAGCGACTCCTGCAGACCGTGCGCGACCTTGACGTCGCGCCCGTTCAGCGCGCGCACCAGCTTCTGCTCGTGGTTGCCCGCCACGCAGATCGCGGTGCCCGCCGCGACCAGGCTCATGACCAGCTTCAGTACGCCGGGGGTGTCGGGACCGCGGTCGACGAGGTCGCCGACGAACACCGCGGTACGCCCCTCGGGATGCGTGATGCCTTCCCAGCCCAGCTCGGCCAGCAGCGACTCCAGCTCCGAGCGGCAGCCGTGCACGTCGCCGATGATGTCGAACGGTCCGGTCAGCTCCCGCTTGTCGGTCCAGCCCTTCTCGTAGGCGATCTCCGCGGCGGCGATCTCGTCCAGGCCGCGCAGGACGTGCACCTTCCTGAACCCGTCACGGGAGATCTTCGACAGCGAGCGCCGCAGGTCCTTGCGCTGGCGGATCACCACGCCGGGCCCGAAGTCGCGGTCGGGCCTGGCGGCGTTGCGCTCGATCGCGACCTCCTCGGGGGCGTCCAGGACGATCGCGTCGCACAGCACGTCGTGCTTCCTGGCCAGGTCGATGAGGGCCTTGCGCGCGGCGTACTGCACGTTGGTGGCGTCGACCACGGTGAACAGGCCGCGCGAGAGCCGTACGCCGACGATGTGGTGCAGCAGGTCGAAGGCCGCCGGGGTGGCGGACTGGTCGTTCTCGTCGTCGGCCACCAGGCCGCGGCAGAAGTCCGACGAGATGACCTGGGTGGGCCTGAAGTGCTTGGCGGCGAAGGTCGACTTGCCGCTCCCGGACACGCCCACGAGCACGACCAGCGACAGCTCAGGAACGCTAATCACGACTGAACACCCCCATCTGCGTCGGAGAGCCGATCTCCGCGTCCTCCTCCCCGATAGGCCGAAATATCACCTGGTAGCCGTAGGAAGCGGCCACCCGGTTCGCCCACTCCTGGAACTCGGCCCTGGTCCACTCGAAGCGGTGGTCGTTGTGCCGCAGCCCGGTCAGGAACTCGTAGCGCACGTTGTACTCGACGTTGGGCGTGGTCACGATCACGTGCTGCGGCTTGGCGTGGCCGAACACCACCCGCTCGAGCGCCGCCAGCCGCGGCGGGTCCACGTGCTCGACGACCTCCATCAGCACGGCCGCGTCGTAGCCGGTGAAGCGCCTGTCGGTGTAGGTGAGCGCGCCCTGGAACAGCGTCAGCCGGGCCCGCTTGGCATCCGGCATCCGCTCCAGGCGCAGCTTGCGCGCCGCGATCGTGAGCGCCAGCGACGAGACGTCGGCGCCCGCCACACGGGCGAAGCGCGGCCTGGCCAGCAGCGCGCCGACCAGCTCGCCCTGCCCGCAGCCCAGGTCGATCACGCTGGTCGCGCCCAGCTCCTCCAGGGTCGCCAGCACGGCCTCGCGCCGCAGCGTGTTGAGCGGCCGCGGCTTGTCCTCCGGTGGCGCGCTCCCCGGCTCGGCCTCCTGCTCGGCTTCGGCGGAGGCCGCCACGGAGGCCGCCTCTGTGGCGGCGGTTTCGTCGGGCGCGGCCTCCTCGTCCACCGCGGGCTCCAGGCGCTCCTCGGTCTCGTCGCCGAGCTCGGCCAGCCGGGCGAGAGCCGTACGCGCCAGAGCCCAGCGGCGTCCCAGATACCTGCGCGTGATCAGCCCGCGCGCGGGGTGCGCGGCCAGCCAGCCCTCGCCGGCCCTGATCAGCTTGTCCACCTCGTCCGGCGCCACCCAGTAGTGCTTGCCGTCGTCGAGCACGGGCAGCAGCACGTACAGATGGTTGAGCGCGTCGGCCAGCCGCAGCGTCCCGCGCAGCGTCAGCGACACGTACCGCGAGTCGCCCCACTCGGGAAAGGCCCCGTCCAGGAGTACGGCTTCCGCCTCGACCTGCCATCCGAGCGGCTCGAACAGCTCCCGTGCGAGTCCCGGCCCGCCCCGGCAGGGCAGCGCGGGGATCCGGATCTCCAGGGGCAGCGCCGTACCGGGAAGGTCGGGCCTGGCCTTGCAGCGCCCGGCCCGCGCGGTGCGGAAGACGTCGGCCAGCGCCACCGCCAGCAGCGAGGAGGCGGCGTAGGGCCGGTCGTTGACGTACTGCGACAGGCTGAAGTCGGGCGAGTTGCGCCCGCGCGAGCGCACCAGCGCGACCGGGTCGACCTCGAGCAGCAGCGCCACCGTGCAGCGATCCTCGCCCGCCTCCGGGTAGAAGACCGTGGCCGTGCCGAACGACTGGCCGAACTCCTGCACCCGGTCGGGATGCTTGTGCAGGAGAAAGCCCAGATCCGTGGCGGGCGAGGCGGTCGTCGAGATCGTCAGCAGCACGCCCCAAGTGTGCCGCAGCCCGGCAGAGCGGCGCGAACGGAATATCTCACCCGACGTGCACGTGCGGCCGCTTGTCGAGGTCGGACTCGGCCTTGCGCAGCACCTCCCTGGTCATCGGCGGCACGTCGCCCCCGCCGAACAGCAGGTAGCCGATCATCTTGATGATGGGGTTGCCCTCGCTCCAGTGGAAGTAGATGTGCGGCGGCCTGCCGGCGCGGTCGCGCAGATTCAGCGTGAGCGCGGCCAGCGCGTTGGGCACCGTGGGCGACTCGAAGCGCAGGATGCGGTGGCCGTAGCGCTCCTCGCCGCGCACCCGCAGCTCCGACTCGAACTCCGAGGCGTCCACGACCGTGCCCTCGACGAACATGATGGGCTCCGAGGAGCGCAGGCGGTGGTTGAGCCACTGCTCGCGCAGCTTGTCGTTGTACTCGCGCTGGTCGCGCTGGTGCGGCTCGTTGGCGATCAGGTGGATCTCCGCGGCCGCCGCCTCGTTCACGAACTGCTCGGCCAGCGGGTCCAGGTGCACGTCGGTGACCCGCAGCTCGGTGGAGCGGGTGGCCCTGGACAGGATCGAGGTCCCGATGATGGTGAAGATGAAGAAGGAGGCGATCTTCACGCCGTCGGGCCGCTCGAAGATGTTGGCGACCAGCGTGTAGGCGAGCACCGCGGAGATCAGCGCGAACGCGGCCGTGGCCAGGCGCTGCCGCCTGCGGAAGGCGGACAGCGTCACCGCCACCGCGGCCGACAGCATGAGCACCAGCACGCCGGTGGCGTAGGCGCCGCCCTGGGCGTCGACGTCGGCGCGGAAGATGATCGTGATGGCGAACCCGATGACGGAGAAGACCAGCACCAGCGGGCGGACGGCGCGCGTCCAGTTGGGCGCCATGCCGTACCGCGGCAGGTAGCGCGGCACCAGGTTGATCAGCCCGGCCATCGCGGAGGCCCCGGCGAACCAGAGGATGGCGATCGTGCTGACGTCGTAGATCGTGCCGAACCAGTCGCCGAGGAAGCTGTGCGCGAGGTAGGCCAGGGCCCGCCCGTTGGCCTTGCCGCCCGGCTCGAACTCCTGGTGCGGGATCAGTACGGTCGTCACCGAGCTGGTCAGGATCAGGAACACGCTCATGATGGCGGCGGCCGTGGTCAGCAGCCGCTTCGTGCCGCTGATGCGTTGCGGGAGGTCGCCCTTGACCACCGGCATGACGGCGACGCCCGTCTCGAAGCCGGACATGCCCAGCGCCAGCTTGGGCATGACGACGAGCGAGAGCCCGATCATGACCAGCGGGCTGCTGTAGTCGACGCGCAGCAGGTTCTTCCAGTCCAGGACCACCTGCGGGTTCTCCAGCACGTGCAGGATCGCCACGGCCACCACGACCGCGTTGAGCGCCAGGTAGACGAAGACGAGTACGACGGCGATGCTGATCGCTTCGCTGAAGCCCATGAGGAAGATGCCGCCGAGCGCGGCCAGCAGCACCAGCGTGACGATCACCTGCTGCCCGTTCAGGAAGTCGGGCGCGAACGGGTTCTCCAGGATGTGCGCGGTGGCGTCGGCCGCCGACAGCGTCATCGTGATCACGAAGTCGGTGGCGGCGAAGCCGAGCAGCGCGAGCACGAACAGCTTGCCCCACCACTGCGGCGCCAGCTTCTCCAGCATCGCGATCGAGCCCTGGCCGTGCGGGCTCTCCTCGGCCACCCGCCGGTAGACCGGCAGCGCGCCGAACAACGTCAGCGCGACCAGCAACAGCGTGGCGATCGGCGACAGCGCGCCGGCGGCGAGCGCCGCGATGCCCGGCTGGTAGCCCAGCGTGGAGAAATAGTCCACGCCGGTCAGGCACATGACCTGCCACCACACGTGCTTCTTGTGGGGGCCGTGCTCGATCTGTTTGCGGTCGGTGGTCAGCCCTTCTAGTAGCCATGCACGAAACGGCGCATACCCGGCCATTTCGGCCACCCCCACATCAACAACCCGTAAAGACGAAGAGCACCCTACTGAGGTTGTGCAGGGTGCTCTCGCGCCCAGGGCGTCAAGAAAACGTCAATATTCAGATTTGGGGGAGAACCTCCGCCCCGATGAGCTCCAGATGCTCCAGATCCGACAGATCCATCACCTGGAGATAGACGCGCTCGGCGCCCAGCTCACCCAGCCGGCCGATCTTGTCCACCACCTCCGCGGGCGTGCCCGCCAGGCCGCTCAGCCGCAGCACGCCCAGGTCCTGGCCGATGGCGGCCGCGCGCCGCTCGAGCTCGGCCTGGTCGGACCCCACGCAGACCGTCTGGGCCGCCGACAGGACGAGCGTACGGCCGGCGGTCTCGGCGGCCTGCCGTACGCGGCCGAAGGCCTCACCCGTGTCGGACTCCGTGCCGAACGGGGCGTTGTACTCGTCGGCGTAGGTGGCGGCCAGGCGCGGCGTGCGCTTGGCGCCGAACCCGCCGATGATCAGCGGTGGGCCGGGGCGCTGGACCGGCTTGGGCAGCGCGGGCGAGTCGGCCACCCGGTAGTACCTGCCCTCGAAGGAGTAGGGCTTCTCGGCGGCCCACAGGCCCTTGACGATCTCCAGCTGCTCCTCGAAGCGGCCGTAGCGCTCGCCCAGCGGCGGGAACGGGATGCCGTAGGCGGCGTGCTCCTGGTCGAACCAGCCGGTACCCAGGCCGAGCTCGACCCGGCCGCCGCTCATCTGGTCGACCTGGGCCACGCTGATCGCCAGCGGCCCGGGCAGCCGGAACGTGGCCGGGCTCACCAGCGTGCCCAGCCTGATCCGCGAGGTCTCCCTGGCCAGCGCGCCCAGCGTGATCCAGGCGTCGGTCGAGCCGGGACCCGGGTCCCCCGGGCCGATGCGCTGGTAGTGGTCCGACCGGAAGAACGCGTCGAATCCGAGCCGCTCGGTGGCCTGAGCCACGGCCAGGAGATCGTCGTAGGTGGCGCCCTGCTGGGGCTCGGTGAAGATCCGCAACTTCATATGGCAATTATCCGCAACGCGGTCGGCGTGGCTGCTAGCGTTCCCCTGCCAGTGCTCTCTGTAGCCGGTCCACCACGGGGGGTGGCCTATGTCCGAGTCTCGGCACCGTAGGGAGCCGGGGACGCTCCCGCGCCCGCTGGCCACGCTCCTGGCCGTGGCGCTGGCCGGCGGCACCGGCGTCGCCGTCTGGCTGCTGCCCGCCACGGCCGCGCCCCAGCAGGCCGCCCCGCCGCGCAAGGCCGCACCCGTGCCTCCGAGCCCGTCGCTCACGCAGCAGGCCCGGATGGCAGGCCCCTCGGCGTTCCTGACCTTCGTCGACACCGCCCGGCATCCCGGCTTCGACCTGCTCGCCGACGCCCGCCGCAGCGGCGTCAGGTGGTATTCGCTCGGCCACGTCATCGCCGGCGGCGATGGATGCCAGCCGCGCTGGACCGGCGGGCTCGCCCCCGGCGGCAACCCGGTCGCCAACCGGATCGCCCGCCTGCGCGCCGAGGGCGCCGACGCCGGTCTCGCATTCGGCGGCCCCGGCGGCAACGAGCTGGCCGCCACCTGCACCCGGCCCGACGCGCTCGTCGCCGCTTACCGGCGGATGACCGGGTCCTTCGACGCCTCCTACGTCGACTTCGAGGTCCGCGACGGCTCCGACGCCGCCACCGTGCAGCGCAGGGCCCGCGCCATCCGGGCGCTGCAGCAGGACCGGACGCTGCGGGTCGGTTTCACGCTGCCGCTCCAGCCCGACGGCCTGTCCGACGCCGACGCCGCCATGCTGCGCACCACCCGCGAGGCGGGGGCCGACATCGCCACCGTCGACCTGCTGGTCTCCCTCGAGCCGCGCACCGCGCCCGCAGGGCGGCTGCACCGCGTCGCGGACGCGGTCAACGCCGCCCAGCGGCAGATCGCGAAAGCCCTGGACGTCGGCGACGCGTGGCGGCGGATCGGGCTCACCACCGCCCTGGCGGCCCCGGGTGATCTGAACGAGGTCGAAGCCCGCAAGCTGGCCGGGTTCTCCGACAAGCACGAACTGGCCTGGCTGTCGCTGCGCGGCGCCCAGCCGCCTCCGGCGGTCGCCCAGATCCTCTGGCGCACTCGCTCCTGAACTATAGGATTTCCCAGCAAGGCGGCATTTCCGGCGTTGGGAGTACGAGTTGGCGGCCCGTCCGGAGACGGCGAGGAAGGTCCTGCTCTACTGGATGGACGGCATGATCGCTCTGGCCGCCCTCATGTTCGTCGGCGGCGCCTGGGGCCTGATCGCCAAGGACCAGATCTCCGTGCCACACGCGGTGGCCGGGGCCGGCTGCGCGGTCGCCTTCTGCGCCGTCTTCCCCTTCATGCTGCGTGACGCCTACCAAGAGCGGCCCACGCCCGTCGCCAAGCTGATCGTCTCCGGCCTGCTCACCGCGGTCACCCTGGCCCTGCTGCCCTACGGCGCGGGCCTCGACCAGCCCTTCTTGGCCTGGGACCTGGTCGGCCCGCTGTGGCTGTCGGCCGCCGTGCTGTTCCTGCCGTGGCAGGCCACGGTGGCGTTCGGCGTGCTGGAGATCGCCGCCGTCATCCCGTACACCAGAGGGATCACCTGGATGCCCTGGGCGGCCTCGCTGGCACTCCAGGTGGGCTCTGCGATCCTGATACCCGTGTCGATGTGGCTGTGGCTCTGGCTGTGGCGCACGATCAAGGAGGCGCACGACAGCCAGGAGGCCAAGGCCAGCCTGGCCGTCTCCGAGGAACGGCTGCGCTTCGCCCGCGACCTGCACGACCTGCTCGGCCACAGCCTGTCCGTCATCGCGTTGAAGAGCGAGCTGGCAGCCAAGCTCGCCACCAAGGACGCCGGCCGCGCCGCGGCCGAGATGGCCTCGGTACGGCACCTGGCGGGCGAGTCGCTGACCGAGGTGCGGGCCGCCGTCGAGGGCTACCAGATGCTGGACCTGGAGGCCGAGCTGGCCGGAGTACGCGCCGCGCTGGAGGCGGCCGGAGCGCGCTGCACGATCGAGGCCAGCGCCGCCGACCTGTCGCCCGCCGCGCGCGCCCTGCTGGCCTGGGTGGTGCGCGAGGGCGCCACCAACGTCCTCAAGCACAGCACCGCCACCCGCATCGCGATCAGGATCGACGGCGGCGTGCTCGAGATGCGCAATGACGGCCTGGCAGGGCCCGTATCCGGCCAGGGCAGCGGGCTACGCGGGCTGTCGGAGCGGATCGCCGGCGCCGGCGGCTCGCTGTCGGCCGCCCCCACCGACGGCGGGGAGTTCCTGCTGCGCGCGGCGGTGCCGGCATGAGGCGGCGCTCCCGGCTCGACCGGGTGCGGATGATCATCGTCCACTCGGTCGACTTCATCTTCCTTCTGCCGCTGACAGGCCTCGTCGGCGTGGTCGCCCTCCTGGGCTCAGGCGCCGCCGAAACGGTCCCCGTGATCATTCCGATCGTGGTGACAGTGTTCACCGTGGCCTTCTACGTGCTGTCCACCCGGCCCTTCCGCGTCGCGGTCAGGGGCGGGCGCGCGCCCGTGGCCGTGCTGGCGGTCTCCGGTGTGATCGCGCTGCTCATCTGCCCGTTCAACCCCTTTGTGGCGTCGGTCTGGCTGGCCATGCTGGCGCCGTTCGTCCGCCGCTGGATCGTCGTCCTGCTGAGCGTGCTGTTCCTGGCGGTCTACTCGCCGGTCCTCGCGACGGTGGTCGAGGTGCCCGTCGTGATCGCGATGGTCGTCGTCACCGCGATCGTGGTGGCCGGCGTGCCGTTCAACCTGTGGCTGTGGCGGCTGGCCAAGGAGGCGCACGAGGGGCAGGAGGCCAGGGCCGGGCTGGCCGTCTCCGAGGCCCGGCTGCGCTTCGCCGGGGACCTGAACGACCTGCTCGGGCAGAGCCTGACGGACATCTCCGCCAGGACGGCCGCCGCCGAGGAGTTGCTCGCCACCGATCCTGAGGCCGCCGCGCGGGAGATGCTGCGGATCCGGGAGCTGACCAGGACCTCGCTGCGGGAGGTCCGCTCCGCCGTACAGGGCTATCGCGCGCTCGACCTGGACGAGGTGCTGGCCAGCGTGCGCGCGGTGCTGGAGGCGGCCGACGTGCGCACCACGGTCGAGGCCGACACTGGGCCGCTGCCCGCTGAGGCGCGCACGCTGCTGGCCGGGGTGGTGCGCGAGGGCGCGACCAACGTGCTCAAGCACAGCACGGCCGCGCACTGCACGATCACGATCAAGGATGGGGTGCTGGAGATGTCCAACGACGGGGTCGACGGCCCTGCCGGGGTGAACGGCCAGGCCGCCGCCGGCCTGCGCGGCCTGGCACAGCGGCTGACCGCCGCGGGCGGCTCCCTCACGGCCGAGCCCGAGCCCGGCGGCCGCTACCTCCTCAGGGCTCTCGTACGGCAGGCAGGGGAGGGCGCGTGACCACTCGGGTGTTGCTGGCCGATGACGAGCACCTGATCAGGGGAGCCCTGGCGGCCCTGCTCGACCTGGAGGACGGCATCGAGGTCGTCGCCCAGGTGGGCCGCGGCGACGAGGTGCTCGCCGCCGTGGCCGAGCACCGCCCGGACGTGGCGGTGCTCGACATCGAGATGCCCGGCATGGACGGCCTGTCCGCGGCCGAGCAGATCAGCTCGTTCTGCAAGATCGTGATCCTGACGAGCCTGGGCAGGCCCGGCTACCTGCGCCGCGCCATGGCCGCGGGAGTCAGCGGCTTCCTCGGCAAGGACGCCCCGGCCGAGGAGCTGGCGGCGGCGATCCGCAAGGTCCAGGCGGGCGGCCGCTACCTGGACGCCGAGCTGGCCGCCGCCGCCATGGCGGCGGGCGACAGCCCGCTGACGGACCGCGAGCGCGACGCCCTCCGCCTGGCGGCCGACGGCGCCAGCGTCTCCCGGATCGCCGGGGAACTCCATCTGACGGAGGGCACGGTCCGCAACTACCTGTCCAGCGCGATGACCAAGCTCAACGCCCAGAACCGCCTCGAGGCCATCCGCACCGCCCAGCGCATGGGCTGGCTCTGAGCACCGAGATCACTTCCTGCCGCTGCTGACCGCGTGGTACTGCAGGTCCTGCACGGCGAAGTCCCTCTTCACCTCCCAGGGCGAGGTGACCGTCACAGCGCCGACCGACGCCTTGTTCGTCCCGTACGCCAAGGGGAACGTCTTGGCCTGGATCCCTGCCTGGCCCGCGTAGGTCTTCTCGGCACCGCCGATGCTCGCCTTGACCGTGGCGTTACGGGTGAGGAAGGAGAGCACCTCGACCGTGTCCCGCGGGGCGCTGGTGCCGGAGCGCGGGACCATGAGCTTGCTCTGCGTCCCCAGCGTCGGCCGGGCGGTGACAAACTGCGTGCGATGCGTCAGGTAGAGCGTGTCACGGACGATCGCCGGCGCCTTGCCGGTCTTGAGCCACGTCAGGTAGTAGGACGAGATGTCCAGGTAGGCGCCGCCGTTGTGCACCGAGGGCGCGAACTGTGTTCCCTCGGAGAAGTCGTTCCAGGTGGTCAGCTGGACCCAGTCGGCGTCCTCGGCGATGGACTTCTCCCAGGTGAGGCGGAGGTTCTCAGTGTTGTCGGCCTCGTCGTAGATGCCCTGGTTGGGCCGCTCGTCCTGAACGGACACCGGCTGCATCCAGATCTTGCCCATGCCGTGGGCCTTGGCGACGTTCGAGGCGAGGCCGCTCTGCCCCGCCGGGCTGCGGTTGCCCCAGTTGGAGAAGCCGTAGCTGATCGATGCGAAGGCCGAGGCGTTGGACGGGAAGCTCAGGAAGACGGGCACGAAGGCGACCGTGATCCCGTGCGTGTCCTTCATGATCTTCATGAAGTTCTGCCACCACGCGGGCGTCTGCCCCTCCGCCTTGAACGGGGAGATGACCAGGCGCCTGTCGGCGAGGCGGTAGACGGACTTACCGGCGGCCAGCTTGGCCATCGAGGCCGCCAGCGTGGCCGCGTCGACCTTGAGCGAGGTCATGTCCGGCATCAGCACGATCTTGAAGCCTGGGTCCACCGCTTCCGCCGCCTTGATCAGCAGTTGGAGGCGGTCCCAGTGGGCGCCGCTGAGCGAGAGGACGTCCACGGTGAAGCCGTCGAGCCCCGCCGCCGCGGCGGTCTGGACCTCCTTCTTCATGTCCGCGAGCTGCCAGTCGCCGGCCAGTACGCCCCGCGGCACCGGACGGTCCCTGAGCAGGCCGCCGTAGGCCGCGTGCTTGCCGCTCTCACCGGTCGGGGTGAGGTAGTTCTTGGTGTAGTAGTCGTCCGCGCCGGCCTTGTTGTTCAGCGAGATCGGGTACGGCGTGAAGTAGTGCGCGAAGACCTTGCGCTCGGAAGCCCGCAGTGTCGCGGTCGAGGGCATGGCGAAGGGCAGCGGGCCACTGGGCGTCGCCGCCTGCGTGTCGTAGCTGATCGACAGCTTGGGTCCCACGCCTGCGGTCGCGCGGGAGGAGTGGAGCACGCCGTGGGCGCCCGACGGGGAGGTCAGCGCGAAGTCGTAGGAGCCGTTGCCGGTGAAGGCGGAGGACACATCCAGCTTCGCCGTAGCACCGGAGGTCAGGCCCTTGCGGGTGGCGATCACCTCTCCCACGGCCGGGCGGTTGTTGAACGTGAGCGTGTCGGCGCTCCATTTGCCCGTCACCGGCCGCACCTCGAGCGTGGTGTCGGTGGTCCTGACGGACTGCACGTCCAGGGTCATCTTGACGTTGACCGCGTTGTCCGGGACGTCCTTGACGGTGAAGCGAATGAACGCGCCACGCTCGGAGGCGTTCGCGCCGTCGCACGGGGTGGTGCAGACCGACAGCCAGGTGGCGGTGTTGTGCGGCTTGTCGGGACCGGCCTCGCTGACGTAGCTGTCCTCCTCGGATGTGAACGTCACGCCCTTCTCTGCCGCCGCCGCGACGGTCGTCGTGACCATCGGGGCGGCGCCTGCCAGGGTGACGAATAACAGGGTCATCGCGCGTAGGCGAAAGCTCATCGTTGCCCTCCATATAGCGACATGTCATGACATACCGCACTGAGACGGGCATGATCATAGACTTCCGGAGCCTCGCCTGTAACAGGAATTACATATTAGAGCCTGGTCGATGCCGCCCCCCGTTGAGCAGGATCGTGGCCACGCATCGGTCTTCCTGGCAAACCCCAGAGCCTTCCCGGAGCGCCGGGGTTTGAAGGTTTGGGCAAGAAGGGGCGATGAAGCGTTGGTACGTCCCTGATCTGGGGATATGTCGAGACATGTCGGTGACTGCGGAGCGCGTCACCGTTCCTCTGGGTGACGCGCGGGACAACGAGGCGATGCTCGTCTTCGACCACGGCGTCGACCGGATGAGCCTTCAGGCGAGTTCCAGCCTGGGATACCTGCTCGAGGCCAAGCTCGGGACTCCGGGCCCGGAGGTGAGCTGGGCCGACGGGCGGATCGACGTCGACTATCCCTACCTCGGCGTCCTGCGCAGGGCGCATCCCGCGCAGGTGCTGGTCGAGGCAGGCGTCGGCTGGACCATCAGGATCGTGGGCGGCGCCCACGACGTGCTCATCGACCTGACCGGGTCCGACCTGCGCGAGCTGGAGATCACGGGCGGGGCGAACGGGCTGACGCTCATCCTCGACGAGCCTGAGAAGCCGCGCGGCATCATCGCCGACGAGCTCTGCGAGGCCACGATCCGGCGGCCGGCGGATGTGCCCGTGCTGGTCGAGGTGCACAGGGAAGCCCGCCGGCTCGTCGTGGACGGGCGGCGCATATGGCATGGGAACGGCCTGGTCGCGCAGACGCCGGGATACGACCCCACAGATCCGGGATACCTGATCACGGTTGATATCGCCGTGGAGACGCGCGTGGAGAGGAGCTGAGATGGCCGTAGGACCCACACACCAGGAGCATCTCGGGCACGTCGTGTTCATCACGGCGGCGGCGGCCATCGGCGGCTTCCTGTTCGGCTACGACAGCTCCGTGATCAACGGAGCCGTGGTCGGCATCCAGAAGTACTTCCACGTCGGCCCGGTCCAGACCGGGTTGGTGGTGGCGATCGCGCTGCTGGGGTCGGCCTTGGGGGCCTGGATCGGCGGCGGGCTGGCCGACCGGTGGGGGCGGACGCGGACCATGCAGGCGGCGGCGGTGCTGTTCGCCGTGAGCTCGATCGGGCAGATGCTGCCGTTCTCGATCTGGGACCTGGGGTTCTGGCGCATTCTCGCGGGCATGGCGATCGGGATGGCCTCGGTGCTCGGGCCCGCCTACATCGCGGAGGTGGCGCCGCCCGCCTACCGCGGCAGGCTCGGCTCGTTCCAGCAGCTCGCGATCGTGCTCGGGATCGCGGTGTCGCAGCTGGTCAACTACGTGATCGTGCGGCTGGCCGAAGGGGATGTGAACAACACGCTGCGGGGGCTGCAGGCCTGGCAGTGGATGCTCGGCGCCTGCGTGGTGCCCGCGCTGCTGTACCTGCTGTTCGCGCTGAACATCCCGGAATCGCCGCGCTTCCTCATCGCGGTCGGCCGTATCGAGCAGGCGCGTGTGGTGCTGACCGAGGTGGAGGGCGAGAAGATCGACCTGGACGCGCGCGTGGCCGAGATCCAGCACGTGCTGCACACCGAGCATGCGCCGACGATGAAGGACCTGCGCGGGCCGGCGCTGGGGCTGCTGCCGATCGTCTGGATCGGGATCACCCTGTCGGTGTTCCAGCAGTTCGTCGGCATCAACGTGATCTTCTACTACTCGTCGGTGCTGTGGCAGTCGGTCGGCGTCACCCAGAGCAACTCGCTGCTGATCAGCTTCTCCAGTTCGGTCATCAACATCATCGGTACGTTCATCGCGATCGCCCTGGTCGACCGGATCGGCCGCCGGCCGCTGCTGATGATCGGCTCGGCGGGCATGGCGATCTCGCTGGGCACCGCCGCGTGGGCGTTCAGCGCGGCGACCAAGGTGCACGGCGCGGTCACGCTGCCCGACCCGCAGGGACCGATCGCGCTGATCGCGGCCAACGCGTTCGTGCTGTTCTTCGCCCTGTCGTGGGGTGTCGTGGTCTGGGTGCTGCTGGGGGAGATCTTCCCGAACCGGATCAGGGCCGCAGCCCTCGGCGTCGCCGCGGCCGCGCAGTGGATCGCGAACTGGGCGATCACCGTGTCGTTCCCCGCCCTGTCGGAGTGGAACTTGCCCGTCACCTACGCGGGCTACGCCACGTTCGCCGCGCTGTCGTTCGTGTTCGTGTGGTTCTGGGTCAAGGAGACGAAGGGCCGCAAACTGGAAGAGATGGGCTAGCCTCATCGAGCTGTCCGCGGACGTGACGGGTGAGGTCGGTGACGTGGCGCTGAGCGCCGCGGAAACGGTCATACTCGAAGACGCCATGAAATCTCCGGACAGCCCCATCCGCGACATCCAGCACAGGACCGGCTTCGCCCAGAGTCACGTCTCGGCGGTCATCGCCCGCCTGCGCTCGCTCGGCGCGCTGGAGACGGTGGCCGACCCCGGCGACGGCCGCCGCACGCTGGTCCGCGTCGCCCCGGGAGCGCTGCGCGCCATGACGGGCCGCGGCGCCCGCGACGCCGCGCCCGCGCTCGCGGCCGCCCTGCACGACGAGGCCGCCGCGCGCCGCGCGACGGCCCTCCTCGAGGAGCTGGCGGGGATCCTGCTGTGATCGACGACGTGCTGGGCCCTGGGCTGAAGGTCCTGTTCTGCGGCATCAACCCCGGCCTGATGTCGGAGGCGACCGGCCACCACTTCGCCCGCCCGGGGAACCGGTTCTGGCCGGCGCTGCACCTGTCGGGCTTCACGCCCCGGCGGCTCGCCCCCGCGGAGCAGCACCTGCTCCCGTCCCTAGGCCTCGGCATCACCAACGTGGTGGCACGCTCGAGTGCGAAGGCGTCGGAGTTGTCCCGCCAGGAGCTGGTGGAGGGCGGGGCTCGGCTGGCCAGGCTGGTGACCGACGTGCGGCCCCGGGTGCTGGCCGTGCTCGGGGTCTCGGCATTCCGTACGGCTTTCGCCGTACCCAAGGCGTCGGTCGGGCCGCAGGAGACGAAGATCGGCGAGACACCTGTGTGGGTGCTGCCCAACCCGAGCGGCCTCAACGCGCACTGGACCCTGGAGGGGATCGCCGCGGAGCTGAGCAAGCTGCGCGCGACCCTCGAGGGACCAGGTGGGTCAGCCCGCTGAGTTTCGCGAGTAATGAGTTCTTTTCTTTTACTTGTTTCCATCCAGGCACTTCCGGAGCTTTGCTGGAAACGGCCCATTGTTATGAGTCCTTGTTGAATGAAGAGTTCTCCGGGGGCAGCACCTCACCGCCGTTGGCGCCTGTCCGACACGACCGCGCCTGATATCCGCCTGCGACGCCTGTCGACATCCCCTTGAGTCCATTTCGGGAGGCCGTCATGGCTCGCTCACGTATCGTCTTCTCGCTATCGCTGGTCGCGGCCATCGCCCTGGTAGCACTCGTGCTCGGAGTGGTGGGCGGCCGAGCTACGAGTTCGGCCACACAGTCATCAGGCGGAGGCGCGGGCGGCGCGGCGAGCGGCAAGAAAGTCGACGTGATCATCAAGGCGAGCGACTCGTCGTTCTGGCAGACGATGATCGCCGGCGCGAAGAACGCGGGCGGAGACTTCGGCATCAAGGTGAGCACCTTCGGCCCCACGTCCGAGACGAACGTCGACGAGCAGGTGCAACTGGTGGAGAACTCCATCTCCAGGGGCGTCGACGGGATTGTCATCGCGCCCAACTCCTCCAGCGCCCTGAACTCGGCGATCGACCGGGCGCGCAAGGCGGGCCTCAAGGTCATCACCGTGGACAGCCGCGTGACCACCCCCTCGGAGGGCTTCATCGGCACCGACAACTACAAGGCCGGGATGCAGGCCGCCCAGCGCATGTGCCAGCTGCTCAAGGCGCAGAACAAGGCGAGCGGCAGTGTCATGATCGAGTCCTCCGTCGCCGGCATCCAGTCGCTGGTCGCCCGGGACGCCGGCTTCAAGCAGGGCCTCGCCACCCTCTGCCCGCAGTTCAAGGTGTCGCTGCAGCGCTACAACAACAATGACATCAACACCGCGGCGTCTCAGGTCAACGATGCGCTGACCGCCAATCCGAACCTGGCAGGGGTCTTCGCGGACAACAACACCTCAGGGGTCGGCGCGGCTCGGGCGATCCAGGACAACAACGCCACCAACACCGTCCCCGTCGTGGCGTTCGACTCCGACCCGCAGGAGAACGCCGCGCTCGCCGCGGGCACCATCGACGCGCTGGTGGTGCAGAACCCCTACTTCTTCGGTTACCAGGGCGTCCTGGCGGCCGGCATGGCCACGGTCGATCGCATCCCGCCGCGCAACATCGATCCTGGGGCGGTCGTGGCGGACAAGCAGAACATGCACGAGCCAGAGGTGAACCAGCTGCTCAACCCGCCGACGATGAAGGCGGAATGATGGTCGAGCCCGTCGTCGAACTGCAGGGCGTCTCCAAGGCCTTCGGCCCCGTCCAGGCGCTCAGTGACGTGTCGCTCCGCCTGGTCCCCGGCCAGGTCAACTGCCTGGCGGGGGAGAACGGCGCGGGGAAGTCAACCCTGATCCGGGTGCTGACGGGCGCGCTGCGCCGAGACAGCGGCAGTTACGAGATCGAGGGCAGGCCGGTCACCGCGCCGACCCCCGCGTCGGTGCGCGCGGCCGGAGTTCAGGCCGTCTACCAGGAGCTCAGCCTGCTCCCGCACCTGTCGGTCGCGGAGAACCTGTTCATGGGACGCCTTCCCGCGCGCACCGGGATCATCGCCAGGAGCGGGCTGCGTTCCCGTGCCAGGACGGCCCTTGACGAGGTCGGCCTGACGGACCTCAGCCCGGATGCGATCGTGGAACGGCTCCCGGCGGCCACGCGCCAGCTCGTGGAGATCGCCAAGGTGCTGACCGCCGACTCCGTCAAGGTGATCGTGTTCGACGAGCCGACCACGGCGCTCACCGAGGCGGAGTCGGCGCGGCTCCTCGAGCACATCCTGCGGCTGCGCGAACGCGGTATAGCGATGCTCTACGTGACCCACCGGCTCGAGGAGATGTTCGAGATCGGCGACTGGGTGACCGTCCTGCGGGACGGGAGCCTGTCCGAAGCCGGGCCGATCAGCAACTACGACGAGGACAAGCTGATCACCGCGATGGTCGGCCGGGAGATCAGCTCTCTGTATCCGGAGACCCACCGGCACGCGGGAACGCCCGCGCTGCGTGTCCGGGGACTGCGCAGGTTCGACGGCTCGCCGAGCGTCGATCTCCACGTCGGAGCCGGCGAGATCCTCGGCCTCGGCGGGCTGCTGGGGTCGGGGCGGAGCGGGGTGCTGCTGTCCATCTTCGGCGCCGCTCCCATCGTGGCCGGTCAGGTGGAGGTCGACGGCAAGGCGGTGAAACCGTCCAGTCCACGCACGATGATGAACGCCGGGGTCGGACTCCTCACCGAGGATCGCAAGGTGCTGGGACTGCTGCCGGAACTGTCGATCCGGGAGAACGTCACCATCGCCAGCCTGCGCAGCGGCTCTCGCCGTGGTCTCCTGCCGGGCCGCGAACAGGCCGATGAGGCGGATCGGCTGCTCGACAGCCTGCGGCTGCGGGCCGGTTCCTACCTCCAGCCGGTGTCGACGCTGTCCGGCGGCAACCAGCAGAAGGTACTGCTCGCCCGATGGCTGCTCACCAAGCCGAAAGTACTGATGTTCGACGAGCCCACGAAGGGCATCGACGTCGGGGCCAAGGGCGAGCTCTACACCGTCATCGGAGACCTGGCCGCGAAAGGGCTGGGAATCATCGTGGTCTCGTCGTATCTCCCGGAGCTGCTGGGGCTCGCCGATCGCATCCTGGTGCTGCGCGACGGGGCCGTCGCGGGCGAGCTTCCCGGATCCGCCACCGAGGAGGACGTGCTCCACCTGGCGAGCGGTACCGGAGGCGCCCAGGCGGCTGAAGAGGAGACCCCATCGCATCCGGAAGAGGTCCGGGCGCCTCAGAGCGCGACCCCGCCGACGCCAGACGATCCAGAAGGGTGAGCCGAGATGCCTAAGCTGATCTGGCGTGAGCCGATCGAGACCACGACGATCACCAACAAGCCGCCGGGCGATGCGGCACCGGCACCGGGACTGGAGACGGTGCCGAAGGCCAGGGAGGCGCCCGAGGCGCCCGAGGCGCCGGCCGAGCCCCGGCGACGGGTCATCACGCTGGGGGACATCGCCGGTCGCGAGAGCGGCGGCCTCGTCGTCCTGCTCGTGTCCATCGGCGCCCTCACGCTCGCCAGCGACGAGTTCCTCACCCCCAACAACCTGTCCAACCTGGCCCGCCAGGTCGCCATCTTCGGGATCATCGCGGTCGGCGAGCTCCTGGTCATCCTGACCGCGGGGATCGACCTGTCGGTCGGGTCGGTCCTCGGCCTGGCAGGCGCCTCCACCGCGCAGCTCCTGGTCGCCGGCATGCCGATCCTGCCGTCCATCCTGATCGGGGTGGGGATCGGCACCGCGCTCGGGATCGTCAACGGCCTGCTGGTGACCCGGGCCCTGCTACCGCCGTTCATCGCGACCCTGGGCATGCTCGGCATCGCCCGCGGACTGGTCCTGCTCAGCACCGACGCCCAGACCATCCAGGGTGTGCCGGCGGCGTTCCAGGCCATCGCGAACGGCACGATCCTCGGAATTCCCAACCTGCTCATCATCGCCGCCGTGGTCGTCGCCGTGATGTGGTTCGTGCTCACCCGGACGGTCTTCGGCCGCTACATCTACGCCGTCGGCTCGAATCCCGAGTCGGCCCGCCTCGCCGGCGTACCCGTCCGCATGGTGACGATCTCGGTCTACATGATCTCGGGCCTGCTCGCCGGTCTTGGCGGGGTACTGCTGGCCTCCCGCCTGGGAGCAGGCATCCCCACCGCAGGCACGGGCTTCGAGCTCAACGCGATCGCCGCCTGTGTCATCGGCGGCGCGAGCCTGTTCGGCGCGAAGGGAAGCGCGATCGGCGCCGCCACCGGAGCCCTGATCATGGGCGTCCTCAACAACGGCGGCAACCTGCTGGCGATCAACGCCTTCTATCTCCAGATCGCCATCGGAGTGCTCATCCTCGTCGCGGTCGGGTTCGACCAGCTGAACACCAGGCGGTCTGCCGCAAGCGGCTGACCCAGGCGTGCTCATCCGGCCGTGCCGTACAGAAGCGATCAATGCCGCAGGCTTCTGTACGGCTCGCCCAGCCGGAGGCCGACGCGGGCGGGCATCGCCGAGGAGATGACCCGCCCGCGCGCCTCAGCGGCGTGACCAGTGCGAGTTGCGGAACACCAGGCGCAGGACCACCGACACCACGAAGATCGCCAGCAGCACCTTGAAGAAGATGCCGAACCCGCCCACGACCAGGCCGACGATCAAGGCCGCGAACAGCAGCGGCACGAACGGGCCCGGGCCGCGCCTGCCCCACGGGCCAGGGGGCCCCTGGTAGCGCCCCTCGCGCCGCATCTGCCGCCGCGCCTGGTGCATCTGGTGCCGCATCTGGTGCATCTGATTTCGATGCGACCACATGGCGTCCCGCCAGCCGTCCGGGTCGAACGCCTCCGCCGGGGGCGCTGCCCGCTCCTTGACCCTGGAGCCCGGCAGGTCGGCGGTGATCTGGGCCAGGTCGCGGGCCGTCTTGGCGGCCAACGCCCGGTCCAGGCGCTCGTCCAATTCCTCGTGGGTGAGGCGGCCCTGCGCGAAGTGCTCGCGCAGCGAGGCCATCGTCTGCTCGCGCTCGGCGTCGCCGATGCGGAGATCGTCCCTGTCCATCAAGCGCCCTTCGCTCACTCTTCGTCGCCCGGGTCGCCGTCAGCCAGGATCTGGTAGAGCTTGCGCCGGGTCTCAACAAGAGTCTTACGCGCTTCGCGGATCTGTGCGTCACTCCCGGTCTGCAGAACCTGCATCATCGCGAACGCCGACTGCCGGGCGATGTCCCACAGATCGGCGGTGTTGTCGTCGATGTCGGGGCGCATCTCGTCCCACGGCGCGCGCACCTCGTCGGCGTGCGCCTCCACGTAGGCGCGGCCCTCGTCGGTGAGGCGGAAGCTCTTTCGCCCCTCGCTCTCCTCCGCGACGACCAGTCCCTCGTCGGTCAGCTGCTGCAACGCCGGGTAGACGGCGCCGGGACTGGGCTTCCAGCCGCCCTCGCTGCGCTCGGCGATCTCCTGGATGATCTGGTAGCCGTTGCGCGGCTCCTCGGCCAGCAGGGCCAGGATCGCGGAACGCACGTCGCCCCGCTTGGCCTTGCGCGTCCTGCCGCCCCAGCCGCCGCGGTGCCCCCACGGCCCGCCGGGGCCGAAAGGACCGCCGCGGAAGTCCCACGGCCCGGGACCACGCCTGCCACGGTGCCTGTGCTCGTGCGGCCCACGCTCGTGGTGGCCCTCGAAGGCCTCCGCGACCTGACGGATCGCCTCACGGGCCACACGCTTCAACTCTCTCGGGTCGGCCCACTGGCCGCCCATCGCTGCCGAAGTCATCAAAAACCTCCCCTTCCGATGCATCAAAGATATATCGAAAGAATGTCGGTGACAAGCGAGGGGGGAGAGTGAGACAGATCACGAAAAAGTTGCGGAATCGGGGAACAGGACGGGGATGCGGGCCGTTAACTAGAGCAGACGAGGTCGTTCCGCGTCGGCAGGGCTGGGGGGTGCTGTCGCCGCGGAGACGACCTCGTCTGCGTTTGCGGACTAGTAGACGTCCGCCGTCAGGAACTTCCACTGATCAGGGGTACGGCTGTCGCCGCCCGCCCAGGCGCCGGAACGCTGCAGGGTGACCGCGGTGCCGTCGGCGCTGCCGATCACCCACGAGGGATCCTTGCGCGAGCCGTACGTCCCGCCCGACAGGTTCCACCGCATCGAGTCGCTGTACTGACCGACCGCCGAGGAGCAGGTGGCCACCTGGACCGGCGTGCCCTGCGCCATCGTCCCGCCCTCGACGTCCGCGCACATGCCGGGATCGGCGAGGTTGTGCAGCTGCCCGGAGACCGGGTTGAACGACCAGAACTGGTCGGCGTTGCCGTCGCAGGCGTACAGCAGCAGGTTGGCGCCGCTCGACGGCTTGGCGCCGGGGACGTCCAGGCACTTGCCGTTCAGCTTGAGCTGCGTGTACGTGAACGCCTTCCTGGGCTCCCAGGTGAACGCCTGCCGCCTGTCGGAGCCGTCGCAGGCCGCCAGGACCGGCCCGTCGGTCAGGGCGCGCGCCGTACCGGGAAGGCCTCGTTGCGCGTGCCCTCGCACGGCCAGGAGACCAGCTTCCTGCCGTTGCGCGAGGAGTTGCCGTCCACGTCCAGGCAGGTGCCGGTGGCGGCATGCCTGAGCTGCTTGAACTCCGGCAGCCCCGGATACCATCACCCCCACCCGCCGTCACCTCCCACCCGCGTCGCCTCCCGCCCGCCTTCACCTCCCCGTTTGCCGGTCCTGGAGGGCCTTGGCTGCGGCGGCCGACAGGGTGTGAGTTCGGCCGCAGGCGGGCTTGGGGTGGGTGGATGTGTGGATATTTCTGGCATGTCGGTCCGTGGGATCTGTCGGGCGCTTGCCGTACAGTCGCTGATCATGATGGGTCATTCGCACGCGATGACCGGCGCCATCGCCTGGCTGGCACTGGCTCCGGCGCTCGCTTCGCTGCCGATGGTCACCGAGTCGACCCGGTTCATCGAGACCGGGATCATGGCCAACGCGCTCACCCCCGTCGAGCTGATCGCGGGGGCGCTGGTCTGCGCGGGCGCCGCCATGTTGCCCGACCTCGACCACCCCAGCGCCACGATCGCGCACACCTTCGGCCCCATCACGTGGGCGCTGGCCAAGATGGTGTCGTGGGTGGGCGGCGGGCACCGGGGGATGACCCACTCGCTGGCGTTCGCGGTGGCGCTGGGGTTCGGCGCGCACTGGCTGGCCGCCACCTATCCGATCGGGCGCGACATCATGGTGGTGCTGCTGATCGGGCTGGCGTTACGGGCGATCGGCGTCGGCATCCCCGGTAACAAGGCCGGTTCCGCGATGATCAACATCGGGCTGACGGCCGGGATCTTCGCGGTGTTCCTGTCGCTGCACGTGGGATACGCCTGGCTGGGTATGGCCGTGGGGGTGGGCTGCCTGGTGCACGTGCTGGGCGACTGCATGACCGAGCGCGGGTGCCCGGTGCTGTGGCCACTGGCCTACAAGTTCATGCTGCCGTGGAAGATCGGCATCAAGACCGGGAAGACGTTCGAGCAGAAGATCCTGGCTCCGATCCTGTCCGTGGCCATCATCGGCCTGCTCTTCTGGCGGCTGGCGCCGGTTTAACTTGATGTCGAGATACTTTCCAGGATATCTTGACGTCGAGAGACTTCCGCCGCACCGCGGTTAGGGTGACCTAACGTCTTGTGTGGTCCCACGGTGCGGCAGGATTTGACTGAGCAAAGGTCCACCGAGGAGGCGAATATCCGTGTCCGCGAACAGCTTCGGCAGCCGTGACACGCTACGCGTCGGCGACGCGTCGTATGAGATTTTCAGGCTGGATGCCGTCGAGGGCGCGGCGCGCCTGCCGTACAGCCTGAAGATCCTGCTGGAGAACCTCCTCCGCACTGAGGACGGCGCGAACATCACCGCCGACCACATCAGCGCGCTGGCCGGGTGGGACCCGAAGGCGACGCCGAGCGTGGAGATCCAGTTCACCCCGGCGCGAGTCATCATGCAGGACTTCACCGGCGTGCCGTGCGTGGTCGACCTGGCCACCATGCGCGAGGCCGTGCGCGACCTGGGCGGCGACCCGGCGAAGATCAACCCGCTGGCGCCCGCCGAGATGGTCATCGACCACTCCGTGATCGTCGACTACTTCGGCCACCCGGACGCCTTCCAGCGCAACGTCGAGCGCGAGTACGAGCGCAACCGCGAGCGCTACCAGTTCCTGCGCTGGGGCCAGACCGCCTTCGACGAGTTCAAGGTCGTCCCGCCGGGCACCGGCATCGTCCACCAGGTCAACATCGAGCACCTGGCGCGCGTCGTGATGACGCGGGACGGCAAGGCGTACCCCGACACCTGCGTCGGCACCGACAGCCACACCACGATGGAGAACGGCATCGGCGTGCTCGGCTGGGGCGTCGGCGGCATCGAGGCCGAGGCCGCGATGCTCGGCCAGCCGATCTCCATGCTGATCCCGCGCGTGGTCGGCTTCAAGCTGAACGGCAAGCTGCCCGCCGGCGCGACCGCCACCGACCTGGTGCTGACGATCACCGAGATCCTGCGCAAGCACGGCGTGGTCGGCAAGTTCGTCGAGTTCTACGGCGAGGGCGTCTCGTCCGTGCCGCTGGCCGACCGGGCCACGATCGGCAACATGAGCCCCGAGTTCGGCTCGACCTGCGCCATCTTCCCGATCGACGGCCAGACCGTCGACTACCTGCGACTGACGGGCCGCTCGGAGGAGCAGATCGCCCTCGTCGAGGCCTACGCCAAGGCCCAGGGCCTGTGGCTGGACGCCACGAGCGAGCCCGAGTTCTCCGAGTACATCGAGCTGGACCTGGCCACCGTCGTGCCGTCGATCGCCGGCCCGAAGCGCCCGCAGGACCGCATCGCCCTCGGCGACGCCAAGCGGGCCTGGCGCGCGGCCGTCAAGGACTACGCCGCCGAATCCGACTTCGGGCCGCTCGACGAGGCGTCGGCCGAGTCCTTCCCCGCCTCCGACTCGCCGGCCATCGGCCACGACAGCGACGGCGACCACCCGCACGCCGCAACGCTCAACGGCGAGCGCCCGCACAAGAGGGTCCCGGTCACGCTCGAGGACGGCACGTCCTTCGAGATCGACCACGGCATCGTCTCGATCGCCGCGATCACCTCCTGCACCAACACCTCCAACCCGTACGTCATGCTCGGCGCGGCGCTGCTCGCCCGCAACGCCGTCGACAAGGGCCTGGCCCGCAAGCCCTGGGTCAAGACCTCGCTGGCGCCCGGCTCGCAGGTCGTCACCGGCTACTTCGAGCGCTCCGGCCTGCAGCCCTACCTGGACAAGCTGGGCTTCAACCTGGTCGGCTACGGCTGCACCACCTGCATCGGCAACTCGGGCCCGCTGCTGCCGGAGATCTCCGAGGCCGTGCAGGCCAACGACCTGGCCGTCACCGCGGTGCTGTCCGGCAACCGCAACTTCGAAGGCCGCATCAACCCCGACGTCAAGATGAACTACCTGGCCTCACCGCCGCTGGTGGTCGCCTACGCGCTCGCGGGCACGATGGACATCGACCTCGACAACGAGCCCCTCGCCGTCGGCTCGGACGGCAAGCCCGTCTACCTCAAGGACATCTGGCCCTCGCCGGAAGAGGTGGCCGAGGTGGTCAACTCCTCGATCGGGCGGGAGATGTTCGAGCGCGACTACGCCGACGTCTTCAAGGGCGACGACACCTGGCGCTCGCTGCCGATCCCGACGGGCAACACCTTCGAGTGGGACCCCGCCTCCACCTACGTGCGCAAGGCGCCCTACTTCGACGGCATGCCGGAGAAGCCGGAGGCCGTGACGGACATCCACGGCGCCCGGGTCCTGGTCAAGGTGGGCGACTCGGTCACCACCGACCACATCTCGCCGGCGAGCTCCATCAAGGTCGGCACCCCCGCCGCCCAGTACCTGCAGGCCAACGGGGTCGAGGTCAGGGACTTCAACTCCTACGGCTCACGCCGCGGCAACCACGAGGTCATGATCCGCGGCACGTTCGCCAACATCCGCCTGCGCAACCAGATCGCCCCCGGCACCGAGGGCGGCTACACCCGCGACTTCACCCAGGACGGGGGCCCGGTGTCGTTCATCTACGACGCCTCGGTCAACTACGCCGCCCAGGGCACGCCGCTGGTGGTCCTGGCGGGCAAGGAGTACGGCTCGGGCAGCTCGCGCGACTGGGCGGCCAAGGGCACCGCGCTGCTGGGCGTGAAGGCCGTGATCGCCGAGTCCTACGAGCGCATCCACCGCTCCAACCTGATCGGCATGGGCGTGCTGCCGCTGCAGTTCCCCGAGGGCGCCACGGCCGAGTCGCTGGGCCTGACGGGCGAGGAGAGCTTCGACATCACCGGTGTCGAGGACCTCAACCAGGGCGGCATCCCGGGCACCGTGCACGTGAAGGCGGGCGACGTCGAGTTCGACGCGGTCGTCCGCATCGACACGCCCGGTGAGGCCGACTACTACCGGCACGGCGGCATCATGCAGTACGTCCTGAGGTCGCTGCTGGCCAAGTGATCTTCCCCGGGCCCGGCCACGATCCGTGGCGGGCCCGGTGGGGACGGGCGCGATCCTCACGCGCCCACATCGGGGGAACCACCCGATCCTCGAGGGCCGCCCGGCGGAACACCCATCCGCCCGGGTGGCCCTTTTTCGCGGTCTTGACAACCCCATGTTTGTTAGGAAGCCTTCCTAACAACTAATGCCGAAAGGGGCAAGCCCGTGCGCAGGATCACCCCCATCCTCGCCGTCCTCGCACTGCTGGTCACCGGCGCCTTACCGGCGCAGGCCGCCACCACGCGCTACGAGGCGGAGAACGCCACCATCAGCCAGGGAGTCGTGGAGTCCAACCACCTCGGCTTCTCGGGCACCGGCTTCGTCAACTACGACAACGTCACCGGCGGCTCGATCACCTGGACCGTGAACGCGGCCCAGGCCGGGCCGGTGACCCTCCAGCTCAGGTACGCCAACGGCACCACGGTCAACCGGCCGATGGCGATCTCGGTCAACGGCGGCGCACCGGTCGACCGCGACTTCAACGGCACCGGCAGCTGGGACACCTGGGCCACCGCCGACATCCCCGCCACACTCAACGCCGGGACGAACACCGTCAAGGCCACCGCCACCACCGCCAACGGCGGGCCCAACGCCGACTACCTGGACGTCGCGACCGCCGCCACGGGAGGCCCCGACTACCAGGCCGAGGACGCCACGCTCAGCCAGGCCGCCGTGGCCGCCAACCACACCGGCTTCACCGGCTCAGGGTTCGTCGACTACGTCAACGTGGCCGGCGGCTACGTCGAGTGGTCCGTCCAGTCCACCGGCGGCCCCGCCACCTTGACCTTCAGGTACGCCAACGGGACCACCTCGGCCAGGCCGCTGGACCTCGCGGTCAACGGGACGACCGTGGCCGGCCGCGACTTCGCGCCCACCGCGAACTGGGACACCTGGGCCACCGTACAGGTGCCCGTCACGCTGGCCGCCGGGGCCAACACGATCAGGGCCACCGCCACCGGGGCCAGCGGCGGCCCCAACCTGGACAAGCTCACCGTCGGCGCCGGGCAGCAGCCCGTCACCGCCGACGCCGTGGCGCCCTACGTGTACGCGGGGTGGGGGAGTGCCGGGTCGCCGAGCGGCGCCATGTCCGCGACCGGGGTGAAGTGGTTCACGCTCGCCTTCATCCTGTCGGACGGGACGTGCAATCCGAAGTGGGACGGCTCGCGCCCGCTGACCGGCGGCACGGACCAGGCCACGATCAACGCGATCCGCGCCGCCGGCGGCGATGTGGTGATCTCGGTGGGCGGCTGGAGCGGCACCAAGCTGGGCGAGAAGTGCACCAGCGCGTCGGCGCTGGCCGGCGCCTACCAGAAGGTGATCAACGCCTACTCGCTCAAGGCGCTGGACATCGACATCGAGGACACCGAGTGGGCCAGTGCCACGGTGCGCCAGCGGGTGATCGACGCGCTCAAGACCGTCAAGGCCGGCAACCCGGGCATCAAGACGATCATCACGTTCGGCACCACGCCCACGGGTCCCGACTCGACCGGCGTCGACATGATCAACCGGGGCGCGACGTCCGGGCTGCAGAACGACATCTGGACGATCATGCCGTTCGACTTCGGCGGGCACACCGGCACGATGGGCCAGGCCACGGTCAACGCCATGGAGGGGCTCAAGTCCCGCGTCAAGTCCGCCTACGGCTACTCGGACGCCGCCACGTACGCCCACCTCGGCCTGTCGTCCATGAACGGTAAGACGGACGAGGCGGACGAGGTGGTATCGCTCGCGGACTTCCAGACCATGCTGTCCTACGCCCAGCAACACCACATCGCCCGCCTGACGTTCTGGGAGCTCAACCGCGACCGCGCCTGCGGCTCGGGCGGCGACCTCAACGCCTGCAGCGGCGTCTCCCAGCAGCCCTACGACTTCACCAAGATCATCGCCGGCTACACCGGCTAGCGCTTCGCACGCTCCCTGTACGGCGGGCAGGCCTGCCGTACAGGGTCAGCGGGAGGTGGAGCGGTAGCGGAGGACGGCCAGGGGAGTGAAGACGAGGAGGATCAGCACGGACCAGGCGAGGCTGGCCGTGACGGGGTGCTGGATCGGCCAGGCCTGCGAGACCGAGGTGGGGTTGCCGAACAGCTGACGGACGGCGGCGACCGTGGCGCTCATCGGGTTCCAGTCGGCGATGGGCTTGAGCCAGGACGGCAGGCCCTCCGTGGGCACGAACGTGTTGGCCAGGAACGTCATGGGGAACAGCCACCCGAACGTGGCCGCGTCCGCCTGGGTGCCGCTCTTGACGAACAGGCCGATGTAGGTCCCCACCCAGATCATGGCGAACCCGAACAGCGCCAGCAGCCCGAACGCGGCGGCCGTCTGGGCCGGCGTGCCGTGGGCGCGCCAGCCGGCCAGCACGAGGGCCGCCACCACCATCGAGGCCAGCGACAGCAGGTGCATCGACAGGTCGGCCACGCTGCGCCCGATGAGCACGGCGGCGCGCGCCATCGGCTGGGCGCGGAAGCGGTCGATGATGCCCCGCTCCATGTCCGCGCCGACGGCCGTCGCGGCGGCGGTCGCGGTCATGGCCATGACCTGCATGAAGATGCCCGGCATCAGGTAGCTGCGGTAGTCGCCGCCGCCCGGGAGCTTGATCGCGCTGCCGAAGACGTACCCGAACAGCACCGTCATCATGATCGGGAACACCAGGAACGAGACGATCTCCAAGGGCTGCGCCTTGAGCCGGGAGAAGGTGCGCGCGGCGATCGTGAGCGAGTCGGTGACGGTCCACCGCAGGCGCCCGACGATGGTCGCGGGCGGTGCCGGCACGATGAGCGTCATGCGGCCGTCACCGCCAGGAAGACCTCGTCGAGCGTCGGCTGCCGCAGGCTCAGGTCCTCGATCTCGATCCCGGCGCCGTCCAGCGCCCCGGCGATCCTGGCCAGCGAGCGCGGCCCGTCGCTCACCGACACGGTGATCCTGCGCTGCACGGGGTCGGCCTCGAGCGAGCCGGAGGCCGTCTGCCGGATCAGCTCCTGCGCCTCGGTCAGGTCGGCCGCCTCGTGGAGGACGACCTCGACCCGGTTGCCGCCGATGCGCTTCTTCAGCTGCGCGGGCGAGCCGGCGGCGACGACCCGCCCCTGGTCGAGCACCACGATCTGGTCGGCCAGGTGGTCGGCCTCGTCCAGGTACTGGGTGGTGAGCAGCAGGGTGGTGCCCTCGCCGACCATCCCGCGCAGCATGTCCCACAGGCCGAGCCGGCTGCGCGGGTCGAGTCCCGAGGTGGGCTCGTCCATGAACAGCACCGGCGGCGCGACGATCAGGCTGGCGGCCAGGTCCAGCCTGCGGCGCATGCCGCCGGAGTAGGTCTTGACCGGCCGGCGGGCCGCCTCGGCCAGGTCGAAGCGTTCGAGCAGTTCGTCGGCCCGCTGCCTGGCCTGCCGCCGCGGCAGGTGGTAGAGGCGGCCGAACAGCTCCAGGTTGCGGCGCCCGGTCAGCAGCTCGTCGACCGCGGCGTGCTGGCCGGCCAGGCCGATGCGGAAGCGCAGCCGGGCCGCGTCCCGCACCACGTCCAGGCCGTCCACCCGGGCCTGGCCGGCGTCGGGGTGCAGGAGCGTGGCCAGGATCCGCACGATCGTGGTCTTGCCCGCGCCGTTGGGGCCGAGCAGGCCGCAGACGGTGCCCTCGGGCACGTCGAGGTCGACGCCGGCCAGTGCCTCCTGTTCGCCGTACCGCTTCCGCAAGCCGTTCGCTCTGATCACGAGCACTCCTTAACGGTGTTAAATCTAACAGCGTTAAGGATGCCTCTAACGTTGTTAAGCTGTCAATCGTGGGTCTCGAGAAATCCGCCATCGTGGCCGCGGCGCTCAAGCTCCTCGCCGAGGTCGGCCTGGAGGGGCTGACGCTGCGCCGCCTGGCGGCCGAGCTCGACGTACAGGCACCGGCGCTCTACTGGCACGTCAGGAACAAGCAGGAACTGCTGGACGAGATGGCCGCGGCGATCATCAGGCCGCACCTGGACCGGCCGCCGCTCACCGATCCCACGCAGTGGCGCGAATGGCTGGCCGACTACGCCAGGGGCGAGCGGGACATGCTCAACTCCTATCGCGACGGCGCCAGGATCACCGCGGGTACGCGGCCCTCGCCCGAACTGTTCGACATGATCGAGGGCATGGTGGCCGCGCTGGAGCGGGTGGGCTTCGACGTGGTGGAGGCCGGGGTCGGAGTGTTCGCTCTCAGCAACTACGTGGGCGGGTTCGTGCTGGAGGAGCAGGCCGACCGGGGGCGCCCCGACCAGCCGGAGGAGCACCCCGACATCGAGGCGGTGACCGCGGCCTACCCGCGGCTCATGGCCGCGCTGAACCACCTGGGCGACCCGCAGGGCGACCTCGCCTTCGAGGAGGGGGTGCGGCTCGTGCTGGACGGGATGGAGGCCCGCCTGCGGAGGAGCCAGGGCGCTGCGTCCTGATTGACTGTCTGCGTGACAGAAGTGCTGATTGTTGGTGGTTTGGCGGTATTCGTCGGGGCGTTAGTGCAGGGGAGCGTGGGCTTCGGGCTCGGGCTGATCGCGGCGCCCATCCTCACGCTGCTCGATCCGGGCGTGATGCCCGGCGCCGTCCAGGTGGCAAACCTCGCGCTTCCGCTGTTCACGCTGGCCAGGGAGTGGCGCAGAGTCGACTGGCGCGGGCTCGGGTTCGCCGTGCTCGGGCGGGTGCCGGGCAGCTTCGTCGGCGCCTGGATCGTGGTGTACGTCTCGGTACAGGCGCTGGGCATCCTCGTCGGCGCCATGGTGCTGATCGCGGTCGTGCTCACCGCTCGGGCGCCGAGCCTGCCGCGCAACGGATACTCCGTCAGCGGGGCCGGCTTCGTCTCGGGCATCACCGGCACCGCCACCGGCATCGGCGGGCCGCCCATGGCGCTGGTCTACCAGAACGCCAAGGGACCGGAGATCAGGGCCACCCTGGCCATGTACTTCTTCCTCAGCGCCGCGCAGTCGCTGGGCATCCTGGCCGTCGTCGGACACCTGCCGGGCAAGGCCCTGGTCACCGGCGCGTTCCTGCTCATCCCGATGATCGCAGGGTTCCTGGTCAGCGGGCCGGTGCGCCGCTACGTCGACGGCGGCAAGATGCGCGTCGCGATCCTCGTGGTGGCCGCGATTTCCGCGATCGTGCTCATCGGGCAGAGCCTCCTCCGTTGATCACACGTTTCTGGATTGTTACCGGGAACAACAAACTCCCCCTCCCGTGGGTCTTCCAAAGCAGGCCGTCCCGGAATACGTTGCCGCAAACAACATTCATCCGGGCCCCTCCGGAAGAAAGGACCCTGCACCATGCGCAAGGGGATCCTCAGCTTGGCCGTGCTCGTCCTCGGTCTAACCGCCTGCGGGGGCAACAGCGGGACCACCGCCACGTCGACGGCGCAGAATTCGCAGAAAGCCGGGAAGATCGGCGTGATCCTTCCCGACAGCAAGTCGTCGGCCCGCTGGGAGACGGCGGACCACAAGTACCTCGAAGAGGCGTTCAAGGCGGCGGGAATCGCCTACGACATCCAGAACGCCCAGAACGACAAGACAGCCTTCCAGACCATCGCCGACCAGATGATCACCAACGGCGCGACCGTGCTGATGATCGTGAACCTGGACAGCGGCACCGGCAAGACCGTGATCGACAAGGCGAAGTCGCAGGGCGTCGCGGTCATCGACTACGACCGCCTCACGCTCGGGGGCGGGGCGGCCTACTACGTCAGCTTCGACAACACCAAGGTCGGGCAGCTGCAAGGAGAAGGCCTGGTCAAGTGCCTGGCCGACAAGAAGGCCGGCAAGCCCATCGTCGCCGAGCTGAACGGCTCGCCGACCGACAACAACGCCACGCTGTTCAAGAACGGCTACGACGGCGTGCTCAAGCCGAAGTACGACTCCGGCGAGTTCGTCAAGGGCCCCGACCAGTCCGTGCCCGAGTGGGACAACACCCAGGCCGGCACGATCTTCGAGCAGATGCTCACCCAGCAGCCGAAGATCGCCGGCGTGCTGGCCGCCAACGACGGCCTTGGCAACGCCGCCATCACCGTGCTGAAGAAGAACAACCTCAACGGCAAGGTTCCCGTCACCGGCCAGGACGCCACCGTCCAGGGCCTGCAGAACATCCTGGCGGGCGACCAGTGCATGACCGTCTACAAGGCCGTCAAGAAGGAGGCCGACGCCGCCGCCAAGCTCGCGGTCGCGCTGGCCAAGGGCGACAAGCCGACGGCGAGCGGCAAGGTCACCGACCCCCAGACCAAGCAGGACGTGCCCTCCGAGCTGCTCGAGCCGCAGTCGATCACCGTCGACAACGTCAAGGACGTGGTCGCCGACGGCTACGTCTCCAAGGAGGAGCTCTGCACGGGCGACTTCGCCAAGAAGTGCACGGAGGCAGGGATTCAGTGAACATCAGGGGTACGGCCGCGCGCCGGCCGTACCCCTCTCTCTGAGGGAGCCCCCGTGAGCGAGCATTTTGGTCATGAGGCCGGCGAAGGAGGCCTCATGACCCCCCTTCTTGAAATCCGCGGCGTCGACAAGAGTTTCGGACCCGTCCAGGTCCTCCACGACGTCGCCCTCTCCGCCTACTCCGGCGAGGTCACCGCCCTGGTCGGCGACAACGGCGCCGGCAAGTCCACGCTCGTCAAGTGCGTCGGCGGCATCCACCCGATCGACGCGGGCGAGATCCTCTTCGACGGCAAACCCGTCCAGGTGCACGGCCCTCGCGACGCGGGTGAGCTGGGCATCGAGATCGTCTACCAGGACCTGGCGCTCTGCGACAACCTGGACATCGTCCAGAACATGTTCCTCGGCCGCGAGCGCCGCAGCGGCCTGGTCCTCGACGAGGCCACCATGGAGGAGCTGGCCGAGCAGACGCTCAACGGCCTGTCCGTCCGCACCGTGAAGTCGATCAGGCAGCAGGTCTCCAGCCTGTCGGGCGGCCAGCGGCAGACGGTCGCGATCGCCAAGGCCGTGCTGTGGAACAGCAAGGTCGTCATCCTCGACGAGCCGACGGCGGCGCTCGGCGTGGCCCAGACCGCGCAGGTGCTCGAGCTGGTGCGGCGGCTGGCCGACACCGGGCTGGCCGTGGTCCTCATCTCGCACAACATGAACGACGTGTTCGCCGTCTCCGACCGGATCGCGGCGCTCTACCTCGGCAGGATGGCCGCCCAGGTCAGGACCGCCGACGTGACGCACGCACAGGTCGTCGAACTGATCACATCCGGCCGGAGCGGCGACCTCGGCCTCAGGAACGGGGTCACCCCATGAACATGGTCACCGAGGACCCCATCGTCACGGCCGCCCAGTCGCCGTCGATCACGCACAGCACCCGCGCCTACCTCGAGCGGGTGCGCGGCGGCGACATCGGAGCGATCCCCGCCGTGCTCGGCCTGCTCGTCCTGTGCACGGCGTTCGCGATCGCACGGCCGGCCTTCGTCACCGCGATCAACTTCGCCAACCTCTTCACCCAGGGCGCCGCGGTCACCGTGATCGCCATGGGCCTGGTCTTCGTCCTGCTGCTGGGCGAGATCGACCTGTCGGCCGGCTTCGCCAGCGGCGTCTGCGCGGCGGTGCTCGCGGTCACGCTCACCAACCTGGGCCTGCCCTGGTACGTCGGGGTGCTCGCGGCGATCGTCACCGGCTCGATCATCGGCATCGTGCTCGGCACGCTGGTGGCCAAGGTGGGCATCCCGTCGTTCGTGGTGACGCTGGCGGCCTTCCTCGCCTTCCAGGGGCTCGTGCTGGTCCTGGTGCAGGAGGGCACGAACATCTCGATCCGCGACCCGGTCATCGTGGCGATCGCGAACAGGAACCTGCCGCCCTGGCTGGGCTGGACGCTGTACGCCGCGTCCGTCGCGATCTACGCGGCCGTGCAGCTGATCAGGGCCAGGAAGCGGACGGGACGGGGGCTGGTCGCCGATCCGCTGTCGCTGATCGCCGCCAGGGTCGGCGCGCTGGCGCTCCTCGCGGGCGTCGCCGTCTACGTGCTCAACCTGGAGCGCAGCCGCAACCCGGCGCTGGTCTCGCTGACGGGCGTGCCGATCGTGATCCCTGTCATCGTCGCGCTGCTGGTCCTGTGGACGTTCATGTTGCGCCGTACCGCCTTCGGCCGGCACATCTACGCGGTCGGCGGCAACGCCGAGGCGGCGCGCAGAGCGGGCATCCCGGTCGACAGGATCAAGATCAGCGCGTTCGTGATCTGCTCGTCGATGGCGGCGGTCGGCGGCATCGTGGCCGCCTCCCGCGCCAGCTCGGTGGACCCGAACACGGGCGGCAGTTCGGTGCTGCTCTACGCTGTCGGCGCGGCCGTGATCGGCGGCACCAGCCTGTTCGGTGGCAAGGGGCGGGTGCTGGACGCGATACTCGGCGGTGCGGTGATCGCGGTGATCGACAACGGGATGGGTCTGATGAACTATGGTGCCAGCGTGAAGTACCTGGTGACTGGATTCGTCCTGCTGCTGGCCGCGGGTGTGGACGCGCTGGCGCGCAGGCGAGCGGCGGCCGCCGGGCTAAGGTGATCAGCCAGCCGCCCCTGAGCGCAGGCCCGTCACAGGAGGACATCAGGCGCCACAACCTCGGCGCGCTGCTGCGCCACGTGCACCTGAGCGGACCCACCTCGCGCGCCGAGCTCACCTCGAAGATGGGGCTGAACCGTAGCACGATCATGGCGCTCACCTCGGACCTGACCGCCGCCGGTCTGGTGCGCGAGGAACTGCCGCGCGAGACGGGGCGCGCGGGCAGGCCCTCGCTGGTGGTGCGCCCCGAGTCGTCGCGCGTCTACGTCTTCGCCTTCGACGTGGGCCCCGACCGGCTGGCGGCGGCCCGAGTCGGGCTGGGCGGGGCGATACTCGACCGGCGCGAGGTCGCCCGCGAGCGCGGGCCGTTCGTGGTGGAGGAGCTGGCCGGCACACTGGCCGGCTTCGCCAGGCAAATGCGCAGGAAGACCCGCCAGGACACGGTCTGCGTGGGCGCCGCCGCGGCGGTCTCCGGCGGCGTGCGCAAGAGCGACGGCGTCATCACCTTCGGGCCGAACCTGCTGTCGGAGGAGGCACCGTTCGGCGAGGAGCTGGGCCGCAGGCTCGGCCTCGGGCTGCCGGTCAGCGTCGGCAACGACGCCAACCTGGCCGCGCTGGCCGAGCACAGCAGGGGCGTCGGCGTGGCCGTCAGGGACCTGATCTACCTGCACGGCGACGTCGGCATCGGCGGCGGCATCATCGCGGGCGGCCACCTGCTGGGCGGCCGCGACGGCTACGGTGGCGAGGTCGGGCACATGATCGTCAATCCGGGCGGCCGGGCCTGCGGCTGCGGCTCCCACGGCTGCCTGGAGGCGGAGGTGGGGGAGCGGGCGCTGCTCGAGGCCGCCGGGCGGGTCGGCCCGGGCCAGCACGGCCGCGACGCCGTCCGCGCGGTGGTCGACGCCGCCGACAGGGGTGACATCGTCGCTCAGGACGCGCTCAGCAGGGTCGGCGACTGGCTCGGGCTCGGCGTGGCCAACCTGGTCAACATCTTCAACCCCGAGCTGGTCATCTTCGGCGGCATGCTCAGGGAGATCTACCTGGGCTCGGCCGCCCAGGTGCGCAGCCGCCTGGCCGTGCACGCGCTGGCCCCCCAGCGCGAGAAGCTGCGGCTGCGCACGTCGGCACTGGCCGACGACGCGACGCTCGTGGGCGCAGCCGAGCTGGCCTTCGCCCACGTGCTCGCGGACCCCTTGGAAGTGCTGGCGAGGGCGAACGGCTAGCGGACCCGGCTCGCGGGGGCGGCCCAGGTGTTGCACCCGCCGGGCGCGGCCGACTGGAAGCCCTTGTTCAGCCAGGACTTCTGCGTGGAGCCCTTGCCGTGGTCCTTGTCCTTGGTGGTCTCGTCACCGTTCATCGCCACGACGTCGAGCAGGCGCTGCCAGTCGTCCTCGGACCGGTCGAGGGAGTCCCAGACGCTGCCGATGAACACGCCCGCGAAGCACTCGGCCTGCAGCTCCAGGCGCTTGGTCTGCTCGGTCTCCTCCTTCTTGCCGTGGTACGGCTCGTACTGGTAGGAGCGCATGATCCCGCTCATCTGCTGCACGTGGTGGCCGTACTCGTGCGCGACCACGTCCATCAGGAACAGGTCGTCGACGTCGGTCAGGATCGACTTGTCGAGCAGGACGGCGAACTGGCGCGTCTTCGGGCAGTAGATCCCCGCCGCGTCACCCCACTTCGAGCCGCAGTAGCGCAGGCCCTTCTTGGAGGTGAAGAAGCGCAGCGACGGCTTGCTGAAGCGCAGGCCCGCCTGCTCGAACTGGGCGGACCAGGAGTCGCTGAGGCAGGAGAACAGCGTCTTGACGTACCGCTTGGCCGAGCTCACGGCCGGCTCGGGGCAGCTGGTGGTCTCCAGCGGGCCGGACTTGTAGAGCTTGTTCTGGGTGAGTTGCTTGCTCCTGATCGGGTACTGGGCCTGCCCGGTGGCGGCCTGAGCGGGGGCGCCGGAGAGGCAGAGGCCGGCGATCACCGCGACCACCGCGGCGACAAAGGGGATCTTCATCCCCAAAGTGTGATTTCCCCGGATTGAAGATTGCTTGACGTTCACGAAACGTGTCCCCTGTCTGCGGTCCAGGTGTTGCAAGAGCGCGTTGATCCGTGGCTGAACCCCTGGTTCTGCCAGTAGGCGAGGTTGGCCGGCCTGCCGTGGATCTTGCTTTCGCCGGCCCGGCTGACCGCGTCGATCCACTGCTCCCAGGTGATGCCGGGGTTGATCGAGTCGAGGGTGGCGCTGTAGAAGACGCCGGCGAAGCACTCGGCCTGCATCTCGAGGCGGTGGCTGAGGATCTGGCGCGCAGTGCCCGTGGCCTGCCAGTAGAGCCGGTTCTGTGCGTCGAGCATGCCGGTGAGCTGCTGCACGTGGTGGCCCCACTCGTGCGCCACCGAGTGGGCGATGTTCATCCTGAACGGGTCGGTCAGGTCGCGCTTCATGATCCGGATGGCGATCGTGCGCTGCGTGGGGCAGTACTGGGCGCCGTTGGTGGTGATCCGCCCGCACGCCGACCCGCTGCCGGTGGTGATCGTGACCTTCGGCGGGCGGTAGACCAGGCCCGCCGCCCTGAACCTGTCGGCCCAGAACGCGTTCGCGCACCCGGCCATCGCCAGGTGGAAGCTCTTCAGCGAGGCCGCGCTGCCCTTGCGGATCGCCGGGATCGCGCACGACTGCGGCGTGGTGGTGCCTGCGGAGTAGATCTTGTTCTTGGTGAGTACGGCCGGCGGTGCCTGCGCGGACGGTCTGACCTCCGCGCTGGCCGTACCCGATAAGGCCGCACCCGCGGTCATGACCACAGCTGCGGCGATCAGGGGAATTCGCACGATGGCGGATCTTAGACCAGTTCTTGGCAGTTTGTTTGCATAAACGCGGCACGGCCGCGCCAGAAGGGCGCGGCCGTGCGGGTCGGTGTGGGCTATCGGACGTAGCCGGCGGACACCTTCCAGGTGTTGCAGGCGCCCGGCGAGCCGGAGCTGTAGCCCCGGTTCATCCACGCGGCGATCGTCGGGCCCTTGCCGTGGTCGTTCTCCGGCCAGGAGTCGGCGCCGTGCTGGCGGAACCAGTTCACGGTGTAGTCCCACTCGCGGTCGTCGATGGGCAGCGAGTCGTGGACCGTGCTCATGAAGACCGAGGAGAAGCACTCGGCCTGCAACTCCGACCGGCGCGACAGCTGGAGCTGACCGGAGTGGCCGGAGGCGTTCCTGGCCGTCCAGTAGTAGCTCCAGATACCGGACATGTTCTGCACGTGGTGACCGTACTCGTGCGCCATCAGGCGGGTGATGCCCAGGGCGAACGGGTCGCGCAGCTGCGACTTGGTGATCAACATGTACATCGTGCGGTCGGTGGAGCAGTAGATGCCGTCGGCGCCGACGCTCCAGGGGCCGCAGGGGGTGCGCATCTTCCTGGTGATGATGCGCAGACGCGGGGAGCTGAAAGTGAGCCCCGCCTTCTTGAACTGGCTGCCCCAGGAGCGGTTCAGGCAGTTGGTTACCGCTGTCAGGAAGTGCCTGTAGGCCGCGACGCTGCCCTTGGGAAGGGAACCGGGCGAACAGTTCGAGCCGGCGAGCCGGCCGGTCTTGTACAGGGGGTTGTTGACGGCCGCCACCTTGCCACTGGGGTTGGCCGCCTGCTGCGATGCCTCGTTGCTCGTTTCTGCTGCTTGCGCTGACGCTGTACCCGCGCCGGCCAGGGCCAGGACGACCCCGGCCGCCAGGAGTGACGTCAGTTTCCTCATGGGGAGAGTGTTCATAGTGAGGAAAAGACTAGGTCAAGATCGGACAAATGCGGGCTCAATTGACTCGATGGAGTCAATGCCGGGGCCACGAACTAGACTCGATCCGTTGGGGCAGTCGGAGCGGAGGGGACGCGGCATGCTGGGCTCGATCAGGGGACCGCACGACGTCAAACAGCTCGGCGTAGAGGAGTTGCCGCGGCTCGCCGGGGAGATCCGGGACGTGCTCGTCGACGCGTGCGCCGAGTTCGGTGGCCACCTGGGGCCCAACCTGGGCGTCGTCGAGTTGACCATCGCCGTTCACCGGGTGTTCGACTCGCCGCGTGACCCGATCATCTGGGACACCGGCCACCAGGCCTACGTGCACAAGCTGCTGACCGGCCGCCTGGACGGCTTCGCCGCGCTCAAGCAGGAGGGCGGCCTGTCGGGCTACCCGAGCCAGGCCGAGTCCGAGCACGACTTCGTGGAGAACTCCCACGCCTCCACCGCGCTGTCCTACGCCGACGGCCTGGCCAAGGCCTTCCGGGTGCGCGGCGAGGGTGACCGGACTGTGGTGGCGGTCATCGGTGACGGCGCGCTCACCGGCGGCATGGCCTGGGAGGCGCTCAACAACATCGCCGCCCGCAGGGACCTGCCGCTCGTCATCGTCGTCAACGACAACGGCCGCTCCTACTCGCCGACGATCGGCGGGCTCGCCAGCCATCTGTCCTCGCTTCGCACCAACCGCCGCTATGAGGACGTGCTGGAGTTCGTCAAGGAGAAGTTCGGCAACATCCCCGTCCTGTACGACGCGCTGCACGGCATCAAGAAGGGCGTCAAGGACGTCCTGGCCCCGCAGGTCATGTTCGAGGACCTCGGGCTGAAGTACGTCGGCCCCATCGACGGCCACGACGAGCAGGCCGTGGAGGCCGCGCTGCGCCAGGCCCGCGACTTCCGCGGCCCGGTCATCGTGCACGTGCTCACCCAGAAGGGCCACGGCTACTCCCCGGCCGAGAACCACGACGAGGACCAGCTGCACGGCCCCGGCCCCTTCGACAAGGTGACCGGCAGGGAGAAGCCGAAGGGCCGCATCTGGACCGACGTGTTCAGCGAGGAGATCGTCAAGCTCGGCCACGAGCGCGACGACATCGTGGCCATCACCGCCGCCATGCAGTACCCGGTGGGCCTCGCCCCCTTCGCCGAGGCCTTCCCCGAGCGCTTCTACGACGTCGGCATCGCCGAGCAGCACGCAGTGACCAGCGCGGCCGGGCTGGCGTTCGGCGGCCTGCACCCGGTGTTCGCCGTCTACGCCACCTTCCTCAACCGCGCCTTCGACCAGCTGCTCATGGACGTGGCCCTGCACAAGCTGCCCGTCACGTTCGTGCTCGACAGGGCGGGCGTCACCGGCGACGACGGCCCCAGCCACAACGGCATGTGGGACCTGTCGATCCTGCAGGTCGTGCCGGGCCTGCGGATCGCGGTGCCGCGCGACGGCGACCGCGTGGTCGAGCTGCTGCGCGAGGCCGTCGCGATCGAGGACGGCCCGACCGCGCTGCGCTACCCCAAGGGCGCGCTGGCCGCTCCGCTGGAGGCGATCGGCAAGCTCGGCGAGATGGACGTGCTGCGTGCCGCGGATCCCGACGTGCTCATCATCGGCGTCGGCCCGATGGCACACCCGTGCATGGAGGCCGCCGACCTGCTCGACCAGCAGGGCATCTCGGCCACGGTGATCGACCCGCGCTGGGTCAAGCCGCTGGACGAGGCGTTGGTGCTGGCGGCCGGAGCGCACAAGCTGGTCGCGGTGGTGGAGGACAACGGGCGCGTGGGCGGCGTCGGCGACGCGGTGGCCAGGCTGCTGCGCGACAACGACGTGGACGTGCCGGTCAAGACGTTCGGCATCGACCAGTGCTTCCTGGACGTGGCCAAGCGCGCCAAGATTCTCGGTTACCAGGGCTTGACCGGCCAGGACGTGGCCAGGGGGATCACCGAGGCGGTCGCGAAGCGGAGTGCCCCCATCGAGGCATGATCACTCCCGGTGCGGGCAATATCACCGATTGTGGATATCTTTCGCACCAAGAGCGTTGAGCAGTCGATCCGCGACACCGAGGAGCCCGAGCACCGGCTGAGAAAGCGGCTGTCGGCCCTCGACCTGACCGTGTTCGGCATCGGGGTGATCGTCGGCACGGGCATCTTCGTGCTGACAGGGCAGGTGGCCAAGCTGACCGCGGGCCCGGCCGTGGCGCTGGGTTTCGTGGTGTCGGGCGTGGTCTGCGGCCTGGCCGCGCTGTGCTACGCGGAGTTCGCCTCCACCATCCCGGTGGCCGGGTCGGCCTACACCTTCTCCTTCGCCACGCTGGGCGAGTTCCCCGCCTGGGTGATCGGGTGGGACCTGATGCTGGAGATGGCGCTGGCCGCAGCCGTGGTCGCGGTCGGCTGGTCGGGCTACTTCTCGGCGCTACTCGAGTCGATTGGCATCCATCTGCCCGACTGGATGGCGGGGGAGACGCCGGTGGTGAACGTGCCCGCGATCGTGGTCGTGCTGATTCTCACCGCGATCCTGGTCGCCGGCATCAAGCTGTCCTCGCGGGTGAACGAGGTCATCGTCGCGATCAAGGTGTCGGTCATCATGCTCGTGATCGTGGCCGGGCTGTTCTTCATCAACGGCGCGAACTACACGCCGTTCATCCCTCCCGCCATCTCCACCCCCGCGGTCGCGGGACTGAAGGCGCCGCTGATCCAGGTGCTGTTCGGCATCACCCCGGTGTCGTTCGGTGTGATCGGCATCTTCTCCGCCGCCGCGGTCGTCTTCTTCGCCTTCATCGGCTTCGACATCGTGGCCACCGCCGCGGAGGAGACCATCAACCCGCAGCGCGACGTGCCCCGCGGCATCCTCGGCTCGCTGGCCATCTGCACGGTCCTGTACGTCGCCGTCTCGCTCGTCGTGGTCGGCATGCAGAAATACACCCAGCTGAGCACGAAGGCGCCGCTGGCCGAGGCGTTCAGAGCCGTCGGGCAGAACTGGGCCGCCGCGCTGATCAGCATCGGCGCCATCGCCGGTCTCACCACCGTGGTGATGATCCTGATGCTGGGGCAGAGCCGGGTGCTGTTCGCCATGTGCCGTGACGGGCTGCTGCCGCGGCAGCTGTCGGTCGTGCACCCCAAGTTCGGCACGCCCGCGCGGCTCACGGTCATCGTCGGCGTGGTCTCGGCGGCGCTGTCCGGGTTCATCTCGCTCGGCGCGCTGGCCGAGCTGGTGAACATCGGGACGCTGTTCGCCTTCGTGGTGGTCTCGGCCGGCGTGATCATCCTGCGTCGCACCCGGCCGGACCTGCCTCGCGCGTTCCGCACGCCGTTCGTGCCCGTGCTGCCGATCCTGTCGATCCTGGCGTGCTTCTACCTGATGCTGAACCTGCCGGTGGAGACCTGGCTGCGGTTCGTCGTGTGGATGGTGATCGGCGCGGTGATCTACTTCCTGTACGGCTACCGCCACAGCCGCGCCGTACGCACCCCGACGGAACCGACGCCGCCGCCGGTCCCGGGAACCTTCTAGGCCCGGCGACCCCGTTCTTGGCCGTCCACACGAAAGACCCCCGAGGGAACCGCTTTCCCCCGGGGGTCTTCACGTCAGGCGGGCACCGAGGCGACGCCCTGCTCCAGGAACCGCGGGTCGGACAGGCCGGCCCGGTCCAGGTACGGGGTGACGCCGCCGAGGTGGAAGGGCCAGCCGGCGCCCAGGATCATGCACAGGTCGATGTCCTGGGCGGCCGCCACCACGCCCTCGTCCAGCATGATCCGGATCTCCTCGGACAGGGCTTCCAGGACGCGCCGCCGTACCTGCTCGGCCGTGGACGGCGAGGTGCCGCCCTCGAACAGCGCGACCGCGTCGGGGTCGAGCGAGAAGTCGGCCCGGTAGACGCCCGGCTTGCCGGAGGCGACCAGCTTGGCCATGCCGGGAGAGACGCCGAAGCGGCCGGGGAAGGCGGCGTGCAGCGTCTCGGCCACGTGCAGGCCGACGGCGGGCCCGACGAGCTGCAGCAGCGCGAAGGGCGTCATCGGCAGCCCCAGGTCGTCCAGCGCGTGCTCGGCCACCTCCAGCGGCGTGCCCTCGTCGACGGCGGCCACGACCTCGCCCATGAAGCGGGTCAGCAGCCGGTTCACCACGAACGCGGGAGCGTCCTTGACCAGTACCGACGACTTCTTCAGCGCCTTGCCCACCGCGAAGGCGGTGGCCAGCGTCACCTCGTCGGTCTCGGCGCCCCGGATGATCTCCAGCAGCGGCATCACCGCCACCGGGTTGAAGAAGTGGAACCCGACCAGCCGCGCCGGCACCCGCAGGCCGGAGCCCATCTCGGTCAGCGACAGCGACGAGGTGTTGGTGGCCAGCACGCACGAGTCCGAGACTACGGCTTCGACCTCGGCGAAGACCTGCTTCTTGACCGCCAGGTCCTCGAAGACGGCCTCGATGACGAAGTCGGCGTCGGCGAAGGCGTCCTTGGTGAGCGAGCCCGTCACCAGCGACTTGAGGCGGTTGGCCTGGTCGCCGGAGATACGGCCCTTGCCGAGGAGCTTGTCCACCTCGGCGTGCACGTAGCCGACGCCCTTGTCCAGGCGGGCCTGGTCCAGGTCGGTCAGCACGACGGGCACCTCGAGGCGGCGCGCGAACAGCAGCGCCATCTGCGAGGCCATCAGCCCGGCGCCGACGACACCGACCTTGGTGACCTTGTGGGCCAGCGCCGGGTCGGGCGCTCCGGCCGGCCGCTTGGCGCGCCGCTGGACCAGGTCGAAGGAGTACAGCCCGGCGCGCAGCGTGTCGCTCATCAGCAGGTCGGCCAGGATCTCCTCCTCGGCCGCGAAGCCGGCCGCGGGCGTGGCCGTGCGGGCCATCGCGATCAGGTCGAGCGCCCGGTAGGGGGCGGGGGAGGCGCCGTGCAGCTTCATGTCCAGCAGGAAGCGGGCGTCCGAGACCGCCTTGTCCCAGTCCACATCGTCAAAAGAGGCGCGATCGACCGAAATTTCGGACTTGATCACGTGGGCGGCCCAGCGCAGCGACTCCTCCAGGAAGTCGGCCGGCTCGAAGATCGCGTCGGCGACGCCGTACTCGAAGGCCTGGGTGCCCTTGATCATGCGGTTCTGGGAGAGCGGGTTCTCCACGATCAGCTTGATCGCGCCGGCCGGGCCGATCAGGCGGGGCAGCAGCTGGGTGCCGCCCCAGCCGGGCACCAGGCCCAGGAAGCACTCGGGCAGCGCCACGGCGGGCACGCCCGCGGAGATCGTCCGGTAGGTGCAGTGCAGCGCCACCTCCAGGCCGCCGCCCATGGCCGCGCCGTTGACGAAGGCGAAGCTGGGGATGGCCAGCGAGCCCAGGCGCGCGAAGACCGCGTGGCCGAGGCGGCCGATCTCCAGCGCTTCCTCGCGGGTGCGCACCTGCGCGGCGCCCTTCAGGTCGGCGCCCACGCCGAAGATGAACGGCTTGCCCGTCACGCCCACGGCCACCAGGTCCGTGCGCGCGGCGACCGCGTCGAGCGCCTCGCCCAGGGAGGTCAGCCCGCCGGGGCCGAAGGTGTTCGGCTTGGTGTGGTCGAAGCCGTTGTCCAGGGTGATCAGCGCCATCGTCCCCGCGCCGTAAGGCAGCTCGACGTCGCGCACGATGGCCTTGGTGACGAGTTCCTCGAAGCTCATGCCGCGTTACCCCCGATGTTCTCCCAGATCACGGTGCCGCCCATGCCCATGCCGACGCACATGGTGGTGATGCCGTAGCGCACGTCGGGGCGCTCGCCGAACTGCCGGGCCAGCTGTGTCATCAGCCGCACCCCCGAGGAGGCCAGCGGGTGGCCGAAGGCGATCGCGCCGCCCCACGGGTTGACCTTCTCCTCGTCGATGCCGAAGTGGTCGAGGAAGGCCAGGACCTGCACGGCGAAGGCCTCGTTGATCTCGAAGAGCCCGATGTCGGAGACGTCCAGCCCGGCGAGCCGCAGCGCACGCTCCGTGGACGGGATCGGGCCGACGCCCATCACCTCGGGGTCCACGCCGGCGAAGGCGTAGGAGACCAGCCGCATGCGCGCGTTCAGCCCCAGCTCCTCGGCGGCCTCGGAGGCGGCCACGATGCAGCCGGTGGCGCCGTCGTTGATGCCCGAGGAGTTGCCGGCGGTGACGTGCCCGTGCGGGCGGAAGGGCGTCTTCAGCCCGGCCAGGCCCGCCATCGTCGTGTCGGGGCGCGGTGCCTCGTCGGAGACGGCCAGTCCCCAGCCCTTCTCGGCGGTCCTGATCGCGGTCGGCACCAGGTCGGGCTGGATCCTGCCGTCGGCGTAGGCCTTGGCCGCCTTCTCCTGCGAGCGCAGCGCGTAGGCGTCCGCGCGCTCCTTGGTGATTTCCGGGTAGCGGTCGTGCAGGTTCTCCGCCGTCATGCCCATGACCAGCGCGCTGGGGTCGACGAGCTTCTCCGACAGGAAGCGCGGGTTCGGGTCCAGGCCCTCGCCCATCGGGTGGCGCCCCATGTGCTCCACCCCGCCCGCGATCGCCACGTCGTAGGCGCCGAACGCGATCCCGCCGGCCACCGTGGTGACCGCGGTCATCGCGCCCGCGCACATCCGGTCGATGGCGTACCCGGGCACGCTCTTCGGCAGCCCCGCCAGCACCGCGGCCGAGCGGCCGATGGTCAGCCCCTGGTCGCCGATCTGGGTGGTGGCCGCGATGGCGACCTCGTCCACCCGCTCGGGCGGCAGGTCGGGATTGCGCCGCATGAGCTCGCGGATGACGCGCACGACCATGTCGTCCGCGCGGGTCTCCGCGTACAGCCCCTTCGGCCCTGACCTGCCGAAAGGTGTGCGCACGCCGTCGACGAACACGACGTCACGTGAATTAGGCACGGGTTCGCTCCTCGTTGGGGAAAGCCACCGCGCCTATGCTACTCGCGAGTAACCAACGCCAGGACGAGCGCCGCCGCCAGCAGCGCGTAGACGAGCGCGGTGGGCGGCTCCCACAGGTGGGCGCGGGCCGCGACCAGGGCGGTGACCGCCAGCACAGCGCCCGCCCAGAGCGCCGCCACGCCTCGTCCGCGCCTGCCCGAGCCGGGATCCCACGGGTCGCCGGGAGCGCCTCCCGACCTGACGCGCGCCAGCGTCATGGCCGCGTCGCGTCCCCACCACAGGAGGAAGAACGCGCCCGCGGCGTACGCCGGGATCGCGACGACGTCCGCCGCACTGGTGAGCGCGCCGGCCAAGCCGTACATCCCCGATTCCCGGAACAGACGCGGCACCGTGAAGCCGAGCAGCAGCGTCACCGCCCAGCAGGCGGCCACGCCGAGCCGGGAGGCCAGGCGCGGCCAGGCGCCGCGGGCGGCGGAGTAGAGCTCGAGCTCGCGCCTGCGCACCGCCCTGGCTCGCGCGCCCCAGATCCCCTGGGTGACGGCCAGCACAGGCAGTGCGCCGAGGAAGAGCCCGAGGGCGAGTACGGCGAGCGGCAGGGTGCCCTCGCGGGTGCGGGCCCGCTCGGCGAGCAACTGGGCGGCGGTGATCAGCGCGATCGAACCGGAGAGCGCGATCAGCGCGGTCCGGCGCGCGCTCTGGGCCTGCGCGCGCAGCCCGGTCACCGCCCGCGCACCGGGAGGGGGTGCTTTCTGGGCCGATAGCATGACAGTCATGATGGCGTCACGGCATGTGACCGCGCGCCCGCTTCACGGGTTTTGATGGAGCCCTCGATCACCCGCGCGCGCTCGGCCACCGACGCCTTCGGCAGCGTGACGAGACGACAGCCGTAGTCGGTGTAAGCCTCGGCGTCGCGCTCATCCCTCCTTGCAGACGAGGTCGAGCAGGCCGGGGAAGCGGGCCTCCAGGTCGTCGCGGCGCAGCCGGACGAGCAGGTTCCTGCCCTGGTTGCGCTGGAAGGTCACGCCGCTCTCGCGCAGGATCCGCCAGTGGCTGGTCAGCGTGGACTTCGGCACGCCGCTGATGATGTCGCCGCAGGACTGCTCCTCGCCGTCGGCCAGCGTGCGCACGATCTGGGCGCGCACCGGGTGGCCCAGGGCCGCCAGCACGTCCACCAGCTCGATCTGCTCCCGCGATGGATGAAGCATGCCGTCCATAGTACGAGATTTTCGAACGATGATTTGACGCCGACGGTTCGACTGTACGAGGATTTCGTACCGTTCGATAATTTCGTACTAAGGATAGCGATGTCCCCTCGTTCCGGCTGGACCCTGGCCTTGCTGGCGTTGTCGCAGCTCATCATCGCCCTCGACTTCTTCATCGTGTTCGTGGCGCTTCCCGACATCGGGCGGGATCTCGGCTTTTCTCCGCAGACCCTGCAATGGGTGGCCAGCGCGTACGCGGTGGCCTACGGCGGCTTCCTGCTGTTCGGCGGGCGCGCCGCGGACCTGCTGGGGCGGCGCAGGATGTTCGTCGCCGCGCTGGCGATCTTCGCGTTGTCGTCGCTGGCGGGCGGGCTGGCCGGCAGCCCCGGGCTGCTGGTGGCCGCCAGGGTGGTGCAGGGGCTGGGCGGCGCACTGCTCTTCCCCGCCACGGTGGCGCTGGTCAACACCCGCTTCGAGGAGGGTCCCGCGCGCAACAGGGCGCTGGGCGTGTGGAGCGGCGCGGGCGCCAGCGGCCTGGCCATCGGCTCGCTGGCCGGCGGCCTGCTCACCGGCGCGTGGGGCTGGCAGGCGGACTTCTACGTCAACGTGCCGCTGGCCGCGCTCGCCATCGCCGGCGCCTACGTGCTGCTGCCCGCCGACGGGCCGCGCCAGCGTGGCCGCCGCTTCGACCTGCCCGGCGCCGTGCTCGCCACCGGTGGCGTGAGCCTGCTGGCCTACGCCCTCATCCAGGGGCCCGAGTCCGGCTGGGCCTCACCGGCCATCCTGGCGGCCTTCGCGCTGGCCGTCGTGCTGATCGCCGCCTTCGTGTCCGTCGAGCGGCGCAGCGCCGATCCGCTGATGCCGCTGCGGCTGTTCGGCAATCGCAGCCTCACCTCGGCCATCGCGGTCATCCTGGTCTTCGGCGCCACGTTCAACTCCATCCCGTACTTCCTGACCGTCTACTTCCAGAACGTGCTCGGCTACGGCGCGGTGACCACCGGCCTGGCCTTCCTCGTCCCCGCGCTGCTCATCGCGCTCGGCACGCAGCTGGGCGGGCGGATGGCGGGCCGCATCGGGATGCGCGCCACCCTGGTCATCGGCACGGTCGGCGGGGCGCTCGGCGCCGCCGCGCTCGCGCTCGGGGTGAGCCAGGACGGCAGCTACTGGGCCGTCCTGCCCGGCATCGTCGTCATGGGCGTCAGCCAGGGGCTGACCTGGACCGGCATGTGGATCGCCGCGGCCACCGGCGTTGCCGCGGCCGAGCAGGGCGTCGCCTCCGGCATGGCCTCCACGGCGCTGCAGGTCGGCGCCGCGCTCGGACTGGCCGTCCTGGTCGCGGCCGGCGGGCTCGGCGAGGCCTCCGGCGCCGCACTGGCCTCGGGCCTGCGCATCGCCGTGCTGATCGCCGCCGCCGGGATGCTGCTCGGCACGGTGGTCGCGCTCACCTTCGCCAGGAGGCGGATCGCCGAGCCGGTGCCCGCGTGAAACCTCTTCCGGCCCGCCGGTGTTCGCCCTGTCGAGGAGGATCAACATGATCGATGTCGCCATCGCCGGCGGGGGACCCGTCGGCATGCTGCTCGCCGCCGAGCTCGCCCTGCAGGGGGTGCGGCCCGTGGTGTTCGAGCGGCTCGCCGTACCGTCGGGGGAGTCCAAGGCCGGCACGCTGCACGCGCGCACCGCGCAGAGCCTGGACCGGCGCGGGCTGCTCGACCTGGTGGGCCGCTCGAGCAGGGGGAGCGTCAGCTTCCACTTCTCCGGCATGTTCGGCCTGGACCTCGGCGCGGTCGCCGGGGAGGGGCCGAGCATCGTCGGCAGCCCGCAGGCCTGGGCCGAGCAGGTCTTCGCGCGCCGCGCCGCCGAGCTGGGCGCCGAGATCAGGCGCGGGCAGGAGGTGACCGGGCTGGTCCAGCACGACGACCACGTGCTGCTGACCGTCGGCGGCCGCGAGCTCGCCGCCCGCTACATGGTCGGCGCCGACGGCGCGCGCAGCGCCGTCCGCGACGCCGCGGGCATCCCCTTCACCGGCACGGGCGCGCGCGTCGCCGCGCTCTCGGGAGACGTGCGCCTGCTCGACCCGTACGGCGTGCCGCCCGGATACAACCGGACGCCGCGGGGCTGGGTGCTGGCGTGGGTCAACCCCGCCGGCCACAGCCGGATCACCACCTACGACTTCGGCGCGCCCCACGCCGACCGGCAGGCTCCCGTGTCCCTCGCCGAGCTCAGGGAGAGCGCCGAGCGCATCCTCGGCGTGCCGGTCCCGATGGCCGACCCGGTCAGCCTGTCCCGGTACGGCGACGCCGCCCTGCAGGCCGAGAACTACCGAGCCGGGCGCGTGCTGCTGGCCGGGGACGCGGCCCACGTCCACTTCCCGTGGGGCGGGCAGGGGCTCAACACCGGGCTCGAGGACGCCATGAACCTGGGCTGGAAGCTGGCCGCCGTGGTCGGCGGGCAGACGCCCGACAGCCTGCTCGACACCTACCACGCCGAACGGCACCCGGTGGCGGCCCGGGTGCTGTGGAACGTGCGGGCGCAGACGGCGCTGGCCAACCCCGATCCCGCGGTGGACCCGCTGCGCGAGCTGTTCGCCGAGCTGATGGGGCTCGACCAGGTCAACGAGTACCTGGGCGGCATGATCAGCGGCGTGGACACCGTCTACTGCGTCGGGGCGCCGGGAGCGGGGTGGATGCTGCCCGACGTGGCGCTGAAGACCTCCGACGGTCCCGTGCGGCTGGTCGAGCTGCTGCGGGCCGGGCGGCCGCTGCTGCTCGATCTGGCCGGGCGGGACGACCTGGTGGCCGAGGCCGCCGGATGGCGCGATCGGGTGGAGGTCGTGCGGGCCACGGCGGAGCTCGACGTGGACGCCGTTCTGGTGCGTCCGGATGGGTATGTCGCCTGGATCCCAAATAGGAGCTCCTACCCACTGCGTGAGGCCCTTGAACGTTGGTTTGGCCCCTAAAACACGCCATCATTTGCGATGTTCCTGTGAAATTTCCGGACAAGTGGTGGTCGAGTCTGTTAGGAAGGGGCGCGTTGCGAATTCGTACTAGAGAGGTTCACCGTGGCGCGCGACGAGAACGACAGGCATGAGGCGTTAAACCCGGACCTCAGCGGCGACGTGCTGTCCCCGCGCTGGAGCACGGACGACACGGATGAGCAGCCTGCCATCCAGGTCTCGGGCAACGAGACCTACATCATGCCGGCGGACAAGAGCACCCCGATGGAGATCAGCGACTACCTCGCGCAGACCGGATCCTCCTACGGGGATTCCGGGGACGCGCTGGCCGGTGACGCCCTGGCCGCCGATCCCCTCGGTGACCGTCTTGGCTCGGGTGACGCCCTGGCGGCCCCGGGCGACCATCTTTCCGCGGCCGACCCTCTCGGGCCGGTGGATCCGCTGGGGTCCGCCGATCCCCTCGGAACCGGTGACGCCTTGGGCTCCGGCGGCGCGTTTGGCGATCCGCTCAGGGACGAGCCTTTCACCGGGGCGGCCGGCGCGAGCGGCCCGCACGACCTGACCTCCTCCGCTGACGAGGAGTCCGACTCCGGCTACCTGCCGATCGACCGCGGCTACGAGTCCGAGGATGCCGAGCCCAAGCGGGGCTTCCTCGGCTCAGGGTGGAGCGACGACGGCGACGGTGAGCAGGGGGATCACGAGGTGCGCCGCCGTACCAAGATCCTGCTGGTCGCGGCGGCGGCGGTCGTGGTGCTGGGCGCGGGAGCGGGCTGGATGCTCACCAGCTCCTCCGGCGACGACCCGTGCGCCGGCGGCCACTGCGCCAGCGTCGGCCAGGCGACCGCGCCGGTCGAGACGCCCAAGCCCAAGGACTCCAAGCCGGAGTCGCAGCCCACGGATTCCGACTCGCCCGAGCCCACGGCCACCGAGACCGCGGCGCCGACGCACACACCCGTCCGGGTGCGCAGCACGCGCACGCCCTCGCCCAGGACCTCGCCCACGCGCATCGGCGTGCCGACCACCAAGCCGAGCACGCGCGGCACCAAGCAGCCTGAGGGTGACGTCAAGACCACCACGACGGACCAGCAGGACCAGCAGGTCTCGACCAAGCAGTCGAGCTCGCCGACCACGGCGCCGCCCGCGCCGACCACCCAGGCTCCCGCTCCGCAGCCCGCGGAGACCAAGAAGGGCGGCCTGCTGGGATTCCTGTTCCCCTGGGCCTAGCACACCGTCTTGCACCACCGCGCTCTCTGCCGCCCCGGCCTGCCCACCGCAGGCCGGGGCCACACGCGAGCCCAATCCTCTCGAGGGCGCGGACCGGCCGCGGCATTCGCAACGTCGCAACGCCCGGCAAGAGCCGGGCTCCTGCGGCCCTGGCCGGCCCGCGGTGCTGTTCTGGTGCGGTGGGGCGCGCGAGGATGCGGGCCAGGTGCCGTTCTGGCACACTGGGAAACCGCTTTCCGGGGAGGTCTCGTGGTCACGCTTGAGGACGTCGCCAAGCAGGCGGGCGTGTCCCTGGCGACCGCCTCGCGGGTGCTCAACGGCAGCACCCGCCAGGTGGGCGCGGACCTGAGGGCCCGGGTGGAGCGGGCGGCCGACGAGCTCGGCTACCGCGCCAACGTCGCGGCCCAGGCGCTGGCCAGAGGGGCCGGCAACGTGATCGGGCTGGTCGTGCACGACCTCACCGACCCCTACTTCGCCGCGCTGGCCGACGGCGCCATGCGGGCGGCGGCCGGCGAGGGCCTGCTGGTCATGGTCGGGACCACGCATCGCGACCCCGAACAGGAGATCGCCTACGTGGCGACGCTGAACGCCCAGCGGGTGCGCGCCGTCCTGCTGGCCGGCTCCCGCGTCACCGACGCCGAGGTCACCGCCCGGCTGCGTAGCGAGCTGGCGCGATACCAGGCGGGCGGCGGCCGGGTCGCCTGCGTCGGCCAGGACCTGCTCGGCGTCGACACGATCGCCCCCGCCAACCGCGCGGGGGCCGCGGCGCTCGCCCGCGCGCTGGCCGAGCTGGGCCACACGCGCTTCGCGGTGCTCGCCGGGCCGCCGCACCTGATGACGGCCGCCGACCGGTGCGCCGGGTTCGTCGAGGCCGTCGAGGAGCTGGGGCTGCCGACGCCGCACGTCGTCCACGGGCCCTTCGACCGCGACGGCGGCTATCAGGCGGCCATCGAGACGGGCGATGCGACCTGCGTGTTCGCGGTCAATGACGTGATGGCCGTGGGCGCACTCGCCGCCTACCGCGAGCGCGGGATCCGGGTGCCGCAGGACGTGTCGGTGGCGGGTTTCGACGACATCGCCACGCTGCGCGACCAGGTGCCGGCCCTGACGACGGTACGGCTGCCGCTGACCGATATGGGCGCCAGGGCGCTGGAGCTGGCGCTCGGCGAGGGCGAGGCGCCCGTGGTGGAGGAGATCACCGGAGAGGTCGTCCTCAGGGAGAGCGTGCGCCGTTGCGGCCCCTGACCCGCCCTCGCGTGACGCCACCGGCAGCCGCATCCGGTGGCCTGCCGTACGGCGTGGTGGTCTGCGGTAGCGGAGGAGAGGGAACGTGAAGCTGGCGGTCAGCACGCTCGGGATGCCGGGTGAGGGGCTCGATCGGGCGATCGCGATCGCGGCCGGGCACGGGTGTCAGGGGCTGGAGCTGCGGCTGCATCCCGACACGGGGGTGCACGCGGGGCTGTCCCCGGATGAGCGGCGGTCCGTGCGGGATCGGATCTCCAAGGCGGGTCTGGAGATTTCCGCGCTGGCGGGATACGTCAGGGTCTGTGAGCCGGGCGATGACGAGCCGGTCGTGGCGGCCCTGCTGGCCGATCTGCGGCTGGCCGCGGATCTGGGCGCTCCCGGGGTGCGGGTGTTCCCGCGCGGCGACGATCCCGCGGTGGGGGCGCGCCGGTTGACGGCCGTCGCGGGTACGGCGGGCAGCCTGGGCGTCCGGGTCCTGGTGGAGACGCACGACCTGATGCCCACCGGGGCGGCCGTGGCCCGCCTGCTCGACGCGGCAGGCCATCCCGAGGTGACCGGCGCGCTGTGGGACCTGCTGCATCCCTGGAGCAACGGCGAATCTCCGGCGGAAACGCTCGCCGCGCTCGGGTCCCATCTGGCCTACGTCCAGGTCAAGGACGCCGTCTCGGCCACCGACAGCACGCCGGTGCCGCTCTGGACCGGGTCGGTGCCGCTGGAGGAGGAGGGCCGGCTGTTGCACGAGGCCGGATACGACGGATGGGTGTCGCTGGAGTGGGAGCGGACGTGGTATCCACAGGTGGCTCCCGTCGAGGAGATCCTGCCGGGCGCGGCCGAGTGGGTGCGCCGCTACGAGAGGACGTCGCTGTGAGGGACAAGGTACTCGTCGTCGGCATGGACGGTCTGCGCTTCGACCGCGTCACGGCCTTACGCCCGCCGACCCTGACGCACCTCATCTCCACAGGCGCCCACGGCACGAGCCTCCTGCCGTACGGCAAGCCCGCCACTCCCCGCACCCAGGCTCCCGGCGAGGTGATCCGCACGCCCGGACCCGCCACCTCTTCCGGCATCGGGCCTGGAGTCGCGGTGCGGGCTTCGGGTGAGTGCGACAGGGAGATCGACTCGCGGACGGATTCTGGGCCGGGGTGGGCGTCGATCCTGACGGGGGTGTGGCCGGATCGGCACCGGGTGGTGGACAACGGGTTCGGAGGTGCCCGCTTCACGAAATATCCGGACTTCTTGACGCGGGCCAAGCAGGCCAGGCCGGAGCTCAACACCTCGGCGTTCTTCTCGTGGGCCGCCCTCGACGAGCACGGCGCGTTCGGCCTGGCGGTCGACTCCAGGTTCGTGCTCGACGGTTACGCGATCTCGTTCATGACGGCCGACAAGCAGCTGGCCGCCGCCGCGGAGAGCCACCTGGCCGAGGCCGACCCCGACCTGATGTTCGTCTACCTGGGCGCCACCGACGAGGTGGCGCACGAGCAAGGCCCGCTGTGCCAGGAGTACGCCGACGCCCTCATGGCCCAGGACTCCTACCTGGGCCGCTTCGTCGAGGCCGTCCGTAGCCGCCCGCCGTACCAGGAGGAGCGCTGGACGGTCATCGTCACCACCGACCACGGCCATGTGGACGGCGGAGGGCACGGCGGCGACTCCGCCGAGGAGCGGGGCGTCTTCATGATCGCGGCCCGGCTGGAAGAGGACCTCGGCGGGATCCGCCTGGACGGGCCGCGCCTGGTCGACGTGGGGCCGACGGCGCTTGCGCAGCTCGGCATCGCCACCGATCCCGGGTGGGATCTCGACGGGATCCCACTTTTCATCAGTCGTTGAATTCTCTGGCCTGAGGTGAGACGCTGAACCTCAGGCGAACGCGGGGAGTACGGGCGATGAAGACCGCGCTGGAGTTCTCGGAGATCGATGCGGGCATGCTGGCCGAGGTCGGCGGCAAGGGCGCCAACCTGGGCGAGCTCACCCGGGCGGGCCTGCCCGTCCCACCCGGCTGGGTGCTCACGACCGACGCCTACGCACGGGCGGCCGAGGCGGCGGGCCTCGACGAGGTCATCGCGGCCCACGGCGGGCAGGATCTGGCGAGGATCGCGCGGGAGCGGCTGCTCGGGACCGGCATCCCGGACGAGATCGCGGCGGAGGTGCGCGAGCTGCACGCCAGGCTCGACGTGCCGGTGGCGGTGCGCTCGTCGGCCACCGCGGAGGACCTGCCGTACGCCAGCTTCGCCGGCCAGCAGGACACCTTCCTCAACGTGGTCGGCGCGGACGCGGTGCTGGACGCCGTACGCCGCTGCTGGGCCTCACTCTGGACCGACCGCGCGGTCGCCTACCGCGAGGCCAACGGCATCGACCACGCCACGGTACGGCTGGCGGTGGTGGTCCAGGAGATGGTGCAGGCCGGCGTCGCCGGGGTGATGTTCACGGCGAACCCGGTGACGGGCCGCTGCCGCGAGGCCGTCATCGACGCCGCTCCTGGCCTGGGTGAGGCCGTGGTGTCGGGCGCGGTCAACCCCGACAGGTTCGTGGTCGACACGGCCACCAGGGAGATCCTGCTGCGGCAGGCGGGCGACAAACGGCTGGCCATCCGCTCCGTGCCGGGCGGCGGAACCGAACGGGTCGAGGCCGCGGGCGAGGGGCTGTCGCTGACCGATGACGAGGTGCGCGCGCTGGCCGCGCTGGGCGCGCGCGTCGAGGACCACTACGGGGCGCCACAGGACACCGAGTGGGCGATCGACGCCGAGGGAGGGCTCTGGCTGACGCAGGCCCGGCCGATCACCACGCTCTACCCGCTGCCGGACAAGACGGCCGGAGGGCTGCGCGTCTACCTGTCCGTCAACGTGGCGCAGGGCGTGATGGGGCCGATCACCCCGATGGGGCTGGACTCCTTCCGCGTGATCGCTGACGGGGCGGCGGGCGCGTTCGGGTTCCCGCGGGCCACGGCGCTGCGGGTGGCGGGGCAGCGGCTGTGGATGGACGTGACGCCGGCCCTGCGCGCCACTGTGGGCAGGTTCCTGCTGCCGCGGCTGCTCAAGCTGGGCGAGGCGCGCGCCGGGGTCGTCTTCGAGCGGCTCATGGACGACCCGCGGCTGTCGGTGACCCAGACCTCGCGGCTGCCGTTCGTGCGGGCGGCCTCGCGTTTCGCGCGGCGGCTGCACGCGCCGAGCCGGGTGTTCCTGGCGCTCACCCGGCCGCGGGCGGCACTGGCCTACCCGAGGAGCCTCGACGGGGTGCTCGACAGGTGGCTCCAGGTGCCCGACACGGCGAGCCCGGCGTTCCGCCTGGACCACGCCGAGCGGGTGCTGAGCAGGACGTTCCCGCTCATCGCTTCCGTGATGCCGATCGTGATCACCGGCTACGGCCTGTTCGGGCTGGCGGGCAGGCTGTCGGGCGCCTCGGCGGAGGAACTGCAGACCGTGCTGCGCAGCCTGCCGAACAACCCCACCACCGAGATGGACCTGGCTCTGTGGGACCTGGCGACGCGCATCGAGCCTGAGCCGTTCGGCAAGCCGGTCGCCGAGCTGGTCCGCCTCTACGAGTCCGGCTCGCTGCCGCCCAGGGCCCAGCAGGGCATCGAGGCCTTCCTGCGCGAGTACGGGCATCGCGGGGTGGCGGAGATCGACCTCGGCGTCCCGCGCTGGTCGGAACGGCCCGCGCACATCCTCGGCGTCCTGGCCAACTACCTGCGCCTCGACGACCCCGCCCTGGCCCCCGCCGCCCTGTTCGCCAAGGGCGCGGCCGAGGCGCAGGCCACCATCGCCAGACTCGCCGCCCGCGGCAAGGGCCCGCTGCGCCGCGCGATCATCCGTGCCGCGCTGCGCCGCACCCGCGCCTACGCGGGCCTGCGCGAGCTGCCCAAGTTCTATGCGGTCAAGACCCTGGCCGCGGTACGGCGCAGCCTCCAGGCCGTGGGCGCGCACCTGCCACTGGACGACCCGGACGACGTCTTCTACCTGACCCTGCCCGAGGCGCGATCCGCCCTGGCGGAGCCGCGACCCGACGAGCTGCGGACCCTGGTGGCCGAGCGGAAACAGGCCTACGAGCTGGAGTCGCGTCGCAGGCACGTGCCGCGCGTCATGCTGTCCGACGGCACCGAACCCGAGGCCCTGTCCACCCCCGCGGAGGAGGGCGCGCTGACCGGCACCCCCGCCTCGTCCGGCACGGTCACCGCCCCTGCCAGGGTCGTCCTCGACCCGGTCGGCGCCCACCTGGAGCCGGGCGAGATCCTGGTCTGCCCCTCGACGGACCCGGGCTGGACCCCGCTGTTCCTCACCGCCGGCGGCCTGGTCATGGAGATGGGCGGCGCGATGTCCCACGGCGCCGTGGTGGCCAGGGAGTACGGCATCCCGGCGGTCGTCGGCGTTCGCGACGCCACCCACCGCATCACCACCGGCGCCGAGATCACGGTCAACGGTGCCGCGGGCACGGTCACTCCGGCCGACTAGCGAACGATCCGCCAGGAAGGTCCGGGCTACGGAACGGCTATCTCGATGACCGTGGGCCCGCTGGCCTTCAGCGCCCGCTCGACGGCGGCGGGCAGGTCGTCCAGCCCGTCGAGACGCTCGCCGTGCCCGCCGAAGGCACGGCCGAGCCCGGGGAAGTCGACGCCGTGGATGTCCACCGCGGTCTCCGGGATGTCCCTGGCCCGCATCTCCTCGCGGATCTCGGCGTAGCCGTGGTTGTTCATCACCACGACCGGCAGCGTCATCCCCAGCTCGGCGGCCACGGCCAGCTCCTGGACGCTGAAGAGCGTCCCGCCGTCGCCCGCCAGCGCGATCACGGTCGTGTCGGGCGCGGCCAGCTTGGCCCCGATCGCCGCGGGGATGGCGTAGCCGAGCGTGGCGTACCCGGTCGGGTAGACGAACCGCCGCGGCGCCTGCATCGGCCAGAACGGCACGGTCCCGAAGTAGGACACCTGCGCGCTGTCGCCCGCCACGATCGTGTCACCCGGAAGGCACTCCCTCAGCACGTCCTGTACGGCACGCCACCCGGAACCCATCTCCATGGCCGCCCCGGCGGCCGCCTCCCGCAGCCGGGCCGCCCGTTCCCGCCCGTTCCCGTCGGCGGGCCGGTCCGTGAGGGCGTCGGCCAGCTCGGTCAGCACCGTGGCCGCCTCGCCGTGCACCGGGATGTCCGCGGGCACGTTCTTGTGCAGCTGCCGCAGGTCCACGTCCACCCGGATGACGGTCCCGCGCGGGCGCAGCCGCGCCTCCCACAGGTCGGAGCTCGCCAGCTCGCTGCCCACCACCAGCAGCACGTCGGCGCCCTCGATGGCCTCCTGGACCGGCGCCAGTGACACGCTCGCCCCGGCGGACAGCGGGTGGCTCTCGGGGACGACGCCCTTGCCGCTCACGCTGGTGACCACGGGCGCCCCGAGCAGCTCTGCCAGCCGTACAGCCTGAGCGGAGGCGTCGCGGGCGCCACCGCCCAGCACGATCAGCGGCGCGGCGGCCCCGCGCAGGGCCGAGACGGCGGCGGTGACCACCTCGTCCGGGGCGCGCAGCGCGGCCGGTGTCAGCGGGCCCGGCGCGTCGCCGTCCCAGGGCGCCTCGAGCACGTCGAGCGGCAGCTCCAGGTGCACGGGCCGGGGACGCTCGACCCGCCAGCGGGCGAACGTCTCGTGCACCACCGCGGCGGCCTGCGCGGGCGAGCTCGCGCGGACGCTGCGGTCGTAGAGCGCGTCCATGGCGGACCGCTGGTCCTTGACCTCGTGCAGCCAGCCCACGTCCGCCCGCTCCTGCCCGAGCGGCGCCGCCGGTGAGATCACCAGCAGCGGGACCGAGTCGGCGTAGGCGGTGGCGGCGGCCGTGGCGATGTTGGTCAGCCCGGGACCGCTCGTGGTGACGCAGACGCCGGGACGGCCGCTGACGCGCGCGTAGGCGTCGGCCGCGTAGCCGCCGCCCTGCTCGTGCCGCGGCGCCACGTGGCGGATGCCCGAGCCCGTCAGGTGACGGTAGATCTCGAGATTGTGCGTTCCCGGGATGCCGAAGACCGTGCCCACCCCGTTGTCGCGCAGCGCGCGGACGACGGCGGCGGCGCCGTTCAGTGATGATTCGGTCGCCATAGTACGGCCGAGCTTACGTTTCGCCCGTAGTCTTGTCCATGTGGACCTGGATCGCACCGACCTCGAGATCGTCCGCCATCTGCAGGCGGACGGGCGGCTCACCTACGAGACCATCGCCCAGCGCGTGGGCCTGTCGCGCCCCGCCACCCGGACCAGGGCGCAGCGGCTGCTGAGCTCGGGGGCGGTCCGGATCGTGGCTATCGTGCACCCGTCGGTCAAGGGGCTGACCGCGGTCGCGCACGCCTCGATCAGCGTGGACGGCCCCGCCAGGCCCGTCGCGCTGGCGATCGCCGAGCTGGCCGACGCTCCGTTCGTCACGCTTACGGTCGGTGGGCACGCGCTCGTGAGTGAGGTGCGCGCACGCGACTTCGCGGCCCTGTCCGCCTCGATCGACCGGCTCCGCGGACTGCCCGGCGTGCGCGGCGTCGACACGCTCGTCTACAGCCGCGTGCTCAAGGACTCCACCACGCTGTCCGACCCGCCCGCCGACCCGCACCTGGACGCGCTGGACCAGCGGATACTGACCGAGCTGGAGGCCGACGGGCGGATCGCCTTCGCCGAGCTGGGCGCGCGGGTCGGCCTGTCGCCGGGCGCGGCCAGGGCGCGGACGCTGCGGCTGCTGGAGACGGGCGTGGCCAGGGTGGTCGCGCTGGTCCGGCCCGAGGTGCTGGGGATGGGCCAGCTGTGCGGGTTCGCGGTGCGGATCGAGGGCGACGCGGGACCGCTGGTCGAGCGGCTGTCCGGGTGGGACCGGGTGTCGTATCTGGCCGCCTGCATGGGGCGGGCCGACCTGGTGGGCACGGTGGCGGGGGAGTCGCTCGCCGACGTGCTGGCCGTACTGGAGGAGGTGCGTGGGCTCAAGGAGGTGCGTGAGCTGACGTCGTGGGTGCACGCCGAGGTCGTCAAGGAGCGCTACTGACGATTCGTCCGCCAAACTGATCGGCATCTCCTGTACGGCCCGGCTCAAGCCTCACCCGGCGCCGATCACCACCTCCGCGTAGCGGCGCTTCATCGTGGCGACGACCTCGTCCGGGTCCGCGGCCCAGACGTCGGCGTTGAAGATCTCGACCTCGATGTCGCCCCGGTAGCCGGCCTCCAGGACCGCACCGGTGATCGGCCGGAAGTCGATCACCCCGTCGCCCATCATGCCCCTGCCGAGCAGCACGTCGGAGGGCAGCGGATGCAGGTAGTCGCACACCTGGTACGAGGCGATCCTGGCTCCCGCCCGGGCGATCTGCTGCGATATTTCGGGATCCCACCACACATGGAAGGTGTCCACCACGACCCCGACCTGCTCCACCGGGTACGGCAGGCACAGGTCCACGGCCTGCGCCAACGTCGAGATCACCGCCCGGTCGGCGCAGTACATCGGATGCAGCGGCTCGAGCGCCAGCCGCACCCCGCGCTCTCCGGCGTAGGGCGCGAGTACGGCCAGCGCCTCGGCCACCCGATCGCGGGCGCCCGCCAGGTCCCGCGAGAACCCCGGCGAGCCGGAACCCGCCCCCAACGGCTCGCCGGGGGCCACCCCCGGCAGGCCGCCCACGACCATGACCAGGCAGGCCGCGCCCAGCTCGGCGGCCTCGTCGACGGCCCGCCGGTTGTCGTCGAGCGCCGCCGAGAAAGCTCGCCTGCCCTCGTCGCCCGGCAGTCCGCTCGCCGTGAGGAAGCCGCCCCGGCACAGCGACGACACCCGCAGCCCCGCCGCGCGCACCAGCTTGGCGCTCTCGGACAAGCCCTGCTCGGCGACCTCCTCCCGCCACAGCCCGATCGACTCCAGCCCGTGGCGCACGCACCCGTCGACCGCCTCGGCCACGGTCCACCGCTTGGTGGTGCGCTGGTTCAGCGACAGCCGGTTCACAGGCCGTTCACCGCCAGCAAGGACCTCATCCGGTGCACGGCGAGCTCCTGGTCGGTCAGCAGACCCGCCCGGTCGGCCAGGCGGAACACCTCGGCCAGGTGGGTGATGGTGCGGGCCGACTGGGCGCCGTTGACCATGGTGAAGGCGTCCTGGTGGCCGTTGAGCCAGGCCATGAAGACGATGCCGGTCTTGTAGTGGTAGGTGGGCGCCTCGAAGATCTTGCGCGACAGTGCTTCGGTCGGCGCGAGGATCTCGTCATAAAGCGCGATATTTCCGGCATCGAGCGCTTGGAGGGCCGCCGCGGCGGCCGGGGCGATGGCGTCGAAGATGCCCAGCAGCGCGTGGGAGCCGGACTTGATCAGCGACGGGTAGTTGAAGTCGTCGCCGGTGTAGAGCCTGACCCCGTCGGGTAGCGCGGCACGCAGCCGCACCTCGTGCTCCTCGTCTAGCAGCGAGACCTTCACCCCGTCCACCATCGCGGCGTGCGCGTGCACCAGCTCGAGGAACGATTCGGTGGCCGCGGCCACGTCGTGCGAGCCCCAGTAGCCCGCCAGCCGCGGGTCGAACATCTCACCCAGCCAGTGCAGGATCACCGGCCGGTCCGCCAGGCCGAACAGCTTGCCGTACACCTGGTTATAGTCCTTCGGCCCCGAGGCCGCCGCGGCGAGCTGGCGGGAGGCCATGACGATCACCCCGGCGCCGGCGGCCTGGACCGTCTCGATCTGCTCGGCGTAGGCGGCGGCGATCGTGTGCGGGGTCGTCGCGTCGGGCGCGTGGTCGGTGCCCGCGCCGCAGCTGACGAGCGTGGCAGGGTCGCCGAAGGCGCGGGCCTCGCGGGCGCTGCGCTCGATCAGCGTTCGGGTGGCGGCCCAGTCCAGGCCCATGTTGCGCTGCGCGGTGTCCATCGCGTCGGCCACGCGCAGGCCATAGGACCACAGGTGGCGGCGGAAGCGCAGCGTGGCGTCCCAGTCGACGGCGGCGGGGGAGCCGGGCGTGTTGTCGCCCAGCGGGTCGGCGACCACGTGCGCGGCGGCGTAGACGACGCGGCTCCGCGCCGGCCTGCCTGGGGGAGTCCAGGTCACCGGCTCGCGCAGCGTGTAGGGCCCGCCGGGCAGATCGATCCTCACAGCTGGGGCACCTCGATCCTGCGACCCTCGGCGGACGAGCGCAGGCCCAGCTCGGCCAGCTGCACACCGCGCGCGCCCGAGGCGAAGTCGTTGGGGAAGGGCGCGTCCTCGATCACGTGGCGGACGAATCGCTCCCACTGGATCTTGAACCCGTTGTCGAAGTCCTCGTTGTCCGGCACCTCCTGCCACCCGTCGCGGAAGCGTGCCGTGGCGGGCAGGTCGGGGTTCCAGACGGGCTTGGGGGTGGCGGCGCGGTGCTGGATGCGGCAGTTGCGCAGCCCGGCCACGGCGCTGCCGTGCGTGCCGTCCACCTGGAACTCCACCAGCTCGTCCCTGTTCACCCTGACGGTCCAGGAGGAGTTGATCTGCGCGACGATGCCGCCCGCCAGCTCGAAGACCGCGTAGGCCGCGTCGTCCGCGGTCGCCTGGTACGGCCGGCCCTGCTCGTCCACCCGGATGGGGAGGTGCGTGACGGCCTCGGCGTAGACGGACTCGACGCGGCCGAACAGGTTCTCCATCACGTAGTGCCAGTGCGGAAACATGTCCAGCACGATGCCGCCGCCGTCCTCGGCGCGGTAGTTCCACGACGGGCGCTGGGCCTGCTGCCAGTCGCCCTCGAACACCCAGTAGCCGAACTCGCCGCGCACCGACAGGATCTGGCCGAAGAAGCCGCCGTCGATCAGGCGCTTCAGCTTCAGCAGGCCCGGCAGGAACAGCTTGTCCTGCACCACGCCGTTCTTGACGCCCCTGGCCTCGGCGGCCTCGGCCAGCGCCACGGCCTCCTGCATCGTCTCGGCGGTCGGCTTCTCGGCGTAGACGTGCTTGCCCGCCTCGATGGCCGTCAGCACGGACTTCACCCGGGCGGTGGTGACCTGGGCGTCGAAGTAGATCAGGTTGTCCTGGCCGGCCAGCGCCGCGTCGAGGTCGTCGGTGAAGTCCGGGATGTCGTGCGCGGCCGCGATCCGGGCCACCCTGTCCAGGCTCCTGCCCACCAGCACCGGGCGCAGCAGGACCCGGTCGCCGTCCGAGAGCGCGACGCCGCCCTGCTCGTTGATGGCCAGGACGGACCTGACGAGGTGCTGGCGGTAGCCCATCCGCCCGGTGACGCCGTTCATCACGACGCCGATGGTGCGCACGCTCATGGGATTCCTTTCGGGGAAAGCGCTTTCCCGAACGGTATGACCGTGACCCGGCCATCGTCAAGGGGGCTCACGGGGCAGGCGAAGCGGACGGCGGGTCCCCATGGCCTGCCGTACGGGAAACGAGAAGGGTCAGATGTCGCCCTTGAGCTCGAGGCGGGAGAGCGCCTTGACGATGGGGTGCACCGTCAGGGAGAGCTGCCACTCGCGGGCGCCGAGCTTGCGCAGCCGGGAGGCCACCGACTCCTCGGTGATCTCCTCCGGCGGCTCCCAGGTCAGGCGGCGGATCGCGTCCGGCTGCAGGAGGTTCTCGGTGGGCATGCGGTGCTCGTCGGCCAGCGCCGCGACCACCGACTTGGCAGCCTGCAGGCGCTTGGCGGCGGCCGGGTCGCGGTCGGCCCAGCGGTTGGCCGGCGGCGGCCCGTCACCGGGAGTGCTCGGCTGCGGCAGCTGGCTGTCGGTCAGCGAGCGGGCCCTGGTGACCGCGGCCAGCCAGTCGCCCATGTAGCGGCGCGCGCTGCGGCCGGTGAAGGCGCTGATCTCGGTGAGCGCCTTCTTGGTGCGCGGCACGTCCAGCGCGGCGGCCACGATGGCCGCGTCGGGCAGCACCCGCCCCGGCGCCAGGTCGCTCTCGCGGGCGATCCCGTCGCGCATCGTCCACAGTTCCCGCACGATCGCCAGCGCCCGCACGTTGCGCACCTTGTGGATGCCCGAGGTGCGCCGCCACGGATCGGAGCGCGGCGCGGGCGGCGGCGTGTTGAGCACCGCGGCGAACTCCTCGCGGGCCCAGCCCAGCTTCCCGCTCTCGGCCAGCTCGGCGTGCAGCACGTCGCGCAGCTCGACCAGCACTTCCACGTCGAGCGCGGCGTAGCGCAGCCAGTCTTCCGGCAGCGGGCGGGTGGACCAGTCGGCGGCCGAGTGGCCCTTCTCCAGCCGCAGGCCGAGCACGGTCTCCACCATCGTGCCCAGGCCGACCCGCTCGTAGCCGAGCAGCCGGCCGGCCAGCTCGGTGTCGAACATGTCGTGCGGCCTGAAGCCCACCTCGGCCAGGCACGGCAGGTCCTGCGACGCGGCGTGCAGCACGATCTCGGCGCCGGCCACCGCCTCGTCGAGCGCGGACAGGTCGGGGCAGGTGATCGGGTCGATGAGCGCGGTGCCCGCCCCGGCACGGCGCAGCTGCACCAGATAGGCGCGGTTGCCGTAGCGGTAGCCGGAGGCGCGCTCGGCGTCGACGGCGACGGGCCCGCTGCCCGCGGCGAAGGCCGCCACGGTCTCGGCCAGGGCTTCCGCGTCCGCGATCACGGGCGGAATGCCGTCGCGCGGCTCCAGCAGCGGGACGACAGTGCGCTCTTCTGTCATGAGATCACCGCTCTCATGACGTTTGGTGCCCTCACTTCGTTCGGTCACTCTCCGGATCATCGCGCCGGCGGGGCAGGGTCGCCACGTCGGGAGGGAGCGGCGGAATCCCGGCGGCCAGGCACATGAGGTCGCACCAGGCGGCCACATGGCCGGAGAGATCCTCTTCGGCGGGAGACCAGGAAGCCCGCAGCTCGAGCTCGGTGGTGACCGGGTCTTCCGCCTTGTTGCCGAACCCCTCGGACACCGCCCTAGTCACGGTACCGCCCGCGGCGGAGTAGTCGGCGTGGTGGGCCTCGAGCGCTTCGGTGAGCCAGCTCCACGCCACGGGCCCGAGCAGGGGATCGGAGGTGATCTCCGGCTCCATGTCGGCCCGCACGTAAGCCACCAGCCGGAAGGGGCCGTCCCAGCCGCGCTGCCCGTCGGGGTCGTACAGCAGGATCAGCCGCCCGACGGCGAGCTCGTCGTCGTCGCGGTAGACAGACGCGCCGATGGCCGCGGAGAACGGCGCGAGGCGCTGCGGCGCCGGCAGGTCCTCCAGCTCGATCTCCGGCCTGACCTCAGTCGTCCGCATGCTCTCGGCAGCCCGCAGGAACTCCGCGGGAGCCGGCGGCTGGTCACCGAGGGTCATAGCGGAAGCGTAGGTCTCGGAGGAGCGGAAGGGGACCACGGGGGTGCTCATCTATCCTGGTCAAGCCGCCGCGCTCACCTGGTGGCGAGCCAGCGGGCGGACCGCGGCGAGCCCGATGAGGATCGCGGAGCCGCACTCCAGGCACGCCCACTCCGGCCAGGCCTCGTGCCCGTCGAGCTCCGCCAGGCACGGCGGCTGCTCGAACAGTCGCTCGCCAGCACAGGTAGCGCAGAGCTCACTGCGGCGCTCTGGGGAACTCCACAACGCGGTCATCGCACCGGGGCCTTTCTTCGGGTCGTGGCTCCGACGTTGGCATGCCTCGCTGACAATTCCGCGCAACGCGCTCGGCGTGTCCCGAAAGTGGTCGCTGAATCGGTGCCGCGCGGTGGCTTGGCGAACATTTGGTCCAGTCGAGACCGGCTTTCTGGACATCCATGGGGTGTGTTCAACCCACCTCCGAGGCGAATGCCTGGCTGACCGGTAAACATACATCCGGCTATCTGATCATGATTTTGGCCGCCCAATGCCTACTTTTCCGACACTGCGGGCGGATTGGGCGACCGCGCCGCGGGCGTGGCACCCTTGGAGGGTGACCCTCGCCGACTCCGCGTTCCTGCGCGCCTGCCGCCGCCAGCCCGTCCCGCACACGCCGGTGTGGTTCATGCGCCAGGCGGGCCGCTCGCTGCCCGAATACCTGAAGGTGCGCGAGGGCGTGCCGATGCTGCAGGCGTGCGCGACGCCCGATCTGATCGTCGAGATCACGCTGCAGCCGGTCCGCCGCTACGGCGTCGACGCGGCCATCTTCTTCAGCGACATCGTGGTGCCGCTCAAGGCCATCGGCGTCGACCTCGACATCCACCCGGGCATCGGCCCGGTGGTGGCCGACCCGATCCGCGACCTCAAGGGCCTGGACGCGCTGCGCCCGCTGGAGCCCGGCGACGAGCCCTACATCACCGAGTCCGTCCAGGCGCTGGTCAAGGAGCTCGGCGACACCCCGCTGATCGGCTTCGCCGGCGCGCCGTTCACGCTGGGCTCCTATCTGATCGAGGGCGGGCCGTCCAAGAACCACGACCGCACCAAGGCGATGATGTACGGCGAGCCGCGCCTGTGGCACGCCCTGATGGAGCGCCTGTCGGAGATCGTGCTCGAGCACCTGCTCATCCAGATCAGGGCCGGGGTGTCGGCCATCCAGCTGTTCGACTCCTGGGTCGGCGCGGTGTCCCCCGACGACTACCGGGAGTTCGTCCTGCCCCACACGCGCCGCATCTTCGAGGGCGTCCAGGGCGTGCCCCGCATCCACTTCGGCGTCGGCACCGGCGAGCTGCTCGGCGTGCTCGGCGAGGCCGGGGCCGACGTGGTCGGCGTCGACTGGCGGGTGCCGCTCGACGAGGCCGCCCGCCGGGTGGGGCCGGGCAAGGCGTTGCAGGGCAACCTCGACCCGGCCATCCTGCTGGCCCCGTGGGAGGCCGTCGAGCCCCGCGCCCGCGAGGTGCTGCGCCGCGGGCGGCAGGCCGAGGGCTACGTGTTCAACCTCGGACACGGCGTGCTGCCGAACACCGACCCCGATCAGCTCAAGCGGCTGACCGACCTGGTCCACGAGGCGTGAGCGAAGCCCTCCCGCACCCCGCCTGACGTCAGGGCGCCCACCATGCCGGCCCCGCGGCGTGCGTAGTCAGTCAGGTGGTGGGTTCGGGAGCTTCGGCGGGGGGAGGCGGCGTCCGGGGACGGCCGCGCCGTACCAGGAAGACGACGACGAGGACCACCGGCAGCGCGACGATCAGCCAGGGCAGCAGCACGCCGAGGACCGTCAGGACGATCTTGACGAAGGAGACGAGCGCGTTCCAGCCCGTCTTGAGCCCGCCGAGGAAGCCGGACGGCTCGTGCGAGGGCTCATGCGCGACGGCGGCCGGGCCGATCAGCTGGAGCGTGAGCGTGGCCATGGACACCTGCCTGGCCAGCTCCTTCTGCTGGGCCTGCAGCGACTCCAGGTCCGCCTCACGGGTGGAGATCTCCCGCTCGACCTCGAGCACCTGCCCGATCGTCTTGGCCTTGGTCAGCAGCGTGCGCAGCGAGTCGAGCGTCCGCTGGGCCGACTTGAGCCGGCTGTCCACGTCGGCCACCTGCATGGTGACGTCCTGGGTGCCCTGGTTGACCGACACCCGCTTGCCCAGGTCCCTGCCGAGCGAGGCGAGCACGTCGGGGTAGCGGGCGGGCGGGACCTTGAACTCCAGGGTGGCGTTCGCCTGGGCGTCGGAGGCGGCGCTCGAGTCCTCCTTCGACAGGTAGCCGCCCGCGGCGGTGACGATCTGCTTGGCCCTGTCGGCGGCCGTGGGGACGTCCTTGGCGCGCACGGTCAGGCCGCCCACGTAGATGACCTGCCTGTCCTGCTGCGTGACGGTGACGCCCGCGGTGAGGGACTTGCCGGTGCCTCCTTCGGCGGCCTTCTGGTCCGCGGGCGCCGGGGTGGGCGCTGCCTCCCCCCTGTACATGGGGGCCGCGTCCGACTGGGACTGCGTGGTCACGGCGCCCCCGCCGCCGCATCCGGACAGGAGCGCGACGCCCAGTGCCAGCGCCAGCGCTGTGCCGTACCTGATTGTCCTCATGCTCTAAGGACGGTTCCCGATCACGTGCGGTTGAGGAGAAACCGTCACGTTAGGGTCACGCGCCGGGGCACTGACCGCAGGCGGTAGCGTCAGGAGACGTGAAAGGCAAGCACGTGGTCGTCGTGGGTGGCGGGATTTCCGGGCTGGCCGCCGCCTGGTATCTGAGTCAGGGCGGCGTCAGGGTGACGGTGCTGGAGGGCAGCCCGCGTATCGGCGGCAAGCTGCTGGCGACCGAGGTGGCCGGAGTCCGGGTGGACGCCGGCGCGGAGGCCATGCTGGCCCGCAGGCCCGAGGGCAAGGACCTGGCCAAGGCGGTGGGGCTCGGCGACGACCTGGTGAGCCCCGGCACTACCAGCGCCTCCATCTACAGCAGGGGCGCGCTGCGGCCGATGCCCAAGGGGCAGGTCATGGGCGTCCCCTCGGACGTGACCGAGCTGGCCAGGAGCGGCATCATCTCGCCCGGCGGGCTGCTGCGGGTGCCGCTGGACCAGATCCTGCCCGCCACGCTGGTGCGCAGCGACGTGTCCGTGGCCGCCTACATCAGGGCCAGGGTCGGCGGCGAGGTCCTCGAACGGCTGGTCGAGCCGCTGCTGGGCGGCGTGTACGCGGGCCGGGCCGACATGCTGTCGCTCGAGGCCACGATGCCCGCGATCGCCGCTGCCGCCCGCTCGGAGCGTTCGCTGCTCAACGCCGCCAGGCAGATCACCGAGGAGGCGCCCAAGCAGGCGGGCCCGGTGTTCGCCTCGCTCAGGAACGGCCTCGGCAGCCTGCCCGAGGCGGTCGCCGCGGCCTCGGGGGCCGACATCAGGACCGGCGTGACCGTGCGCGAGCTGCGCCGCACCCAGCACGGCTGGCGCCTGGTGACAGGGCCCGTGCCGCGGCCCGAGGTGATCGACGCGGACGCGGTCGTGGTCGCCCTGCCGGGCCCGGCCGCCGCGCGGCTGCTGCAGACCGAGGTGCCCAAGGCCGCCGCCGAGCTGGCCAGGATCGAGTACGCCAGCATGGCCATCGTCACGCTCGCCTACCCGGTCGACGCCTTCCCCGAGCCGCCGACGGGCAGCGGCTACCTCGTCCCGCCCGTCGAGGGCCGGTCGGTCAAGGCCGCCACGTTCAGCTCCGTCAAGTGGCCGCACCTGGCCAACGACCTGATCATCGTGCGCTGCTCGATCGGCAGGCTCGGCGAGGAAGCGCTGCTGCAGCGCGAGGACGGCGAGCTCGTCTCGCTGGCGATGGCCGAGATGGGCGAGGTGATGGGCGTGCGCGGGCTGCCCGCCGACACGCGCGTCACCCGCTGGGGCGGCGGACTGCCGCAGTACAACGTCGGCCACCTCGACCGCATCGCGCGCGTCCGCGCCGCCGTCGCGGTCCAGCCCGGGCTGGCCGTCTGCGGCGCGGCCTACGACGGGCTGGGCATCCCCGCCTGTATTTCCACTGCTCGTACGGCTGCCGCCGGGATTCTGGGAGGATTGGACACATGACCGAGAACGCTGCGCGGCCGAAGGCCCGCGACCTGAACCAGGTGATCCGCTACACGATGTGGTCGGTGTTCAAGGTCAGCGAGCCATGCCCCGGCAACCGCGAGGGCCTGGCCGACGAGGTCGAGGAGCTGCTCGAGCAGGCCGCCGGCAAGGACGTGGTGACCCGGGGGCTGTACGACGTGGGCGGCTTCCGCGCCGACGCCGACTACATGTTCTGGTGGCACGCGCCCTCCTCCGACGACCTGCAGGACGTCTACGCCCGCTTCCGCCGCACCGGGCTCGGCCGCCACAGCGAGCCGGTGTGGTCGGCGATGGCGCTGCACCGCCCGGCGGAGTTCAACAAGTCGCACATCCCGGCCTTCCTGGCCGAGGAGGAGCCGCGCAACTACGTCAGCGTGTACCCGTTCGTGCGGTCGCTCGAGTGGTACCTGCTCGAGGACTCCGAGCGCCGAGCCATGCTGGCCGAGCACGGCAAGATGGCCCGCGACTACCCCGACGTGCGGGCCAACACGGTGGCCTGCTTCTCGCTCAACGACTACGAGTGGATGCTCGCCTTCGAGGCCGACGAGCTGCACCGCATCGTCGACCTGATGCGCCACCTGCGCAGTGCAGAGGCCCGCCGGCACACCCGGGTCGAGATCCCCTTCTACACCGGCCGCCGCAAGCCGGTGCAGGAGCTGCTCGCCTCCCTGCCGTGACCGAATCGGGTTGTCCGGCGCGCCTTACAACCCGGAGGATGGCACGGTGAAACAGGACCTGCATCGCTATCTGAAGGAGGGCCGCGAGGCCCTGGTGTGGAAGCTTGACGACCTGAGCGAGTACGACATCCGGCGCCCGCTCACCCCGACGGGGACGAACCTGCTCGGCCTGGTCAAGCACGTGGCCAGCGTCGAGGCATGGTACCTGGGCGACGTGTTCGGCAGGCCGTCACCGGAGTCGCTGCCCTGGTTCGCCGATGACGCCGAGCCGAACGCGGACATGTGGGCCACCGCGAGCGAGTCGCGCGAGGACGTCGTCGGCCTCTACCACCGGGTGTGGACGCACTCCGACGCCACGGTCGAGGCGCTCGAGCTGGACGCCGTGGGTGAGGTGCCGTGGTGGCCGCAGGAGCGCCGTAAGGTGACGCTGGGCCGCATCCTCGTCCACGTCATCGCCGAGACCCATCGGCACGCCGGGCACGCCGACATCGTCAGGGAGCTCGTCGACGGGGCCGCCGGAAGGCGCGTGGACAATTCCAACCTGCCCGACGTCGACGAGGCGTGGTGGAAGGCCTACCACGCACGCCTGGAGGACTCGGCCCGCCAGGCCGCTAGCGGGTGAGCGCGGCGGCCAGCCGCCACGACCCCAGCCCGAACAGCACGGCCGCGAACGCGAGCAGCACGCCGAGCTGCGGCAGCACGTCGACCACGGTGCCGCCGTGGCGCAGCAGCTCGGCGAAGCCGTCCAGAGCCCAGGCGTGCGGCGTCACGTGCGCCAGCCGGCGCATGGGCTCGGAGAACAGGTCCAGCGGCAGCATCGCCCCGCCCAGCGCGGCGAGCCCGAGGCTGAGCAGCAGCCCCAGCGCGGTGGCCTGCTGCCCGGAACGCAGCACGGAGCCGAGCAGCATCGCGGCGCCCCCGCCCACCAGCGAGAACGCCAGCAGCAGGGCGGCGGCGCCGAGAGGGTCGCCCCAGTGGACGCCGAACAGCAGCGCGGAGCCGGCCATGATGACCAGCCCCTGCGCCAGCGCCACCGCGACCCGCCCGGCGCCCTCGCCGAGCAGGATCCGCCCGCTCGACAGCGGCGCGGCGTACATGCGCCGCGAGATGCCCAGCCGCCTGGTCTCGATCAGCTCCGACGCCCCGGTCAATGAGGTCAGGAACACGAACAGCAGCAACTGCTCGCTCGCGGCCACGTCGAACCCGGTCACGGTCACGGGGATCCGCGCCGTGCCCGTCGTGGACTCCTCGATCGTGAGCCCGGGTACGGAGATGCTCCTCGTCCTGTCGGGTGTGACGCCCGCGTAGTTCGCCGCTCGCAGCGGGATCGCGGCCTCGGCCACGATCGCCCTGACGGCCACGCCGAGCTGCTGCCCCTGCGGTTCCCGCCGGGAGACGTACTCCAGCCCGCCGGCGGAGATCACCAGGCCGCCGGTCAGCCTGCCGCGCTCCACATCGGACCGCAGATCGCCGGCGTCGTCGTAGCGCCGCACCTCGAAGCCCCGCGCCGATTCCAGCGCGCCGACCAGGAACCCGTCGCCGCTCACGCCGAGCCGGGGTTTGCCGCCGGTGCCGAACGCGATCCCGAGCACCAGGATCAGCACGATCGGGAAGACGATCACGAAGAAGATGTTCGACCGGTCACGCACCAGCCTGAGCAGATTGATCCGCACGATCGCGATCACGCCCGCGTCCACCTTCCCACCCGCAGCAGCGCCAGCCCGATGGTGACCACTCCGATGCCGGTCAGCACCAGCACGGGGACGGCCACCACGCCGGGACCGCCACCGCCGCTCAGGTCGGCCAGCCCCTGCAGGAACCAGCGGTGCGGGGTGACCAGGCTCAGCCCGGCCATGACGTCGCTCAGCTGCGGCGTCGGCAGGAACACCCCGCCGAGCACGCCCAGGAGCACGGCCACCACGGCCTCGATGTTGCCCGCCTGCTCGGCCGAGGTGGCGGCGGTGGCGACCGTGGCCATCACCCCGGTCGCCGCCAGCACCCCGGAGACGATCAGCAGGCCGACGCCCACCGGGTCGCCCCAGTGCGCCCCCAGCAGCAGCGCCGAGGCGGTCAGCAGCACGGCCATCGACGCCACGCCCAGGACGAAGCCGCTCAGCAACTTGCCGAAGACGATCGTGTAGCGGGGGACGGGCGCGGCGAGCAGCCGGACCAGCGTGCCGTCGCGCCGCTCGTCCAGGATGCCGCTGAAGCCGAACTGCACGGTGAAGAACAGGAAGAACACCGCCATCCCGGCGCTGAGGCTCTCGGCAGCCGTCAGCTGCCGCCTGCCCGCCGGGGCGTCGCGCACGGTCAGGGGATCGGGCGTGGCCAGCGCGGACTGCGGATCGCCCGACCCCTTGGCCGCCAGCGCCACCTGCACGTAGCGGACCTGGGCGGCGAACGCTCCGGCGACCGAGCGGGCCACGTACGAGCCGACCTGCGCGTCCACGTCGCCGATCACCTGGATCGAGGCCGGTCTGGCGCTCAGCACGGCCTGGCTCAGCCCGGCCGGCAGCACGTAGGCGGCGTCCACCTCGCCGCGCTCGACCAGCGCCCGCGCCTGCCCCGGGTCCGCGGCGGTCACCAGCGTGATCGCGCCGCCGCGCTCGAGCGGCCGCAGCGCCTGCCGGGAGAAGCTCGCCGCGACGGGGCCGCGGTCCTGGTCGGCCAGGGCGATCCTGGCGGGATGGCGTTCGTCCAGCCCGTGGAAGACCAGGCTGAAGATGGCCGCCAGCCCGAACGGCACCACCAGCGCCAGCATGAACAGCGACCTGTCCCTGACCCGCTGGCGCAGGTCCTTGGCCAGGATCAGCAGCATCACGCGCACGTCAGTCACGCAGCGCCTTGCCGGTCAGGTGCAGGAACACCGACTCCAGGTTCGGCTCGTGCACCTCCACCGCCCGCACTCCGGGCCCCGCCACCGCCATCACCTTGGGCAGTGCCGCCCTGGCGTCCTCGACCATGAGCTCCACGTGCCCCTCGCTCGCGTCGGCCCGCCGTACCTCCGGCAGTTCCTGGAGATCGGGTACGGCTATCGCGCCGTCGACGTCCAGCGTGATGCGATCGAGCTCCCCGACCAGGGCGACCAGCTCCCTGCGGGTGCCCTCGGCCCTGATCGTGCCCAGGTCGATGACGCCGATGCGGTCGCACAGCCGCTCGGCCTCCTCCATGTAGTGCGTGGTGTACAACACGGCCACGCCCTCGCCGGCCAGCGCGGCGACGCTCTCCAGGATCGCGTTGCGGCTCTGCGGGTCCACGCCGACCGTGGGCTCGTCCAGGATCAGCAGCGGCGGTCGGTGCAGCAGGCCCGCGCCGATGTTGAGCCGGCGCTTCATGCCGCCCGAGTACTGGCTGACCGGGTCGCCCGCCCGCTCGGTCAGGCCGACGACCTCCAGCACCTCGGCCACCCGGGTGCGGGCCTCGGCGCGGCCCATGCCGTACAGGCGGGCGAAGAAGCGTAAATTCTCCCGGGCGCTGAGGTCGGGGTAGAGGGCCAGCTCCTGCGGGACGTAGCCGATCCTGGCCTTGCCCCAGGTGCTGACGGTGTCGTGTGGGCGGCCGGCCACCAGGATCTCGCCGGAGTCCCTGGCCAGGACGCCGGCGATCATCGAGATCGTGGTGGTCTTGCCGGCGCCGTTCGGCCCGAGCAGGCCGTAGGTCTCTCCGGCGGAGATCGTGAAGCTCACGCCGTCGACGGCGACGAGGTCGCCGAACGCCTTCTTGAGATCACGGCATCTCAGGATCTCGTCCCCCTGCACCCGCACAGCTTGCTAGCGCGGCGGTACGGCGGGCAAGACCCGAGACCCAACTTCCGCATCCATCGGATTTGATCTTTCCCGTTTGTCACAATCGGGGGAAATCGGCATGGCACGTTCCAGGGGGCGCGGGGTGGAGAAGGGCCCGAGGCGGCGGGGGCGGCGCCGCAAGAAGTCGCGAGGACCCTGGGGGTGGGTACTGGCCACGGCGTTCGCGCTGGTGGCGGCGGCTCTGGTGGCCGTGAGCACGCGGCATGCCGAGCCCCTTCGAACCGGGCTGATGTCAGGCCCGGCGCCGACCGTCTCGCAGATCGCACCGCAGGCGCAGGCCGCCTCGCAGGCGCAGCAGCCGTCGGGCGACATGCAGGCCAACGCCGAGTCGGAGAAGCGCGCCGACGGGCCGTCCAGGGACACCGACCAGAAGGCGGCCGAGTACTTCCGCACGCACTGGAACGACAAGGCGGCCGGCCGGCTCAAGGAGATCAGGACCGTCGGCGGCTACCTGCGCCTCTACACCGACCTGCCGGAATCGGCGCACAACTCGGCGGAGGCCGTCACGCTGTGCGAGCGCGGCCTGGAGTACCTGCGCCAGGAGGGCGTCGAGGAGCCCATCGTGTTCGTCCAGGCCGAATACGGCGACAACGGCAACCCGGTGCTGGCCAACGTCATCGGCCCGTCCGACACGAACTGCCGCCTCACGGACCCGGAACCCCGGTGACCGGGCCTCAGCCCGCCCGGTTCATCCGCAGGGAGATCGAGTTGATGCAGTAGCGGTCGTCGGTGGGCGTGGCGTAGCCCTCGCCGTGGAAGACGTGACCCAGGTGCGAGTCGCAGCGGGCACAGCGCACCTCGGTGCGGGCCATGCCGTGGCTGCGGTCCTCGATCAACCGCACGGCGTCCGACTCCGACGGCTCGAAGAAGCTCGGCCACCCGCAGTGTGACTCGAACTTCGTATCGGAGCGGAACAGTTCGGCCCCGCACGCGCGGCAGACGTAGACACCCTCGTCCTTGGTGTCGACGTACTCGCCGGTGAAGGGCCGTTCGGTGCCTGCCTCCCTGAGCACGTGGAACTCCTCGGGAGAGAGCTGGACCCGCCATTCGGCCTCGCTCTTGACCACCTTGTCCATGCCTCCAGCCTACGAGATCCCGGCAAAAAGAGATCTCCGCAGGGGGAAGCATCCATTCTGGGGTGATTTCGCGTCTTTGTAGGCATGGGGGCGCCATAGCTCCCTGCAAAGGGGTGAGATCATCGCCGGATCGCCCGAGCGGCACAGCCCACGCCCGTGCTGGCGCCGCCGGCGGTCACACAGGCCGGCCGGGCGACGCGCCAGCGCCCGGAACGGCGGAGGGCGCATGGTCTAGTGGTCCGGCGCGTCGAGCCCTGGTCCCGCCACCAGGTGCTCCGCCCGGACCCACCCCGAGCTTATTTATGATCTTGCTTGTCCGGCGAGGCTGCCGGCACCGTCCGCCCGCCGCACTTCGGTCGAGGGCCTGCTGGACAAGAGGATGATCTTGGGGGCGGGGTAGGTTCGGGGGCATGGCATCGCCGTACATAGAGCTGGAAGTGGGGGAGAGGACCGTCAAGGTCACCAACCCCGACAAGGTGTACTTTCCTGGGATCGGCGCCACCAAGCGTGAGCTGGTCGAGTACTACGTGGCCGTCGGGGACGGGGCGCTGCGCGCGCTGAGGGACCGGCCGACGAACCTCAAGCGCCACCCCGACGGCGTGCAGACCGACGCGATCTACCAGAAGCGGATGCCGCCCAAGTATCCCGACTGGCTGCAGACCGTGACGGTCACCTTCCCGAGCGGACGCAAGGCCGACTCGCTGCGCGTGACCGAGGTGGCCGCGATCGCCTGGGCCGCCAACCTGGGCACCATCGACTTCCACCCCTGGCAGGTGCGCGCCGCCGACGTGGAACGCCCCGACGAGCTGCGCATCGACATCGACCCGCATCCCGACACGCCCTTCGACCACGCGCGCAGGACCGCGTTCCTGGCGCGCGAGGTGCTGGAGGAGGCGGGCCTGACCGGGTTCGTGAAGACCTCGGGCAACCGAGGCGTGCACATCGCCGTCCGCATCCAGCCGCGCTGGGACTTCGTCGAGGTACGGCACGCGGGCATCGCGCTGGCGCGGGCCATCGAGGCCAAGGACCCCGACCTGGTCACCACGGCGTGGTGGAAGGAGGAGCGGGGCGAGCGCGTGTTCATCGACTACAACCAGAACGCCCGCGACCGCACCGTGGTCAGCGCCTACTCGATCCGCGCCAAGCCGGAGGCGCCCGTCTCGACGCCGCTGACCTGGCAGGAGCTGGAGGACGCCGACCCGCGCGACTTCGACATCCGCACCGTGCCCGCCCGCTTCGCCGAGCTGGGCGACGTGCACGCCGCGATCGACGACCACGCCTACACGCTGGACACCCTGCTGGAGTGGTACGAGAAGGACGATCGCGGTGACATGCCCTATCCCCCGAACTACCCCAAGATGCCGGGCGAACCGAAGCGGGTCCAGCCCTCCAAAGCCAGGGAGTAATCAACTGATTTCGCTTTGGTCACATTACTTGACTCTCGGTCTAATAGTTCGCAAGGCTCGCTTCCTACCTCGGGCGCGACAAACCGATTCGGGAGCCTGGATATGGCAAGAGCGCGACGACTGGCAGCCGCCGGAGCCTTGACGGCCTTCGTGGTGGGCGGGCTGAGCATCGGCATCGGCACGGCCAACGCACAGGCCGGCGACTCGTGCCTGCTGCCGCTGCTGCCGTGCGATACCCAGGCCGATCGCGGGCTGCAGCTGCCCGACCTGAAGCTGCCCAACCCGCTGGACAGCACCCCGGGCGGCCGGCCCGAGCCGCAGGACTCCTGGTCGCAGGGCCCCGAGGGCCCGCCGCAGGAGCACAAGCAGGACGACCACCCGTGGAAGCCGGTCGACCAGGACGAGCATCAGGTGCCGCAGGGCCACCCGGAGACCGGCGGCGGATGGCTGGCGCAGGGCACGACCGTGTGGCCGTTCACCGTGGGCGGCACGGCGCTGCTGGCCGGCGGCGGGCTGACCGGCTACGCCTTGCGGCGCAGGAAAGCGTAGGTGGGTCACAAGCTGATCCTGGCCGGGGCCGGCGCGGTGTCGCTGGCCGGGGTCTCGCTCATCCTCATGGGCATGACCGGCATCATCGGCGGCGGCGGTGACGAGCCGCCCGAGCCGTCGCCGATGACCCAGCGGACGGCCCCCACGCTGAACCTCCCCAAGAACCTGCGCCTGGCCCACGTGGCCGCCCCGATGACCGCCGCCCAGCCCTACGCCGTCTACATCCCGTCGATCGGGGTGGCGGCGCCGCTCATGGAGCTGGGTCTGGACGCGGGCGGCGCCATCCAGAACCCGCCGTTCTCCCCCTCGAACCTGGCCGGCTGGTACCGCTACGGCCCCGTGCCCGGCCAGCGCGGCGCTGCCGTGATCACCGGGCACCTGGATACCAAGAGCGGGCCGGCCGTCTTCGAGTACCTGCGCAACGTCAAGCGCGGCGCCCAGATCCAGGTGCTGCGCGCCGACCGCTCGGTCGCCGTCTTCGTGGTCGACAAGGTCGAGCACACCCCGAAGAGCACCTTCCCCACCAGGAAGGTGTACGGCAAGCTGTCCTACCCGGGCCTGCGGGTGATCACCTGCGGCGGCAGCTTCGACCCGGCGGCGCACAGCTACCGGGAGAACACGATCGTCTACGCCCACCTGGCGGCGCCGGTCTACCTCAAGAGCTGATCACGGGTCACGCGGCAGGCCGAGCGCGCGCTCGGCGATGATGTTCAACTGGACCTCGGTGGTGCCGCCGCCGATGGTGAAGGCCCGGGTGGTGAGGATCATCCGGTTCCAGTACCGGTCCGCCGGCGCCAGCGACCAGCAGAACTCCGAGATGGCCTGGGCGTGGCGCATGCCGAGCAGCTTGCGCACGCTCGAGGCCGGTCCCGGGTCGGCGCCGGCCAGCTGCGACAGCGTGACCCGCAGGCCGAGCGCGGAGATGGCCTGCCCCTCCGCCCAGTAACGTCCGGCCTGCTCGTGCTGCGCAGGGCTGATGTCCTGAATTTTCTGGATCAGTCGGATCATGTCGGTGTGCTGCGATCCGGGTCCCCACGAGTCGCCGAGCGCCACCCGCTCGTGGGAGAGCGTGTCGCGGGCCACCTTCCAGCCCTGGTCCACCTCGCCCACCACGAGGTCGTCGGGCACGAACACGTCGTCGAGGAAGACCTCGTTGAAGATCTCCTCCCCGTTGATCTCCTTCAGCGGCCTGACGGTGACGCCGCGACCCTTCATGTCCACCAGGAAGTACGTGATGCCCTCGTGCTTGGGCCTGTCCGGGCTGGTCCTGGCCAGGCAGATGCCCCAGTGCGCGTACTGGGCCAGCGACGTCCAGATCTTCTGACCGCTGATCGACCAGCCGCCCTCCACCCTGGTCGCCTTGGTCGTCAGCCCGGCCAGGTCCGAGCCCGCGCCGGGCTCGCTGAACAGCTGGCACCACACGATCTCGCCGGTGAACGTCTTCGGCAGGAAGCGCTCCTGCTGCTCCGGCGTGCCGTACTTGACGATCGAGGGGACCGCCCAGGCGGCGATGCCCAGGTTGGGGCGCTTGAGCTCGCGGAACTCCTGGTGGATCACGTACTGCTCGAGCGGCGAGGCACCGCGGCCCCACGGCTTGGGCAGGTACGGCATGATCCAGCCCTCCGTGGCGAAGCGGCCCAGCCTGGCCAGTGGCTGCTCGGCGGCCAGTTCGGCGGCGTGCGCGCGGATCTCGTCCCTGATGCCCGCGGCCTCGGCCGGCAGGTCGGGCTCCATGTCCCTGCGCACGCCGGCCAGCGCCAGCCGCGTCACCTCCCCGGCCCACGCGCCGGGGTCGCCCGCCAGCATCCGGTCACTCAGCGCCCGCCGGTAGTAGCGGTGGGCCTCGTGCTCGAAGGTGTAGCCGATCCCGCCGAGCACCTGGATCGCGTCCTGGGCGCACCCCACGGCCGCGTCGGGGCCGAGCACCGCGGCCACCGCCGCGGCCAGCCGTACCTCGTCTGACGGCTCGACTGCGCCGGCGGGCCGCTGGGGGTCCAGGGCGCGAGCCGCGTCCCAGACGGCGGCGCGGGCCTGCTCCAGCCGGACCAGGGCGGCGGCGACGCGGTGCTTGACGCCCTGGAACTGGCCGATCGGGCGGCCGAACTGCTCGCGCACCTTGGCGTAGTCCGTCGCGGTGCCGACCGCCCAGGCGGCCAGCCCGCACGCCTCGGCGCCCAGCAGCACGGCGGCCAGCTCCCTCACCGGCACCGGCCCCAGCGACCGCTCGTCGGGCACGGCCCTGACCCGCACCGAGCACAGCGCCCGGTCCAGATCGACCCCCTCGACGGGTTCCGCCTCGACGTCGTCCGGGTCGAGCAGGGCCCACCCGCCGTCCACGGGCACCAGGAACAGGTCGGCCTCGTGGCTCCCCAGCGCCTGGCCCGACGGGCCGAGGGCGACCGCCGCCGTCAGCGCGCCGCTGCCGAGGCCCCGCGGGATGTCCTCGGTAAACGGGTCGCCGGGCGGCCAGGCGATCGCCGCGGAGGCGATGAGGGCCGGCAGGTACGCCCCTGAGACCCGGAGCTCGCCGAGCACCTCCAGCGCCACGCACAGCTCGAGGAGCCCATGGCCTTCCCCGCCGTACTCCTCAGGCACGTGCAGGCTCAGCACGTCCACCTCGCCGCGCGCCGCCCGCCCGCGCACGGATTCGGCCAGCGTTCTGTGCTCCCAGGTCAACCCGATGCCCATGAGGAGACCCTAGAACGATATTCGGTTCATCTCCAGAGGCGGGACCGTCGTCATGGGGCCCCTGATTTCATAGTAGGTTCAGCCCGGGAATATCCATATAAAGCGGTCGCTGCATATTGGCCGACCGATTCGGGGGCTTTATCGACAGGCCTATTCAAGGGAGAATCGGGTGCTGGCCGATGAATTCTTCCTGGTCGCGTGGGATACGACGGGCTCGGGGAGGCCGCGCCTGCACGGGCACGGTGTCGCGTTGGGTCTGGCGGGTGCCCTGATCGGGGAGCTGGTCATGGACAACAGGGTCGCTGTGCGCGGCGCCCAGCTGCATCCCGTCGACCGGCGGCAGGTGGGTGAGCCTGTGTCCGACCGGGTGATCACCGACATGCTGGCCTCGCCGCAGCACACCGACGTGCGGACGTGGCTGGCGTATCTCGCGCAACGCTCCGTTGACGATGTTTCCGGACGGCTCCTTAATGCCGGATTTATGCGAAAGGAAACGCCAAAGCTCCTCAAAAATCGCCAGAGTCGCTATTTTTCGGATGATTTCGGTCGGGCCGTTTGGCCGGCGACCAGGCTCCGAATGGCGCTCGTCCGCGGCCAGCCGATGACGCCGTTCGACATGGCCCTGGCGGCGCTCGTCGACGCCTGCGGCATAACGGACACGGTGGTCGACGACCCCGCGGAACGGCGCACCGCACGCCGCTACCTGACCACGGTCCTGGCCGCGATGCCGCCCGCGCTCAGCGACCTGGCCAAGCACCTCGGCGCCGCCGTCGGCGACGCCGTACTGACGTATCGCACCTGAAGCTTCCGGACGAACCCCCCAGAAAGGAACGCGATGCAACCCCAGCAAGACCCGATCGCCGGCGCGCTCGCCGCGGACCGGCTCGGCGCCCCCTCCGTGGTGTACTTCGTGTTGTCGGCCGCCGCGCCACTCACCGTGGTCGCCGGAGTGATCACCACCGGATACGCCGTGACCGGCATCACGGGCCTGCCGATCGCCTTCCTCGTGGTGGGCGTGGTGCTGGCCGTGTTCGCGGTCGGCTACGTGGCGATGGCCCGGCACATGGCCAACGCCGGCGCCTTCTACACCTACATCAGCCGCGGCATCGGCAGGCCCGTGGGCATCGCCGGCGCCTGGGTGGCCCTGGTCGCCTACAACGCGCTGCAGGTCGGCCTGTACGGCGCGCTCGGCACCGCCGCGGTGCCGCTCATCGAGCGGTGGGCCGGCGTCTCGCCGCCGTGGTGGACGGTCTCGCTGGTGGCCTGGGTGCTGGTCGGCGTCCTGGGCATGATGCGCGTCGACATCAACGGCCGGCTGCTGGCCATCCTGCTGACCGCCGAGGTCGCGGTCATCCTGCTCTTCGACCTCGCCGACGTGGCGAACCCGGGTCCCGAGGGCGTGTCGGTGGCCACGCTGTCGCCCGGCGAGCTGTTCGTACCCGGGGTGGGCGCGCTGCTGGTCATCGCCACGCTGGGCTTCGTCGGGTTCGAGTCGTCGGTGGTGTTCTCGGAGGAGAGCCGCGATCCGCGCAGGACCGTCCCGACCGCCACGTATTCGTCGGTGGCCATCATCGCCGGCCTGTACGCCCTGTCGTCGTGGGCGATGACGGTCGCCACCGGCCCGTCGAAGATCGTGGACGTCGCCAGGAAGGAGCAGGCCGAGACCATCTTCAACCTCGCGGCCGCGCACCTCGGCGGCGTCGTGGTGGACATCGCCCGCGTCCTGTTCGTCACCAGCGTGTTCGCCGCGATGATCTCCTTCCACAACACCACGGCCCGCTACTTCTTCGCCCTCGGCCGCGAGCGGGTGCTGCCCGCCTTCTTCGGCCGCACCGGGATCCGCTCGGGCGCGCCGGTGGTGGGCTCGGCCACGCAGAGCCTCATCGGGCTGATCGTGATCGCCGTCTACGCCATCTTCGGGCTCGACCCGCTGGTCCAGCTGTTCTTCTACGGCGGCGCGTTCGGCGGGTTCGGCGTGCTGCTGCTGATCTTCGTCACGTCCCTGGCGATCATCGTGTTCTTCGTCAGGCAGCCGAGCGGCGAGAGCGCCCTGCGCCGCCTCGTCGCCCCGGTCCCGGCCGCGGTCGCGCTGGGAGTGATGGTCTGGCTCGGCGTGACGAACTTCGACGCGCTGCTCGGCGTGCCCAAGGGCGACCCGCTCACCTGGGTCCTGCCGCTGGTCTACGCGGTCGTCGCGCTGCTCGGCGCCGGGTGGGCGCTGTTCCTGCGGTACGGCCAGCCGAGCGTGTACTCCCTGGTCGGGATGGGCGCCAAGGCGGCCGCCCAATGATGATCCGGCGGGCGGAGCCCGGCGAGGCGCAGTCCGTGGCGGAGCTGGTCGCCACCGCGTTCCTGCCGATGCGGGCGACCGCCTACCTCGTACCCGAGCCCGAGCGCCGCCACCGGATCATCACGGCCGACTTCCGCATCCTCGTCGAACACGCGCTCGAGCACGGCCAGGTAGACGTGGTCGACGAGGGCCCCGCCGCCGCGGTCTGGTTCCCCGTGACCGGGCCGGTGCCGGAGCCGGCGGACTACGAAGCGCGGCTGGCGGCCGCCACCGGCGACTGCCTCGAGCGCTTCCAACTGCTGGACAAGCTGTTCGAGGCCAACCACCCGGCCGAGCCGCACCACCACCTGGCGTTCCTGGCGGTCCACCCGGACCGTCAGGGCCGGGGCATCGGCAGCGCGCTGCTGGAGCACCACCACGCGGCGCTCGGCGGGACGGCCGCCTACCTGGAGGCCAGCCACCCGAAGAGCCGCGACCTGTACGCCCGCCACGGCTACCAGGCCCGCGAGCCGTTCGCCCTGCCGGACGGGACACTGTTCTGGCCCATGTGGCGGCCGGGCCGGTGATCGGGCTTCCCCCGGTCCACGGATCGGGGGAAGCACGCCGTACCCGCCGCTAGGACTCGCCGAACTCCAGGTCCAGGGCCCGGGTGAAGTCGGCGACGGCGTCCTCGTGGCGCTCGAGCTCCTGGAGGATCTCGCCGCGCACGCGGTAGGCCCAGACATAGTCGGGGGCCAGCTCGATCGCGCGGTCGAGGTCCTTCAGCGCGCTGTCGTTGTCGCCCAGCTCGCTGCGGACCGCGCCGCGGACGGCCAGCGCGCGCTCGTTGTCCGGGTCCAGTTCCAGCGCGCGGGTCAGGTCGGCCAGGGCCTCCGGGTAGCGCTCCATCATGCGCAGCGCGTCGCCCCTGCGGGCGAAGGCCCTGGCGTACTCGGGATCGGCCTCCAGGGCCCTGCCGTAGTCGTCGACGGCCTCGGAGTACAGGTGCATCCGCTGGTAGAGGTCGCCCCTGGCCAGCCAGGAGTAGGCCAGCGTCTCGTTCATCGCGATGATCTTGGCGTGCTCGTCCAGCGCGTCCTCGAACCGGTCCAGGTCCGCCAGCGCGTTGGCGCGGGCCTCCAGGATCCACGGCGACTCGGGCGCCAGCAGCAGCGCGTGGTCGTAGTCGGCCATGGCCTCCTCCAAGCGGCCGAGTGAAGCCAGGGTCTGCCCGCGGGAGCCGAGCGCGTAGGAACTGTCGGGCTCCAGCCTGATCGCCTCGTCGAAGTCGGTGAGCGCGGCCTCATAGCGGCCGATCAGCCGGTGGCTCTCGCCGCGCAGCCGCCACGCGCGGGCGTTGTCGGGGATCAGGCCGATCGCCTCGGTCAGGTCGGAGACGGCCGCCTCGTACCTGCCCAGCGCGACGTAGGATTCGGCGCGGCTGCGCAGCACGGAGGCGCGGGACTGGGCCGCCGCCTCCGTGATCTCCTCGCTCATAGAGGGGAATCTATCGGACTAAGTCTGGATGATCGCCGCTTTCTCCCTGGTGTACTGCAGGACGGAGTCATGGCCGTAGCCGCTGTCCTTGACGCCCCCGAACGGCAGGCCGGGCGGCATCTGGCGGAAGGTGTTCACCCAGACGGTGCCGCTCTGCAGGTCCCGCACGAAGCGGTGGGCTCTGGACAGGTTCCTGGTCCAGAGCCCGGCGGCCAGGCCGTAGGCGGAGTCGTTGGAGATCGTCAGGGCCTCGTCGTCGGTGTCGAACGGGATGGCGACCGCGACGGGCCCGAAGATCTCCTCCTGACAGACCCGCAGCGCGTTGTCGGTCGCGGTGTACAGGGTGGGAGAGACCCAGTAGCCGCCCGGCATCCCGGGCACGACCTCGGCACCGTGGGTGCCGCCGAAGACCTTCTCGGCGCCCTCCTTCTCGGCCAGCTCCAGGTATCCGGTCACCCTGTCGTACTGGCCTCTGGAGACGATGGGGCCCATCTCGGTGTCGAGGTCGAGCGGGTCGCCGATCCGGATATTCGCCGCTATATCCTGGATTTTTCCGATCATCTCATCCCAGACCTGGCGGTGGATGAGGATGCGGGAGCCTGCCACGCAGACCTGGCCGGCGTTGCCCGTGTAGATCGAGTTGACCGTCACTCCCTGGGCGGCGGCGTCCAGGTCGGCGTCGGGGAAGACGATGTTCGGCGACTTGCCGCCCAGCTCGAACGTCAGCGGCTTGATCCCGGCGGCGCGCGTGATGGCCAGGCCCGTCTCCGTGGATCCCGTCAGGCTGATCTTGTGCACGCCGCGGTGCCGCACCAGCGCCTCGCCGACCTCCTCGCCCAGGCCGCTGACGATGTTGAGCACGCCGGGCGGGAAGACCTCCGCCAGCAGTTCGCCCAGCCGCAGCACCGACGCGGACGCCTGCTCGGCCGGCTTGACGATCACCGTGTTGCCCGCCGCCAGCGCGAACGCCGCCTTGGCGGAGAACGTCGAGATGGGGGAGTTCCACGGGATGATGCACAGGGCCACGCCGTACGGCTCGCGCCGCGTCATCCCCAGCGCGTCGGGGCCCAGGATGACCGTCTCGCCCTTGACGGCCTCCAGGCACTGGCCCGCGGCCAGCGTCCACAGGTGCGTCATGCCGGGCAGGTCCCGCTTGAGCGTGTCGCGCAGGATCCTGCCGTTGTCGCGGGTCTCCAGCCTGGCCAGCTCCTCGGCGTTCGCCGCGAAGACCTCGGCCACCTTGCGCAGGAAGTACGCCCTGCCGAGCGCGGGCATCGCCGCCCACTTCGGGAAGGCCGCGGCCGCTTTGGCGACGGCGTCCTCGGCGTCCTCGGGACCGCTTCTCGGGATCGTCGCCCACGGCTCGCCGGTGGCCGGGTTCACCGATTCCAGGGTCCTGCCGTCGCGTGCCGTCGTGAGCCTGCCGCCGATGAGGTTGCGATACTCAGTCACGCGCCCAAGCATATGCTTGCTTGCCTCCGCTCGGTAGGCGCACCCCGGTCGGCCAAAGTGTCGGTGACTCCTGCCACACTCGGATGCCATGGGAGAAGAAGTGCGGCTGAGAGACGTCGAGCAGGACGATCTCGAGGTGTTCTACCAGCAGGAGAACGACCCCGAGGCCACCAAGAGGTCGATGTTCGCACCCCGTGAGCGCGACCGGTTCATGACCCACTGGGCCGAGAGGATCCTCGGCGACCCCGAGGTCTTCGTCCAGACGGTCACGGTCGGCGGCGAGACGGCCGGCAACCTGGTGGCCTGGTGGGAGGAGGGCAAGCGCTTCGTGGGCTACTGGTTCGGCCGCGAATACTGGGGCCGCGGGATCGGCACCGAGGCGCTCCAGCTCTTCCTGCACCTGGAGAAGGCCCGCCCCCTCTACGCCGACCCCTTCGAGGGCAACACCGGCTCGGTCCGCCTCCTGGAGCGCTGCGGCTTCTGCCGCACCGGCATGATCCGCCACGGCGAAAACGAACACATCATGCTCGTCCTAGCCGACGACTAACCCACCCCACCCCCCAAGCGCACGCGACGTTCATCGAACCCACGCATACCGGCCTAGCCCGGAGCCCTGGCCCCCCACACCCACGCCTCACCACAGCCCCGCCTCCCCAAACAGAACCCACCCAAACCCCGCCACCAGGCCCCGCCGCTTCCCGCCCTGCCCAGGCGCCGGGTCGGCGAGACGGTGTGCGGTGGAGGCCGGCGCCCCTTTACGGCGGTCAGGCTGGTCGCGAGCGAGGAGCGTGCGGACCGGTCCTGGCCCCGGTCGCGAGGCCTTGCCGCTTCCCGCCCTGCCCAGGCGCCGGGTCGGCGAGTCGGTGTGAGGTGGGGGGCGGCGGGCCGTGGGGGCTGGGCGGGTATGGGTTGTGGGCGGCGGTGTCTGGGCTAGGGGTGCTGGTTGAACTGGATGATCTGGAGGTGGTTTCCGTCGGGGTCGGTGAACGTTGCGAAGCGGCCGGAAGGGCGATCCTCGGCGGGGACGAGCCAGTCCACGCCGGCCTCCCGCAGCTGCGCCTCGACGGCGTCGAAGTCGTCGACGTGGAAGTTGAGGATCATTCGGCCCGGCTCGTTGTTCTTCGCATCGACGTCGTCGCGCCGATCGATGACCAGCAGGAAGCCGCCGAGATCGATCGGGCCTTCGCCCTGGTGTCCTGGGGCGAGCGCCCTGCGGTACCAGTCACGCAGTTCCGCGGGCCGGGTCGTGCCAAGAAGGATGCTGCCGGGTTTTGGGGTGATCATTTCAGTTCTCCTCGTCGTCGATGGAATGGCTCTGGGAAGTGACTTCCGCGCTGTGGCGGCCGGATGTGGTTGCGGTCCCACTGCCGGAGGGGTGGGGGAGTCCCGCGCCGGGTCCGAGCGTGACGGGTACGCGGGCCGGTGCCGGCTCGCGTACCGATGATTCACGCGTGGGACTCGGTGGGCTCCGCTGCCGCGATGGCGGCGAACTCGCGCTCCAGCGCCTTGGCCGCACTCCCCTGCCAGCCTGAGGCCATGGTCTGTGACATGGCGTCGGGGAAGATGTCTTCCTCCTGGTTCTCCACGCCGTCGAAGATGGCTCGCGCGACCGATTGCGGCGAGGCCTTCGGGACGTCGAACTCGCGAGACATGTCGGTGTCGGTCGGGCCGATGAAGACGGCGTGGACCTTTACCCCCTGGCCGGCGAGAAGTGCCCGCTGTGCCTGAGTCAGGGAGAACGCGGCCGCCTTCGAGATCGAGTAGGCCGGGACGACCGGCAGCGGGGCGAGGGCCGCCAAGGACAGGTTGTTGACGATGGCACCTCGCGCACGGGTCAGCAGGGGCAGGAAGGCCTGTGTCACGCCGTGGGTGCCGAAGAGGTTGACGGCCAGGTGGCGTTCGAGCACGGCACGCTCGTTGAGATCGTCGTAGAGCGACACGCCGGCGTTGTTGACGAGAATGTCGAGCGCGGGGACCTTCTGGGCGGCCTGCTGCGTCTGTGCCGCGTCGGTCACGTCAAGCAGCAGGGGTGTGACCCGTTCGTCCGGGTGGGCGAAGGGGGCGCGCGTGCCGGCGTACACCTGCTGGGCGCCCCTGCGCAGGGCTTCGTCGAGCAGTGCCCGCCCGATACCTCGGTTGGCGCCGGTGATCAGGACGATCTTTCCTGTGATCGCGGTCATCTCAGGCGCTCCTTGACTCGGTGCCGGCCAGGCTGGTGGCCCAGCGCTTGGCGCGCAGCACAGTGGCGGTGTGCTGGTGGGCCGGGGCGTCCCCGTCCTCTTTCGGGTTGGGTTGCCCCTTCCCTGTGTTGATCAGGTTCCGCAGGCTGCCACCGAGGTAGCCACCCCACGCGTTGGAGCACACGTCGTAGCACTCGTACTGCGGAACCAGGCCCACGTGGGTGAAGCGGACCTCGGCGCCGCCGTCCTTTTCCGAGATCTCGAAGACGATCTCGGTGTCCTTCCATTCGGCCTGGTCTTCGATGAAGTTGAAGTAGTTGTCCAGGACGCGCCATGCGACCTTCCGGCCGGGCACGAGTTCCGTGACGCGGATCGTGCTGCGGTGGACGTCCTTGTAGCGGTGGTAGAACTCGCCGCCGACCTGGTCGGTGACGCCCTCGACCTCTTGCGACCACCAGCCGCCAACGTTGGTGATGGCCTCGAATGCTTCGTGGGGAGTCCGGTCCACCGTAAAAGTGGTGGTGAAATTCTGGGGAGCTTGCATCATGCAAGTCACCTTAACGTTAGGCGCTTTCATGACGCAAGTGCCTTCGGTAGACTGGGGCGCATGCTGGGAAAGAGCTACGACACACAGGTGTGCTCGATCGCACGTTCCCTGGAGGTGATCGGCGAACGCTGGAGCCTGCTGATCGTTCGCGACGCCCTGTTCGCGGGGGCCACCCGCTACAGCGACTTCCAGCGCAGCCTGGGCATCGCGACCAACGTCCTCCAGTCCCGGCTCGACGGCTTCGTCCAGGCCGGGATCATGCGGCGCCACAAGTACTCCGAGCAGCCCGAACTGTATGAGTACCTGCTGACCGACAAGGGGCGGGCGCTCGTGCCCGCGCTGGTCGCGCTCACCGAATGGGGCGACCAGTGGGCGACCGACGGGGAGCCGCCGATCCTCTACACCCACTCGGTGTGCGGCGCCGGAATCACCCAGCAGACGGTGTGCGCCCACTGCGGTCGGGTGGACGATCCGGCCGAGATCCAGGCCGATACCGGGCCCGGTATGCCCCCCGGTAGGCGATCAATGCGGTGACCACAGTCGGCGGCTGCGTCTCCCCCGACGGGCCCGGGGGCGGCTTGCCGTACAGGAAGCTTGCCGTACAGGAAGACGGCGGGCCGCGTGAGGAACGCGGCCCGCCGGAGAAGGATCAGTACGGACCGGCGCAGGGCAGGCCGGCGGCCCACTGGCCGAAGGAGGCCCAGGGGCTCCAGCCGCTGTTCGGCGCCGTCTGGTGGCGGTCGAAGACGCCGCGCCCCTCGGGCCCGAGAGCCAGCAGTTCGAGGCGCCCGTCGGCGTTGCTCGCCAGCGTGGGCGAGCAACCCGCGGCGGTGGGACCGAAGGCGCCGTCCCAGTCGCTCCACCCGCCGTTCGGCGCGAGTTGGTGCCGGTTGGCGATGGAGGCGCCGCCGGGCGCCAGGGCGAAGACTTCGAGCCTGCCGTCGGCGTTGCGCCCGACGGTCGGCGGCCCGCCCGCGGGACCGCCGAAGGAGGCCCAGTCACTCCACCCGCCGCTGGGCGCCGTCTGCCAGCGGTGGAAGAGGCCGCTGCCCGCGGGGCCGAGGGCGAAGACCTCCAGGCGGCCGTCCGCGTTCTGGCCGACCACCGGCGCCGCGCCCGCTGGGCCGCCGAAGGGAGCCCAGTCGCCCCACCCGCCGCTCGGCGCGGTCTGCAGGCGGTGGTAGATGCCCGTCCCGCCGGGGCTGAGCGCGAACACCTCCAGGCGGCCGTCGGCGTTGCGCGCGACGGTCGGCACGGCTCCGGCCGAGTCGCCGAACCTCTCCCACCCGCTCCAGGACCCACTCGGCGCGGTCTGCCAGCGGTGGTACAGGTTGTTGCTGCCCGGCTCCATGACGAAGGCCTCGAGCCTGCCGTCGGCGTTCGCGGCGACGGCCGGGTTTTGCGCGCTCTGCCACAGCTGCGGATCGGGCGACCACGTCAGCGGGGCCAGCCACAGCCCCTGCTGGAACCAGCCGGCTCCGGTGACCCACCAGGAGGCGCCGTCCTGGACGACCTCGGCGGCGTGCGCGTTGACGTGCCCCGCGTAGTCGTTGATCGAGAAGTTGTAGGGGCTGCGGCTGCGGTAGACGTCGGTGCCGGCGTAGCCGCCGCGCGGGCCGATGAACAGGTACCACCAGCCGTCCCGCTGCACCACGAACGGCGACTCGGTGAGCTCGTACACCCAGCCGACCACGGGGTCGCTGTAGGCGATGTGCCGGGGGCTCCAGGACTTCAGGTCGGGACTGGTCCGGTAGGCGACCGCGTAGTTGCCGACGCCGCCCGTCGTGGTCGTGGTGTAGTAGATCACCCACTGGCCGTCGATCCACGTGACCATCGGGTCCCTGGCCTCGGCGCCGTCCGTGAACGCGATCCCTTCCCGGTGCCAGTTCCACAGGTCCGTGGACGTGGCGTACTTGATCTTGGCGCTGTCCGCGCTGCCCGCGGCGTAGAACATGACGTACGTGCCGCCGTTCTTGACCACGTGCGGGGCCCACACGTGGCTCTCGCCGTAGGCATCGGGATTGGTGAGGACGTCGGGCTCCATGTGCCACGGCCCGGCCAGGTTCGTGGCGGTGGCGTGAATGAGCTGGTCCTCGCCGTCGGGATCCGCCGGGTCCGCCACCCCGGTGATGCCGAACAGGTGCCATTTCAAGCCGTCGTAGATGAGGGTGTGGTCGTTGATGTAGAGCTGTCCCTCCCTTCCGTTGTACGTGCCTCTGCCCGGGTTCCACACGTGGTCGAAGGTGCCGGCGGTGGGCCAGGCGAGGTCGGTCTCCGGGGCCGGCCACGGCGCGGCCGCGGCGGGTAAGCAGATCAGGGACGAGACCAGGAGCGCGCAGAGCACGCTGACGCTGAACAACCTCTTCATGGAGCGGTTCGCATTCTCGAGGCGGACAGGCTTCTGGAAATCGTTTTCTCGCAACTCCTGCGGATCGTCAAGATATATCCGTAAACTCCGGGTAATCGATTTCTCAACTACTGTCCCGCCCGCTCAAGGAGCGAGTCGTAACGGCGGCCGGCCCCGCATCACCGGAGGAGCGTCTCCCTGGACAGGGCCCGGCCGAAGTATGGCGACTGGCGATGGGGCGGCCTTGCCGTACAGCAGCACTCACAGGCTGCGCGCCACGCTCGCCGTGAGCAGCACCAGCACGAAGGTGGCCACCCCCGCCAGGCCGTGCAGCAGTACGGCGAGCACGGGGAAGCGCCGCTCGGCCCCCCTGGCGTGCCGCCCGCCGCCCAGCCACCGGGTGAACATGGTGAACCCGAGCAGCGCCGCCGAGGCGAGCACCCCGAACGACACCCAGGCCAGCACCTTGCTGCCGGTCAGCAGGAACGCCACCCAGCACCCCAGCCCGGTCACGGCCAGCGCGGGATGGGAGAAGATCAGGGTGACCGGGAACCGGGTCACCTTCGTCGCCTGTTGTCGCAGCCCGCCGCCCGACAGCCACAGATAGAGCAGGTAGATCCCGACCAGCGCGGTGAACAACCACGTCACGGCAGTGGCCAGACCCACTGGGCCTCCCTGTAGTCCCTGATCCCTGGTGCCACGTTATGCACATCTCTCCACGTACGTCATGGGGATGTACCAAAGTGCTATATCTGCCTTCAAGCGCTGAGTGTCGGAGCCGTGTGCCAAGGTAGAGGGGTGCGCCGCATCCATCCCGACATACAGGACAACCCGGACATCGAGCTGGCCTATGCCTACCCCGCGGGGCGGCCCTGGCTGCGGGTCAACATGGTGGCCAGCGCCGACGGCGCCGCCTGGGTGAAGGGCCTGTCCGGCGGCCTGTCCAGCAAGGGCGACCGGCGCATCTTCGGAGTGCTGCGCGGGCTGGCCGACGTTATCGTGGCCGGGGCCGCGACCGTCCGCACCGAGGGATACGGCCCGGCCAAGCCGCGCGAGTCCTGGAAGGTGCTGCGCGCGGGCCGGCCCGCGGCCCCGCCGATCGCGGTCGTCACCCGGCGGCTCGACCTCGACCTGGGCAGCCCGCTGTTCACCCAGGCGGAGGCGCGGACCATCGTCATCACCTGCGAGGCCGCGCCCGCCGACCGGCGCGAGGACGCCGCCCGGATGGCCGACGTGATCGTGGCGGGCGACGAGCGGGTGGACATGACGCTCGCCGTACGGGAGTTGCACGACCGGGGGCTGACCCGGGTGCTGTGCGAGGGCGGGCCGCGCCTCAACGGGCAGCTGGCCGCCGCGGACCTGATCGACGAGCTGTGCGTGTCGACCAGCCCGATGCTGGTGGGCGGCGGCGCGGCACGGATACTGAACGGCGAGTCCGCGCAGGTGAAGCTGGGCCTGCGGCAGGTTCTGGAGGAGGAGGGCGTCCTCTTCTGCGCGTACACGAGGGAGCTGGCCGATGGATGACGAGGAACTCCGGCTCGACCTGCCGGTGCTGCCGCCCGTGGCGCCGATGCTGGCCAAGGCCGTCAAGGCCATGCCCAAGCAGGACGGCACGCTGTTCTACGAGCCGAAGTGGGACGGCTTCCGCTGCATCATCTTCCGCGACGGCGACGAGGTCTTCCTCGGCAGCCGCAACGAGCGGCCGTTCACGCGCTACTTCCCCGAGCTGGTGGAAGCGGTCAAGGCGGAGCTGCCGGACAAGTGCGTGGTCGACGGGGAGATCGTGCTGCCGCGGGGCAGCCACCTCGACTTCGACGCGCTGCAGCAGCGCATCCATCCTGCGGCCTCGCGGGTGAACATGCTCGCCGAGCAGACCCCGGCCTCGTTCGTCGCCTTCGACCTGCTGGCGCTGGGGGACGAGTCGTTCATGGAGGCGCCCTTCGCCGAGCGGCGGGAGCGCCTGGAGGGGATGTTCCCGGAGAAGGGCGGGTCGATCAGGCTGACACCCGTCACGACGAACGACTCCCAGGCCGAGGAGTGGTTCGAGATGTTCGAGGGCGCCGGGCTCGACGGGATCATCGTCAAGCCGGGCGACCAGCCCTACGTGCCGGACAAGCGCACGATGTTCAAGGTCAAGCACGAGCGCACCGCCGACGTGGTGATCGCCGGATTCCGCGAGCACAAGACCGGGCCGATCATCGGCTCGATCCTGCTCGGCCTGTACGGGCCCGACGGCAAGCTGCACCACGTCGGGGTGGCGGCCTCCTTCCCGATGGCGCGCAGGGCCGAGCTGATGGAGGAGTTGCGGCCCTACATCGCCGAGCTGGGCGAGCACCCGTGGGGCCACTGGGCCGAGCAGGCCGCGGCCACCATCGGCCAGCCCGCGGCGGGCCCCGCCCGGGGCGGGCAGCGGGTGCCCGGCGCGGTCTCGCGGTGGAACGCCAAGAAGGACCTGTCGTTCACCCCGCTGCGGCCCGAGCTGGTGATCGAGGTGGCCTACGACCAGATGGAGGGCGACCGGTTCCGCCACACCGCGCAGTGGCGGCGCTGGCGTCCCGACCGCACGCCCGAGTCGTGCACCTACGAGCAGCTCGAGCGCCCGGTTTCCTACGAGCTCGAGGACATCCTCGCCAGGTAGCCTCGATCCATGAGCACCGGTGATGAGTTAAGGGCCGCGGTCTCGGCCCGCCGCGAACTGGGCCCCGACTACGAGGACGCCGTCGTCGAGTCGTTCCTCGACAGGATGGGCAAGGAGGTCGACCGGCGGGTCGACGAACGCCTGGCCACGGCCAACCCCAAGGCGCTGGACAAGCGGCAGAAGACGGCCGACGGACTGAGGCTGGCGCTGGCGATCGTCTCGATGTCGCTCGGCACGCTCGGCACGATCGCGATCGCCGTCTCGGGTGGATCCGAGCGGCCCTTCCTGATCATCTGGCTGGGGATCGTGCTGGTGAACCTGGTGTTCGCGCTGGGCCGCCGGAGCGGCTAGCCGAGCCAGATGAGCCCGGCGAAGCGGCCGCCGGGCTGCTCGCGGCGGTGGGAGTAGAGCTCTGCCGACTCGATCGTGCACCGCGCGTCGTGCCGGACCTGCGCCACGCCCGCCGCACGCAGCTGCGCCTCGATGCCCGCACGCAGGTCGAGCGCCGGCGTGTCCCACGAGGTGGTCGAGAACGTCTCGGGGACCGCCGCGGCCACCCGCTCGCGCAGGTCGGCGGGCACCTCGTAGCAGCGCCCGCAGGCGCCGGGGCCGACCAGCGCGACCATCCGCGCCGGATCCGCGCCCTTGGCGGCCATGGCCTCGACCAGGGCGGTGGCGATGCCCGCCTCGGTGCCGGGCCGCCCCGAGTGCGCGGCGCCCACGATCCGGGCCTCGGGGTCGCCCACCAGCACCGCCGGGCAGTCGGCGCCCAGGGAGGCCAGCGCCAGCCTCGGCTCGCTGGTGAACACGCCGTCCAGCGGCGGTGCCTCGGTCCCGAACGGCTCGCTCACGTAGGCGACCTCCGCGCTGTGCACCTGGCGCATGAACACGATCGCCCGCACGCCCAGCTCCCGCGCCACGTCCTCGCGGTTGGCGCGCACGGCCTCCGGGTCGTCGCCGACCAGCCCGCCGAGGTTGCGCGAGCCGTACGGCGGGCGGCTGACACCGCCGTGACGGTCGGTGACGGCGACCTGGATCCCCGGAGCTAGCTGCATGCCCTGATCCTATCGACTCTCGAAAAGAGGTGACTCGATTCGAGAGTCTCGATTAGTGTCATCGCCATGAGCTTCGTCTCCACGCCACACGGTGTCCGCCTCTCCTTCGTCGACTCCGGCGGTCCCGGCCGCCCGATCCTCGCCCTGCACGGCGCCTTCGGCCGTGGCCGTTCCTTCATGCCGCTCGCCGAGCGCCTCGGCCGTCGCGTCATCGCGCCCGACCAGCGCGGCCACGGCCTGTCGGACAAGCCGGGTGACTACTCGCGCGAGGGCTTCCTCGCCGACGCCGCCGCCTTCATCGAGGCGCTGGACCTCGCGCCGGTCACGATCGTCGGCCACTCACTCGGCGCGATCAACGCCTACCAGCTGGCGGCCCGCCGTCCCGAGCTGGTGGAGTCGTTCGTGGCCATCGACTTCCCCGCCGAGGCGGGCGCGTTCACCGACCCCTGGCTCGACGAGCTGCCCGACCGCTTCGCCAGCCTCACCCAGCTCGAGCAGGCGCTCAAGCGGGTGGTCTCCACGGACGTGCCAGGACACTTCCTGGAGAGCGCCTTCGAGGACGAGCGCGGCTGGGGCTTCCTGTGGAACGCCGAGGACATCCGCGCCACCAAACGCGGCATCGCCGGGTCCTGGTGGGACGACTGGACCTCCAGCCCGCAGCCCGCCCTCCTGGTGGTGGGGGGCGCCAGCCCCGTCGCCCCTCGCGCACCCGAGATGATCGCCCGCCGGCCGCACACGCGCCTCGTCACGATCCCCGGCGCCGGCCACGACCTCTACCTCAGCCACACCGACGCCCTCGCCGAGGCCATCGCCACCTTCCTGCCCACCCCGGTCGCCTGACAGGCCCCCCTCTTTCAGCTGTACGGCAAGCCACCCCACCGCCACCCGCCGCACTTCGGCCGGGCCCCGTCCAGGGAGACGCTCCTCAGGTGACGCATGGCCGGCCGCCGTGACGACTCGCTCCTGGAGCGGGCACGCACGGACCCCAGCGGCAGCGGGCTAGGGGAGAGGGCTGCGAAGGAGCTGGATGCTGCGGGAAGTGACCGCCACCAGGGAGCCGGGCGACCAGTGGTCGTCGGGGAACGGGCCTGCCTGGAAGGTGTCGTCGTTGGTGTCGAGGATCGGGATCCAGGTGGGACCGAACTCGGGGCCAGGCAGGGTGAACGTCAGGTCCTCGTGGTGGGCGTTGATGAGCATGAGGAACGAGTCGTCGGTGATCGGCTCCCCGCGTGGCCCAGGCTCCGTGATGGCCTCGCCGTTCAGGTAGACCATGAGCGACTTGGCGTAGCCGGTGTGCCAGTCGCCGGCCGTCATCTCCGCGCCGGCGGGCGTGAGCCAGACCAGGTCGCGTTTGCCGCCGTCGGAGGAGCCGCCGTGGAAGAAGCGGCGGCGCTGGAAGACCGGGTGGTCACGGCGCAGCCGCGAAAGCGACCGGACGAACTCCAGCAGGTCCGACTCGGTGCGCAGCATCGACCAGTCGATCCAGGCGATCTCGTTGTCCTGGCAGTAGGCGTTGTTGTTGCCCCGCTGGGTGCGGCCCAGCTCGTCGCCGTGGGACAGCATCGGCACGCCCTGCGACAGGAACAGCGTGGTCAGGAAGTTGCGCCGCTGCCTGTGACGCAGCCGGACGATCTCCGGGTCCTCCACCGGGCCCTCGACGCCGCAGTTCCACGAGCGGTTGTCGTCGGTGCCGTCGCGGTTGTCCTCGCTGTTGGCCTCGTTGTGCTTGCGGTCGTAGGAGACCAGGTCCGCGAGGGTGAAGCCGTCGTGGCAGGTCACGAAGTTGATCGAGGCGACGGGGCGGCGGCCCGAGGTGGCGTACAGGTCGGCCGAGCCGGTCAGCCGGGAGGCGAACTCCGGCAGCGCCGAGCCCGTCCCCCGCCAGAAGTCGCGCACGGTGTCGCGGAACTTCCCGTTCCACTCCGTCCACAACGGGGGGAAGTTACCGACCTGGTAGCCGCCCGGCCCCACGTCCCAGGGCTCGGCGATCAGCTTGACCTGCGAGATGACCGGATCCTGCTGGATGAGGTCGAAGAACGCCGACAGCCGGTCCACGTCGTGCAGCTCGCGGGCCAGCGCCGCCGCCAGGTCGAAGCGGAACCCGTCGACGTGCATGTCGAGCACCCAGTACCGCAGCGAGTCCATGATCAGCTGCAGCGCGTGCGGCGAGCGGACGTTCAGCGAGTTTCCGCACCCGGTGTAGTCGAGGTAGTAGCGCCGGTCGCCGTCGTGCAGCCGGTAGTAGGCGGCGTTGTCGATCCCGCGGAAGCCCAGCGTGGGCCCCATGTGGTCGCCCTCGGCCGTGTGGTTGTAGACCACGTCCAGGATGACCTCGATGCCCGCCTCGTGCAGCGCCCGCACCATGGCCTTGAACTCCAGCACCTGCTCGCCGCGGGTCCCCGAGCTGGAGTAGCCCGCGTGCGGCGCCAGGTAGGCCATCGTGTTGTAGCCCCAGTAGTTCGTCAGCCCGCGCGCCACCAGGAAGTGCTCGGGCATGAAGTGGTGCACCGGCATCAGCTCGACGGCCGTCACACCCAGCGACAGCAGGTGGTCGATGATCGCCGGATGCCCGATCGCGGCGTACGTCCCGCGCTGCTCCTCGGGCACCGCCGGGTGCCGCATCGTCATCCCGCGCACGTGCGCCTCGTAGATCACGGTCTGGTGGTACGGCGTGCGCGGCGCCCGATCGTTGCCCCAGTCGAAGAACGGGTTGATCACCACGTTCTTCGGCATGAAGGGCGCGCTGTCTTCGGTGTTCGACGCCTCGGGCCGGGTGAAGCGGTAGGGGAACAGCGCCTCGTTCCACACCAGCTCGCCGTCGATCGCCTTGGCGTACGGGTCGAGCAGCAGCTTGGCCGGGTTGCACCGGTGTCCCCTGGCCGGTTCGTAGGGTCCGTGGACGCGGTAGCCGTACCGCTGGCCCGGCATGATGCCCGGCAGGTAGCCATGCCAGACGAAGCCGTCGACTTCGGGCAGGTCGACGCGCTCCTCGGAGCCGTCATCCCCGAACAGGCACAGCTCGACCCGCTCGGCGACCTCGGAGAACACCGAGAAACTGGTGCCCACGCCGTCCCAGGTGCCGCCGAGTGGATAGGGCTCGCCCGGCCAGACCTCGCGCATGTGACCCAATTGTCGCACGCGATCGCGTTCCCGCTACAGCAGTTCGGCCGTCAGCGTGATCGTCGTGCCCGTCAGGGCTTTGCTGACCGGGCAGTTGGCCTTCGCGGTCTCGGCGGCCTGCTGGAACTGCTCGGCCGTGATGCCGGGCACGTGGCCCTTCACGCTGAGCGCGATGCCCGTGATGCCCTCGCCCGGCTGGAAGGTCACGTCAGCGCTGGTCTGCAGCGACTCGGGCGGCGTGCCCGCGCCGGCCAGGCCATGCGACAGGGCCATCGAGAAGCAGGAGGAGTGCGCGGCGGCGATCAGCTCCTCCGGGGAGGTCTTGCCGTTGGCGGCCTCGGCTCGCGAAGCCCAGGAGACCTCGAAGGTGCCGACGCCCGAGGTGTCGAGCGAGACGGTGCCCGACCCGTCGAGCAGGGCACCCTTCCACTGCGTGGTAGCGGTACGGGTGGTGGCCATGGCGGCTGTCCCTTCATCGGCTTGCGCTCCAGTCACGAACATATCGCGCGAGCTGCCTCGGGACCCCGCCTCACCCCTGCGGGCGTGGCGCATCCACGCTGCGCCAGGCGATTTCGGAAATGGCGTGACGTTCGTCATCCGCCTCAACTTTTCCGGCGAATAATGACATGCTCGGGTCGCGGCGCACCCGCCGCCTTGGTCCGGATCACGGGAGCGTGGTGCCAGTGGAGGCACCGTACGACGACCGCCTGCTGCACCAGCGGGTGGTCGGCGGTGACGAGTCCGCACTCGGGGAGGTCTACGATCGGCTCTCCTCGCTGATCTTCGGCTTGGCCCTGCGCGTCACCAGGGACCGAGTGATCGCCGAGGACATCACCCAGGAGGTGTTCCTGGTCTTCTGGGAGCGGCCGCTGGCCTACGACCCGGAACGCGGCACGTTGCGCGCCTGGCTGGCCACGATCGCGCACAGGCGCGCGGTCGACCACGTCCGTGCCGAGGAGCGCCGCCGCGTGTCGGCGCTCGGGCCCCGCCTGTTCGAGCCCGAGCCGGCCAGGCTGGAGGAGAACGTGCTGGCCGCCGACGAGGCCAAGCGGGTGCGGCAGGCGGTGACGGAGTTACCCGACAGCCTGCGCCAGGCCGTCGAGCTGGCTTACTTCGGGGGCAGGACCTACCGGCAGGTGGGCGAGGAGCTGGGCGTGCCCGAGGGCACCGCCAAATCGCGCATCCGGCTGGCGCTGCGGCGCCTGGCGGACGCGCTGTCGGAGGAAGAGGTGTGATGGAGCCCGTCGAGCGTCTCTACCTGGACGCGCTGATGGAGGAGCCGGCCGTGCCTGAGCGGTCGCTGCGCCCGCAGCTGCTGGCCGGGGCCAGGGCGCGGCGCAGGCCCGCCGCCGCCACCGCGGCCTGGGCGCAGCCGTACGCCGCCCGGGTGGCCGCCATGGACGCGCTGCTGGCCGCCGCGGTCGACGAGGACTGGTCCCGCGTGATCGTCGAAGGCTGGACGCTGCAGGAGCTCGTGGCCCATCTCGCCGCCAAGGACGGCCTGCTCGCGGCCTCGGTCGGCGCCCCCGTGCTGGGACCAGAGCTGCGCGCCGCCGACGCGGCCGGCCGTACGGCCGACGTGCAGGCGCACGAGCGCAACCGCAGTCCCGAGCAGACCCGCCGCGACTGGCGGGCGCAGGCCGACGCCCTGTGCCGGCACGTCAGCGAGCTCGACCCCGCCACGCCCGCGGCCGTGGACGGCATCGAGACGCCGCTCGGCGACCAACTGCTGGCCAGGACGCTGGAGACCTGGATCCACACCGACGACGCCGCCAGGACCGCCCACGTCCGCCTGCCGCACCCGATCCCCGAGCACATCCACCCGACCGCGGACCTGTGCACCCGCCTGCTGCCCTGGACGATGATGCTGTCGGGCCTCGACGGCACGGGCCGCACGATCCTGGTCACGCTCACGGGACCGGGCGGCGGCGACTGGCACGTTCCTCTCGGCGTGTCCGACACCGCCGCCGGCACGCCCGAGGCGCACATCACCGCTGACGTGGTCGACTTCTGCTTCCTGCTGGGCGGCCGCGGCACCCACGACACCATCCCCGTCGAGCTCGCGGGCGACCTCTCGCTCGCCCGCGACGTCCTGCGCACGGCCCCTGCCCTGTCCGGCCCCTGACACAGGGACGGCTAGGACCCTCCGGAGAGCTTGGCCGCCGCCTCGGTGACCAGTTCCCTGGCGTACTCGTCGTCGCTCTCCGCCAGCACCCGCTTGACCCCCTGCTCGGCCCGGGAATCGCCACGTTCCGCCAGGCCGCGGGTGGCCTCGGCCACCGTGTGCAGATCCGTGTCGTCGAGCCGGTCCGCCAGCGCCTGCCGTACCTCGGGAGTGTCGAGCTCGAGACCGGCCAGGCCCGCGGTGGCCCAGTCGCGCACCTCGTCGGAGTCGTCGGTGGTCATGGAGATCAGCAGCGCCAGCCCCTCGGCGTTGCCGGGCTGCAGCACGTCGGCCAGCGCGATGGCGTCGGTCATCGTGCGGGTGTGGCCCTCCTGCGTGATGATGTCCATGACGTGGGGGAAGGCGCGCGGATCGCCCTGGTGGCCGAGCGCGGCCAGCACGGACCTGAGCACCTGCGGGCTGGGCTCGGTCGTGGCCATACGCTGCAGCAGCGGCAGCGTGCGCTCCAGGTAGGGCTTGGCGTCCTTGGTGACGCCGAACTGGGCGATGGCGTCCACGCCGAACTCGCGCTCGCGCGCGTCCTGGCTCACGCACAGCCTGCCGAGCGCCTCGTAGGTCTCCTCGTCGGCGCGCCTGCCGAGCGTGTCGGCCACGATCCACCAGGTCTCGGCGTCCTCGTCGGTGTCGCGGTGGGCCAGCGCCCTGGCCACCAGCTCCTCCACCGGCGGCCGCACGTCCGTCGCCTCCTCCAGCAGGGTGGCGATGGCGGCGTGGCCGCGCTGGGCCTGGACCTCCTCGCGGGTGGAGTCGTCGGGGGCCAGCCCGGTCACGGTCACCAGCTCGGTGCCGTCCCTGGCGAACTGGCGGGTCACCACGTAGTCCCAGCCCTCGTTCGCGATGGTCTCCAGGAGCGCGTTCTCCAGGTGCACGCCCACCCAGCCGAGCGCGTTCTCCAAGGGGGTGTCGCCGTCGCCGTCGTACTTCCCGGCGTCGGCGCCCGCCTCGAGCAGCGCCTGGACCACGCCGAGAGCGCCGCGCCTGGCGGCCAGCGTCAGCGGGATGTCGCCGTCCTCGTTGGCCTCGTCGAGGTTCGCCCCGGCCTCGATCAGGACCCGGGCGGTGTCGGCGCAGCCGTTGGCGGCGGCCCACAGCAGGGCGGACCAGCCGCCGCCCTCCCGGCCGTTCACCTCGGCACCGGCGGCCAGCAGCGCCTCGGCGACGGGTGCGTGGTCCCTGGCGGCGGCCGCGCTCAGCGGCAGGCCGTCCGAGGTGGCCTGGTTGGGGTCGGCGCCGCGGGCGAGCAGATCGCTCACGGCAGCCAGGTCGCCGCCCAGCGCGGCCTGGTAGAGCTCATCCTCGTGCATGTGCCGAGCCTAGCCGGGCCCGCGGGTGAATAATGGGATCGTGATCTGCCAGAGCTGCAAGGACGATCGGCACGAGGACTGCCGCGGCGGCTCGTGGTGCGACTGCCAGCACCAGCAGGCGGAGGAGCCCCAGGAGTCGGCGCTCGACTGGCCCCGCCAGGGCTAGGTGTCCAATGGCTGGACCCCTTCTTGGACATCCGGGGACACCAAGGTATCTTCGATACATGCCAGCGGACCCCATGCTCGTCGGTCGACGCCACGTCGACCTTCAGCGTGTCCGCAGTGCCATCTGTTGCGACGCCCGCTAACCCCCTCATCTTTCCAGCTGAGCGCGTCGCACCCTCCTCCGCACCCCTGCACTCGATGACGAGGCAGGAGGAATCCTGCGCGCGCCCCATGAGTCAGAAGGACGCGCAATGAGCACCCCTACCAGCCGGCATCACAAGCGCCCGCGCGGCGAAGGTCAGTGGGCTCTCGGTTACCGGGAGCCGCTGAACAAGAACGAAGAGAACAAGAAGAACGACGACGGGCTCAACGTCCGCCAGCGCATCATCGACATCTACTCCAAGCAGGGCTTCGACTCCATCGACCCCGCCGACCTGCGCGGCCGGATGCGCTGGTACGGCCTCTACACCCAGCGCAAGCCCGGCATCGACGGCGGCAAGACGGCGATCCTGGAGCCGGAGGAGCTCGACGACCGCTACTTCATGCTGCGCATCCGCATCGACGGCGGCCAGCTCAGCCTGGAGCAGCTGCGGGTCATCGCCGACATCTGCAACGAGTACGGCAGAGGCACCGCCGACGTCACCGATCGGCAGAACATCCAGCTGCACTGGGTGGAGATCGAGTCGGTGCCCGACATCTGGGCCCGCCTGGAGGCGGTCGGCCTGTCGACCACCGAGGCGTGCGGTGACACCCCCCGCGTCATCCTCGGCTGTCCGCTTGCCGGCATCGACTCCGACGAGGTGATCGACGCCACCGAGCAGATCAGCGAGGTGCACGAGCGTTTCATCGGCGACCCGGCGTACTCCAACCTGCCGCGCAAGTTCAAGTCGGCGATCAGCGGCTGCCCCGCGCACTGCACGGTCCACGAGATCAACGACGTGGCCTTCGTCGGCGTGGTCAACGAGCAGGGGGAGAAGGGCTTCGACCTGTGGGTGGGCGGCGGCCTGTCGACCAACCCGATGTTCGGCAAGCGCCTGGGGGTTTTCGTCCGTCCCGACCAGGTCGGAGATGTCTACGGCGGCGTTATCGGGATATTTCGTGATTACGGCTACCGCCGCCTCCGCCACCGGGCGCGGATCAAGTTCCTGGTCAACGACTGGGGCGCGGAGAAGTTCCGCGAGGTTCTCGAGACCGAGTACGTCAAGGAGCCGCTGCCCGACGGCCCCGCGCCCGAGCTGCCCCGGGCCAACCGCCGCGACCACGTCGGCGTCTTCCCGCAGAGGGACGGCAACTTCTACGTCGGCTTCGCGCCCAAGGTCGGCCGCCTCAGCGGTGACGCCCTGCACGTGATCGCCGACATCGCCGAGCGGCACGGCTCGGCCAGGGTGCGCACCACGGTCGAGCAGAAGCTGGTCATCCTCGACGTGGCGCCCGATCGGGTCGACAGCCTGGTGGCCGAGCTGGAGGCCAACGACCTGCAGGTCAACCCGTCCACGTTCCGCCGCCAGACGATGGCGTGCACCGGGATCGAGTTCTGCAAGCTGGCCATCGTCGAGACCAAGGCCGCCGCGGCCCACCTGATCGACGAGCTCGAGGCCCGCCTGCCGGACTTCGAGGAGCCGCTGACCATCAACGTCAACGGCTGCCCCAACTCCTGCGCCCGCATCCAGGTCGCCGACATCGGACTGAAGGGTCAGCTCGTCGTCGACGAGAACGGCGAGCAGGTCGAGGGCTTCCAGATCCACCTGGGCGGCTCGCTCGGCGTGAACGCCAACTTCGGCCGCAAGGTGCGCGGCCTCAAGACCACCGCCAAGGCCCTGCCCGACTACGTCGAGCGGGTCGTCAGGAACTTCGATTCCCAGAAGAAGGAGGGCGAGTCCTTCGCCGATTGGGTGCAGCGAGCGGACGAGGCGGACCTGCGATGAGTACGCGAGCCGTCCCGTTCCACTGCCCCTACTGCGGCGATGAGGACCTGGAGCCCTACGAGGGCGACGGCGGCTGGTACTGCCGCTCGTGCGCCCGCGCCTTCAAGCTCAAGTTTCTGGGGATCGGAGTGAAGATATGACGCTCGTTGAGATAGAGAACGGCTTGAGAGAACAGCGCGGCACGCTCGACCTGCAGGGCATCGTCGAGTCCGCGGCCATCTTCCTGGAGGACGCGCCCGCCCGCGAGATCATCCGCTGGGCCGCGGCCACGTTCGGCGACCGGCTGTGCCTGACCTCCTCGATGAGCGACGCCCTGCTCATCGACCTGGTCAGCCGCGTCAAGCCGGGCGTGGACGTGCTGTTCATCGACACGGGCTACCACTTCGTGGAGACGATCGGCACGCGTGACGCCGTCCAGCAGGTCTACGACGTCAACGTGGTCAACGTGACGCCGTCGCGGACCGTCGAGGAACAGGACCGCGACCTCGGACCCCGGCTGTTCGGACGCAATCCCGATTTGTGCTGCTTTTTGCGGAAAGTGGAGCCTTTGAACCGCGCCCTGGAGCCGTACCTGGCGTGGTTCTCCGGCATCCGCCGCGACGAGTCGCCCACCCGCGCGGGCACCAAGGTCGTCGAGTGGGACGCCAAGCGCCAGATGGTCAAGGTCAACCCGATCGCCTCCTGGACCCAGGACGATGTCGACAACTACATCGCCGACAACGGGGTGCTGATCAACCCGCTGCACTACGACAACTACCCGTCGATCGGCTGCGCGCCGTGCACCCGCCAGGTCGCCGAGGGCGAGGACCCGCGCAGCGGCCGCTGGTCCGGGCTGGGAAAGATCGAATGCGGCATTCACCTCTAGGCCCCGACCTGTTGGCAGGCGGGACGGGCCCCTTCCGGGGCGGCGCGGGTGGGCATTCACCCGCGCCGCCCGCGAACCCGGTGCCGCTGGTCGCGGTGGCGCACGGCTCCCGCGATCCGCGCGCGGCCGCGACGGTGGAGGCCCTGCTCGAGGAGGTACGGCGGGCCAGGCAGGACCTACCCGTGCGGGTGGCCTACCTGGACCACTCGGCGCCCGCCCTCGCGCAGGCCATGCACGGGCTGGGGGAGGCCGTGGTGCTGCCCCTGCTGCTCACCGAGGCCTACCACAGCCGGGTCGACCTGCCTGCGGCGCTCAACGAACTGCGGGCCCGCGACCCGCGGCTGCGCGTCCGTTACGGCAGCACGCTCGGCCCGCACCCGCTGATGCTCTCGGCGCTGGAGCGCCGCCTGGCAGAGGCGGGAGTCGAGCCCGGCGACCCTGACACGGCCGTCGTCCTGGTCTCGGCGGGTTCGAGCGACGCGGGGGCCAACGCGGTGATCGCCACCATGGCCGCCGCGTGGGAGCAACGCGGGTGGTGGGCGGTGCGGGCGGCGTACGCCTCGGCGGCGGAGCCGACGCCCGCGCAGGCCGTGGCCGCGCTGCGGCGAGCGGGGGCGCCCCGGGTGGCCGTGGCGCCGTACCTGCTGGCGCCCGGCTACTTCGCCGACAAGGTGCGCGACAGCGCGGGGGCCGACGTGACGGCGGACGTGCTCGGCGTGGCGCCGGAGCTGGTCCGGGTGCTGCTCGAGCGCTACGAGGCGGCTCTCACGATCCGGCCAGACTCTCGAAGCAGGGCCGTAGCAGCTCGATGACGCCCTCGGCGGGCGCGTCGGCCCATCCAGGTCATCAGGGTCCGCGACGGCCGCATCGTGTCCTTTCGCGACTACGTCAGCCCGCTGCCGCTGCTTGAGGTTCACCGGAACACGGTGATCGACCAGCGGGAGGGGTAGGGCACCGACCAGGCGAGCAGCTCGTCGGCCTCCAGCGAGGTCAGCTCGCCCGTGCCCGCCGACCGGGCGCGGACGACGGCCGCCACGACCCGGTTGACGCCCCGCCGGGCGGTACCCGCGTAGACCGCGCGGGGGCAGCGGGCGCTGATCACCAGGGCGCCGTTGAGCCACGCCAGCGCGTGCTGTCCCGCCGTACAGCGCATCTCGAGACGGACGGAAGGCGCTGTCGTGGTGAACGTGAAGGACTCCGGCTCGCCGCCGTGGCCGGACACCAGCGTGGCGAGCAGGACAGCAGCCGTGAGGGACTTCATGCCCCTGGGACGCCCGGGGCGGTCAGGCTGTTGCGTCAGTAGCCGCGACGGTCCCTGCGCTGCCGGCGGCGGGCATCACGCAGGTCCTCCTGCATCTGGCGGCGCGAGTCGCGCCACTCCTCGTGCATCTCCCTGCGCGCCTCGCGCCAGCCCGCGTGCAGATCGCGGCGCATGCTCTGCCAGTCGGCGCCGTGCAGCTGCCTCCACTGCTCCTGCCATGCCGTCATCGCGCGCCGCAGCGGCTGGGCCCGAGAGTCGCCGAGGATCTTGATCTCGCCCAGCATCGCGTAGGCGTGGATCCTGATGACGGGCACGTTCATGCCCTGGGGCGCCTGGGCCACCTCGAGCTTGCGCTCGCCGAGCACCGCGACGCCGTCCAGGTCCACGTAGACGCCGTCGGGCACGATGATCTTCACGTTGCCCAGCACCGCGATCGCCATGATGTCCACCACGTCCGTGCGGACCTCGGCCTCGCGCAGGTCCAGCACCACCTCGCCGAGCACGGCCGTGGCGCCGATCTCCTCGTCGATGCGCCAGGCGCCGCGCCGCTTGTTCTCGCCGAGCACGCCGACGAACCACTTGCGTGCCCGCTGCAGCTGCTGCTGGAAGGCCCCGCCTGGGGGCTTGGGGGCCGTGGACGCGGCCGGACGCGTCGCCGACGGCAGGTCCTGGGTCACGAGATCCAGCTCGGCGTGGGTCTTGGCGCTGTAGGCGGCTTCCGTCCTCTCGGTCAGCTCGCTCAGCGTCAGGCGCCCCTCCACCGAGGCCTCGCGCAACAGCTCGACGACGGCCTCTCGCTCTGCGTCCGAGGCCCGCAGCTCGCCCGGGTCAGTCATAAACGCAACATATCGCGTTTTGCCGGAACCGCGGACGGCAGATCATTGTTCCGTCGGCCTCCGCGACCGTAGGGTGTCGACGTGGACCTCATCGCCGAACTGGTTGCCGACCTGCGCGAGGAGACCGCGTCCCTGGAGGCCCTGCTGCGGCCGCTGCGCGCCGAACAGTGGGAAACCGCCACGCCCGCCGAGGGGTGGGCGATCCGCGACCAGGTGAGCCATCTGGCGTGGTTCGACGACGCGGCCCGGACCGCCGTGACCGACCCCGACGCCTTCCTGGCGGCCGGGCTCACCTCGCCCGACGACATCGCGGCCGAGCACCGCGCGATGCCCGCCGCGGACCTGCACGCGTGGTTCACCTCGGCCCGGGCGCGCCTCGTCGAGGTCTTCGCCGGCCTGGACGCCCGCACGCGCATCCCCTGGTACGGCCCGCCCATGTCGGCCGCCTCGTTCGCCACCGCCCGCCTGATGGAGACCTGGGCGCACGGCCAGGACGTGGCCGACGCCCTCGGCGTCACCAGGGAGCCCACGGCCAGGCTCAGGCACGTGGCGATGATCGGTTTCCGTGCCATGCCGTACGGCTTCGCCGTACGGAACCTGCCGGTGCCTCAGGAACCGGTCAGGGTGGAGCTCGTGATGCCGGACGGGCAGGCGTGGAGCGCGGGGCCGCAGGACGCCGCGAACCTGGTGCGCGGGCCGATGCTGGACTTCTGCCTGCTGGTGACCCAGCGGGCGCACCTGGCCGACACCGCGCTCGAGGTCACGGGAGAGACCGCGAAGGCCTGGACGGCCATCGCGCAGGCCTTCGCGGGGCCGCCGGGTAAGGGGAGGGCGCCAGGGAAGAATCAGGGCCATTCCGGATGACGTCGGCGGCCTGAACGGTGACATGCTGTAGTCATGCGGACAATCCTCAACGTCATCTGGCTGGTCTTCGCAGGGCTGTGGCTGGCCATCGGCTACGCCGTTGCGGGGATCATCTGCTGCATCCTGATCATCACGATCCCGTTCGGCATCGCGTCGTTCAGGATCGCGGCCTACGCGCTGTGGCCGTTCGGGCGGGAGGTCGTCCGCGACCCCGACGCTGGCGTGTTCTCGGCGCTGGGCAACATCATCTGGTGCGTCGTGGCGGGCATCTGGCTCGCGATCGGGCACGTGGTCACCTCGATCCCGCTGTTCATCTCGATCATCGGCATCCCGCTGGGCATCGCCAACCTCAAGATGATCCCGGTGTCGCTGCTCCCGCTGGGGGCGCGCATCGTCGACGCAGACTAGGGCAGGGCACTTGGGGACGTAAGCTGTCCCGAAGAGTCACTGCTAATACCGTTGGGTGCCATGACGTCCACCGATGCGCCTAGCAGGCCGAAGAAGGCAGCCTCCAAGAGGCTCGCCTCGCTGGCGCGGACCCAGCTGAGCTGGGTCCGTGACACTCGGTCATGGGCGATCGTCCGCGCCGCCACCAACGCGGGGGTCAACTACCGGGTGACGGGGCTGGCCGGCGAGGCGGCGTTCTTCGCGCTGCTGTCGCTGCCGCCGTTCGTGCTGGGGCTGATCGGGGTGCTGGGCAAGCTCGGCACCTGGCTGGGCGAGGCGACCGTACGGCAGACCGAGCAGTGGGTGCTGCACCAGGCGGGCATCCTGTTCACCCAGGAGGCCGTCAACAAGGTCGTCAAGCCGCTCATCACGGACGTGCTCAGCGACAACGCCAGCAAGGTGTCGATCATCTCGCTCGGCTTCCTGCTGTCGCTGTGGTCCGGCTCGCGGGCGCTGTACGTCTTCGTGGACCTCATCTCGGTGGCCTACGGGCTGGGGGAGGAGCGCGGCATCATCAGGACCAGGCTGATGTCGTTCGGCCTGTACCTGGTGGGGCTGGTGATCGGCATCATCGTGATGCCGGTGCTGGTCATCGGGCCGACGCTGCTCAAACAGGCGATCCCGGCCGACTACCGGGTGCTGGTCGACATCCTCTACTGGCCGGTCGTGATCATCGGCTCGGTGCTGTTCCTGACCGTGCTGTACCACGTCAGCGTGCCGGTGCGGACGAAGTGGTACCGGGAGCTGCCGGGGGCGATCCTGGCGCTGATCCTGTGGATCGTCTGCGCGGCGGTGCTGCGGGCGGTGCTGGCCGCCTGGGTGTCGCCCGTGTCGATCTACGGCTCGCTCGCCGCGCCGATCGCGCTGCTGCTGTGGCTCTACATCACCGCGCTGGCAGTGCTGATAGGAGCGATACTCAACGCCGAAGTGGACCGGTTGTGGCCGGGAGTGAGTCGCGCCACTCCCTGAGGGTTCCGCTATGGTCTACACGTCGCGACTGGCGCATCAAAGGTGGGACCGACCACCGGGAAGCGAAAGGGGCGGAGGCCGTGCGCCTGGGTCTTCGCGGAGGGGTAAGGAGCGCAATGTCTTCTCTCGAGAGCGTCGACCCGAAGATCGCCGAGCTCATCGGCGCCGAGGAACGCCGCCAGGCCGACACGGTCAAGCTGATCCCCTCGGAGAACTACGTCTCCAAGGCGGTGCTCGAGGCCACCGGCACGGTCCTGACCAACAAGTACTCCGAGGGCTACGCCGGCAAGCGCTACTACGAGGGCCAGCAGGTCATCGACCCGATCGAGACCCTGGCCATCGACCGGGCCAAGGCGCTGTTCGGCGTCAACCACGCCAACGTCCAGCCGTACTCGGGCTCGCCCGCCAACCTGGCCATCTACCTGGCCTTCATGCAGCCGGGCGACACCTTCATGGGCATGAACCTGTCCTCCGGCGGCCACCTCACCCACGGCTCGCCCGTGGCGGTGTCGGGCAAGTGGTTCAAGCCTGTCGCCTACAACGTGCGCAAGGAGACCGGCCGCGCCGACATGGACCAGGTCCGCGAGCTCGCCCTGGAGCACCGGCCCAAGGTGATCTTCTGCGGCGGCACCGCCATCCCGCGCATCATCGACTTCCCGGCCTTCGCCGAGATCGCCCGAGAGGTCGGCGCGATCCTGGCCGCCGACATCGCGCACATCGCCGGCCTGGTCGCGGGTGGCGCCCACCCGACGCCGGTCGGACACGCCGACGTCATCTCCACCACCACGCACAAGACGCTGCGCGGCCCGCGCGGCGCCATGCTGATGGCCGATGACGACGAGAAGGCAACCCTGCTGAACAAGGCGGTCTTTCCGGGTCTGCAGGGCGGCCCGCACAACCACACCACCGCCGCGATCGCGGTCGCGCTGCACGAGGCCGCGCAGCCGGAGTTCAGGACCTACGCCCACCAGGTGGTCGCCAACGCCAAGGCGCTGGCCGAGGAGCTGTCGAGCCGCGGCTTCGACCTGGTCTCCGGCGGCACCGACAACCACCTGATCCTCATCGACCTGACCTCCAAGGGCGTGCCCGGCAAGCCCGCCGCCAAGGCGCTCGACAGGGCCGGCCTGGAGACGAACTACAACACCGTCCCCTTCGACCCGCGCAGGCCCTTCGACCCGTCGGGCATCCGCATCGGCACGCCGTCGGTGACCTCGCGTGGCATGCGGGAGGCGGAGATGCGCCAGATCGGCGCCTGGATGGACGAGGTCGTCACGGCCCTGGCCAAGGGCGACGCCGAGGACGTCATCACCCGCGTCCACGGCGAGGTCAGCGAGCTCACCGCCCGCTTCCCCGCCCCCGGCCTGTCCTAGCCCTTCTCGAACGGCCGGCCACGCATTCTCGAACGAACAGCCACGACGGCGCCGGGGCACATCCCCGGCGCCGTCGTCGTGCTCGGCGAGGGCTCCGGCGGGGTTTTCAGGCGCCGGGTCGGCGGGGTGTGGGTCGGCGGAGGTCGGCGCCCTGTACGGCGGGAAACCGGGGCCGTGGACGCGGGCTCCTTGCGGCGTAACGGCGCGCAACCCCGCATCACCGGAGGAGCGTCTCCCTGGACAGGGGCCGGCCGGAGTACGGCGGGTGGCGGTGGCGGCGGCCCGCCGTACATGCCGCATGTCGAGACGAAGCCGGAAGACCCCTCCTAGCTCAGGAACAGATAGTCGGCCCGGTAGGGGACGGACACTTTGGCGCCGGGCTTGCAGGCGCCCGCGGGGGCGACGCCGCCGGTCGTGTTGAGCCGCAGCACCTGGGTGGCGTGCGAGAGCAGCCCGGTCGGCTTGCCGGACTGGGTGGCGTCCAGGACCAGCTCGGGGATGTTCCCGTCGCCGTTGGGGGTCTTGGTGACGAGCTTGCCGCGCACGGCGCTGCCGTCTGGAGCGATCCACTGCGGCGGCCCGGCGACCGGCTGCACGAAGGAGTGGTCGATGCCGCGGCGCAGCTTCGCCGAGACGCCGAACTGGGCGAAGGCGCCGTTGGTGCAGGCGTAGATCTGCGCGCCGCGCAGCACGTCGGCCGTCACCGCGGTCGGGTGGGTGAACGGCTTGCCGGACAGCTGCCCGCGCACCGCGCCGCCGTCGAACTCGGTGGTGTGCAGGTTGGTGTACCAGTTGCCGGGGTTCTTGGCGATGCGCCTGACCAGCTGCTTCGGCGCGGGGGCCTCACCGGCGACGCCGGTCACGTTGGCGGGCAGCGCGCCGAACAGGTCCACGGCCACCGGGCCGTTCGCGCCCGCCACGCCCTTGTGCAGGTGGCCGTTGGTGACCGGCGACAGGCCGTCCCAGAACGCGGTGTAGGCGATCGAGGTGCCGAGCGGGCGCAGCCACCAGGTGGCCTTGCCGTCCTGGTCGCCGCGCTTCTTGCCGTCGTTCGCCTGCACCTCCTGCGCGCCGTCGTCGTGGGAGTTGATCGTGGCCTGGTTGCTGCCGTGCAGGACGCCGTTGAGGTCGACCGGCTTGCTCAGCCGGTGGAACTGGCCGCGGAGCGCGCCCTTGGGGTGCGCGGCGTCGTGCAGGTTGGCGTAGAAGCCGCCCGGGTCGTCGGTCAGCGCCTTGACCAGGTCGGGGGTGGCGGTGACGGTGCCGGTCACGCCGAGCACGGTGTCGGGCAGCGGCTTGGTGAAGAACTCCAGCTTCACGTCGCCGTTGCTGCCCTTGGCGCCCAGGTGGATGTGGCCGGCGGTGGGCGGGTCGAGCTTGTTCCAGCGGATCGCGAACGTGACCTGGTCGCCGCTGATCTTGATCACCACGGTCGAGCGGCCGTCAGGGTCGCCCTTGACGCCCACCTCGTTGGCGCCGCGCAGGCCGGCGGCCAGGTAGACCTCGTCACCCGAGGTCGTGGTGGCGGCATGGGCGACGCCGGCGGGGATCATCACACCGGAGGCGAGGGCGGCGAGGGCGAGCTTGGAAATCGACATTGTTCTAACCCCTTGGGTGGATACTTCCGGATCTGGTACGGCAGGCAGTACGGGACCGGAGTTCCGCGGGGTTCAAGCGTTTTATGCGTAAAAATCCACATAAGCGGGATGCGGGGCATGAAGAAGCCCTCCCACCTGCGGCGGGAGGGCTCGTCGACCGAAATTTCAGGCTTTAACGGTAAGTAGCGTCTTACCGGCCGTGGTATTGACCTCGAAATGGTCGATTTGCTGCAACGGCCACGGGCTGCCGCCGTGCATGTAGAGCGGATCGGGCGACCCCGGCACGCCGTACCCGGAAGGAGGCACCGACCAGCCGGTCATGATCTTCCGCTGGCCGGACCTGGAGACCGCCACCAGCTCGCACTCCAGCGGCCCCTTCACCCCCGCCAGCCTGAGCGCCGCGTGTGTGCCCCAGCCCTTGGACTCCAGCACCAGCCCGCCCGTCACGCCGTCCACGCCCGTGCCCTCCACCGGAGTGCCCTCGGCGTAGAACTGCTCGGCGGGACCCAGATGGCCCGCGTGCTCGCTGCCGGCGACCGTGCCGGGAGTGTCGCCGCCGAGGCGGGCGCCGATCGTGATGCCGCACGCCAGCAGCGTCACCGCGGCCGCCGCCGCGATCACCATCGTGCCCCTGCGGCTGCGCCTGGCCTCGGCCCTGCGCCTGCGCAGCAGGTCGAGGACGTCCTCCTCGGGCAGCGGATCCTCCTCCACCGGCCCCATGCCGGTCAGCGCGGTGGCCACCCCCGACAGTTCCGCCAGCTCGGCCGTGCAGGACTCACAGGTCGAGAGGTGCGCCTCGAAGGCCCGCCGGTCGTCCTCCTCCAGCAGCCCGAGGGCATAGGCGCCCACGTCGGTGTGCTCGACTCCTTGGCTCACGCCGTCACCCCTCTCTCCTCCAGGGCGATCCGCAGCGCGCGGACCGCGTAGTACACCCGGGACTTCACCGTGCCCACGGGGATGCCCAGGACCTCGGCCGCCTCGTTCACCGACCGATCCCGCAGGATCGTCTCGTTGAGGATCTCCCTGTGCGCGGGTGAAAGGGCCTGCAGCGCTTCTGAGACGACCACCTGGTGCAGGAGACCCTCCATCTCGTCCGGCATCGGCACGCTCTCCAGCGGGCCGTCGCCTGACTCCTTCGGCCGGGCATCCCTGCGCCGACGCTCATCGATCACGATCCGTCTGGCCACAGTAGCGAGCCACGGCATCAGTGACGAGGCGCCGGGGTCGAGCTGGTCGGAGCTGCGCCAGGCGCGGATCATGGTCTCCTGCACCACGTCCTCCGCCCACTGCCGGTCGCCGGCCGTCAGGCGCACGACGAAGGCCAGCAGCGGCCCGTGGTACTGCCTGTACAGCGCGGACACCGCGGTTTCCTCGTGGCGTAAGCGCATGGGGGCGGCTCCCTCGGGGGGACAGGTGCTCAGTCGCATCATTCCCCTTTCCCTTGGTCTCGGCAGGGAGTACGGCCCGCGCCCCGCGATGGGTTCAAAAATACGATTGCGATCTTGTCGGAGGGCTGGGATAAAGTTCTTGCTCGGCACCACTACCAGGGAGGTGAGGACTATGCGGGTCGTTCTGTTCAGCCTGCCGTCCATCAACCTCCGGGTGCCCGTGTAGACACCCGGCTTCAACCAAGGGTGTTACCTCCGTTGCTCTACGATCTTTCGCTGCTCGGCTGGACCGAATCCCGGGACGCCGAGCTGCCTTCTCTCACCGTGCCCGCCCGCGTGGCCCGCGTCGACCGCGGCGCCGCCGAGGTGATCGCCTCCGACGGGCAGTACCACGTCAAGTACAGCGCGCGGGTACGGCGGGCCTCCGCCGACGACCCGGTCGCGCTGCCCTGCGTGGGCGACTGGGTGGCGCTGAAGGCGCTGCCCGAGGGCCGCTACGAGCTCGACGCCGTGCTGCCCAGGACGTCCGCGTTCGTCCGCGGCGGCGTCAGCCGCGACTCCAGGGGCGGCCTGTCCGGCGACGGCCAGGGCCAGGTCCTGGCCGCCAACGTGGACCTGGTCTTCGTCGCCGAGCCGTCCATGCACGCCACCGACTTCGCCGACCTCGGGCGCATCGAGCGGCTCGTCGCGCTGGCCTGGGAGTCCGGCGGCACGCCCGTCGTGCTCGTCACCAAGTCCGACCTGTTCGAACGCGGCCTCGACGACCTGCTCGCCGACGTCCGCACCGCCGCGCCCGGCGTCGACGTGCACGCGGTCTCCTCGTTCCTCGGCGAAGGGGTGGACCTCGTGCGCGGTTACCTGGCGGGTTCGCGCACCGCGGTCGTCCTCGGGCCGTCGGGGGCGGGCAAATCCACCCTCGTCAACGCCCTGGCGACGTCGGCGGTCATGGACACCCAGCAGGTACGCGCCGCCGACGGGCGCGGCCGTCACACGACCGTCCACCGTGAGCTCATCCCGCTGCCGGACGGTGGCCTGATCATCGACACGCCCGGCATCCGCCGTGTCGGCCTCTACGAGATGACGGAGGGCGTGGACCTGGTCTTCTCCGACATCGAGGAACTCGCGCAGGCCTGCCGCTTCGCCGACTGCGCCCATGCCGGCGAGCCCGGCTGCGCCGTACTGGCCGCGGTGGAGACGGGGGATCTTCCGGAGAGGCGCCTGGAGAGCTGGCGCAAGCTCCAACGCGAGGCGGCCTGGATGGCCGGCCGCACGGACGCCCGCCTCCGCAAGGAGCAGCAGAACCGCTGGAAGATCATCCACAAGGAAATGCGCCGCGCCAACCGCAACCGCCCCTGACCCCACCCTCACCCGGCAGCCAACCCCCCCAGCCCCCGGGCCACCCCCCGCCGCACACCCCGGGCCGAGGACTCTCCCCCCTCGGCCCGTGCGGTCAACCCAGAACCGCGGCGTGCCTGCCGTGCGTCCGGGGGTTGCCCGGGGCGCTCGCGCCCTTGCGCTCCGCGTTTTGGCGCCTTGGGCGCCGGGTCGGCGGGGTGTGGTGCGGAGGTGGGCGGCGCCCTTGTATGGCGGGCAACTCGGGGACCGTGGCGTGCCTGCCGTGCGTGTGGGTGTTGCCTTGGGTGCTCGCGTTTTTGGGTCCCCGCGTTGTGGGACCTTGGGCGCAGGGTCGGTGGGGATGGCGTGCGGCGGTGGGGGGTTTGGGGAGGTGAGGGATGTTGGCGGGGGTGGGGAAGTGGTGGGGAATGGGTAGTTCCCGTGTATGGGGCACCTGTTCGCGGATCGGGCCGAGGCGGGCGCGTTGCTCGCCGAGCGGCTGCTGTTCGCGCGCGACCCGGTGATCCTGGCGCTGCCCAGGGGCGGCGTGGCCGTGGCCGTGCCGATCCTGCACCGGCTGGGCGGGGTGCTCGACGTGCTCGTGACCAGGAAGATCGGCTACCCGCCGAGCCCGGAGCTGGGCGTGGGGGCGATCGCCGAGGGCGGGGAGCCGGTGTTCGACCACGACCTGCTGCGGCGGCTGGGGCTGACGCCGCAGTCCGTGGCCTGGGTGCTGGAGCAGGAACGGCGGGAGCTGGCCCGCCGGATCGAGGTGTACCGGGGCGGGCGGGACCTGCCCGATCTCACCGGTCGTGAGGTGATCGTGGTCGACGACGGGCTGGCCACCGGCGGGACCGCCAGGGCTGCGCTGCGGGCGGTGGTGGTGGCCCGGCCGGGCAGGTTGACGCTCGCCGTACCGGTGGGTGCGCGAGAGACCGTCATGGCCCTGCGGGCGGAGGCCGACGAGTTGGTGGTGCTGGCGACGCCGCCGGACTTCCGCGCGGTGGGCCAGTGGTACGACCACTTCGACCAGCTCACCGACAAGGACGTCCTCACGCTCCTGAACCAGGGCTAGACGAGGACGGCCCAGACGAGTTTGCGGGGCCCGGCGGGGGTGAGCCAGCCCCAGGCTCGCGAGAGGGCTTCGACGAGGCGCAACCCGCGGCCGAATTCGGCGAAGACGTCCGGGGAACTGGCGATGGGCGCGGCCTTGCTGAAATCGGTGACCACACAGGCGTACTCGGGTCCGTGACACAGCAGCCGCAGCTGGATCGCCCCGCCCCCGTGCCGCATGGCGTTGGTGACCAGCTCCGACACCACGAGCTGCGCGTCGAACACGACGCCGTCCCCGCCCCACGCGGTGAGCGTCGAGCCCACGAACCTCCTGGCCGAGGCCACACCGGTGGGTTCGAACGTGCTGAGCTCATGGAAGGGGAAGACCGCATCGCATGGGCTCGGTCGTCCGTCCAGCAGAATGGAGGAAAGCCATCCTGGAGGAGCGGACCCGGTGGCGGCTTGCGGCCGTGCGTCGAAAGTCGTCATCCTGGCCCCCGAAGCGCGGTCTGGTGATCCAGTGCCCATCTTTACGGGGCATGCTTACGGATGCAAGACTTTTCCGAGTTTACAGATGCAAATCGCATCTGCACGTGCAGGTGACCTGGGAGCACGGAGTGAAAGCAGAGAGTGCCGAGAGTAACATCCTGGGCTACTCGCAGGGCAGCCCCACGGTGCTGCGGATACTGCTGGGCACCCAGTTGCGTCGGCTACGCACGGAGATGGGTATTTCGCGGGAGGACGCCGGGTACGCCATCCGGGCCTCCCACGCCAAGATCAGCCGGCTGGAGCTGGGCCAGGTCAGCTTCAAGGAGCGGGACGTCGCCGACCTGCTCACCCTGTACGGCGTGCATAGCCCCGCCGAGCGGGCCCCGCTGCTCGAGCTGGCGCGTCAGGCCAACGCGCCCGGCTGGTGGCACAAGTACGGCGATCTGCTGCCGAGCTGGTTCGAGGTCTACATCGGCCTGGAGGGCGCAGCCTCGGTCATCCGCACCTACGAGAACCAGTTCATGCCCGGCCTGCTCCAGTCGCCGGCCTACGCCAGGGCCGTGATCAGGCTGGCCCACGAGCGCACTCCCGAGGAGGAGATCGAGCGCCGCGTCAAGCTGCGCATGACCAGGCAGGACCGGCTGGTGGGCGACCGTCCGCTCAAGCTCTGGGCGGTAATCGACGAGGCCGTCGTGCGCCGCTCGCCCGGCGGCGGGCCGGAGGTGATGCGCGAGCAGATCCAGCACCTGCTGGACATGACCGCGAGGCCGAACGTCACCGTGCAGCTGATGCCCTTCGACCGGGGCGGGCACGCGGCGGCGGGCGGGCCGTTCACCATCCTGCGCTTCCCCGAGCGGGAACTGCCGGACGTGGTCTACATGGAGCAGCTCACCAGCGCCCTCTATCTGGACAAGCCAGCCGAGTCGGAGCACTACATGCAGGTCATGGACAGGCTGAGCATTCAGGCCGAATCCCCAGCAGAGACGCGGCGGTTCCTCGAGAAGCTGTGATTCACCCCATATAGGGATTTTTGGTCATCACCTATATGGCGATCACTGCGCTCCCGTATCCTCGGCTCGCAACCACCGATGCACGTGCATCTGTAAGCGCGCAAGGAGCGTGTCCATGCATGAGTTCCGTAACGGAACGCCCGCCGGACGGCTATCCGTAGTCTGGCGCAAGAGCAGGTGGAGCAACCCCAACGGCAACTGTGTCGAGGTGGCTCCCCTGCCGACGGGGGAGGTGGCCATGCGAAACTCCCGATTCCCCGACGGACCCGCGCTGGTCTACACGCGGGCGGAAATGACCGCTTTCGTCCTTGGTGCCAAGGACGGGGAGTTCGATGACCTGATCGCCTGATCCGGGCGTGTCATGACAATGCGTGTCTGTCGATGAACTTAGAGTCATCGACATGGACGCGTTGGATGTCGCGCGCTGGCAGTTCGGGGTCACCACGGTGTACCACTTCCTGTTCGTGCCGATCACGATAGGGATGTCGCTGCTGGTGGCCATCCTGCACACGATCTGGGTACGAACCGGCAACCCCTCCTATCGCCGGGCCACGAAGTTCTGGGGGAAGCTTTTCCTGATCAACTTCGCCATGGGCGTCGTGACGGGAATCGTGCAGGAGTTCCAGTTCGGCATGAACTGGAGCTCCTACTCCAGGTTCGTGGGGGACGTCTTCGGCGCGCCCCTGGCCATGGAGGCGCTGCTGGCCTTCTTCCTGGAGTCAACGTTCCTGGGGCTGTGGATCTTCGGCTGGGACCGGCTGCCGAAGGGGATTCACCTGGCCTGCATCTGGGTGGTGGCGATCGGCAGCGCGGTGTCGGCCTACTTCATCCTGGCCGCCAACGCCTTCATGCAGTGGCCGGTCGGCTTCAAGCGGGCGGGCGGCCGGGCCGAGCTCACCGACTTCGGCGCCGTGCTGACCAACAAGGTCGTGCTGTCCGCGTTCCCGCACACGATCCTCGCCTGCTGGCTGTCGGGCGGTGCCGTCCTCATGGCGGTCTCGGCCTGGCACCTGGCCAGGAAGCGCGACCTGGACGTCTTCCGTCCCTCGATGCGGCTCGGCGCGATCGCCGTGCTGATCGGCATGGTCGGCGCGCTGCTGTCGGGCGACCAGCTGGCCAAGACGATGACCCAGACCCAGCCGATGAAGATGGCCGCCGCCGAGGCGCTCTACGAGACCGCGCAGCCCGCGCCGTTCTCCCTGTTCACCATCGGCACACTGGACGGCACCCAGCCCATCTACTCGCTGGACATCCCCGGCCTGCTGTCGTTCCTGGCCACGGGCTCCTTCGACGGCAAGGTCCAGGGCATCAACAACCTGCAGGCCGAGTACCAGCAGAAATTCGGCCCCGGCGACTACCGCCCCTACATCCCGATCGCCTACTGGGGCTTCCGCCTCATGATTGGTTTCGGTCTGCTGGCCGCGCTCGTAGCGCTTGTCCTTATCTGGGTGACCCGCCGCGGGAGGCTCCCTGAGAAGCGCTGGTTCTGGCGGGTGGCCGTCTGGTCGATCGTGCTGCCGGTGCTCGCGCACAGCTTCGGCTGGATCTTCACCGAGATGGCGCGCCAGCCGTGGATCGTCTTCTCGCAGATGAAGACGGTTCAGGGGGTCTCGCCGTCCGTCTCGGCCGGCACGGTCCTGCTCTCGCTGATCGTCTTCACCCTGCTGTACGGCGCGCTCGCCGTCGTGGAGCTGGGCCTGATGATCAAGTACGGCAGGAAGGCCCCACCGCCCGACGAGGTGCCCGAGGACGGCGGCCCCCTGGCCTTCGCGTACTGAGGAGGACGGCGATGACGCTCAACGACGTGTGGTTCGTGGCGATCACGGTGCTGTGGGTCGGCTACTTCGTGCTCGAGGGGTTCGACTTCGGCGTGGGGATGCTGCTGCCGCTCCTGGCCAGGGACGACACGGAACGCCGGGTGATGATCAACACGATCGGGCCGGTATGGGACGGCAACGAGGTGTGGCTGATCACCGCGGGAGGCGCCACGTTCGCGGCCTTCCCGGAGTGGTACGCCTCGCTGTTCAGCGGGTTCTATCTCGCGCTGCTGCTGATCCTGGTGGCGCTGATCCTGCGCGGGGTGGCCTTCGAGTACCGGGCCAAGCGGGACTCAGAGCGGTGGCATGCCGGGTGGGACAGGGCCATCGTGTTCGGCTCGGTCGTGCCGGCGCTGCTGTGGGGCGTGGCCTTCGGCAACATCGTCAGGGGCGTGAAGCTGGACGCCCGGCACGAGTACGTGGGCACGTTCTGGGATCTGCTCAACCCCTACGCGCTGCTCGGCGGGCTGGTCACGCTGACGCTGTTCGCCACGCACGGCGCGATCTTCCTGGCGCTGAAGACCAAGGGTGAGATCAGGCAGCGGGCCCGCGGGCTGGCGCTGAAGACGGGCGTGGTGGCCGCGGTGCTGGCCGTGATCTTCCTGGTGTGGACGCAGTTCCACGGCGGCAACGCCGTGACGGCGGTCGTGGCCGGGGTGGCCGCGCTGGCGTTCGCGGGCGCGCTCGGGGTGTTGGCCGCAGGCCGGGAGGGCTGGGCGTTCGGGCTGTCGGCGCTCGCCATCGGCGTGGCCGTGATCAGCCTGTTCGCGGTGCTCTACCCGAACGTGCTGCCCTCGACGCTCAACCCGGCATACAGCCTGACAGTGATCAACGCCGCCTCCACGCCGAAGACGCTGGGCATCATGACGTGGGTCGCGGTGATCTTCCTGCCGCTGGTGCTGCTCTACCAGGGGTGGACGTACTGGGTGTTCCGCCGCAGGATCGGCGTGCACGACATTCCAGCCTGATCAGGCAGTTGTCCCGACCGGGTTCGCCGGGGCCACGGGCATGGAAGGCCAGGGCCCCGGATCATCGGGACAACTGCGTGATCACGCGGAAGTGGCCGGGTGTGTCAGGCGGCGGAGATGCCGGCGCTGGCGGCGCGGCGCATACGACGGCGACGCTCGGAGGCGCGCTCGTCCTCGTTGAGACCGCCCCACGTGCCGTACTTCTCCGGACGGGACAGCGCGTAGTCAAGGCACTCGCTGCGGACCGGGCAACCGGCGCAGATCGCCTTGGCCTTCCGCTCGCGTACGTCACGCTCGGGCTGCCGCTCCCCATCGGGGCCGAAGAAGAGCACGAGGTCCTCACCCCGGCACGCGGCATCATCCTGCCAACCCCAGCTGGGGCGCGGGCGGGCGAGCTGCCGACGTACCTGAGACATGAGAAAACCACCTTCGTGAGAGGTATTTCGCTGATAGAGCCGCATTGGACGCTTTCGGCGTCACTGTTCCAACGCAGGGGTTAGCCGTGATGTTCCCGTGATCAGGTAAGAGCCGGCGTGGCGTACCGCACAGGCGCGAGCCTGTCCAGCGAAACCAGCCGGTAGGTGGTGATCGTCTCGGCGCAAGCCGTACCACACGGCGCTTGGAGCGCCGATGGCTCAACCACAACCTGGAACCGGACGTCGCCGACGCGCACAATGGCTTCGGTGACGTCACCGTCCGACCTGGAGGATTCCACGGCCACCGCGCCGAGCGAGCACTCTCCCGTATGGGCTCGGGCAAAATGCTCTACGGCCTGCAATGGCTCAGGGATGCCTGCGCGTCCCCGGAGACGGTCGAGGGTGACCTCGCCCGACCGGTACGCGTTTACCGCTGCGATCGCAGCAGCCTGAGACATGCTGCCGTAGAAAATTCCGTGTGGCAAGCACACGAGGTTGGCGGCGTAGCGATCGCCGCCAACGTGTGACGTTTCCCACACTCTGTCCGGCAGAATTTCCGCCAGCTCACGAGCGAGGGGTAGTCCAATGCGGGCGCAGCACGCATTGCGCTTGGCGTGCGTGCAGACCAGAAATACCGGCTCGTCTTCAAGTATGCAGGACTCCGGGACCACTCCGGCCACCAGCGCGTCCAGATCAAGATCGTCAGGACCTGCGATGACGCCGCTGGCCAGCCAGGGATCGGGCCCGCTGCCGTAGGCCACTAGCACACGGATCCCTTGGTCCCGCGAGCGGGTGCGCCTTCCGGGGCGGCGGATCAGCTGGGGGCGGACGCCGCGGTCGAGGGCCCGCCGTACGAGCTCGGAGATCTCCTCGGGGAGTGTCAGATTCTCCAGGTGCGAGGGCCACGTGCCGGTGTGCTCGATGAGCAGCCAGAGCCGTGCGCCCACGGTCGCGCTGGCGAACGTGGGCACCGCGCCCGAGTGGCAGCCGTCCGGATGCGCGCAGCCCCTGGCCAAGTCTCCCCCGCCCGTCTCCCCGTCCGAGAATTAGGTAAGACTAACCTAACGGGAAGGTGGCCGGCACGCCCGGCGCGCCGCCGCGAGCGCCGCCAGGCGGTCCTCCGGGACGAGGCCGATCCTGGTGCGGCGGTCGAGCAGGTCCGACTCGTCTAGCGCGCCCTCGTGCCGCACCGACCAGAGCAGGTCGCCCTCTGTCAAGCCGAGCCCCACCTCCTCGGGGTGCTCCCTGACGAGCCGGAGCGCCAGGTGCGCCTCGCCGCCGTAGCGCTCGGCCAGCCGGGCCGGCACGCCCGGCCGTACCGGGCCCGCGCCGGCCAGCGGGAGGGTGGAGGTGCGACTCGGGCCCGCGGGGAGGTTCGCGAACGAGACCGCCCGGTCCACCGCGTCCTCGGCCATGCGGCGGTATGTCGTGAGCTTGCCCCCGACGACCGTGATGAGCCCGTCGCGGCACAGGACGGCATGTTCGCGGGAGATGTCCGCCGTGCTCCCTTCGGCCGCCAGCAGCGGCCTGAGGCCCGCGTAGGCGCCCGCCACGGCCTGGCGTGGCACCGGAGCGCCCAGGACCGAGTTGAGGAGGTCCAGGAGCGTCCTGATGTCCTCCTCTGGAGCTTCGGGGACGTCGGGGATCGGACCGTCGACAGGCTCGTCCGTCAGGCCCACGTACACGCGCCCGTCGGCCTGGGGGAGGACCAGGGCGAAACGGTTGAGCGAGCCAGGGATCGGCACGTGCAGCCCGGTGCGGAGCCCCGGCAGGGAGCGCAGCACCAGGTGGGTGCCGCGCGAGGGACGCAGCTCGACCGACGGGTCCAGCTGGCCCGCCCACACCCCGGCCGCGTTGATCACCACCCTGGCCCGGATGTCGAGCTCCTGGCCGGTCAGCTCGTCGCGCACCCGGGCGCCGTGCCCCGACAGGCTCAGTGCGCGGCACCGGGTCAGGATCCTGGCGCCGTGCGCGGCGGCCGTCCTGGCGATGGCCACCACCAGGCGGGCGTCGTCCAGGAGGCGGCCGTCCCACGACAGCAGCCCGCCGCGCAAGCCGTACTCGCGCACGACGGGGGCGGCGGCGCGGGTGCGGGCGGCGCTCAGCCGGGACGGGCCCGGCAGCAGGCGGCGCGGGGTGCGGGCGGCGGCCCGCAGCGCGTCGCCGAGGCGGTAACCGGTCATCACCAGGGACGCCTGTGCCCGCGAGACCTCCGGGGTCAGCGGCAGCAGGTACGGATGCGCCCTGACCAGGTGCGGCGCGGTGACGCGCAGCAGCGCGTCGCGCTCGACCGCGCTCTCGTAGGCCACGCCCACCTGGCCCTTGGCCAGGTAGCGCAGCCCGCCGTGGATCATCTTCGAGCTCCACCTGGAGGTGCCGAACGCCAGGTCGTGCGCGTCGATCGCGGCCACGCTCAGCCCTCGCGAGGCCGCGTCGAGCGCGGCGCCCGCGCCGGTCGCGCCCAGGCCGACGACCAGCACGTCGACCTGTTCCTCCGCCACCTCCCGCAGGTCGCGGGCGCGGCGGTCGGCGTTCAGCGAGCTATCCAAGGTATCCCTCCAGCAGTGCCGTGAGCTCGTCGTCGAGGTCGCCGAGCGTCACCGGGTCGAGCATGGTCGGCGCCGACAGCAGGAACGACTGCGCCACCAGCAGCACCGCCCTGGCCTTGCGCGCGTCGCCTGTCGCGCGTTCGAGCACCGCGAGGATCGCCTCGTGGCTGGCGCCCCTGCGCTGGATCAGGTACGGCAGCAGCAGCTCGGGATCCGCCTCCACGATCTTGCGCCAGAGCGGGTGCTCGCGCAGCGCCCTGACGCCCTCCACCACGGCCTTGACCGGGTCGGACGCGACGTCCAGTCCCTCGATCACGCGCACCCACTCGCGGGTCATCAGGTCGCCGACCAGGGTGCGCACGTCGGGCCAGCGCCGGTAGATCGTCATCCGCGAGACGCCGGCCCTGCGCGCCACGTCGGTCAGCGTCGTGCGCCGCACGCCGTAGGCCAGGACACAGTCCCGCGCCGCGTCCAGGACATCCTCATTGTGACGATTCGACGGCATGTGTCACAGTGTAGACATGCTGTGGTTGGGATGGGGCGACCCCGAGCGCGCCCGCGAGCTGCCGGATCAGGTCCGGGCGCTGCTGCACGACCTGCTCGGCGTGCGCCCGCCGGCCGGGCCGCCGGTCTCCCTCGAGGAGGTACGGCTGCCGCCGGCTGCGCCGGTGCCCGCCTCGCTGGCCGAGATCGTCGGTTCTGCGCACGTGCTGACCGACCACGAGAGCCGGGTGCGGCACACGCGCGGCAAGTCCACGCCGGACCTGATGCGCATCCGGTCCGGGGACGGGTCGGCTGCGCCGGATGCCGTGGTGCTGCCGGGGACGCATGACGAGGTGGTCGCGCTGCTCTCGGCGTGTGCCTCGGCACGCGTCGCCGTCGTCCCCTTCGGCGGGGGCACCTCCGTCGTCGGCGGGCTTTCCGCGGATAGAGCGGGATACGCGGCGGTGATCGCGCTGGACCTTCGCAGGATGTCCCGGCTCGTCGAGGTGGACGCCGAGTCGCGGCTGGCCACGTTCGAACCCGGCGTGACCGGTCCTGAGGCCGAGCGCCTGCTGGCCGCCCACGGGCTCACGCTCGGCCACTTCCCGCAGTCGTTCGAGTACGCCACGCTCGGCGGCTTCGCCGCGGCCCGCTCCAGCGGCCAGGCCTCGGCCGGGTACGGGCGCTTCGACGACATGGTCGCCGGGCTCACCCTGGCCACGCCGAGCGGCACGCTGACGCTCGGCCGCGCCCCCAAGTCCGCCGCCGGGCCCGACCTGCGCCAGCTCGTCCTGGGCTCGGAGGGCGCCTTCGGCGTCATCACCTCACTGCGCCTGCGGGTGCGCAAGGCGCCTGCGGAGCGTGTCTACGAGGGGTGGCACTTCCCGTCCTTCGCCGCGGGGTCCGCCGCGTTGCGGGCGCTGGCCCAGGACGGGCCGCTGCCCACCGTGCTGCGCCTGTCGGACGAGACGGAGACCATGATCGGCCTGGCCCGCCCCGACGCGATCGGCGGCGCTTCCGACAACGGCTGCCTGGTGATCGCCGGCTACGAGGGCACGTCGGTCGACGACCGTCGCCGTCAGGCCGCCGGCGTCCTCACCGGTCACGGCGGCACGCCCCTCGGCGAGGAGCCAGGAAAGTCCTGGGAGCACGGCCGCTTCTCGGCCCCCTACCTGCGCGACTCGCTGCTGTCGGTCGGCGCCACCGTCGAGACGCTCGAAACGGCCGGCTTCTGGTCCACCCTGCCCGGCCTGTACGACGCGGTCCGCAGCACGCTCGCGGACTTGCTCGGGAACCCGCTCGTCATGTGCCACATCTCGCACGTCTACGAAACGGGCGCATCCCTCTACTTCACCGTCGTCACCTCCCACGGCCTCCAGACCTGGGAGAACGCCAAGGAGGCGGTCAACACCGCCATCATCCAGGCAGGCGGCACGATCTCCCACCACCACGGCATCGGCCGCGACCACCGCGACGCCCACGCCACCGAACTCGGCCCCCTGGGCGCGGAAGTCCTACGCGCGGTGAAGCACCGCCTCGACCCGACCGGCATCATGAACCCCGGCGCCCTGATCCCCTGACCCCTCACCCAGGACGCCGCGGTAGTCCGCGCGCAGATGCGTGCCGGGGCTTTGCCGTACAAGATCATGGAAGTATAAGGTCGTCCCGATTTGGGGGGTATGGGAGACTTCACGGGTGACCAGCGCCCCCACCAAACGCGAGAGCACTTCACCCGATCGGATCCGTGGGATCCAGCGCCGCACGCTGGCGGTCCTGTCCTCCGCGCAGATCGTGGGCGGGGTCGGGGTCGCGGTGGGGCTGGCGCTGAGTTCCGTCGTGGTCGACGAGCTGTCGGGCTCCACGGTGATCAGCGGGTTCGCCGGGACCGCGACCGTGCTGGGGGCGGCGTTGCTGGCGCTGCCGATCGCCAAGGCCGCCGGCAGGGGAGGGCGCCGGGCCGGGCTGGCCCTGGCGTACGTGGCCGCGCTGGTCGGCTGCGCGATCTCGGTCGCCGCCATCACGATCGGCAACTGGCCGCTGCTGCTGGGCGGGCTGGTGCTGGTGGGCGGCGGCAGCGCGGGCAACCTGGCGGCGCGCTACTCGGCCACCGACCTGTCGCCGCAGGGTCACGCCGGGCGCCACCTGTCGCTGGTCGTCTGGGCCGCGACGTTCGGCTCCGTGGCCGGCCCGAACCTGGCCAAGCCCGCCGACCAGATCGGCATGAACGTGGGCCTGGTGGAGAAAGCGGGCCCCTTCGCCTTCGCGGCGCTGGCCTTCGCGCTGGCGCTGATCGTCGTCGTGGCCGGTCTGCGCCCCGACCCGCTCAAGCTGGCCCGCCGCCTGGACGGCACGCACGCCACCACCGCCAAGCATGAGCGCGCCGTCCGCGACGCCTGGCGGACGCTGCGGGTCACGCCGATGGCCCGCCGCGCGCTCGTCATGATCGCGGTGAGCCACACGGCCATGGTGTCGGTCATGTCGATGACCCCGGTCAAACTCCACCACGACGGCTCGACCCTGGACATCATCGGCCTGGTGATCAGCCTGCACATCGCCGGCATGTACGTTCTGTCGCCCGTGGTGGGCTGGCTGGCGGACAAGGCGGGCAAGATACCCGTGCTGATCCTGGGGATGGCGCTGCTGCTCAGCGCCGCCGTCCTCGCGGGTACGGCGGGCCACCACGTCTGGCAGGTCACCATGGCCCTCGTGATCCTCGGCCTCGGCTGGTCGTGCGGTCTCGTGGCCGGATCCGCCCTGGTCACCGAGTCGGTGCCGATCGAACGCCGCCCCGCGGTGCAGGGCCTTTCCGACCTCCTCATGAACGTCTGCGGCGCCACGGGCACCATCGTCGCCGGCGCCATCGTCGGCGGCCTCTCCTACGGCTTCCTCGGCCTGGTGGTCGGCATCATGGTCGCCGCCGCAGGCCTCTGGCTCCTCATAACCTGGCGCCGCCAACCCGCCTGATCCGCCGCCGATCTCCCGTGGTTTCTGAGGGGCTACTTGGCGTCGGCGTAGGTGGTTACGGGGGTGGCTTGCATGGGGAAGCGGACTGGGGTGTTGGCGAAGAGGAGGGCGGTGGCTTGGGCGGCGGCGGTGGTGACGGCTTCGATGACCGCGTCCGCCTGGGCGCTGGGGCAGTGGACCATGACCTCGTCGTGCTGGAAGAAGACCAGCCTGGCCGGCTCCGGTAGCAGGCCGCGCAGCACCGCCATGAGGGCGAGGGCCCACTCCGCGGCGGTGGCCTGGACGACGAAGTTGCGGGTGAAGCGGCCGCGGTCTCTGGCGGCCCGGGCGCCCTCCGGTCCGGACACCAACGACTTCCAGTGCTCCGAGGGCGGCGGGCAGGTGCGGCCGAGCCAGGAGCGCACCAGCCGCCCCTCCTCGCCGCTCCGGGCGGCGTCCTCCACGAACTGGTAGGCCTTGGGGAAGCGCTGCCGCATCACCGCGAGCAGCTTGGGCGCGTCGCCGCTGGTCCCGCCGTACATCGCGGACAGCATCGCGATCTTGGCGTTGTCGCGCTCGCCGCCGAAGGACTGGGCCAGCGCCGAATACAGGTCGATCTCCCCCGCGGCCCTGGCCAGCCCGGTGTCGCCGGCCATGGCCGCGAGCACCCGCGGCTCCAGCTGGGCGGCGTCGGCCACGACCAGGATCCAGCCGTCGTCGGCCACCACGACCTTGCGCATCACCTTCGGGATCTGCAGCGCCCCGCCGCCGCTGGTGGCCCAGCGGCCCGACACCACGCCGGCCACCACGTATTCGGCGCGGAAGCGGCCCTCGCGCACCCACTGGTCGGCCCAGGCCCAGCCGTGGAAGCTGTAGAGGCGGGCCAGCTCCTTGTAGGCCAGCAGCGGCGCGATCGCGGGATGCTCGATCTGCTTCAGCTCCCACGACCGGGTCGTCTTGAGCGCCACCCCCGCGCCCTTGAACGCCTTGACCAGTTGCTGCACCGAGTCGGGGTTGATCGCCTGCCCGCCGAAGGCCGCCGAGATCTCATCGGCCAGCGCCTGCAGCTTGGCCGGGCGCATGCCGTGGCGGGGGCGGGGGCCGAGCAGCTCGGTCAGCAGCGCGTCGTGCACGTCGCGGCGCCACGGCATGCCGTCGTGGCCCAGCTCGGCGGCGATGAGCGCGCCCGCCGACTCGGCGGCCACCAGCAGGCGGAAGCGGCCGGGGTCGGGCAGCGCCTCGATGCGCCGCAGCTGGTCGTGCAGCACCTCGGCCAGCTGCCCGGCGGTCAGCTCCGGCCGCTCGGGCTCGAACAGCGTGTCCTGCCTGGCCGTGTGCTCCTCCTCATTGGCGGGCACCTCCAGCCCGTGGAGTCGGGCGTAGGCGGCTCGGGCGGAGTGCGGCTCGCCGTACCTGCCCTCGTGGCCGAGCAGGAGGCCCTCGGTGAGGGCCAGGTCGTGGCAGCGGGACAGGCGCAGGCCCGCGCGCAGCAGCGGCGGGTAGGCCGTGCGGGCGTCGGCCCACACCCAGCGCGGGCGCTGCCGCTCCAGCTCGGGCAGGTCGCGGGCAGGCCGGGGCGCTCCTCCGGCAGGGAGGAGCGTGTCGCCCGCCAGCACCACGTACACGCTCCCAAGAGTGCCAGGCGGCTACGACAAAGCGATGACCACCTCGTCCTCGAGCGGCGGGTCGACCTCCTGCGGCAGGCAGCCGGTGGCGGCGAAGCAGCGGATCGTGAGCCGGTCGGGGGTGACGGCGAGGTGGAGGAACTGTTTGAAGAACGGCGGGGTGTCCCAGTCGGACAGCTCCGACAGGTACCGGTGGAAGACGGTTTCGACGGGCAGGCGGAAGCGCGAGTTCCAGACGCCGCCGAGCAGGCGGGCGGCCAGCCGCATGCGCCAGGTGATCTCCACCGGCTGCGGAGCCCTGACCGGGGTGTTCCCGATCTGCTCGGCCATGATCGCGGACGCTTCGGCGGGGGTGAGGTAGAGCCACTTCATGTGCAGCCGCTGCGCGTACAGCTGGCTGTAGAACGACAGGGAGTCGCCGCGCAGCGGATAGCTCCTGAACTCGTCCTCGTGCACCCCGGCCACGTCCACCCGGGGAGTGGTGTGGGTGGCGTGCATGAACGCGCCCCCTCCGCCGGACACGAGGTACTGGATGACCCGGTCGCCCACCTTGACCGGATAGCGCTGGTAGTGGTGGACATCGCCGCCGATGGCCGCCACGTAGCGGTTGGCCGGATCGCGGATGATGTCGTCGATGGTGCCGCCACCCTCCAGCTGTGAGGGCTTGTGCGCGTTGCGGGTGTAGATGGGCTTGCCTGTGACCAGCAGCTTCGGCCTCGGGTCTCGCGAGGTACGGCGCAGCCACTCGGCCTGGTCGCGGTCGATGGAGCCGTCGATGCCCGTGTCGACGCCGACGATGAGCAGGCTCGGCGTCTCGATCGCCCAGTAGGGGCCCGGCTGGACCGCCCGCTGCGACGGCCTGTCGCGCAACTTCCTGGCCTCGGCCAGCCCGCCCTCGTCGATGGTCTCCGGCCTGCGCCACAGCAGGCCGCGCAACCCGGGATCCGGCGCGGGCTTGAGCGGGTGGGCGTCGCAGAAGACCCGCATGAAGCCGCCGAGCCCGTCGTACCAGTCGTGGTTGCCCGGCACGGCGTAGATGGGCGCGTCGTAGTCCTTGTAGGGGCGGAAGAACTTGTCGCAGTACTCGTTGCCCGATCCAGCCGGATAGAGCACGTCGCTGGCGATCACCGCGAAGTCGGTCTCCTCGCCCAGCTTGAGCAGCCCCGGCACCACCGCGTACTGCGAGGCGTCGCCCTCACCGGTGTCGCCGAGCAGCAGGAACGAGAAGCTCTCACCCACCTCCGGCCTGATGCGGAACTCCGGGTCGGCGCCGCGCGCCTGCTGTGAGGCCATCCAGCGCCGCCGCACCTGCCCGGAAGGGTCGCCGAGCAGTCCCGCCACCACCTGGTTGCGCGAGTGCCACAGTGTCCGCGGGTTGAACCAGGAGAAGCTGCCCTTGTTCGGCCTGAGGTCCTTGAACGTCCCGATGCGCCGGCACCGCCAGCCGGCGCCCTCCTCCGAGACCCGTGACGAGGCCTGCCTGCCACGCTCTGCCGCGACTTCCACCATGTCCCTATCTTTACCGCGATCATGCACGCCGGGCAGCGGGTCAAATGGTTCTGTTACTCGGAGTATCTGTGCGGTAACCTCAAGCCCCGAACAAGCGGTTGCCTAGGCCGGGGGCTTTCTATGGCCAGGAACGGTTTTGACGACGCGGTACGGCGGGGCACCACAGGAGCCGAGGCGGTGGAGGGCCTGCTGGCGCACGCCCGGACGCGGTCCAGGCGAGGGGCGGTGAAGGCGTGCGAGGAGGCGGTCTCGCTCTGCCGTGACCTGGCGCAGGCGAATCCCGCCGCCTACGAGCCGCTGCTGGCCCGGGCGTTACGCACCACGGCCAGGGCGCTCCTGAGGGCCCGCCGTCCCGAGGACGCGCTGACCCGCGCGGAGGAGGCGGTCGCGCTCAGCCGCCCTCAGGGCGGTGCGCCGCTGGTGGTCGCGCTCGCCTGCCTGGCCGACGTCCTCAGCGCCCTCCACCGCGACGCCGAGGCCGCCGAGGCGGCCGCCGCCGCGGAGAAGCTCGCCCAGGAAAGCTCCTGACACCCCCGGGGCTCAGGAGAGGACGACGACGGGGTCGCCGACGGTGAGGAGGCCGGGGGTGTCGGGGATGAGGTTGATGGCGAACCAGGTCTTGCCGTCCCAGCGGCGGTGGCGGGCCAGGGTCCGGATCGGCTCCTTGCCCTTCTGGTAGGTCTCGGGGTCGACCGTGGTGAGCACGCAGCGCGCGCACCCCTTGGTGACGCGGAAGGTGATCTCGCCGATGCGCAGGCGCCGCCAGTCGTCTTCGGCCCAGGGCTCGGCGCCGTCCACGACGACGTTGGGACGGAAGCGGCGCATCGGCAGCGGCTCGGGCAGCTCCTCGCCGCGTTCCACGGCCGTCTCGGCGATCCAGTCGTTGAGCTGCGCCAGGGACGACGTGGACGCGAGCAGCAGCGGATACCCGTCGGCGAGGCTGACGCGGTCGTCCGGCTCGCCGTACTCCGGGTCGACGGGGCGGCGGGTCGGGTCGTCCAGCCACAGCAGCCGGACGGGGGCGTCGACCAGCGCCGACAGCCAGGCGGCCGCGTCGTCGCCGCAGTCGGTGAGCTTCATCTCGGTACGCCACACCTCGACGGGCGCCATGTGGTCGGTGGGCGTGACGCGAAGCGGGGCGGCGTGCGGGCCTGTGAGCGTCAGGCCGCCGTCGGGGTCCAGGCGCGGGTGGCAGGCCAGCAGGCGGGGCTCTTCGCGGGCGGTCAGCATCTCGCCCTTGGCGTCCACGATGAGGTAGCGCCGGTCGCCGGCCAGGCCCCAGGGCTCCACCTGCGCGTGCTGGACGTCGTGACCTCGGGTCGACTTCACGGGGTAGTAGTGGATGCTCGCCAGCCTCATGCCGCCGACCGTATCTCAAACGCCACGGGTGCTAGCGGGTGGGGCGGAAGGTGGACAGGAAGGTCCTGCGGGTGTCGGCCTGGTCGTCCCACTTGAGTTCCGGCAGGTCGAAGGTGACTTTGAAGGCCGTGGCATCGTCGGTCGTGACGTAGCGGGTCAGGGCGTGCATGGGGACGCCGTTGGGCAGCGTGTAGGTGTACTCCCAGTCGGCGGCCTTCCAGTCGCGGTACTTGACCGCCTGCAGCTGCACCTGGATGTAGCCGTCGACGCCGCCGGCCGCCTCCTCGTGGCCCAGCTCCGACAGGCCGCCGTCCGCCTGGGGCGTGGCGTGGACGACCTTGATCTTCATGCCCGAGTCCTTGGGACCGGTGAAGGTGGCCTCCGTGCTGGAGGAGGTCAGCTTCCAGCCGTCGGGCACGGCCGCGGTGAAGCCGGGCGGGGTGAACTCCTTGAACCCGCCGGGCGGGGCGGCCGTCTGGCCGGGATCGGCGCTCTGCTGGGCGGTCAGCGGGGTCGCGGAGGTCGCCGGGGTCTGCGTGCCGCCCGAGGTGAGGAACGCGAACGCCGCCACGGCGGCACCGGCGGCGGCCACCGCGGTCACGATCAGGCGGACGGTGGGACGGCCGTCGCGGATCCAGCCGCCGCCGTCGTCCGCGGGGCGCCGCCGGCCCTTCAGCGGCCGTTCCGGCAGCGCGTGGCCGCCCGAATGCCCGGGACGCAGGGCGCGCGACAGGTCCCTGGAGTGCTCGCGCAGGTCGTCGGCCGAGGCCAGCGGCCATGGCGCGGCCTTGGCGTCGGTGGTCAGCGGCAGGATCGGCTGCGGACCCGACGGGCTGCCGAAGGACGGCTGCTGGTGCGCGCCGCCGAGCGTGGGATACGGCCCTGACGGCCCGCCAAAGGCGTCGGGCACGGGAGCGGGCGCAGGCGCGGGCTCAGGTGCCCGGCGCGGGGAGTCGAGGACGTCGGGAGTCCTGTGCGGGGTGTCGAGGACGTCGGGAGTCCTGTGCGGGGTGTCGAGGACGTCGTGCGGAGCCTCCGCGGGGCCGGAGTGCGCGGGAAGGGGCCCCGAGTGGCTGGCGAAGGCGTCGAAGGGCCGCTGCGGCAGCTGGTCCGTGCGATGCGCCCCCGAAGGGCTGTCGAACGGCATCGCGTATCCGCCCGACGGGCTGGTCAGCGGATCGTACGGCACGCGGACGGGCCCGGAAGGCGTCTCCACGATGCGGGAGGGCATCGGCCCCGAGGGCGGGTCGAGCGGCGGCAGCAACCCGGCGGGCGTCGAATCGCCCTGGGTGGGCAGCGTGCGCGGCGGGTTCGATCCGTGCGCCCGCAGGACCTGCTCGAGCTGCTCGCTCACCTGCTCCGCGGTGAACCGCTCGGCGGGGTCCTTGCGCAGCAGCCCGTCGATCACCGGCAGCAGCGCCCCGGCCCGCTGCGCCCGGATCGGCGGCTGGGTCAGCACGGCCCCCAGCACCGCGATCGCGTCGGGCCCCTCGTACGGCGGGCGACCCTCGACCGAGGCGTACAGCGTGGCGCCGAACGACCACAGGTCGGCCGCGGGCGTGATGGGCTGCCCCGACAGCCGCTCCGGCGGGATGTAGGCCGGCGACCCCATCAGCAGCCCGGTCTGGGTGATGGTCACGTCGCCCTCGATCGCGGCGATGCCGAAGTCGGTCAGCACCACCCGGTCGGAGGTGAGCAGCACGTTGCCGGGCTTGATGTCGCGGTGCAGGATCCCGGCAGCGTGCGCGTGCCGCACCGCGTCGAGGACCCGGATCCCGATCTCGGCGGCCTGGATCACGGGCAGCGGGCCGCTCTGCCGTACGGCCTGCTCCAGCGACCAGGCGCGGACCAGCTCCATGACGATCCAGGGGCGGCCGTCCTCCTCGACCACGTCGTGCACGGTGACGATGCCGGGATGCGTGAGCCTGGCCGCCGAGCGGGCCTCGCGCAGCATCCGCCGGTGGGCGACCTGCTTGCCCGCGTGGTCGAGCCCGAAGGGGAGGATGAGCTCCTTGACCGCCACGTCGCGGTCGAGCAGCACGTCGTGGGCGTGCCAGACCATGCCCATGCCGCCCCTGCCGACAGGCGACATGAGCCGGTAGCGCCTGCCGATCAGTCGGCCCTGGCTCTGCGACGGCGGAGGCGGAGGTGGAGCGTCTCCGTGCCCGCTGAGCAAGCGGTCGGCTGCCATGTCCCGCCCCTATCTTCCGCCTCAAATGTCACATTCGCGCCACGCTTCCAGATTATGAGATTCGCCACGATATAGGCAGGTTGTTCAGAAACGGAAGTTAACTGCTCGGCTGACCTGCGGTGACGTCGGCTGCCAGGGCGGCCAAAGCGCTGGTGAACGCCTCGACGGGCGGCCTGACGAGACCCGCGCCGACCTGACCCGTGCCGGCCACGCGCCCGGCGATGCCGGTGTTCACCACGGGCAGCAGGCCCGTCCTGGCGACCAGGGTGACGTCGATCCCGGCGGGCGTGCCGCGGAAGCCGAGCCCGGGGATCTGGTAGGCGGGATGTTCGGCGAGCGTGATCTCGTACATGGACCGGGTGGCGGCCACCGCGTCGGACACGTCGCCGCCGACGAAGCGGACGATCGCCGGCGAGGCGGCCATCGCGAACCCGCCCAGCCCGGACGTCTCGGTGATCGTGGAGTCGCCGATGTCCGGGTTGGCGTCGTCGGGGCCGTAGGCGCCGAGGTACAGCCCGTCGGGCACGCCGGCCGGGCCGGTGAACCAGCGCCCGCCCAGCCCGGAGACCTGCACGCCGAAGTCGGTGCCGTTGCGCGCCATGGCCACGACCATGGTCGAACCGGGGATGCCGCGGGCGGCGTCCGTGGCGGCCTTGGCGGCGGCCATGCCGATGTTGAGGAAGAAATGGTCGTTGCCGCCGATGAACCGCAGCACCTCCGCGGCCTCGCCACAGGTCTCGGCCAGCGCCGGGGCGAGCTCGCGCAGCAGCAGCGAGGTGGCGGCCCGGTTGCGGTTGTGCAGCTCGTCGCCCATCTGCAGCGCCTGGGCGATCATCGCCCGCAGGTCGAGCGGCCCGCCGGCCTCCAGCGCCGCGGCCAGCGCCGGGCCCAGCACGCGGTCCATCCACCGCAGCCTGTCCAGCACCTCGGGACCGTAGGCGCCGTAGCGCAGCACCTTGCCCAGGCCCTCGTTGAGCGAGCAGTAGGCGGTGCCGCCGTGCTCGGCGTCGCGCACCTCGAACACCCACATCGACGGGCTCAGCACACCCGCCATCGGCCCCACCGCGGCGTGCTCGTGGCACGGCTCCCACCGCACCTCGCCCGCTGCGAGCCTGGCCTCGGCGTCCCGCTCGTCCGCGGCCAGCCCCTCGAGCAGCATCGCCCCGATCAGCGCGCCGCGCAGCGGGCCGGACGCGCGATCCCAGGTGATCGGCGGTCCCGCGTGCAGGAACATCCCCTCGGGCAGGATCTCGGCGGCCCGCCGTACTCCCACCAGGAAGGGACGCGCGGAGGTCAGCTTGTCCACGGCGAGCTCGTTGGCGGCCTCGCGGCGCGGATCGGCCATCAGCGTGGCCAGCGCGTCCTGGGTGCCGGACAGCGGCGGATGCCAGGCCACCGGCGTGGTGGGCACGGCCTGCGCCCGCAGCGACTCCTCGAGCAGGCCGGCGCCGGCGGTGATCACCCTGGGCGGGCCGGAGAGCAGGCTCACAGCAGGCTCCCCGCGTATCTGGCCGCCTGGGCGTTGGAGGTGAAGACGGACGCGCCCGCCTCGCGCAGCGCGGCCGCCTGCCGGTGCAGGTCCTGCGGGTCGCCCTCGGTGCCGACCAGGGCGACCACCACCGTGGCCGGGCAGCGGTGGATGGCGTGCACCAGCCACGAGGCCGGGTCGGGGTCGGCGCCGTGGCCGAGCACCACGTCCATCAGCACCACGTCGCCCCTGTCCACCTTGGTCATCGCCTCCACGCGCAGCATCGGGTCGATCATCGGGTGCGCGCGGCCGCGGGTGTAGGCGTCGTCGCCGTAGTCCACGAACTCGCCGCGCCCGGCGATCGCCGCGGCCTCGGCGCACAGCGTGCCGCCGGAGTAGATGCCGCGGATCGTGCCCGTCACCGGCTTGCCCGACCATCCGGGCCAGGCGGGCCAGTCGGGCACGGACCTGCCCAGCGCGCGCAGCGCCGCCTCCGCCGCGGCGGTCAGATCGATCTCGCCGATGATCGCGCTCACCACCTGCTTCTTGGGAATCTCAGGTACGGCTCCCGCAGCCTTGGAGACCAGCACGATGAGCCTGGTGGCCGGGTCCTCGTCGAGCAGGCGCAGCGCCCTGGCCGTGGAGCGGCCGCCCACCTCCGGGGTGAGGTCCCTGCCGCCCACGCCGAGCACGTGGCTGGTGCCCACGCCCGCCAGGTCGAGCAGCGAGGTGATCTGCTGGGCGCCCGTGCCCGAGGCGGCCACCACGCCCACGGGACCCGGCCTGACGACGTTGGCGAAGCCGAGCCCGGCCCCCGCGATGATCGCGGTGCCGCAGTCGGGACCCATGACCAGCACGCCCTGCTCGTCGGCCCGCCGCTTGAGCAGCACCTCCTGCTCCACGGGCACGCCGTCGCTGAACACCATCACGTCCAGGCCCGCCTCGACCGCGTCCATGGCCTCGCAGAAGGCGTGCTCTCCCGGCACGGACACCAGCACCAGGTTCCCGCCGCCGGCGCGGACGGCCGCACGGGTGGTCAGCGGCGGCTGCTCGGCCGCCTGGACGGACGGGCTCGACAACGCCCCCAGCTGGCGGTCGAGCTCGTCCGCCGCGGCGTCCACGTCCTGCCCGCGGATGGCCACCAGCAGGTCGCCCGGCTCCGCGGCGGGAAGGTCGAACCCCAGGTCGCGCGCCACGCCCTGGTTCAGCTCGGTCGCCATCGCCACCGTGGCCACCTGGACGCCCGGCAGCTCGGACAGCGCCCGGCTCACCCGCATCAACGCCACGGAGTCGTGATAGACCCCGCGCCGCACCAGCACCAGATCGCGCGTCACGTGCCGCCCCCCGCGCCCATGCCGACGATGGCCGACAGGCCGATGGCGATGCCCTGGGTGAGGTCCGCCCCCGAGGTGTGCCCCAGGGCGTGCAGGCGCAGCAGCGCCGGCTCGAGAGGGTGGCCGCCGGCGACACAGCGCAGGACGTCGATCACCTCGGGGCTGGCCTCGCCGCGCGCCGCGCAGTGCAGCAACGTCGCCGAGATGGGCGTCGTCCGCGTCCGGGCGTCGAAGGTGACGGTGGCCGCGAGCCAGCCCGCCAGCCACACCGCCCGCTCCGCGCCCGCGGCCCCGCCCAGGTGCCGCAGCGTCACCAGCAGCCCTGCCAGGACGTCGTCGCCGCTGGGCGTCAGGCCGGGGCCGAGACCCACCAGCTGCTCGGCCGCCGTCACCGCGCCGAGCAGCCACCCCGACGCGCAGCTCTCGGCGAGCAGCGCCACCGCGGCGTTCCCCGCCAGCCCGGCGCCGTGCGGTACCACCCGGGGCAGCGCCTCGGCCAGCCGTACGAGATCGACGGGGCCGAGCGGCGGCGCGGGATCCCACCAGCGGCGCGCGCGCAGGCTCAGGTGGCCCAGCTCGACCGAGCCGTCGCCCACCGACGCCTCGTCACCGACCGTGACGTGCGGCAGCTCCGCCGCCAGCAGCACCGAGTTGGGCAGGCGGGTGGCCGCCCCGGTGATGACGGCGATCACCGACGGCTCCAGATCGGTCCTGACCTCGAGGTACACCCCGGCAGGGAAGGCCGCGAGCACGCGCGCGGGGCGGCGCGGAGCCTCGAGCACGGGGCGTACGGCTGTGCTTGCGGCGCCCGTCACGTGCCTGGTGCGCGTACCGACGGTCACAGGAGCTCCCTTCCGATCCTGGACCTGACCGTAGAACGCCCGTTCAACCCCTCGTACGGAGAAATTTGCCAACAGCCAGCGGGAAGGTTGGCTCTTCCTGACAGACCGCTTCTAGGGTCACAATCACCACTATGGAGCCCCCTGTCCGTCTTGCCAGCACAGGAACGATCATCCACGGCGTGTCCGTAGGAGAGGTGCTGGGGGTGTCGACCTTGGCGGAGGCCCGTCTGATCGCGGGGGAGAGCGGGCTGGGCCGCATCGTGCAGCGCCTCAACGTCATGGAGGTGCCCGACATCCTGGCTTGGGTGAAGCCGCACGAGCTGCTGCTCACCACCGGCTACCCACTGCGCAACACCCCGCAGTCGCTGGGCCGGCTGGTCGCCGACCTGGACGACAGAGGGCTCGCGGCGCTGGCCATCAAGCTCGGCCGCTACGTCGACGAACTGCCGGAGGAGATGGCGGAGCAGGCCGACAGGCTCGGCTTCCCGCTCATCCTGCTGCCCAACGATGTCGGCTTCGACGACATCCTCAACCAGGTGCTCACCGACATCCTCAACCGCCAGGCCGCCGACCTGCTGCGGGCCGAGGAGGCGCACCGCGCGCTGGTGCAGGTCGTGCTGGCCGGCGGCGGGCTGAACGAGGTGACCGCGGAGGTGGCCGCGTTACTGGACGTGGCCGTGGCGGCCGTCGACGGCGCCGGCCGGATGCTGGCCTCCGCCGGGCCGTCCGACCACCTGGCCGCGCTGCGCGAGTCGATCTCCCACGAGGGCCCGCCGACGCCCGGCACGGCGGGCCGCGGCCAGTTCTTCGCCGCCGTCCCCGTCGTGGCCGGCGGCCACCACCACGGCCGCATCGTCGCCTACAGCCCGCTGGGCAACATCCGCGACAGCGACATCGGCATCCTGGAGCGCGCCGCCACGGTCGCCGCGCTGGTCGTGACCAGGCAGGAGGCGGTCAACGCGGTCGAGTCCAAGTACCGTGCCGACTTCCTGCGCGACGTCCTCACCGGCAGGGCCGGTACAGCGGAGCGGATCACCACCCGGGCCCGCGCCTTCGGCTGGGACCTGGAGCGCCCGGTCACGGTCCTGGTGGCCGAGCTGGACCCGGACTGCGACGAGCGCACCGCCCAGGACCGGCTGATCACCTCGTGGACCGCCGCGATGCGCCGCCACGACCCGCGCGGCGCGGTCGCCGGCTTCTCGCACGAGGTGGTGGCCGTGATCGACGCCGCGGTGGACGCGGCCCGCGTGGCCAAGGACGCCGCCTCGGCCTTCGCCGACATGCTGCCCGCCACGTTCTCCACCGGCACCTCGCGGACGTGCCCCGGCGCCGATTCGCTGCCCGAGGCCTACGCCCAGGCGCTCAAGGCGGCCAGGGTGGGCCGCCAGCTGCACGGGCGCGGCGCGGTCGCCCACTTCGACCAGCTCGGCGTCTACCGGCTGCTGTCGCTGGTCAACGACACCGAGGAACTGCACGCGTTCGTACGGGAGACGCTGGGGCCGCTGGCCTCCGACGACGACGCCGAGAACGCCGACCTGCGCCGCACGCTGCAGGTGCTGCTGGAGACGAACCTCAACGTGGCCGAGACGGCGCGGCGGCTGCACTTCCACTACAACACGCTGCGCTACCGGATCGGGAAGCTGGAGCGGCTGCTCGGCAACTTCACCGACGACCCCCACCTGCGGCTCAACCTGACGCTGGCCCTGCACGTACTGCGCATGCGCGGCATCTAGGCTGGGGCTCGTGGACCTGGAATTCGACCTCGACTCCGACTTCATCCCGCTGTGCGACCTGCTGAAGTACTGCGGCATCACCGAAACGGGCGGAATGGCCAAACAGCTCATCGCCGAGGGCATGGTGCTGGTGGACGGTGAAGTTGAGCTCCGCAAGACGCGCAAGGTGCGTTCTGGGTCGCTCGTCTCGGGCGACGGCTTCTCTATCAGGGTTCACTGACTGTACGGCGAGCCGCCCCTTGCGCCACCCGCCGTACTCCGGCCGGGCCCTGTCCAGGGAGACGCTCCTCCGGTGATGCGGGGTCGCTCGCCGCTACGACGCACGGGATCCACTTCCCGGGGTCCCGGCGTTCTGGCCTGCGGGGGGGAGACTCGCCGGAGGGGAGTTGGGGTAAAGGAGGCACGCGGCGATAAGCCACCTCTACCATGGGGAAGAACTGGCAGATCATGCCGATGTAACCGGCGGCGATCTGGCCTAATGTGCCCGCAAACGGCCAGCGGGGTGGCCACCGAACCGACGGCCCGGGCGAAAAGGGGCTCTCATGGTTTTGGGTTGGACCAAACACGGCGACGGCAAGCACCTGGCCCCGGGAGAGGTGGTCAGACCTGACGAGCGGCTGACCTGGCCGCGGATGATCGGGTTCGGGGCACAGCACGTGATCGCGATGTTCGGCGCCACGTTCGTGTTCCCGCTGGTGATGGGGCTCGATCCGAACGTGGCCGTGATGATGTCCGGCGTGGCCACGATCATGTTCCTGCTGATCGTGAAGGGCAAGATCCCCAGCTACCTGGGCACCAGCGCCTCGTTCGTGGGCGGCGTGTTCGCGATCAGGGCGGCCTTCGGCGGTGACACGCCAGGCACCGACGCGATCGTGACAGGGGCGATCCTGATCGCCGGGCTCGTGCTCGCGCTGGCCGGGGTGGCCATCCACTTCCTCGGCGTGCAGATCATCCACAAGATCTTCCCGCCGGTCGTGACCGGCGCGGTGGTCATGCTGATCGGGTTCGGGCTGGCGTTCGTGGTGGCGGACGTCTACTGGCCCCAGGACCAGTGGGTGGCGCTCATCACGATGGTCGTCACGTTCGTGGTCATCGTCATGTCCAAGGGGTTCATCGGGCGCATCGGCGTGCTGATCGGGCTCGTCGTCGGCTTCGTCCTGTCCTGGGTGCTCGACAAGACGGCCGGTCCGATCACCTCCGTGCTGCCGGGCGCCAACCTGCGCGACGCCGCGGGCGCGCTCTGCCAGAACGAAGGCACCTACTGCGTGGCCACCGCGTTCCAGCACGACCGGGTCAACTTCGCCAACCTGGCCAAGGCCCCCTGGATCGGCATCCCCGACTTCCACGCGCCCGACATCAAGGCCTCGGCCGTGCTGCTCGTGCTGCCCGCGGTGATCGCGCTGATCGCCGAGAACATCGGCCACGTCAAGGCCGTCGGCGAGATGACCGGCACCGACGTCGACCCGTACGTGGGCCGCGCCGTGGCCGCCGACGGCGTCGCCACCGTGGTCGCCAGCGCCGTGGGTGGCTCTCCGACCACCACCTACGCCGAGAACATCGGCGTCATGGCCGCCACGAAGGTCTACTCGACGGCCGCCTACTACATCGCGGGCGTGATCGCGATCCTGTTCGGCCTGTGCCCGAAGTTCGGCGCGCTGGTCGCGGCCACGCCGGGCGGCGTGCTCGGCGGCGTCACCGTCATCCTCTACGGCATGATCGGCCTGCTGGGCGCCAAGATCTGGGTCGAGAACCGGGTCGACTTCGCCGATCCGGTGAACATGGTTCCGATCGGAGCGGGCATCATCCTGGCAGTCGGACCGGTGAAGCATGTGATCGCCGGAGATTTCAGACTGGAGGGCATCGCGTTCGGCACCATCGTGGTGGTGGGCGGCTACCACCTGCTGCGGGCCCTGTCCGGGCGTCCCGCGACACCCGTGGGGAGCGAAGCAGGGTGAAGCCCCCGCCCTTCGAGCACCACGCCCCGGCGGACCTCGGCGAGGCTCTCGACGTGCTGGCCGAGGTGGGTTCGCACGGCAAGGTGCTCGCGGGCGGGCAGAGCCTGATCCCGATGCTCAACATGCGCCTGGCGGCCCCAGCTCACCTGGTGGACATCAACAGGATCGAGTCGCTGGCCGTGATCGAGACCCGGCCCGAGGGCGTGACGGTCGGCGCGCTGGCCCGCCACGCCCAGGTGGAGCGGGCCGGCGTACCGCCGCTGCTGCGGCAGGCGCTGCGGCTGGTGGCCCACCCGGTGATCCGCAACCGCGGCACGGTCGTGGGCAGCCTGGTGCACGCCGACCCGGCCGCCGAGCTGCCCGCCGTCCTGGCCGTCCTGGGAGGTTCCGTACGGCTGGCGCGGCGCGGCGGCGACGGCCCCGAGTTCACGGACGTGCCCGCGTCCCGGTTCTTCGTCGGGCCGATGGAGTCGTCGATCGAGCCGAGGGAGCTGGCCGTGTCGGCGTTCTTCCCTGCGCTGCCCGAACGGTCGGGCACGGCGTTCCTCGAGGTGGCGCGGCGGCACGGCGACTACGCCCTGGCCGGGGTGTGCGCGGTGGTGAGCCTGGATGAGGACCTGCGGGTGGAGGCGGCCCGGGTCGGGTGCGTGGGCGTCGGGCCCGTGCCGGTCGTGGTCGACGTCACGCAAACGCGCGGCGACTGGGGTGCGGCGGCGGCAGCCGTACGGGAGGCGATCGATCCGGAGACCGACATCCACGCGAGCGCCGGATACCGGCGGCATCTGACCGGGGTGCTGGCCGAGCGCGCCCTCACGGACGCGACCAGGGAGGCGGCGGCATGAGCGGCGCGAGCGAGCGGGACGTCACGCTGGTCGTCAACGGCGTGACCCGCCGGGTGCGGGTGCCCGCGCGGCGGCTGCTGTCCGACTGCCTGCGCCACGATCTCGGGCTGACCGGCACGCACGTCGGCTGCGAGCACGGCGTGTGCGGCTGCTGCACGGTGCTGCTCGAGGGGGAGCCGGTGCGCTCGTGCCTGACGTTCGCGGTGACGGTGGACGGGCAGTCGATCACCACGGTCGAGGGCCTGGCGCGCGACGGCGAGATGTCGCCCGTGCAGCGCGCCTTCGCCGAATGCCACGGGCTGCAGTGCGGCTTCTGCACTCCCGGCTTCCTCTGCACGGTGACCGCGTTCCTGCGCGACAACCCCGCGCCCACCGACGAGGAGGTCCTGGAGGGCATCTCCGGCAACCTCTGCAGGTGCACCGGCTACCAGAACATCGCCAAGGCGGTCCACCGGGCGGCCGAGCTCATCGCGGAGGAGGCCGGATGACGACGCGGCTGTTCGGGGAGCCGGTCCAGCGGCGGGAGGACCCGCGGTTGCTCACCGGGCAGGGCCGCTACGTCGATGACCTGGGCTCCGACGCCCTCGCCGCGGCATTCGTGAGATCCCCGCACGCGCACGCCCGGATACGGGACATCGACGTCTCCCGGGCTCTGGACGTGGACGGACTCATCGCGATCTACACGTGGGAAGACCTGCCGGAGCGCCTGGCACGCCCGCTGCCGCTGCTGATCCCGCACCCCGCGCTCACCCACGGCCGCACCGCCTACCCGCTGGCCAGGCAGGTCGTCCGCCACGTGGGCGAGCCGGTGGTCATGGTCGTGGCCGCCGACCGCTACCTGGCCGAGGACGCCTGCGCCCTGATCGAGGTGCACTACGAGCCGCTCAAGCCGGTCGTCGGCCTGGAAGAGGCAGTCCAGGGCGCCCAGCTGGTGCACGACGACGTGCCCGGCAACGTGGGCGCCAACCTGGTGCAGGAGGTCGGCAGCGCCAGGGAGAGCATCGAGACCTCGCCGCACACGCTGGCCTTCCGGCTCGACATCGAGCGCAGCGCCAGCATGCCGCTGGAGGGCCGCGGCGTCTACGCCCGCTGGGACGGCACCGACCTGCGCGTCTACTCCAGCACCCAGACCTCGACCAGCGTCAGGATGGCCGTCGCCGCCGCGCTCGAGCTGCCACTCACCCACGTCGAGGTCATCGCCCCCGACGTGGGCGGCGGCTTCGGCGTGAAGATCGTGCACCCGTGGCCGGAGGAGGTGCTGGTCCCCTGGGCGGCCATGACGCTGGGCCGCGAGGTGAAGTGGGCCGAGGACCGGCGCGAGCACTTCATCTCCAGCGCCCACGAGCGCGCCCAGGTGCAGTACGTGCGGGTCGGCTTCGACGACGACGGGCGCGTCCTCGGGCTGGAGGTGACGTTCCTGCACGACCACGGCGCCTACACGCCGTACGGGATCATCGTGCCGATCATCACGTCCACGCAGCTGCTCGGGCCGTACAAGATCGGCTCCTACCGGGTGGAGTTCACCTCCGTCTACACCAACACCGTGCAGGTGACGCCCTACCGGGGCGCGGGCAGGCCGCAGGGCGTGTTCTGCATGGAACGCACGATGGACAAGATCGCGCAGTACCTCGGCAAGGACCGCACCGAGGTGCGCGCCGCGAACCTCATCCAGGCCGGCGACTTCCCCTACGACCAGGGCATGATCTTCCAGGACGGGCGCCCGCTCATCTACGACAGCGGCGACTACCCCGAGATGCTCCGCATGATCAAGGAGCTGATCGGCTGGGACACCTTCGACAGGAAGCCCCACCGGGGGATCGGGATCGGCTGCTACGTCGAGGGCACCGGCGTCGGCCCCTACGAGGGCGGCCACGTCCAGGTCACCTCCGACGGCCGCGTGCACGTCTCGACCGGCCTCACCTCGCAGGGCCAGGGCCATCAGACCGTCTTCGCCCAGATCGCGGCCACCGAGCTGGGCGTCCCGATCGAGCAGGTGTCGGTGGTGACCGGCGACACGCGCCGCTTCGGGTACGCCGTCGGCACGTTCGCCTCCCGCGCCGCGGTGATGAGCGGCAACGCCATCGCGCTGGCCTGCCGTAAGGTCCGGGAGAAGGCGCTGAGGATCGCCGCCGAAGCACTGGAGGCCAACCCGGCCGACCTGGAGATCACCGACGGGCTCGTGCACGTCGTGGGCACGCCGCAGGTCTCGATCCCGCTGTCCACGGTCGCCGTGCTGGCCAACCCGCTGCGGTACGCCTTCGACGACGAGGCGGCCAAGGCCACCCAGTTCTCCGGCACCGCCTCGCCCGACCGGCCGCCGGTGGCCGAGGGGGAGGAGCCGGGGCTGGAGGGGCGCGACTACTACTCGCCGATCCGCTCCACGTTCGCCTCCGGCATGCACGCCGCCATCGTCGAGACCGACCCCGACACGGCCGAGATCCGGGTGCTGCGCTACGCCGTGGTGCACGACTGCGGCCGCATGATCAACCCGGCCATCGTCGAGGGCCAGATCCACGGCGGCGTCGCGCAGGGCATCGCCGGCGCCCTGTACGAGAAGATGGTCTACGACGGGCACGGGCAACTGCTCAACGCCTCGTTCATGGACTTCCTGATGCCGTACGCCACCGAGATCCCGAAGGTGGAGACCGCGCACCTGGAGACGCCGTCGCCGCTCAACCCGCTCGGCATCAAGGGCGCGGGCGAGGCGGGCGTCATCCCGGTCTCGGCGGTGATCGCCTCCGCGATCGAGGACGCCGAGGGCATCCCGATCGACCGCATGCCGATCTCCCCGTCAGACCTGTTCGACCTGCGGGCCCGGCAGCGCCGCTGACTCCTTCTGGGAGGATATGCGGCATGGATCTGGCGTGGCGGGGACTGACCGAGATGCCCGCGCAGGTGGGGGAGCAGGAAATCCTGCGGCTCGACGGCAACCGGTTGACCGAGGTGCCGAGCCTGGCCCACCTGGGCTCGCTGCGGGAGCTGCACCTGGACGGCAACAGGCTGCGGGCGCTGCCCGAGTGTCCGCCCGGGCTGCGGGTCCTGTTCGCCTACGGCAACGCGATCGAGACCCTGCCCGAACGGCTCCCGCCGGGCTTGCGCCACCTGGCCGTCGGCGGCAACCCGCTGTCCGGCGTGCCGAAGACGCTGTGGGAGCTGCGCGAGCTGGAGAGCCTCAACCTCGCCGAGTGCGGGCTGACCGACCTGCCGCCGGGGATCGGCGGGCTGCGGCGGCTGCGCATGCTCGACCTCGGCCACAACCGGCTGCCCGCCATCCCCGCCGAGCTGGGCGAGCTGGACCTGACCGAGTACCTCTACCTGAGCGACAACGGCTTCACCGAGGTGCCCGCCGCGCTGGGCAGGCTGGGGCGCCTGCCGTACCTCAACCTGACGGACAACCGCCTCACCACGCTCCCGGACGCGATCGGCGACCTGGCCTCGCTGGTCGAGCTGCGCCTCTACAACAACCGCCTGACGAGCCTGCCCGGCTCGATCGGCCGGCTGTCCCGGCTCAGGGAGCTCCACCTGCAGGGCAACCGGCTCACCGCCCTGCCCGCCTCGATCGCCGAGCTGGGCGAGCTGCGGCAGCTGGACCTCAGGAACAACCACCTCGGCGAGATCCCCGACGGGATCGGTGAGCTGACCCGGCTCAGGCACCTCGACCTGCGCAACAACCGCCTCAGGACGCTGCCGGGCACCCTCGGCGACCTGCCCGCCCTCGAGAAGCTCGACCTGCGCTGGAACAAGCTCGACCACGAGCCCGCCTGCCTGGACCGGCTGCGCGAGCGCGGGTGCGTCATCCTGCGGTCAGCTTCTCGGTCGTAAACGACCGAGCTTGCAGCTCCTCGCCGTCGACGGCTTCGACGGTCTGGTCCGCGTCAGGCAGCGTGACTCACTGCCCAGCCCGCTTCACCGCGTGAGGCGATGATGCGGGCTGCGTTGACGTCGGCGTGCTCAGCGAAGCCGCACGACGTGCAGGCGAAGGTTTCTTGGTCTGGACGGTTGCGCTTGTCCACGTGATGACACGTCGAGCACTCTTGGGAGGTGTAGGCCGGATCGACGTGGATCACGGCCACCCCCGCCCGGGCCGCCTTGTAGGCGATGAAGGCTCCCAGCTGGTGGAAACTCCACGAATGCAGCGTGACCCGCTGGGGCTTGCGAAGCCGTACCCGCTCGCGGATGCTCCCCAGGTCTTCCAGGGCGATCCCGCGTCCGGTGCGTTCTGCCACGGTCACGATCTGCTTGGCGATGACATGGTTGACGTTCGCGGCGAATCGGGCCTCCTTACGGCGGCGCCGTTTCAATAGCCGCTTGGCCGACTTGGTGGCTTTGGCCTGCAACCGGCGGCGTAGTTGGCGATGCCGGTGGCGGACCGCGGTCAGGCCTTTGCCGCTGTGTCGGGTCCCGGTACTGGTGGTGGCGATGTTGGCGATGCCCAGATCCACCCCCAGGAACCCATCCGGAGCGGTGAGCGGGACGTCCGGTATTTCGACGGTGGCATGCAGGAACCACATGCCGTCCCGGCAGACCAGATCGGATTCGCCTTTGCGGTGCTTGGCCAGCAGAACGAGCTGATGTGCCGATGCGGTGAACGCGATACCGCGCAGCCGCCCGGCCACCGTCCAGATCGACACCGTGCGCGCGTCGTACTGCCACGACAGGCACCGGTCGTCGTAGGGCTGCGCCGCGCCGGGACGGAAGGTGATCGGTTTGCCCTCGGTTTTGATCCGCCGCGCCGACCCCGGCTTGCCCAGGTTCCCGGCCGCCAGGTTGGCATGCAGCGTGCGGTAGGCGTCGGCGACCTTCTTGATCACATGTTGGGCGGCCTGAGCAGCCAGGGCGAACTCGGCCTTGAGCTGCGCGTAGGTGTGCTTGCGCAGATCGAAGTTACGAAAACACCGCTGGTTGAAGGCGATGCGCGAGACGAGGTTCGCGGCCTTGTTGGCTGCGCGCAGGGTGGTTTCCAGTGCCGCTGACTGCTCGGGCACCGGCAGGAGCTTCACCTGCACCACTAGCCTCATATCGAACACACTATCGGTCTAGTCCTCGCGTTGGGAACCCAACCCCGATATCCGCCGAGGCCGCAGCGTCGTCTGCAGTCTGCACGCACATTTGGTCCTTACCCCCAGATATGGCGGAAGGTGTTCAACGGCGAGATCCTGCGCCGCTGCGCCCGAGGTCGCTTGTCCGCCATGGTCAACAGGCTCAAGGACGTCTCCGCCCGGCTGCTGCGCAAGGTTCCCAGATCGCATCCGCACATACCTGTGGGGTAGCCACTTCTGGGCCCCTTCCTCCTTCACCACCTGCTGCGGCGGAGCCCCCCGTCGACCATCAAGGAGTACATCGAGAACCAGAAGCGTCTGGATTGACGTCCGGGCGGAAACCCGGGTCAGGGAAGCGGTTCCTCTCGCCGAAACACCCAGGGTTCCTCGCTAGTTGAGTTGAACCCGGGCTCGGGAGGCTGCGTATCTCGGCACATGACGACATTTCCGCGCCTGGTGGTGTGCGTGATGGCCGTGGGGCTGGGCGCCGCCTGCTCATCCGGCGGCACGCGCCTGGCCGCCGTCCAGAACCCGGCCAAGCCGCTCTCGGTCGAGCAGCTCGCCGCCAAGGTCGGGTGCGCGCCGCGCATCCAGGTGAACGCCACCGACATGCGGCAGGCCTACTGCAAGACGGTCGACGGGGAGTTCTTCCTGACGACCTTCACCACCCAGGCGGGCAAGGACGCCTGGATGGACACCGCGCCCGAGTACAACCCCCACCTCGTCGGCTACCTGTGGACCGCGCTGTCCAGCCGGCAGGTCCTCGAGCTGCTCAAGGAGCGGCTCGGCGGCGACCTCCACCTGAAGGACCACAGGACGATGAAGACCATTAACTGATTGGGTGACGCTTGTCATTCAATTGATTGATGATGTACGGTCGCCCTCATGGCAGCACGGAGGGCCCCGGAGGAACGCGGCGTCGCGGCCGCGCAGACGCGTGAGCGGATCATGGAGGCCGCGGTCGCGGAGTTCGGCGCCAAGGGCTACGCGGGCGCCCGCACGGCGGGGATCGCGGCCAGGGCGGGCGTCAACCAGCAGCTGATCGCCTACTACTTCGGCGGCAAGCAGGGGCTGCTCGACGCCCTGCGCGAGCGCTGGCAGGAGACCGAGGACACCATCGAGGGCTCCCTCGACGAGACGATCGGCAAGGCGCTCGACGCCACGCTCGATCGGCCCGACTGGGCCAGGCTGCTGGTGTGGCAGGCGCTCGGCGACTGCCCGTTCGCCGACGAGGCGGACGGGGAGCGCTTCGCGCGGTCCCAGCGGGCGCGGCTGGCCGAGGGCGTGGAGAGCATGCGCCGCCGCCAGCACGACGGCGAGGTCTCCGGGGAGCTCGATCCCGCGTTCGCGCTGCTGGTGACCTACGCGCTGGTGCTGGCGCCGATCACGATGCCGCAGTTCGTCGAGGGCGTGCTCGGGATGGACCCGATGTCGCCCGAGTACCGCAGCCGCTGCCGAGCCGAACTGGTCAAACTCCTCGGACGGGGATGAGGGAGGAATCCATGGTCGCGGTCGTCTTCGGAGCCAGGGGCAGCGTGGGCCGCCACGTCGCGGCGGGCCTGGCAGAGGCGGGTGTGCCGGTCCGCCGCACGAGCAGGAGCGGCTCCGCCGAAGGGTTCGTGGCCGCGGATCTGGAGCGGCCCGAGACGCTGCCCGCAGCGCTGGAGGGCGCCGACAGGGCCTTCATCTACGCCAAGCCCGACGGGATCGACGGGTTCGTGGCCGCGGCCAGGGGCGCCGGGGTGCGGCACGTGGTGCTGCTCTCCTCGGGCGCCGTGGTCAATCCCGGCGCGGAACGCAACCCCATCGCGGTCAGCCATCGCACGGTCGAGACCGCGCTGGAGGAGTCGGGGCTGGAGTGGACGTTCATCCGGCCCGGCATGTTCGCCACGAACACGCTGTGGTGGTGGGCCCGCTCCATCAGGGACGAGGGCCGTGTGCGCATGCCGTACCCGGAGGCGCAGACGGCGCCCATCCATGAGAAGGACATGGCCGCGCTGGCCGTCACCGCGATCACCCGGCCGGGGCACGCGGGTCAGGCCTACACGATCTACGGGCCGGAATCCCTCACGCAGCGCGAGCTCGTCAAGCACCTCGGGAACGCCATCGGGCGCGACATCCCCGTCGAGGAGCTCACCCCTGACCAGGCGCGGGTGGAGCTGGCCAGGACCATGCCGCCCATCGGCGTCGAAACGATGATGCGCGTGTGGTCGTCCAGTGTGGGCGTGCCCGCCCGCACGTCCGCGATCGTGCCCGAGCTGACCGGCCGCCCCGCCCACACCTTCGCCCAGTGGGCCCGCGACCACGTCTCCGACTTCTCCCGATAGCGGCGGTACGGCACGGGTCAGGCGGGCACGGCCACCCGCTTGCGGAACACCCAGTAGGTCCAGCCCTGGTAGACCAGCACGAACGGCAGCGCGATCAGGCCGATCCAGGTCAGCATCCTCATCGTGTACGGGCCCGAGGCCGCCTCGGCCAGCGTCAGCCCCGGCAGCGGCGCCCAGCGCAGCTCCATGAAGACCGACGCCGAGGCGAGCACGATCGCGGCGGCCGTGGCGGCGAACGCCCAGCCCTCGCGCCGCCGCCAGTTCAGCACGGCGCCCGCCGCCAGGGCGGCCATGGCGATCAGCGCGGGGACGGTGCCCAGGTTCGACAGCGCCACCACACCCAGCGGGATCGCGAATGCCCCCGCGATCAGCGCCGCGGTCCTGGCGCGGGCGCGCACCGGGCCCGTCGTCCGCAGCGCCAGGAACGCCCCGCCGTGCAGCACGCAGACGGCCAGCGTGAACGCGCCGCCGACCACGGCCGCCAGGACCGTGTCGTACAGCAGTTCGGCGAAGACGGCGCCCCACAGGAACGCCGGCAGCGCGCTGCCGAACACGATGCCCAGATCGCACCAGAACGGGTTGTCCACCTTGCCGCGCCACTCCAGGCCCACGCCGCGCACGATCAGCCCGACCAGGATCAGCGCCACCGGCAGGTAGAACGCGCTGAACAGGCCCGAGTACCAGGCGGGGAACGCGGCGAACATGGCGCCCACCGCGGTGATCAGCCAGACCTCGTTGCCGTCCCATACCGGCCCGATGGTGTCCAGGCTCTGCCGGTGCTCGCGCGGCCCGCGGCTGACGAACGGCGCGAGCAGCCCGACGCCGAAGTCGAAGCCCTCGAGCACGAAGTAGCCGGTCCAGAGGAAGGCGATGATGACGAACCACAGGTTGATCATGTTGGTGTCCTCAGTACATCAGCGACGGTTCGAGCTTCTCGGCCTGTGGCGCGAGTTCGGGCTCCTCGGGGCCCTTGCGCACGTGCTTGGTGATCAGTACGGCTTCCGCCACGGCGAGCCCGCCGTACAGGAGCGTGAAGATCGTCAGTGACGTGGCCACCTCGGCCAGCGAGACGCCGGGGGAGACGCTGGAGGCGGTCAGCAGCTCGCCGGCGACCGTCCAGGGCTGGCGGCCGATCTCGCTGAGCAGCCAACCGGCGACCACGGCGAGCAGCGGCAGCGGCAGGGCCAGGAGCATCAGCCTGGACAGCCAGGCCGGGACCTGGCGACGACGCCGGGTCAGCCAGAGCCCGAGCACCGACAGCCCGACGGTCGCCAGGCCGAAGACGATCATCAGGCGGAAGGACCAGAACACCACCGGCTGGTTGGGCCGGTAGTCGCCGGGACCGAACTGCCGCTCGAAGCGCTGCTGCAGATCCTCGGTGCCCTGGACGGTGGCGTTCGGGTCGTGGGTGGACAGGAAGCTGAGCACCTTCGGGATCTCCAGGCCCGGCGCCACCGAGAACGGCGCGCCCGCCGTGTCGCGCTGCAGGCCCTCGGCCGAGGCCAGCTTCATCGGCTGCTGGGTGTGCAGCAGCTGGGCCGAGCTGTCGCCGGTGAACGCGACGACGGCCCCCGCCAGCGCCGTCATCACCAGCGCCGCCCGTGCCGCGCTCCGCCACATCGGAGCCTTGGTCTTCAGCAGCCAGTAGCCGCTGATGGCCAGCACGAACCCGCCCGCCACGATGAACGCCGCCGCGATCACGTGCGGCACCTGGGCCAGCGCGGTCGAGTTCGTCAGCACCGCCCACAGGTCGGTCATCCTGGCCCTGCCGTTCTCCACGGTGTAGCCGACCGGATGCTTCATCCAGGCGTTGGCCGCCAGGATGAAGTACGCCGACAGGTTGGAGCCGAGGGCGGCCGCCCAGATCGTGGCCAGGTGGACCCGCTTCGGCAGCCGGCCCCAGCCGAAGATCCACAGTCCCAGGAAGGTGGATTCCATGAAGAACGCCAGCAGCGCCTCCATCGCCAGCGGCGCCCCGAACACGTCGCCGACGAAGGTGGAGTACTCACTCCAGTTCATCCCGAACTGGAACTCCTGCACGATCCCGGTCACCACGCCCATCGCGAAGTTGATCAGGAACAGCTTCCCGAAGAACTTCGTCAGCCGCAGGTACTCCTCCTTGCCCGTGCGGTGCCAGGCGGTCTGCAACCCGGCCACGAAGATCCCCAGCCCGATCGTCAACGGCACGAACAGGAAGTGGTAGACGGTGGTCACCCCGAACTGCCACCGCGCGAGATCAAGTGCGTCCATAGTCCCCTCACCGGACCGTTGCTCTACAGCTCGTAGAGCTTTCTACATAAAGTAGTACTACAGGTCGTAGAGCAACGCGATGCGATCTTCGTCACACGCGTTCTCCTCGGTGATTCCAGGGTCTCGAACCCACGCATTCCGGGCGTCCCCCGGCGGGTTGACTCGCCTCTACCTCTCTGGGCGGACAACCACGCTGTCGATCAGCTGCTCCAGCGGTACGGCAAGCCCCGCCTCCCTGGCCGCGGCCACGCCGCCGGGAGCCAGGGCGGCCTCGATCGTTCGCAGCGTGTGCGCGTAGCCGGCGGCGTGCACGGCGGGCAGGCCCGCCTCCAGCGTGGCCAGCAGCGCGTCGCGGGCCTGGCACAGCTGGGCGGCCAGCACGGGATCCGCCGGCGCCGCCACCCCGGCAAGCCCCTCCAGGCACCACGACAGGTAGATCGAGTTGCCGATCGCCAGGAACAGCCCGGCCGCCTCGGCGAACAGCGTGCGGGCGGCCTCTGCCCGTCCCGTCGCCAGTTCGGCGTGGCCCAGCATCGTGGCCGACATCGCGATGGCCCAGCGATCGTCGAAGCGGCGGGCCGCGACCAGGGACTCCTCGGCCAGAGCGCGGGCGCGCGGCAGGTCGCCGGTGGCCAGCGCGACGTGGGCGAGGTGGCCGAGCAACTGGGGCGCGACCCGTTCGTCGCCGCCGCGGCGATACAGCTCGAGTGCCTCCTCGTGGTAGGCGGCGGCTTGCTCGAACCTGTCCTGCATCTGGGCGCTCATGCCGAGCACGCGCAGGCTCTCCGCGGTGTTGCGGGCGTCGTGCAGGGCGCGGAACACCTCGACGGCCTCGGCCGCCAGGCGATCGGCCGCTTGATGGTCGCCGGCGTGCACGCTCTGCCAGGCGAGCAGCAGCAGTGCCTCGCCGGCGTCGCGGCGGCTGCCCGCCAGGCGGGCGGCGGCCAGGCCGCGCTCGGCCAGCTCGTAGGCGGGGCGCGACTCGCCCTCGAAGAAGCGGCTGTAGGACAGGCCGAGGAGGGCTTGGGCCTGCCCGGCCGTGTCGCCGGCGCGTTCGGCCAGCGCAAGGGCGCGGGTGTGGTCCGCGATGGCTGCGCCGTACCTGTCCTCCACCCTGGCGAGCAGGGCGCGGGTGTTGAGCGCGGTGACCGGGTCCTCGCCCAGCTCGACCAGGCGATCGCACCAGTCGCGGGCCCGGTCGAATGCGGAGCGGGCGATGGCCAGGCGAGCGGCGCCGTTGAGCGCGGCGAAGTAGCCGGCCGACGGCGGGAGCTCGACGGCGTCGGTGGCCCAGGCCAGGCCCTCGCCGAGGCGGCCTTGGTCGATCCAGAACTGCCACAGCGCGGCGCACATCCGCTGGGCGGCCTCGGCCTGGCCCTCGTGTAGTGCCCTGGCCAGGGCTGCACGCAGGTTGTCCTGTTCGGGCAGCGGGTCGCCGGTCTCGGCGACGGACAGGAAGCACGCCGTGTGCCTGGCGGCCACCGCTGCCGCCTCCCCGGCGGCCTCCAGCTCGGCCATGCCGTACTCGCGGATGGTCTCCAGCATCGTCAGGCGCGTGCCCGCGGCGGCGAGGCTGGCGTCGACCAGCTCGCCCACGTTGGCCAGGAAGTCCGGGTCTCCGCTGACGGCCTCGGCTGCCTCGAGCGTGGCACCGCCGGCGAACACGCTCAGCGTCCTGAACAGGGCCTTGGCCGGGGCGGACAGCAGCTGGTAGCTCCAGCCGACGGCGTCGCGCATGGTCTTCTGCCTGTCGGGCAGGTCGTGCGGGCCGCCGACCAGCAGGGGCAGCCGCGGCTCCAGCCGGGCCAGTAGCGCGTCCGGCGGCAGCAGCCTGACGCGGGCGGCGGCCAGCTCGATGGCCAGCGGCAGCCCCTCCAGACGGCGGCAGATCTCCTCCACCGCCGGCCCCTGATCGAGCTCGACCCCGGCCGCACGGGCACGTTCCACGAACAGGGCTCGCGAGGGATCCGGCTCGAGCGGCGCGATCCGGTAGTCGCGCTCGCCCCGCACGCGCAGCGGGATCCTGCTGGTGACCAGCGCGGTCACGCCCGGGCATGCGCCCAGCAGGTCGAGCAGATCGGCGCGGGCCTCGGCCACGTGCTCGAAGTTGTCGAGCAGTACCAGCACCCGCCGCTCGCGCAGCGCCGCGACGAGCCGCTGCTGGACGGGGACCGCGTCCCGCTCGTCCAACCCGAACCTGGCCGCCACGGCCGCGATCACCAGCCGCGGCTCCCGCAGCGGCGCCAGGTCCACGAACACCGCCTCGTCCGGCAGCCGATCGGCGACCTCGAGCGCCAGCCGGGTCTTGCCCACCCCGCCGGGGCCGGTCAGCGTGAGCAGGCGCGTCTCGCCCCGCCGCAGGATGTCGACCAGCGCCGCGGTGACCCCCTCCCGGCCGATCAGCGGCGTGAGCGGGCGCGGCAGCCCGTGGGCGCCCCTGGTCAGCCTTTCCCGTTCCACACCCAGCGCTGCCGCCAGCAACGCCACGGTCTCCATGCGGGGTGTCCTGACGGGATCACGCTCCAGATCGCTGACGGCGCGGGCGCTGATGCCCGCCCGCTCGGCCAGCCCCTCCTGCGTGAGCCCGGCCGCCAGGCGCAACGCCTTCAGAGAGTGGCCGAATGTCATGCCAACGGTGAGCCTTCGTCATGGTCGCCCGCGCCGCGCCGGGTCATGCTCGCTCCCATGACGCCGGAGGAGCTCAAGGAACGCGGGCGGCGCATCGCCGAGGAGCTGTTCAACCAGGGAGACCTCTCGGTCGCGGACGAACTCATCGATCGGGACTACACGCAGTACATCGCCGCCGGACGGCGCACCGTTTCCGGCCTGGCCGCGGTCAAGGACCAGATCGTGCGGCTACGGCAGGCCTTTCCCGACCTGCGGTCCCACGTGGACGAGCAGATCGCGGAGGGCGACACGCTCGTCCAGCGGCTGACCGTGCGCGGCACGCACGCCGAGACCGGGCGGGAGATCGAGTTCGACCTCGTGGACATCGCCAGGGTCGGCGCGGACGGCACGTTCGTCGCGCGCTGGAGCCTGGCCTCGCTGGGAGAGGAACCGCCATGCCTTTGACGAGACCAAGGAGTGTGTCATGACGGAGATGGGGCCGCGTGGCACGCTGCTCGCGTTGCGGGTCGTGACCGTGGCACATGGCCTGAGCCTGGCGGCGCAGCCCATGTTCGCCGGCGTCTACCTCGGGGGCGAGGTGAGCGCGCTCGACCTGCACGACGTGAACGCCATCTTCGCCGGCATCCTGGGGATCGCGCAGGTCGTGGCCGCGGTCGTGTTCGTGTGGGGCGGGCGGGGACGCGCCTGGCCGCTGTGGTGGTCGATCGTGATCCTGGTCGTGGAGGAGGCGCAGGCCTCGCTCGGGTCCATGGGGCTGCTGCCGGTGCACGTGCCTCTCGGGGTCTCGCTGATCTCCGGGCAGGTCCTGTTCACCGTCTGGCTGTTCCGCGCCGCCGCGGGCGCCGCCCGCACCCCGAAGCCCGCCCGCGCCTCCACCGCCACGTCCAGCACCTCTTCAAGCCCGGCCGGTTCCTCGATGGGCGCGGACGGGTCCTCCGCAGGTGCGTCCGGGGGCGGGAGGGCGGCGTCATGAGGATGTCGCGGCGGGCGTTTCTCGGCACGCTGGGTGTGACGGCGCTGGGGGCGGTCAGCTTCGGCGGGCTCGCACTGCCGGGGCCGGCCGTGGTCTCCAGTACGGCGCGGCTGCCGAGGCCGTTCACGGTGCCGCTGCCCGTGCCACCGGTTGCCGTGCCGGTACGGCGGGACGCGGGCACCGACTACTACGAGATCGTGCAGCGGGAAGCCGACGTGGAGATCCTGCCGGGATTGCGGACGCGGATCCTGTCCTACGACGGGACCTTTCCCGGCCCGACCGTGGCCGGCCGGAGCGGGCGGCGGGTCGTGGTGACGCATCGGAACCGGTTGGCGGAAGCCACGAGCACACATCTGCACGGAGGGCACACTCCCGCGGGCAGCGATGGGCATCCCACGGATCTGGTCGGTCCCGGGTCGTCGCGGGATTACGTGTATCCGGGGGCGCAGCGGGCCGCGACGCTCTGGTACCACGACCACCGGATGGACTTCACCGGGGCCGACGTGTACCGGGGGCTGGCCGGGTTCCACCTGGTGCGCGACGCCGAGGAGGAGGCGTTGCCGCTGCCCAGGAGGGAGCGCGAGGTGCCGCTGATGATCGCGGATCGAGCCTTCGCGGAGGACGGCTCGCTGATCTACCCCGGCATGTCCGGAAATTTCATGAACGGTGTGCTGGGGGACGTCGTGCTGGTCAACGGCGCTCCGTGGCCGGTCTTCGAAGTGGAGGCCGCGCGGTACCGGCTGCGCCTGCTCAACGCCTCCAACGCGCGGCGCTACGGTCTGGCGCTCGAGCCCGGCCTGCCGTACACGCAGATCGGGTCGGACGGTGGCCTGCTCGAGCGGCCGGTGACACATGACGAGATCCAGATCTCGCCGGGGGAGCGCTACGACGTCATCGTCGACTTCTCCGGGGTGCGGCCGGGTGGCGAGGTCACCATGCGCAACACGCTCGGCAGCGGGTCGACGGCCCAGGTGATGCGCTTCAGGGTGACGCGCAGGACGGCGGACGAGTCCCGGATCCCCGCGCGGCTGGCCAGGGTCGAGCGGCTCGATCCTGCCCGTGCCGTGCGCACCAGGGAGTGGCGGTTCAGCCGCGATCACGACTCCGGCATGTGGCTGATCAACGGCCTGCCGTACGCGCCCGATCGTGTCGACGCCGCGCCGCGGCTGGGCGAGGTCGAGATCTGGCGGTTCGTCACGGAGCTGCGGCATCCGGTGCACGTGCACCTCGATCCGTTCCAGGTGATCTCCCGGCGCGGCGAGGAGCCGGGGCCGCTGGACGGTGGATGGAAGGACACCGTGGACGTCAGCCCCTCCGAGTACGTGGACGTGGCGGTCCGCTTCACCGACTACCCCGGGCGGTATCTGGTGCACTGTCACAATCTGGAACACGAGGACATGGCGATGATGGCGACCTTCGCCACCACCTGAGGAGCGCGATCCCCGCCGCCGCGGCCACCAGCGCGCACACGCCCGGCCAGCGCAGGTGCGTGAACGCCTGCACGCCCAGCCACGAGCCCGCGCTGCCGCCGGCGAACGAGCAGGTCATGTAGGCCGTGTTCAGCCTGCCGCGCGCCTCGGGGCGGAGCGCGAAGATGCGCGCCTGGTTGGCCACCTGGCCCGACTGCATCGCCACGTCGAGCAGCAGCATCCCCGCCGCCAGCCCCACCAGCCCGGCCGCGCCGCCGCGCGTGCCGATCAGCAGGACGGCGGCCGCCGCCACGGCGCCGAGCAGGCACACCAGGTTCACGCGGTCGGGTCCACCCCGATCCACCCACCTGCCCGCGAACGGAGCCGACACCATGCTCCCGGCCCCCACCAGCGCGATCAGCCCCACGGCCTGCGCCCCGAGCCCGTAGGTCGGCCCCGTGACCAGCAGCGCCAGGCTCGTCCACGCGGCGCTGAACCCGCCGAACATCATCGCCTGGTAGAGGCACGACCTGCGCAGCTCCGGCTCGGCCAGAATCAGCCGGACGGGCTCGACGAGCAACCGGGGATGCCACCCCCGTACGGCCTCGGCTCGCGGGCGGGGGAGGACGGCGCGCAGGACGGCGGCGAGGGTGAGGGCCGTCGCCGCGGCCACCCAGTAGGGAGCGCGCCAGCCGAGCCACTCGCCGAGCGTGCCGCCGAACGTCCTGGCCAGGAGTATGCCGCCGATCAGGCCGCTGAGCAGCGTCCCGGTGACGGCGCCGCGGCGTTCCTCGCCTGCGAGCCCGGCGGCCATCGGGATGATGATCTGCGGCACCACGGTCGTCACGCCGACCGCCGCGCTGGCCGCCACCAGCACGGGCAGCCCGGGCGCGAACCCCGCCACCAGCAACCCCGCACCGGTCAGCACCAGCAGCGTCACGATCAGCGGCCGGTGCGGCACCCGGTCGCCCAACGGCACGAGGAGGAACAGCCCGGCCGCGTAACCCAGCTGGGCGGCGGTCACCACCAGCGCGGCGTCGTCGGCGGGTAATCCGAGCCCCGCCGCGATCAGCGGGCTGACGGCCTGCGGGAAGTAGATGTTGGCCACGGCCACCCCGCAGGCGATCGCCAGGATCAGGATCACGCGTCCTCCTTGGAACCGGTTTGACTGGTTCGGGACAGTACCAGTTAAACCGGTTCCGGGGTAGGGTGAGGATCATGGAATTCCGCGAGGGGGCCGGCCGCCTGAGCCTGGACTACATCCGCACGCTGCGCCGCCGCGGCCTGGCAGACGAGGCGGAAGAGTTGCCGGACGCGAAGGCCCTCGCCACGTGGATCCACCAGTTCGTCCCCGGCCTGCTGACCACCGCCGCGCGCGATTCGGGCGAGGGCTCAGGGGGAGACGTGCGGGTCGAGGAGGCGTGGGAACTGCGGGAGGCAGTGCACGCGCTGGTGCTGGCGGCGCGGGCCGGGCGCGTGGTGGGGCAGGGCGAGCGGGACGTGGTGAATCGCGCGGCCGCGCGGCCGGTGCCGGCGCCGTTGCTGGGGGGTGACGGGCGGCTGCGCTGGGCGGCCGAGGATCCCGTCGCGGCGGTGCTGTCCCTGGTGGCGCGTGACGTGCTCGAGCTGGTCACCTCGCCGGCGATCGAGCGGGTGCGCGCGTGCGCGGGAGATGGCTGCGCCGCCCTGTTCCTCGACGGGTCACGGCCGGGTACCCGCCGCTGGTGCTCCATGGGCACCTGCGGCAACCGGGCCAAGAAGCAGACCCTGCGGGCCAGGGCCGCCGGGGCCTCCTAGGCCATGGCGCGCAGGTAGGCCCGGAGGTTGCCCAGCTCGAAGCCCCGCCGGTGGATCTTGTCGACCAGGATGCGGAAGTCCCTGGCCAGGTGGGGGCGGAAGTGGATGAGCAGGATGTCACCCGGCCGCAGCCGCTTGTCCGGCACCTGGTAGGCGATCTTGCCGCCGGGCTGCACGGTGGCCGTCCACAGCAGCACCTTCTTCATCCCGCAGGCCGCGGCGGCCCGCAGCGTGTCGGTGTTGTAGTTGCCGAACGGCGGCCTGAACAGCGTCGGCCTGACCCCGATCTCCTTCTTGATGACCTGCGCGGAGCCGCAGATCTCCCGCCGCTGCGCGTCGTAGCCGAGCAGCCGCAGGTTGGGATGGGTGAGCGTGTGATCCTCGATCGGCGCGCCCGCATCACGCAATTGCCGGAAATATCCCCATTTGCCGGCACCCACGTACCGGCCCACGCCGCCGGTGGGGTCCGGCGTCCCCCGGGCCTCCACCGCGTCGCGCATCGCGAACACGGTGATCGGGATGCGCTTGTCGCGCACCTGCTTGACGAAGCCGGGATCCTGCTCCCACCCGTCGTCGATGGTCAGGAAGACCACCTTCCGCTTGGTCGGGATCGAGCTGATCACCGGCAGCGGCCCGTCGCCCGCCTGGAGTCGCCGGACCTCGCCCGGCTTCGGCAGCACCCCGGTCGGTTCCCGTACGGCAGGCCGCGACGGCGACGCCGAGGCCGTGCGCGTCCCGGATCCCGTGTCTCCCACGGGGGGCGGGCTCTCCGCCTGGCCGGCCGTACAGCCCGTGATCAGAACAACCGCCACACCTGCCACACCCGCCAGGCGTGGCCCCCCGTTTCGCCCCCTGAACATGGCGCACATCATGCCAGCCGGAAAACCCGCCCGCGTACCCGTTCCGGACAGAGCACGCCGCCCTTAGTGGCAGGGCGTAACCACCGGCTGCGCGCCGAGCTCGGCCACCAAGCACGGCAGGGTCTTCCACGACGCCCCCCGTGACAACGGGGGAGAACCCCCTTCGCGTAGGTGCGGCCGCGCTCTGGCGGACCGGGGGTTTGCGGTAACACCCGGGTCGTGCCGCGGAATCGTCGGCCGAGGCCAGAGCCTGCCGAAATGGGGGGTTGCGGCATGGTGCTCGCATCGTCACGTCGGCTTACGGGGAGCACTCGGCGAGGAATGTCTTGATCGCGGTTGCGAGCTCTGGGCTGGTGAGGGCGGTCCAGTGGTCGCCGGGCACTCGGGTGTATCGCGCGTTGGGCAGGGCCGCGGCGAGTGCGCCGGCGCGGGCGTGGTCGTGATCCTGGTCGCCTACCGCTACCAGTGTGGGGGTTTCGACCTGTCGCAAGGCCTCGCCGGGCGTTGCGACCAGCGAGTTCAGGACCTGAAGGAGCGCACGCGGGTCACCGCCGAGCCGGGTGATCCAGTACGCGGCCTCGGCATCAGGTGACCCGGGTTCGATGCCGTCGTCGTCGGCGAGGGCGGTCAGCACGCGGCGGTACGTGCCGCCGCACACCGGGCTGCTCACTGCGGTGAGTCCCTGGCCGGCCACGATCGCACAAGCCGGCCGGGCGCCCTGGACCAGCATGCGGAGCACGATCCGCGCACCCAGCGAGTAGCCACCGAGGTCGTAGTCGTCGAGTCCGAGCTGATCGATCAGTGCGAGTCCGTCGTCGGTCAGCACGTCGGGCGGGTAGCGGGCCGGATCGTGCGGTCGGGCGCTGTCACCGTGGCCGCGGAGGTCCGGAAGGATGACGCGGTAGCCGCGCTCGGCGAGGGCCGCGGCGGGGCCGTGATCGAGCCACTGCATCCCCGTGGCGGTGAAGCCGTGGAGCAGTACCAGCGGGCGGCCGTCCCCCGTCTCTCGGTAGGTCAGTTCCAGGCCATCACGGCCGATGAACCGATGCACGCGTGGATCAGTCATGTCGCGGTTTCCTCCCGGCGGAGCTGGTGTCGTTCGTCAGTTCTGGGATGGCCGATCGCGGTTCCGGCGCTGTACGCCCCTGCGCCGAGCGCGCCTCAGGTGCGCTGGTAGAAGCCGTCGAGACGGCCGCGGGCGAGGACGTTACCGGCGGCGGCCAGTACTTCGCGCGGCTTGGCGGACTCCAGGGCGCCGCTCGAGGCCGCGGTGAGGGGCGTCGCCAGAGCGAAGAGCTGGAACACGTAAAGGTGTGGGCCGTGACTTTTCGGCGGCGCCGGTCCGAAGTAGCCGCTGCCTATGCCCGAGCGCAGGACGCGTACGCCGTCGGAGTCGGTGGCGGCATCGAGCGCCCCGTGGGCGAGACCGGTGAGCGAAGGGTCGAGCAAGGCCACACAGTGCACGAACGGCATAGGTGTGGGCGCGTCGGGATCCTCGACGACCAGCAGCAACTGCGCCGCCTCCTGTGGTGCGGGAGACCACGTCAAGGCCGGTGACAGGTCCTTGCCACCGACCCGGGTCGAGGCGTGCACGGCCGGAATCGTGCCCTCGTTCTCGAAATCGGGACTGCTCAGCGCCAGCGTCTGCTCGCCGGCCAGGTTCAGCGAATTCCAGGCAAGGCCCGCTTGCCCGGCCCGTCGCCTCTTGGGCGACTCGCCGCTCGTTGTCATGGATTTCTCCTGGGAGGGTCGGAACCGTCGAGTGTGCCGGTGGACGTCAGGGTGCCGGCGTAGCCGGGCGAGTTCGTCGGCGGCGCTGTACTGAGATCGCTCGATGGGTCGTGAAGCGACGGTCCCTTCACCAGTGACCAGATCACCATTGGTTGCCATGCACCCCACTCCCCAGCAAAATGCGCAACTAGACTGCGCAGTTTTACTGTACTTTAGCGAATATGGGAGAGGAAACGGCACGCCCGGCAGACCATGCGGCGGCGATCGCTGACGAGTTGCAGATCGTGGTCGGCGCGCTGGTCCGGCAGATGCGCGCGGTGTCGCCTGGTCGCGAAGTGACGCTGTCGCAAGTCTCGATCCTCAAACGGCTCGATCGCGAGGGGGCGCACACCGCCGCCGACCTTGCCAGGCTGGACAAGATCACTCACCAGTCGGTCACCGTCTGCGTGGCCGGCCTGGTCGACCGGGGGCTGGTGCACCGCGTCCCGGATCACGACGATCGGCGACGCAAGCTGCTGGTCATCACGGACGAGGGCAAGCGATGGCTGGCCGAACGCCGGGACGCGGGCCACGAAAACCTCGCCGACGCGATCGCCGGCCGACTCACCGCCGTCGAGCAGACGCAACTGTCCAACGCACTCGGGCTGCTCCGCCGACTCCTCGATTGAGAACGCCATCCCGGCCTCGTCAGCGTGAAACGGATCTGCCGCAGATTCCATGATGCGGTGGGCCGCCGAGGCGAGGCTGGGCAACCGCTCGTGTGTGGGATCCGGCCGCAATAGAAGAGGCCTCCGAGGAGGGCGCCCGAGCGGCATGGCCGGCTGCGGCGTTCGTGGCGGTGAGCGGGCTTGGCGTGTTGCTGCTGGTCGCGATCGGGCTCGACAGCACGCCGCCCGGGCTGCTGGTGCTGTTCGCGCCGACGCGGCGACCACGCGTGTCGTGATCCTGTTCCCGGGGCGATGATTTGCCTACAGTGGCGGGTGTGAAGGTCGCAGGCAGTGCCGTGATCGGCATCGACAGAGAGCGCGTGTGGTCCGCGCTGCAGGATCCGGCGGTGCTGGTGCGCACCATCCCGGGTTGCGAGCGTCTGGAGGAGACCGGCGCCGACACCTACCGGATGACGGTCAACGCGGGGGTCGCCTCCGTGAAGGGCGTCTACCAGGGCGAGGTCGCGCTGGCCGACCAGCACCAGCCCGACAGCTTTGTGCTCAAGGCCCGCGGCCAGGGCGCGCCCGGCACTGTGGACGCCACCATCCAGGTACGGCTGGCCGAAGAGGACGGCCGTACCCGGGTCGACTACGACGCCGACGCCGTGGTGGGCGGGATGATCGGCGGCGTCGGGCAGCGGATGCTGGGCTCGGTGGCCCGCCGTACCGCCGATGAGTTCTTCGCGGCCGTGGAGCAGGAGCTGCTGTCCGGGCCCGCGAACGGAGCGCTGCCCGACCACGCGCGAACCGGTGCCGAGCCGGGCGGGGTGGCCCAGGCGGTGGGCGGGGTTATGCCGGCCGAGCAAGACGGCGCGGCGGCGCGGGGTGTGTACGAGCGGCCGCCCAAGGCGCAGACGCAGACCAAGCCGTGGGTGATGCTGGCCGCGTTCGGGATGGGCGCGGGCATCGCCATCACCGGCGTCGCGGTCGGCTGGCTCCTCGGCCGCGCGGCCCGCCGCTCCTGACGCCCCGACCCCGGCCCGCGCCGCCCTGAACGGCGGGGCGGCCGGGTTGGGCCGGGCCGAGGCCGCGGTGACCTGAACGGGGTGGCGGCTGGGGTGGGGCGAGAGTGCGGGGGAGTGGACTCTGGAGGAAAAGGATCTCCGGGCGTAGCGTGGCGAGTATGCGGCAGGCACATGCTGAAGACGCGCGAACCGAGGCCCGGCGGGTGGTGCGCAACCTGCTGGGCGAGGAGCATCCGACCGCCGGCACGCTGATCGCGGACGCGCGGCCGGTGCTGGGTGACGCGCGCATCGACCGGTGTCTCGCGCTCGCCCTGGGCGCCTCGCTCACCAGACGCTCCGCCGAGCTGGCCGCCGTCGCCGCGCTCCTGGTCGGCACGCGCGACCTGGGCGAGCAGTGGTGGGGCAGGGCCAGGGGCGGCAAGCTGCCCGCGCCCGGCGAGGTGCTGGAGACGGCCGTCGCCATCGAGCCGTGGACCGATCTGACGGCGCTGGAGATGCTGGCCGCCTGGATCGCCGACGACACCGCCGACGCGCTGTGGGGCCCGGCCGTGGCGCAGGTCGACCTGAACTCCTGGCAGGCCGAGGACCGTTTCGAGCTGCCGCCGGGCGTCAAGCCGGGTCAGCGGCTGGTCGTGCACTTCGACGCCGGTGGCCGCCTGGACGCCGTGGTCACCCGCCGCCCCGACGACGAGCTGGGCTCGAACCTGGACTTCCACTCGCTGCGCTACTCCAGGCCCGCCGAGGCGCAGTGGAGCTGGGGTGTGGCGGCCGGGCTCGGGCCGCACCGGCTGCCCGGCGAGGACCCCGACCCGTACGCGCGCGAAGTGGACAGCACGGCCGTCGGCATCCTGCGGGCCTGGGCGCTGCGCCACGGCGCCACCCACGAGCAGCTGGGTGAGCGGTGGAAGAACGTGGGCGACGTGGTGGCCGCCATCGAGCGCGTCGACTGGATGTGGCGCAGCGCCGAGTGGTTCGGCTGGTGGCGCGGCGCCTCCGCACTCGTGGACGACTCGAGCTACCTGCCCTACCGCCTGGAGGAGCTCGCGTCCGGGTAGGCCGGAATTGTTCGGAAGGCGAAGCGGTTGTGCTTGTCCGTGAAAGTGGAGATTCTTTCGGACGTAGCCTGTCCCTGGTGCTATATCGGCCACGCTCGATTCGCCCGCGCCGCCGAGGCGTTCAGGGCCAAGGGCGGCCAGATCGAGGTGGCGATGCGCCCCTTCCAGCTCAACCCCGCCGCCACCTCCGATGGTGAGCCGCTGCTGACCCACCTGGAACGCAAGTTCGGCGCGAACGTGGCCCAGATGAGCACCCGCGTCTCCGCCGCGGCCGAGCTCGACGGCCTGGAGATGCGCTTCGAGACCGCTGTCAGCGCCAACACCTTCGAGGCCCATCGCCTCATCGCCCTGGCCACCGAGCAGGGCAAGGGCGAGGAGATGGCCCAGCGGCTGTTCAAGGCCTACTTCTCCGACGCGCTCAACGTCGGCGATCCCGAGGTGCTGGCCAAGCTGGCCGCCGAGGTGGGCGTCATGGACAACGGTGAGGGCGCCGCCGAGGTGCGCGAGCAGCTGGACAGGGCCACGCAGCTGGGGATCTCCAGCGTGCCGCTGTTCCTGTTCGAGGGCAAGTACGCCGTCTCGGGCGCCCAGCCGCTCGAGGCCTTCGAGGCCGCCATCGACGAGGTGGCCGAGCGCACGGGACAGACTCCGATCGTCCGCCTGGCCGACCCCGCGGACGGCTGCGAGGACGGCTACTGCGCCGTCTGAACCGGCTCGATGATCTCCTCGGCCACCCACCGGGCCACGTGGTCCGGCGCCGGGCGCACGATGTTCAGCACGAAGTGGCCGAACCCGATCGACATCAGGTCGCCGATCGTGCGCCGGGTGGCGGCCGGGTCGGGGTAATCCACGAACAGCTGGGTCGAGCGGACGATCGTGCCCGGGTCGCGCCCGATCGCGGCGCACCGCTCGTCCAGCGCCTTGCTCCGGTCGGCCAGGAAGTCCAGCGTGTTGTGCGGCGGCCCGGGCACGTTCCACACGTCGGCGTACTCGGCCACCACCCCGAGGATCCTGTCGCCCCAGCCGCCGAGCAGCAGGGGAGGGGCGGTCGCCGGCTTGGGCCGCAGCACGGCGTCGCGCAGCTGGTAGTGGCGCCCGTCGAAGTCGAAGTGGTCCTCGCGCCACAGCCTCCGGATGATCTCGCACGACTCCGCCAGCCTGGCCACCCCCTCACCCGGTGATACGAGCGGCAGGCCGTACGCGCCGAACTCGCGTGGCCCGAGCGTGTCGCCCGGCTGCCGTGTCGCGCCCGCGCCCAGCCCCAGCACCAGCCGCCCGTGCGAGATGTCATCGACCGTCGCGGCCATCTTCGCCAGTACGGCGGGCGGCCTGCTCATGTTGCCCGTCACCATCAGCCCGAGCCGCAGCCGCCGGGTGCGCGCGGCCAGCGCGGACAGCATCGTCCAGCCCTCGTGGATGGGCGTCTCGACCGGCCCGCGCAGCGGCAGGAAGTGGTCCCACAGCCAGGCGTGCTCGATGGCGGGAATGCCATCGGCCTCCTGCCAGATCTCCGCGAGCTCGTCGAACGTCGTGTCCACGGGCACGGTCTTGATACCGAAGCTCAGCTTCACAGAAAGTCAGCTCCATAAATCGTCAGTCCAACTGATGATTAACGTAGTGCGAGAATCGGAACGTGTCGAGTCGTCTGGGATATCTGCTCAAGCACGCCCAGCTCCGCCTGACGGAGCTGACGGGCCCCGCCCTGGCGCCCTACGGGATCGACGGGCGCGAACTGGCCGTGCTCGCCGTCCTCGACGTGACCGAGCCGATCTCGCAGCAGGAGGCCGCCACGCGGCTGGGCATCGACCGCACCACGATGGTCGCGATGGTCGACACCCTGGAGGGCAAGGGCCTGGTGACCCGCCGCCCCGACCCGGCCGACCGGCGCAGGAACCTCGTCGAGCTGACGGCCGAGGGGCGGCAAACCCATCGCGACGGCGGCTACGCGGTTGAGCGGGCCGAGCGCGAGTTCCTCGCCGAGGTCGCGGACGAGGACGCCCGGCTGTTCAGGGACGTGCTCAGTCGCCTGGTTCGAGCGGCTCGGTGAGATGTGACTGGATCGCCCGCCCCACGGCCGCGGCGATCACGGCGGGATCCATCGAGCCCAGCGGTTCGATGCCGAGCAGGTAGCGGACGTAGGCGACGCCCAGGGTCTGGCTGAGCACCAGCGCGGCCCGCAGCTCGATGTCGGGGTCGTCGGGGAAGGCGCCGCGCAGGGCGGGCACGATCTGCGCGTCGAAGATCTGCTGGACGCGCTGCGCCGAGTCGGGGTGGGTGGGCGCCGTCCGCAGCAGGACGGCCTCGGCGGCGTTCTCGCCCGCCTCCCAGCGGTCCAGGAAGGACCTGGCATACCTGTAGGCCGCCTCATCGGGCGGCAGGTCGGGCACCGCGAGGTCGATGGCGGAGGCGGCCGCGTACAGCTCGGCCTTGCTGCCGAAGTAGCGGATCACCATGGACGGGTCGATCCCGGCGTCCGCGGCGATGGCCCGGATCGTGGCGCGCTCGTAGCCCTCGGCGGCGAAGCGTCCCTGCGCGGCGGCCAGGATGGCGGCTCTGGTCTGGGCGGATCGCTCGGTGAAGGCCATGCCAACAAGTGTAGGCCAACGCCCGTGGGCCGTGTTACGGTTTGCCCACAACTGTTGGCAAACACGGATTGGCATCTGTCATGCTCCCCTCGGAAACCTCGGTTCTCATCGTCGGAGCCGGTCCCGTCGGCCTCACCCTGGCCGCCTCCCTAACCGCGCAGGGCGTCGACGTGGTGCTCATCGACAAGCTGGCCGAAGGCCTGAACACCTCGCGCGCCGCCGTGGTCCACGCCCGCACCCTGGAGGTGCTGCGCGAGGTCGGCATCGCCGACGAACTGGTCGGGCGCGGCATCGTGGTGCCCCGCTTCACCATCCGCGACCACGACAAAGTCCTGCTCACCGTCGACTTCGGCGAGCTGCCCACCGACTACCCGTTCACGCTGCTCGTGCCGCAGGACGTCACCGAGGAGCTGCTGCTCAAGAGGCTGGAGGAGGTCGGCGGGCGCGTGCACAGGCCACTCGAGCTGGCCGACGTCAAGGCCGACGAGACCGGCGTGACCGCGACCATGGCCACCGGCGAGACGATCAGAGCCCAGTACGTGGTCGGCGCCGACGGCATGCACAGCGCGCTGCGCGAGCACACTGGGATCGGCTTCACCGGTGACACCTACGCGCAGTCGTTCGTGCTGGCCGACATGCACCTGGACGAGGACTTCGGCGCCGAGGTCAGGCTCCACCTGAGCGCCGAGGGCGTGCTGGTCCTCGCGCCGCTGCCCGGCGGGCGGCACCGGCTGGTGGCCACCGTCGAGGAGGCGCCCCACGAGCCGAGCCTGGAGTACGTCCAGGCCCTGCTGCGGGAGTACGTCACCGTGAAGGACGTGGTGTGGAGCTCACGCTTCCGCGTCCACCACCGCCTGGCCGACCACTACCGCGCGGGCCGGCTCTTCCTGGCGGGCGACGCGGCCCACGTGCACAGCCCGGCCGGCGGGCAGGGCATGAACACCGGCATCCAGGACGCCGTCAACCTCGCCGGGAAGCTGGTCGCCGTCCTCAAGAACAGCGCCCCCGACAGCGTGCTCGACGAGTACGAGGCCGAGCGCCGGCCCGTGGCCGAGGAGGTGGTGGCCTTCACCCACCGCATCACCCGCATCGCCACCGTGGGCAACTCGCCGCTGCGCGGCATCCGCAACGCCGCGCTGCGCACTCTCGACTTCATCCCCGCCGTCCACAGGAAGATGGCGCTGACGCTCTCCGAGCTGGAGAACTAGGCGGCAGCCGTACCCTCACCCAGGTCGCCAGAACGGTGGTGGCGGCGGCACAGCACCTGGTAGCGCACGGGTGCGGCGTCGGTGTCGCCGATCACCACCTGCTCGCCCTCGCGCGCCATCACGCCGCCCGCCACCCGGGCGTTGAGCAGCCCGGGCCGCCCGCACCAGCACAGCACCTCGACCTGGAGCCGGCACACCTCGTCGGCCAGCTCGAACAGCCGCCGCGCCGCGGGGAACATCACCGAGCGGAAGTCGGAGGCCAGCCCGAAGGCGTAGACGTCCACGCCGTGCTCGTCGACCAGGTCGGCCAGCTGCTCGATCTGCTCGACGGAGTAGAAGCAGGCCTCGTCGCAGATCAGGTAGTCGACCCCGGCGTGCGAGGTGACCAGCTCCACCAGGTCCAGCCCGTCGTGCACCTCCACGGCCTCCTGGCCCAGGCCGATCCGGCTGGTGACCTGCGGGCCGCCGGAACGGTCGTGCTTGGTCAGCACCAGCCCGCGCCTGCCCCGGCGCCCGTGGTTGTAGTTCATCTGGAGGGCCAGGGTGGACTTCCCGCAATCCATGGGTCCGAAGTAGAACTTCAGTACGGCATCGCGTCGAGACAGATCGGTCACAGGGGGCCACCTTAGCGGCTTGGCTACATCCACGACCTCGTGGGAGATTTCTCTCCTGACGCATCAGGAGGAACTGTGGTCACCGACAAACCGCAAGCATTGGACGCGATGATGACACCGGATGACGTGACGGCAGCCCAGGCCGACGCCGCCAGGTGGCGCTACGGCTTCCTCGTCGTGGTGACCGGGATCGTGACCATCCTGATCGCCTTCGGTGCCGCGGTCTTCGCCACCAAGGAGTTCGCAGCGCTGTTCGCGGGCGTGGCAGGAGTGGTCGGCACGATCATCGGGGCTTATTTCGGCGTGCAGGCTGGCCAGTCGGGTAAGGCCAGGGTAGAGGCCGAACTGGCCAAGGCACAGGAGCTGGTGGTCCGGCTCGCGGCGTACGTGGGGACCGAGAACGCGCCGCGGGTCATCGACGAAGTGCTCGGCCGCCGTCGAAGCTGAGGAATCCATGCAGAACGTCCGTATCGGGGTCGACACCGGGGGCACCTTCACCGATGTGGTGGCGGTGGACGAGCAGACCGGTGAGATCGTCACGACCAAAACACCTTCGACCCCGGCCAACCCGGCCGACGGGTTCATCACGGGCATCGGCAAGCTGGGGGAGCTCATTCGGAGCGCAGGAGCTCGCGACGAGAGAGCGAGCGCAGCGATGCCAACGAGGAGCGAAGCGGGCGCGACCATGGACATGGTCAGCTCGATCGTGCACGGCACCACCGTGGCCACCAACCAGCTGCTCGAGGACCGGATCGCGAACCTGGGGTTCATCACCACCGAGGGCTTCGAGTTCATCCTGGAGATCGCCCGGCAGAGCGTGCCGGAGGGATACGGCAACTCCTACTTCTGGGTGAAGCCGCCCAGGATCGTTCCAGTGCACCTGGTCAGGACCGTCGGGGGGCGGCTCGACCACCTGGGCGAGGAGGTCAGGCCGTTCTCCACCGAGCAGGCCGTCGAGGTGGCCCGCTGGTTCAGGGCCCGCGGGATCACCGCGATCGGCGTGTGCTTCCTGCACTCCTACGCCAACCCCGAGCACGAGCGGCGGATGCGGGACGTGCTGGCCGCCGAGCATCCGGAGGCCGTGGTCTCGCTGTCCAGCGACGTGCTGCGCGAGTACCGCGAGTACGAGAGGTCGGTCACCACGCTCGTCGATGCCGCCGTCAAGCCCACCATGCGGCGATATATCGCCAACTTGTCGGGCAGGCTGGGCATGCCGTTCTCAGTGATGAAGTCCAACGGCGGCGTGCTGTCGGCCCGCGAGGTCGTCAACCAGCCCATCTCCACCGTGCTGTCGGGCCCCGCTGCCGGGGCGCTCGGGGCGGCGCTGATCGCCTCCACGGCCGGCCACGGCTCGGTGATCACCCTGGACGGCGGCGGGACCTCGACCGACGTGGCGGTGGTCGTGGACGGCGAGCCCTCCCTCACCACCGAGGGCAGCGTCGGCCGCTACCCGTGCAAGATCCCGATGATCGACATCGTGACCGTGGGCGCCGGGGGCGGCTCGATCGCCTCGATCTCGCCCGAGGGCACGCTGAAGGTCGGGCCACGCTCGGCGGGCGCCGACCCGGGCCCGCTCTGCTACGGCCGCGGCGGCACCGAGGTGACCGTCACCGACGCGCACCTGTTCCTTGGCCGCATCCCGCCGCACCTGCTCGGCGGTGAGATCCCGCTCGACGCCGGCGCCGCCCGCGCCGGGATCGAGGCGCTGGCAGGCAAGCTGGGACTCAGCCCCGAGCGCACCGCCACGGGCATCCTGGAGATCAGCGCGTTCAACCAGAGCAACGCCATCCGCCAGCTGACCGTCAAGCGCGGGCTGGACGTGCGCGACTTCCCGCTGGTCACCTTCGGCGGGTCGGGGCCGCTGCTGGCCTGCCGCCTCATCGACATCCTCGGCCTGCCCGCGGTCCTGGTGCCACGCCAGCCCGGGAACGTTTCGGCGTTCGGCCTGCTGACCGTGGACGTCAAGAACGACTACGTGCGCACCCACGTCACCCGCGAGCTGGCCCTGGACACCGCGGCCAGGATCCTGGGCGAGTTGGAGGCCGAGGCCGCCGAGGCGCTGGACAGGGAGGGCTTCGACGAGCCGGTCTTCGCCCGCAGCGCCGACCTGCGCTACTACGGCCAGGCCTACGAGGTGCGCGTCCCGGCTCCGGCCGGGCCCGTCGACGAGGAGTGGCTGGCCGAGGTGACCGGCCGCTTCCACGACGCGCACGAGAAGCTGTACGGCTACGGTTACCGCGACGACCCGCGCCACGCGGTCGAGTGGGTCAACCTGCGGGTGTCGGGCATCGGCCCGATCACGCGCCCGGCGATCCACCGCTTCACGCCAGCTCGCGAGGGGGAGCCCTCATCAAGGACGGTCCACTTCGAGGAGGCCGTGCCGACGCCCATCCACCAGCGCGACACGCTGAAACCGGGCACGGTGATCGAAGGGCCGGCGGTCATCGAGGAGTACGGCTCCACCACTCCCCTTCACCCAGGCTTCACCGCGACGGTGGACGATTACGGAAATCTGGAGATCCGCCATGGCTGATCCCATCCTCATCGAGATCGTCGAGGGCACCCTGGCCTCCGTGGAGAAGGAGGTCGAGACCGCCATCGCCCGCACGGCACGCTCCCCGATGATCCGCGACGCGCACGACTTCAGGGCCGGCATCCACGACGTCAAGCTGCGCAAGCTGACGGGCCGCTCCTACAGCGCGCTGGTGCAGCCCGTCGTGCGCGACTTCCCGATCGAGACGATGAAGCCGGGCGACGTCTACTTCCACAACGACGTCTACCTGTCGGAAGGCGGCATCGGCCACCTGCCCGACCTGTGCGTCACCGTCCCCGTCTTCCACGGCGACGAGGTCGTCGCGTTCGTGCAGGCCTTCGGCCACCACGACGACATCGGCGGCGCCGTGCCCGGCAGCATGCCCTCGCACGCCCGCAGCGTCTACGAAGAGGGCCTGATGGTCCCGCCGATCAAGCTGTGGGACCAGGGCGTGCCCAACGAGGCGGCGCTGCGCATCATGACGCGCAACTCCCGGATGCCCGACTCGCTCGCCGGCGACCTCGACGCCGAGTGCTCGGCCTGCCTCATGGGCGCCCGCCGCCTGGGTGAGCTCTTCGACAGGTACGGCAAGCAGGAGGTGGAGGCCTGCTTCGACGCCATCATCGACAAGACCACCGAGACGTTCCGCAGGGAACTGCTGGCCAAGATCCCCGAGGGGACCTACGTCTGGGAGGACTACGCCGAACATGACGGCGTGGACGAGCCCCGGCTGCACACCCAGCGCATCACCCTGACCGTCGACCACGCCGCGCCCGCGCCGCTCACGATCGACTTCACCGGCACCTCGCCGCAGGCCAAGGGGCCGATCAACCATGCCGGCGACTACGCCGGCGGGGTGTTCCTGAAGAAGTGGCTGGCGCCCATCCTGCGCAACCTGGCCGACACCCCCGAGCGGATGGCCGAGCTGGACGTCAACGAGGGTGTCGTCCCCCTCATCGAGATGCGGTTCCCGGGCAAGGGCACGCTGCTGACCCCGATCTTCCCTGCGCCCACGAACGCCCGTACCTTCGTCATCCTGCGGCTGCTCGGCGTGCTGGCCGGGGTGCTGGCCAAGGCCACCGGCGGCCGCATGCCCGCCGACCAGGAGACCATCCGCTACACCGGCGTCTACGGCGCCGACGCCGACGGCCTGCCGTACCTCATGCGCGAGGTGCTGGGCGGCGGGTCAGGCGGGCGCTGGTACGCCGATGGGGAGGACACCATCCACGTGGTGCCCGACTCGCGCAACATCCCGGTGGAGTTCGCCGAGGCGCGCTGGCCGTTCCGGGTGGAGCGGCTGGCCCTGGCCACCGACTCGGGCGGGCCCGGCATGTTCCGCGGCGGGCTCGGCTACGACAAGCACATCCGGATGCTGCGCGACGCGTCGTACATGTCCATCGCCGACCGGTCGATCCTGTCGTGCTGGGGCGTGAACGGCGGGCTGGCCGGGCGGCCGTTCCGGGTGGAGATCGCGGGCAAGGAGATGGAGGGCCTGGTCGACGACCACCCGGTCCAGGCGGGCGAGGTCATCCGCATCCGCACCACCGGCGGGGGCGGCTGGGGCTCGCCGTACGACAGGGATCCGCGCGCGGTGGCGGCGGACGTGCGCGACGGCAAGGTGTCGATCGCGGGCGCGCTCGGCGACTACGGCGTGGTGCTGGAGGGCGACCGCATCGACGAGGAGGGCACCGCCGAGCTGCGCGCCCGGCTGCGGCCCTCGACCGATCGGTTCTTCGACCGCGGGCCGGGCTATCCGAAGCTGTCGGGCGGGCGGACCCACGCCGAGGTGGACGAGCTGTGAGGATCGCGCTGGCGGGGCTAGCCACCAGCCACCCGTACACCGACGCGCACACCCTGGCCAAGCACGGCGAGTTGGCCGTCTGGGAGCCAGATCCTGAGCGGTTGCAGCGCTTCACCGATGAGCATCCCGGTGCGCTCGTGACCCCGTCGCTGGAGGCCCTCATGGAGACGGGGCCAGACGGGGTGGTGCTCACTGTGCCGAACCCGCGGGCGCCCGGCGCGCTGGCGCGCGTGCTCGAGACGGGCGCGCCCGTCTTCGTGAACAAGCCCGCCGCCGCCTCGCGCGAGCAGCTCGACGCGCTCGACCGGCTGCCCATCGGCGACCGGGTGATGTCCACCTCGGTGCTGCGCTTCTCGCCCTCGTTCGCCGGGGTCACGCTCGACCCGGCCGAGGTGCTGGCGGTGCGTGCCACGGTCCGCCACGACGTGGGGATGTGGGCGACCGGCTACAACGCCTGGCAGGACACGCCGGGCCAGGGCGGCGGCACGATGGTCACGATGGGCGTCCACGGCGTGGAGCTGCTGGTCGCGCTGCTCGGCCCCGACGTACGGCTGGCCGGGGCGGCCGGCGCCGTCCGCCACTACGAGGGCCTGCGCTCGGAGGACACCGGCGTCATGGCGCTGCGGTGGGGGAGCGGCATCACCGGCACCGTCGAGATCCTCGGCGTCTCCGACGGGGAGCGCTACACCGTCACCGCGCACACCCGCGCCGGCGAGCGCGAGATCGTCATCGACGCCGGCGACGACCCGCTGAAGGGTCTGGGCTACGAGGGCACGATCGAGGCGTTCCTCGCGATGGTCGCGGGCGCCCCCAGCCCGGTGCCCTGGGAGCAGACCAGGGCGATCCTGGAAATTCTCGTCAGCGCCCGTGAAGCAGTGCCGGCTCCAGGAACTGCCTGAGCGACTGCGGCCCGCCCTCGTGATCCACGGTGTCGTCGAGCTCGTGGATCACGTTGATGCCGATCCCGCTGCCGAACAGGACCGCCGCCAGCCGATTGGCGGTCCCCAAGCTCATCGACACCACCGCCGCCCCTGCCCGGGTCATCGCGTTCCCGCATTGACACTCAACCTCCTCCCGGTTTACGGTCTGGACCGTAAATGAGAGGAGCTGAGGTTGCGCACGCTGGCGGAACTCGAGGAGCGGCTCGCACTACCGAGCGCCGCACTCGTCGAGGACATGAGCAGGCTCGACGGCGACGTCATGATCCTGGGGGCCGGGGGCAAACTCGGCCCGAGCCTGGTACGGCTGGCGCTCAACGCGGGCGCCAAGAACGTGATCGCGGTCTCGCGGTTCTCAGAACCGGGCCTGGCCGAGTCCCTCACCGAGCATGGCGCCACGGTCGTGCGCGCCGACGTCGCCGACGACGAGGCGCTCAAGGCCCTGCCTGACGCCGCGAACGTGGTCTTCCTGGTCGGCGCCAAGTTCGGCACCTCCGGCCGCCAGTCGGCCGCCTGGTTCACCAACACCTACCTGCCTGGCCGGGTCGCCGAGCGCTTCCGCGACAGCCGCATCACCGCGCTGTCGACCGGCAACGTCTACCCGCTCGTCCCCGTCACCAGCGGCGGAGCCACCGAGGACACCCCGGTCGGCCCCGTCGGCGACTACGCGATGAGCTGCCTGGGCCGCGAGCGGATCATGTCGCACTTCTCCGAGAAGCACAGCACGCCGCTGGCCCTCATCCGCCTCAACTACGCCGTCGAGCTCCGCTACGGCGTGCTGGTCGACCTCGCCCAGAAGGTGCACGCGGGAGAGCCGATCGACCTGGCCACCGGGCACGCGAACGTGGTCTGGCAGGGCTACGCCAACGAGGTCACGCTCCGCTCGCTGCTGCACGCCTCGGCGCCGCCGTACGTGCTCAACCTGACGGGTCCCGAGCTGCTGTCGGTACGGCAGGCCGCCACCGACCTCGGGCGCGCGCTCGGCCGCGAGCCCGTCTTCACCGGTGAGGAGGCCCCGACGGCGCTGCTGTCGAACGCCTCCCGGTGCCACCGGACCTACGGCTACCCGGAGCTGACCCCCGCCGAGCTCATCGAGCACATCGCGTGCTGGGTGGCCGACGGCGGGCCGCTGCTGGGCAAGCCGACCAAGTTTGAACGCCGCGACGGCCAGTTCTAGATTTTTCACTCAAAAGGGGGGACACATCGTGCTTGGCACGGCACCCGAGGCGCAGACATCCGTGCGTGACCTCTTCCGGCGCGGGCTGGTCATCCCGGCCCACCCGCTCGCGCTGGACGCCTCCCGGCAACTGGACGAGCGGCGGCAGCGGGCCCTGACCCGGTACTACGTCGAGGCGGGCGCGGGCGGGCTGGCCGTCGGGGTGCACACCACGCAGTTCGCCATCCACGGGACGCCGCTGCTCGCGCCGGTGCTGGAGCTGGCGGCGACGACGGCGCGCGAGTACTCCCGCTCGGTGGTGCTGGTGGCCGGCGCCACCGGGCCCACCGCGCAGGCCGTGGCCGAGGCGGAGCTGGCGCGGTCACTCGGCTACCACATGGTGCTGCTCAGCCCGTACCGGGAGCTGTCGGAGGACGAGCTCATCGAGCGGGCCAGGGCGGTGGGCGAGGTGATGCCGGTGATCGGCTTCTACCTGCAGCCCGCGGTTGGTGGCTGCCCCTTGTCCCGAAATTTCTGGACTCGGTTGGCGGAGATCGAGGCGGTCGTCGGGATCAAGGTCGCTCCCTTCGACCGCTACCGCACTCTGGACGTCCTGCACGGCGTGGTCCGCGCGGGCCGCGGCGACGAGGTGGCCCTCTACACGGGCAACGACGACCACATCCTGGCCGACCTCATCACCCCGCACCGGGTGGTCGTGGACGGGCGCGAGGTGGAGGTCGAGTTCGTCGGCGGCCTGCTGGGCCAGTGGGCTGTGTGGGTGCATCGCGCCGTCCAGCTGCTGGAGGAGGCGCGCCGCGCCCGCGAGGGCGACGACCAGGCCGTGCGCAGGCTGCTGAGGCTGGACGGTCACCTCACGGACGCCAACGCCGCCATCTTCGACTCCGCGAACGGCTTCCACGGCTGCATCCCCGGCATCCACGAGGTCCTGCGCCGCCAGGGCCTGCTCGAGGGCCGCTGGTGCCTGGACCCGGTGGAGGAGCTCTCCTCCGGGCAGCTCGCCGAGATCGACCGCATCTGGGACGCCTACCCCGGCCTGCGCGACGACGAGTTCGTGGCCGAGGGCCTGGACCGCTGGTTGAGCTAACCGCGCAGGAAGGTGACACGTTCGGCGGTCTCGATCATCTGGGCGGCGAAGGCCCCGGCTCCCCGTGAGTCCACCCCGAGCGCCGTGACCAGGCTCTCGATCGGGACCCGGCGGTTCGCTCCGAGCTCGACGGGATCGCTGTAGCCGCCCGGCCGCAGCGCCTTGCGCACGTGGGTGCCGTCCACGACCTCCACGGCGAAATGCAGCGCCTCGGGGTGCTGGTGGATGTCCAGCCGGTCGAGCCGCCCGTCGAACAGGGTCATGGCCACGCTCGGCGTCAGCGTGACGTGCCGCAGCTGCGGCAGCGCGACGCCGTCCGCTCCGTACCCGTCGATGCGCAGCCCCGGATACCCGGCCACCAGGTCGGAGCGGATGAGCACCCCGCTCAGCCGCGGATGGTCCACCGGCAGCGGGTGGCGGCGGTCGAGGTCGGCGTCCGCTGCCGTGAGCCGTCCGATGCTGTAGGCGCCGTCGACGAGGCAGCGCGTCCACTCCTGGTCGACGTCGAAGAACCTGATCGACTCCACCGGCACCAGTCGTTCGTCCGGCACCAGATAGCGGTACGGCACGCCGTCGAGTACCGCCAGTCCCTCCAGCCAGGCCCGCAACCCGCCGGGCAGTGTGTCGTCGATGTCCGGGGCCGTCAGCGGGTAGCCGTCGGAGCCCTGCAGGGATTCGCGCAGCAGCCGGTGCCGCCTGCGGCGCTTCCACGCGTACAGCCCCGCCGCCACGTCGGTGCTGCGCAGCGCGAGCAGCCGGCCGAGCTGCCAGGCGGCCGCGTACCCGACGTCGATCATCCCCACCCCGGTGTGCACCCGCAGCAGGTGGTCGGGCGTACGGCCCGGCGGGGGAGCGGGGTCGGCCGCGATCGGCCCGTTGACCAGGGGGCCGCGGTACCACGACACGGTATCGGCGCCCTGCCGCAGCCGGTGGCGCACCGGGATGTACCCGCGGTCGAGGAAGGCGTCCGCGGTGGCCTGTCCCGTGTCGGGCAGGCGCAGTCGATGTTCGCCCCCGGCCAGGTCGCGGGCCAGGTGGGCGAACGACTGGCTCTCGGTGACGCAGGCGAAGCGCCAGCTGGCCAGCGACACCAGCCGCACGGTGGGCGAGGCCGCGACGTCGAAGGGATAGCGGCCCTCGACAGAGACCAGGTGGACGGTGCTGGTGCCGCCCTGGGAGGGGAGCCGGTTGCCGATCACCACCGCGGTCTCGGTGGCGGCCCGCCGTACGTGGGCAAGCAAGGACAGCTCGCGGCGGCTGGGCAGGAGCGTCTTCAGCAGCGTGGCGGGCACGTCGATGACGGTGATCAGGTCGGTGTCGGATTCGTGGCGTTCGCGCGGCGGCGCAGGGGTGAGCGCGGAGCGCGGGACGACCTTGGGCTCCGGGCGTTCCTCCTCCGTGAACAGCAGCAGTGCCAGCCAGGGGCCGCCGTCGGGTCCAGCGGACCGCTCCCAGGGCAGCGTGGCGCGGTTGAGCACGACGTGGGGCAGCACGTTCTCGTGGTCGCCGAGGCTGCCGTCGGGCGGGAAGACCGCGCCGACGAGCGCCGGGCTCAGGCTGTGGCGCTCGCCGCCGACCGTGAACGTGCGGGTGGCGGAGAACGGCTCGGCGTCCAGGTCGATCGTCTGCTTCACGGTGATGGCGTAGTCGCCCGCCCGCAGCGCGGGCACCAGCTCGTCCAGGAACGCGATCGTGGTCTCAGTCATGCTCGCTCACCCTGGGCATCTCGTAGAAGTCGCGGAGCAGGTCGCCGGTCAGCGGCGCCCCGGGCAGTACGGCCTGGACGACGACGGCGCGCCCGTCCGCCATGCCGTCGAGGGATCCGGCGGTGGACGGGAACTCGGCGGCGGCGGTCGCGCCGAACGCGCCGGTGACGGTGAAGATCGGCGTGTCCGCCGTCAGGTCTGCGCCGCTCAGCGTGGCGGGCTCGCCGCTCGTGGTGGGTGGCACGGGCCGGATCACGTATCCGACCAGCAGGTCCTCCACCAGCTGCGGCGCGTTGACGTCGGCCGCGAGCACGCCGCTCCACAGCGCCGAGGGCAGGTTCCTGCGCAGCGGCGTGAACGTGAACAGGCTCTCGGCGGACTTGACCGCGCTGGTGATCTGCACGCTGTGCGTGGAGGCGAACCCTCCGCTCAGACCCATCGGCGAGATCCCGAAGGAGGTGCGCGCGCCGTCCACCGGCAGCAGCGCGTCGCCCGACCTGCCGACCGTGCTGGGGATGACCGACTCGGTCGCCAGCTCCAGCTCGGCCGCGTTGATCAGCCCCAGGTCGTCACCCGTCCCCTGGGCATCCGGTACGGCCCCGCCGCGCACCGTGATGGTGGCGATCCGGGAGGCCTCCGGCAGGCAGGCGGTGCGGAACTGCGCCCACGGGATCCCCTGGGGCGCGGGCCGTCCGGCCCCGAAGCCGATCGTGAACGACACCACGGACAGGTCCACCGTGGCGGTGCCGCCGAACTCGGGACCCCAGAGCTGCACGTCGACCCCGACGTGCACCTCGACGGTCTGGGTGCCGAAGAACTCGAAGGTGTAGGACGCGCCGACCTCCACGTGGAAGGAGGCCTCGTAGCGGTAGGGCTGCCAGGCGATGAGGAAGTCCATCGAGGCGTTGAACCAGGCCCGCAGCGCCCCCTCGGCCCACAGCACGTTGATCGCGCCGCCCGCCATGAGCGCGTTCGGCGTGAGCGCGTAATAGGCGGAACCCCACATGGACAGCGACGGCGTCACCTGCCAGCTGAACCCCAGCCGCGGCACGGCCGGGTAGTGGCCGGGCACGGCGAAGTGCGGGTGGTAGCCGCCCGCGGTGATGACGAAGTCGCCGTTGTGCTGCTCGCCGAACCAGGTGGCGAACGCGAACCCGCCCGTCAGGTGGCAGTCGCGGCTCAGCAGGAAGGAGTCGCGGGTGAGCTGGGCGGTGATCACGAAGTAGCCGTCGTCGGGGACGAGCGTGGCGCGCAGCGCCAGTTGCACCTCGGCTACCGGCGTCGCGGTCACCGACTGGTCGGGGACCGGCAGGATCAGCGTGGACAGGCCCAGCAGGTCCAGCTCGAACCGGTGACCGGCGGAGGCCGACAGCAGCAGGAACGAGTCGATCATCTCGAACGTGGTGAAGTGCACGCCGATCATCAGGAACAGATCCCCGGCCGACGGCGGCAGATAGCCCTCCAGCGCAGACAGCTCCCCGGCCAGGGTGCCCGGGGTGCGCCGCCCGACGGCCTCGGCCACCAGGGGGAAGTCGGCCAGCTCGGTCACCCCGGGCAGCTCAGCCCGCCGGTTGTAACCGAACCCGGCCGCCAGGCCGCGCACGTAGAAGAAGGCGGGGCCGCCGATCGGGTAGTCGAGGAAGGCGTAGACGAACAGCGAGGGCCCGACGGGCAGCTGCACGTAGGAGCCGAGCGCGGCGATCGTCAGCTCCTCGGTGCGGATCAGCGCCTTGCCGCTGTAGGAGGGGTAGGTGGTGCCCTCGTAGACGGTCTGCCCGGCCAGGAACGCGCCGCTGATCTCGACGGGCCCGCCCGAGTACGACAGGCCGAGCCCCGACAGGCCGAAGGCGGGCAGCGCGGTCAGATCGGCCAGCGACAGCTCCACCCGCAGCCCGTCCAGCGCCAGGGTGAGCCCGCCGACGGTGACCGCGGCGTCCAGCAGCAGCGCGACCGTGGCGCTCTGCCCCTGCGGGTGGCGGTAGGCCAGGCCGACCCGCTCCACGTGCACGGGACCGAACGACTTCTGAATCTTGTGCCAGAGCACGTCGTCGCCGGTCTGGGCGCGCTGCTGGGTCGGCGCGGGCGGCGCGGGGGGTCCCACGGGCAGCGCGAGCGGGGTGTCGAGCGGGCCGAGCCTGAGCACGCCGTCCAGGCAGAACCCGGCGTCGAGGTCGCGCTCGGGCAGCCCGAGCACGCCGTCGGGCAGGATGGCGTTGATCGCGGTCACCTCGGCCGACAGCACGGGACCCGAGGCGGCGAGGATCCGCAGCGGGTCGAAACCGCCCGTCAGGTGCTCGCCGGCCAGCGGCAGCCTGGACAGGTCAAGGGTGGCGGCGACGTCGAGCGCGAACAGGTAGGCGGTGCCCGTTTCCGTGTCGTCCACGGCCAGCAGCAGGTCGCGCAGGTCGATGGCGACGCCCTCGGGGACGAAATCGGCCGCCGTCGGCGACAGCGCGGCCACCAGCTCCTTGAGCGGGGGCGGCGGCCCTGTCGCCGCCCTGCCCGCGGTCGCGGCGAACCGCTTGGCCGTGGGCTGGTCATCGAAGTGCATCTCCAGCGCGAACGGCGTGCCGCCCCGCGGGGTGACGGTCAGGCGCCCGCCGTACCGCTGGGCGTGGGTGTCGATGGCGACGGCGATCTCCACCTCGACCGTGTCGATGGGGAAGCGAGCCTCGCCGGTCAGGACGAGCTGCCCCGACCCGGTGGTGACGGCCGCCGCGAGGTTCTCAAGCGTCAACCTGGCGATGGGCGCGGGCAGCGGCATTGCGCCGAACCCCTGCGCCAGGTCGTCGATCAGCTCGCCGATCGGCAACGGCTGCTCGGGCGCCGTCGAGCCGGAGAACGTCCACAGCCTGTCGGGGGCGGAGTCGTACGCCGCCTCCAGCGTCATCGTGATCCCGCTCACGGAGAAACCGGCCCTGGCCAGGAAACTCCGGTTGTCGATCTGCATGGACACCTCGGTCAGCGCCAGCAGGTCGCTGACCGGCCAGGTCCCGCTGATACGCAGCACGCCCCGGTAGCCCAGCGCCCTGCCCTGCCCGGGCAACTCCAGCCCGAACTGGAAGGCGCTGACCTCCAGGTCCGGCAGGTGCAGGCCGGGATCGCCGGTGAAGTGCGCGTACACCTCGCGCAGCCGCAGCGGCCCGTCGTGGTCGCGCAGCCCGCCGCCCACCGAGCCGCCCGTCAGGTCGGCCATCACCTCCAGCGTGCCGCTCTCGCCGATGCCGATCAGCCCGAACACCATGCACGTCACGCTGGGGGAGCCCAGCGGGTCGTCCACGCGGAACAGCAGGTCGATCGCCTCGAGGCGGATGTACGGATCCAGGCTCCACTCGGCCTCCGTCTGCACGGTGAGCGCGATGCTCGCGATGCGGAACGGCGAGGCGGTCATGCGGACGCGCAGCTCGCCGAGCCGGACGGTCCCGGCGACCTTGATCTCGTCGGGCACGCCGAGGGCCTGGCCGACCAGGTCGGCGATGTCCTGGAGCCGGACCTCACCCGCCTCGCTGAAGTCGCCCATGAACTCCACGGCGTCGGCCCAGCTTGAGACCAGCGCGCCGACGAGAACCTGGCCACCCGAGAAGGCCACCTCCCCGGTCACCTGGAAGGACGCGTCGGGCACGTAGTCGATCAGGTCGGAGTCGAACCAGGGCCTGACCCCCAGCTCGTAGCGGACGTTCCTGACCGCGATGGGCCCGAGGTCGAGCGCGCCGCCCTCCGGGCCGAGCAGCAGCATGCTCGGGACCGGCGTGATGGCGAAGCCCAGGTCGGCCGGAACTTCGATCATCTCGATCGAGCCCGTCACCCGGTGCGTGACGCCCGGCATCATCAGGTCGACCAGTGCCATGCGGGTGTCCACCCGCAGCACCCCGTCGAAGGTCAGGGTCCCGGTCGTCGTGCTCAGCACCAGGCGCGGCGCGTCGAACAGGAACGTGTCGTAGATGGTGCCCGCCAGGCACGGGTAGGCGCGGGCGAACGTCCACCCCTCAGGCCCGTCGCCGGCCACTGTCACCTCGCCCGCGGTCGTGCACGTGAGCGTCACGCCCATGCCCGCGTACGGCACGCCGCTCCCGATACCGGTCACCGTCACCTGGTCGGCGGCCGAGCCGTCGGTCGTGGCGCCGGTCAGGGCGAGCACCCCGCCGGGCAGGTGGCCGGCGAACAGCTCCGCCGCTTCCACCTGCGCGCCGGACAGGCTCAGCTGCCCGTCGGGGGTGGCCAGCAGCGAGCGCAGCTGGCTGATGGTCAGGGCCACGGTCGCTCCCGATCAGAGGGGGTGGAGTTCGATGTACTGGGTGTCGTGCGAGCCGGTGACGTAGACCGGCCCGCTGACCTCGGCGACGGTGCTGCTCGCCGGCTCGAAGCTGTCGTCCCACGCGGTCGTCAGCCGCTTGTCCCAGGTGCGCCCGGGGGTCGCCATCTGCCGCTCGTAGCGCCTGATGACGTTCCAGCTGGGCAGGTGGTATCCCCGGTGCCCCACCTCGCCGGCGCTGATCACCGCGGCGAAGGTGTTGACGTGCCGGACGAACGCCTCGGAGCTGGAGGTGCGGTTGCTGCCGTGGTGCCCCGCCTGGACGAGGTGCAGGTCGCGCAGCCGGTCGCCGTGCTGCCGCATGAGCATCGCCTCGGTGCTGCGGGTCGCGTCGGCGCAGACGAGTATCTTGATGCCGAAGATCTCCACGAACGTGACGATGCTGCCCCGGTTGGTGCCGTCATCGCCGTCCCCGGCTGGGTCGGCCTCCATCTCGCCGGCCATGATCGTGATCTTGCAGTCCGGCTCGTTGACGATCGTGATGCCGCCGGTCGAGTCGAGCTTCTCGATCGTCTCCTCGGGCCTGGCGTTGGCCGGCCACGGCGGCACCGCTCTGCCCGCGAGGGTCCAGCCACCCTGGCCGTCCCACCGGTTGGCCGTGACCCGCTTGATGAACTGCTTGGCGATCTTCGGGTAGGCCCACTGCGCGCCCGACCCGTAGTCGGAGAATTGCCCGCTGTGGTAGATCAGCGAGGGCGCGCACGTGGTGGGGAGCACGGTGTCGAGCAGGTTGAAGTGGTCCCTGTCCGGATGGGACAGGATCAGGATGTCGATGGTGGTGCTCACGCCGAGGAAGTAGGTCCGGCCGACGATGCTGGAGACACGCCGCCGGTAGGCCGCCTCTTCCTCGGAGTCGTGGCAGGTGGTCCCGCAGTCGATCATCACGAGCTGGCCCTTGGGCGTGGTGAACAGCGCGCAGTCGCCCTGCCCCATCTTGACGAAGGCGGCGTAGAACTTGCCGTCTCCCCGCTGCCCGTCCGGCGCGGGCGGCCGCTCGGCCGCCTCCTTCGCCTTGCGCGCCGCCAGCTCCGCGCCCTCGTTGAGCAGCCGCTCCTCCTCCCGCTTCCGCTCTGCTTCCTGTTCGGCCAAGGCCAACTCGCGGCTGCTCGACAGGAACGGCTTCTGCAGCTTCGCCGGCCCGTAGTCGCCGTACTGCAACTCCTTCATAGACTTGCGCTTGCGCTTCTTGGGCACTTGCGGGTCGCTCATCGCTCACCTCACGAGGGGAAGGAGATCTGCCAGCGGCCCTGGGGGACGCGCTGCCCCTTGTTCGGCCACGAGATGACGTGCCGCCGGTTGGTGTCGAGGAACGAGGGCTCGCCGACGAAGGCGAACTCGTTCTCCGTCACGTTGAGCAGGTCGAACTGCAGCGCTCCTGCCACCAGCTTGACCAGCAGCGCCAGCTCCCGCTCCGTCACCACCGTCGAGCCGATCCTGAGCGAGGTGACGTTGGCCTCTCCGGCGAAGATGTTGATGAAGCGGTCGGTGAGCAGGTCACCGTGCTTGAACATGATCCCTTCCGGCCGCGCCTCGATCCGGTGCCAGAACTTCTGGCCGTGGTGGAAGCGGATGCTGGGATAGGTGACGGGATCGCCCGTGGTGGTGTCCTGGAACAGCTCCAGGAACAGCTGCTTCCCGCCGCCCCCGAGCGTGGCCTCGCGGCGCAGCTGCAGGTGGGCGGTCGGCGCGCTGACCGTCAGGCGGGCGTCGGTCTTCTGCGAGCCGATGCACACCGACTGGTCGGCGAACAGCAGCGGCGACCGCTCCGCGACCACGCGCAGCGACCCGTCCTGGTAGCCGGGCACGTCCTGGTAGGCGATGTCGATGGCGGCGTGCCCGGGCGCGGGCAGCCCCACCAGCCGGGACAGCAGCAGCGTGAAGGAGCCGTCGGCGGCGATGGAGCCGTCGGACGACTTGAGCGTCCACACCTTGCGCGCGCCGAGGTCGGCCGGCGGGGTGGCCCCGATCGTGCCGGTGACCTTGTCGGTAGACTCCACGGCCAGCTGCGCCACGCCCGTCTTGCCCGCGTCGCTGAGCGCCCACGGCCGCGACTCGTTGGCCAGTTGCGTCTCGTACGACACGGTGAACGTCGCGCCCTTGAGGGAGATGGGCTTGTCGCGGGAGGAGTTGGCGATCCTGATCCGCAGCTTCCCCTCGGTGGCGCCGTCGTTGATCACCCGCTCGCCGCCGACGAACGTGGCCACCAGCGGGATGTCCTTGCGTCCCCGGTGGTTGACGACGTCGAGGAACTGCAGGCGGTTGCCGGTCAGCTCGGCGGGCTGGCCGGCCTGCCGTACACCCCGGTAGGTCAGCTCGACCCGGGTGCCGCGGGTGCCCGAGCTGCCGTCGGCGTTCATCCCGGTCAGCGGCAGGTCGACGGACTGGCCGCGGGGGATGCGGGTGAGCGCTGTCGCGGTGAGGTAGATCGTGCTGCCGTCGAGCGAGCGCTGCAGCGCCCAGCCGGCGGCGGTGGTCTTCACCGTCATCGCGGGCGCGAGCGTGCCCGGGCGGAACCGGAGCGCGAAGTGGTGGTTGTTCTCCGCCGGGGTGCCGGTGAGCGGGCCGAACTCGACGTCCTCGCGCGAGCTGTTGGTCAGGCGCAGGTTCATCGGCTGACCGGCCGGGTCGTCGGTGATGTAGAGGACGGCGCTCTGGTCGGGGTTCCAGAGGTTGAAGTCGATCGGGTGGCTGCGCACGAACGCGGCCAGCGCCGCCTCGTCGTCGGCCATGTCGCGGGCCACCTCGGCGGCGGTGAGAGCGCCGCTGTAGAGGCGCACGTGCGCCAGCCGCCCGGCGAAGAACCCGGCCACCCCGTCGGTCCCGGCGAACAGCGGCGCCTCCCGGGCGTCCCTGGGCCTGATGGTCGTGTAGGTGCCCGCGTCCACCCCGTCCACGTACGCCCTGGCCGTCCCGCCGTCGAAGGTGACGGCCACGTGCTGCCACGCGCCGAACTTGACCGGGACCTTCAGCACGTGCCCGTCGTCGGGCGCGCCGAGCGTGCTGAAGCGGTGCTCGAAGCTGCTGCCGTTGATGATCAAGCGGAACTGCCGCGTCGGCATCCCCGTCACACCGACGTTCTGTACGGCCTGCCGATCGGGCAGCACCCAGGCTTCCAGCGTGTAGGCGGGCAGCCGCAGCTGCGGGGTCGTCGGCGAGCCCACCATGTCGTACTTGCCGTCGAAGGCCAGGCAGCTGCCGAACCGCTCGTCGGGCAGGTTGTCCGGCGACCCGTTCGCCATGCCGTTGAGGTGGTTGGGCGAGGAGTCGACGGCCTGCACCCGGTCGCCGAGCGCGTCCAGTGCCCAGTGGAGGACCAACGTCGCGGTCATGCGGGCTTCCCCTCCAGCACCAGGGCGGACTCCGCCTGCCCGTGGATCTCGGCGATCAGCCGGTAGACCCGCGCGTAGGGCAGCTCGCCGAGCGCCTCGAGCACGAGGTTGGTGTCGTCGATCGACAGGGACAACGTGATCTGCATCAGGGCGCTCCTGGTGAGGTGGGGCGGATCGCGAGCCAGCCCTCTTGGGCGAACAGGATGTCGGGGGTCTGCTCGACGCCGGGTCCCGCCTCGACCGGCGCGCGCGTCCAGGCGTCACCGTCACGGGCCACCCAGAACCACGCGTAGCCGGGCTCGGCGGGCAGCGGCAGCGCGGGCGTGCCAGGCCCGGCGAGCACCGGCCCGGTGAAGAAGTCGATCTCCATGCCGTTCAGCGCGTCCTGGTAGTGCTCCGCCGGGATGCGCAGCGACTTGCCCGGCAGCACGCCCGAGGTCACGTGCGCCGGGCAGCGCGGGTCGAGCAGCAGGGTGAGCCGGGTGGGCGGCATGAACGGCGCCTGCTCCAGCACCGAGGTGGCGTCCCTGAACTCCTCCTCGCCCGCCACCCAGTAGCCGATGACGCCGTCGCCCAGCCGGAGCGGATCGCCGACCCGCAGCGGGAAGCGCACCAGCGGGAAGTCGTCGTCCTCCCTGCTGGAGCGGCGCAGGTCCTGGCGGAAGACGTTCCAGTCCTGGTGCAGCGCGGGCGGCCCCATCAGGTCCAGGCTGATCTCCACCCGGGCGACCGCGATCGGGCGGCCGGCCAGTGGCGCCATCCCGGTGTGTCTGGCGGCCTCCTCCGGCTCGATCAGGTCGAGCAGGTCCTCCAGCCGGGCGCCGAACTCGGTGAGCCCGTCGGCGCCCATCGCCCGCAGCCGGTCGACGACCTCCCGCAGGTGGGCGTTGGCGATCTCGCCGGTGGCGCCAGGAGCCGGGTCCCAGCGGCCGAGCGCGGTGAGCGTGCCGATCCCGCTGCCGTCCGCGGCGTACACGGCCAGGCCGCCGTCGAGGTGGTCGGGCAGCAGCCACCCGCACACCGGGGAGCTGTCGGGCAGGTTGTTCATCTCGGCCAGTTCGTGCTCGCCGTCCAGCCACCTGGCCGTCATCCTGGCAGGCTGGGCCAGCCGGGGCGGCATCGCCACCCAGTCGGCGCGGCCGGGGACGCGCAGCTGCGTGGTGGTGGCGATGCGGCTGACATCGACGTCCAGGCTCACGCCGAAGTTGTCGACGATGCGCAGCTGCAGCAGCCGCATCGCGCCGGCCCTGATCGGGTTGAAGTCGCTGAGCGGGACAGGGGCGTGCGTGCTGTCGCTGCCGACCGCCGCCGCGACGTCGGCCGCGAGCTGCTGGTAGGGCGGGAATCCGAGCGGGTCGGCGATCGGCAGTTGCCGCACCAGCCGCCGCATCAGCAGCGCCTCGGTGAAGCCGCCGAGCGCCTGGGCCAGGTTGGACGCCTCGTGCTCGCGCAGGTGGCGGTAGACCGCGATCAGCATCTGGATCGCCGCGTCGGTGCCGTGCGTGCCGTACCAGGTCAGGACCGGCTCCGGGTCCTTGGCGAAGCCGTCGGCGGACAGCGGCGGCGTGCGTCCCGCGTTGTAGGCGGGCAGGATCGCGCCCGTCAGGTAGCCGAGCACGCGCGCGGCCAGCAGCGGGCGGGCGGCGGGGGACAGGACCGTGCGGCCGGCGTACAGGTTGGCGGCCTTGTCCGGGATGTCGCGCCCGGGGCGCACCACCAGGTCCGCCTCGCCGCCCGGCAGGTCATAGTTGTCCGTCACGTAGCTCGTCCGGTAGCGGCGGTCTGCCGGGTCGAGGTTGTTGCCGCCAGCGGCCGGGAAGAACTCGACCTCCCACAGCAGCAGCACCGGATGCCACGGCGGGTTCCGCCAGACCGTCCTGGACGACGGCGGCGCCGCCGCGTTGACGGCCATCCGCAGGTCCCTGACGGCCTGCGCCGTCAGCGCGGTGTCGGGGGCGGCCGGGGCGACCCCGCAGAGCAGGAGCCCCTGCGGGTGGTCGGCGCCGTCCTGGCCGTTGCGGTCGCCGGGCGTGGCGGCCGACCCCGTCAGCAGCACCACCGGCTCGTTCGGCAGGAAGTACGGCGGCGCGGGCGTCTCCTGAGGCACGAACGCGCTTCCCGCGGCCAGCGCCGTGGTGTTCAGCCCTGCGAGCGCCGCGTCCAGGTCCGCCCGGGCCGCGGCCAGCCGCCTGCCGAGCTCGCCCGCGCGCTCGCCCTCCCTGGACAGGCGGGTGACCTGGCGGCGCAGGAAGAAGGCCACCTCGTCGGGGTCGGGGTAGCTCTCCCTGACCGTCTCCGGAGGGTAGGCGCACAGCAGGTAGCGGTACCAGTCGGTGAACAGCCGCTCCCGCAGCCCCGCCAGCAGCCAGGACGTCGCGTCCACGTCCGATTGCGCCCGGTTGAGCAGGTTCAGCAGGTCGGAGACCGCCTCGGGCACCACCAGCCGCTCGCGCTCCTGCTTCTGCTCGGGCGGGGGCGCGGGTCCGTCCTGGCGGCGCAGCGTCCACAGCGTGCCCGAGGCCACCGTGCGGAAGGCGGCCGCGTGCCGCCGCTCGGCCAGCTTGCGCCCCAGGTCCAGCGGGCCGCCCTCGACGTCGTCGGCGAACGCGAGCGCTTCGAGCAGGTTCTCGGCCTGGTCGGGTTCGACGCCTGGCAGCACCTCGCCCAGGTGCGCTGCCAGCGCCTCGGTCGCCGTCGTGCCCACGTACACGCCCGTCTCGCCGTCCAGCAGCGGGTTGGCGGGCAGGGGAGAGGGCGCGAAGTCCACCCGCGCGAAGCAGACCGTGCGCCCGGCCTTCTGCGCACTTTTTGGCACGCTCCAGGAGAGGTCGCGCTCCAGGACGTCGGGGGTCAGCCCGGCCCCGGGATCGTCCTCGGCGTCGGTGAACCAGCCCATCACGTCATACGACACCCCCGGCTGCGGCACCCCGGCGACCTCGGGGTCGTGCAGGCCGAACACGCTGTGGCAGTTGGGGTAGAAGGCGGCGAACGTCGGCTCGCCGTAACCGACGGCCGTCAGCCTGTCCAGCTTCCCGCCGCCCGGCGCGGGCCACGCGGACAGCGGCAGTTTGCGGCCCAGCCTCCTGAACGGCACCTGCCCCGTCGCCGGGTAGGCGACGGCCGGGTCGTCCGCGCCCGGCGCCGACAGGTAGTCGCTCTCCACCACCCACTGCCGCTCGACCATTCCGGCCCTGGTACGCGTCACGAGCCACCGGTTCGGCACCGCCGGCGCCCGCGTCTCGCCGTCCACCTGCACCAGCCGGGTCAGCGCGTCCGGCAGCGACCAGTGCAGGTGCACCCCCGCCCGCAGCCGCAGCGTCTCGTCCTGGAACGGCACCGGCAGCATGATCTCGCTGACGTACGGCTGGCCGGCCCCCCGATCCCGGCTGTCACGATCCACGTACGGCAGGCGGGTGAAGTCCGCGCTGGGACCGGTCACATCGCGATCCTCGGTCAGGCACAGCGCGTCCACGTGCACGGGAACCACGAGCACAGCACTCATCAGGAGCTCTCTCCGCGATCCGGGATCCCCAACGTAACCGCGCGCCTGACCGCTGGCCAGGTCCGGATCCGGACACCTCCGGCGTTGACACCCCCACCCGCCCAGAGTTACGGTCTGGACCGTTAACTCGCCAGGCTGTGGAGGAGGGGTGACGGGTGCTAGAGCGTGAGCCGGTAGAGCGTGAGCGGGCGGCCGCTGGAGCCGCTCGTCAGGTTCCCCGTGCGCTCGGCCAGCCCTGCCAGCTCCAGCCGGTGCAGCATCCTGCGCGCCGTACGCTGCTGGACGGCGAGCCGTTCGGCGATCTCGCGGGTGGTCAGCGGCTCGTCGCCGACGGCGGCGCGCGCCTCGAGCAGCTTCTCCAGCGTCGGCACCGACAGACCGACGCGGCGGGCCAGCACCGACAGGTTCTGCTCCCCGGTGGGCATGGTCGACACCGACTCCAGGACGATGTCGGTGTCGGCGCGCAGCGACAGCACCGCCGCGACGTCGCCGATGCGCCGCGCCCTGGCCAGCGCGCGCCGCGCCAGGCTCTCGGCCTCCGCGGCGCTGCGCCCGAGCCCGAAGCCCACCCGCACGTGCGGGTTGTGCCCGGCCAGCCGGGCCAGCATCGGCAACCCGGTGAAACCGCCAGTGGCGTCGTGCAGCGGGCCACGGGTGGTGACCAGCAGGTGGGTGCCGCCGCGGAAGGCCGCCAGGGTGCCGCCGAGCGCGGTCGCCTCGCGCAGCAGCCCCTCGTCGGAGTCCACCTCGATCAGCCCGAGCGCGATCTGCGCGTCCTCCTGCGCCTGTCCTTCGGCTGTCAGCAGCAGCTGCCGCAGCGCCACCCGCACCGAGTGCACCGACGGAACCAGTCGCATGACCTGCATCTCGTCGCGCAGCGCCTCGTGCACCGAGCTCAGGCAGGTGATCACCGGATGAGCGGGGCCGCGGCGGTGGAAGGCGACGGCCTTCTCGGAGGTCATCCCGGCCCGGTAGGGCAAGGTGCGCAGGTCGCCGGAAGGCAGCCCGGCCTCGGCGAAGGTGATGCCCACGTCCGCGGCCGACAGCGTGTCGATCGACAGCCGGGTGACGTCGTGGCCGGAGTGCTGCAGCCGTACCAGCGCGCTGAGCAGCGTCGCGCCCGAGTAGTCGACGAAGGAGGCCGGCCGGGTCAGAGCCTCGGCGTCGCGCGCCAGCATGTAGGGCACGATGCCGGTGAACAGCCAGCCCTCCACGGCCTGCGCGTGCGCCTCGACGATCGCCGGGGCCTGCGACTCGTGGTCGTAGTCCAGCCGCAGCGTGCTCACGCCGGGCTGCTCCTCGCAGGTGGCGGCCACGTCGTCGACCAGATCGTGCGGCCCGACGACCCCGATGACGATACCCACCCAGCCTCCTAATACGGTCAAGACCGAAAGGTTAACTCGTGATCCCGAAATTCCCAAGCATGGCCGAGCCCGACGGCCGAACCCTCGGGGACGAGGAGGTCGCCGCGGCGGAGCGGGTGATCCGCTCCGGCATGCTGAGCTCGGTCTGGGGGACCGAGGCCCGCGCACTCGAGCGCGAGGTCGCCGCCATGTACGGCGCCCGCCACGCGATCTCCTGCAGCTCCGGCACGGCGGCGCTCCACCTGGCGGTCGTCGCGGCGGCGCCCGACCCGGGGGACGAGATCATCACCACGCCGATCACGGACTTCGGGACCGTGGCCCCCATCTTGGCGCAGAACGCGGTCCCTGTCTTCGCCGACGTGGACCCCTCCGACGGCAATCTCGATCCAGGGGCCGTCGAGAAGCTGATCGGCCCCAGAACCCGGGCGATCATGGCGGTCCACCTCTTCGGCGCCCCCGCAAGGGTCGGCGCGCTGAAAGAGCTGGCCGACGAGCACGGCCTGACCCTCATCGAGGACTGCGCCCAGGCCTGGCTCGCCGAGCTGCCGGGCGGCGGCTACGCGGGCACCGCCGGCCACGTCGGCACGCTCAGCCTGCAGCAGTGGAAGCACATCACCTGCGGCGACGGCGGCCTGACCATCACCGATGACGACGCGATGGCCAGGGCGATGCGCCTGTTCGCCGACAAGGGCTGGGATCGCGCCGCCGGCCGCTCGCATGCCGGCTTCGGCCTCAACTACCGCATGACCGAGCTGCAGGCCGCGGTCGCCCGCGCCCAGCTGGCCAAGCTGCCCGGCGTGGTCGCCTCCCGCCGCGGCACCGCCGTACAGCTCATGGAAGCGCTCAAGGGCCTCGATGGAGTACGGCTGCCGCGGCCCGAGGGGCACGCGTGGTGGCTGTTCCCGCTCGTGCTGCCCGGCGGCGGCGCGCCCGAGGTGGCCGCCGAGCTGCGGCGGGCCGGAATCCCCGCGCGGGCCGGGTATCTGAACGAGCCGCTGAACCGCGCGCCGATCTGGGACGGGCCGATTTACGGCCGCTCGCCCTACCCGCTGACCGGGCCGATGCCGGCCTGCCCGCAGGCCGAGCGGATGGTGGCGGAAACGCTGCTGGTCATCGACTGGAACGAGCACTACACCGCCGAGCACGTGGCGGCCGTCGTTACGGTCCTGTATCAGGCATTGACCCCTCCTCCGTCGGCTCGCTAGGTTTCGGTCTAGACCGGTATTAAACGGAAAGGAAGAGCCGATGAGGAAGATCCTCGCGGCCGCCCTGCTGTTAGCACTGGCAGGCTGCGGATCCAGTGGTTCCGGCGATTCGAGCGGCAAGAAGACCGTGACCATGTGGATGTACCCGGTCATCGACGACCAGGCCAAGAGCAAGGCGTTCTGGACCAAGGTCGAGAAGGACTTCGAGGCCAAGAACCCCACGATCGACGTCAAGGTCGACCTGCAGCCCTGGGAGGGCAGGCAGGAGAAGGTCACCACGTCGCTGGCCTCGAAGAAGGGCTTCGACATCGTCCTGCTCGGCCCGGACCAGATCCCGCAGTACGCCAAGCAGGGCACGATCTCCCCGGTCGACGACGTGGTGGCGCCCGACAAGGCCGCCTTCCGCCCCGGCGCGCTGACCGCGCTGACGACCGACGGCAAGCTGTTCGGCGTGCCGATCTACCAGACGGTCACTGCCCCGATCTTCAACAAGAAGGCCTTCGCCGAGGCCGGCATCACCAAGCTGCCCGAGACCTACGACGAGCTGAAGGCGGACGCGCCCAAACTGGCCGCCAAGAAGATCGCCATCCTGATGTACCCGGGCGGCCCGGAGACGACGCTGAACCTCAGCTTCTACCCGATCCTGTGGTCCAACGGCGGCTCGGTCTTCGCCCCCGACGGCAAGAGCGTGGCCTTCAACGGCCCGGAAGGCGTGCAGTCGCTGCAGTACCTGCTCGACCTGAAGGCGGCCGGCGGGCTGCCGGAGAACGCGGCCACCCTGGACAAGACCGAGGGCGGCCCGATGGAGCAGGGCAAGGCCGGCATCCTGAACGCGGCGGCCAACATCGACGCCGTCAAGCTGGGCGCCGCCATCGGCGCCGAGAACGTGGCCGTGGGCCTGCCGTTCAAGGGCGCCAAGCAGGTGACGTTCGGCATCCCCGGCGGCCTGCTGCTGGCCAAGCACGCCGAGAACGCCGAGAACGCCGACGCGGCCAAGAAGTTCATGCAGTACATCGCCTCCGCCCCCGTCGCGACCGACCTGGCCAAGGAGTCCGGCTACTTCCCCGCGCGCGCCGACGCCCAGGTGGACGAGGCGAGCCCCACGCTCAAGGAGTTCGCCAAGTCGCTGGAGTACGCCTACCCCGGTGACGCCCACCCCGCCGCCCGCCAGGTGATGGCGCTGCTGGTGCCGGAGATCCAGGCCGCGCTGCAGGGCAAGAAGACGGCCAAGCAGGCGCTCGACGACGCGGCTAAGGCGGCCAACGCCGTGGTGTCCGGCGGCGGATGATGCGTCACCGCCTGCGGGACCCGGTCACCGGCCTGCTGTTCGTGCTGCCGATGCTGGTCCTGTTCGTGATCTTCAGGTTCGTGCCCGCCCTCGGGGCGGCGGGCATGAGCCTCACGGACTACCAGATCAGCGGCGAGTGGACGTTCACCGGCGTCGACAACTACGCCAAGCTGCTTGACGATCCGATCTTCCTGAGCAGCCTACGGGTGACGCTGGTGTACGTGGCGATCTACGTCCCGCTCACCGTGATGATCGCGCTGGGCACGGCGCTGCTGCTGAACGCGGTGGTGTTCCTGCGCGGGCTGTTCCGGGGCATGCTGTTCCTGCCCTACGTGACCAGCTTCGTGTTCGCCGGAGTGATCTGGAAGTGGGCCTATGACTTCGACGGGCTGATCAACGGGCTGCTGGCCCACCTGGATCTCGGGCCCGTCGGGTTCCTGGAGGACACCTCGCTGGTGCTGCCGTCGCTGGCGCTGGTGCAGACGTGGAAGGGCTTCGGATACTCGATGCTGATCCTGCTGGCCGGGCTGAAGTCGATCCCCCCGTCCTACCTGGAGGCGGCCCGGGTGGACGGGGCCAACGCCTGGCAGCGCTTCCGCTCGGTCACCCTGCCGCTGCTGCGGCCCGCGCTGTTCTTCGTGCTGGTCATCGAGACGATAGGGGCCTTCCAGACCTTCGACTCGATCTACGTGATGACCGGGGGAGGGCCGACCAGGGCCAGCTACAACCTCGTGTACGCGCTGTACGACCAGGGCTTCAAGTTCTTCAACCTGGGCTACGCCGCCACGATCGGTATCGTGCTGTTCCTGCTGGTGTTCGTGGTGTCGATGATCCAGCGCCGCTTCCTGGATCGGAGCACGTCATGACGCTCACCGCCACCCGGCCGGTCACGCGGGCGGCGCGGGGGCGGGCGCGGTCGCGCCGTACCGGCCGCACCTGGCCGATGACCTTGCTGCTCGGGCTGGTGTCGGTGCTGACGGTCAGCCCGTTCCTGGTGACGCTGGTGGTGGCGCTGTCGCCGCCGCGCAAGCCGACCGTGCCGCACCAGTGGCCCGCGCAGCTCACGTTCGACAACTTCGCGCAGACGCTGTCGGCGGCCGGGTTCCTCGGGTGGACGCTGAACTCGCTGGTCTACGCCGGGGTCTCGGTGGTGATCATCCTGCTCACCGCGTCGATGGCGGGGTACGCCTTCGCCAAGAAGCGCTTCCCCGGGCGCGACGCGCTCATGTGGGCGTTCCTGGCCACCGTCATGGTGCCCTTCCAGGCCATGCTCATCCCGCTGTTCGTCCTGGTGTCGGACATCAACGGGGTCGACACGTTCTGGGGGATGATCGTGCCGACGCTGGCCAACTCGCAGGCGGTGTTCCTGATGCGGCAGTTCATCAGGGACCTCCCGGACGAGCTGTTCGAGGCGGCCAAGGTCGACGGGGCCTCCGAATGGCGCATCTACTGGCAGATCGTGATCCCGCTCACCAAGCCGATCCTGGCCACGCTGGGCGTCTTCGTGTTCCTGTGGCACTGGAACGACTTCCTGTGGCCGCTGGTGATCGCGCAGAGCGACGAGCTGCGGACGCTCACGGTGGGCCTGACCACGCTGAAGGGCGCCGAGCACCCGATGTCGCTGGTGATGGCCTCGGCGGCCATCTCGGTCGTGCCGTGCCTGCTGGTGTTCGCGCTCCTGCAGCGCTACCTGGTCAACAGCATCGCGATGACGGGACTGAAATGATCGCCGTGGACCTGTCCGCCGAGCTGCGGGAGATGTTCCTGCCCGCGCCGCTGTGGGCGCGGCTGGAGTCGCTCGACGAGGTCGTCCGCGGGCTGCGCGACGCCGAGGTGCTGGTCACCGGGTGGGGCGCGCCCCGCCTCGACGCGGCGCTGCTGGCGGACCTGCCCGGGCTGCGGCTGGTCGCCCACACCGGGGCGGCCGTCGGCTTCCTGGTCTCCGGCGAGCTGTTCGCCCGGGGGATCAGGGTCACTCAGACGGGCGCCGCGATGGCGCCGGCCGTCGCCGAGGCCGCGCTGACGTTCACGCTGTCGCTGCTGCACCAGACGCACCGCTTCTCCCTGGGCCTGCACGACGGCCAGGACTGGCACGGGCTGATCGCGGCCGCCCCGCCGCGCGCCGAGCTGCGCGGCTGCGTGGTCGGCGTGGTCGGCGCCTCCCGCACCGGCCGCGCCTACCTGCAGCTGCTGCGCGCGCTCGGCGCCGTCCCGCTGCTGTCGGACCCGCTCATCTCGTACGGCGAGGCCGAAGCGCTGGGCGCCTCCCTCGTCCCGCTGGACGAGCTCCTGGCACGCAGCCGGGTCGTGGCCCTGCACGCGCCCGCGATCCCCGCCACCCGGCACCTGCTCGGAAGGCGGGAACTGGCGCTGATGGCCGACGGCGCCGCCCTGGTGAACACGGCCCGCTCGTGGCTGGTCGACTCCGACGCCCTGCTCGACGAGCTCACCTCCGGGCGGCTGGACGCGGCGCTGGACGTCTTCGACGAGGAGCCGCTGCCCGCGGAAAGCCCGCTGCGCGGCCTGCCCAACGTGCTGCTCACTCCCCACCAGGCGGCAGGCACCATGCAGGCCCGCCGACGCCAGGGAGAGCTGGTGATCGAGGAGATCGCCCGCTTCCTGCGGGGTGAACCCCTGCGGCACGAGATCACCGAGGATGCCCTGCGCTGGACCGCGTAGGGTGTTGCCCCATGGATTCGCGCGCTGAAGACCTGCGTGACTCGCTGCGCGGCGCCCTGGTCGCCGCCGCGGCCACCCCCATGACGGTCTCGGGGGAGGTGTCCATGGACGTGGCCGCCCGCTACTACACGGGCCTGCTGTCCGACGGCGCCGACGCCCTGGCGGTGCTGGCCCACACGGGCCGCGGGCCGTACCTGCGGCCGGACGTGCGTGCCGGGCTGATCGAGCGGGCGGTGGCCCTGGGCGCCCCCGTCCTGGTCGGCGTGGACGGCCCCGCCCAGGCCCGGGCCGCCAAAGATCTCGGCGCGCACGGCGTCCTGGTCTTCCCCACCTCCGGCGACCGCTTGGCCGTGCACGAGGCGATCTGGCAGGAGACGCGCCTGCCGATGATCGCCTTCGACCTGTACACCCGGCCATGCCCGCCCGCCACGCTGCGCGAGCTGGCGGCACACCCCGGCGTGGCCGGCGTCAAGGCGGCACTGCTGTCGGACGCGATGGCCTGCCAGCAGACCATCGCGATCACCCGGGCGGCGGGCCGCCTGGCGATCACCGGCGAGGACCGCATGTTCGCCGCGTCCCTGCTGTGGGGCTGCGAGTCGGCCCTGGTCGGCCTGGCGGCCGCGCAGGTCCCGGTCACGGCGGAGGTCATGCGCGCCTACGCCGCCAACGACCTGCGCGCCTTCGAGAAGGCGGCGGCCCGGCTTGACGCCCTGGCCGCCACCACGTTCATCGAGCCCATGGAGGGCTACGTCCAGCGGATGCTGACGCTCGCCGCCGAAGAGGGCCGCATCCCCGCGACGCACGCCCACGACCCGCACTGCCCGCCGCTCACCCAGCCGGATTGATGGCGACGCGGACCAGGTTGCGGGCCCGCACGGCGTACAGGAACCGGCGGGACGGGTCGAGGGCGAGCTTGGGCTCGCCGCCGAACCACTGGCCCGCCAGGCCCTCGACGATCGTCTCGGCGGTGAAGGTCTCGAGGTCGAGCTTGTAGATCCGGTCACCGTCGCCGCAGTACGCCACCCGGCCGACGACGAAGATCTCGCCGCCCTTGGCGCCCACCTTGAGCGTCCTGGTCACCTGCCGCCGGACGGGGTCGAACTCGAAGACGTCGCCGGTGCTGGCCATGCCGTACAGGAGCGTGTGGCCGAGGCTGAGCGAGGAGATGTAGCGCGCGCCCGGGACGGGCTCGACCTGCCACAGGAGCCTGCGCGCCACCAGGTCGAAGGCCGCCAGGCGGGCGGTCGTGGTGACGGGCGGCAGGCCGAGGCCCTCCTGGATGAGGGTGCCCAGGTAGGCGGTGCCGTGGCGGGTGACGACCGTGTAGACCGTCTGGCGTTCGACGGCCGGGCGGTAGGTCTCGTAGGTGCCGCGGCGCGGCGAGTACAGCGACAGGGCGCCGTTGATGTGGCCGGGCTCCGGCTGGGTGGGCACGACGATCAGGCCGGTCCTGGCGTCGTAGGCCAGGTCGCGCGGGCGGTCCTGCTCGTTGCCCGTCCGCTTGATGAGCTTGGCGTCGGAGTCGCCGGGCTTGTGGGAGTAGAGGGCGGCCTGGGTGTAGACGCCGAGATACGTCAGGCCCTTCACGGTGACCATGGTCTTGGGCTCGCCGCCGATCGGCAGGCGGGTGACCTTCCCGGTGGCCAGGTCGTGGATGTCGGCGCCGCTCTTGCCGCCCACGTAGACGCGCTCGCCGTCGGAGTGCACCGACATCGGCTCCTCCGGCGTCGCCTTGAAGCCGCGCTGCACCAGGTTGCGGTACTCCAGCGTGCCGTCGTAGACGAACACCCCGTTGTCCTGCAGCCCGTACACCTTCCCGCCGTGCTCGAGCAGCCTGACCGTGGCGGCCTCGGGGAAGGGCACGCCCACCGCCTCCAGCCCGCTGCCGTCCAGCCGGCAGCGGTACAGCGTCCCGCTCGGCCGCCCGGCGAAGTACACCCACTCGCCGGCGATCAGCACCGACACGATGTACTTCTCGCCCGCCGCCGTCGCCTTCACGACCTTGTACGCCGACGGGTCCGCCTTGGGGAAGACGATCAGCTCGGCGAGGGAATTCATCCCGCCCGCCACGTGCGTGTCCGACACCGCCATGCTCGACACCCAGTCGCGGCCGGCCAGCTCGGCGGGCAGCAGGTCGCGCCTTTCGCCGGTGGCCCGGTCGATCGCGATCAGGTGGGCGTGCGTCCCGATCCCGGCATAGACATACTGCTCGTCGGCCTGTACGGCACGCACGTACGCCTCGCCGGGCGCGGGCTGCCCGAGGTCGCGGGTGGCCCCGGTGGCCGGGTCGTACTCCACCAGCCGCCCCGGCTCCGAGGTGCCCAGGTAGAGCTTGCCGTCGGGCGCGGCGGCCATCGTCCAGACGAAGTGGTCGGGCAGCGAGGCCAGCTTGGTGACCGTCCCCGCCACGGTGTCGATCCTGTAGAGGTCGGACGGCGAGTGCGTGCCCACGTAGACGTCGGTGCCGTGCTTGCACATCGCCCAGATGCCGATCCCGGTGGGGATGTCGAAGTGCCTGGTGACCCGGTCGGCGGCCAGGTCGTAGGCGCCGACCACGTTCGGCGACAGGCCGCGCGACCCGGCGTAGAGCACGTCGCCGACGAACTCGCCGTTGCCCAGCGGGCTGGCCACGCTGGCCGGCCCGAGATGCGTGAGCGTGCCCTCTGTCTCGGCGTGCGCTGTCCCGGCGTGCGCGGCCTCGGGGTGTACGGCGATGGCGGCGCTGGTGGCGGCGGCTAACTGCAGGAACCGGCGGCGGGGGATCATGGGGTCTCTCCTAACCCAGCGGGATGTCGAACAGGTCGGCGGCGTTGCGCCAGGCGATCAGCTCGGCGGTCTCGGGATCGAGGTCGGCGGCGGCCATCGCGCCGTAGGCCGAGGCGGGGTCGATGAGTGTCGAGTCGGTGCCGAACAGCAGCCGCCGCGGGTCCACCCCGGCCACCACCTCGGCGATCCGCCCGGCGGGCGCGTGCGAGTAGCACGGCTCCAGATACAGCCGGTCACAGCCGGAGGCCGCCTCGATCGCGTACCGATGCCCGTCGGCCCCCATGTGCCCGGCGATGACCCGCAACCCCGGCGTGTCCAGGCACACCTGCGCCAGGTCGAGCACCGACGCCCCCCACGTGTGCACCAGCGCCGGGCATCCCGCCTCGGCCACCAGCGCCAGCGCCTCGCGCAGCCGCGGGATCGGCGACCCCGTGTAGTCGGTGTGGATCTTGACGCCGACGAAGCGCCCGGTCGGCAGCAGCTCGCGCAGATCCCGCTCGCCCTCCGCCAGCCTGCGCGGATTGATCGTGACATATCCGTACAACCGCGCGGCGGTGGGCGTCGCCAGGAAGCCCGCCAGCGCCCGGTTCCCCGCGGGCGCGTCGTAGATGACCGCCTCGGTGGCCGACACGATCGACACGTCGATCCCGTAGCGGTCCATCGCGGCCAGGCTGAGCCCCGCCACGTCCATCGTGAAGAACCACGGTCCCCAGTGGGCGTGCACGTCGATGATCAAAGGAGCCTCCGCGCGTTCCCGCCCGCCACCGCGGCGATCTGGGCGGCGTCGAGCCCGCTGGTGGCCAGCCGCAGCAGCGGCACCACGGGCTCGCTGTACGGCGTGCGGGAGCCGTACAGCATCCGGTCGGCGCCCAGCGTGGCGGCGACCGTCTCCAGCGCGTCGGGCGAGTTGAGCAACCGGGTCGAGGTGTGGAAGCCGGGCTCGTCGGCGGCCGCGACCAGGAAGTCGCCCAGGTGGTAGAAGTGCGTGTCGAGGAAGACGACGCTGCCGCCCCACCCGGCGAACGGCTGCCAGAAGCGGCGCACGTCGCCCCCGGTGAGCACGGTGAGCCCCGCCTCGGCCGCCTTGCGCGCGACGTGCCGCACCGACGGGAAGCCCGCCTCCACGCCCTGCTCGTCGGGGAAGAGCCTGACGGCGCGCACTCCCGCTCCGGCCAGCCGTTCCAGCTCTCTTACGGACCCGAGCGGATCGCGCAGGTCCAGGGCGCCGACCGGGACGACGTCCGACAGTGTCAGGACCTCGTCGTTGCCTGAACGCATGTCGAACAGCGCTCCCCGCAGCGAGGCCACCGCGGCCGCGCGGATCCGGTGCTCGGCGAGGATCTTCGTGAAGGGCCCCGGTGGGGCGTCGCGATCGGGATACGCGCCCGCGAGCACGTCGACGTCCAGAGTCACCTCAAGATCGCCGATCAGCCGGTTCGCGTCGAACGTTGACGGGATCACGCTCGAAAGATTACGGTCTGGACCTAAATTGAGCAAGAGTGGACACCCCCGGAGGTGCGCCCGTGGTGAGACCCAGGCTGATGGCCTTGGCCGCACTGATCGTCGTCCTGGCAGGCGTCAGGCCCGCCCATGCCGCAGAACCCCAGCCCTGCGACACCCCCGCAGTCCAGAAGTACGGCGAGGCCTCCGTGACCGGGGCGATCGTGGGAGCCACCGTGGACGCCGGCCACGCCTACGTGGTCACCCGCGGACTCAAGCCCCCCGTCGTCGCCGACATCGACCTGGCCACGAACAAGATCGTCAGGAACACCCGCCTGCCCGACGACCCCATCGAGGGCGCCTGGGCCACCGCCATGTCAGGCGGCAAGCTCTACATCGGCACCTACCCCTCGCCCGACCTGTACAGCTACGACCCGCAGACCGGCGCGGTCGAGCACCTGCGCTCGCTGGGCAAGTACGGCGGCTTCGTCTGGAGCCTGGCCGCCGCCCCCGACGGCACCCTGTACGCCGGCACGTACCCCGACGGCCGGGTCTGGGAGTACGTCCCGTCCACCGGCGCGGTCAGGAACCTCGGCGTGCTGGCCGCGGGCGAGCGCTACGTCAGGGCCGTGGCCGCCGACGACACCAGCGTCTACGCCGGCCTGCTCGACAAGGGCAAGCTCATCGCCATCGACCGCAGGACCGGTGCCAAGCGCGAGCTCGCCCAGGGCCCCACCGGCATCGGCGTGGTCCAGGACTTCGGCGACCGGGTGCTGGCAGGCAGCGGCGACACCCTCATCGACGTGCGCAAGGACGGTACCGATGGCAAACGGGCGACGCTGGCGGGCAGCATCGACATGCTCACCGTCACCCCCGACGGCGCCGTCTACGCCACCAGCCGCCCCGACGGCGCGGTCTACCGCTACCAGAACGGCGCGCTGACCAAGGTCGCCGACCCGCCCTCGCCCGAGGACGAGACGCGCAGGATGGCACAGATCGACCAGAACACCCTCGTCGGCTTCTCCGGCAGCGGCGGCATGTGGCGCCTGGACCTGGCCACAGGACGTTCCGTCTTCACCGATCTGATCGAGGCCGGCCTGCAGAGCGGCTCCGAGCGCCCGCAGAGCATGCTGCTGGTCGACAACCGCGCCCTGTACGTGGGCGGCCACTTCGCCATGACGGTCCGCGACCTGCGCACCGGCGACAAGCGCCGCTTCCGCGTGCCGGGCGAGCCCAAGGACCTGGTCCGCCACGGCCACAAGATCTACGCCGCCATGTACCCCAGCGGCCAGATCATCTCCATCGACATCCGCACCGACCAGGTGGAGAGCCTCGGCTACCTGGGCCACGGCCAGCAGCGCCCGTGGGACATCGAGTACGACGAGCACACCGGCAGGCTCGTCGTGGCCAGCGCGCCGCTCGGCGCCAAGCTCGACGGCGCCCTGTCGGTGATCGACCCGCGGTCACACCGGATCGACGTCTACGAGGGCGTCATCCCCGGCGAGAGCCTGATGAGCCTCAGCGTCGGCGACGGCGGCATCGTCTACCTGGGCGGCGACGTCCGGGGCGGCGGCGGCAGCCCGCCGGTCAAGACCTCGGCCACCGTGGCGGCCTTCGACCTGAACACCCGCCAGGTGCTCTGGCAGGCCGATCCCGTGCCCGGCTACCAGACCTTCCAGGACATCAAGGTGCACGACGGGCTGCTCTACGGCGTCTACAAGCGCAACTCGGGCGCCTGGATCGCCCTCGACCTGGCCACCAGGCAGGTCGTCCACCAGGGCACGCTGTCCGGGTACGGCGAGCTGACCGTGCACCGCGGCCACGTCTTCGCCCAGACCTTCTTCGGCGGCGGCAACGCCTACGAGCTGGGCACCGAGGCCAAGCTGCTGGCCACCGGCCTGGGCGACGAGTGGTACACCAACCCACAACTGCACTTCGAGCCCGGCTCGTGGCGGGCGTGGACGCTGGTCGGCCGCGACCTGGCGCAGGTGCGGCTGGATCCAGGCTGCCCGCCCTTGACCGTCACTCAGGAAGCGAGTTAGGTTTCGGTCTGTGCCGAAACCTTGGGATGCCAATCGGTTGATCGGTCCGGTGCCGTTCGACGACCTGCCGGTCGACCCTCGTCCCGAGATGGACCGGCTCGGCATCGAGGCCGCCTGCGTGACCCACGCGCTCAGCCTCTACTCCGATCCCGTGGCGGGGAACCGGGCATTACTGAGGCTCGACGACCCCCGGCTGATCCCGGTGCCCGTGGTGGTGCCGGGAGTGCCAGGGGCGCGCGTGCCCGCGGCCTTCGAGGAGCTCGCCGGGTTCCGGGAGCGGGGCGTCGGCATGGTCAGGCTCTGCCCGCGTACGCACGGCTTCGCGCTGTCCGGCCCGATCACCACGCGCTGGCTGGCCGGCCTGGACCTGACCGTCGCGATCGAGCTCGACGAGACGTCCACCTCCGAGCTGCTCGGCCTGGCGCTGCGGCTGCCCCGGCTGCGGATCCTGCTGCTCAACCCCGGCTACCGGCGGCTGCGCGCGGTGGCCGAGCTGATGGCCGAGGCGGCCAACGTGTGGCTGGAGATCGGCACGGTCAACACCCAGCGCGGCGTGGAATGGCTCGCCTCCCGCTTCGGCGCGCGGCGGCTGGTGTTCGGCACCGGGGCGCCGGTGCTCGACGACTGCGGGCCCCGCTTCCTGCTCGACCACCTCGAACTCGACCAGGACGAGCTCGCGCTGGTCGCCGCCGGGACACTGCGGGGCCTGCTGTGATACTCGACGCGCACGGCCACCTCGGCACCTGGCCCGACTTCCTCATCCCCGACCCGTCGGCCGAGGGCATGGTCGCCCTGATGGACAGGATCGGCGTCGACGTGATCGGCATCAGCCATCTGCTGGCCGTCGGGCCCGATCCCGACGAGGGCAACCGGCTGGCCCTCGAGGCGGCCGCCGAGCACCCCGGCCGCTTCGGCGTGTGGGAGGTCTACAACCCGCACCGCCGCAACCCGCTGCTGCTGGACGGCTGGGGGGTGAAGCTCCACCCGGACGTGCACCGGTGCCGTCTCGACGACCCGCGCTACGAACCCGTCTGGGAGCTGGGGCTGCCGGTGCTGGCCCACGGGCAGACCGACTCGCCGTGGAGCGATCCCGCCCTGTTCGCCATTGTCGCCGCCCGGCACCCGCACGTGCCGCTCCTGCTCGGGCACAGCGGCTTGTGGCCGTACGGCTTCGCCGCCGCGGCCCGCGCGGTGGCCGGCCACCCGAACGTGTACCTGGAGACCTGCGGCTCGCGCATGACCGGCCGCTGGATCGCCCGTCTCGCCGAGCTCGCCGGCCCCGAGCGCGTCGTGTACGGCTCGGACGCCTGCTTCCTCGACCTGCGCGTCGGCCTCGGCCGCGCCCGGCTCGCCTCCATGCCGGACGCCGATCGCGCCCTCGTCCTGGGCGGCAACCTGGCCCGCATCCTCGGCGACCGACTCACCGGAGGCCCGCACCCATGACGCTCGCACTGGACGGCGGTGTCCCTGTCCGCACGAAACCCTGGCCGTCCTGGCCGCCGCCGCTCGACCCCGCGCAGCGGGCGCTGGTCACCGAGGTGCTCGAGAGCGGGCGCTGGGGCGCCTCCCAGGGCGGCGAGGTCGGCTCCCGGTTCGTGACCGCGCTGGCGGGCATGGCGGGCGTGCCGTACGGCGTGGGCGTGGCCAACGCGACGCTCGGGTTGTTCGCGGCGCTGCGCGGGCTCGGCGTGGGGCCGGGTGACGAGGTGATCGTGCCCGCTTACACGTTCGTGGCCTCGGCCACCTCGGTGATCCTGGCCGGCGCCACTCCGGTGATCGTGGACGTCGACCCGGTGGACCTGCACCTGGCCGCCGCCGTCGTCGAGGCCGCCGTCACCGAGCGCACCGCCGCGATCATGCCCGTGCACCTGGCCGGCAGTCCCGCCGACGTGGACGCGCTGGCGGCGCTCGCCGTACGGCACGGCCTGCGGATCGTGGAGGACGCGGCCCAGGCGCACGGAGCGACCTACCGAGGCCGGCCGGTGGGCGGGCTGGGAGACGCCGGGGTGTTCAGCTTCCAGTCCAGCAAGGCGATGACCGCGGGGGAGGGCGGCGCCGTCGTCTGCCGGGAGGAGGCGGCGCATGAGGCGATCTGGTCGGTGTGCAACCTGGGCAGGAGCCGGGGCGGCCACTGGTACGACCATCCGGAGCTGGGGTGGAACCTGCGCCTGACCGAGCTCCAGGCGGCGCTGCTGCTGCCGTGGCTGGACCGGCTCGAGGCCGAGATCGAGCGGCGGGAGGCCTTCTGCGCCGCACTCGACCTGGAGGGGCTGCCCGTCAGCGCCGTCCCGCAGCCGCGGGGCACCACCCGCGACTCGCGCCACCTGCTGATGCTGCGCCTCGAGCCCGGCCTCGACAAGCAGAGGGTGCTGGCCGCCATGGCCGCCGAGGGCGTCCCGCTCAGCGCGGGCTATCCGCCGCTCGGCACGCTGCCCGCCCTCGCCGGGCGGGGCCTGACGCGGGCCGGGGAGTGCCCAGCCGCCGAGGCGGCCGCGCGGAGCGTCGTGTGGCTCACCCAGCCGATGCTCATGGCCGATCCCGCCGAGGCGGCTGACGTCGTGGCCGCCTTCAGTAAGGTGGCACGCTGGAAATCTACAATGTAAAGGCGCCTGCTTGGTGGCAATATGACCGGCATGACGGGTCCGATGAGAATCATGGCGGTACGGCATGGCCAAAGCGAGGCCAACCTCGCCTACCAGCGGGCGGCCGGCACGCCCCTGGTCTACGAGCGCGGCGACCACGAGGTCGCGCTGACCGACCTGGGCCGCCGTCAGGCCGCCGCGTTCGGCAGCCTGCTCGCCGCGCTGCCGGCGGGGGAGGCGCCGGAGCTCGTGTGGTGCTCGCCGTACCTGCGGGCCCGCGACACCTGGGCCGTCGCTCAGCATTCCTGGGGAGGTCCTGAGCTGCCCGTCACGGTCGACGAGCGGCTCAGGGACCGCGAATGGGGCTCGCTCGGGCCTTACAACCACGCCGCCATCGAGCGGCACTTTCCCGAGGAGGCGGCCCGGCACCGTGCCGAGGGGGAGTACGGCTACCGCCCGCCCGGCGGTGAGTCCTTCGGGGACGTGGCCGAGCGGCTCCGCCACTTCACGGCCGACCTGCACGAGGCGGCGGCCGGGCGGCGGGTCCTCATCGTCGCCCACGACGCGGTCGTGCTCGTGCTGCGCCACGTTCTGGCCCGCACGCCCGACGCGGATCTGCCCGCCCTGGCGCGGCACACCCCGATCCGCAACGCCTCGGTCTCCACCTGGCACGCCCGCGACGGCCACCTCCACCTCACCACCTTCAACAGCGTCTCCCATCTGGACGGGCTCTCCTCTTAGCACTCTGGTCGACGGGCGGCGTTGCCTCGGCTTGCCGAGGATCGTCTGCCGGAGGGGGAAAGCCCCTGGGGCGGGGCTGGGGTGGGGCTGAGACAATGGTCGTTCGTCCCGAAACGCAGGCAGGAGGTCGATCTTGCTCGGACCCCTTGACGACATCGTCGTGCTCGATCTGTCCAGGGCCCTGGCAGGCCCGCACGCCGCGCAGCTGCTCGGCGACCTGGGTGCCAAGGTGATCAAGGTGGAGCTCCCGGACGGGGGTGACGAGTCGCGGGGCTGGGGGCCGCCCTTCGTCGGGCCGGATCACGATATTTCCACGTACTTCCTGGCGGCGAATCGCAACAAGGAGTCCATCGCCGTCGACCTGAAGTCGGAGGACGGCAAGCGGCTCATCGAGCGCCTGGTCAGGCAGAGCGACGTGCTGATCGAGAACTTCCGCACGGGCGTGCTCGACCGGCTCGGCTTCCCGGTCGAGCGCCTGCACGAGCTCAACCCCGGCCTGGTGGTGCTGTCGATCACCGGGTTCGGCCACGACGGGCCCGAGGGCGGCCGGCCGGGCTATGACCAGATCGCGCAGGGCGAGGCGGGGCTGATGTCCCTGACGGGTCCCGGGCCTGACGAGCCGTACCGGGTGGGGGCCTCGATCGCGGACCTGCTCGCCGGCATTCACGGGGCGTACGGCGTGGCGGCGGCGCTCTACGAGCGGCAGCGGACCGGCAAGGGGCGCGTGGTGCGCACGTCGCTGCTGGCGGCGGTCACCGGCGTGCACTCCTACCACGGCACGGCCTGGACCGTCGGCGGCCAGGTACCCAGGGCGAACGGCAACCACCACGCCTCGATCGCGCCCTACGGCGCCTTCCACGCGGCCGACGGGATGCTGCAGATCGCGGTGGCCAATGACGTGCAGTGGAAGAAGGTCGCCGCGCTACTGGACATTGATCCCAATGTGGCGAAATATGCGACGAATAGGGAGAGATTCGCGCATCGGGATGAGCTGATAGCCGACATGGAGAAGGCCCTGGCCACCCACGACCGTGCGTACTGGTTGGCCAGGCTCAACGAGGCGGGGGTGCCCGCCGGTGCCATCCGCACGATCGACGAGGTGTACGCCTGGGATCAGACCCTTTCCCAGGGGCTGCTGGTTGAGGTGGACCACCCCGTGCTCGGCAGGATCCGGCTGCCGGGGCCGGTGCTGCGCTTCGACGGGCTCGGCCCGGTGGAGCACGTCGCGCCGCCCTCGCTCGGCCAGGACCGTGACGCGGTGCTGGCCTGGCTCGAAGAGCGCGAGCGATGATCGGTATTTCGCGGCACCGGTTCGGCTCGGCGTGCGTCAACATTGCATCACCGGATGACAGGCGCAGCGAACCTGCCATGGCCGAACGCGGCCCGGTGGGGGAGCGACCGATGAGCAGGGAGACATAGTGAGCCGTCCGGACGCGCGCACGCTGATCGAAACGGTCCTGGACAAGGGATCGTGGAAATCGTGGGACGCGCCGCCCGCCGACCCGGCGGGACCGGGCACCTCCTATGCCGACGAGCTGGCCGCCGCGCGCGCCAAGTCGGGCTACGACGAGTCCGTGATCACCGGCGAGGGTTCGCTGGGCGGGCGCCGGGTGGCGGTGGTGGCCTCGGAGTTCACGTTCATGGCGGGGTCGATCGGGGTGGCGGCGGCCGAGCGGATCACTGCCGCGGTCGAGCGGGCGACCAGGGAGCGGCTTCCGCTGTTCGCCGCTCCGGCCTCCGGCGGGACGCGGATGCAGGAGGGGGCGCTGGCCTTCGTCCAGATGGTCAAGATCACGGCGGCGGTCCAGGCGCATCGGGCGGCCGGCCTGCCGTACGTGGTGTATCTGCGGCATCCGACGACGGGCGGGGTGTTCGCGTCGTGGGGGTCGCTGGGGCACGTGACGGCCGCCGAGCCGGGAGCGCTGATCGGGTTCCTGGGGCCGCGGGTGTTCGAGTCGCTGCACGGCTATCCGTTCCCCGAGGGTGTGCAGGTGGCGGAGAACCTCTACCGGCACGGGCTGGTGGACGCCGTGGTCTCCGCGGAGGACGCGCGCGCGGTGGCCATCCGGGCGCTCGAAGTCCTTTGCACCGGCACATCAGGACTTGAGCGAGGCGCCCCGCCCGAGGAGGACCTGCGGCCTGTCGAGGCATGGGAGGCGATCACCCGTTCCCGCCGCGACGACCGGCCCGGCGTGCGGACGCTGCTGAAGTTCGCCGCCTCCGACGTGACGCCGCTCAACGGCAGCGGCGAGGGTGAGAACGAGCCAGGGCTGCTCCTGGCGCTGGCTCGCTTCGGTACGGCTCCCGCCGTCGTGCTCGGTCAGGACCGCCGCAGGCAGCGGGCCAACTCTCCCCTCGGGCCTGCCGGGCTGCGCGTGGCGCGCCGCGGCATGCGCCTGGCCGCCGAACTCGGCCTGCCCCTGGTCACGGTCGTCGACACGGCGGGCGCCGCCCTGTCCAAGGCGGCCGAGGAGGGCGGCCTGGCCGCCGAGATCGCCCGCTGCATGGCGGACCTCGTCACGCTCGACGCCGCCACGGTCTGCCTGCTGCTCGGTGAGGGGGCCGGAGGTGCCGCCCTGGCCTTCCTCCCGGCGGACCGCGTCCTGTGCGCTCAGCATGCCTGGCTGTCGCCCCTCCCGCCGGAGGGCGCCTCGGCCATCCTCTACCGCTCGGTCGACTTCGCTCCCGAGATCGCCCAGGTCCAGGGTGTACGCGCCACGGACCTGCGCCGCAACGGCATCGTCGACCGCGTCATCCCCGAACTCCCGGACGCGGCCTACGAACCGGAGGCCTTCTGCGTCCGCGTGGGCCGGGCCCTCGAGTACGAACTCACCGGCCTCCTGACGGAACCCTCCTCCGCCCGCGCCGCCACCCGCACCTCCCGCTACCGAGCCCTCGGCACACAGGCTCTTTCTTGATCTTGTACGGCGAGGCCCCCGCCACCGGCCGCCCGCCGTACTCCGGCTGACGGCCTGTGACCGGCGCTTCCGGCGAGTCGGGGATCCTTGCTCACCGTCACGGCGCCTTGGTAGGCGGGCACCGCGGTCCCCCTGACCCGCCGTCCAAGGCGCCGGACGACCGCCGTACCCCTCCTCGCCGACCCCGGCGCGAGTCGTGAGCGTGGGTACCCACGAGCTCGATCCCGGGCGCCGCGTCGGCGGGCGGGCGTGCGGCGAAGGTCGGCGCCCTGTACGGCGGGTCACTGAGACCGTGGTGCCCGCCTCACGAAGCGCCGTGACGGCGGGCAAGCGGCAACGACTCGCCGGAAGCGCCGGGCGCGGGCCGTCAGCCGGAGTGCGGCGGGCGGCCGATTGCGGTGGCCCGCCGTACAGGAGAAGGCACTAACCCGCCGTACAGGAGAGAGGATCACGTGGACAGGTGTTTGAGGCGGGTGACGGCCTCGTCGATGACTTCGTCCTTCTTGCAGAAGGCGAAGCGGACGAAGTGGGCGCCGCGGTCGGGGTGGTCGTAGAAGACCTGGGTGGGGATGGCGACGACGCCGGCCAGCGACGGCAGGCGGCGGGTGAGTTCGAGGCCGTCGGTGAAGCCGAGCGGCCGGATGTCCGTCTGGACGAAGTAGGTGCCCGAGGGTTTGAAGACTTCGAAGCCCGCCGCGGTCAGGCCTTCCATGAGCCGGTCGCGCTTGTCCTGCAGGCCTGCGCGTAGGGCCGACACCCAGGCCAGCTCGTGCCGCAGCCCGTAGGCGACCGCGACCTGCCAGGGCGCGCTCGCGGTGAAGGTGAGGAACTGCTTGACCGTCTGCACGGCCGTGACCAGCGGCCGGGGCGCGCACACCCAGCCGGTCTTCCAGCCGGTGACCGAGAACGTCTTGCCCGCCGAGGAGATCATCACCGTGCGCTCGCGCATGCCGGGGAAGGTGGCCAGGGGAATGTGCTCGACGCCGTCGAAGGCCAGGTGCTCGTAGACCTCGTCGGTGATGGCCGTCAGCCCGTGCTCCTGGCACAGGTCGGCGATGACCTGGAGCTCGGCGCGGGTGAACACGGTGCCCGTGGGGTTGTGCGGCGTGTTGACCAGGATGGCGCGCGTCCGTGGCGTGACGGCGGCGCGCAGCTCGTCCGGGTCGAAGGTGAAACGCCCCTCCACCGGCCGCAGTGTCACCGCCACCAGGCGGGCCTGCGCCAGCGCGATGGAGGCGGCGTAGGAGTCGTAGTAGGGCTCGAACGCGATCACCTCGTCGCCCGGCTCGCACAGCGCCAGCACCGCGGCCGCGATCGCCTCGGTGGCGCCCACCGTGACCAGCACCTCGCCGTTGGGGTCGTAGTCCAGCCCGTAGTGGGCGGAGCGATGCTCCGACACCGCGTGCCGCAGCTCGGGCACGCCGGGCCCGGGCGGATACTGGTTGGCGCCCGACCGGATGGCCTCCACCGCGCAGTCGAGCATCGCCGCGGGCCCGTCGGTGTCGGGGAACCCCTGGCCGAGGTTGATGGATCCGGTCTGGACTGCCAGCGCACTCATCTCGGCGAAGATCGTCGTGCCGAACGCGCGCATCCGTGAAACAAGAGGCTCAGTCACGGCCCCAGACTATTAGTCTCGACCTGTGATCATTCGGGTCCTGTTAGCCCTCGCCTTGACCGTGCCGGCCGTCCCGGTCGAGACGGAGGCGCGCTCCTGCCCCGTGGCCGTCCCCGCGAACACGACGTGCGGCTTCCTGGTCGTGCCGGAACGCAGGGATGCCCCCGGCAAAACCACCAAGGTCGGCTACGCGGTGCACCGCTCGACCGCCAAGGACAGGAAACCCGATCCCGTCGTCTACATGAGCGGCGGTCCCGCCTCGGCGTCGATCCAGCTGACCACGTTCATGAGCCAGATGTTCCCCGACCGCGACGTGGTGACGATCGAGCAGCGCGGCTCCAAGTACTCCGACCCGGTGCTGGCCTGCCCCGAGACGGCCGAGGCCATGCTGCGCAGCACGGACGTGGCCGCGGCCGCCGTCAAGTGCCGCGACCGGCTGCGCGAGCAGGGCGTGGACCTGCGCGGCTACAACACCAAGGAGATCACGGCCGACGTGGTGGCGCTGCGCCAGGCGCTCGGCTACCCGCAGTGGAACCTGTTCGGCGTCAGCTACTCCACCCGGGTGATGCTGGACGTGGCCGCCGCCGACCCCAAGGGCGTGCGGTCGGTCGTGCTCGACTCGTTCCTGCCGGAGAAGGTGAACTGGTACGACGACGCCGAGGGGAACTTCGGCGACGTCCTGCGGAGGCTGGGGCTCGGGGACCGCTTCGACGCGCTGGTGGCCAGGCTCAACGCCCACCCCGCGCAGGTGCCGACGGTCGACCCGCTGGTCGGCAAGCCGTACACGGCCAGGATGACCGGCGACATGGTGGCCACGATCCTGTCGGAGGGCATGCACGACAGCGACCTGAGCGCGGTCGCGCCCGCGCTGATCGACGCGCTCGCCGACGGGCACGACGAACTGCTGCGGCCGCTGGCCGACGGAGTGGGGCAGAGCCTGGTCTCGCACGAGTTCGGGCTGTATCACGCGGTCCAGTGCCAGGACGAGGTCCCGTTCAACACGGTCACCGCGAAGTCCCGGTTCTTCACCGTCAACGCCGACAAGGCGGTGTGCGCGGCGTGGAAGCTGCCCAAGTCGGCGCCCGTCAACGCGACGACCACGGCGCCGGTGCTGGTGGTCGGCGGACAGGACGACCCGACGACCCCCGCCAGGACGGCCAAGCCCGCCGCCGAGGCGCTGCCCAACGCTCGCTTCGTCGAGTTCGCGAACACCAGCCACGCGGTGTTCCTGGTCAACCAGTGCGCCAGGCAGTGGATCGGATATTTCGTGAATAATCCGGACATTGCCAAGGGTGCGATGTCGGGCTTGTGCAGCCCGGCAGAATCGGCCGCGTTCCCGCGGGTGAAGCCCGCGGACGTGCACGCCGGCGGCGCGCCGTACCAGATCTCGCTGATGCCCTGGCTGGGCGCGCCGTTCGCGCTGTTCGCGCTGGTGTCGCTGTTCCAGCTGGTGGTCGGCGGGCTCAGGGGCCGCGCCATCACCGCCTTCTCCGGCCTGGCGGGCGTCGCCTTCGCCGGCCTGGTCGCGCAGAGCGTCTACGCGATGATCGGCGAGAACCAGACCGCGCTGGCCGTCGGCCTGCCCGCCGCGGTCACCTACTACGGCTACCTGGCCGCCGCCTCCGCCGTCCTGGCGGTGGTCGCGCTGGTGCGTGAGCGGCGCTGGCCCCAGATCACCGCGGTCGTGGTCGCCGCCGGATTCCTGGTGTGGTGGTACGCCTGGGCGACGTGAGGCGGATCGGCGAGCTCGACGCGCTCCGCGGGTTCGCGGTGTGCGGGATCATGCTGGTCAACACCTGGCAGCACGCCCCGCACACGCCGCGCACCGGCATCGACTGGACCGTCGACACGCTGTTCCAGAGCCGCTTCTACCCGATCTTCTCGCTGCTGTTCGGCATCGGCTTCGTGCTGTTCCAGGAGAAGGCGGGCCGCTGGGTGCTGCTGCGGCGGCTGCTCTGGCTGCTGTGCTTCGGGCTGGTGCAGCACACCTTCTACCAGGGCGAGGTGCTCACCGACTACGCCCTGTACGGCGCGGCCGTGCTGCTGCCCGTCTCCTTCCTCGAAGGCGGGATCCCCGTGCTGATCCTGGGCGTGGGAGTGCTGGCCTGGGCGGTGCTCGAGGGCGGCGGCGCGCTGGAGATCCCCGGTTTGTTCCTCATCGGGATGGCGCTGATGCGGCTGCGGCCGCCGGGGTGGCTGCTGGCGCCGTCGTCGGTGGTGGCCGCCACGGCTTCGGCGCTGCTGACGGTGTTCTGGTTCGTCGGCCGCGACTGGGCCTACTACAGCACCGCCGCGCTGGCGGGGGCCGCCGCCTACGCCGGCCTGTTCGTCGCGCTCGTCGGCAGGGCGGCGCCGCTGGAGGCGCTGGGCAGGATGGCGCTCACCAACTACGTCACCGGCACCCTGGTGATCTCCCTCACCGGGTCGTTGGTGCGCCAGGACTCGACGCGTCTGACCGTGGTGGCGATCGCGCTGGTCACCGTACTGGCACAGCTCGTCGGCAGCCGATGGTGGCTCGGCAGGTTCAGGTACGGGCCACTTGAGTGGGTTTGGAGATGCCTGACCTGGTTTCGATGGGTGCCGAATCGGTTAAGGTCTGGCCGTGACGACAATCGCCCTCTGCCAGATCCCGGTGTCCCCTGACCCGGCCGCCAACCTCAAGCGGGTGCGCGAGGCGCTGGCCAGGGCCGAAGGCGCCGACCTGGCCATCTTCCCGGAAGCCACCCTCACCCGGTACGGCAGGCACATGCTCGACGTGGCCGAGCCCCTCGACGGGCCGTTCGTCACCGGCGTGGCCGAGGCCGCCCGCTCGCACGGGATGGCCGTGATCGCCGGGATGTTCGAGCCAGGCGAGGGCGGGCGCGTCCACAACACCGCCGTCGCGCTGGACGCCGGCGGCGAGGTGCGGGCCGCCTACCGGAAGATCCACCTGTTCGACGCGTTCAACTCCAAGGAGTCCGAGCTGGTCGTGCCCGGCCGCGAACCCGCCGTGGTCGAGCTGGCCGGGCTCAGGATCGGGCTGATCACCTGCTACGACGTGCGCTTCCCCGAGCTGGCCAGGGAGCTGGTCGACGGGGGCGCCGAACTGTTCGCGGTGATCGCCAACTGGGGTTCCGGCCCGCTGAAGGAGGACCACTGGGTCACCCTGGTCAGGGCCCGCGCCTTGGAGAACACCATGTGGACCGCCGCCGTCGGCCAGGCGCCCAACCCGGCCGAGTCCAAGGACGGCTTCGGCGTCGGCCGCAGCATGCTGGTCGACCCGCTCGGCGTGGTCCGCACCGACCTCGGTACCTTGCCCGGCGTCCAGCTCGTCGAAGTCGATCAGGAGACCGTGGCCGCGGCCAGGAAGATCCTGCCCTGCCTGGAACATCGAGTACTCGGGGTCAAGCGACCGTAAAGTGGAACAGTGAGCGGAACGCAGATGCAGAAGGTGGTCCCGCCGCGTCTGCTCGTGCCCTACCTGTCGGGCAAGCGCACGGTCATCTCCGGCTACGTCTACCGCGTGCAGGACTGCGCGCGGCTGACCACGCCTCGGCAGCTCTTCCACGCGCTCGACCTGACCTTCGACGGGTCCGAGCTGACCGGCGAGGTGCCCGAGTTGTACATCATGCGGTGGTACGCGCGCGACGTCGACAGCTACGCCGTGCCGTACGGTCCGCACATGGGCGGCGACTGGAGCGACGCGCCGCCGTTCGCCGGCAACGGGTTCACCACCTCGCGCGAACACGTGGTGCCGCAGTTCCACACCATGCCGATGCCGATCCCCGCCGGGGCGACGATCGTGCACCTGCGCGGCGAGCAGGAGCGGCCCTTCGCCGAGTACGACGGGCTGACCTGGCGGCCCGCCGCATGAGTGACGAGATCACTCCTGTCGCCTCCGGGTTCGTCGCCCGGTTCGGTGAGCTGACCCTGCCGGCCGCGCTCGGCCCGGAGAACGACCAGGTCGTGCTGTTCAGCGAGGAGGAGCAGGACGGCTTCGAGGCGGCCTCCGGCTACTGGCGGCGCACCGTGCGGCGCTCCCAGCTGGAGTGGCTGGTGCTGATCCGCACCGTGGCGGCCTTCGGCGGCGAGCCGTGCATCGTGCTCGACGAGGACGAGGACGGCCTGCACATCGCCTACACCGGTCACAGCGGCATGAAGGCCGAGGCGCTGGGCTACTGGATGGTCGACCACGGCGCCTACGAGGTGGTCGTGCCGCGCGAGGAGGTCTTCTCCATCCGGGTCGAACGAATTCCCGTCCCCTAGTCAACCACCGTCACCCCCGGGTGTCTTTTAAGCGTGATCGACTCCCCCACTGTGGAGCAGCCGACGTTCGCCGCGCTGTTCGCCGCCCAGTACCAGTCGCTGGTACGGCTGGCGGGGCTGCTCGGCGCCGACGACCCCGAGGACATCGCCCAGGAGGCGTTCGCCAGGCTCACCACCCGCAGCCTGCGCGACGACGGCGCCGCCCTGGGCTACCTGCGTGCCACGGTCTGCAACCTCACCCGCAACCGCCTGCGCCACCTCAGGATCGTCCGGCTGCGCCGCCCCGACCCGCCCGAGCCCGTGCGCAGCAGCGAGCAGGCCGTACTCGTGGCCGAGGAACACCGCGAGCTGCTGGCCGCGCTCGACCGGCTGCCGCGCCGCCAGCGCGAGGCGCTGGTGCTGCGCTACTGGCTGGACCTGTCAGAACGCGAGATCGCCCAGGCCATGGGCGTCTCGTCCGGCTCGGTCAAGACGCACGCCAGCCGCGGGCTGGCCGCGCTCGGCAAGGCACTGAAGGAGGAGGACGCGTGAACACCCTGGAACAGCGGCTCAAGGCCGCACTCGACGCGCGCGCCCAGACCTTCGACGCCTCGCCGCGCGCCTGGCTGGACGTCCAGCGCCGCACCCGGCTGCCGCGGGGGCGCGGCCGGTGGCTGCTGGCGGCCATCCCCGTGATCGCCATCGCGCTCATCGTTCCTGTCCTGGTCAACGGGGGCCTGGGCAGGACGACCGCGGGCGACACCGACGAGCTGTATCGCAAGCTCATGCAGGGCCTGACCCCCGCCAGCGAGCAGGTGCTGGTGGACAACCCGGCCGAGGGCAGGCCGCTGCGACTGTGGATGGCCCGCACCAAGACCGGCGACCCTGAGTTCTGCTCGATGGTCGAGCAGGCCAAGGATGAGCCGTACGGCTCCTGCTACGCGCCGATACGGATGGCGGAGGAGCGCAGCGGCTGGTACGAGGGCACCACCCGCACCGACACCTCTCCCAGCTACGTCGACTACGGCCTGGCGAGCACCGACGTGGCAAAGGTGACCGCCGTCACTGACGACGGCCGGCGCATCGACGGCACCGTGCACGCCTTCGCCAACGCGCCCTGGTCCATCTGGACCGTCACCCTCAACGCGCGTGACCAGGTCAAGACCGTGGAGTTCGTCGACGGCAAGGGCCGCCCGGGCATGAGCGAAGCGCCCACCTCCCTGCGGCACGAAAGCCGCCGCGGCCGGCCCACCGGCATGCCGCTGGCGCTGCCCGGCGGCCTGGTCATGCAGCCCTACGACTACGACGTCGAGGGCGGGCGGCTGTTCCTGTTCCGCCAGGGCAAGGAGCTGGGATTCATGTCGCTGGACAAGCAGTGGCTCTTCAAGGACATGGATGGCCAGAAGGACTCGCCGCTGAATCTGTACATCGACCAAGACGTGGCCTGGGGTGTGGCCAAGCTGGGAACCGCCAGGGTCGAGATCACCTTCGGCACCGGGACGCCTCTGACACTCCAGGCCCGGCCGGACCCGTGGAACCTGGGCCTGGCCATCTTCACGGGACCCACCTACTTCCCCGCGGACTTCATCCCGGACTGGTCCCAGGGCGTACGGCAGGCCGGCTACGACGCTGACGGCAAGCTGCTGTGGCGCAAGGACCTGCCCGCCCGGCCCGACCGGAAGGACGACGAGATGTACGGCGCGCCGATCGGCGAGGTCATGACCGTGCCCGGCACGGACGACTTCACCGGCGGCCCGGTCAAGCTCTGGTTCACCACCATCAAGCTGGAGAAAGGCAAGTTCCTGTGCTCCAGCGGCGGCAATGCGGGCACGGGTTGCTCACCTCTCGAATCCCGGCACGACATGCGCTCAGGCCCCGGCTGGCGCGATAGCTACCTGCCGCCGCCCGGCAGCCGCCTGTCCTACGGTCCCGCGGCCGACGACCTGGAGTCCGCCGACGCCGTCACCGAGGACGGCCGCCGCATCCCCGCCACCATCACGCGCCCCAAGGACACCCCCACCGCGCTCTGGTACGTGCGCACCCCCTTGAACGAGCGCGTCGCTGCCTTCGCCTTCAGGCACAAGGGCAGGCAGTTGGAGGAGGTGTGGCTGGAGAGCCAGCATTGGTGCTGGGACGACAAACGCCCCATCGCCGCCGGCGGGCCGCTGGGGGACGGTCTCGTCGCCAACCTTTTCGACGGGCCCTGCCTGAAGTTCCAGCGCGACGGCAAGGAGCAGCCCCGCGCCTTCGAAGCCCTCCCCGGCGGCAAGCTCAGCGGCCTCCTCGCCCTCGGCGAGCACCCGCTCGGATGGGCGTACAACAAGGACGTCTGGTACGGCTTCGCGCTCGCGGGCACGACCCGCCTCACGGTCACCCTGCCCGGCGGCGGCCAGGCCACGGCCGACGCGGTCCCTGACCCGTGGGGGCACGGGGTGGCGCTCTTCTCCGGGAAGATCCCCGAGAAGGTGGGCAAACAGGGGATGTTCTGGCGCGGCATGCGGTTCACCGGCTACGGAGCCGACGGCTCGGTCCTCTGGACCTACGAGCCGCAGGAGGACGACTTCTAGCCGGGGGTGTGGGCGAGGTCGCGGAGGAGCCCGGAGAGCGTGAGCCGTCGGATGCCGGTCGGCTCGCCGTAAAGGATCAAGAAATAAGAGAGCGCGTGACGGCGTGTTCGAAGGTGGCGCCGATGCGGGACCAGGTGGCGGCGGAGGACTCCAGGAGGGCGGGGTCGCCGGTGAGGCGGGCGCGGGCGCGCAGGAGGCAGGCGGCGGCCCAGTCGTTGTCGTGGGCGTCGTCGGCGGCCGCCTCGAGGCGGGCAGGGGCGTCGGGGAGGCCGGCGGCGACGGCGAGTTCGGCGCCCGCCGCGCGGGCGTAACGGTCGAAACGGCCCGGGACGAAGTCAGCGAAGGCGCGCTCCACCAGGGCGGCGGCGTCCTCGTGGCGGCCCGTGTGCACGGCCAGCCGGGCGTCCACGAAGGCGAGGAAGGGTCCCAGCTCGCGGGAGGTCGCGGACGCGCCGAGGCCCGTGGCGCGGTCCCGCCACAGCCGCGACTGCTCCTCGTCGTCCCGCAGCCCCTGCGCCAGGCTGAGCGCCGCCAGCGAGAACGTCAGCCAGCTGCCCGGCCGGCTGCCCGCCCGCGCCCGCGACTCCCACATCGCGCCGGCGTGGCTCAGCGCCTCCTCGAACTGCCCCGCCAGCACCAGCGGCGGGATGAACTTGGTCAACGCGATCGCCATGTGGCTGCCGACGAGGTCGTCGGCAAGGACCATGCGCGCCACCGCCAGCGCCTCGGCGATGTCGCCGACCGCGATGGCGTAGGTGGAGGCCGAGTGATAGGTGTCGACGATCTCGATGGCGGCGCGCGGGTCGCCCCTGTCCAGCTCAGGCAGGAGGTCCAGGCGTTCCCTGGCCAGGGCGTGGGCCTGGCGCAGGTGACCGTTCCTGGCGGCGGTCGACAGCTGCGCGTCCAGCGCCCCGGTGATCAGCACGGGATCGCCGGCGGCGCGCGCGGCCTCGACGGCGGCCTTGGCCAGCGCGGGGTTGCCGCAGTCCGCGGTCCATGCGGCCGCCGCGGCCAGGTGAGCCGTGACCGTGGGGTCGTGCGGGTCCGCCGCCTCGTTCGCCTGCTTCTCCAGTACGGCGAGCCGGTCCGGCCCCGCCGGTTTGTCGAACCCGAACCCGGGATGGCGGGTCGCCACGACCACGGCCTGCGCCAGCGCGGCCGCCCTGGCGTTCCCTTCCGCCTTGTCCGCGGCGGCGAGCAGCAGCTCGTAGGCCGTCCCCGCCGCGGCGGTGGCCACGGCGATGTCGGCCGCGCTCCGCAGATCCTCGGCGGCTCCGGCCGGGTCGGGAGCCAGCTCGGCGGCCTGCAGGTAACGCTCGCGCGCCTCCTTCAGGAACCGCCGCGCATACGCCAGCCGCCCCAGCCCGCGCGCCAGCCGATGCGCCGTCGCCGCCGGCTCAGGGGCGGCGAGCGTGAGGGCGGCGCGCAGGTCGTCGACCACGGCGTCGAAGTCGTCCCGCCATTCACCGCCGAGCCGGTCACGCAGCGCCGAAGCCGTGTCCGCTGCCCACCGCAGATACCGCGCGCGCGTCTGCGCCGGCTCGCTGTCATCGCCGTCCGTGAGCCGGTCGAGCGCGAAGGCCCGGACGGTCTCCAGCAGGCGCCAGCGGCTCCCCGTACGCACCACCAGGCTCTTGCCCGTCAGCCGGGCCAGCACGTCGACCGCCGCGAGCCGGTCACCGTCCGCCGCCACGGCCGTCACCGCATCGAGGTCGAACCCGCCCACGAAGACCGACAGCCGGCGGAAGAACGCCCGCTCCTCCTCGTCGAGCAGGTCGTAGCTCCAGCCCAGCACCGCCCCCAGGGACCGGTGCCGCTCGGCGGCCCCCCGTCCGCCCGACAGCAGCCGCAGCGAGTCGTCCAGCGCCGCCAGCAGCCCGTCCGCCCCGAGCGTCCCGCTGCGCGCCGCGGCCAGCTCGATCGCCAGCGGCACCCCGTCGAGCCGCGCGCAGATCTCCCCGATCACTCCGGCCGGCGCCTCGAACCCGGGATCGGCGTCCCGAGCCCGATCCAGGAACAGCCGCTCCGCATCAGAGGCGAGAGGCAGCGGGGTCACCGGGACGATGCGTTCGCCGGGGATGCCGAGGCGTTCCCTGCTGGTGGCCAGGATCCTGACGCCGGGGCAGTCCGACAGCAGGCGGTCCGCGAAGGCGGCCACCGCGTCCAGCACGTGCTCGCAGTTGTCCAGCACGACCAGTGTGTGCCGCTTGCCGAGCCGCTCGGCGATGGCGTCCTCCAGCGGCTGCTCCGACCGCTCCGCCACGCCGAACGCCGCCGCCACCGCCTGCGCCACGAACCCGTCCCTGACCGGCACCAGCTCCACGAACGCCCCGCCGTACGGCAGGACGGAGGCGACCTCGGCGGCCAGCCGGGTCTTGCCGACCCCGCCGGGACCGAGCAGCGTCACCAGGCGCGACCCGTCGAAGCCCGCGAGCACCGCCTCCCGCTCGCCGGCGCGGCCGACGAACGACGTGCGCGCCGCGGGGATCCCGCGCACCGCCCCCGACGGCTCGGCGGCGGCGGCCAGCCCGGCGAGCGCCCTGCGGTCAGGCACGCCGTACTTGCGCAGCAGCGAGGAGACGTGGCTCTCCACCGTGCGCACGGAAATGTGCAGCCGCCCGGCGATCTGCGCGTTCGTCAGATGCGCGCCCAGCGCCTCCAGCACCTCGGCTTCGCGATCCGACACCTCAGCCACGGAGAACAACCTACCCATCCGGGACGGTTCCGTAGTGCATCCGTGGTGACCACGGATGGCACGCGGGTCCGCATTCGCGAGGGTTGAGCCATGACACAGCGAATCGTGGAAAGAGCCGGAACCCTGCTGCCGGGCGAGCCCGGCTACGACGAGGCGCGGCAGGCGCTGCACGCGGGCCTCGACCCGCATCCCGCACTGATCGTGCAGGCCAGGAGCGCCGCCGAGGTGCGGTCGGCGGTGCTGGCGGCCCGCGAGCTCGGCGTACCGCTGGCCGTCCAGGCCACCGGGCACGGCACCCACGTGCCGGCCGACGGCTGTGTGCTGCTGAAGACCACCGAGATGGACCAGGTGGAGATCGACCCGCGGCGCGGGGTGGCCACGGTTGGGCCCGGCGCCCGCTGGGGCCAGGTGGTGGACGCGGCCCGGCCGTACGGGCTGGCGCCGCTGGCGGGCTCGTCCCGCGACGTGGGCGTGACCGGCTACACCCTGGGCGGCGGCCTGGGCTGGCTGGGCAGGCTGCACGGCTTCGCCTCCGACAGTGTGGTGAGCGCCGAGGTCGTCACCGCCGACGGCGACCTGGTCACGGCCAGTCGCGACAGCCACCCCGAGCTGTTCTGGGCGCTGCGCGGCGGCGGCGGCAACTTCGGCGTGGTCACCCGGCTGGAGTTCCGGCTCTACCCGGTCAGCAGTGTGTGGGCCGGGATCGTGGAGTTCCCCGCCGAGCGGAAGGCCGACCTGCTCGAGCGCTACCTGGACTACGCCCGGTCCGCGCCCGACCACGTCAGCACCGCGCTGATGCTCACCCCCGAGTCGGCGGCCGTCAAGGTCATGGCGGCGGGGGACCCCTCCTCGCTGGCGCCGCTCGGCGTGCTGGACGGGCTGCGGGAGATGGCCTTCGCCGAGGCCGCCATGGGCGGGACGCCGGCCAGGCACCTGGCGCTGTTCGACCGGCTCGGCGACCTGGACGTCTGGCTGGCGGCCGGCGAGCAGGCCCGGGTGGAGATCCGCCACTGGGGCGGCGCCCTGTCGGCGACGGGTCCCGACACGGGCCCGATCGGCCACCGGGACACCACGTTCTCCGTGATCGTGGACACCGCGCTGCCCGGCCTGCCGCGGGGCGGTACGTTCCTGAACTTCCTCGCCGACACGAGCAGGACCTCCGAGGCCTACACCGCCTCCGACTACGCCCGCCTCGCCGAGGTGAAGCGCGCCTACGACCCCGGCCAGCTGTTCAGCGTCGGCCACGCGATCCGATGAGCCGCGTCATCTCCGCGGACGGCACGTCGATCGCCTACGAGCGCACCGGCGCCGGGCCCGCGGTCGTCCTCGTCGGCGACCGCGAGCCCGCCGCCCTGCTGGCCCCGCACTTCACCGTCTACACCTACGACCGCCGCGGCTGCGGGGCCAGCGGCGACACCGCCCCGTACAACATCAGGCGCGAGGTCGAGGACCTGGAAGCGATCATCACCGAGGCCGGCGGCACGGCGGCCGTCTACGGCCGCGCCGCCGGCGCCGTCCTCGCCCTCGAGGCGGCCCGCGTCCTGTCGGGCATCACCCGGCTCGCCCTCCACCACGACCGCCTCCTCGCCGCCCTCCTGACCGACCGCTGGCCGGACCTCACCCTCCCCACCCTGATCGTCGACTCCCCAGCCCCCCTCCCCACCTTCCTCGGCCTCACCCTCGCCTAGCTCTTGCTCCGCCCTTTTCGCAGCAGCCCCGGCCCATCCTCCGCAGCCAGTCCGACCCGCCTTCCGCAGCAGGCTCGGCCCATCTTTCACAGCAGGTACGACCCTCCTTCCGTGGCAGCCACGACCCGTGGGTTTTGCCTAGCTAGGTGGCGTAGGGCGGAGTCGTGGCGGTGGGTAAGGGGCACCGACTCGCCGGATGCGCCGGGCGCGGGTCGTCAGCCGAAGTGCGGTGGGCGGCCGGTAGTGCGGCTTGCCGTACAGGCTCTGCAGGCCCTGAGCCCTTCAGCGACCTCAGACCTCACTGCGCTCAGCGGTTGGGGCGTGGTGGCGGAGGCCGTCGAAGAGGATGGAGAGGGTGCGGGTGCGGAGAGGGTCGCTCCAGGTGTGGTGTTGGGCGGCCAGGCAGGCGGCGCTGAGGAGGCCGAGGACCTCGGGTAGCTGGGCGTCCGGGCGGACCGTGCCCTGGCGTTGGGCGTTGACGAGCAGGGTCTCGATCCGGCCGCGCAGGTCGGGCGCGCCGGCCTTGGGGTCGAGGTCCGAGGCGGCCAGCGCGTCCGCGAAGACCTTCTTGGTCGTGGCGTCCTCCACCACCTGGGTGAAGAAGTCGAAGAAGGCCGTGCCCGCGTCCGGCGCGGCGGCGAGCTCGTCGGCCCTGGCGGCCAGGCGGTGGAGGCGGCCGACCAGGATCGCCTGGTAGAGGGCCTCCTTGGTGGGGAACTGCCGGTAGATCGTGCCCACCCCGACCCCGGCCAGCTCCGCGACCGCGCGCATCGACGCCGACAGCCCGTCGCGCGCCAGTACGGTCTCCGCCGCCTCCAGCACCCGGGCGCGGTTGCGCTGGGCGTCTGCTCGCATAGGCCTCTCCATTGACAAGCGGAACGCGTGTTCCGTATCTTCCGGAACATCGGTTCCGATTCTAGGAGGCTTTGGTGGAATACACGACCTTGGGCCGTTCCGGGCTACGCGTCTCGCGGGCCTGCCTGGGCACGATGAACTTCGGCACCACGTACGGCCTGGCCGCGGCGGACGAGGCGGAGGCCGGGCGCGTCCTGGACGCCTTCCTCGACGCAGGCGGCAATTTCGTCGACACCGCCGACCTTTACCACCGCGGGGAGACCGAGGAGATCCTCGGACGCCTGCTCAAGGGGCGGCGCGAGCGGGTGGTGCTGGCGACCAAGGGCGCGATGCCCGTGGACCACGAGGGCAGGGGACTGTCGCGGCGCCACCTGACCCGGGCCCTGGACGCCAGCCTGCGCCGCCTGGACACCGACTACGTCGACCTTTACCAGTGCCACCAGTGGGACCCGGTGACGCCGATCGAGGAGACGATGGCCACGCTGGACGGCTTCGTCCGGGCGGGGAAGGTGCGCTACCTGGGGTGTTCCAACTTCACCGCCGCTCAGATCGTGGAGTCGCAGTGGGCGGCGGCGACACCGTTCATCAGCCTGCAGCCGCAGTACTCGCTGCTGGCCCGAGTGATCGAGACCGAGGTCCTGCCGGTCTGCGAGCGCCACGGCCTGGGCACGGTCGTCTACGGCACCCTCGGCGGCGGCATCCTCGCCGGCCGTTACACCCCCGGCACGGCTCCCGACCCTGACAGCCGGATGGGCCGCCTGCTCGGCTCGTCGATGCCCGGGGCGCGGCGGTGGGCGGAGATGCTTCTCACCGACCGTAACCTGGCCATCGCCGCCGAGGTCACCAACGTGGCCGCCGACCTCGGTGCCGAGCCCGGGCACGTGGCGCTGGCGTGGGTGGCACGGCGGCCCGGGGTGACCTCGGTGCTGCTCGGCCCCCGGTCCGTGGAGCAGCTGCAGTCGAACCTCGCGGGCCTGGACCTCGACCTCCCGCCGGAGGCCGCCGAGCGCCTCACCCAGGTCTCGGACCCCCACCTCGCTCCCCAGGACGGCAGCCTCTTCCACCTCACCCCCACCCGCTGACCCCGGCAGCGCCGCACCGCCCGCGGCCCCTGCTCGGGCGGGATGGCCTATCGGACGAGGTTGAATCGGCCGGTCATTGACGTCCTGTCCGCAAGGCCGGTCTGCCGGGGCAGTGATGCCCTCCCCAGCGATGACGGCCTGCCGGGCTAGGACGTCCTGCCGGGGGGACGACGTGTGCGGCAAGGAGGCACTGTCGGGCGAGAGCTGAACGGGCCGCCACGGCCAGATGGGGAGAGGGCGGGGTCAGGGGGAGACGACGTTGACGGGGAGGCGGCGTTGGCGGACGGCGGTGCGGACCGCCTTGGCCAGCTGGGCGTATTCCGCCGCCCTGGCCGACGAGGCGCGGTAGGCGAGGCCGATCGTCCGCCCCGGCGCCGGATCGGCGAAGCGGCGCAGCGCCAGCCGTACACGCTTGCCCGTCTCGACCGGCACGGCCGATTCGGGCAGGAGCGTCACCCCGAGCCCGCCCGCGACGAGCTGGACGAGTGTGGGCAGGCTGGTGGCGTAGGTCGTGGCCGTGGCGCGGGCGCCGACCTCGCGGCAGACGTCGATGGCCTGCTCGCGCAGGCAGTGCCCCTGGTTCAGCAACACGATGTCCAGATTTTTCAGCGCATCGCGTGAGATGGGCCCCGAGTCCGCGGCGAGCGGGTGGTCCTCCGGCAGCGCCAGCAGGAAGTCCTCGTCGTAGAGGGGCTCCTCCACCAGCCCGCCCACCTCGGTCGGCAGGGCGAGCAGCACCATGTCCAGGCGCCCTTCGCGTACCTCGGCCAGGATCGTCTCGGTCTTGGCCTCGTGCACGGTCAGTTTGAGGTCGGGGAAGCGGCGGGCGAACATCGGAAGCAGCGCGGGCAGCACATAGGGCGCGACCGTCGGGATGACGCCCAGATGCGCCGGCCCGCTGAACGGTGAGCGGTTCTGGGCAGCCTCGCTCATCAGGTCGTCCACGGCCGCCAGGACCCGCCGGGCGTGCTCGGCCACCCGCTCGCCGACCGGCGTGAGCAGCACCTTCCTGGTGGTCCGCTCCAGCAGCTGCGTATCCAGCAGTTCCTCCAATGCCGCGATATTTCCGGACAAGGTGGGCTGGCTCATCCGCAACACCGTGGCCGCCTCCCTGAAGTGCAGGTGCTCGGCCACCGCCAGGAACGACCTGAGCTGCGCCAGGGTCGGACTGATAGGGATCACCTCTCAGATTGGTCCAACTGCTCGATTTCTCGAATCAATGCTAGGTGCGCAACCCTGGAGCCCTGACCTGCGACGACCACGAAGGAGACCTGAACTTGCTCACCGTCGGTGACCACTTCCCCGAGTACGAACTCACCGCCTGCGTCGACCTCGACCCCGACAAGGCGTTCGAGGAGATCAACCACAAGACCTACGAGGGAAAGTGGCGCGTGGTGTTCTTCTGGCCGAAGGACTTCACCTTCGTCTGCCCCACGGAGATCGCCGAGTTCGGCCGCCTCAACGAGGAGTTCGCCGACCGTGACACCCAGGTGCTCGGCGTCTCCGTCGACTCCGAGTTCGTCCACCACGCCTGGCGCAAGAGCCACGAGGACCTGCGCGACCTGCCGTACCCGATGCTGAGCGACATCAAGCGCGAGCTCAGCGAGGCCTGCGGCGTGCTCGGCGGCGACGGGGTCGCGCAGCGCGCCACGTTCATCGTCGACCCGAACAACGAGATCCAGTTCACGATGGTGACCGCCGGATCGGTCGGCCGCAACGTCAAGGAGGTCCTGCGGGTCCTCGACGCCCTGCAGTCCGACGAGCTGTGCCCGTGCAACTGGAACAAGGGCGAGACGGGCCTCGACGCGAAGACGCTGCTGGGCGCATGAGCATCGACGCGCTCAAGGCCGCCCTCCCGGCCTACGCCAAGGACATCAAGCTCAACCTGGGCTCGGTGACCACCACCTCGGCGCTGACGGACCAGCAGTTGTGGGGTGCGGTGCTGGCGTGCGCGCTGACCACCCGCTCGCCGCGGGTCATCGCCGAGGTGTCGGCCGAGGCGGCAGAACGCCTGTCGGAGGAGGCGTTCACCGCCGCCAAGGCCGCCGCGTCGATCATGGCGATGAACAACGTCTACTACCGGGCGACCCACCTCATCGGCGACGACACCTACGCCACGCTGCCGGCCAAACTCCGCATGACGGTCATCGGCAGCCCCGGCGTGGACAAGACGGACTTCGAGCTGTGGTGCCTGGCGGTCTCGGCGATCAACGGCTGCGGCCGCTGCCTCGAGTCGCACGAGCAGGTCCTGCGCGCCGCCGGCCTGCCGCGCGAGCACGTCCAGGAGGCCCTGCGCATCGCCGCCGTCCTCAACGCCACCGCCGCCACCCTCGACGCCGAGTCCCTGCTGACGGTGACGGTCTGACTCCCTCTCGGAGAGTTTGATCTTGTACGGCGGGCCGCCCCACCGGCCGCCCGCCGTACGTCGGCTGAGGGCCTCAGCCCGGCGCTTCCGGCGAGTCGATGACGGTAGCCCGCCGCCACGACTCCGCTCTAGGCCGGGCACCCGGGCCCTGCCGTACCGAAGGTGTCGGGGTGTGGGCTAGGCGACGGAGCCGTAGGCGGGCTTGCCCGTCCACTCGTAGGTGAGGTAGGCGACGCCGGCGTCGGTGATGGTCGAGCCGGTGAGCTTGAGCCCCGCCGGGGTGGTCCCCTCGGCGAACAGGCGCTTGCCCTCGCCGAGCACCACGGGGAAGATCAGCAGGCGGTACTCGTCGATCAGCTCGGCCTGCTGGAGCGTGCGGAGCAGGTCGCTGCTGCCCTGGACGAGGATCTCGCCGTCGGTGCGTTGCTTGAGCTCGGCCACCGTCTTGGCCGCCTCGCCCACCAGTACCTCGGTGTTGCGCCACGTGGCCGTCATCGGCGACCTGGTGGTGACGTACTTGGGCATGCTGTTGATCTTCGCGCCGCCCTCCTCGTCGGGCACGCTCGGCCAGAACGAGGACAGGATGTCGTAGGACCTGCGCCCCAGCAGCATCCCGTCGGCGCGCTCGAGCACGTCGCCCATGATCTGGTTGAACCCCTCGTCCACGTGCGGGGGCAGCCAGCCGCCGTGCGGGAAGCCGTTGGAGTCGTCCTCGCCGGGCCCGCCAGGACCCTGCATGATGCCGTCCAGCGACAGGAACGTGCCGACCACGAGCTTGCTTGCCATCTTCACTCCTCGATCCGATTACTTTCCGGCCCTCAGCCGGCGAGCAGGGCGTCCATCTGGCCGATGGCCTGGGCGAACGCCTCCGGCGCACCCCAGCGCACGACGGTCTCCATGTGCTCCAGGGAGCTGAACGTCGAGCGCACCTCCATCCGGGTGCCGCCGCCGTTCGCGGTGAGCCGTACTCGCATGCTGCTGGTCATCCCGGGCATCGGCCGGCCGTGCTGATCCGCGAAGCCGTCGGTGAACTCCAGCGACCCGGGCGGCTCCACCGAGGTGACCCGCCACCAGCCGTGCGACCTCTCGCCGTCGGGCCCGGTCATGAAGTAGGTGACCGTCCCGCCCGGGCTCAGGTCGTGCTCCAGCACCGTCGCCGGGTGGCTCGGCGGGCCCCACCACCGCTCCAGCCGCCGCGGGTCGGCCCACAGCCGCCATACCCGCTCGACCGGCGCGTCGAACTCGGCGACCAGCGTGAGGGTCAGGGCGTCGAAGTCCTTGTCGACGCGCATGACGGTCATGTGGTCCCCGTTTCCTCGTCGAGCAGGTGCGCCATCCGGTCCACCCGTCCGCGCCAGATCGCCTCGTACTCGTCGAGGGCCCGCCGTGCCCGCCGTACGGCATCGAGGTCCGTGGTGACGAGCTGCTCCCGCCCGCGGCGCTGCTTGCTGACCAGCCCGGCCCGCTCCAGCACCGCGACGTGCTTCTGCACCGCGGCGAAGCTCATCGAATACCCCTCGGCCAGCCGCGACACGGACAACTTCGCCGCCCGGTACGGCAGGCCAGGGGGCCGCGGGCCCTCGGGGGCCGTGCAGAGCCCCTCGCCCGATGTACGTCCGACAGCCACGGCTCCGCGCTCAGGCAACCCGCCTGCATCGCCAAGATCGAGGTCTACTTCAACACCGGCAGACACCCTCTGACCTGCCCCGGCGTACCGCTGCTGACGAGCACCGACCTGCCCACCCGCCCCTGACCGCACTGGCACGGTCCAACCCGTCAAGCTTCACGGACGAAGTTCTCGCAGTCCGGACATTCGTCGAGATACCGATGGCGACACTCGACGGCGTGCCGCAGGAAGGTGATGGCCTGCTGTCTCCGGAGGACCTCGTCTTCGAGTGCGGCGATCTTCGCCCGTACAACGGCCTGCGCCGTCGACTTCTTCGGCGCCATGGCGGCGACGACTTCCGGCAACGACAGTCCGACGCGCCGCAGCTTCAGCACGGTGCGTGCCTGCTCCAGAGCGTTGTCGTCGTAAAGGCGGTAGCCGTTGCCGTCGCGACGAACGGTGAGCGCCCCAACCTGTTCCCAGTGCCGAAGCACGTGAGCTTCGATACCGAGTTCCGCAGCCGCGTCTCCGATCGTCCTCACCACAAGCGCCTTGCCTTCATGTCGACCTGAACCCTTACCGTCTCGAACATGCCTGAAGCCCCAACGATTCTGGTCACCGGCGCGGCCGGCAACCTCGGCAGTGAGGTCGTTGACCGACTTGAAGCCCGCGGTGCGCGCGTGCGCTGCCTGGTACGCCGGCAAGCCGGTGTGCGCGCCGGAGCCGAGCCCGTGGTCGGCGACCTCACAGACCCCACTATTGTCCGTGCCGCGCTCGTGGGGGTCGACGCCGTCTTCCTCCTCTGGCCGCTGATCGACGCCGCCTCCGCACACGGCCTGATCGCGGAACTCGCGGCAGCGGCACCCCATGTCGTCTACCTGTCCTCGACAGCCGTAGACGACCAGGCCGTACGTCAGAGTGATCCGATCGCTCAGGTGCACGCGGACATGGAAGCCCTGCTGCGCGATGCCGGCCTGCGACCGGTGGTGCTGCGCAGCGACACGTTGGCGTCCAATGCCCGTGGCTGGGCGGCGCAGTTGCGAGCGGGCGACGTGGTGGCGGGTCCTGATATGGCGCGCACGGCTGTCGTTGACGAGCGCGATGTCGCTGATGCGGCTGTTGCCGTATTGCTCGCGGACCGCGGCCAACCGGTCCATGGCCCGTACGTGTTGACGGGACCCGAGGTCCTCAGCCGTGCCGACCAGGTCGATCGCCTCGGCGTCGCGCTGCGGCGCCGTCTGCGCTTCCAGGCAATCCCCGCCGACCTGGCGCGCTCGCGAATGCTCGCGGACGGTCGTCCCGAGCGGCTGGTGGAAGCGCTGATCGCCGCCTCGGCGCGCCGGCCGGAGTCCGGCCGCATCACCGATCATGTCGAGCGCCTCACCGGCCGCCCCGCCGGCACCTTCGCGCAGTGGGCCATGGACCATGCGGCCGAGTTCAGCTGACCTCGGCCTTTCGCGGGTGACGACGAACAGGAACTATGCGGGCGGGAGGGCGGCGGTGGCGTCGGGGTGGGGGAGGCCGGTGGCTTCGAGCAGGTCGACGGCGATGGAGCGGAGCTGGGCGGTGATGACGTCGGTCGAGAAGCCGTGCCGCTCCGGCCTGGCGCGCCCCGCGACCGCGAGAAGGGCCTGACGGGCCAGGACGGGTTCGCGGCCGGCGCCGAGTTCGAGCTGCAGGAGCAGCGCCGCTTCCGAGATCTCGCGCAGTGACGTGGCGAGCCAGGCGGGCGGCGGCGTGGGTTCGCCGAGAGCGGAGATGGTGCGGCGGACCAGGACGCGGGCGTTCCTGAGCGCGTGATCGATGGGCGCGGCGGCCGTCTCGTAGCGGGTCAGGCGGGCCCGCCTGTGCCAGTGCAGCGGCGAGATCGTGGCGATCTCGCGGCTGGTCTGCAGCGCCTGGGTGAACTCCTCGATCGCCGACTGGGTGCCGCGCGCCTCCTCCAGGGCCTCGGCGGCCAGCTCGACGTCGTGCTTGTCGATGGCCTCCGCGGCGCCTTCCAGCGCGGTGGACAGGGCGTCGAGCACTTCCGACGCGTGCTTGGCGGCGATGGTGAACGGGCTGGCGGGCAGCAGCGCGACCATGGCGACGCCGATGATGCCGCCGGTGAGCGCGTCGGCCATGCGGTCGAGCCCGCCGGTGCCGGTCGACGGCAGGAGCGTGGCCACCAGCACGGCCGACGATCCGGCCTGCGCGATGAACAGGGCGCCGCTGTTGAGCAGCACCGCCGCGGACATGGCCAGCGCCACGATCAGCGCCAGCTGCCAGGGCCCCGACCCGATCCAGGACACGAGCAGATCGCCGACCCCGACGCCGAGGCTGACGCCGACGACGAGCTCCGCCACGCGCCGCAGCCGCTGACCGAGCCCGACGCCGACGCAGATCAGCACCGAGATCGGGGCGAAGAACGGCTGCGGGTGACCCAGCACGTTCAGGGCGACGAGCCATGCCAGCGCCGCGCCGACCGCGCACTGCCCGATCGAGGGCGCCATGAGCCAGAAGCGGCTCAGCCGTTCACGAAACCCTTGCACGCCGCACCAGGACGACCGCGGTGGTGACGACGGGCGTGAACCACCACAGCGTGATCGCGAGGTCGGGCTTGCCGAACAGGGCCACGGCGGCGCTGATCGTCCACCACAGGCCGATGCCCCAGTTGACGGCGGCCCAGGTGACCAGGCTCTGGACGCCGGCGTCGGCGCTGTAGAGCTTCTGCGAGACGGCGAGCGTGAACAGCAGCGCGAGGCAGATCATGATCACGCCTTCGGTGCCGGAGAACATGGCGACCGCGATCGGCGCCGACTTGGGGATCGAACCGGCCTCGCCGAACAGGTGGGCGGTGTAGGGGAGGAAGGCCGCGAACAGCAGCAGCGGTACGTGCACCCCGAGCGTCAGCTGGGAGACCTTCCGCAGCTGGTCGAGTAGCGTGTGGTGGGCCCGCCAGGCGAACCAGAGCATGACGAAGGCCAGGGCGAAGGTGTAGAAGGCGCTGCTCTGGTGGGCCAGGAACCCGCCGAGGTCCTCCAGGTCCTTCTCGGAAGGGCGGGGGATCTCCAGGGCCAGCAGCGTGATCGCGATCGCCAGGACCGCGTCGGTGAACATGCTCACGCGCTCGGGCGTCAGACCAGGATGCGGCTTGGCTTCTGTCACCCGGGAGATGTTAATCGTTTGGTCAGATCTTGAGAAAGTCGTCGACGACTCCCAGGAACTCGGCCCGCGCGTTCTCGTGGATCAGGTGCCCGGCGTCGATCGTGACCAGTTCGGCCCCGGGGATCAGCGCGGCCAGCGGCTCGGACCTGATGTGGCTGGACGGCCCGCCGGAGACGACCAGCGTGGGCGCGGTGATGCCGGCCAGCACGCCCGGCAGGGTGGGATCCGGGCTGATGAGCTGCTTCTCGGTCTGGTGCATCATCTGCCAGTCGAACCCGGTCGAGTCGTCCTCCTCGATCGGCGCCCGCCCGGTCATCGGCACCGGCGGCACCGGGTCCTCCAGCACCAGGCGCTCGACCAGCTCGGGATGCCGGACGGCCAGAAAGTAGGCGACGACGCCGCCCAGCGAGTGGCCGACCACCACGGCCCGCCGTCCCGCCAGCAGTCCGGCGATGTCGTCGGCCATGTCCGTGAGCGCGTAGGAGCCGGGGTGGTCGCTGGCGCCGTGGCCGCGCAGGTCCGGCACGAGCACGTGGTAGCGGCGGGCGAAGTGCTGGGTGATGCCGTTCCAGTTGTTGTGGTCGGCCGTCCTGCCGTGCAGGAGGACCAGCAGCGGGTCCGCCTCGGACCCCTCTTCCCGATAGACGAGCTTGATCCCGTTGGCAGTGGCTTCACGCATCACACGGCGAGCCTATGTTAGGCAGACATTGCCCATGAATCCCCGATCCGCCGGTCAGTAGCGTCAGAGCGTGGCTGAACGGGTACTTATCGCCCTCGGTGGAAACGCGATGACCGCGCCCGACGGCAGCGCCGCCCCCGATGACCAGCGGGCGGCCGTGGAGGAGGCGATGCGGCACGTGCGGGCCCTGCTCGGCCGGGGGCACCGGGTGATCCTCACCCACGGCAACGGGCCCCAGGTCGGCAACCTGCTGCTGAAGAACCAGCTGGCCGCCGCGGTGGTGCCGCCGGTGCCGCTCGACTGGTGCGGCGCGCAGACGCAGGCCACGATCGGCACGCTCATCATGAACGCGCTCGGGCCGGGCGTGGCCACCGTGGTCACCAGGACTCTCGTCGACCCGGCCGACCCGGGGTTCACCGACCCGACCAAGCCCATCGGCCGCTACTTCTCCGAGGCCGAGGCCCGCCGGTTCGAGGCGCTCGGCCAGAGCTGGCGCCGCTTCGAGCGCGGCTGGCGCCGGGTGGTCGCCTCGCCGCACCCCTTGGAGATCCTCGACGCCGACGCGGTGCGGGTGCTCATGGACGCCGGCTACACGGTGGTGGCCGCCGGCGGCGGGGGAGTTCCCGTCGTACGGCAGGCCGACGGGACCGTGGCCGGCGTCGAGGCGGTGATCGACAAGGACCTCGCCGCGGCCCTGCTGGCCCGGTCCGTGGGCGCCACGGTGCTGCTCATCGCGACCGACGTGCCCAACGCCGTGATCGGGTACGGCGGGCCGGATCCCAGGCCGATCGGCCGGATTTCCGCCGGTGAACTGCGTGTCCTTCACGCGGCTGGGTATTTCGCCGGAGGCAGCATGGGTCCGAAGGTGGAGGCGGCGCTGCGGTTCGTCGACGAGGGCGGCAGCCGGGCGGTGATCACCTCGCTGGCAGGAATCGAGCGAGCCATGTCCCTGGAGACGGGGACGCAGGTGGAACCCGACAGGGCAGGAGTCACGTGAGCATGGCGGATCCGATAGAAGTACGCAAAATCCCGATCGAGAGCGTCACCGACGCCTCCGGCCTGGAACGGCTGATCGACGACGGGGTGATCGAGGCCCGCCGGGTGCTGGCCGTGGTCGGCAAGACCGAGGGCAACGGCGGGGTGAACGACTACACCAGGATCCTGGCCGACCGGGCCTTCCGCGAGGTCCTGGCAGCCAAGGGGCATCCGGCGCCGGAGAACGTGCCGCTGGTGTGGTCCGGCGGCACCGACGGCGTGCTCAGCCCGCACGCCACCGTCTTCGCCACCGTCGACCCGGCCAAGGCGCCGGCCTCCGACGAGCCGCGCGTGTCGGTGGGCGTGGCGATGAGCGACGTGATCCTGCCCGAGGACATCGGCAGGCCGGCGATGGTGGAGAAGGTCGCGGCCGGGGTCCGCGAGGCCATGAAGATCGCCGGGATCGACGACCCCAGCGACGTGCACTACGTGCAGACCAAGACGCCGCTGCTCACGCTGGCCACCATCACCGACGCCAAGAGCCGCGGAAAGGAGACCGCGATCGAGGAGACGGGCCCGTCGATGGACCTGTCGAACGCCACCACGGCCCTCGGCATCGCGGTCGCCCTCGGCGAGATCGACATGCCCGGCGCCGACCAGATCTTCCACGACCTGTCGCTCTACAGCAGCGTCGCGTCGTGCTCGTCAGGAGTGGAGCTGGACAGGGCGCAGATCGTCCTGGTCGGCAACGTGCGCGGCATCGGCGGCCGCTACCGCATCGGCCACAGCGTCATGAAGGACGCCCTGGACGCCGACGGCATCTGGGAGGCGATCCGCGACTCGGGCATCCCGCTGCCCGACCGGCCGCACCCCTCCGATCTGGGCGACAGGCTCGTGAACGTCTTCATGAAGTGCGAGGCCGACCCCTCGGGCAGGGTGCGCGGCCGGCGCAACATCATGCTCGACGACTCGGACGTGCACTGGCACAGGCAGATCAAGGCCACGGTCGGCGGCGTCGCGGCCTCGGTCACGGGCGACCCGGCGGTCTTCGTCTCCGTCGCCGCCGTCCACCAGGGCCCCTCCGGCGGCGGCCCGGTCGCCGCCATCGCCGACCATGGGTGATTCTTCTCAAGCGCTATTAGCTTCTTGTACGGCGGGCCGCTCCACCGGCCGCCCGCCGTACTCCGGTTGAGGACCTCAGCCCGGCGCTTGCGGCGAGTCGGTGACGGTCGCCCGCCGTCACGGCGCCAGGAACCCACCTGGGTGATCTCCGGAACACCGGGAATCCCGGCCGGGAAACCCTAAGGTGTAGGGCGTATCCGACTCCCGAGAAGGGTGTGCATGAGCGCGTCCGGCACCGAGATCGCGGCCCGCGTCGACGACCTGCGCAGGCGCTACGAGTTCGACGAGGCCACCACGCTGCTGGCCGAGCACCCGGACCTGGCCGAGGACGAGGACGTCCTGGTCGCCCGGGGCCGCCTGCAGCTGGCGATGCGCCGCGACGACGAGGCCTTGGCCGCCTTCACCAGGGCCGCGGACCGAGCGCCCGGCCGCGAGGAGCCTGCCGCCTGGACGGTGGCCGCCCTGGCCCGCGCCCGCCGCCTCGACGAGGCCGTCGAGACCGGGGAAAGCGCCCTGGCACGGCTACCGGACTCGCCGCTGATCCGGGTGGCGACGGGCCGCGCCATGCTCGACGCCAACCGCCCGGCGCAGGCGCTGGAGTACTTCGAAGCAGCCCGCCGGGTCGCCCCGGACCACCTGAAAGCCCACCAGTGGCACGCCCACGGCCTGCTGAACGTGAACCGCTTCGACGACGCGGAGGCCTGCGCACGGGACCTGGTCGCCCGCCACCCCGAGGAGCCGTCGGCCCACGCGACGCTCGGCTGGGTGCTCGACGACTGCCACGACGGCCCGGGCGTGATCCAGGCGTACGAGGCGGCGACGGCGCTGGGCGGCCTCGACCCCCGATGGGCCGTCGACGCGATGGGCATCCTGCGGTTACACGGCCGCTACGGCGAGGCCGAGAGGCTCGTCGAGCAGGGGCTGGCCGCCTTCCCCCGGCATCCGACCGTCATGCTCGAGCAGGCATGGCTGCTCAGCAGCCGCGACCTGGACGACGAGGCCGCCGAGTGGGCGCGGCGCGCGCTGACCGTGGACGAGGCCTACCCGCGGGCCCTGGTCTCTCTGATCAACCTGCTCCGCTACGCGCGCCGCCCCGAGGAGGCGCTCGAGGCCGCCGAACTCGCCAAGCGCCGGGCGCCGCGAGACCCCTGGATCTGGCGGACCGTCGCCTACGAGCTGTCCAGGAGGGAGGAGTACGACCAGGCCCTGGCCGCCGTCGATCACGCCCTGTCCCTGGACGAGCGGGACGCCGACACGCTGAGCACGCGCATCGACATCCTGGTGGAGGCCGAGCGAACGGAGGAAGCGGTCGAGTTCGCCGGAAAGGCGCTCGAGACCAGACCGGATGGGATCAACCTTCACCAGTCCGCCGCCACGGCGCTCCAGCGGGCGGGACGCCGCGAGGAGGCGCTCCAACTGCTGGAGCGGGCGCAGGCCCTCGATCCGCGCGATCCCGGCCTGGCCGCCGGGCGCATGAACCTGCTGCGATGGATGCGGCGCCATGACGAGGCGCACGAGGTGGCCCGGCGGTTCGCCGGGTCGCCCGAGGTGCACATGGCGCTGGCCGAGCTGCTGTCGGCGCAGGACAGGGACTCCGAGGCCGCCGAGCAGGCGGAGCAGGCGCTGGAACTGGACGAGCGCCATCTGGAGGCGCTGCCCAGACGCATAGACTTCCTCAGCTACGCGGAGCGGCCGGCCGACGCCGTGCGCGCGGCCGACGTGGCGATCCAGCGCCGGCCCACCACGGTCCTCATCCTGCTGGCGGCGTCCAGCGCCTACGAGATCGCGGGGCGCGCTCCGCAGGCGCTGGAGCAAGTGGAACGGGTGCTGTCGCTCGATCCGGAGCAGCCCGAGGCGTTGCGGCGGCGCCCGCGCCTGCTGGGCGCCGAGGGCCGCTACCAGGAGGCACTCGACGCGGCCGAGCGGGCACAGCAGGCACTGAACGGTGACGCGGACGTCTGTGTCGAGATGGCCAACCTCTGCGCCCCCCGATCCGCCGACGACGCTCTCGCATGGCTGGAGCGGGCGCTGGCCATCGACAAGGACCAAGCCTGGGCCCTGCGGCGGCGCATCGACGTGCTGACCGACGCCGGACGCTACGAGGAGGCGCACCGCGCCGCCGACCTCGCGGTCGAGCGGTGCCCCGAGGACGCGGCGATCAGGCTGCGCGTGGGCTACCTGCTGAGGAGTGAGGGCCGCCTCGACGAGGCGCTGGCCGAGATCGACACCGCCCTGTCGATGGACGAGGGCTTCGAATGGGCCTGGTGGGATCGCATCCTGGTGCTCCGCGATCTCCGCCGCTTCCAGGAGGCCGAGCAGACGTTCACGCGGGCTCGCGAGAAGTGGCCGCGATCGGCCGATGTCCTGCTGTACGGCGCGTGGCTGATGAGCCGCCAGGACCGCGACAGGGAGGCCGCCGACCTCGCCGCACGCGCGCTCGAGCTCGACGAGTCGAGCGAATGGGCGGCGCGCAGCCTCATCGAGTACCTCACCTACATCAACCATTACGACGAGGCGGAGCGGCTGGCCGCGCAGGCGCTGGAGCGCCATCGCCACGAGCCTGCCGTCTACGTCAGCGTCGCCCATTTCCACGACGGCCGGGGCGACCCGGCCAAAGCGCTGGAAGTCCTGGACCTGGCGCTGTCGATCAACCCCGGCTACGAAGGGGCGCTCTGGCGCAAGATCGAGCTTCTGGTGTCCATGCGCCGCTACGACGAGGCCGAGGCGGTCGCCGCCACGGCACTCGGCCTGCATCCCCGCTCGGTGGACGTGCTCGACTCGGTCGCCGCGCTGCTGGAGGCGCAGGGGCGCGAGCACGAGGCACGCGCCCGCCTTGACGAGGCGCACGCGATCGCGCCCCGCCACCTGTCGATGCTGAGACGCAGGATCGACCTGCTACGCCACAGCGGACGTCTGGACGAGGCCCGGCAGGCGGTGACGGACGCGCTCGCGACCCATCCCGGCGAGCCCGGCCTGCACGTGTGCGCGGGGTGGCTCGCCTACGACTCGCAGGACCTGGGCGGAGCGCTGGCCTGCTTCGAGCGGGCGGTCGCCTGCTGGCCCGGGTACACCGAAGGCATCGAAGGGCAGAGCTTCACCCTCAGAACCCTGCGCCGCTTCGACGAGGCCGAGCGCATCCTCAGGACCGCGCTGAACCGCAACCCGGAGAAGATCGACCTGTGGACCGAGCTCGGCCGCGTCCACGACAACCGGCTCCAGTTCGACGACGCGCTGAGCTGCTACGACAAGGCGCTCGGGATGGTCGCGCGGGAACCGGCGGCCACCATCGCGCGCGCGGCCACGCTCCGCTCGCTGCGCCGCTGGCCCGACGCCCAACGTGAGCTGGACCGCGCGCGGGCCGTGCACCCCGCCAACTGGGACCTGCAGGTCGAACAGGGCTGGCTCTACCACGACCAGCGGCTCCTGACCGAGGCCGAGCAGGCCTTCACCCGCCTGCTCAAGCAGGCCGCCAACGACCGCGAGCGGGCCGCCGCCCGCTACAGCCTCGGCTGGGTGCACTACGCCGGAGGTCACCACGTCGAGGCGGCCGACGACTTCCGCGCCGCGCTCAAGCAGAGGCCGCACGACTCCGCGCACCGGCTCGCCCTCGCCTGGGCCCTCGTCGGCCAGTCCAGGGACGACACCTACCAGGAGGCCCAGCAGATCGCCTACGACGTGCTCGACCGGTATCCGGAACCCTCGGCCCACCTGTGCCTGGGCGTGATCGCCTTCCGGCAGGGCGCGCTGGCCTCGGCGGAGGCACACCTGAAGAAGACCACCGAGATCGACCCGCGCGGCAGCCACACCGACCTGGGCGCCCTCTACGTCCAGATGGGCCGCTACGACGAGGCGGAGGAGCACCTGCTGCGCGCCGTGACCCAGGACTGGTACGACGTGGCCGCGCACGTGGAGCTCGGCTCCCTCTACTTGATCAGGGGAGGCGACGCCGAGCAGCAGTTCCGCAACGCGCTGGCCGTCGACCCCGCCTCGGGCCCGGCCGCCATCGGGTACGCGCAGGCGCTGGCCGCCGCGGGGGAGAAGGCCGAGGCCGAGGAGACGCTGCGCCGTACGCTGCTGCGACAGGACGTGGACCAGCGCTGGCGCATCCACCTGGCGCTGGCCCGCCTGCTCGTGCAGCGCGGCGATGACCAGCAGAACGCCGACCTGCACGCCGACGCCTACGCCCAGGCGCAGCTGGCGATCGGGACGGCGCCGGAGAGCCAGGCCGACCCGCACTACGTGGCGGGCGTCGCCCACCACAGGATGGGCTCGCTGCTGACGGGCGCGGGTGGCCGCTTCGGCTATCGCCGGCGGGCCATGCGCCACCTGCGTGCCTGCCTCAAGCGCGACCCCCTCCACGTGGACGCCCAGCGCAGCCTGCACCTGCTCGAACGAGAGCTGCGCGCCGCCACGCCCGCCGCCTGGGGCGGTTACGCGGTGGCGTCCATCTCCCTGACGCTCCTGGCCGCTCTGTGGACCGCCTTCCTGCTCACCGACAGGGTGACGGTGGTCCTGCTGTCGGCGATGACGCCCATCCTGCTCGGCCTGTTCCTCCTGTCGGCCCTCCTGCCGAACCTGGTCCGCTTCAAACTCCCCGGCCTCCAGGCCGAACTCCAGGCAGGCAACTCGGCCATCTCCCTGGGCCCCACGGGCGAGGTCATGTTCGCCCCGGGCCGCCTGAGCGTCGTCACCGGCCCCACCGGCCTCCTCCCCCGCCGAGAACAAAGCCCCACCCGATAGCGGAACCAGTACGACAAAGATCAACATCTTTCTTGTACGGCAAGCCGCCCCACCGGCCGCCCGCCGCACTCCGGCTGATGACCCCAGCCCGGCGCTTCCGGCGAGTCGGTGACACTTCCCGCCGCCACGGCACCCAGAACCCACCTGCGCGCCCCCCGAAACCTGACCACCGACCCCGCCACGCGGCCCCGGGACCGCCGCGCTGACCCCGGGCGCGCGCTTCCAGGCGCCGGGTCGGCGAGAAGGGGTACGGCGAAAGTCGGCGCCCTGTACGGCGGTCACCCGGACCGTGGTGCCCGGATGACGAAGCGCCGTGGCGGCGGGAAAGTGTCCCCGACTCGCCGGAAGCGCCGGTCGCGGGCCCGCAACCGAAGTACTGCGGGCGGCCGGTGGCGGCAGCTCGCCGTACACGAGAAGACCCGGAGTATGGCGGGTGGCCGGTGGCGGCCGCTCGCCGTACAAGGAGGATGAGACCTCACCCGGCGATCAGGGCGGCGCGGCGGGCGAAGGAGGGCATGAGGACCAGGGCGAGCGCCAGGCAGCCCAGCCCGAGCGCCGCGCACGACCACCACAGCAGCCCTGAGCCGTAGAGCAGGGCGCCGAGGGCGGGTGCGGCGAAGCGGGAGACGGCGGCGGCCCAGCCGTAGAGGGCCTGGTAGGTGCCGTGCGAGCCCTCCGGCGTGAGGTCGGCGATGACGACCGCCTCGACGGCGGCCATGCCCAGTTCCCCGGCCGACCAGATCAGGACGGTGACCACGTACTGCCAGGCGTGGTCCGCCACCCCGGTGAGCGCGAGCCCCACCCCGATCACCGCGATCGAAACGCCGAGCACCGGCAGGCGGCGGTAGCGGGACAGCCAGGCCACCGCCACCGGCTGGAACAGCACGACGATGCCCGCGTTGAGCGTGATGAGCAGCCCGAACAGCGACGGCGGCAGCCCGTCGGCGGCCAGCTTGAGCGGCAGGCCGTACTTGACCTGCCCGTAGATCGTCAGCCCGACCAGGATGATCAGCACGGACCCCACCAGCGCCGGATCCTTCAGCGCCACGCCATAGCCCGCCCGCTCGCGCCGGGCCCGGGCAGCGGGCCGGTCGCCCGGCACGCCGAAGGCCACGATCACCGCGAACACCACGCTGGACCCCGCGTCCAGTGCCACCAGCACCCAGTAACCGTGGGCCAGCAGCAGCCCGGCCGCGGCGCCCGAGATGGCGGCGCCCACATTGATCGCCCAGTGCATCAGCCCGAACGCCTTGGCCCGCTGCGGCCCTGGCGTCGTCTCGGCGACCATCGCCGAGGCGGCCGGGCGGTAGACGTCGCCGACCAGGCCCAGCGCGACCGCGCCTGTCACCAGCCAGACCAGGCTGCTCGCCAGTCCGATCAGCACGAGGCAGGCCGCGGTGACCAGCAGCCCGCCGATCAGGGTGAGCTTGCGCCCGAATCTGTCGGCGAGGTAGCCGCCGATGGGCTGCCCGCCGAGGCCGCCCAGCCCGTAGGCCGACATGACGCCGGCGATCTCCGCGGGGGAGAAGCCCTTGGCACCCAGGTAGAAGACGAGGAACGGCAGCACCACCGCGCCGAACCGGTTGACGAGCTGGCCGGAGAACAGCAGCCAGAAGACCTTGGGGAGTCCGCCGAAAACCGTTGTGAGCGTCATGCGGCAAAGGTGCCTCCGGTGGTTGGAGCCTCGCGATAGATTCGGCGAGACCCGAATAATCGGAGGTGTCCGGACGGATGCTGACGCTGACGTTCTCGGCGTACGACCTGTCGTCGATCCATTTCGCCTACTCGCCGCTGCGTGAGGCCGTCTACAGCTTCCGCACGCTGCTGCGGCCGGCCGGGCGGGCGCTGCACCTGCCGTGGATGAAGGAGGTGCGCGGGAAGCTGGCGGGGCTCGACCTGGGGCCGCTGGTGGACCTGCAGGCCGACCCCACCGGCTACATCCCCGACTTCCTGACCCCGTCCCCGTCGACGCCGCTGCCCGACCTGGAGGTCGAGCTGGCCACGTTCCGTGCCACGCCGCCGGAGGTGGTGCGGGCCAACCTGGACACCCTGGCCGGGCCGCGCGCCCCCACGGTGCGGGAGCTGTATGACGAGCCGGGCGAGGGGATGGCGCGGCTGGCCGCGGCGATCGAGAGGTACTGGGAGACGGCCGTGGCTCCGCACTGGCCGCGGATGCGCGCCCTGCTCGAGGGCGACCTGGTCTACCGGAGCAGGCAGCTGGCCGCGCGCGGCCCTGAGGGGTTGTTCGCCGGGATGCACACGGCCGTGCGCTGGCAGGACATGCGGCTGTGCCTGGAGGAGCGGCCCGCCGTCTACTCCCGCGCGCTCGGCGGGGAGGGACTGCTGCTGGTGCCGTCGATCTTCGTCTGGCCCCGGGTCTCCTACCGCACGGAGGCCCCGAGCCGGCCGGTGATCGCCTACCCGGCCAGGGGCGTGGCCACGCTCTGGGAACGCGGCACCGCCCCGGCCCCTGACGCGCTGTCCGCCGTCATCGGCAGGAGCCGCGTCCTGTTGCTGGTCGAGCTGGAGTCCCCGGCCTCCACCACGGAGCTGGCGCGCCGTACCGGCCTGTCGCCGGGCAGCGTCTCGGAGCAGCTGACGCTGCTCAAGGAGGCCGGGTTCGTCACCCCGCACCGGGTCGGGCGCTCTGTCCTGTACGCCCGCACACCGCGCGCCGAGGCCGTGCTCAGCTGACGGGCGGCTTGAGCAGGGTGAGCGTGCCCGCCTCGGTGTCCAGGCGGGCCGGGACGCCGATCGGGAAGGTCTGGGTGGGGATGTTGTGGCCGATGTCGGCCCCCGCCAGCACGGGCACGCCCAGGTCGTGGAACCGGTCGGCGAGCAGCCGGTCGACGTCGCGCGGATCGCCGCACTCGGTGAACGTGCCCAGCACGATCCCCGCCACCCCCTCGACATACACCGAGCGGCGCAGCTGGGTGAGGATCCGGTCCAGGCGGAACAGGAACTCGTCCACGTCCTCGAGGAACAGGATCGCGCCACTGGCCGGAAGGCTGGTGTCGGTGCCCAGGCCGGCCGCCAGCAGCGAGGCGGTGCCGCCGAGCGTCACCCCTTCCGCCACGCCGGGCGTGATCGTCCGCGCGTCGGGGAAGGTCAGCTTGCTGATCGAACCCCGGAGCATGGCCATCAGCGTGTCGAAGGCGTAGTCGCCGCGCCCCAGGTGGAAGGAGTCGGTGGCCACCAGCGGCCCGAAGAACGACCCCCAGCCCAGCTTGACCGCGATCGCCTCCAGCAGCGCGGTCACGTCGGAGTAGCCGATCACCGCCTTCGGCCTGGCCGGGTCGACGCGCGACCAGTCGACCAGCTCCAGGGTCCGCTGCGCGCCGTAACCGCCGCACGCCATGAAGATCGCCGTGTAGGCGGGATCGGCCAGAGCGGCGGTGAGGTCCCGGGCGCGCAGCACGTCGTCGCCGGCCAGGTAGTCGTACTCGGTCCCGGTGGCCCGGGCGGAGTCGAACACGTCCACCGTGAAGCCCTCCGCCTCGAGCGCGCGGACGCCGCCGTCCAGCTTGGTCTGCCCTGGCGGGCTGGAGGCCGCGATCACCGCGACGCGGTCGCCGGGGCGCAGAGCGCGGGGTTGCACGAAACGGGTCACGAAGTCTCCTCAGACAGCAGATGGCAGGCAGCGCCCGAAATATCAGCAGAAAGCGCCGGCAGGTCGCGGACGGCGCACGGCTCGAAGGCCTTCCCGCACCGGGGATGGAAGCGGCAGCCGCCGGGGATCCGGGTGGGATCAGGCGGCTCCCCGGTCAGCAGGGTGGGCTGCCAGTCATCGCTGGGCGCCACCGACAGCAGCGCCTGCGTGTAGGGGTGGCGGGGGCGCAGCAGCACCTCCTCGACCGTGCCCTGCTCCACGATCCGCCCCAGGTACATCACCGCGACCCGGTCGGCGATGTTCCAGGCCAGGCCCAGGTCGTGGCTGACGACCAGCGCCGACAGGCCGAGCTCGTCGCGCAGGCCGAGCAGCAGCTTGAGGATCTCGCCGCGCACTGAGGCGTCCAGCGAGGCGACCGGCTCGTCGGCCACGATCACCGACGGGTCGAGCGCCAGGGCCCCGGCGATGACGACCCGCTGCAGCTGCCCGCCGGACAGCTCGTGCGGGAACCTGCGGAAGAACTCCGCCGGTGGCCGCAGCCCCGCCCGGGCCAGCGACGAGGTCACGCGTTCCGTCAGCCCATCGGTCAGCCCGTGCAACCTGGGCCCCTCGGCCACCGCGTCGAACACCGACTGCCGCGGGTTCAGCGCACCGAACGGGTCCTGCAGCACCAGCTGCACCTGCCGCCGGTAGGCCTTCAACGCCTTGTAGTTCAGCGGTTTTCCCTGGTAGAGCACCTGCCCGCTGGTCGGCTCGACCAGCCCGACCAGCGCCCGCGCCAGCGTGCTCTTGCCGCACCCCGACTCGCCGATCAGCGCCACGATCTCGCCCGGCTCGACGCGCAGGTTCACCCCGTCCACCGCTCGCGCCTGCCCGTAGGCGACCCGCAGGTCACGCGCCTCCAGCATCGACAGCCCCTTCCAGCACTCGCAGGCACGCCGCCTCGCGTCCCGCTCCGGCGGGCCACAGCTCCACGGTCTCCGTACGGCAGGCCGCCCCCACCTCCGGGCACCGGGGCGCGAACGAGCACCCCGACGGCAACGAGCCCAGCGACGGCGGATCCCCGGCCAGCCCGGACGGGTTACGCCGGGAAGCGGGATCGCCGATCGTGGGGAACGCCCCGGCCAGCGCCCTGGTGTAGGGGTGGCGTGGATCGGAGATCAGCTGCTTGGCGGGGCCCAGCTCGACGATCCGCCCGCCGTACATGACGGCGAGCCGCTCGCACAGGTGGGCCAGCACCGACAGGTCGTGGCTGATCATGATGACGGCGATGCCCTGGTCGCGGATCAGGCCCGACAGCAGCTCCAGGATCTGGGCTTGCACCATCACGTCCAGCGCGGTGGTCGGCTCGTCGGCGATGATCAGGTCGGGCCGGCAGGCCAGCGCCATCGCGATCATGATGCGCTGGCGCTGCCCGCCGGAGAACTCGTGCGGGTAGGAGCCGATCCGCCTCGCCGGGACGCCCACGCTGTCGAGCAACTCGGCAGCGCGGGCCCTGGCGACCTTCGCCGACACCTTGTCGTGGCGCACGATCGGCTCGACGAGCTGGTCGGCGATCGTGCGGACGGGGTTGAGCGCGCTCATCGCGCCCTGGAAGACCACCGAGGCGCCGGCCCAGCGCACCGCCCGCAGCCGCTCCCACCGGGCGGTAAGCAGGTCCTCGCCGTTGAACAGCACCTGGCCGCTCACCTTGGCGGTGGTCGGCAGCAGTCGCAGCAGGCTCAGCGCCATCGTGGACTTGCCGCAGCCCGACTCGCCCGCCACGCCCAGCGTCTGCCCGGGCTCCAGCGTGAAGCTGACGCCGCGGACGGCGGGCGCCGTGCCGTAGCTGACGCGCAGGTCGCGCACGTCAAGCATGGTTCACCATCCGAGGGTTGAGAATGTGCTCGACGGCGCGCCCGGTCAGCGTGAAACCGAGCACGACCAGCAGGATCGCCACGCCCGGCGGCATCAGGTACCACCAGGCGCCCGCGGTGACGGCGCCGCCGAAGAAGGCCGTCTGCAGCATTGAGCCCCAGGTGACGCTGGTCGGGTCGCCCAGGCCGAGGAAGGTCAGCGTGGCCTCCGACAGGATGGCCGAGGCGACGGTCAGCGTGCTGGAGACCAGGATGAGCGGCATCACGTTGGGCAGCACGTGCCGGATCATGATCTGCCGGTTGCCCGCGCCCAGCGCCCTGGCCCGTTCGATGAACGGGCGCGCCTCGACGGCCAGCGTTTGGGCGCGCACCAGCCGGGCGGTGGCCGTCCACGAGGTGATCGCGATGGCGATCGTGATGGACGCCGCGCCCTGGCCGAGCACGGCCGACAGCGAGATGGCCAGCGGCAGGCTGGGCAGCGCGATGAACCAGTCGGTGACGTGCATCAGCGTCCGACCGAGGCGGCCCTGGTAGTGCCCGGCGATCAGGCCGACCGCGGTGCCGAGCAGCACCGTCAGCAGCGTCGAGATCAGGCCGATGGCCAGCGACTCGCGCGCGCCCCAGATCGACAGCAGAAGGATCGAACGGCCTGCCAGGTCGGTGCCGAGCGGGTAACCGGCGCTCGGCGGCGCCAGCCGTGGCCCGTCCACCCTGACCACGTCGAGCTGGTCGGGCCCGATGAACAGCGGCGCGGCCAGCGCCAGCACGGCGAAGGCGAGCAGGACGCCCAGCCCGGCCAGCCCGGCGGGCCGCTTGGTGAAGGCGCGGATCACTGGGCACGCACCCTCGGGTCGAGGAAGCGGTAGGCGACGTCCGCCAGCAGGTTCATGACGATCACGCTCGCGCTGAAGATGATGAAGGTGCCCTGCAGCAACGGCAGGTCGGGGATCTTGAGTGCCTCGTAGGTGAGGTAGCCCAGGCCGGGCCAGGAGTAGACCGACTCAACGGTGATCGCGCCGGTCACCAGCGTGCCCAGATGCATGAAGATCACCGTCACCGACGGCAGCAGCGCGTTGGGTACGGCGTGCCGGCGCCGGACCTCGGCGTCGGTCAGCCCCTTGGCCCTGGCGGTCAGCAGGTAGGGGCTGCCCAGCTCGTCGATGATGGACGACCGCATGATCGTCACGTACTGGGCGAAGACCACCAGCACCATCGTCAGGGCGGGCAGCACCAGGTGCCTGGCCACGTCGAGCACGTGCTCGAGCCCGTTGGCGTTGAGCGCCGGGTCGGTCATGCCGCCCGCGGGGAACAGCCCGGGGATCGGGCCGACGCCGACGCTCAGCGTGATCAGCAGGATCATGCCCAGCCAGAACGTCGGCACCGACCACAGCGTCAGCGACACCCCGGACGACACCCGGTCGAACAGGCTGCCGTGCCGCCATCCGCTGCGCACGCCCAGCCAGAGCCCGAGTGCCACGGAGATGACCGCGGAAGTGCCCATCAGCAGCAGCGTCGGCCCGAGCCGCTCGCCCACCAGCGACGACACCGACTCCTGGAACTGCCAGGAGTAGCCGAGCCGGAAGTGCAGCGTGTCGTTGACGAACGTCAGGAACCGCATCCAGACGGGCTCGTCCAGGCCGAGCTGGACGCGGATCTGAGCCAGCTGCGCCTCGCTGGTCGGGCGGCCGCGGGTCAGCGTCCGCACCGGATCCGACGGCATCAGGTTGAAGATGACGAACCCGATGACCAGCGTGATGAGGAAGCTGACCAGCGCCGCCCCGAGCTTGGAACCCAGGTACCGCAGGAAAGTGCCCGAGGCGGTGCGCGCCGGGGCGGTAGCCGTACTCGCGCTACTCACGGTCGCCCTTGGCCGAGCGGCGGCGCAGCACCACGATCGCGGCGCCCAGCACGATCACCACGACCGCGACGCCGCCCCACAGCAGCCCGTCGCCGTCCGACTTGCCCTCGGCGGCGGCCGCGGCCGTGGGCGGGGTCGCCTTGAGGTAGCTCCAGAACGCCGACTGCGCCGGGTAGAGGCCCTGCGCGTTGGGCTCGCCGAGCGTCAGGCCCGAGACGGTGTCGGTGCGGGCGACCTCGAGGCCGTTGGCGTAGTAGTAGATCTGGTTGACGTCGGCCTTGTAGAGGATGTCCTGCATCTGGCCGATGATCTTGGCGCGCTCGGCCTGGTCGAACGTGCCGAGCTGCTCCTTGAACAGCTTGTCGTAGTCGGCGTCGCAGAAGAAGGAGTCGGTGTTGCCGCCGGTGCCGTCGTCCTTGGGCAGCGTCGAGCAGCTCTGGATGCCCAGCAGGTAGGTCGGGTCGGGGCCGGTCGTCCAGGCGTCCATCAGCAGGTCCCAGTCGCCCTTGGCCAGGTCGCTGTTGAGCGCGCTCATCGACAGCGGCTCGATGGTGAGCTTGATGCCGATGGCCTTCATCCAGCCGACCAGGTAGGTGGAGATCGCCGCGTCCGCGGAGTCGTCGGAGTGGATGCCCAGGCGGAAGCTCAGCGGCTTGCCGTCCTTGACGCGGATGCCGTCGGCGCCCTTGGTGTAGCCGGCGTCGTCGAGCAGCTTGCCGGCCTGGGCCGGGTCGTAGGGGGTCGGCTCGGCGGGCTTCCACGCCCACTGCGGCCAGGCGGGCGGCAGGTAGCCGGCGCCGATCTGGCCGACCCCGTCGATCACCTTGGTGACCAGCGTCTGCTTGTCGGTGGCCAGCGCGATGGCCTTGCGCAGCACGGGGTCGCCGAGCCGGGGGTCGCCGGTGCCGATCCTCTTGCCCGAGCGGGTGCGGGCGTTGTGGTTGATCTCCAGGCCCATCCAGCCGTTGCCGACCGTCTGGATCGCCTTGATGTTCTTGTCGTTCTGCAGCGCCTTGAACTGGGTCGCGTTGACGCCCGACTTGTAGTCGATCTGACCACTGCGCAGCGCGGCCACAGCGGCGTCGGTCGACTTGAAGCTCTGCTCGACCAGGTGGTCGAACTTGGGCGCGCCCAGCACGAAGCTCTTGTTGGCGTCGTACCTGGCGTACTGCTCCTGCTTGTAGTCCGTCATCACCCACGGCCCGTAGCCGACCACGGGCAGCGCGTCGTTCTTGTAGTCCTTGAGCTGCTGGGCGTGCGGCTCCCACACGTGCCGCGGCACGATCGGGATGCCGCGCATCGGGATGCTCACGTACGGCACGCTCGCCTGCGGCGCCTTGGTCTTGATGACCAGCGTGGTCGGGTCGGGCGCGGTCACCGAGGCGAAGTTGCTGACCAGCGAGCCGTTGGCGGTGCCCGCCACCGCGTCCGACATGATCAGATTGAGCGTCCATGCGGCGTCGTCGGAGGTCAGCGGCTTGCCGTCGCTCCACTTCAGCCCGTCGCGCAGCTTGAAGGTCCAGGTCAGCTTGTCGGCCGAGGGCGTCCACGACGTCGCCAGGTACGGCCCCGGCGTCCCGTCGGGCTGCAGCGAGTTGAGTGCAGGGTAGACGTTGCCGAAGATCTCCAGCGCTCCGTCGAAGAACGCCAGGAACGGGTTGAGCGTGTCCACGCCCGAGCCGTCCATCGCGGCCCGCAGCGTGGTGCTGGGTGCGGCGGTCGCGGGCGGGGCGGCGCCGAGCGCCAGGGTCAGCGCACAGGCGGCGACGGCGCCGGTCCATCTGGGCATGGGGGGCTCCTTCCGGTCAGGTGTGAACGAATGCTGACGAGAAGGCGTCACGACCCCAACAATCGTGCAGGCTTATGATTCTGAGCATCGAAAACTTCCATGCTTCCCCGACGTCACCAGCGCGGATCCGGACGGGGAGGACGAGGGCTATGATGCGCCGATGGCCTCGTATCGGGTTATGTCGTTATTCGTGGGCTTATGCCTGGTACTGGCCGCCTGCCGGGACGAGCCGGTGGCACGCCGCCCCGCCCGCCCGGCCATGCCCGCCGCCGACGCCGTCCAGGGACGCTGGTGGAGCTGGGCCGCCTCCACCCCCGTCATCGGCAACCCCGTCTCCGACACCACAGGCCGCGACTGCGCCCGCAACCAGCCCTCCGACGTCTGGTTCCTGGCGGGAACGTTCGGCGGCAGGGTGCACCGGCGCTGCACCGTGCCCGCAAGGCGCCCGCTGATCTTCCCCGTCGTCAACGTGCTGGCCGACCGCAGGACCTGTGCCCGCTTCATGGCCGGCGCCCAGGGCACCGTGACGCTCGACGGGAAGCCGGTCACGCCCGAGCGGATCGAGGGCGACGGCGTCCGCGTCACCGCCGTCGAGCACAACCCCGTCACCACCTCGGCCGGCACCTTCCTGACCCACGCCTGCGGCCTGTGGGTACGGCACGAGCCGCTGCCACCCGGCCGCCACACCCTCACCGTCCGCGGCAGCACCGGCGGCTTCCGCACGGTCGCCGAGTACGACCTCGTGGTGGCCGGCGAATCCTGATCATCGCCCTACTGCCGCCGCGCCGGGTGGGTGAAACATTCCAGGCCGGTGGCGCGATGAAGCGGTGATGGACGACCTGGGGTGAGGAAGGGTCCATGGCTGATGCTGCGCCCCAGAGCCCGCTGGACCAGGCCAACAGCCGGATCCGCGACGCGGCCGGGTGGCTCGTCGCGGGTGCCGTCGCCGTCGGCGCCGCACTGATCGCCGGCACCCAGCTGTCAGGCATCGGCAGGCTGAACCCCGACTACCGGCTCTGGGTGGCCGCCGCGGGCGCGCTGCTCGGCCTGACCGGCGTGGTGTACGTGATCCGGGCCACCGTGCAGATCCTGCTGCCCAAGCCGGTGCCCGTCGCCGACCTGGCCGCCGCCTGGGACGACCCCGGCGCCAGGGTGGCAGCCTTCTTCCGCGGTCACCCCAGATACCTGCAGGGCTTCGACACCCCCGCCGAGGTCATCGACTACCGCGACCACCTGGTCAAGCAGCTGGCCCGGCTGCCCGATCCCGACAGCGCCGACGCCATGGCGCTGACCGCGCAGGTCGCCCACCTCGACAGCCGCATCGCCGCCATCGAGGACATGGCCGCCCACCAGGCGCTCAAGCTGGAATTCAAGGGCGCGATGCGCAGGCTGCTGCTGGCCACGCCGGTGGCGGCGGCCGGCATCGTCGCCTTCACCTGGGCGGCCAACCCGCCGCCCGCCGCCACCACCGCCGACCTGCACGGCGCCCGGCTCGTCAACGCCTACCTGCGCGACGCCGACCTGCGCGGTGCCAGGCTCGACGGCGCCGACCTGACGGGCGCGGACCTGCGCGGCGCCGATCTGACGGGCGCCTCGCTCACGGCCGTCACCTGGCGCGCCACCACCTGCCCCGACGGCGTCATCAGCGACGCCGCGGGCGGGACGTGCGCGGGACACCTGCGGCCATGAACTAGGGTCGGAGGTTGTGCCCAGCATTCCCCAGCCTCTGCTCCCGGACGACGACGGCTCGGCCGCGCCGGCCGTGGCCGCCGCGCTGCGGGCCTTCCACGCCGGTACGGCGGGCCCGGCCGACGTGCTCAACGCTCTGACCGGCGCCCGGGTGCTGGTGCCCGTGGTCGCCCTGCTGACCGAGTCCGAGGTGGGCGAGCACGGGCTGCGGCAGGAGAAGGAGAGCGAGATGGCGCTGCCCAAGCTCGTCGGAAAGGACGGGCGGGAGGCGGTGCTCGCCTTCACCAGCGCCGAGTCGCTGGCGCGGTGGCGCCCCGACGCCCGCCCTATCCAGGCCTCCGCCCTGCAGGTCTGCCAGGCCGCCGTGGGGGAGCGCGCGGCCGCCGTCGTGCTCGACGTGGCGGGCCCCCACTCCTTCGTCATCGAGGGCGCCGCGCTGACTGCCATGGCCGCGGTCGCCTCGGGCAGCCTCCCCGACTCCGACGACGCCATCACGGTCACCCGCCTGGAAGAGCCAGCTCCGCAACGCCGCCGCTTCCCCTGGTCCCGCCGCCGCTGATCACCTCACAGCCGGCGGGCGACGCCGCCCCACACCCAGGGATGGTTGTCGGGGATGCGGGGGACCACGCCGTCGGGGCGCCAGCGGGAGACCTGGACCACGCCGGGATCCAGCAGCTCCATCCCCTGGAAGAAGCGCGTCACCTCCGCGTGTGAGCGCAGCACCAGCCGCGCCGTCGCCCGGTCGTAGGCGCCCGCGCCGCGCGCCGCCACCTCGGGATCGAAGTCCTGCGTGACGTGCGAGACCACCAGGTGGCTGCCTGGCGCGGTGGCCGCCATCAACCTGGACACCGCCCCGTAGGGATCCTCCGAGTCCTGCACGAACTGCAGCACGGCCACCAGCAGCACACCGACGGGCCGCGTGAAGTCGATGGTCTCGCGGGTGCGCGGGTCGTCCAGGATGCCGCCCGGGTCCCGCAGGTCCGCCTGGATGACCGTGGTCCGGCCGACCAGCAGCGCGCGGGCGTGCTGGAGCACGATCGGGTCGTTGTCCACATACGCCACCCGCGCCCCAGGGGCGGCCTCGTGCGTGTTGGGGGAGGTCGGGATCCCGGTGCCGATGTCCAGGAACTGCGTGATCCCCGCCTGCGCCAGCGCGCGCACGGCCCTGACCAGGAACGCGCGGTTCTCCCTGGCGCCCAGGCGCACGCCGCCACGGGTGGCCTCGATCATCTTCTCGGCCGCGACCCTGTCGGCCTCGAAGTTGTCCTTGCCGCCCAGGTAGTAGTCGTACATGCGCGCCGGATGCGCCACCGATGTGTTGATCTTCGGAGGTTCGCCCATAGTGGGGTGATCTTAGGCATGGCGGCTTTTCCGGCGGGAGCCCCAAAAATGAGAGTCGTCCGCATTATGGTCGCGGGGTGGTCATCATCGCGGCGGTCCTCGGTCTCGTTCTCGGGCGTTACATCCGGACGTTCGCGAAGGGGTTCGCCGGGCCGGAGCCGGTCGACGGGGAGTTCCGCCGCGCCGTCCACGACACCGTCCACCTCAGGCCCACCGTGATCCTGCCGCCCACCGTGGAGGTGGCCACCGCCCTGGTGCTCGTGCTGGTCGCGTGGCGGGCGGGTCTGCCGTACCTGCTGTTCGCGGTGATCGGCGTCGTGCTGGCCGTCATCGACTGGCGCACCACCCGCCTGCCCGACGCCATCACGCTGCCCGCCTACCCGCTGGTCGCGCTCACCCTGCTGCCGACCGGCGAGCTGGGAAGGGGGCTGCTCGGCGGCGCGGCGCTGGCCGCCGTCTACGGCTGCCTGTGGGTGCTGCGGCCGCAGGCCATGGGGCTGGGCGACGCCAAGCTGGCCGGGCTCATCGGGCTGGCCTGCGCCACGCTGAGCTGGCAGGCGTGGCTGGTGGCCGCGTTCTGGGGGCAGCTGCTCGGCGCCCTGTACGCCGTCGGCCTGCTCGTCACCAAGCGCGGCGACCGCAAGACCCAGTTCCCCTTCGGGCCGTTCATGCTGCTGGGGGCGCTGGCCGGGCTGTGTCTCGGCTGACGGACACCGGACATCTCACTGGGCCGCGCATGGAAGACTTGTACGCATGTTGCGCTGGTTGACCGCCGGAGAGTCCCACGGGCCCGAGCTCGTAGCCATCATGGAGGGCCTGCCGGCCGGGGTCCAGGTGACCACGGCCGACATCGACGAGGCGCTGCGCCGCCGCCGTCTCGGCTATGGCCGCGGCGCCCGGATGAAGTTCGAGCAGGACCAGGTCACCATCGTCGGCGGCGTACGGCACGGCCGCACCATGGGCAGCCCCGTGGCGATCCGCGTCGGCAACACCGAATGGCCCAAGTGGGAGAAGGTCATGGCGGCCGACCCGGTCGACCCGGCCGAGCTGGACGGCCTGGCGCGCAACGCCCCGCGCTCCCGCCCCCGCCCAGGACACGCCGACCTGGCGGGCATGCAGAAGTACGGGCTCGACGACGCCCGCAACGTGCTCGACCGGGCCAGCGCCCGCGAGACGGCCGCCCGGGTGGCGCTCGGCGAGGTCGCCAGGCGCTTCCTCAAGCAGGCGCTCGGCGTCGACATCGTCAGCCACGTCACCGAGCTCGGCGGCGCCCGCACCCCGGCCGAGGCCCTGCCCGGCCCCGGCGACCTGGCCCGCATCGATGACGACCCGGTGCGCTGCTGGGACCCGCAGGGCAGCGCCGCCATGGTCGAGGTGATCGACAAAGCGCACAAGGACGGCGACACGCTCGGCGGTGTCGTCGAGGTCCTGGCCTACGGCCTGCCGCCCGGCCTGGGCAGCTACACCCACTGGGACCGCCGCCTCGACTCCCGCCTGGCCGCGGCGCTCATGGGCATCCAGGCCATCAAGGGCGTGGCGGTCGGCGACGGCTTCGAGACCGCGCGCAGGCCCGGCTCGCGCGCCCACGACGAGATCGAGTACACAGCCGCCGACGGCGTGCGCCGCATCACCAACCGCGCCGGCGGCGTCGAGGGCGGCATGACCAACGGCGAGATCCTGCGGGTCAGCGCCGCGATGAAGCCGATCTCCACCGTGCCCAGGGCGCTGGCCACGATCGACGTCAAGACCGGCGAGGCGGCCAAGGCCCACCACGAACGCTCCGACGTGTGCGCCGTGCCGGCCGCCGGCATCGTCGCCGAGGCGATGGTGGCGCTGGTGCTGGCCGACGCCGCGCTCGAGAAGTTCGGCGGCGACTCCGTGGAGGAGGTCGCCCGCAACCTGTCCGGCTACCTTTCATCGATGGTGATCAAGTGACGACCGCAGTGCTGATCGGCCCGCCCGGCTCCGGCAAGACGACGCTCGGAAAGCTCCTGGCCGAGCGGCTGGGCGTCGGCTTCCGCGACACCGACAGGGACGTGGAGGCCGTGGCGGGCAAGCCCGTCAGCGACATCTTCGTCGAGGACGGCGAGGAGCGCTTCCGCGAGCTCGAACACCAGGCCGTACGGCAGGCCCTGGCCGAACACGACGGGGTGCTCTCCCTCGGCGGCGGTGCCGTCCTCAACACCGAGACCCAGGCGCTGCTCGACGGCCACACCGTGGTCTACCTGGAGGTCGGCCTGACCGACGCCGTGCAGCGGGTCGGCCTGGCCTCGGCCCGGCCGCTGCTCGTGCTCAACCCGCGCAGCCAGCTGAAGAAGCTCATGGAGGAGCGGCGCCCGATCTACGAGCGGCTGGCCGTACTGACCGTGAAGACGGACAAGCGCGAGCCGGAGGAGTTGGCCGAGGAGATCCTCAAGGAGCTGGCCAAGTGAGCAGGATCACGGTCAACGGCGACAGCCCCTACGACGTGGTGGCGGGCCAGGGCGTGCTGGGCGAGCTGCCCGGGCTCATCGGCTCAGGCGCGGCGACCGTCGCGGTGATCCGCCCCGAGGGCCTGCCGGAGATTTCCGGAAATGTACGGCAGGCGCTGTCCGGCTACCATGTGCTCGACCTCCCGGTGCCCGACGGGGAGGCGGCCAAGACCGTCGAGGTCGCCGCCGGGCTCTGGTCGGCGCTCGGCCGCAACGGCGTGACCAGGTCCGACGCCGTGGTGGGCGTCGGCGGGGGAGCCACCACCGACCTGGCGGGGTTCGTGGCGGGCACCTGGCTGCGCGGCGTCAAGGTCGTGCTGGTGCCCACCACACTGCTGGCCATGGTCGACGCCGCGGTCGGCGGCAAGAACGGCATCGACACGCCCGAGGGCAAGAACCTGGTCGGCACGTTCCTGCCGCCCGCCGGCGTGCTGTGCGAGGTGGAGACGCTCGGCAGCGTGCCGCGCGCCGACTACGTGGCCGGGCTCGCCGAGATCATCAAGGGCGGCTTCATCGCCGACCCGCGGATCCTGGAGCTGATCGAGGAGGACCCGCGGGCCGCCACCACGCCCGACGGCAAGCACACCCTCGAGCTCATCGAGCGCAAGATCCGGGTCAAGGCCGACGTCGTCGGCGCCGACCTGCGCGAGGCCGGGCTGCGCGAGATCCTCAACTACGGCCACACGCTGGCCCACGCCATCGAGCGCCACGAGAACTACCGCATGCGCCACGGCGAGGCCGTCGCCATCGGCATGGTGTACGCCGCCGTGCTGTCACGCCTTTCCGGGCGCGCCGACCTCGTGGACAGGACCAGGAACATCCTGACCTCTGTGGGCCTGCCCACGGCCTACCGCGCGGACGCGTGGCCCGCCCTGCGCGAGCACATGCGCCTGGACAAGAAGAACCGCGGCGCCAAGCAGCGTTTCGTCGTCCTGGACGACCTGGCCAGGCCCGCCCGCCTCGAAGGCCCCGCCGAGGACCTGCTCGAGGCCGCCTATGAGGAGATCGCGCGATGATCCTGGTGCTGAACGGCCCCAACCTCAAGCGGCTCGGCACCCGCGAGCCCGACGTCTACGGCGCCGAGACCTTCGAGGACCTGGCCGAGCTGTGCGTGGCCACCGGCCGCGAGCTGGGCGAGCACGTCGAGGTGCGGCAGACCGACGACGAGGCCGAGCTGGTCGGCTGGCTGCACGAGGCCGCCGACGGCCACATCCCCGTCGTGCTCAACCCGGCCGCCTTCACCCACTACTCCTACGCGCTGCGCGACGCCATCGCCCAGCGCACCGCGCCGCTGGTCGAGGTGCACATCTCCAACCCGGCCGCGCGCGAGGAGTTCCGCCACAACTCCGTGGTGGCCGGCGTGGCCACCGGCACGATCGCCGGGTTCGGCCTGCGCTCCTACGTGCTGGCGCTGCACGCCATCAAGCAGCTGTCATGACGCGTTACCGGTCCTTCGTCGCCCTCGGCGACAGCTTCGCTGAAGGCCTGAACGACCCCGGCGACGACGGCGCCTTCAGGGGCTGGGCCGACCGGGTGGCCGAACGGCTGGCCGCCGACGACCCGGACTTCCGGTACGCCAACCTGGCCGTGCGCGGCAAGCTCATCGACCAGATCGTCGCCGAGCAGGTCCCCGTCGCCGTCGAGCTCGCGCCCGACCTGGTCAGCCTCTGCGCCGGCGGCAACGACCTGCTCCGCCCCGGCTCCGATCCCGACCGGATGGCCAAGAAGCTGGCGGGAGCCGTCCGCGACCTGCGGGCGACCGGCGCCGACGTGCTGCTGTTCACTGGTGTCGACCCGCGCGACACCCCGCTCATGCGCCGCCTGCGCGGCCGCTTCGCCGTCTTCTACCTGCACGTGCGCAGCATCGCCGACCTGTACGGCTGCCGCCTGGTCGATCAGTGGTCGATGCAGGGGTTGCGCGACTGGCAGGCGTGGAGCGAGGACCGTCTGCACATGAACGCCGACGGGCACCGCCTGGTCGCGGCGCGCGTGCTGGACGTGCTCGGCGTGCCGTACGAGGAGTCCTGGCACAAGGTGTGGCCGCAGCGATCGGTCGACCCGCGGGTCAAGCGGCGCGAGGACGCCCAGTGGATCCGCGAGCACCTGGTGCCGTGGATGACCAGGCGGCTGCGCGGCACCTCCTCGGGCGACGGCCTGCCGCCCAAGCGCTCCGAGCTCACGCCGTGGAAGCGCCCCTAGACTCCGAGCAGCACCTGGCGCGCCCAGCCCGGTGAAAACGATCAGCCGGCGAGGCGGCGGAGGGCGGCGCGGGGGACGGCGGGGTCGGTGGTGCGCCAGAACGGCGGCAGCGAGCCGAGCAGGAACCCGCTGTAGCGCGCGGTGGCCAGCCGAGGGTCGAGCACGGCGATGACGCCGCGGTCGTCCTGCGACCGGAGCAGGCGTCCGGTGCCCTGGGCGAGCAGGAGCGCGGCGTGGGTGGCGGCGACCGACATGAAGCCGTTGCCGCCCTTGGCCACGACGTGGCGCTGCCTGGCCGAGGTGATGGGGTCGTCCGGCCGCGGGAACGGCACCCGGTCGATGATGACCAGCCGCAGCGAGGGCCCTGGCACGTCGACGCCCTGCCACAGCGACAGCGTGCCGAACAGGCAGGTCGGCTCGTCCTCGGAGAACTGCTTGACCAGCAGCATCGTCGAGTCGTCGCCCTGGCAGAGCAGCGGCACGTCGAGCCTGTCGCGCAGCGCCTCCGTGGCGGCCTTGGCGGCCCGCATCGAGGAGAACAGCCCGAGCGTCCGCCCGCCCGCCGCCTCGATCAACTCGGTGATCTCGTCGAGGTAGGCCTGCGGGAGCCCGTCGCGGCCGGGCTGCGGCAGGTGCTTGGCCACGTACAGGATGCCGGAACGGGGGTGGTCGAAGGGCGAGCCGACGTCGATGCCCGTCCACGCGCGCTTATGGTCGCGACCGCTTCGGGACTCGTTGGCATTGGTCCCCTCGCTCTCTCCTCCCGAGCTCCTTCGCTCCGGGTCCCCCAGCCCCCACTGCCGGGCCATCCCGTCGAAGGTGCCGCCGAGCGCGAGCGTGGCGGAGGTGAGGACCACGGTGCGCTCGCCGAAGAGCTTGTCGCGCAGCATGCCGCCCACGTTCAGCGGCGCGACCCGCAGCACGGGCGGGCGCCGGTCGGTGCCTTCGTCGAGCCAGACCACCTCGGCACGGTCGGCCTCGCTCGCGTGGCCGTAGGCCTCGAGCATCCGCACCGCGGTGTCGTGGATCTCGTCCAGCGCGCTGAAGGCGGCCTTGCGCTGGCCCGCCTTGTCTGGGTCGTCCTTGTCGCCGCCCCGCGAGCCCATCGCCGTGATGCACCGCTGGGCCGTGTCGCGGACGAGCGCCAGCGTGAGGCCGAGCACCTCGGGCAGCTCGTCGATGCGCCCGGCCGGAGCGGCGGCCAGCAGGGCCTTCAGGTCTTCGCCCGCCTCCATCAGCTGGTCGGCGATCGGCTGCTCGATCAGGCGGCCCACGCGCCGCACGGCCAGCGAGACCGACACCTCCGACAGCTCCTGGGTGACCACCGAGGTGACCCGGTCGACCAGCTCGTGCGCCTCGTCCACCACGACCACGTCGTGCTCGGGCAGCACCGGGATCTCGCCCATCGCGTCGATGGCCAGCAGCGCGTGGTTGGTCACCACCACGTCCGCCTCGCCGGCGCGCGCCCTGGCCAGCTCGGCGAAGCACTCGGCCCCGCTCGGGCAGCGCTGGGCGCCCAGGCACTCCTGCGCACTCACCGAGAACTGCCGCCAGGCCTGCTCGTTGACGCCCGGGACGAGCTCGTCGCGGTCGCCCGTCTCGGTCTCTTCGGCCCAGTCCTGGATCCGTTGCACCATCCGCCCGGTCGCGCTCACCTCGCGCGGGTCGAACAGCTGGTCCTGCTCGTCCTCCTCGGGCCAGCCGGCGGTCGCCTTGTAGCGGCACAGGTAGTTGCGCCGGCCCTTGAGGATGGCGAACGTCGGCTCGTGCGGCAGTTCCTTGATCAGCGAATCGGCCAGCCGTGGCAGGTCGCGGTCGACAAGCTGGCGCTGCAGCGCGATCGTCGCGGTGGACACCACGACGGGCGAATCGGACTCCATCGCGTGCCTGATCGAGGGCACCAGGTAGGCCAGCGACTTGCCGGTGCCGGTGCCGGCCTGGACCGCAAGGTGCTCATCGTCGTCGATGGCCTGCTGGACGGCCTTGACCATGGTGATCTGGCCCTGCCGCTCGCTCCCTCCCAGCGCCTTCACGGCGATGCTGAGCAGTTCGTCGACAGGAGGGAGGTGGGAGTCCGGCACGGCAGTAAACGCTACCCGCATTCTCGGGTGGGCGCGCCGAACGCGCAGTGATCGAACGGACGCATCCCGGCGTTCGCGGAACCGCGGCGCGAGGCCCGTGGCACACTGGCCGTCGGAACTCCAGCCAGGTCAAAGAAGATCTTCCTGCTGAGGTCGGTGGGGTTTCAGATAGGCAGGGGAAGTCTGGTTAGGTAGGGTTTTCCGGGGTTGAGTGGACGGATAAAGGCTGGTTAAAGCAATATGTCTGCCATGTCGGAAGTTGTCCCGTTGCCATCGTTCGGTGAAGTGTTCTTCGACGCCCGAGGCCAGGAGAGGTGCCTTCGGGTCACATGGCATGAGGGCACGCTGGTGCTCAGCCTGTGGCGCGGAGAGATGTGCACCGCCAGCTTCCGCATGCCGATGGAGGACGTCGGCCGCCTGCTCGACACGCTCGACGACGGCTATGCGGAGGCCACGGGCGAGCAGCCGGCGGTCCCCGCCGACGATCCGGGCACCGAGGTGATCCCCGGCACCGGGCAGTACCACCGCCCGCCCCAGCCGGCCCCGCAGCCCGTCGCGCCGCCGCTGGACGAGCGGCCCACCTCCGCGATCTCGCCCAGCGACGTGCTGGTCGCCAGAGGCACGCCCAGCCACCAGGACAAACTCGTCGCCTCGTACGCCGAGACCACCGTCCCCCGCGATACCCCCATCCCGCAGTACGGCGAGCCGCAGCGGCAGGCCTATCCCGCCGAGCCGCAGCGCCAGCCCTTCACCGGCCCGCAGTACGTCGACCAGAACGACCCGCTCACCCAGCCTCACGAGCCGTTCAGCGGTCCCCAATACACCGAGCAGCAGTACACCGAGCAGCGCTCCCAGTACCAGGACACCTTCACGGGCCCGCAGTACACCGACCAGAGCGCCGCGGCGTATGCCGACCCGTACTCGGACCCGCGCGCCATGCCGTCAAGCGAGCCCGTCTACCAGATGCCGGGCGAGCGCCGCCAGGCGCCCATGACCGATCCGCTCGGCTTCCCCTCGCAGGCCGCCCCCGCACCGCAGCAGCAGCACGGCTACTACGACCAGCAGCCGCAGCAGTCTCAGCGCGGCGGGGGCGCGGCCGGGCTCGGCACGCCCATGCACGGCATCCCCGGAGCGGGCCGGCGCGCCGACCCGCCGCAGCACGAGCCCAACCCGGTCGACCCGCTGCTGGCCCTCGGCACGCCGGAGCCGCCACAGCAGCCCCTGTCACGGCCGTACGTGGGCGACCCGATGTTCTCCACCGGGGAGCGGCTGCGTCCCGATCAGCAGTACGACGAGCGGGGCGACCGCAGGGAGTGGTGATCGTCCTGCGGCGCCCCACGTGTCCACGACAGGCGTGCCTGCTCCAGCTGGCGGGAGATCCGCAATCCCCACTTCGGGTTTTGTCGGTGCTGGTCGATACCGTCCAATGACTGGTCGGGCTCGTCCACGGAGGTAGGTGTGCGCAGGTCGTACAGGTTCCTGCTGCGCCCCACGAGCAAGCAGGCGGTGGCGCTGTCCGCCTGTCTGGAGGACCATCGGCAGTTGTACAACGCAGCGCTGGAGCACCGGCGTACCGCCTACGCCAGGGCGGGCCTCACAGTTCGATACGGAGATCAGTCAGCTGAGCTGAGGGATATCCGCACGGCGGACCCCGATGGTCAGGGCCGCTGGTCGTTCTCCTCGCAGCAGGCCACCCTGCGCCGGTTGGACAAGACGTTCGCCGCGTTCTTCCGCCGACTCCGTGAGGGCCGCACGCCGGGGTTCCCGCGGTTCAAGGGCCGAGGCTGGTTCCACATGGTGGAATGGCCTAAGGACGGGGATGGCTGTAGGTGGGATTCCCAGCCTGATCATCCGACGACGTTCGTGCGGCTTCAAGGAGTCGGCCATGTCCGAGTCCATCAGCACCGTGCTGTGAGGGGCCGGATCAAGACGATCAGCGTCAAGCGGGAAGGAGTCCGGTGGTATGTCATCCTGGCCTGCGATGAGGTGCCAGCCAGGCCGCTGCCTGCGACTGGCGAGGTCGTCGGCCTGGACTTGGGCGTGGCCTCGCTGGTCTCCACCAGCGACGGAGAGCACCTGGCAAACCCGCGCCACTTTGCCGCGTCCGCAGATCGGTTGGCAGTTGCACAGCGAGATCTCGCCCGGAAGAAGCGCGGCTCCACGCGCCGCCGCAAGGCCGTCGCGAGGGTCTCAGCCCTGTACGCGAAGGTGCGGCGCCAACGCTTGGACACCGCGCATAAGACCGCCCTTCGCCTGGTTCGCGGCTACGACATCCTCGTGCATGAGGATCTGCGGATCGCGAACCTGACGCGGTCGGCTTCCGGCACTGTTGGGCAGCCGGGCCACAACGTGGCCCAGAAGGCCGGCCTCACCCGTTCTATCTTGGATGCGAGTTGGGGGGTGTTCTTGACGATCCTTACGCACAAGGCTGAGAGTGCCGGTCGTGAGCTGATCGCAGTCGAGCCCCGCAACACTTCCCGAACGTGTGCCCGATGCAGGCACTGCGCGAAGGAGAACCGCTCCAGCCAGGCCGAGTTCCGATGTACGGCGTGCGGCCACAGCGCGCACGCCGACGTCAACGCGGCCGTCAACATCCTCAGGGCAGGGCTTGCCCTTCGCAAAGCTGCGGAAGCGGCCTAGCGAGAAGCCGCTCTGTAGGGAGCGGAGGAGTCACGATGTGATCAGGATCGTGTGTGTCGAGATGAGGAGCCCCCGGTGGATCGGACGTTGATCCTTGACCTGCTGCTGATCGCGGCGGGTGCGATCACGGTGGCGGCGGTGGCCCGCCGGATGGGCTGGCCGGCGCCGCTGCTGCTGGTGCTGGCCGGGCTCGCCGTGTCGCCGTTCGTGCCGAACGTGCCGCTCAATCCTGACCTGGTGCTGTTCGTGTTCCTGCCGCCGCTGCTGTACTCGGCGGCGCTCGACAGCTCCTACCTGAAGCTGCGCGACGTCAAGCGGGCCGTCGGCATGCTGTCGATCGGCCTGGTGATCTTCACGACCGTGGTGGTCGGGCTGGTCGTGCACCTGCTGCTGCCCGACCTGTCGCTGGCCGCGGCGTTCGCGCTCGGCGCCATCATCGCTCCGCCCGACGCGGTGGCCGCCGTGGCCGTGGGGCGCAGGCTCGGCCTGCCACGCAGGTCGCTGACGATCCTGATCGGCGAGAGCCTGTTCAACGACGCGACCGCGCTGACCCTCTACCGGGTCGCGATCGGCGCCGCCATCGGCGGCACGGTCACCCTGTTCCAGGGCGTGGGCCAGTTCCTGTACGCGGCGTCCGCGGGCGTGGTGATCGGGCTGGCGCTGGCGTTCGTGTTCGGCTGGATCCTGGAGCGCATCAGGGACTCGCTGGTCGAGAACACGGTGATGCTCCTGATCCCGTTCGGCGCCTATCTCGCCGCCGAGTCGATGCACGCATCCGGCGTGATCGCCGTGGTGATCATCGGGTTGTATCTGGGCAACCGGATGTACCACACGGGGTTCGGCACCCGGCTGGTGTCCGACGCGGTCTGGAGGGTGACGGCCTTCTTCCTGGAGACCATCGTCTTCGCGCTGATCGGGCTCCAGCTGGTGCCCGTCATCAAGGGGATCGCCGCGCGCAGCGCCTGGCAGGTGGTGGGCGTGGCCGCGGCCGTCTTCCTGGTGACGGTGCTGGCCAGGTTCGTGTGGGTGTTCGCCGTCACTTACCTGCTGGGGCTGTTCAGGCGCGACTTCAAGCCCGATCCCAGGGTCACGGTGATCCTCGGCTGGGCGGGCATGCGCGGCGTGGTCTCGCTGGCCGCCGCGTTCGCCATCCCCGTGGCCATGCCGGAACGGGACCGGGCGATGCTGCTGTTCCTGACCTTCACCACGGTCATCGGCACCCTGCTGGTGCAGGGCATGTCCTTCCCGTGGCTGATCAGGAAGCTGCGGGTCTCCAGCGAGCAGGAGATCTACGAGGATCGCCTGGCCGAGGCCTCCGCCCAGCAGGCAGCGCTCACGGCCGGCCTGGAGAAGCTCGACCAGCTGATCGAGCGCGAGGGCGGCAATCCGGACGAGATCCAGAAACAGGTCATCGACCAGCTCAAGGAGAAGACCTGGCGGCGCTCGCTGACGGCCTGGGAACGCCTGGGCGGCGGCACCGCGCAGGGCGGCTCGGAGACGCCCAGCTCCCTCTACCGCCGCCTGCGCAGGGAGATGATGCAGGCCGAACGGGACGTTTTCATCCGCCTGCGCGATGAGCGCAGGCTGGACGACGAGGTGTTGCGCGAGGTGATGGCCTCGCTCGACTTCGAAGAGGCGATTCTGGAGCGCTAGCCCATCGCGTTGTCGAGGAAGCACCACCGCCAGTTCTCGCCCGGCTCGTACGACTGCATGACCGGGTGACTGGCGTCGTGGAAGTGCCGTGACGCGTGCTTGTTGGGGGAGGAGTCGCAGCACCCGATATGACCGCATTCCAGGCAGCGGCGTAGGTGGACCCAGCGGCCGCCGGTCGCCAGGCACTCCTCGCAGCCCTCAGGAGTGCGCGGCGGCGGGTCCCCCGCCTTGAGAAGATGCTCGCAAGTTGCCATGGAAGAAATCCTAGAACGACGCGGGAGTGAGAAATCTGGCGGGAGCGCTCCGCGGGCGCCCGTTGGGTAGGGTCGCAACCATGCGACTCCGGTTTGCGCCCCTCATCCTGCTCGTCTCAGGCGTCCTCATCGCCGGCTGCGGCGAGGTCAACGACGCCGTTGACAAGGCCCAGGCCTGCCTGGAGGCGCCGAAGATCCTCACCGATCTCGGGGCGAAGCTCAAGCAGCTCCAGGACGACCCCAAGGCCATGGACAAGGCGGTCGACGACGCCGCCAAGAAGCTGAACGACGTCGCCGACAAGGCCGCCAACACCACGCTCAAGCAGGCCACCGAGAACCTGGCCAACTCGCTCAGCAAGATCGACGTGAACAGCGTCAACGACGCCGTGGACGCGGCCCAGAAGATCGGCAACGAGACGGCCGACTACCTGCAGAAGGTGGCCAAGGCCTGCGCTTCGTAAGAAGGGAATCCCAATTCCTCTAGGGGAAATGGGGATAAATTACCGTTTGAGCATGGAACCGGACCCCCGTTTCACGCTCGCCAACGAGCGCACCTTCCTCACGTGGCTGAGCACTGCGCTCGCCCTCAGCGCGGGTGGGGTCGCCATGGCGGCCGTGCCCGAGGGCGTCTTCGTCCCCTGGGTGCGCAGCGCGCTGGCGATCGTGCTCGTGACGCTGTCCGCGCTGGCGGCCGGCATGGCCTATCCGCGCTGGCGCAACATCCAGCGCGCCCTGCGCGACAAGGCGCCACTCCCGCCGCCCAAGCTCGCCGCGATCTTCGGGTACGGCGTGGCCGCCGTGGCCGTCATCGCGCTCGTGCTGATCGTGCTGTCCATCTGAGATGTCCGCCGAGATCTGGGACCCGGGCCTGCAGAGCGAGCGGACCAGGCTGGCCTGGGTGCGCAGCGCCGTGGCGCTGTCCACGGCCGGCCTGGGTGGCGCGGGGCTGTCGATGCGCCACGGTGTGCCGCTGCCGGCCGTACTGGCCTTCGCGCTGGCTGCCCTGGGCGGTGGCGTGCTGCTCGTGCGAACCGGAATCCGCTTCCGCCGGGTCCAGGAGGCGCTGCACGGCGGAAGGCCCCTGGACCACGGCGCGGACGCGCTGGTGGCGTGGCTCGGGACGCTCTGCGTCGTGGTGGGAGCTGCCGCCTTCGTGCTGTGCGTTGCGTGAGGGGCCTCTCGAGACGCACACTCGGAGTAAGGGGGTGACCTCATGGAGGAAGAACGCAGGAACCTGCCTTTCGAGTGCCGCAGCTGCTGGCACGTCTGGGAAGAGGAATACGTGGTCAGGCACGTGGACGACAGCCACGGCAACGAGAGTCACATCTGGACGCGGGGTGGCGTGCCCGTCCCGCCGCCGTCATCCGGGGCCTTCTGCCCCAAGTGCGGCTCGCACCAGGTGACCACATTCCCGGAGGGGTACCTCGGGCGCCATCCCGAGGCCAGGAAGGCAGGAGAGCCCGCGGAGTCCGATCCGACACCGATGGTCAGTCCGGCGCCCCGCCGGCACGTCGCCATGGTCCACCGGTCCTGGATCGTTAACCCTGACAGTCGGTGAGCATTTCCTAGCCAGGAGTGTCATGAGCCCCTCCTTGCCGCGTCTTTGACGCGGGGGTGACACTCGGAGTGGATGTCGGTCGGTCCGTGAGCCGGGGGTGGTCTCCGTGCGCGATCAGTTCGAGAGCCGAGAGACGTGGCCCTTCGAGTGCCTGCGGTGCTGGCACGTGTGGGAAGAGGTCTACACCGTCCGGCGTCTCACCGACAACTACGGCAACGAAATGGTCGTCTGGTTACGCGGTACGGTCACCGTCCAGCCGCCGTGGTCGGGCGCGTCCTGCCCGGGTTGCGGGGCCTACCACGTGACCATGTTCCCGCACGGGTACCTGCGCCGGCACCCCGAGCTGGTGCCCGTGCCCGTGCCGGAGCCGGCAACCGTGACGGAGCCGCCCGCCGTACCCGTCGTGGCCAGGCAGATGCCTGCCAGGGCACCGCTGCCCGGCCGGTTGCTGGCGGCGATCGGCGTGCCGGTCGCCCTGTTCGTGGCCTACGAGCTGTACGAGAACCTCGTCGCGGTCACGCACCCGCACACCCACAGCTGACCCGTACCGACCGGAGCCCGGTGGGGGATTCCCCACCGGGCCCCGGGCTTCCGCGCACCGGCTAGCTGAGGCTCTCGAGCCAGGCCCGGTGGAGACCGGCGAAGCGGCCGGAGGCGGCGATCAGGCGGTCGGGCGGCCCGTCCTCGACGATCTCGCCCTGCTCCATCACCAGCACCCGGTCGGCGATCTCCACCGTCGACAGCCGGTGCGCGATGATCAGCGCCGTCCGCTCGGCCAGGATCGTGCGCAGCGCCCGCTGCACCAGCCGCTCGCTCGGCACGTCCAGCGACGAGGTGGCCTCGTCCAGGATCAGCACGGCGGGATCGGCCAGGAACGCCCGGGCGAAGGCGACCAGCTGCCGCTGCCCCGCCGACATGCGCCCTCCCCGCTTGCCTACCTCGGTGTCGTAACCGTCGGGCAGCGAGGAGATGAAGTCGTGCGCCCCGATCGCCATGGTCGCTTCCCTGATCTGCCGGTCCGTCGCGTCGGGGCGGCCGAACCTGATGTTGTCGGCGACCGTACCGGTGAACAGGAAGTTCTCCTGCGTCACCATGACCACGGCGCGGCGCAGCGTCGGCTCGTCCAGCGTGCGCAGATCGACCCCGTCGAGCAGCACCCGGCCCGCGGTCGGGTCGTAGAAGCGGGAGATCAGCTTGGCCAGCGTGGTCTTGCCCGCGCCGGTGGCCCCGACGAGCGCGACGCTCTGCCCGGCCGGGATCGTGAGGTTGAGCTCGGGCAGGATCGGCCGGTCCTCGACGTAGGCGAAGCGGGCGCTCTCGAAGCGCACCTTGCCGCGGGCGTTCTCCAGCGCCGCGGGCTCGCGCGGCTCCGGCACCGACGGCTCCTCCTCCAGCACGCCCGACAGCTTCTCCAGCGCGGCGGAGGCCGACTGCAGCGTGTTGTAGAACTGGCTGATCTCCTGCATCGGCTCGTAGAACTGGCGCAGGTAGAGCAGGAACGCGGCCAGCACGCCGATCGTGACCTCGTGGTGCACCGCCAGCCAGCCGCCGTAGAACAGCACGCCGGCCACGGTCATGTTGCCGATCAGCTTGATGCCCGGCATGAAGATCGCCACGAGCTGCATGCTCCTGGCGTTGGCGTCACGGTAGTCGTCGTTGAGCTGGGTGAAGATCTCCTGGTTGCGCGGCTCGCGGCGGAAGGCCTGCACCGCGCGGATGCCGGTCATCGACTCCACGAAGTGGACGATGACCAGCGCCACCGTCTCCCTGGTGCGCCGGTAGACGATCGCCGACTGCTTGCGGAACCACTTGGTGAACAGCAGCAGCACCGGCAGCGGGACCAGCGCGACCAGCCCCAGGTGGACGTCGAGCACCAGCAGCAGCGTCGCCGTGCCGAACATCGTCAGCACCGCGGTGACCAGCCCGTCGAACCCTGAGGCGAGCAGTTCGGCGATGGCCTCGATGTCGGAGGTCAGCCGGGAGATGACCCGGCCCGAGGTGTACTTCTCGTGGAAGGACAGCGACAGCCGCTGGAAGTGGTCGAACACCCGGCGCCGCAGCTCCAGCAGGATGTCCTGACCGATCCGGCCGGACATCTGCAGGAACGCCTGCCGGGTGAAGGCCTGCGTGGCGGCCGCGGCGAGGATCACCCCCACCACGGTCAGCAGGGTGCCCGGGCCCGTGCCCTTGAGCATCGGCGGGATGCCCGCGTCGATGCCCACCTTGACCAGGTAGGGGATGGCCAGTCCCGCCAGGTTGGACACGACGATGATCGCGGTCAGTGCCGCGATCGCCTTGCGGTGCGGGGTCAGCAGGTCGCCGAGCAGCCTGCGGGAACGCTCCCGCAGGAGTACGGAGACCTTGTCGGACAGCTCGTCCTGGTCCTCGGACGCCGTGCCGCGCCAGGTCGTGGCCGCGGGGGTCGTCATCGCAGCGCTCCTTCCGACGGGTCGAGGTCGGCGTCCTGCGCCAGCAGTTCACGGTATTCGGGCACCTCGGCGAGTAACCGCTCGTGCCTGCCCACGTGCGTGATCGTGCCGCCGCGCAGCAGCGCCACCTTGTCGGCCAGCAGCACCGTCGAGGCGCGGTGCGCGACCACGATGCCGGTGGCCTCGCGCAGCACGTGCTTGAGCGCCTCCTCCACCAGCGCCTCGGTCTCCACGTCCAGCGCGGACAGGGTGTCGTCCAGCACGAGGATCTTGGGGTTGCTCAGTACGGCTCGCGCCAGCGCCAGCCGCTGCCGCTGCCCGCCCGACAGGGACATGCCCTGCTCACCGATGCGGGTGTCGAGCCCCCACGGCAGGTCGTAGACGAACATGGCCTGGGCGGTCCTGATCGCCTCGTCCAGCTCCTCCTCGGTGGCGTCGTGGCGGCCGAGCGTGAGGTTCTCCCTGACGCTCATGGAGAACAGCGTCGGCTCCTCGAAGGCGGTGGCCACCACCTTGCGCAGCGTGGGCAGCGACAGATCGCGCACGTCGTGGCCGTCGATCGTGACCCGGCCCTCGGTGGGGTCGAGCAGGCGGGGCACCAGGGCGGTCAGCGTGGTCTTCCCCGATCCGGTGGCGCCGACGATGGCCACCGTCTCGCCCGGCCGTACATCCAGCCAGACGTCGCGCAGGACGGGCTGCTCGGAGTCGTCGAAGCGGAACCCGACGCCCTCGAAGCGCAGGTGGCCGCGCGGGTGCTCGATGGTGTCGGGGCCGCCTTCGATGGCGGGGACGGTGTCCATCACCTCCATCACCCGGTCGGCGGAGGTCATCGCCTCCTGCGCCATGGCCAGGATGTAGCCGAGGCTGGCGATCGGCCAGACCAGCTGCAGCATCATCGTGGTGAAGGCGACCAGCGTGCCGAGAGACAGCGAGGCCTGACCCACCGCCAGCGCGCCGAGCAGCAGCACCAGGGCCAGCGTGAAGTTCGGGATCACCTCGAGGAAGGTGAAGAACCTGGCCGAGAGCCGCACCTTGTCCATCGACGTCCGGTAGACCTTGAGCGCGGCGTCGTCGAAGTTGTCGTAGACGTAGTGGCGGCGGCCGAACGCCTTGATCGTCCTGATCCCGATCGCCGACTCCTCGACGAGCGTGGCGAGGTCGCCCTGCTCGTCCTGGACCTGGCGGGAGATCTTGATGTAGCGCTTCTCGAATCGCAGCGACACCCAGACGATGGGGACGGCCGAGGCCGCTACCAGCAGCCCCAGCGGCCAGTACATGTTCATCAGCAGCAGGGTCACCGTGGTCAGCTGCACGATGTTCATGACCAGGAAGAGCATGCCGAAGCCGAGGAAGCGGCGGATCGTCGACAGGTCGGTCGTGGCCCGCGACAGCAGCTGGCCCGACTGCCAGTCGCCGTGGAAGCTCATCGGCAGACGCTGCAGGTGCTCGTAGAGGTCGTCGCGGATCTCGGTCTCCAGGCCGAGTACGGGCTTGACCTGGATCCACCGCCGCATGAAGATCAATAAGGCTTCGACCGCTCCAAGGGCGAGCGCGAGCAGCCCGAGCCACAGCAGCGCTCCTGAGTCGCCGCGCAGGACGGGCCCGTCGATGACTTCCTTGCTGACCAGCGGCAGCGAGATGGTGGTGGCGATTCCGAGCATCGCCGTGAGCCAGATGACGACCAGTCTGGCCACGTGGGGGCGGAGGTAGGACTTCATCCGCCACAGTGAGTTGGATTTGAGCAGGGGACGGCGAGGTGAACGCGTATCGGGAGGCATCCCTTCCAGGCTAACTCTTCAGATCAACCCATTTTCTTGACCCAGGGACAGGGTGGAACGGTGTTTCTCCGCGCCGCACTGGGCGGCGGTCGCGACCCGTTGGGGCTTGCGCGAGGCCGGGGCGTTCGCGCTGCGCGACCCGTGGGACTCCTGGCAGTCTTGACTCCATGGATCCCGCAATCGAGGAGGTGCTCGACTCGCGCGGCCCGGCCATCGGCGAGGTGGCCAGGCGAGCCGTCGAGCGCCTCATGGCGCTGTTTCCCGACGCCGTGGTGAGCGTGGACGGCAACGACATCGGCTTCGGCATCGCTCCGGGCTACAAGGGACTCGTGTTCACGCTGAGCCCTGCCAAGTCGTACGTCACGCTCGGCATCGCGGGCGGCGCGTCGCTGCCGGACCCGGCTGGCCTCATGGAAGGCGCGGGCAAGCTCCACCGCCACATCAAGCTCCGCACCCCCGAAGACCTCGACCGCCCCGAACTCGCCACCCTCCTGACAGCCGCCCTGGACCGCCACCGCTGAGGGCACGGCCCTTGCATGGGCAGCGCATCGCGAAGGCCGGCAATCGGGCACTCATCCATTGGGAATGAGTACGACTTCCGCCTCATGCAATCGCTTGCCGCCCTGTTCCGATCGCAGCTTGGCATCGCACGTCAGGAGTGGCAGTTCGAGTGCCTCTGCCAGCACGACGTAGGCCGCATCGTAGGGGCTGTAGTTGTGCCGCAGTTCCCAGATGCGATCGATCAGACCCGTGACGGGTTGGAGCTGGATCCAGGTTTCCGCGAAGAGCTGCCTGGCCTCCTCGGCTACGGACGGGTCGAGCTTCTTGCCGAGCACGAGGCCGCGCAACACCGACGTGAACTCCAGCTCCAACACATGTGGCGCGTACAGGTCGCCAGACTCCAGCGCAGTCAGCAAATCCGCATCGGGACCGCTCGACGTGTACGCCTCGACCAGCGCTGATGAGTCAACGATCACTCGCTGTCTCCGAGCGTGTCCCTATCGCGCTCGGCTCGCACAGCCTCCACGACCTCGTCCGTGGTCGGGGTCAAGGCCCCGCTCTGCCGTCGCGCCGCCGCGTATTGGCGAGCTCGTCGCACGACGTCGGCGTTGGTGGGACGTCTTGCAACGAGTGTCAGCTGCTGAGCGGCGTAGGCCGACAGCGACATACGCGCCTCGGCGGCTCGTTGCTTGAGCGTCTCGATGACGTCGTCCTCTACGTCGCGGACATAGATGATCCCGGACATGCCATCCATGCTAGCAAAGTGCGAATGCGCCTCGGTGTCAGCTCCGACTGTGGCCAGAACGATCGGATCCATCTCATCCACTCCTTCCTCCGGTCCGGGGGAGGACCGGTTGGGTCGATACAAAAGAAGTGGCGGAATCCCTCATGATCGGGGACTGCCTACGCGGCGCGGTTGACGGGCGCCGCAGAGGGCGCCGGGTGGATTTGGGACAGGCGTTCCTGGCGGCTCGGCCCCCCACTAAGGACGACCCGACGCTCGATCCGCGTAGCGGCGCGAAGCGAAGACGGTGCCCTTATGAGGTGCCCTGGGCGATGGTTTCGGCTACCTCGGCGTGGCGTTCCGTTTCCTCCTGGGCGAAGCGTTCCTCGTCCAGCTTGTCGGCGATGTCCTCGTCCTGCTTCATCAGGGCGTCGAGCGACTGGCCGGCCATGTCCAGCACGCCCATGTCCGCGTAGGCCTGCTGCAGCCTCGGGCTCCACAGGCCGATGTCCTTGACGCAGGGCACGATGCGGCTGAAGAGCAGCGAGCGGAACAGCCGCAGGTACTCCGAGTGTTCGGTCGCCTCCTCGGCCTCCTCGACCTCCGCCGCGGACAGGCCGAGGTTCTCCCAGGTCTCGCGCCCGCGGAGGCGGTCGCGCATGAGGTAGCAGCCCTCGATGACGAAGTCCTCGCGCTCCCGCAGCTCCGACTCCGACAGTTCGCGGTAGTAGTCCCGCAGCGCCATGCGGCCGAAGGCGACGTGGCGGGCCTCGTCCTGCATCACGTAGGCCAGGATCTGCTTGGGCAGCGGCTTGGTGGTGATGTCGCGCATGACGCCGAAAGCGGCTAACGCCAGGCCCTCGATGAGCACCTGCATGCCGAGGTAGGGCATGTCCCAGCGCGAGTCGGACAGCGTCGAGTCCAGCAGCGCCTTGAGGTGCTCGTTGATCGGGTAGGCCAGGCCCACCTTCTCCTGCAGGAAACGGGCGTAGGTCTCGGCGTGGCGGGCCTCGTCCATGGTCTGCGTGGCGGCGTAGAACTTGGAGTCCAGGTCGGGCACCGACTCCACGATCTTGGCCGAGCAGATCATCGCGCCCTGCTCGCCGTGCAGGAACTGGGAGAACTGCCAGGCGGCGCCGTGCAGCCGCACGTCGTTGCGTATCTTTGGCGACATCCGGTGCCACAGCGGCGTGTCATAGATGGCGATGGTCTGGTCGGGGATGCCCAGCACGTTGTAGGGGTCGACCTCGAGGTCCCAGTCGATGCGTTTGACCGAGTCCCACTGCTTGTCCTTGCCCTTCTGGTACAGGGCCAGCATGCGGTCCCTGCCGTCGTCGTACTCCCAGGTGAACCTGCTGGAACCGGCCATCTCCACGTTCCACGTGGAGAGCTCGGCGGGGATCGTGTACAGCTCGTGCGTCGACATGGGGGCCCCTCCGCAGTGGGTACGTACACTGTACGTAAGCTTGCACGTACGGTGTACGTACGTCAATAGAATGAGCTATGACCTCCGAGCCGCTCACCCGGGCGCGCATTGTCGCCGCGGCGATCGACCTCATCGAGCGCGAGGGCGCCGACGCCGTGTCCATGCGCCGGATCGCGGCCGACCTGGGCGTCGGCGTGATGTCGCTCTACAACCACGTGCCCAACAAGGACGCGCTGCTCAACGGCGTGGCCGAGAGCGTGCTGAGCGGGATCGAGTTCACCGACGATCCGGAGGCCGACTGGAAGGACCGGGTGCGCATGCAGGCGCGGGCCTTCCGCCAGATCGCCCACCACTACCCGCGCTGCACCATGCTGGTCGTCAGCCGCCAGCTGCAGTCGGACGCCGGGCTGCTGCCGGTCGAGCGGGCGCTGGCCACGCTGCGCAGTGCCGGGTTCGACGGCGAGGACGCGGTGCGCGTCCTGCGGCTGTTCATCGCTTTCATCGTGGGCTCGCTGCTGCGCGAGGTCGGGGTGACGCCCACGTTCGCGCCCACCCACGGGCCGATGGTCGACCCCGAGATCGATGTGACCCTGTTCCCGCAGGTCAGCGAGCTGGCTCCGCTGCTGAAGAGCTGCGACCACGAGGCCGAGTTCGAGTTCGGCGTCGAGCTGCTCGTCCAGGCGATAGCCGTACTGCCGAAAAAAGGTGGGAGCCCCCAGTAGTCGGGCGCTCCCACCGGTGAGGGCAGCCGTTCCTTCCCCGAGATCGGCTGCTAGTACCAGTTGTGTGATCTGAAGTGACCCCAAGCGCCGCACGGTTTGCCGTACCTGCCCTTGATGTACTTCAGGCCCCACCGGATCTGTGTGGCCGGGTTCTGCCGCCAGTCCCGTCCAGCTCCCCGCATCTTGCCCCCAGGCAGCGCCTGAGGGATGCCATAGGCACCGGATGAGCTGTTGTACGCCTGATGGTTCCAGCCGCTCTCTCTGGTCCAGAGGCTGTCCAGGCATCGGAACTCGTGGTAGGACCAGGCCCGTTGGACGACCAGTCCGAGGGCGATGTGCTTGTTCCTGCTCTCCGGCCGGACGACCCTCTCCCGGGGCTCGGCCGCGGTTCTCCAGACCCGCTGCTTGACCTCGGGAGCCTGCCAGGAGCTCTGGTGGACACTGACACTGTCGTTCTGATCCGCCAAGGCGGCGGTCGCAGTCCCGCCGGTGAACGTGGTGAACGTGATCACCATGGCGAGCGCGCGTTTGCTGTCCAAATCGATCCTTGCTATCAGGTCGCGTGCGGACGAGCGCCGGCCGGGACGGATGTCTCGGGGCACTCTGCCGGTCCGCGTCCGTGGCTCGGACGTGGAGGGTCCGCGCGGCCGCTCCGGGATCCGTTGTCCCGCCCGATCGTGCTGGGCGGCCCGCAGGGCCCGCGACGTGTCCTCAAGGCGGTTTCTAGTACGCGCACTCGGCACCGGCCGTCGCATTCCGGCGCCGTGCGCACAGATGTTTACCCGGTCGCGGGACCCGCCTGACCTGGCCCGGAGCGGGGATGACCGGTGCTTGGCCGTCTTGATCAGTACCAGTGGTGCATGCGGAAGTGTGCCCAGGCGTGGCACGGCGTGCCGTACCGGTGCTTGATGTAGCCCAGGCCCCACGCGATCTGCGTGCGCGGGTTGGTGCGCCAGTCGTGGCCCGCGGTGGCCATCTTGCGGCCGGGCAGCGCCTGCGGGATGCCGTAGGGGCCGGCGCTGCCGCCCGCGGTGTGGCGCCAGCCGCTCTCCCTGTTCCACAGGCTGACCAGGCAGCGGTACTGGGCGTGGCCCCAGCCGCGCTTGGCGACCATGTGCTTGGCGATGGCCTTGTTCCTGCCCGCGGTGCTGGTGGTGTCTGCCTGCGCGGCCGTCGCGGTGCCCGCTCCGGCCGCCACGATCGCGGCGGACAGGACGAGCGCTCTGGTACGGCGGAGCATACGTGAGCCCTTTCGAGGGGGATCGGGGGACCGCGCCACCCTGCCGCATACGCACCAATCGTTGCGAATTGACCATGAAAAGGTAGATCACAGGTAAAGATCGCGATTTAGCTTCTTTCAGGGGGTTTGTGCGGAAAATGTGGAACGCGCCACATTTCTCCGGACGGGTAGGGTCGGATCATGAGCCTTCGCGACATCCCGGTCCGCACCCTCGCGGACACCCCGACCACCCTGGCCGAGCTCGCCGGCGACAAGGCCGTGCTGCTCGTCAACGTCGCCTCCAGGTGCGGCCTGACCCCCCAGTACACCGGCCTGGTCGAGCTCCAGCAGCAGTACGGCGAGCGTGGCTTCACCGTGGTCGGCATGCCGTGCAACCAGTTCATGGGCCAGGAGCCGGGCTCGGCCGAGGAGATCCAGGAGTTCTGCTCCACGACCTACGGCGTCGACTTCCCGCTCCTGGAGAAGGCCGACGTCAACGGCCCCGACCGGCACCCGCTCTACCAGGGGCTCGTCGACACCCCCGACGCCGACGGGCAGGGCGGCGACGTGCAGTGGAACTTCGAGAAGTTCCTCCTCGACCGCGACGGCGCCGTGGTCGCCCGCTTCCGCCCCGGCACCGAGCCCGGGGACCCGACGATCACCGCCGCGATCGAGAAGCTGCTCTGATCCCGGCCCCGCCCGCCGTACGTCAGTGGCGGGGGCCGCAGCTGCCGCGGACGATGAGTTCCGTGGGCAGCACGACGCCGCGCGGGCGGCGGCCGCCGCGCAGCAGGAGCTCGGCGGCGCGATAACCCATGTCCCGCCCGGGCTGCGCCACGACCGTCAGCGGCGGCGAGCAGAGCTCGGCCCAAGGCACGTCGTCGTACATGACCAGCGACACGTCGCGCGGCACGCGCAGGTCGAGCTCCCGCGCCGCCAGCACGGCGGCCTCACCCAGCACGTTGCCGCCGGCCACCACCGCGGTCAGGTCGGGACGGCTCTGGAACAGTCCTGAGGCGGCCGCGTAGGCCGCGTCGCGGCTGCCAGTGGCGAAGACGACCAGTTCCTCGTCCACGGGGCCGCCCACGGCCTCGCGGAAGGCCGCCACGCGGCGGACGTGTCCGGGGCCGCCGAGGAAGGCGATGCGCTTGTGACCCAGGCCCCGCAGGTAGCGCACCGCCGTACGGATGCCCGCCCGGTCGTCGGCCAGCACGGACGGGACGTCCATCGGCGGCGGGGGAGGGGGGATGACGCCGTCGAGGAGCATGAGATCCGTGATCGGGTCGGGTTCGGTGGGCTCGGCGGCGGGCAGCCGGTCGGCGAAGATCACGTTCATGCCGGCGCGCATGGCCGGGCCCCAGGTGTCGGCGTCTCCGGACGGGACGGCGATCACCCGGTCGACGCTCTGCTCGAGCAGCATGCCGACCAGCTCGGCCTCCTGCTCGGGATCGTCGCCGGTGGAGCCGGTCACCACCGGCTCGCCCGCCGAGCGCGCGCACGCCAGCACTCCTTCGGCCAGCTGGCCGAAGAACGTGTCGGTCAGGTCGGGGACGAGCAGCCCGATGCCGCCGGTGCGGCGCTGGCGCAGGTTACGGCCGAGCGCGCTGGGCCGGTAGTCGAGCTGGGCGGCGACGGCCAGCACCCGTTCGCGGGTCGCGGGACTGGCCGAGCCGCCCGACAGCACCCGGGACACGGTCGCGACGCCCACGCCCGCCGCCTCGGCCACATCCTTGATCGTCGCCCGTTCCATGGAAACGATTCCATCATGCTTTCCCGTTTGCTGGAAGTCCCGAGGGCAATTACCGGCTAGTTCTTGACACTCATGACCGTTTCCGATGAGATGCATGAAAACGTATCCAAGAAAGCACAACCCCCGGGGCGTGAAGGACTGTCATGGCATCCATCGTTCTGAACAGTGTCGACAAGATCTACGCCGGTGGCGTCAAGGCCGTGGACGGGCTCAACCTCGAGATCAAAGACGGGGAGTTCATGGTCCTGGTCGGCCCCTCCGGTTGCGGTAAGTCGACCGCGCTCCGGATGATCGCAGGGCTCGAGGACATCAGCGGCGGCGAGATCTCGATCGGCGACAAGGTGGTCAACCACCTTCCGCCCAAGGACCGCGACATCGCCATGGTCTTCCAGAACTACGCCCTCTATCCCCACATGACGGTCGAGGAGAACCTCGCCTTCGGCCTCAAGCTCCGCAAGATGCCCAAGGCGGAGATCCAGAGCCGCGTCCAGGAAGCCGCCAAGATGCTGGGCCTGGACACCTACCTCAAGCGCAAGCCGGCCGCCCTGTCCGGTGGTCAGCGCCAGCGTGTCGCGATGGGCCGGGCCATCGTCCGCGAGCCGCAGGCCTTCCTCATGGACGAGCCGCTGTCGAACCTGGACGCCAAGCTCCGCGTCTCCATGCGCGCCTCGCTGAACACGCTGCACGAGCGCCTCGGCGTCACCACCGTCTACGTCACGCACGACCAGGTCGAGGCCATGACGCTCGGCGACCGCGTCTGCGTGCTGCGCGACGGCCTCCTCCAGCAGGTCGACACCCCGCAGAACCTGTTCGACAAGCCGGTCAACCTGTTCGTCGCCGGCTTCATGGGCTCGCCCTCGATGAACTTCGTCACCGCCGAGCTGGTCCGCGACGACGGCCCCGCGGTGAGCTTCGCCGGCCTCAAGCTGGCGATCCCCGAGTCGGCCTTCTCCGACAAGCCGGGCCTCGACCAGTACATCGGCAAGAAGATCATCCTCGGCATCCGCCCCTCGGACTTCGAGGACGCCTCCTCCGCCGGCAACCACGCCAACGGCTGGGCCTCGCTGTCCGTCAAGGCGGAGGTCACCGAGGAGCTGGGCTCCGAGATCAACGTCCTGTTCCTGATCGACGCCCCGCCGGTCGAGCACGCCGACACCACCGCCGCGCAGGACAACGAGGACGACGAGGCGGCGCTGCCGCTGGTGGGCGACAAGTCCCTGTGGACCGCCCGCGTCAACGCCCGCAGCCACGCGCGCCCGGGCCAGACCATCGACCTGGTCGTCGACACGCACAACCTGCACTTCTTCGACCCGACCTCCGGCCTGTCCATCGGCCACGAGGCCAACGTCGGTCGCTGACCTCTCCTAGACTCGGGCCCACGCCGCGACCCCCTCCCGCGCCGTGGGCCCGTTCCATTTCCTGATCCCTTACGGCGGGCAACGGTGCCGGACGGAAACCGTCGAGGCGGTTTTTGGGTAAGGCTGTGCCAAGTCGCGGCTGTGGACCTACAAGCAGGGAACAACCCTCGACGTCGGCAACGATCGTTTGGGGGGATCGTGAGGATTCTTGCGCGCCTGCACCAGCTCCCGCCGCGGCTGGCGGCGGGGGTGTACATCCTGAACTCCGGGCTGACCAAGGCCCAGAACAAGGACGACGAGGCCACCGCCGCCGCGATGCACGGGCTGGCCGCGGGCACCTACCCGTTCCTGCGGGGCCAGGACCCGAAGTCGTTCCTGAAGCTGGCGTCCATGGGCGAGATCGCGCTCGGCACCGCGCTGATCCTGCCGATGGTGCCGTCGCTGGTGGCCGGCGCGGGGCTGGCCGCGTTCGCGGCCGGCCTGCTCGGCATCTACTACAAGACGCCCGGCATGCGCCAGGAGGGCAGCCTGCGGCCCACTCAGGACGGCATCGCCCTGAGCAAGGACATCTGGCTGCTGGGCATCGGCCTCGGCCTGGTGCTGGAGGAGCTGTGTGACTAGCGGCCGATCCTGGCCGACACGCGGCCCACGACGCCGCGCGGGATGAACTTCCCGATCGCCACCACGGCCTTGTAGCGCAGGTCGGGGACGCAGACGGTCCTGCCAAGCGCCAGGTCGCGCATGGCCTCCTTCACCACGTCGTCGGCCTTGAGCCAGAGGAACCCGGGGATGTCCGAGACGTCCATCTCGGCCCGCTCGTGGAACTCGGTCCGCACGAAACCGGGGCACAACGCCATGATCTTGACCCGCGGGTGGCCGACCTCGGCGGCGGCCGACTCGCTGAAGTTCACCACCCAGGCCTTGGAGGCGCTGTAGGTGCCGCGGGTGAAGAACGCCGCCACCGACGCCACGTTGATCACCCCGCCGCGACCGCGGGACTTCATGCCCGGCAGCGCGGCCAGCGTGAGGCGCAGCACCGCCTCGCAGTGGACCTTGAGCATCCGCAGCTCGTCCTCGACCGGCGTCTGCATGAACGCCCCCGGATGCCCGAACCCCGCGTTGTTGACCAGCAGGTCCACCCCGTCGCGGATGCGTGCCTCGACCTTGGCCAGCCCCTCGTCGGTCGCCAGGTCGGCGACCAGGGTCTCGGCGGCCGCGCCGTACCTGAGCCTGAGCTGCTCGGCGACCTCGGCCAGGCGCTTGTCGTCGCGCGCGACCAGCACCAGCGTGAACCCGTCGGCGGCCAGGCGGCGGGCGAAGGCGGCGCCGATGCCCGCGGTGGCGCCCGTGATCAATGCGGTTGGCATGCCAGCACCCTAACCGGTTCCGGATCTGCGGTGGTCGCCGGGCGTCATGCCATACCACTGGCGGAAGGCCAGGTGGAAGCCGACCGTGGAGTGGTAGCCGACGGCCTGCGCGATGCGGCTGTGCGGCATCGAGGTCTCGGTCAGCAGCCGCGCCGCCTCCTGCATCCGGCGCGCGGTCAGGTGCCGCATCGGCGCCTCCCCGACCAGCTCGCGGAACGTGGCCGCGAACGCCGACCGCGACAGCCCCGCCTCGGCCGCCAGCGACTCCACCGTCCACGGCTCGGCGAACCTGGACTGTACGGCCAGCAGCGCCGGACCGATCGCCGGATGCCGTAGCGCCCGCAGCACCCCGGCGGACACGTTGCCCAGCGCCTCCCTCAGGGCGAGCACGAAGACCAGCTCGAACCCGCGCAGTGCCACCAGCCCGTTCGCCTCACGGGTGTCCCACTCCTCGCCCAGCCCGGAGAGCGTCGAGGCCAGCAGCCGCCGCCGCTCCACGGTCTCCCGGTCCAGCACCAGCACCGGCGGCAGCGCACGGTACAGCGGCGACACCGCCGCGTCGGCGTAGTGCAGCCCGCCGCAGAGCATCGTGGTACGCGCCCCCGGACCGTCGATGGTGACCGTGCGCACCTCGCCCGCCGGACGCTCCGGCAGCAGGCTCGCCAGCGGCACCGCCGCCCGGCCCGGCGCGTCGGCCAGCCGGTGGGCGCTGCCGTGCGGGAACACCGCGAGATCGCCCGCCGCCAGCCGTACCGGCTCCAGGCCGGGCAGCTCGACCGTGCACTCGCCCTCCTCGACGTAGTGCAGGATCGCGCAGCTCTCCCGCTCGCCCGCCACCCCCCAGGGGGCCCGCGCCGACCATCGGCTGTGGAAGACACCCCGCAACCGCAGCGGAGCCAGCAGCTCGCTCAGCAGGTCGGACGATTCATTAATGACAGCAGACCGCACTTTATCGATCGTATCGCGAGGGCGGGCAAGACTTGCCGCCATGACATTTCTGGTGATGGGCGCGTCGGGCGCCCAGGGTTCTGCCATCACGAGGGCGCTCACGGCCGCGGGCCACGAGGTCAGGGGATTCTCCCGTACGGCGGGCTTCCGCGGTGACCTGGGTGACGCCGAACGCGTGAAGGAGGCGTTCGCCGGGGTGACGCACGCGTCGCTGCTGCTGCCCATGGTGTACGCGGCGCCCGCGGTGGAGTCCTACGTCCGCAACGTGATCGACGCCGCCTCGGCGGCGGGGGTGCGGCGGCTGGTGTTCAACACGGGCAACCGGATCCCGCAGGGACCGACGGGCGTGGCCGCCTTCGAGACGCGCAGGGCGGCGGCCGCCGCGCTGCTCGAGTCCGGGTTGCCGGTGGTGGTGCTGCGCCCGCCGATCTACCTGGACAACGTGCTCGCTCCCTGGGTGGCGGGGCCGCTGGCCGCCGGAGTGCTGCGGTATCCGATTCCCGCGCACGTGCCCGTGTCGTGGCTGACCCACGCCGACCTGGGGGCCGCCACCATGGCGGCACTGACCCGCCCCGGGGTGGAGGGCAGGCAGCTGGACCTCGGACCGGCGCCGCTGACCGGGCCCGAGCTGGCCGCCGAGTTCGGGCCCGGCGTGCGCTACGAGGCGCAGGACGTGGCCGAGTTCGAGGGCGCCCTGGCGGCGGCGCTCGGGGAGGAGACGGCCGCGGGCGTGGCGGGGACCTACCACTGGGTCGCCGAGCACGGCCGCGACCTCTACGTGGCCGACCCGGCCGTCGAGGACCTCCTCGGGATGCGCTTCCAGCCGCCCGCCGAGTGGATCGCGTCCCGATGAGCTCCTTGGTGGCCTGACGGACGGCGGAGAACCACAAGCCCGGTCCCCCTGGAACCGTCAGGGGGACCGGGCGGGTTCTCTGGGGAGAGCTAGACGGCGCCCTTCGGGGCGTTGCCCAGGGGGCGGATGTCGTAGCACCAGGGGAGGCCGGGGGCCACGGGCGGGTTCTCGTTGTTGCGGCTCTGGCAGAGCAATCCTGAGCGCAGGCGCAATGTGATCTCCCCCTTGGTGAATCCTGAGGCTCCTTTGTAGGCCCGTCTCCACGCGTGGCGGCACCCCGGAGCTTCCAGGTGGCGCGCAGGCCCGGCTTCGTGGTAGCGGATCTCTTGACAGCTCCAGGGATTGCGTCTTTGCTAACGGGAAATCGATTACCGAGAAATCGATTGCTGGGAGGCGCGGATGTTCCGGCTCGTCGTGCTGAGTGGGTTCCTGGGGGCGGGGAAGACGACCATGATGGTGGGCGCAGCGCGGGCGCTTGGGCGGCGGGGGAGGCGGGTGGCCGTCATCACCAACGACCAGGCCGGCGACCTGGTCGACACGGCGGTGGCGGCGCACGGCCTGCCGGAGGGCGCGGTCGCGGAGATCACCGGCGGCTGCTTCTGCTGTCGTTTCGAGGACCTGGAGCGGACCATCCGCGAGGTCGTCGGCCGTACGGGGGCGGACACCGTGATCGCCGAGGCGGTCGGCAGCTGCACCGACCTGCAGGCCACTGTGCTCCGTCCGCTGCGCCGCTTCTATGGCGACTCGATCCGGGTCTCCCCGCTGACGACCCTGGTCGAGCCGATCCGCATGGCCGCCTTGGGGCCGGCCTCCGCGGGCGACAGGGCGCACCGGGCAGCGGGTGCTGACCTGGAGTATCTGTTCGATCGGCAGTTGGCCGAGGCGGATGTGATCGCGCTGACCAAGATGGACGCGCAGCGGGGTGCCGGGTTGGCGGGGGAGCTGGCGCGGCGGTATCCGTACGCGCTGGTCGTGCCGTGCTCGGCGGTCACCGGGCAGGGGATGGAGCGGGTGCTCGAGGCGTGGGAGGCACCTGAGCCCGCCGGGCGGGACCTGGAGGTCGACTACGACAGGTACGCGGCGGCCGAGGCGAGGCTGGGCTGGCTTAACGCCCGCTACCTGGTCGACGGCGCGGTGCCGGGGGAGTGGGTGCTCGCCGTACTGGGAGATCTCTCGCGCGCCTGCGCCCGCGCCGGATACGTGATCGGCCACGCCAAGCTCACCGCGCAAGCCGCGCACGGCCTTCCCACGTCGGGGGTGGGTGGGCTGGCCAAGGCGAGTTTGGTGGCTGCTGGGGTGGCTCCCGCGCTCGACATTCCGGGGCCGGAGGGCGCGGGGGCGTTGCGGGCGGTGGTGAACGTCCGGGTGGGGTGCTCGCCGTACGAGCTGGAAGGGCTGGTCACGAACGCGATCCGGGCTGCCGACGAGACGACAGGCGCACGGTCGTCGGCAGAGTCCACGAACGCCTTCAGTCCCGCCTACCCCAGGCCCGTCCACCGGATCCCGGCCGCCTGACCACCTCCGAGCCTTCCGCGCGCAACCCGCTTCTCGGGCTGATCGCCTTTGAATCCGTGCTGAACCACGATGGAGGCAATGCTCCATGACCACACAGACGTGCTGTACCGATGGTTCCTGCTGTACGCCCGCGGCCGTGTCGCGGCGGGGGTTTCTGGCCGCGGCGGCCGGGGGAGTGGCGGCGGCCATGGTCCCGTGGCGGGCCGAGGCCGCGGCGGCGCTCGGGTTACGCGAGGAGGACGTGATCCTCGTCCCCGAGGACAAGGGCCTGTCCGCCGAGTGGATCAAGGCGCTCTACCGGCGCGCCGAGCCCACCCGCTACGACAGGCCCGCCTACGTGGGCATGCCGGTGGGCGGCGGCTGCGCGGGGCAGCTCTACCTGGGCGGCGACGGCAGGCTGTGGCACTGGGACATCTTCAACACCCCGGCCAAGCCCACCAACGACACCACCTACGCCGACCCGCCCAAGCCGAGCTCGCCGTTCAACCATGGGTTCGTGCTGCGGACCGGGAGCCGGTACCGGTCGCTGGACGCCGAAGGGTTCCCCGACCACGCCTTCGTCGGGCAGTACCCGATCGGGACCGTGACGTACCGGGCCGACGACGTGACCGTGACGCTGGAGGCGTTCTCCCCGTTCATCCCGCTGAACGCCGACGACTCGACGATCCCGGCCACCGTACTCACCTACAAGATCAAGAACCTCGGCACCGGCAGGCTGGACGGCGAGCTGCTCGGCTGGCTGGAGAACCCGGTGTGCCTCGACAGCCGCACCCAGCAGCCGATCATGCTCACGGCGGCCGCTGCCGGCGGGGGGCTGCGGTTCGGAGCCCACGACGGGCAGTCGGGACACCCACGCGAGGACATCCCGTTCGAGGACTTCGAGCAGGACACCTACCAGGGCTGGACCGCCACGGGCACGGCGTTCGGCACCGGGCCGGTCGAGAAGGCCAAGGTGCCCGACTACATGAAGCGCTTCGGCGACCTCGGCGGGACGGGCGCCAGGTTCGTCACCTCGCACCAGTTCAGGAACGGCGAGGACGTCTGGCAGGCCGACGCGCACACCGGCCGGCTCACCAGCAGAGCGTTCACAGTCGAGCGCCGGTACGTGAACCTGGCGGTGGGCGGCGGCGGGCACGCGGGTCAGACCTGCGTGAACGTGGTCGTCGACGGCAAGGTCGTGGCCACCGCGACGGGCCACGAGGCCGAGCCCATGGCCCTCAGATCCCTGGACGTCGCGAAATATGAGGGTAAGACGGCCAGCATCGAGATCGTCGACGAGCACACCGGCGGCTGGGGCCACATCAACGTCGACTCGATCGTCTTCAGCGACAAGCCTGCCGCGCCCCGGCCCTTCGACCAGCTTCCCGACGCGGGCACGCTCGCCCTCACCGCGCTCACCCCCGCAGCCAGGGTCCGCCCGTCGATCGCCGGATGGGACACGCCCGAGGCGGTCTTCACCTCGGGCGACGGCCCGGCCGAGGTGGACGCGGGCAAGGCCGCGATGGCGGGTGCGGTGTCGGTGCCCGTACGGCTAGCGCCCGGCGAATCACGAAATTTCCGGTTCGTTCTCGCCTGGCACTTCCCGATTCCCGACCGCCAATCCCTGGCCTTCCTGAGAGGCTCGGACAAGCTGCGCCACCACTACGCCACCCGCTTCGGCTCGGCATCGGACGTAACCGGATACATCGTGAAGAATCTGGCAAGGCTGGAGGGCGCGACCAGGCGCTGGGTCGACACGTTCTACACCGACTCCACGCTGCCGCACTGGTTCCTGGAACGGACCTTCGCCACCGCCTCCACCCTGGCCACCGCAACCTGCTACCGCTTCGACGACGGTCGCTTCTACGGCTGGGAGGGCGTCTACTGCTGCGCGGGCACCTGCGAGCACGTCTGGAACTACGCCCAAGCCCTCGGCCGCCTCTTCCCCGATCTGGAGCGCGACGCCCGCGAGCGCGTCGACCTGGGGATCGGCTTCCACGAGGACACCGGCGAGATGGGCTTCCGCGCCGAGGCCTGGATGGGCTGGGCCGCCGACGGCCAGTGTGGCACCATCCTCCGCATCTACCGCGAGCACACGATGTCGCCCGACGACGGATTCATCAGGAAGAACTGGGCGAAGATTCGCAGGTCCATCGAGTGGGTCATCGCTCAGGACGGCGACGCCGACGGCACGCTCGAAGGCCGCCAGCCCAACACGCTCGACACCGACTGGTACGGCGAGATCTCCTGGATGACCTCCATGTACGTGGCCGCGCTCAGGGCAGGCGCGATCATGGCCACCGAGGTCGGCGACACCGCGTTCGCCGCCACCTGCACCGGCCTGGCGGCCAAGGGCGAGGCGTTCATCGACGCCAACCTCTGGACCGGCGAGTACTACATCCAGCGCGTCGACCCCGCGCACGCCGGCGTCATCAACCACAACAGGGGCTGCCACATCGACCAGATGTTCGGCCAGAGCCTCGCCTCGCAGTATGGCCTGCCCCGAGTCATGCCGGCCGACAAGTGCAGGACCGCACTGGACAAGCTCTACCGCTACAACTTCGCCCCCGACCCCGCCGACTACCGCTCGAAGTTCCACACCATCGAGGGCGGGCGCTGGTTCGCCATGGCGCGCGAGCACGGCATGCTCATGACCACCTGGCCGCACGGCGGCGACAAGGAGGCCCCGGGCAACCCGGCCAGCTGGGCCGCCATCTACTTCAACGAGTGCTGGACCGGCCAGGAGTACCAGGTCGCCCACCACATGATGGACGAGGGCCTGGTCGAGAAGGGCCTCACACTCACCAGGGCGATCCACGACCGCTACCACCCGGCCAAGCGCAACCCCTACAACGAGATCGAGTGCGGCGACCACTACGCCCGCGCCATGGCCTCCTACGGCGTCTACGTCTCGGCCTGCGGGTTCACCTACCACGGGCCCGAGGGCAGGATCGGCTTCGCGCCGCGCCTGACCCCGGACGACTTCCGCGCCGCCTTCACCGCCGCCGAGGGCTGGGGCCTCTTCCGCCAGCGCCGCACCGGCCCCGTCCTGCACGCGGCCGTCGAGCTGCGCTACGGCAGGCTGCGCGTGTCGACGCTGACGCTCGCCGTACCGGACAAGCCCAGGATCGTGCAGGTACCGCAGGCCGGGCCTGTCCGCTTCGCGCACGCGGACGGGACCTTGACGATCACCCTCGACAGGCCCGTGGAGCTGGTGGCGGGGCAGGCGCTGGAGGTGATCGTGCGCTAGTAGTAGCCCGTCTCGCCGTCGAGCAGCTCGCGCATCACGTCGGCGTGGCCCGCGTGGCGGGCCGTCTCCTCGATCATGTGGATGAGCATCCAGCGCAGGTTCGCCTTGGCGGAGCGGAAGTCGGGATGCGTGCCGACGGCCTCGAGCGGGTGGGTGGCGACGATCTCGTTGGAGATCGCGCACTGCTTGCCGTACTCGTCGAGCAGCTGCGCCAGCGGGACGCCGTCCACCTTGAGGTCGGCGTCCTCCTCGTCGGCGAACTGCGGACCTTCGGCCGGGTGGCCGAGGAAGAGCACCTCGAACCAGGTGTGCTCGACCCAGCGCATGTGGGAGACCAGGCCGGCCATCGTCATCAACGGGGAACTGGGGAGGACGGCCCGGTGCGCGTCCTCCTCGGACAGGCCCTCGCACTTCCAGTGGATGATGGCGCGCTGCATGTCGAGCCAGCCGACCAACTGGTCGCGCTCGGGCGCTTCGAACTCGGGGCGGATCCTTGGTGGGGTCATGGCCGGACGGTACTGCAGCCGTCGCTCGCCCCGCATTCGCTTTTCGCCGCCCTGGTACGGTGGCCCGCTCGCCACACGCCGAGGAATGGGGATCACGGTGGTGCCGCGTTCTGCCAGTTCGGGGGCCAGATCCGGATCCGGCCCGTCGACGAAGAGGTGCCCGAGCACGTCGGCGCCCGCTTGGGCGGCCATCCTGGCGGACCCGGCGGTGAGCGCGTGCGCGATGGCCACTCTGCCGCGCTGGTGCGCGGCGGCCACCAGCGCCCCGACCGTCTCCCGTGACAGCGCCGGCGTGGGCATCCCCACGGTCGAGCCGTCGTCGATGAGCACCTTCAGGTAGTCCGACCCCTCGGCCACCCGCGCCCCGACGAAAAGTTCCGCCCCTCGCGCCTGCTCGAGCACCCCTCCAGGCGCTTCCCCGAGGTCACCTTCATCCCCTGAGCCAGGGCGCGTCAGCAGAGAGTGGCCTGGAGCACGACGTGACTCGGGGGAAAACGTTCCCCCGAGACGCGGCGCAGGAGGAGCTCGGCCGCGTGCCGCCCGATGTCGTAGGTGGGCTGCGAGATGAGGGTCATCTCCTCCGCCAGGCCCAGCGCCCAGCTCATGTCGTCGAAGGCCGCCACCGCGATGTCACCCGGGTAGCGCAGCCCGCGGTCCCTGATCGCCGCGACCGCGCCCAGTGTCATCAGGTTGTTGGAGATGAACAGCGCGTCGGGCCCCTGCGACAGCAGTGTCTGCGCGGCCGCCCGCCCGCCCTCGATCCGGTAGTCCCCCCGCGCCACCAGGCTCCTGTCGTACGGCAGGCCGGCCGCCTTGAGCCCGTGCTTGTAGCCGGCCAGGCGGTCGGCGGCCGTCGTGACGTCGGCGGGCCCCGCGATGAAGCCGATACGGCCACACCCCCGCGCCACCAGGCGCAGCACCGCCTCCTGGGCTGCCTTGACGTTGTTCACGCCCACCCGGTCCACGTCGGCCGTGCGCAGCCGGCGGTCGATCGTCACCACCGGGATCCCGCGCTCCCGCATGAGGTCGATCGAGGTGCGAGTGGTCGAGGCGGGGGACAGGATCACCCCTGCCATGCTCTCGGCCGCCGCCACCTCCAGGTAGCGCTGCTCCTTGTCCAGGTCCTCGTCGGTGTTGGCCAGCACGACCGAGTACCCGGCCCGCGAGGCGGCGTCCTCCGCGCCGCGCACCAGCGAGGTGAAGAACGGGTTCGTGATGTCGGAGATGATCACGCCGAGGACCGTCGTGGCGCGCGTGCGCAGGGACCTGGCCTGGCTGTTCGGGCGGTAGCCCAGCTCGCGGGCCGTGGCGAGGACCCGGTCGCGCAGGTCGGAGGCGACGGTCGGGCCGCCGTTCAGCGCGCGGGAGACGGTCGAGGGGGAGACGCCGGCCGCGAGGGCCACATCCTTGATCGTGATCTGCGTCACCGGCACCCCCGTTGCGATTCTGTGATCCGAGGGTCCATTGACACCCCTCGAGGCCGGATCTAGCTTAGCGGGAAATCGATTTCTAGCAAACGATTTCTCGCGGAGGTACCGGGTGGCACGCATCGGACTGCTGAGCATGTCGGACGGGCGCGACTACGTCGCCCGCGATCTCGTCGACCACATCAACGCCGCGACGAACGGCCTGGCGGAGGCGTTGCGCAAGGAGGGCCACGACGTGATCGTGGCTCCGGAGATCGTCTGGACCAACGAGCTGGCCACCAGCCAGGCCCGCTGGCTGGCCGACCAGCGCCCCGACCTGACGATCTTCAACTACGCGGTCTGGGCGTTCCCGCACTTCACGATGCTGGCCGCGGAGGCGACCGGCGGTCCGCTGCTGCTGATGGCCAACATCGACCCGGTTCAACCCGGCATGGTCGGCATGCTCGCGGGCGGCGGCGCCCTCGACCAGATCGGCCGCACCCACGCCAGGGCCTGGGGTGACATCTCCGACCCGGCGGTCCGTGAGCGCGTGCTCACCCATGTCAGGGCTGCGCACGCGGTGAGCAGGCTGCGCGGCTCGACATTCGGCCGGATCGGCGGCCGCCCGATGGGCATGTACACCGCCGTCGCCAACACCGACCAGTGGATGCGCACCTTCGGCGTGGACGTCGAGGAGATCGACCAGTGGGAGGTCGTCCGGCGCAGCGACAACGCCGAGCAGGCCAGGGTCACCCAGGCACGACAGTGGCTGGAGCGCCACGGCAACGTGCACTACAACGGCAAGCAGCTCACCCCCGAGCTGCTGGAACGGCAGATCCGCAGCTACTACGCGATGCGCGAGCTCATCGACGAGTGGAACCTCGACTTCACCGGCATCAAGGGTCAGCCGGAACTGACCACGCACTTCTGCACGATGGACATCGCCGAGGCCTTCCTCAACGACCCCTACGACTGGGAGGGGCCGAAGGAGACCCACGTCTGCGCCACCGAGGCCGACATGGACGGCGCGCTGAGCATGCAGATCCTCAAGCTGATCAGCGGCGACCCGGTGCTGTTCGCCGACGTCAGGCACTATCACGCCGACAAGGACGTGTGGGACCTGTGCAACTCCGGCCAGCACGCCACCTGGTACGCGGCCCGCTCCGACGACCCGCTGGAGAACCTGGCCAGGACCCACTTCTACCCCGAGGTGTTCTTCTTCCCCGCGGGTGGCGCCAGCGTCCATCACCTGGCCGCGCCAGGATCGGCCACCTTCGCCCGCCTGACCCGCAGGGACGGCCGCTACCGCATGCACGTGATGCGCGGCGACTTCGAGCTGTACGACGACGAGACGAACGAGCGCATGGCCCGCCAGTCCACCTTCGAGTGGCCGCACGCCTTCACCCGGCTGCACGTCCCTGCCACCGAGTTCCTCGAGCGCTTCGGCTCGAACCACATCCACGCGGTGCCCGGTGACTACGTGGCCGAGCTCGCGGCCGTGTGCAAGCAGCTCGACGTCGACTTCGAAGCCTTCGGCGACGCCGGCCAGAAGGAGCGCGGTGGGGATGCCGCCTAGCCTCGCGGCGGCCGTCCTGGTGGCCGGGATGCTCGCCGTACCCGCGCAGAACGCCACAACGCAGGCGGACCACGGCAACGAGACGCCCGCCGTAGCGTCGCTCCAGACCAAGGGGCCGGTCGGCTGGGACGTCTACCGGCACCTGGAGCGGCTGCCCGAGATCCCGGTCAACGTGGAGACCAGGCAGTACTCCAGCTTCGACCGCACGGGCGAGAACAACGACGGTTTCAACGGCACCTACTCCTGCCTGCGCACCGACCAGAACGGGTGCGTCATCGCCGAGCACGCGGGCCCCGGCGAGGTCGACGCGATCTGGTTCACCAGGGACGAGGGCGACGTCAGCCGCACCGGCAAGATCACGATCGAGCTGGACGGCACGAAGGTCGTCGACGCGAGCCTGCAGGACCTGGTGGACGGCAAGCTGGGCGCGCCGTTCGCCGCTCCGCTGGTGGGCAACGCCGACCAGAGCTCCGGCGGCGTCTACGTCGAGGTGCCGATGCCGTTCACCCGCTCGATGCGGATCACCACGCAGAACAACCCGCTCTTCTACCACGTCACCTACCGCACGTTCGCCGACGCGCAGGGCGTGACCAGGTTCGACCCGGCCGACAAGGCGCAGGACGTGCTCGACCGCCTGGAGAACCCCGGCCCCGTCGTGGCCGGCGGCCGCACGCAGCAGACCGCTCTGCGCGTCGACCCTGGTCAGACGGTACGGCTGGCCCGCACCAGCGGTTCCGGCCTGATCTCCGCGCTCAAGGTACGGCTGCCGCAGGCCGAGCACGTCCAGGCGCGGACCGACACCGACGACGGGCGCGCGTTCGGCAAGGACGGCTCCAGCCAGTTCACCGTCAAGGTGGACCCGGCCAACGACGGCGTCCGCCTGACCCGCCGCCTCGACCCCGCCATCGGCAACCAGGTGGCCAAGGTTCTGGTCGACGGCCAGGAGGCCGGGCAGTGGGGGCCGAGCAAGAAGCTGCCCTACGGGCTGTGGGCCGAGGAGTCGGTGGACCTGCCACCCGCGCTGACCAAGGGCAAGTCGCAGCTCACGATCAAGAACGTGTTCGTCAGCTCCGACTACGACTACAACGAGTTCACCTACTGGGCCGACAGCGCGGGCAAGCGCACGGACACCGTGAACGTGGGCGACGCCGCCGACGAGGCCGCGCACACGTACGCGATCGCGGGCCAGACCTGGCAGGGGACCCGCACGTTCAGCTATCCGCTCGACGACGCGCGAACGGCCAAGATCAAGGCGGCCCAGGCGCTGCTGCAGGGGCTGCGGCTGCGGATCTCCTTCGACGGACAGCGCACGGTCGACTCACCGCTGGGCGAGTTCTTCGGCTCGGGTCACGCGATGAACCCGGTCAAGTCACTCATGTCCGCCATCGACGCCGACACGAGCACGATGACGTCCTGGTGGCCGATGCCCTACCGGGCGACCGCCACGGTGGACCTCTACAACGCCTCCGACCAGCCGGTGACGACGGGAACCGCCTGGGTCACGGCGGTCCCGCACCCCGCCTCGACCGGATATTTCCGGACCCAGTCCCGCACGGGCCCCACCACCCCCGACAAGAGCTGGCCCTTCCTGCGGACCACCGGCACAGGCAAGTTCGTCGGCGTCAGCCACACCATGCGCGGCCCTGCGAACCGCAACTTCCTCGAAGGCGACGAGCGCGTCTACGTTGACGGCTCCCGCACCCCACAGATCCACGGGACCGGTACCGAGGACTTCTACCAGGCGGGCTGGTACTTCAACCGCGAGACGTTCTCCACCCCCTGGCACGGCAACACTGCCCACCTCACCCCGTTCACCGGCTGCGCCGCCGACAACGACTGCACTGGCGCCTACCGCCTGATGCTCGCCGACGCCGTCCCCTTCGCCGGCTCGCTCGACTTCAGCATCGAGCACGGCTGGATCAACAACATCGACTCCGTCTACTCCTCCACGGCCTTCTGGTACGGCACGACCACCCCGTCCGGGCGCCCGACCGACACCCTCACCATCGGGAACCAGCCCAGCGAGCAGGCACACCACTACACCGGCGGCGGAGAGGCCACCACCCTCGACTCGTTCTTCGAGGGCGACTGGAAGGGCCCCCTGGCGCTCAAGGCCGCCCAACGCACCACGGACCAGCCGATCTCCTTCACGCTCAGGGTCGACCCGGCCAACCAGGGCGTCCAGCTGCGCCGTACCTCGGACCAGAACCAGGGCTGGCAGCAGGCCGAGATCACGGTCAACGGCCAACGCCTGACGGACTGGACCCAGCCACTGTCGAATACCAGCCGACGATGGCTCGACGACGTCTATCCGATCCCGTCATCCGTCACCCGCGGAATGTCGTCCGTCACCGTAACCCTCACCCCGAAGACCCCATGGTCAGCCGCCGCCTACACGGCCTGGAGCCTCCGGTGACGAGCGTTGGTGTGGGGATCGTTCTGACGATGCGGGGGATCGGGAAGTCGTTCCCCGGCGTCCGGGCGCTCGACGGGGTCTCGCTCTCCGTGGGGGAGGGCGAGGTCGTGGCCCTGCTCGGGGAGAACGGCGCGGGGAAGTCCACGTTGATGAACATCCTCGCGGGGGTGTTCAAGGACTACGAGGGCGAGATCGAGGTGGGCGGCGAGGCCGTCAGCATCCACTCGCCCAGGGACGCCCAGCGGCACGGGATCGCGATGATCCACCAGGAGCTCAACCTGGTGCCCGAGCTGTCCATCGCCGACAACATCTTCCTCGGCCAGGAACGGCTCGTCCTCGACCGCCGCACGGCCGACCGTAAGGCCGCCGAGCTGCTGCGCGGACTCGGGCTCGACCTGGCGCCGCGCCGGCTGATCAAGCAGTGCAAGATCGCCGAGCGGCAGCTCATCGAGGTGGCCAAGGCCCTGTCGCTCAACGTCCGGGTGCTGGTCATGGACGAGCCCACCTCCGCGCTGGCCGACGCCGAGGTGCACCGGCTGCACCAGGTGATCCGCGACCTCACCGGCCGCGGCGTCGCGGTGGTCTACATCTCCCACAGGCTCGAGGAGCTGGAGGAGATCGCCGACCGTGTCGTCGTCCTGCGCGACGGCGCCTACATCGGCGAGCGCGTCATGAAGGACGCCACCCGCGACGAGCTCATCCAGATGATGGTCGGCCGCCCGCTGGGCGAGATGTTCCCGCGGGCCGACGGCGGCTCGTCGGGTGAGGTGCTGCTCGAGGTCGACGGGCTGTCCGTCCCCGGCGATCCGGCCACCGGCCGTACGGCGCTGCGCGACATCTCGCTCACGGTACGGCGGGGCGAGATCGTCGGCGTGGCGGGGCTGATGGGCGCCGGGCGGAGCGAGCTGCTCGAGACGCTGTTCGGCGTCCACCGGCCCGCGGCGGGTTCGGTCTCGCTGAACGGCACGTCGTACAAGCCGAGGAGCCCGCAGCGGGCGATCAGGCGCGGCGTGGCGCTGGTCGCGGAGGACAGGAAGGCGCAGAGCCTGGTGCTCGGCAACACCGTGGCCTTCAACGCCAGCCTGTCCTCGCTCAAGCGCTTCCTGCGGCTCGGCACCGTCGACCGCGGGCGCGAGAACGCCGCCGTGGCCGAGCAGGTGGAGGAGCTGCGGGTCAAGACGCCGGGGCTGCGCTTCACGGTGGGGAACCTGTCGGGCGGCAACCAGCAGAAGGTCGTGCTGGCCAAGTGGCTGCTGACCTCGCCCGGCCTGATCCTCATGGACGAGCCCACCCGGGGCATCGACGTCGGGGCCAAGGCGGAGATCCACGCGCTCATGTCGTCGCTGGCGGCCTCGGGCAAGGGCGTGCTCGTGGCCTCGTCGGAGCTGCCGGAGCTGCTTGCCATGTGCGACAGGATCCTGGTGCTCTGCGAGGGCCGCATCACCGCCGACTTCGCCCGCGGCGGCGCCTCCCAGGAGGCCATCCTCGAGGCCGCCATGGCCCGCCAGCAGGTGATCGCAACGGAGTCCGGACCATGACAGTGAAGACCGCGCCGCCGCACGTGAAGGCGCCGTCGGAGAGCAGGATGCGGCGGACGCTGTCCGCGCTGGGCGCCGCCCAGGCGTACATCGGGCTGGTGCTCGTGCTGGCCGTGGGCGTCGCCACCAAGGGTGAGATGTTCCTGAACGAGACGAACCTCACCAACTCCATCGGCGCGTTCGCCTCCCGCGGCATCCTCGCGGTGGGTGTCACGCTGGTGATCCTCACCGGCGGCATCGACCTGTCGGTCGGCTCGCTGCTCGGCATCGCCTCGATGACCTCGGCCATGCTGCTGTCGAAGTTCGCCCTGGAGCCGTGGCAGATCGTGCCGCTCAGCATGCTCGTCGGCGCCTTCTTCGGCTTCCTGAACGGCGCGGGCACCGCCTGGCTGCGCATCCAGTCGTTCGTGATGACGCTGGCCATGCTGTCGGTGGTGCGCGGGCTCGACCGGCAGATCAGCGACAACGTCAGCGTCGGCACCCAGATCGCCGGGCCGGACGGCAGGCTCACCCCGCAGGCCGAGGCGTTCCAGCTGTTCGGCACGCCGGGGCACAACCTGTTCGACCGGATCTACTACCCGGTGCTCGCCTTCGTCGTCGTCTGCATCGTCTTCCACCTGATCCTGGCGAAGACGCGGTTCGGCCGGCACGTCTACGCCGTGGGCGGCAACCCCACCGCGGCCAGGCTGTCCGGCGTCAACGTCACCGCGGTCACCATCGCGGTCTTCACGCTCAGCGGCATGCTGGCCGGGTTCGCCGGTCCCATCGACGCCGCCTACAGCGCCTCCGCCGACCCGCTGGCCGGGCAGTCGTTCGAGCTGGACGCCATCGCGGCGGCCGTCATCGGCGGCGCGTCGCTGGCGGGCGGGCGCGGCGCGATCGCCGGCACGTTCGTCGGCGCGCTCATCCTCACCCTGCTCGACAACGTGCTCGGGCTCAACGCGGTCAGCGACAACTGGCAGCTCGTCATCAAGGGGCTGATCGTCGTCGTCGCGGTCGTCCTGCAGCGCCCCGATCTGTTCAGGTTCCTCCGAGGAGGGAAACAATCATGAAAGCTCTCGCAGTCGCGATACTCGCCGTCGCGCTGGCCGCCGGGTGCGCCTCCAAGGCCCCGACCGCCTCGTCCTCGCCCGGCGCCAAGCCCGCGGGCAAGAAGTTCGTGGTGGGTTACTCGCAGTCCAACAACGCCGAGCCGTACCGTGCCCAGCTGAACCTGCAGCTGCAGCACTTCCTCAAGCAATATCCGGACATCGAGCTGCTGCCGATCGCCGACGCCAAGCAGAGCAGCGCCACCCAGGTGTCGCAGGTGCAGAACTTCATCACCCAGAAGGTCGACGCGCTCATCGTCTCGCCCACCGAGCCGGCGCCGCTGACCGCGGCGGTGCAGCAGGCCTGCGACGCCAAGATCCCGGTGATCATCCTGGACCGCACGGTCAACACCGAGTGCTACACCTCCTTCATCGGCGGCGACAACGTGCTCATCGGCAGGAAGGCCGGCGAGGAGGCGGTCAAGCTGCTGCCCAACGGCGGCAACGTGGTGGAGCTGCGCGGCATCCTGTCCAACCAGCCGCAGATCGACCGCGACAAGGGCTTCCGCGAGGCCATCGCGGCCAACCCCAAGATCAAGATCATCGCGGACCGCGAGGCGAAGTGGCTCAAGGAGGCCGCCACGCCGATCATGCAGCAGTGGCTGGCCCAGAACCAGCAGATCGACGTGGTCTACGGGCACAACGACCCGATGGCGCTCGGCGCCTACCTGGCCGCCCAGGCCGCCGGGCGGGCCGACAAGATCAAGTTCATCGGCATCGACGGCCTGGCCATCCCCGACGGCGGCATCCGCGCCGTCCAGCTCGGCCAGCTCGCCGCCACGTTCATCTATCCGACCGGCGCGCAGGAGGCGGCCGATACGGTGAACAAGATCCTGCACGGGCAGCAGGTCGAGAAGAAGCAGGTCCTCGGCACCACCCAGGTGTCCAAGGACAACGCCGCCCAGCTCTACAAGCAGTACGACCTCTCAGGGGCCAACTAGATGTATCTCGGCGTCGACATCGGGACCTCCAGCTCCAAGGGCGTCCTGGTCACCCCGGACGGGCGGGTCGTGGCCTCCGCGGTGCGCGAGCACCGCACGGCCACGCCCCGTCCGGGCTGGTTCGAGCACGACGCTCGCACGGTGTGGCTGGAGGACTTCTCGGCCGTCTGCCGCGAGCTCTCACATCCCGAAATCTCCGGCATCGGGGTCAGCGGGATCGGGCCGTGCGTGCTCCCCGCGACGCAGGACGGCACGCCGCTGCGGCCCGCGATCCTTTACGGCGTGGACACCCGCGCTACCCGGGAGATCGCCGCCCAGACCTCCAGGTACGGCGCGGCCGAGATCCTGGAGCGCTGCGGATCGCCCCTGACCTCGCAGGCCGTCGGTCCGAAGCTGGAGTGGCTGCGCGCCGAGGAGCCCGAGGTGTGGGGCGCCACCAGGCGGCTGTTCATGGCGCACTCGTGGCTGGTCAACCGGCTGACCGGCGCCTACGTCCTCGACCACCACTCGGCCAGCCAGTGCGCGCCGCTCTACGACACCAGGACCTTCTCGTGGATCCCCGAGTGGGCCGAGGAGGTCGCGCCCGGGCTCCGGCTTCCTGAGCTCGCCTGGAGCGGCGAGGTCGTGGGCACGGTCACGGCCGCGGCGGCCGCGGAGTTCGGCCTGCCGCCGGGCGTGCCGGTGATCGCCGGGACCATCGACGCCTGGGCGGAGGCGGCCAGCGTCGGCGTGCGGGAGCCCGGCGACGTCATGCTCATGTACGGCACCACCATGTTCATCGTCGAGATCCTGGCCTCGCGGGTGACCTCCCCGTCCTTCTGGGGCACGGCGGGCGTCACGCCCGGCTCGCACAACCTGGCCGCGGGCATGGCCACTTCGGGCGCCATCACCGCGTGGCTGCGCGACCTGACCGGCGCCTCCTACGAGCGGCTCATCCAGGAGGCGGCCGAGGCGGGCATCGGCGCCGAGGGCCTGCTCATGCTCCCGTACTTCGCCGGCGAGCGGACGCCGGTCTTCGACCCCGACGCCCGCGGCACGATCATCGGGCTCACGCTGCGCCACGGCCGCGGTCACCTCTACCGCGCGGCGCTGGAGGCCACCGCCTTCGGCGTCCGCCACAACCTGGAGGAGATGCGCGCGGCGGGCGCCTCGGGCAAGCGCCTGGTCGCCGTCGGCGGTGGCACGGCGGGCTCGCTCTGGCCCCAGATCGTCTCCGACGTCCTGGACGCCCCGCAGGTCCTGCCCACCCACACCCTGGGCGCGTCCTACGGCGACGCCCTCCTCTCGGCCGGCGCCGCCGGCATCGACACCGCCCCCTGGAATCCGCCCGCGGCCACCATCCACCCGACCCCGCAGTCCAAGGCCCTGTACGACCACCTCTACACCCTCTACCGCGACCTCTACCCCACCACCCTCCCCATCGCCCACGCCCTGTCCCACCTCTCTTGACCCGGCCCCTGGCTCGGTTGCACGGTTCTGCTTCGCCAGCGTCTGTATGGCGTAGAGCCGTACGAGAGCGTCTGTATGGCGTGGAAGGGTATGTGGGGTGAGTCGGTTGCTGATCGTTCATCACACTGCGTCGCCTACCACGCATGAGCTGTTCGAGCGGGTCCGCAGTGGCGCCCAGTGCGAGGAGATCGAGGGCGTCGAGGTCGTCACCAGGGCGGCGCTCGGCGCCACCGTGCCCGACGTGCTGGCCGCCGACGGGCTGATCCTCGGGACTCCGGCCAACATCGGTTACATGTCGGGCGCGCTCAAGCACTTCTTCGACACCGTCTACTACCCGTGCCTGGAGGAGACGCGGCGTCTGCCGTACGGGCTCTACGTGCACGGCAACAACGACGTCGGGGGAGCGGTGCGGGCGGTGGAGGCGATCGCGGGCGGGCTCGGCTGGGAACGCGTGAGCGCGCCCGTCATGATCGTGGGCGCGCCCACCAAGGCGGATCTGGAGGCGTGCTGGGAGCTGGGCGCCACGGTGGCGGCGACGATCAGTCCCGGTTGACGCGTTCGATCAGGTCCTCGACCTGGGAGCCGAGGTGGGACCCCCGGGCCCAGCCGGCGTAGTGGGTGAGGAAGGCGACGACCTCGCGCATCTCGTCGGCGCTCAGCTCGCCCGTCCGCAGGGCGTTGTCGAGCTGCACTTCCACCTGGTCGTCCAGGCCCCCGAGCCCGACCAGGAGCGCGAGCAGGAGCAGGCGGCGGTCCCTCGTCGACAGCACGTCGCGCGCCCACACCTCGGTGAAGAGTCGTTCCGCCTTCATGCCGAAGGAGTCGTCCCAGTTGTTCATGATCTCCATTGCGGTTTCCGTCATCGGGCGCTCCCAGTACGAGCGGGCATCCCCCATATCCTTCGCTACTTCTCGAGCTGAACCAATGGGGGGTTGCACGAACGTTGTACGAGGGAGAACGTGTGGGTATGTGCGCGTTCGCGATCATCAAAATCGCCGGCAGCGCGACCCGCAGATCCCGGTAAAGCACCGGCAAAGCTGATCTGTAACAACTAAGGCCAATGAATGGCCAAGATTTGGTCAAGATTTATCACCCGGCACTGGGCTCATTCCGCCTGAAAGCGGGCACAACAACTGCATTGGTCCGTATCGCGGAGGTAAGCCCTGGTGATAAAGACGCGGGCTTGTGCTGCCGTCCTGGCGGCATTCTTTGCGCTGTCCGCGTGCGGGCAGCCCACCTACACCTATGTCAAGGACAACGGCGGGACCACCTACTTCAAGGTCCCCTCCTCCTACACCCGGCTGGACGCCGATCCGCTGGAAGCCCTGCTGAGCGGCAACAACCCGGAGTCGGCGGCGGCGCAGGAACGCAAACAGCGGGTCTGGTCGACGGCGTTCGACCAGTCGACTCAGCCACAGGTGCTGCACCTGTTCGGCTCCAACGACGCGTTCGTCTACGCGGCCGTGCACAAGCTGACGGACGAGGAGCGCGACTCCATGTCCCTCAACCAGATGCGCGACTTCATCCTGCCGGTGACGGCGCAGACGCGCTCGATGTACCTGAGCCAGTTCACCGGGACCGGGCGCCAGCCGCTGTTCACGAACTTCGAGTCCCTGGGCGACAAGATGGTCCAGCTCGACAAGGGCGCCCGGGGAGTGCGGACGCGCTTCAACTACGAGATCGGCGGTCAGGTCCAGACCTTCGACCAGACGGCCATCCTGGACGAGAAGGGTGCCACCGTCTCGATCCTGCTCTTCCGCTGCCAGTCGCAGTGCTTCCAGGCGCGGAGCGCGGAATTCGAAAAGATCATTGATTCCTTCAAGCTGCTCCGGCTGCCCGGATGAGGGAGCACCTTTGACCACCACAGCTCACCACGAGGGGCTGCGAGCCCCCGGCAGCGGGCCCTCCGATCCCGAAGCCGTCACCAGGAAGAAGATGCAGCTCTGGGATCGCAGCAAGTTCCTGCTGGCGATCGTGCTGGCCTTCTTGGTACTGACCTGGAAGGTGATGGCCGACTTCGCGGGGGTCGTTCCCTTCACCGAGGCCATGCAGGCCATCGCGCGTGCCTACCCGTGGATCTTCTGGCTGCTCGGCGCGGAAGTCATCCGGCAGTTGCACTTCTTCATCAGCGAGCGCTGGTCCGGCTACCACCGGTTCTGGAGCCAGAAGGTCTTCGGCGGGTTCGAGCGCTGGACGCACCGCAGGTTCGACGACTGGACCAGGTACCGCATCTCGCGGGCCATCAAAGTGCTGTTCTTCGTCACGCTGCTGGCGCTGGTGCTGGGGGCGGTCAGCGGGGACAACCCGTTCGTGGCGCTGTTCACGGTGCCCTCGCTCGTCGTCCAGGCGCTGCCGTTCCTGGTGCAGATCGTCTTCCTGTTCTTCGTGGTCATCATCCAGTTCGTCGGCCTGTTCTGGTTCCTGTCCAGGGGCGGCGTGGAGACGTACTTCCCCGACGACATCAAGACCCGCTTCGCCGACGTATGGGGACAGGACCACGTGGTCGAGCGCGTCAGGGAGAACATCGTCTTCCTCGAGCGGCCGGGCGAGATCGAGCAGCGCGGCGGCTACGTCCCCAGCGGCCTGCTGCTGTGGGGACCGCCGGGCACCGGCAAGACGCTGATGGCCGAGGCCGTGGCCGGTGAGACCGGCAAGCCGTACGTGTTCGTCGACCCGGGCGCGTTCACCAACATGTTCATGGGCGTCGGCATCATGAAGGTGAAGGCGCTGTTCAGGAAGCTGCGCAAGCTGGCGCTGCGCTACGGCGGCGTGATCGTCTTCTTCGACGAGGCCGACTCGCTCGGCAAGCGCGGCCGCCTGGCCCAGCAGGGCCCGCCCGGGCAGGGCGGCGGCTTCTCCGGCTTCTCGGCCTGCCACGGCATGAGCTACCTGCCGGAGCGGACCCGCTCCCTGATCGCGTACGGTGACCGGCCGCAGGAGCCGACGAAGGAGCGCTTCTTCATGGGCGGCGGGATGAACGGCAGTGGCGATCCCGGCACGCTGCAGGCGCTGCTCACGGAGCTGTCGGGTCTGAAGAAGCCGCGAGGGTTCTTCAACCGGCTGGTGCGCAGGCTCCTGGGCATGCGGCCCAAGCCGCCGCCCAAGTACCGCATCCTGGTCATGATGGCCACCAACCGGCCCGACGCGCTGGACGAGGCGCTGCTGCGGCCGGGCCGCATCGACCGCATCTACAAGGTCGGCTACCCGTCCAAGGCCGGCCGGATGCGCACCTACCAGGGCTACTTCGACAAGGTCGATCACGCGCTCACCGAGGAGCAGATCGACCGCCTGGCCACGATCACGCCGTACGCCACGGGTGCCACGATCAAGGATCTGGTCAACGAGTCGCTCATCACCGCGATCCGCGACGGGCGCGAGGTCATCACCTGGTCCGACGTGCTGCGGGCCAAGCGGCTCAAGCAACTGGGCCCGTCGGAGGACGTGGAGTACATCGAGCGGGAACGGCACGCGGTGGCCGTCCATGAGGCCTGCCACGCCGTGGTGGCCTACCGGACCCGCTTCCACCTGGAGATCGACATCGCCACGATCGAGAAGGGCGCCGACTACCTGGGCATGGTCGCCTCGATCAAGCCCGAGGACCAGTTCACCATGTGGAAGTCGGAGCACGAGGCCGACATCATGGTCTCGCTCGCCTCGCTGGCGGGGGAGCGGATGTTCTTCGGCGACGACAACTCCTCCGGCGTCTCCGGCGACCTGCACTCGGCCACCTACCTCACGGCCCTGATGGAGGCCTACTGGGGCATGGGCTCCGGTGTGACCTCGCTGCCCGCGCTGCAGGAGCTGGAGATCATGGGCGGCAAGTCGCTGCCCAAGCCCGGCGAGGAGCAGGGCAAGGACAAGCCGCGCGCCGGCCTGACGCCGCACGTGCTGGGCGAGCGCATCGAGTTCAACCTGGTGCGGCTGCTGGAGAAGACCGGCAAGCTGCTGGAGGAGCACCGCAGGGACGTGCTGTGCGTGGCGCACGCCCTGGAGACGCACAAGACACTCAACGGCGACGACGTCGTGGCGATCATCGAACAGACCCACGGCCCCATGATCGACGGCACGTTCTACGCCTCCGAGGAGCTCTACCAGGAGCTGGAGGACTACCACACCGAGGCGGTACGCGCACACAACGAGCACAGCCGGGTGGAGCGCGACCTGCCGGGCGCCGTGATCGAGCCGGAGATCGTCGAGCTGGAGCCCAGCGTGCCCGCCGTGGTGAGCAACGGCAACGGCAACGGCAGCAAGCCGGAGTTCGTCCCGTGGGCGTCGGAGCCGCTGGCCGTACAGGTGGCGCCGCCGCAGGCGATCGCGCAGGACAGCAGGAACGGGCGCGGCGTCTGGGTGGTGCTGGGCAGCCTGCTCGGCCTGATCGCGCTGGCGGCGGTGGCCGGGCTGTTCGTGACCGGCATCGCCACGATCCCGAACGTGGCCTCGCCCGGCTGGCTGCTGGTGCTGTTCGTGATCGTGGTCGCGGTGGTCGTGGGCACCGGGCTCGCGATCGGGGCCGTCAAGGGGGTCAAGGCCGCGCAGGCCAAGGCGGAACGCGAACGCGACCAGGCCCACGCGCGCGCCCAGCTGCTGGCCGCGGCGATGGACCCGGACACGGCCATGCGCCTGCTCGGCTACGACGGCAACGGCTCCGAACCGAGAGGTTAGATCTGGATGTCCAACCGGCCGATCGGCTCGACGAGCTCCTCCTCCTCGTAGGCGAAGTGCGAGGACAGGGTCTCCGACAGCCGGTCGACCTGGGCGCGGACCCGGTCGAGGTGGGCCGGATCGCGGATCAGGTCGACGCAGGCCTCGTCCAGGCGGGTCAGCAGCTCGGCGATGACCTCGTGCTCCTGCTCCAGCTTCTTGATCACGGGTGCGAGCTCGCCGTCGCGCTGGAGCAGCGCGGGGAACATCGCCTCGTCCTCGATCGTGTGGTGCACCGTCACCAGCCGGCAGAACGTCGCGCAGAACGTGCCCAGCGTCCAGTAGTTCTGCCGCATGGTCAGCTGGTTGATCAGCGACCGCAGCGCGCTGCCGTCCAGCGCCCCGGCCGCGACCTGGTCGACCGCGTCGCGCACCTGCCGCAGCTCCTGCCGGTAGCCGTCGTGCACGTCGACCAGGTGCTGCCCGGCCTGCCGCTGCGCCGGGCTGAGCTCGGCCGGATCGTGCTTGGGCGCGTGCGGCCGCCCTCCCTCGTCCAGATCGGTCACCCGTACGGCGGGCCGCTCGGGCCCCCCGGGCACAGTGGTGCCACGCTCGGCCGCCACGGCCCGCCGTACGGCGGGAGCCACCTCCTCGGCGAAGACCCGCAGATCCCGCTCGGCGTCCAGCCCGGGCGCCAGCACGAACCCGCTCATGCCGACCGTGAGCACCAATTCGGTCAGCTGCTCGGCCCACAGGCTCGGCGGCCCGTCGAGGAACCCGTCGCCGGGCAGCGGAGAGAAGCTGCCGCTGATGTTGTAGACCTTGCGGATCTCTGCCGGGTCGCGCCCGATGCGGGCCGCGGCGGCGTCGATCACCTTGGCCTGGCGGGCGACCGCCTCGGGCGGGCTGTAGGCGGAGGACGGCAGCCAGCCGTCGGCCATATAGCCGGTCAGCTCCAGCATCCTGTGCTTGAGCGCGCCCACCCAGATCCCGATCCGGTGCGGCGGGAACGGTCCCGGCTGGGCGCCCTCGAGGCGGTAGTGGGTGCCGCGGAAGGTCACGGGGTCGCCCGGCGTCCACAGCTCGCGCAGCACGGTGATGGCCTCGGCCAGCGCGTCCACCGCCTCGCCCGGCGCCAGCCGCGGCCCGCCCATCGAGGCGACCCCGTCCCAGAACGCGCCCGCCCCCAGGCCCAGCTCGACCCGGCCGCCGCTGAGGATGTCCAGCGAGGCCGCGGCGCGGGCCAGCACGGCGGGCGGCCGGAGCGGCAGGTTGATCACGTCGGGGACGAGCCGGATCCGCTCGGTGCGCTCCGCGACGGCCGACAGCAGCGTCCAGGTGTCCAGGAACGCGGGCTGGTAGGGGTGGTCCTGGATGCCGACCAGGTCGAGCCCGAGCTGCTCGGCCAGCGTGACGTGCCGCATCAGCCGTTCGCGAGCCGCGGCCTCGGGCGTCAGGAACGCCCCGAACCAGAGATCGTCCATTGCAGCAGGATCGCATGGGCCCCTTTTGAGCGTCTAAGGAGGTGTGCACCGTCTCGCCGTAATCGTCGTCCTGGCCGCCCTGCTGACCGGCTGCGCGCAGGAGCGCATCTGCACTGCCATGGGCGCTGTCACGGGAATCGTGGTCACCCTGCAACCGCCGCTCGCCGCCAGCGTGAGCAGGGCGGAGCTGGAGGTGTGCTGGGACGGCCGCTGTCAGCGACCGAAGCTCGAGCTCTTCCCCGCTCAGGCCGCCGCACAACAGACCTGCGCCGGCTCCGCGTGCTCGGCCAAGTCGACCCCGACCGGGGGCAAGCAGGGCATCAGTGAGGTTCCCGGCCTGCCCAAGCGTCCTGTCCAGGTGACCCTGGCCCTGTACGACGAGGCGAGCACGAAGCTGCTCGACGTGACGGTGAAGGTCACGCCGAAGGGCGTCTACCCGAACGGGCCCGAGTGCGGTGAACTCGGGCCGCAGGGCAAGCTCATGGTCGACGGTATCGGCAAGGTAACCTCTCATTAGACATCTCACCTAATAGCGGGAGCCGTCATGGTGGAGGTCGTCCGCATCAACCGCAGGCAGCGCCTGCGCGCCCTGTTCACCTCCCAGCAGGTCCTTGACCGCTTCGGCATGATCAACGACAGGGCCGCCGGGCTGGTGAAGATCGAGGCGGGCCGCACCTCCTACTACGTGGCCTGGGCGCCGGAGCACCTGGAGCGGATCCTCGTCACCCACCAGCACGTCTACGCCAAGTCCGAGCAGTACCGCCTGCTGTCGCTGGTCGTCGGCGACGGCCTGCTCACCAGCGAGGGGGAGCGGTGGGCGGCGCAGCGGCGCCTCATCCAGCCCATGTTCGCCAAGCGCCACCTGGGCCGCTTCGCCGAGCACATGACGGCCGCGATCGCCGACTTCCTGGACGCCCTGCCTGCCCGTCCCGCCGAGCTCGACGCCGCCACCGCGATGAACCGCCTCACGCTCGACGTGGTCGGCCGCGCCCTGTTCGGCACCGAGCTGTCCGCCGAGGCAGCCAGGCTCGGGCCCGTCATGACCACCGGCCTGCGGGCCGGCGTCCGCGTCTCGCGGCTGCAACTCCTGTTCAACCCGCCGCCCTGGCTGCTGGACAAGGCCCCCGCACTGGTACGGCGCGCCCCCGCGTGGACCCCCGGGCTGCGCTGGATCCACGACGTGCTCGACACCACCGACGAGGTCGTGGAGGGCATCATCGACCGGCACCCGGAGGGCTCGGACGACCTGCTCGGCCTGCTGCTCGCGGTCCGCGACCCGGACACGGGCGCGCCGATGGACCGCAGGCTGATCCGCGACGAGCTGATGACGTTCCTGCTGGCCGGGCACGAGACCACCGCCAACGGGCTGGCCTGGCTCTGGTACCTGCTCGCCCTGCATCCGCGGGCGCGCGAGCGCGTATACGCCGAGGTGGACGAGGTGCTCGGCGGCCGCACGCCCACCGCGGACGACGCGGAGAAGCTGGTGTGGACGGCCGCTGCCTTCCAGGAGGCGCTGCGGCTCTACCCGCCCGCCTGGTCGATCGTCAGGAAGACCGTCGAACCCGACACCCTGGACGGCCGGCCGATCCCGGCGGGCACGAACGTGGTCATCCCCGTCTACCTGGCCCACCGCAACCCGCGGCTCTGGCAGGACCCCGAGCGGTTCGACCCCGAGCGGTTCCTGCCGGGCGTCACCCACCCGCGCTTCGCCTACCTGCCCTTCGGCGGCGGGCGGCGGATCTGCGTGGGCGCCGGGTTCGCCGTCATGGAGGCCACCCTGATCATCGCGATGATCGCCCAGCGCTTCCGGCTGGACCTGCGGCCGGGCGCGGAGGTGGTACCCGAGGCGACCGTGACGCTGCGGCCCCGGCACGGCATGCCGATGACCCTGGTCCCGCGGGAAGCGGTCTAACCCGCTTCACGCCCTGTACGCGGGCGAATTGGTCCAATCGGGTTTCTTTACGGCAGGCGCCGCCGAGCCCCACAGTAGGGGCCAGCGATCCGTGAGGAGGCTGTGGTGCACGGAACAACCACGTGAACCGCCACGTCGCCGTCGACGGGGGACAGTCCGCTCTGCGGCTGCGGGTCCTGCCCGAGGGCCGCACGGGCGCCGGCCCCGGGTACGCGCACGCCGGCGGCGTGCCCGCCATCGTCGAGTCCGTACGGCAGGCCGCCTGCTCGGCCGGGCTGCGCGGCCCGGTCGGCGTGGCATGCCTCGGGTTGACCGGGTACCCCGGTACGGTCGAGGGCCTGGCGTCGCTCGCCTCCGGCGTGGCCGAGGTCCTGGGCGCGGCCGAGGTCCGGATATCTCAAGACATGGTGACGGCGCACGCGGGGGCGCTGCCGGACGGGTTCGGCATGGTGCTGGCGGCGGGCACCGGGGTGGTGTGCCTGGCCGTCTCCCGGTCCGGCGCCTTCAGGAAGGTGGACGGCGGCGGCTACCTCTTCGGCGACGCGGGCAGCGCGTTCGCCATCGGCCGCGCCGGGCTCGCCGCCGTCCAGCGCTCCCGCGACGGCCGTGGGCCCCGGACGCTGCTCGCCGCGCCCGGGCTCGACCCCGCCGCGCTGTACGGCTCGCTCACGCTGGTCGACGACGTGGCCCGCTTCGCGCCCCGGGTGTTCGAGGCCGCGGCCGAAGGCGACCCGGTGGCGGCGGGCATCGTCCGCGCCGCCGCGGCCGACCTGGCCGAGACGGTCACCACGGCCGCCCGCTGGCTCGCCACCACCACCCACGCCGAGGCGGCCGTCACCGCGCACGCCGAGCCGGCCACCCCCGCGGATGCCGAGGTCGTGCCCGTCGCCCTCACCGGCGGCCTCTTCACGGCGGGCCAGGCCCTGCTCGACCCCCTCAGAGCCGCCCTGGACACCCCTGTCGAGCTGGTCGCGGCGGCCGGGACTCCGCTGGACGGAGCGGCGCGGCTCGCCACCGGGCCGTCGGGCCCCTACGCCGACCTCATCTCCGTCCACCGCTTCCCCCACCCCAGCCACCCCCGACGAAACCGGAACCGATGACCCCGCATGACCATCCCGCCAGGTCACCAGCCGTGTCCTGCCAAGCCCAGCCGAGCAACTCGCTGCCCGTCCCCGCACACATGGCGCCTATGGCCCAGTCCGCCGTGGTCCGGGCCGCCGTGGTCTGGGTCGCCGTGGTCTGGGTCGTCTCCATCGACTTGCAGCGCCGGATCGGGTCCGGCATGACCGCGGGAGTACTCACGTGAGCGCCGAGGCCTACCTGGCCGCTGCCACCTCGATCGCCGCCCGGGTCGTCGGCACGCAGTTGGAGGCCATCAAGGAGGCGGGCGAGCGGCTCGCCGACGCGCTGTCCTCCGGCAGGCGGCTGTGGGTGTTCGGCACCGGGCACTCGCACCTGCTGGCCGAGGAGCTGTACGCCAGGGCGGGCGGTCTCGCCGACGTGCGGGCCGTACTGGAGCCCGCGCTGATGCTGCACGAGGGCCCGCACAAGAGCTCCGCGCTCGAGCGGCTGACCGGGCTCGCCGAGATCCTGGTCGAGGATCGTGGCATCGCCGCAGGAGACGTGGTGATCGTGGCGTCCAACTCGGGGCGGAACGCCGTTCCCGTCGAGTTCGCCGCGAGCTGCGTGGCGCGGGGCGCCTACGTGATCGCGGTGACCTCGCTCGCGCACACCCGGTCCGTGCCGTCTCGCGCGCCCAGCGGGCACAAGCTCGCCGATGTGGCCTCCCTCGTGATCGACAACTGCGGCGTGCCGGGCGACCCGCCCTACGGCGCCACCTCGACCATCACCGGGACGCTCATCGTGCAGGCGATCGCCTGCGAGGCCGTGTCGCGGATGGCCGCGCCGCGCGTACTGAGGAGCTTCAACGTCGACAGCTGAAGGAGGTGCGGCCGATGTCCGGCCTGCTGCTGGCCGCCGCGTCGCTCGACGTCACGCCCCCTGCCGGTCACCCGCTCGACGGGTACGCCGCCCGTGAGGGCGTCGCCGACGGCGCCGCCGATCCGCTGCGTGCCACGGTCGTCTGGCTGAGTACGGCCGGCGATCCCGGCGTGGCGTGGTTGTGCCTGGACGCCGTCGCGGTGTCTGCGGACCTGGCGCGCCGGCTGGCCGGGGCCGTGCCGGGAGTGCCTGACGAGCGGGTGGTGGTGTGCGCCTCGCACACCCACTCGGGTCCGTCGGGGTGGTCGGGGACGATCCATCCCTTCCTGCCCGCCGTACGGTCTCCCGAACTGGTCGAGGCGCTGGTCGCGGCCGTCGAGGGCGTGGCGCTCGAGCGGCGGCCCGTGCGGGGGCTGTGGTGTTCACCTGACGCGCCCGGCGTGGGCGCCAACCGGCACCGCCCCGACGGGCCGCACGACACCTCCGCCGGGGTGCTCGCGCTCCACGGTCCCGAGGGGATCGAGGCGCTGCTCGTCGACTACGCCTGCCATCCCACGGTGCTCGGCCCGGACAACCTGTCCTGGTCGGCCGACTGGCCGGGCGCCGCCCGCCGCTCGCTGCCCGGCGTCGTCGGCTTCCTGCAGGGCGCCGCCGGCGACGTCAGCCCCCGTTTCGTACGGCGAGGCCGCGACGCCACCGAAGCCACCCGCCTGGGCGACCTCCTGGCCACCCCCATCCTGCGAGCCCTACCCACCGCCCAACCACTCCCTGCCCTGGCCCCCAGGACCAGACAGGACCCCGTGCCACCGCCCACCGCCCGGCCGCTCTCCAATCCGGACCCGAGGAGCAGGCAAGACACGGTGGCGTTGCCCGCCGTGCGGCCAGTCTCTGATCCGGGCTCGAGGATCGGGCAAGGCGCGGTGGCGTTGCCCGCCGTGCCGTTCTCTGATTCTGGGCCGAGGATCAGGCGGGGCAGCGTGGCGTTGCCTGTGCGGGGCCTTCCCGGGCGGGGTGAGGTCGAGGTGAGGCTGGCGGAGGTGCGGGAGGCGGTGGGGCGGGACCCGTGCGACCGGGTGGCGCAGTCGCTGGTCGAGGGGGCGCGCGGGCTGGCCGCCCTGGGCGATGCCGCGCTGCCTTCGGTGATGGAGCTGCCGATCAGCGTGGTGCGGCTGGGCGGGATCGCGTGGGCGCACGTGCCCGTCGAGCTGTTCACGACGCTCGCCGTGCAGATCAAGGAACGCAGCCCGTTCCCCGTGACGCGGGTCGTCGGCTACACCGACGGCTACTTCGGATATGTCGCTGATGCCACCGCGCATGCCGAGGGCGGCTACGAGGCGCTCATGAGCTACTTCGAGGCCGCCACCGGTGACCTGCTGGTCGAGGCCGTTCTCGATCTCCTGCGGAGGGAATTCGACCACGCACGGTGACTCGGCCCTCCCCGGCCACGTTCACGGAGGGGCGTGACGGCGGGGGAGCGTCGGTGATCTCGGCCAGCAGCCGCTCACGCCCGAGGACGCCAACGGTGTGGTCGATCGTGGTACGACGAGCGGGCTCGCGGCAAGTCGAAGCGTTCGGCGGACTACTCCTTCGAGGTCCTGCGGTGACCGCCCGCAACGCGAACATCCGGATCCACACGAAGGTCGCCGGTGCGATCCTGCGTAAGGACTTCCGCGCCGTCGCCGAGGCCGTACGCGAGGTCGCCGCCCTCGACGGCGGGGGGCGCTGAAACGGAAGAACCGTAGCGGCGAACATCGTCAGACGTCCCAGGAGCCCGAATAACAGCAGGTCAGAGACTGGTTCGTTGGATTTCCGCGGCTATGAGGATCCCTGATGCGGTGTCGTGTCAGCACGGCAACGTCCCGATGTCAGCGCGGTCGGTGATGGTGGGCGCCATGGGATGTTCAGCGATTGCGGCCGCACTCGTGGTCGCCGGTGCTCCCGCCGCGTCGGGCGACGGCGAAGCCGGAGGTCGAAATCTCCCGCGGGCTGCGACCTTGGTTTGCACCTCGGCTATTCAGTGTTGCTATGTACCAGTAGTCAGTGGTACTTTGTACTGGTAGTCAGCAACATTGAATAGCCGAAAGGGGGTGTGCCATGGGCAAGCAGGCGACGGAGATGCTCAAGGGCGTGTTGGAGGGCATCGTTCTGGCGATCCTGTCCGGCCGATCCGCCTACGGCTACGAGATCACGGCGTGGCTGCGGGACCAGGGCTTCTCTGACATCGCCGAGGGCACCATCTACGCGCTGCTGGTCAGGATCGAGCAGCGCGGCTTCGTCGACGTGGAGAAGGTCCCGTCGGAGAAGGGGCCGCCGCGCAAGGTGTACTCCCTGAACGCTCAGGGACGGGTGTATCTCGAAGAGTTCTGGAGGACCTGGAGCTTCCTCACGGAACGGCTCGAACAGCTCCGCGAAGGAGGTGAGTAGCCATGGCCACAGGGCCGAGCGAGCAGAAGAGCCGCTACCGGCAGTACCTGGAGATGGTCACCGGGCCGCTCGAGGACAAGAAGCGCTACCGGCTGTACAAGGCGCGCGTGGCGCAGCTTCCGGCGAGCTATCGCACTGCGGTTGAGGCGCTGGATCGGTACATGGGGTATTTCGGGCCGGGGGACGCCGAAAGCCTGCTGGCGATGCTGGATGATCTCGCCGACCTGTTCGAGCAGAGCGCGGCGGACGGAACCCCGGTCCGCGAAATCGTCGGCGAAGACCCGGTGGAGTTCGCCGAGGCGTTTCTGCGCAACTACCCGGGGGGTTCCTGGATCCGCCGGGAGCGGGAACGGCTGACCAAGGCCATCGATCGGGTCGCGGGCGACGAGTCGTGACCAAACAGAGAACGGATATCCGGATGGCAATTCATCAGATTCAGGGGCCCGTGATCCGCGTGCAGGGCCTGGAGAAGTCGTACAAGGAACTGCACGTGCTGCGCGGCGTGGACTTCGAGGTCGCGCGGGGCAGCATCTTCGCCCTGCTCGGCTCCAACGGGGCAGGCAAGACCACGGCGGTGAAAATCCTCTCCACGCTGCTCAAGGCCGACGCGGGTACGGCAAGCGTCCACGGCTTCGACGTCGCCAAGCAGGCGGCGGATGTGCGGGAGTCCATCAGCCTCACCGGGCAGTTCGCGGCCGTCGACGAGATCCTCACCGGGCGGGAGAACCTCGTGCTGGTCGCCCGGTTGCGGCACCTCAGGGATCCGGGCAAGATCGCCGATGACCTGCTCGCCCGTTTCTCGCTGACCGACGCGGGCGCGCGGAAGGTGTCGGCGTATTCGGGTGGCATGCGCCGCCGCCTCGACATCGCGATGAGCCTCATCGGGAATCCGCCGGTCATCTTCCTCGACGAGCCGACAACCGGGCTGGACCCCCAGGCACGCATCGAGGTGTGGCAGGCCGTCAAGGAACTCGCCGGCCAGGGCACGACGGTGCTGCTCACCACGCAGTATCTGGACGAGGCCGAACACCTCGCCGACCGGATCGCGATCCTGCACGAGGGCCGGATCCTCGTGAACGGCACCCTGGCCGAGCTCAAGCAGCTGCTCCCGCCCGCCAAGGTCGAATACATCGAGAAGCAGCCGACCCTCGAGGACGTCTTCCTCACGCTCGTCGGCAGCGACGGCAAGGACGGCGACGCCGGCAAACACCGCACCTCAGTACGGACGAGTAAGGAACAACGATGAGCAAGCATTTCTTCGGCGACACCACCGTCCTGCTGGGACGCTCTCTGCGCCACATCACGCGCAGCATGGACACCGTCGTCACGACCGCGATCATGCCGATCGCCATGATGCTGATGTTCGTCTACGTGTTCGGCGGCGCGATCAAGACAGGGTCGGCGTCGTATGTGAACTACATGCTGCCCGGCATCCTGCTCATCACGGTTGCCTCGGGCGTCGCCTACACCGCGTTCCGGCTCTTCACGGACATGAAGAGCGGCATCTTCGAGCGATTCCAATCCATGCCGACCGCGCGCTCGTCCGTGCTGTGGGCACACGTGCTGACCTCGCTCATCGCCAATGTGATCTCGCTCGTGGTCGTCATGCTCGTCGCCCTGCTCATGGGCTTCCGCTCGACGGCGGGCCTGCTGGCCTGGCTCGCGGTCGCCGGCATCCTGATCCTGTTCACCCTGGCGTTGACCTGGATCGCCATCATCCCCGGCCTCACCGCCAAGACCGTCGACGGCGCGAGCGCGTTCTCCTTTCCTCTCATCTTCCTGCCGTTCATCAGCTCGGCGTTCGTGCCCACCAACACCATGCCCGGCCCGGTGCGCTTCTTCGCCGAGCACCAGCCGGTGACCTCCATCGTCAACGCCATCCGCGACCTGTTCACCCAGCAGCCGGTCGGCACCGACATCTGGATCGCCCTGGCCTGGTGCGTCGGCATCCTCATCGTGGCCTACGCCTTCGCCATGAACACCTACCGCCGCAAGATCTCCTAGGGCTGCGGAAGCCGGACAAGCTCGACGCCCGTCCGCGGGTGCCCCCTCGGTACGGCGCCGCGCTCACACCGCAGCCTCGCATTCGAGCCGTACAAGACACGTACTATCGCGAGAAGAGGAACATCCATGACTGACTCCCCCCACACCCTCACGACGATGCCGATGGCGCGACAGGCCGGTTGCCCCTTCGACCCGCCCAAGGAGCTGATCGAGGCCCGCGAGCACGGCCCGATCAGCCGCTTCACCTTCCCCGACGGGCACCAGGGCTGGCTGGTCACCGGCTACGATCTGCTCCGGTCGATCCTGGCCGACTCGCGCTTCAGCTCGCGCAAGGAGCTCATGCGCCATCATCCGCTGGTCGACTTCGGCGAGATCGAGGTCCCCCCGCCGCCGCCCGGAGAGTTCCTGCTGATGGACGATCCGCAGCACAGCCGCTACCGCAAACCGCTGGTGGGCAAGTTCACCGTACGGCGGATGCGGCTGCTCACCGAGCGCGTCGAGCAGGTCACCGCCGAGCACCTGGACGCCATGGAGAAGGCAGGCCCGCCGGCGGACCTGGTCACCGCGTTCGCCAAGCCCATCCCCGCCATCATCATCTGCGAGCTGCTGGGCGTGCCGTACGAGGACAGGGGCTCCTTCCAGGACAACATCGACAAGTTCCTCGGCGGGGAGGTCAGCGACGAGGAACTGATCGCGGCCTACACCGCGACCCAGCAGTACCTCGCGGAGCTGGTGGCGGCCAAGCGCGCCAACCCCACCGACGACGTGCTCAGCGACCTCCTCGACAGCGATCTGACCGATGAGGAGCTGCGGGGCATGGCCCTGATCCTGCTGTCGGCCGGGTTCGACACCACGGCGAACATGCTGGCGCTGGGCACCTTCGCACTGCTGCAGAACCGCGCGCAGCTGGCCGCGCTGCGCGCCGATCCCGCGCTCACCGACGGGGCCGTGGAGGAGCTGCTGCGGTATCTGAGCGTCGCCAAGCAGTTCGCTCGGGTCGCGCTGGAGGACGTCGAGCTGGGCGGCCAGACCATCAAGGCCGGCTCGACGGTCATCCTGTCGTACGCCACCGCCAACCGCGACCCTGCGCGCTTCCCCGACCCCCACGTGCTCGACCTGCGCAGGCAGGACGGCGGCCACCTGGCCTTCAGCCACGGCATCCACCAGTGCCTGGGCCAGCAACTGGCCCGCGTCGAGCTGCGCGTCGCGCTCCCCGCCCTGCTCAACCGCTTCCCCACCCTGCGCCTGGCTGTCCCGGCTGAAGAAGTGGCCCTGCGCCCGGAGACCGCCGACATCTACGGAGTCAAGAGCCTCCCGGTCACCTGGGACGCCTGATGTTCGCCTGAGCAACCGGGCACCACCCAGTCCATGCACGTGGCTCACCCTGGCCGACGCCCACCGCCGGGCATCGTGCCGTGATCGAACCCGCTGTTCCCGGGCGGGTTCGACCTGGATGACTTGGCCGTCGACACCGCTGTCAGCACCGTGACCTGCCCGGTTGGGCACCAGGTCCCCATCCGGCCGAAACCTGCGGCGCGAGGCGTTCCGCACCGGCTGCCCGCTCCATTCGCGCGCACCACGACGAGCTTGCCGCTGCCCGTCGGCCGACTCGCCGCCACCTTCGCGTGCTCCGCCGGCCGCCGCCGATCTGCCCGGCACGCCCCGCGCTGACAAGCGAAAACCACAGCTCGGTGCCACCACCACGCCACAAATACCGACACACCTGGCAACAGCCGACCCCCGAAGGGATTCACATGTCCAACGCGCGTCGGCGAGGGTTCCTCGCCGCAATCCCACTCGCGACCGCGCTCGTGGTTTCCGGTGCTCCCGTCGCGTCCGCGACGGCGGAGCCGAAGATTGAAATCTCCGGCGGGCTGACGCAGCCCGTCTTCTCCTACCAGGACGCCATCCGTGAGCACGTCCGGGTGGAGTCGTCGGTCGACAGCGATGGCGACGGCAAGAAGGATCTGGTCCGGGTGGACATCATCCGGCCGAAGGAGAGCAGTTCCGGGCTCAAGGTTCCGGTGATCATGCAGGAAAGCCCGTATTACGACAACCCCGGCGTCGGCTTCGAGATTGAACACAAGAAGTATGACGCGAACGGGAACGTGATGAAGTTCCCGATGTATTACGACAACTACTTCGTGCCCCGCGGGTACGCGTTCGTCTCGGTCGACATGATCGGCACCAGGTTGTCCGACGGCTGCCCGACCTCCTACGGCGCCCCCGACGTGCTGGGTGGTAAGGCGGTCGTCGACTGGCTGAACGGCCGGGCGACCGCCTACGACGACAAGGGCGATCCGGTCAAAGCCACCTGGACCACCGGCCGCACCGGGATGATCGGCCACTCGTACGAAGGAGGCCTCGCCGTCGGCGTCGCCGGCACCGGCGTGCAAGGCCTGGACACGATCGTGCCGCTTGCGGCCTTCACCAGCGGATACGAGAACGCGCACGCCAACGGCGTCCTCACCTGGTTCAAGGGCGGGGCGAGGTGGCAGTCCGAGCATGTCGACAAGGATCCGGCGGAGAAGTGTGAGGCTGTACGCCAGCGGATGGACGCCGAATCCGACGACGAGACCGGCAACTACAACGCCTACTGGGACGAACGCAACTACCGGACCGGGCCGATCTCGAAGGCGCGCAACGTCCGCGCCAGCGTCTTCGCGGTGATGGGCATGCAGGACCGCAACGTGGTAGGCAGCCAGTTCTCCGAGTGGTGGGCCAAGCTGCCCCGCAACGTGCAGCGCAAGGCGTGGGTGACGCAGTACGGGCACCTGGACCCGTTCTGGGCCCGCCGCGAGGTGTGGCTCAACACCCTCAACAAGTGGTTCGACCACGAACTGATGGGCATCTCCAACGACATCATGCGCCAGCCACGCGTCGACGTGCAGCTCGGCCCGGACCGCTGGATCACCCAGGCCGACTGGCCGGCACCCGCGGCGCGGACGACGACTCTGCGGCCGCAGCAGGACGGCTCCCTGAGCCGCACGCGGTCGACCGGCACCGGCAGCTACCTCGACATCGCCCAGGCCGAGATCGCGATGGCCGCCGACCCCGCCACCACCAACCCCCACCGGTTGACATTCCTGACCTCGCCGCTGAAGAACGCGATGCGGCTGTCCGGAACGCCGTCGGTGACCCTACGGGTGACGCTGGACAAGCCGACCGCCAACTTGGGTGTGCTGCTCGTCGACTACGGCCAGGACATCCGCATCAACTACCGCGAGACCACCACGACGGCCTCGCAAGGACTCAAGATCATCGGGGGTGAAGACTGCGTCGGCCCGAGCACGGCCGATGACGACGGCTGCTACTTCAGGGCCGGCGACAACACGGCGACCTCCGGCTTCAACGTGGTCACCCGCGGAATCCTGGACGCGCAGAACCACACATCGCTCAGCCGCTCGACACCGCTGACGCCGGGCAAGCCGTACCGGATCACCTGGAAGATGCTGCCGCAGGACTACGAGTTCAAGGCCGGGCACCGGCTGGGCCTGGTGCTGACCGGAACCAACGACGACTTCAACCTCGACGAGACCGGCAACGGCTCCGGGACCGACGTCGAACCCGGCACCGGGGCCAAGGTCACCGTCGACCTGGCCGGCACGTCGATTTCGCTGCCGCTGGTCACCGGCACGTCCATCAGGTAACAGAAAGATCGATCATCCGTACGGTCGCGGCCGCCGTTGGCCGCGACCGTACACACGGGGCCATGTCGCCGTGTGTACGGCCTGACGTTGCTGATCGTGGCGCCCATGGTGCGCGCCCGCGACTCGGTCCTGCTCTGGACCGCGGCGATCTCCTTGGTGCCCGCGACGGCCATGCTGGCCTGGCAGACCGTTCGGGCGCATGCCGCGGCGGCAGGCGGCCACCCGGAGTCGCTGGCGTCGTTGATGAAGGACGACCTAGCCAGCCAGGTGCTCTTCCACCTGGCGTTGTGGGTGGGGAAAGCACCGGGGACGGTCCTGATCGTGATGCCCGGCATCGCGATCGGCATCTGGGCCGCCAGGCGCCGGATCATCGACGACCCCGAGCAGCACGTGGCCCTGCTCCGCCGCGTCACCTTCACCTTCCTCGCGACGGCCGACGTCGGCAGGCTCCCGATGGCGCTGATCTCGGTCGGCGCGTGGACGCCCGGCTCGACCTGGCTGCCCGCGATCGCGCACACGATCACCGGTTACGCCGGCGGCATCGGACTGGCCGCCGCCATCGGGCTGATCGCCGTCAAGATCGGCAGCAACCGTGGCCGCGTCACGACCGCGCTGGTGGCGCTCGGCTGGCGCTCGCTGACCTTCTATCTCTTCCAGTCCGTCGTGCTCGTCGCGCTGTTCTATCCCTTCACGCTGGACCTGGCCGGTGACATGGGCGCCGCCGCCGCACTCGCCATCGGCGTGGGGGTCTGGCTGCTCTCGATCGTGCTGGCCGACTGGATGCGCCGGGTGGGCCATCGGGGCCCCTTCGAGATCGCCCTGCGCCGACTGTCGCGTTGATCTGCATGGTCACCAAGGGGTGTCCGGATGTGGCGAGAAAGGGTCGGAGGGCTTTTCTATAAAGGGGGGATGACGATGTTTTCGGCCGTGGTGACCACCGGGATCTACTGCAGGCCCGGGTGCGGGGCGCGGCCGTTGGCGGAGAACGTGCGGACGTTCGAGATGGCGGCCGCCGCGGAGGCCGCAGGGTTCCGGGCTTGTCTGCGCTGCCGGCCGTACCGGGTGGCCAGTCCGGTGGGGGCCGATGCGCCGGAGCTCGTGTGCCAGGCCGTACAGCTGATCATCGGTGGGGTGCTCGACGAGGGCAACGAGGCGGCGCTGGGGGAGCGGCTGGCCGTGTCGCCGCGGCACCTGCGGCGGTTGTTCCGCGATCATCTGGGCGTGACGCCCGACCAGTTGGCGCGCTCGCGCAGGGCGCACTTCGCGCGGCGGATGCTGGACGACACCGAGCTGAGCGTGGCGGATGTGGCGTTCGCGTCGGGGTTCGGGAGCCTGCGGCAGTTCAACAGGGAGATGCGCGAGGTGTTCTGCGCCTCGCCACGGGAGCTGCGCGGACGCAGGCGGCGTTCCGATCGGCTGGCGGCCGACGGCGGGCTGGCGATGCGGCTGCCGGTCCAGCAGCCCTTCGACTGGGACAAGGTCGTCGCGGGGCTGGCCGAGGGGGCCGTGCCCGGGGTGGAGTCGGTCGAGGGGCGGGTCTACCGGCGCACGATCGGGCTCGACGGCGGGCCAGGGATGCTCGAGGTCCACGCCGGTGGCGAGGACCACCTGGTGCTCAGGGCGCACCTGCCGTACTGGGAGGGGCTGATCCACGTGGTCGAGCGCGTCGGGCTGATGCTGGGGGTCGACGGGCAGGGCGGGCCGGTCAGCTGGGGTCCGTTCGAGGGGACCGTACGGGCCGTCCTCTCCGCTGACGGGGGCTCGACGTGGGCGCGAGAGCAGCTGGGAGCCATAGCCCGAAATTTCGGGCAGCCGGTGCCCGGGTTGACGCACGGCCTCACCCACCTGTTCCCGTCTGCCGAAGCGCTCGCCTCGGCCGACCTCGTCGCGGCCGGACTCCCCGAGCCGACCGCCGACACCATCCGCGCCTGCGCCGCCACCGGCCGCTGGACATGACCCACCCAGGGGGTACGGCATGCCGGGAAGCAGCCCAGGTCTGCCCCGCCGAAGGGCGGGAAGGGCCTGGCGCGCGGGTTGTGCCCAGGACGCGGATGGGCGGGAAGAGACTGGCGCGCCAGGAGGACGGGGTGGCGTCCGTGATGCGGGGAAGGTCTGGCGGGCCGGGAGAATGGGGTGGTGTCCGGGACGGGGGGAAGGTCTGGCGGGCCGGGAGGATGGGGTGTCCGGGGCGTGGGAAGGTCTGACGCGCCCGGGTTGAGGTCGCGTGATGGAGGGTGGGTAGGGACAGGACGGTCGAGGTGGCGGGCAGGGGCGTGGAGAAGTGGATGGGGTGCCTCGTGGGGATGGAGTAGAGGACGGGCTGGTCGCGCAGGCTCGGGGCGGGGACGAGGGGGCGTTCGCGGAGCTGGTGGACCGGCACCGGAGTGAGCTGCGCGTCCACTGCTACCGGATGCTGGGGTCGTTCGAGGAGGCCGAGGATCTGGTGCAGGAGACCCTGCTGCGCGCCTGGAAGGGACTGCCCGCCTTCGAGGGCCGCTCGTCGCTGCGGGCCTGGCTCTACCGGATCGCCACCAACGCCTGCCTCGACGCCCTGGAGACCCGCGAGCGGCGCGTGCTCCCGCACGATCTGGGCCCGCCGGAGACGGAGGGCCCGCGGATGGACATTCCGTGGCTGCAGCCGTACCCGACGGGGAACGACCCGGCGACCGCGGCGGTGAGCAGGGAGACGATCGAGCTGGCGTTCCTGGCCGCGATCCAGCACCTGCCGCCCCGCCAGCGCGCCGTGCTGATCCTGCGTGACGTGCTCGGCTGGCCGTCCAGGCAGACCGCGGAGCTGCTCGACGGCACGCAGGCGTCGGTGAACAGCGCGCTGCAGCGGGCCAGGGCCACGCTCAGGCAACGCCTGCCCGGCCACCGCCTGGACTGGGCGGCCCGCAACCACCCGACCGGCGAGGAGCGCGCCGTGCTGCGCCGCTACATGGACGCGGCTGAGCGCGCCGACCTGGCCGCCATGGCGGACCTGCTCGCCGAAGAGGTCCGCGCGACGATGCCGCCCTACCCGACCTGGTTCCTGGGCAGGGAAGCGGTCCTGGGAAGCCTCAGGGCGAGCTGGGACCCGGCGCACCCCATCGGCCGCTTCACGATGCTTCCCCTGGAGGCCAACCGGCAGCCGGCCGCGGCGGCCTACCTCGACGGGCGCGCCTTCGCGATAGCCGTACTGGGCGTCGAGGGCGGGCGCATCAACGAGCTGACCGCTTTCCATGATGTTCGGGTGTTCGAGGCGTTCGGCCTGCCGATGACTTTTCCGCCGGACGCCCGTCTTGAAGGAGGTCGACCAAGGAGGTAGATCATCATGGCCAAGCTGCTGTATTCGGCCACCATGTCGCTGGACGGCTTCATCGCGGGCCCCGGCGGGGACATGTCCTGGCTGACCGAGCACCTCGGTCCCAACCCGCTCGTGGACGAGCTGGTCCCGCGCATCGGCGCGCTGCTCGTGGGCAACCGCACCTTCCGCGGTGACGATCCGTACAAGGGCGTCCCCGACAAGGAGGGCAAGGCGTTCGGCGGCGGGTGGAGCGGGCCGCAGATCATCCTGACCCACCGGCCCGGCGCCCCTGCCGCGGACCTCACCTACGCGGGGGACCTCGAGACCGCCGTCGCCCTGGCCAAGGCCGCCGCGGGCGAGAAGTACGTGAACGTGCTCGGCGCCGACGTCGCCCGCCAGTGCCTCGAGGCGGCCCTGCTCGACGAGGTCCTCGTGATCGTCGCCCCCGTCATGCTCGGCGACGGCACCCGCCTGCTCGACCGGCCGGGCGGCACCGACGTCAAGCTCGAACGCCTCACCCACGGCGCCGTCCCGCACGCCACCAACCTCTGGTTCCGCGTCCTGTGATGGGTTGACGGGCACGAGCGGGTCGTGATTACCTCTCCACCAACTGGTTGGTGGAGAGGTGGAAGATCGTGGGAGATCGACGGCAGGAGCTGATCGAGGCGGCGTTCCGCTGCCTGGCGGTCAAGGGGTTCGAGGGCCTGCGCCTGAGAGAGGTGGCGCGCGAGGTGGGCATCGACCACTCCACGCTGCATCACCACTTCCCCACCAAAAACGACCTCATCGCCGCGGTCGTGCAGTACACCACCCGGCAGCTGCACGCGCCCGGCACGACCCTCGGCGACTACCTGGACATGCTGGCGGTCGCGATGCGCGAGCAGCCCGAGCTGTTCGTGGTGCTGCGCGAGATCGACCTGCGCTCGCTGCGCGACCCGGAGATCCGCGCCACCGTCGAGCAGGTGGAGGAGGGCTGGCGCGGGGCGCTGGCCATGCGCGTCGCGCCGGAGCACGCCGCGCTGGTCATCGCCGTGGCCAAGGGCCTGACGCTCATCCCCGACGACCCGGCGGTCGTGCTCGCCCACCTCCGCGAACTCATCGAAGGAGCCTGAACCATGCACGTGATCGTGATAGGCGGCGGCATCGGCGGACTCTGCCTGGCCAACGGGCTCAAGCGGGCCGGCGTGAGCGTGGCGGTCTACGAGCGGGACATCACCCCGACCAACCGCAACCAGGGCTACCGCATCCACATCAACACCGAGGGCAGCAGTGCCCTGCACGACTGCCTGAGCCCCGAGGTCTGGGAGCGGTTCGTGGCCACGGCCGGCGACCCGGGCGCGGGGATGGCGTTCATGACCCACCGGCTGGACCTGCTCACGCTGATAGAGGAGGACCTGTTCACCGGCGGGCGCACCGCGCCGGAGGAAGGCCACCACGCGGTCAGCCGCATCACGCTGCGAAACCTGCTCTTGGCCGATATCTCCGAGATCGTGAATTTCGACCGGAAGTTCACCGGCTACGAGACGAAGGACGGGCGCATCACGGCGCGCTTCGCCGACGGATCCACAGCCACGGGCGACGTCCTGATCGGCGCCGACGGAAGCAACTCCCGGGTCAGGGCACAGCTGCTCCCGCAAGCGGGCTACCTGGACACCGGCGCCCTGGCGGTAGGCGGCAAGCTCTACCTCACCCCCGAGACCAAGGCCTGGCTCCCCGAGCGGATCCCGGCCGGGATGAACGTCATCTTCGGCCAGCCGGGCCGCTCCATGTTCACCGCCGTCTTCAAGCGCAGGACCTACGACGCCGGCGAGGGCGACTACGTGCTGTGGTCGCTGGTCGCCCGCCGCGATGCGTATCCGGAAAAGCGCGACGACCTGCGCGAGACGGTCACCCAGATGATCGAGGGCTGGCATCCCGCCCTGGTCCGCATGGTGGCCGACTCCGATCCCGGCGACGTCGAGATGTTCGACTTCCGCACCTCCGCTCCCGTCAAGCCGTGGCCCACGGGGCCGGTCACGCTGCTCGGCGACGCGATCCACGCGATGCTGCCCACCGGCGGCGAGGGCGGCAACACCGCGCTGCGCGACGCCCAGCTGCTCACGGCCAAGCTCGCCGCGGTCGGCAGGGGCCAGGCCGAGCTGCTGACCGCGCTGGGGGAGTACGAGCGCGCCATGATCGAGTACGGCTTCGCCGCCTCGAAGCGGGCGCTGTCCAATGCCAGGATGGGGATTTCGGCTAGCCGGATCAACCGGGCCTTCGCCCGCGCCTTCTTCCGTACGTGCCAGGCCGTACCCCCGCTGAAGAGGCGCATCTTCGGCGAAAGATGGTCTTCGGATTAACACGCTGGTTACATACGGGCAAAAACCGGGAAACGGCCGTCTGGTTTTCTCGGCGTGGCTGGAGAGAACCGCGAAAGGACCGCCGTGAGCTACAAGGCTGAGTACATCTGGATCGACGGCACCGAGCCCACGGCTCTGCTGCGCGCCAAGACGAAGATCCTTGCCGACGGAGCAGAGCCGCCGGTGTGGGGCTTCGACGGATCCAGCACCAACCAGGCCGAGGGTCACTCCTCCGACCGCGTGCTCCGCCCGGTCTTCACCTGCCCGGACCCGGTCCGCGGCGGTGACAACGTCCTGGTCCTGTGCGAGGTCGAGGAGATCGACGGCGAGCCGCACAAGAGCAACACCCGCGCCCTGCTGCGTCCGATCGCCGAGCAGTTCGCCGACCAGGAGTCCTGGTTCGGCATCGAGCAGGAGTACACCTTCTTCAAGGGCAGCCGCCCGCTCGGCTTCCCCGAGGGCGGCTTCCCCGCCCCGCAGGGCCACTACTACTGCGGCGTGGGCGCCGAGGCCGCGTTCGGCCGCGAGATCGTCGAGCTGCACCTCGACCGCTGCATCGCCGCCGGGCTCGCGATCTCCGGCATCAACGCCGAGGTCATGCCCGGCCAGTGGGAGTTCCAGATCGGCCCCGCCGGGCCCGTCGAGGTGTCCGACCACATGTGGGTCGCCCGTTACCTGCTCTACCGGACGGCCGAGGAGTTCGGCGTGGAGGCCACGCTCGACGCCAAGCCCGCCCGCGGCGACTGGAACGGCGCCGGCGCGCACACCAACTTCTCCACCAAGGCCATGCGCGAGGGCTACGACGCCATCATCACCGCCTGCGAGGCGCTCGGTGAGGGCGACAAGCCGATGGAGCACGTCAAGCAGTACGGCGCCGACATCCAGTCCCGCCTGACCGGCGCGCACGAGACCGCCCCGTGGAACAGGTACACCTACGGCGTCTCCGACCGCGGCGCCTCGGTGCGCATCCCGTGGCAGGTCGAGGTGGATCGCAAGGGCTACATCGAGGACCGCCGCCCCAACGCCAACGTCGACCCGTACGTGGTGACCAGGCTGCTGGTCAACACCTGCTGCTCCGCCCTGGAGAAGGCCGGCCAGGTCTGAGCGAGGTTCTGAGAGAACGCGGGCACCCCCGATATGGGGCCCGCGTTCTCTCACGTTCAGGTCAGGCGCGCCTGGTAGACGCGGCGCGCCTCCTCCACCACGGACAGATAGTCCGCGCTGACGCGGTCTCTGATGAGGTCCTCGAGTAACTCCAGCCAGCGCAGGCAGAACGTCACGTCCTCCTCGCGGGCCACCCTGCGCCGCTCCACGTCCAGGTAGACCGGGCTGGTGTGGGCCCGCACCTGGCCGCCGCCCTCGGCCACGGCCACCACGTACGTCGGCCAGTTGACCGTCAGTTCGGCTGCCACTTCCCCGGGCGGGCCCGAGGCCAGCTCACCGTCCGCCGTCAGCAGGCGTACGGTCTCCACGCCGGGACCGATCACCCGGCCCACCACGCTCACTCGGTTGCCCGCCACCTGGTCCAGCGTGGCTCCGGGGACCTCCCCGTCGACCGCGAGTTCCAGGAACGGGCCCGTGGTGGCGAACGTGCGGCCCCGCCGTACCGCCTCGGCGTAGGACTCGGCGGTCAGCGGGCCGCGCACGTGCGCGTAGGTGCGCTCGCGGCCGATCGGGCCGAGCCGTTGCGAGGTGCCGGCGACGGCCGCGATCCTGTTGCCCGCGCCGATCAGGCGCCGGTAGGCCTGCGCCGAGCCGATCGCCGAGGAGAAGCTGTCGACCAGCCCTAGAGCGGCGTCCACCACCGACAGCCGCGCGTCGAAGCCGGGATCGCCCGCCCCGACCAGCTGCTCAGGCGTCTCGACCGGTCCGCGGTAGGCGTTGGCGTAGCCGATCAGCGAGCCCCGCTCGCGGAGCTTGGTCAGCGCGTCGCTCACCGGGCCGAGCGCCTGGTGGGCCAGGCCTACTCTGGCCACGTGGGTCTCGTCGGACCACGGCAGGTCCCGGCCCGTCCAGGTCTCCACGGCCTCGCCGTCGCCGGGCAGCAGGTTGACCACGTGCAGGTCCTCGCCATGCTGGGAGTCGGCCATCCACTGGGTGGGGCGGTTGAAGCGGACGTGCAGGTCGGCGCCGTACCAGCCGCGGGCGGCGGCGTCGTAGATGCGCCGCGGGGCCAGCTCGACGAGCGTCTCGCCGGAGCCGGGCGTCAGGGTCGTCTCGGCCGAGCCGTACTCCATGCCCCTGGTCACCCTGATCGTCAGCCGCTCGCGCGGGACGTGCACGAGCAGGTCGTCGCCGTGGAAGTACGGCAGGCCGTCCAGGTCGCGGGCAGGTGAGGTGCCCTGCGGGAACCAGCCCCTGCCGTCGGCGCTCACCACGCTCCACCGGCACGGGAACCCCGCGCGGAGCCGGATCGCCGCCGTCACCAGTTTCAGATCGTCACGCATCGGCTTCTCCCCGTAATCGAAGGCGCCGTTATCGTGGCACGACCCTCACCCGCCGGGAAGGCCCATGCTTCCCGGCGGAGTGGCTTTCTTACTCCCAGGTGGAAGGATCTAGAGTCGGAAATCCATATCTGGGGTGATGTCGGCGACGTCCATCTGGGCCTTCTGCAGGCGGCCCGAGTGGTCCCAGTTCATCGCCTGCCAGCGGGTGAACTGGTCGAGCACCCACATGCCGGACTGGCGGCTGCCGTTGCCGGACTTGCCGTTGCCGCCGAAGGGCAGATGCGCCTCGGCGCCGGAGGTGGAGTTGTTGACGCTGACCATCCCGGCCGAGATGCCCTCGCGGAAGCGGAAGGCGTTCTTGGGGTCGGTGGTGTAGATCGAGCTGGACAGGCCGTAGCCGGGCAGGTTGGCCAGCTCGATGGCCTCGTCCAGGGTCTGGAAGGAGGCGATGCCCACGATCGGGCCGAACGTCTCCTCCAAGAACAACTGGTCGTCCGGCCTGACCCCGTCCACGACCACCGGGTGGTAGTAGATCCCGCCCTCGCCGGTGAAGTCGTGGTGAGGGTTGTCCGCCGTGATCTTTCCGGTTTCCCCTGACACGACCCGGTGGTGGGGCTGGATCCAGGTCAGGAACTCCTCGTACCGGTCGGCGAACTTCTGGTCGAGCAGCGGACCGGCCAGCACGTCCTGCTCCGGGTCTCCGATCTTGGCGTTGCGCACGGCCCGGGCGAAGCGCTCGACGAACTCCTCGTGGATCGACTCGTGCACGATGACCGTGCCCAGGCTCGTGCAGCGCTGGCCCGCCGTACCGAAGCCGGAGAACAGCGCGCCCTCGACGGCCAGGTCCAGGTCGGCGTCCGGCATGATCACCATCGGGTTCTTGCCGCCCAGCTCCAGGCAGGCCGCCTGCAGGTGGCGGCCGGTCAGCTCGCCGATCTTGCTGCCGACCGCGCTGGAGCCGGTGAAGCCGACCTTCTGCACCGTCCCCTCCGCTAGAGCCTTGTCCAGCCCGGCGAAGGTGTCGGCGCCGTCGGCGAAGACGATGTTGAGCACCCCGTCGGGCAGCCCGGCGGCCACGAACAGCTGGTACATCGCGTGCGCGGAGGCGGCGGCGTACTCGGCGGGCTTCCACACCACCGCGTTGCCGCACAGCAGCGCCGGAACCAGGTACCAGGACGGCACGGCCACCGGGAAGTTGCCCGCGGTGATCACCGCGGCCACCCCGACCGGGTTGCGGAAGGTGAACAGGTTCTTGTCCGGCATCTCCGACGGCACGGTCTGGCCGTACAGCCTGCGCCCCTCGCCCAGGAAGAAGTCGCAGGTGTCGACGATCTCCCTGACCTCGCCGAGCGCCTCCTTGAACGGCTTGCCGATCTCCTCTGTCACCAGATGCGCCAGCGTCTCGGCGTTCGCCTCGACCAGGCGCCCGATCGACGCGATCACCCTGCCGCGGACCGGCGCGGGCACCCTGGCCCACTCGCGCTGGGCCTCCTTGGCGGTACGGCAGGCCGCTGCGAACGTGTCGGCGTCCGCGAGACCGACCCGGGCGACCACCTGGCCGGTGCGCGCGGGATTGACCGACTCGTACGTGCTCGCGGCGGCGGCGTCCTTGCCGCCCATGACCGAAACGATGTGACGGGTCACCGGGGACCTCCTCGTAGTTCCTTCGCCCACACAATCATCTCGCCGCAAGATCTGGAAACCCAGAGCCGTCCCGGACCAGAATGATCACCCCGTCCCGAGAAAGGGACAACCAGCGAGTCCCTTGTGATCACGTCGAAATTCGGGCCTGGGAGGATTCGCCGCCATGAGACTTCTGCGCGCGGCGACCGCGGCCGTCATGGCCGGAGCGGCCTTCGGGGCCCCGGCGAGCGCGACAACCGCCCAGGACCCGGTCACGGCAATCCAGCACCAACTCGTCAAGGGTCACGGCGTGAAGATCGTGAGCCGCGGTCAATGGGACGAAGGCGGGCGAGGCTGGATCAATCACCTCACGCAGCACGACATCGTGGGCTTCAGTGACGGCAAAGTCGCAGGCACCGAGACGTCGTACACAGTCGATGGCCTGCACGTCCGCGAGATCTGCGTGAATGGCCACATGTACGAGCGTCGCGGCAAGAAGAAGCGATGGACCGGCATCACCTGGCGTTGCATGAAATTTCTGGGTTTGCCGCTCGTCAACCTCGCCAATGCTCGGATTCTCAAGGCGATCCTGTCCAGCACCACTCAGACGCGTCCCGACGAGGTGTATGACGGCACGCCGACCACCCTCTACCAGGGCACGATCACGCAGGGGCAGCTCGCCGCCATCGATCCCGCGCTCTTCGGCAAGGACGCCGCCAAGTGCGCAGACTGGGTGGTCCTCTGGCGCCTGTGGATCGGGAAGGACCAGCTGGTTCGCCGGATCTGGACGTCGTCCGACGTGTGCGGCATGGACACGAAAGAGGGTGACAAGCGCTTCCACGCCTTGGATGACATCCGCCTGACCGACTGGGGCATGAAGGTGACGATCAAGCCGCCACCCGCCAGCCAGACCAAGATGCTCACCCACCCGAAATAGCGCCCAGCACGGTGTCGAGGCGTTCCAGGAGTGCCCGGCCCGGGACCAACGGCCCGAAGCCGCCGTACAGGACCGCGAGGCAAGGCGCCCGCCAGACGCGGATCTCGGCGGTCGCGCCGGTCGTGTCCGTCACCCAGATCGCATCGAGGGCGGTGGGCGACGACCCGTCCGTCGAGCACCGGGTCCCGTTGAGCAAGGATTCCGTGCCGCCCGAGGAGGACGACTTCGGCGCCGTCTCGGCGGTGATGAGCGTGCGGAAGGGGTCGAGGTCGCCGGTGATCGTTCGTTGTCTGGTGAGGCGGCCGCCGGGGCCGTAACGGCAGGCGGTGGCCGCGGCGAGTGGGCTCGGCAGGAAGGTGCTCGACGTTCCTCGGTTGCGGGCGATGTCGTCGCGCAACGATGAGCCGGCGCGGCTCGAGGATGAGCCGGCAGTACGTCACGGACGCGACAGGGTCCGAGGGGAGGAAGTCGCCGGGCCTGTCGCGGATCCCCCAGCTCGGGACCCAGGTAGCGGGCATCCTTCGTGGTGGATTTCGGGGCGGGACGTGGGGGGCGTCAGCAGGGATGCGGCGGCCACGGCTGTCAGGAGGAGGCGGAGCCACGCCGGCATGGGGGAAATCTACGCCTTTGCTGTCGGGATAAATCCGGAATTGCGGGCTTCGGGTATGGGGATTTCCGGCAGGATGATCAGTAGCCGGTCCAGGGGGACCGGAGTGACGGGGGACTGGGGACGGGGGAAGCGTCTCCTGCTTCGTCAGTAAGGAACGGGGAATTCATGCGAAGGTTACGTACTGCTCTGCTGTCGGGGGCCGCTGTGGTGGCTGTTACCGGGCTGGGTGTGACGGTGGTGGCGACGCCGGCTTCGGCGAATCGGGTGGATGCCACCTGTGCGAACACCGCTGACGACGCCAAGAATCTGCAGGCAGCGATCGACTCCGCCAAGGACGGGGACGAGGTCGTCATCAAGGGGCCGTGCCTGATCAACGCCACGATCAGCCTGCCGCCGCGCCGTACCTATCGAGGTGACGGCAAGGCGGGCACGGTCATCAAGCAGGCCGACGGGGCGAACCTGCCGGCGATGCTGGCCTCCGAGGGCTGGGTCAAGAACGCGGAGACGAGCGACGACACGGTCAGGATCGAGCGGCTGACGCTCGACGGCAACCGTGACGCCAACAAGGGCACCGTGGGGCTGATGCTGCGAGCGTGGAACGCGCGCGTCTACGACGTCGACATCTACGGCGCGCCGTCGGACGGGATCAGGATCAGCAACCCGTCGCAGAACGGCACGATGCTGCGCAACACCATGGTGAACAGCATCATCAGCGACGTCGACATCGAAGGCTCGGCCGAAGCGGGCATCCGCGTGGTGGACCCGGGCAACTCGGTCACGGACTGGACGCTGCAACGCGCCTGGATCGGCTTCAACGGCACCAACGCCATCCAGATGGACAACGCGGCGGGCTGGACGCTGAGCGAGCTGCACCTGTACGGCTCGCCGAAGAATGCGATCGACGCCCACCGCTGCTTCGGCACCTCGATCTCCAACAACTACATCGAGGACTTCGGCTCCGAGAGCACCAAGGACCAGACGTACTACGGCATCCGCTGCGACCTGCAGGGTGACGCGGCGACCACGATCACCGGCAACCGCATCCACAAGTTCCTGCCGCCGCCGGACGGCTTCGCCGCGCTGAAGCAGGCCTTCCGCGAGCGCAGGGCGCCCGACGTACGTAAGATGACCGCCACCGGCGACCTGCCGGCCGACGTCAACTTCGTCTATCTGGCGCTTGACGCGGTGAACTACGGCACCGGGCACGCCGCGATCTCCGGAAACACGATCGTCGGCCACGGCACCAAGCTCGAGACCGGCATCCAGCTCAAGAAGGGCGAGGGCGACCAGCTCTCGGTGGCCTCGGGCGTCAACCTGGTCGACGGCGCCGGCGTGCCGATCTCGATCGGCCCGGGCGTGCGTTACACCCGCGGCTACTGATCACAGCACCCGGAACGCCAGGTGCCGTCCCCGGCCCTGACCCACGGCGAGCGCGAACCAGAGGCGGAGCACTCCGTCGAGCGCGTCGTGCTGGTCGGGGCCGAGGTACACCGGCCGCAGGCCGACGGCGTCGACGAGCTGCTCGACGGTGTCCTTGTCGGCCTCGGCCGAGGAGTAGAACAGGTCGCCGCGCTCGCCGTCGAAGGCCGGGTCGGCGAAGTTCTCCCAGCCGTAGGAGTTGAAGGCGCGGGCGTAGCGCGCGCCGGGCGCCTTCGCGGCGACGTCCGCCGCGCTGTGCAGCTTGTCCTCGCCCATCCGGTTGACGGCGTCCACGACGAGTTTCCCGTCGAGCTCGGGCCCGTACTCGTCCAGGAAGGCGACGACGGCTGTGCCGGGCACGGCCACGACGACGGTCTCCGCACCCGCGAGCGCGTCGGGGATCGGCGTGCTCCGTGAACCGTAGGTCACCTCGTGCCCGGCGGCGGCGAAGGCCCGCCCCAGCGTGCCGCCGATGTTTCCCTTACCGATGACTGCGATCTTCATGCCCGGCGCAACCGCCCTGCCGTGCCGGCTATTCCCATGATCAACATGTCGAGGGCGGCCGCGAAGTCCGCCTCGGCGTCGATGTCGGGCAGAACCCCGAGCAGCCGGGTGAAGTGCGGCAGCCGTTCGGCGTCGACGCCCTGGCGGAAGTGGTCGAGCTGCTCCTCGCCCTGGCTGGCGTAGAAGTCGCCGGTGAACCCGGCGGTCGACAGCAGCAGTGAGCCCATGATCAGCCCGTTGATCGCGCTCAGTGCCCGCCGTACCTGAGTGTCGTCGAATCCGGCCGCGTACAGCGCCTCGAGCAGATCCTCCAGGGGCCGCAGCGCCCGCTCAGAGGTGGGGTTGGCCTGGTCGGTGACCAGCGCGAGCGGCACCACCGGATACCGGGAGAGCGCCCGGTACATGCCCAGCGCCGTCGCCCGCACCCGCTCCTGCCAGGGCAGCCCGGGATCGGGGCGCGCCACGTCGCCGTAGACCCGTTCGGCCAGGCCGTCCAGGATGTCGGCCTTGTTGGCGAAGTGGTTGTACAGCGACATCGCCTCGATGCCGAGCCGTTTGGCCAGCTTCCGCATCGACAGCCCCGCCAGGCCCTCCTCCTGAGCCAGGAGGAGGGCGGCGTCGAGGATCGCCTCGCGGTTGATTCCCTTACCCACGTTGACAAACTTACACCGTAAGCGTTCTACTTACGCCGTAAGTTTCGATGGGAGGACTCATGACAGACGTGATCATCGTCGGCGGCGGGCCTGTCGGCCTGCTGCTGGCCGCCGAGCTGACGCTGGGCGGCGTGGAAGCGCTGGTACTGGAGGCGGCGGAGAGCCCGGTCCGCCGGGAACGCAGCCTCGGCCTGCGCTCGGTCAACGTGCGCAGCACTCAGACACTGGCTCTGCGCGGGCTCGCGGAGCCGGTGATCGAGGAGCAGTGGAAGTACCTCGAGGGGGTGGCGCACGACGGCGCCGACGCGGTGTCGTTCCTGATCCAGCTGCTCAAGGAGGGCAAGACCCGGGGCCACTTCGGCGGGCTGCCGCTGTTGCAGGACCAGGAGGGACCCGCCGAGTACATGATGCTCAAGCAGCACCTGCTCGAGCGCGTGATCGCCGCCAGGGCAGAGGAACTGGGCGTGCGGATCCTGGCCGGCTGCGAGGTCGTCGACGTCGAGGGGGCCACGGCGGTGCTGCGCGACGGCCGCCGCTTCGAGGGCGCCTACCTGGTCGGCTGCGACGGCGGCCGCAGCGTGGTGCGCAAGCGCTCGGGCATCCCCTTCCCCGGCACGGACGCCACGATGACGGGCCGCACCGCCGTGGCCGAGGTGGCCGACCCCGCCGCGCTGACCTCGTCGCTGCGCAGCCCCGGCGGCCTGGTCAACCTGTCACTGGTGCCGGGGGAGATCGCCACGATCGAGTTCGACGGCGGACCTGGCGAGCGCGACGCCCCGATGACGGCCGAGGAGCTGCAGGCCAGCCTGCGCCGCGCCAGCGGCGTCGACACCGTGCGGGTCACGTCGCTGGAGGCGGGGATCCGCTACAGCGACAACACCCGCCTGGTCGAGACCTACCGCCGTGACCGGATCCTGCTGGCGGGCGACGCCGCGCACGTGCACTCGCCGATCGGCGGTCAGGGGCTCAACATGGGCCTGCAGGACGCGGCCAACCTGGGTTGGAAGCTCGCCCTGGTGGTACGGGGCAAGGCTCCGGAGTCCCTGCTCGACACCTACACCGCCGAGCGCCGGCCGGTCGCCGACCGGGTGCTGCGCAACACCCGCGCCCAGGTCGCGCTCATGCGCCCGGGCCCGCAGGTCGACGCCCTGCGCGCGGTGCTGGAGGAGACGCTGCGGCTCCCGCAGGCGCACGACCACTTCACCGCGATGGCCAACGGCACCGACATCGACTACGCCCCCGCCTCGGCCGACCCGCGCGTCGGCCGCTTCGCGGCGCCGCCCTACCGGGAGCTGCTGCGCGACGGCAAGGGTCTGCTGGTACGGCAGGCCGAAGCGGAGCCCGAGCAGCTGGTCCGCCCCGACGGCTACGTGGCCTGGGCCGCGGGAGAGCGGGAACCCGTCACGGCGGCGCTCACCCGCTGGTTCGGCTCAGCGCATCTGGAAGTCCGCGAAGTCGAACCCCGGTGAGACCACGCAGCTGACCAGCACCTCCTCCTGGCCCGCGGGCCGGGCCGACTGCCACACGCCGCCGGGCACGACGGCCTGCGGCACCTGGCCCTGCTCCACCAGCGGGCCCAGGACGACGGTCTCGTCGCCGATGGTCAGTTCCAGCGCCCCGCCCCGGTGCCACAGCCACACCTCGTCCGAGCGGACCACGTGCGGCCTGGACTCCTCGCCGGGGCAGAGCAGGAAGTAGATCCCGGTGGCCGACGCCCTGGGCCCGCCGTACCCGGGAGGCTCGAAGGAGACCTCGGTGCGCCAGGTCTCCTTGAACCAGCCGCCTTCCGGGTGCGCACGCAGGTCCAGGGTCTCGGCCAAGAACGGTCGTGTCATGCGACCATGATCTCAGGCCTTGACCGCGCCACCGAGCAACCCCGACACGAACTGCCGCTGGAAGACCAGGAAGACCAGCATCAGCGGCAGCGTGGCGAGGAAGGCGCCCAGCATCAGCCCGGCGTAGTCCACGTGCGACAACCCGATCAGGTGGTTCAGCGCCACCGGCACGGTGTAGCGCTCCTCGGAGTTCAGCATCAGCAGCGGCCAGATGAAGGCGTTCCACTGCGAGATGAACGTGAAGATCACCAGCGCGCCCAGCTGCGGACGCACGCACGGCAGCACGATCCGGTAGAAGATCCGCAGATCGCCCGCACCGTCGAGCCGCCCGCTCTCCAGCAGCTCGTCAGGGAAGTCCACGAACGCCTGCCGCATCAGGAAGATCCCGAAGGAGTTCGCCAGGAACGGGATGATGATCGACTGGTAGGTGTCGACCCAGCCGATGCTGGCCATCATCTGGAACAGCGGCACGAGCAGCACCTGGAACGGGATCATCATCGTGGCCAGCACCACCCCGAGCAGCAGTCCGCGCCCGCGGAAGCGGTACTTGGCCAGCCCGTAACCGCACATCGCCGACACCAGCCCGCTCAGCGCCGTGTAGACCAGCGCCGTCCACACGCTGGTGGCCAGCACCCTGGCGAAGTGGACCGACTCCTCCAGATGGCGCAGGTTGGCCATCAGGTCGCCGCCCGGCAGGAACGGCGGCGGAGAGGCGAACAGCTCCGACCCGTCGTGCGTGGCGGCCACCACCATCCAGTAGAAGGGCACCACGCTGACCACCGCGCCGGCCGCGGCCAGCACCCACAGGACGAGCCGCCTCACCCGCGCCCCTTTCCGAAGTAGCGGAACTGCAGCCAGGACAGCCCGCCGATCAGCAGCACCACCACCCACGCGATCGCCGCCGCGTAGCCGAAGTCGAACTGCTTGAAGCCCACCTGGTACAGGTAGAGGATCGGCGTCAGCGTGGCGTCGCCAGGCCCGCCGCCGGTCAGCACCAGCGGCTCGTCGAACAGCTGCAGCGTGCCGATCGTCGAGGTGATCGAGCAGAACAGCAGGACGGGCCTGAGCTGCGGCAGGATCACCTTGCTGAACGTCGTCAGCGGCCCGGCGCCGTCGATGGCGGCCGCCTCGTACTGCTCGCGCCCGATCGCTTGCAGCCCGGCGAGCAGGATGATCGCGTTGTAGCCGGCCCAGCGCCAGGTGATCGAGGCGATCAGCGCCACCCGCGCCCACAGCGGGTCGTTCAGCCAGTCGACCTGCAGGCCGAGCACCTGGTTGACCGCGCCGCCCTCGGTGCGCAGCAGCACGCGGAACACCACCGCGTAGGCCACCAGCGTCGTCACCGCCGGCAGGAAGTAGGCCGCCCGCAGCGTCGCGCGGAAGCGCAGCCACGACTGGTTGAGCACGTACGCGAGCACCGTGGCCAGCGCGATCATGATGGGCACCTGGATGACCAGGATCAGCCCCACGTTCACCAGCGACTGCAGGAACGACGGGTCGCCCGCCAGCCGCGTGTAGTTGCCCGCACCGCCGTCCAGGCTCTGCAACAGCGACGCGGCCAGCGGGTAGGCGAAGAACATCCCGAACAGCGCCGCCGCGGGCCCGACGAAGATCCACGGCACGGTACGGCGGCGCCACCGCTTCGCCTGCGGGGCCACGATCAGGCGGCCCGCCGTACTCGTGGCTGTCATGAAGCCAGACCCCGTTTGGTGGCGGCGGCCAGCTGCTCGGCGGCCCTGTCGAGCACCGCCTTGGGGTCCTTGCCGTTGAGCAGCGCGTCGGGGACCGCCTTCTTCAGCAGCTCCTCGGCCTCCTTGTCATCGCCGGTCAGCTCGATCGGCGGGATGTTCCTGACCTGGTCGGCGAACAGGCGGTTGACCTTCTGCCCGCCGAAGTAGGGCTGCGGCTCGTCGAAGAGCGGGTCGGACAGCGCGGGCAGGTAGGCGGGGAAGAGCGCCTCGGTCTTCATCATCGACACCTGCCGCTCCTTGCCGGCCAGCAGCCACTCCACGAACGCCCACGCGGTGTCCTGGTTCTTGGTCTGCGAGGTGATCGCCAGCGCCGACCCGCCGTTGGCCGAGGTACGGATGCCGCCCTGGTCGAAGGCGGGCAGCGGGATGACCCCGAACTTGCCCGACAGCTCGGCCATCTCGCCGGTGAGCGTGCCGGTCCACCAGGCGGCGGTGGGCTGGGTGGCGGCCTTGCCCTGCTTGGTGGCGGTGACGCGGCCGTCCCAGCCCTTCTCGTTCTGCAGGAGATCCTTGTCCTTGAGCGTCTTGAGCAGCGTGAGCGCCCTGACGGCGGCCGGGCTGTTCACGGCGACCTTGCCGTCCTTGAAGTAGCCCTGGCCCAGCTGCTGCAGCAGCGTGGTGAACGCGGCGGCGCTCGTCAGGTCGGAGACGAACAGGCGCTTGCCGGTGGCCTGCTTGATCTTCTCGCCCGCCTTGACCAGGTCGTCCCAGGTCTGGACGGCCTCGGGGTCCACCCCGGCCTGCTTGAAGTAGTCGCGGCGGTAGAACAGGCCGACGGGCGCCGAGTCCCACGGCATCGCGTACAGGCCCTTGCCCGAGGTGGCGGCCTTCCACTTGGCCGGGTCGAAGTCGCCCTGGTACTTGGCGGCCACCGGGCTCAGGTCCACCAGGCCGTTCGGGAAGTGCTCGGCGTACCCGGCGATGTAGGTGTCCTCGAGCGTGATGACGTCGGGCAGGCCGGCGCCGGACTTCAGCCCGACGGTGATCTTGTCGTAGGCGTTGTCGTAGCCGATGTCCTCGATCTCCACCTTGACGCCGGGGTGGGACTTCTCGAACTCCGGAGCCAGGCGCTGCAGCGCCTTGGCGGCGACGTCCCAGGACCAGACCTTGATGGAGCCCGAGACCTTGGCCGACTGCGCGAGCTTCGGAGCCTGCTTGGCCGGGGCCCCGCCGGTGGCGCAGGAGCTCAGCGCGACGACGGCCGCCAACCCCGCTATGACATGGATCTTGTTCACGATGACGTCCTGTGGTATGTCATGCTCTGCATACTGAGTTTTGAATACAATAGGCGTCCGCCGCCGGATGCACCAGAGCGCTGTGAAATGTCGGTCAGGGTGGCTACGCTGCGGCACGTGACTCATGAGGGCCCTTCCCCGGCCCAGCGACCTGGGGAAACGGCCAGGCACGCGCGCGTGGCCGCGGGCCTGGTCGAGCTCGAGCGCTGGCTCGGCGATCAGGTACGGCACGGCATCGCGGGAGCCGATCGCCGCGCCTGGGACGAGCTGGCCAAGCGGCTCGTCGACGCGCAGGCCTCCGGGGTCGCCGGGGTGGTGTCCCGGCTGGAGCGGGTGCGGTCGTTCGAGGGCTGGCCGGAGCGGCTGCTGGCCGAATACGCGCTGCTCAACCTGCTCGCCGTGGCCTTCAGGCGCCGGGCGGAGCTGCCCGAGCCGCTGGCGCGGACCGTGCTGAGCCGGGTGGGCTTCCCCACCTCGCGCGAGGAGGTCCTGGCCGGGCCCGCGGTGCGCGACCACTGGCACGTCCTGGCCCTGCGCGACGAGGACCAGGACCCGCTCGTCGTCCGCCGCGTCTGGCTGCACGGCCACGGCACCGGCCGTCCCGCCCTGATCCTCACGTTCACCCCGCCCGGCCAGCGGCCCGACGACTCCCTGGTTCCCGGCACGGTCATCGACGCCGCCCTCGCCTTCTACCCCGGCGCCGCCCCGCTGCGGGCCATCGTCGTTCCCGCGGCTTCGCCGGAGTTCCAGCCGTTCGAAGGAGCTCCGGCAGCGGGTTCGCCGCGATCGCCCGGAGGAGAGGTGGGTTTCGAGGAGCCGCCGGGCGTGAGCGTGGCGGAGGGGCTGGCGCAGGTGGGCGGGGTGCTGGCGGCCGATCCGTGGATCGAGTCGTGGCCGCTGGTGCTGCGCGACGTGGTCCCCGAGGCCGAGATGCTGGGCGGGCTGCCGCTGCATCCCCGCGACCGGGAGCCCTGGCGCCTCATCGCCGTCGCGGGCGGGCGGCCCGTGACGGTGGCCGTGGACTGGACGCCGGCCGGACTGCGCCCGCTGGCCACCTGGGCCGACGACGGGACGGCGGTGCCGCTGTGACGTGGGAGGACCTGGTCTCCACCGCGCTGGTCGGCACCGACCGCCGGCCGTACGGCGCCGACCTGCTGGCCGACGCGGCCGTCGAGGTCGTGCGCCGCCGGGCGGGACAGCAGCCGGCGGCGCACGGGGGCGAGATCGACGTGGCGCCGGAGGAGGAACGCGAGGCCGTGGGGCGGGCCGCGGCACGGCGACTGGTGCGGATCCTGGCCGGTCAGTACATCAGGGTGCTGCCCGAGTGGCTGGCCGCGGCCGCCGCGTCCGGGCGGCGCGCCCCTGCCCACGCGCTGCCTGACCTGCTGGAGCGCGGCAGGCGGGATCGTTCCATGCGGGCGCACCTCGGCGTCCTGGCGGGCGAGCGGGGCAGGTGGCTGGCGCGGCGCAACCCCGACTGGGCCTACCTGCTGGAAGAGGCGACGGGCGAGCCCGGCGGGCAGGTCTGGGAGCTGGGCGGGGCCGGCGACCGGCGGGCCCACCTGGCACTCCTGCGCGCCACGGATCCGGCCAGGGCGCGCGGCCTGCTGGAGGAGACCTGGGAGCGGGAGACGCCCGACGACCGGGCCGAATTCGTCGGCGTGCTGGCCGACGGGCTCACCATGGACGACGAGCCCTTCCTGGAGGCCGCCCTCGACGACCGCAGGCGCGAGGTGCGCCAGCAGGCCGCCAACCTGCTGACTTGCCTGCCCGAATCCCGCCTGGCCCGGCGCATGGCGGAACGCCTGGCCCGCGTCATCGACGTCATCGGGCCCGGCGAGATCGCGGTCAACCCGCCGGAGGAGTGCGACAGGGCGATGGAGCGCGACGGCGTCAGGGCCAAGCCGCCGCGCGGCATCGGCGAACGGGCCTGGTGGCTCCAGCAGCTGATCGCCAGGGCGCCGCTGGCCCTGTGGGGCGATCCCGACGGCGTGGTCCGCGGGCGGATCCCCGACTGGGAGGACGAGGTGCGCGCCGGCTGGGTCAGGGGCGCGGTGCTACAACGGGATCCGGCCTGGGCGCGGGCCATGTTCGCCTGGGACCCGATCGCCGACCTGCTCGCCGTCCTGCCGCCCGAGGAGCGGCAGCACCTCGCCGCCGATTTCGTGAAGAATCGGGAGATGGACAGCCAGCTCATCATGGTCCTCGGCGGCGTTCCCGCGCCGTGGCACGACGCGCTGGCGGCAGCCGTACTCCGCAAGATCGTGCAGGTGGCGACCACCCAGCCGTGGAACCTCGGCGAGCTGGGCAGGCTGGCCGCCGAGCGGATCGACCCCGCGCTGTGCGACCTGCCGATGCTGGCCAGGCCCGACCCGAACGTCCAGGAGGTCGCCGCCCTGCTGCGCTTCCGTGCCGACATGCTGAAGGAGCTCGAATGACGGTACTGCGCCCGCACGCGGAGGACCAGTACGCGGAAGAGCTGGCCCTGCTGGCCAAGGACGACGACAGGCCCCGCCCGCCGGGCTGGCGGCTGTCGCCCTGGGCGGTCACCACCTACGTCTTGGGCGACGGCGACCGGATCACGCCCAAGTACGTCGGCGCCCGCAGGATCGTCGAGGTGGCGGTCGCCACCCTGGCCACCGATCGCGCGCTGCTGCTGCTCGGCGTGCCGGGCACGGCCAAGACCTGGCTGTCGGAGCACCTGGCCGCCGCCGTCAGCGGCGACTCCACGCTGCTGGTGCAGGGCACGGCCGGCACCGCGGAGGAGGCCGTCCGCTACGGCTGGAACTACGCTCGCCTGCTGGCCGAGGGCCCCTCGATGGACGCGATGACCCCGTCGCCGGTGATGCGCGCGATGGCCGAGGGCCGCATCGCCCGCGTCGAGGAGCTGACCCGGATGCCGTCCGACGTGCAGGACGCGCTGATCACCGTGCTGTCGGAGAAGACGCTGCCCATCCCCGAGCTCAACAGGGAGGTGCAGGCCGAGCGTGGCTTCAATCTGATCGCCACCGCCAACGACCGCGACAGGGGCGTCAACGAGCTGTCCAGCGCGTTGCGCCGCCGCTTCAACACGGTCGTGCTGCCGGTCCCCGCCAGCGCGGAGGAGGAGGTGGAGATCGTGGCGCGCCGCGTGGCCGAGCTGGGCCGTTCGCTGGCGCTGCCGGAGATCTCGACGGGGCTGGCGGAGATCCGCCGGGTCGTGACCGTCTTCCGCGAACTGCGCGACGGTGTGACCGAGGACGGCCGCACCAAGGTCAAGTCGCCCAGCGGCACCCTGTCGACCGCCGAGGCGATCTCGGTGCTGACCAGCGGCATCGCGCTGGCCGCGCACTTCGGCGACGGCGTGCTGCGCCCCGCCGACGTGGCCGCCGGCCTGGTGGGCGCGATCGTGCGCGAGCCGGTGTCCGACCGGGTGGTGTGGCGCGAGTACCTGGAGACCGTGGTCAAGGAGCGCTCCGGGTGGAGCGACTTCTACCGGGCCTGCCGCGAGGTCTCATGAGAGTGCTCGGCGTCCGCCACCACGGTCCAGGCTCGGCGCGAGCCGTACGCGACGAGCTGGAGCGGCTGCGCCCCGACGTGATCCTCATCGAGGGGCCGCCCGAAGCCGACGGCCTGGTCGCGCACGCGCCCGGGTGCGAGCCGCCGGTCGCGCTGCTGGCCCACGTGCCCGGCGACACCTCCCGCGCGGCCTTCTGGCCATTCGCGGTGTTCTCGCCGGAATGGCAGGCGATCCTGTACGGCACGCGTTCCGGGACCCCGGTCCGGTTCTGCGACCTGCCCGCCTCCCACAGCCTGGCCGTGGCGGAGCGGGCGGCCTTCTCCCGCGACCCGATCGGCGAGCTGGCCGCAGTGGCCGGCTACGACGACCCGGAACGCTGGTGGGAGGACGTCGTCGAGCACCGCGGCGACACGCCCTTCGACGTGATCGCCGAGGCGATGGCCGCGCTGCGCGAGGGCTACCAGCCGGACGAGCGGGAGGCCTGCCGCGAGGCCCACATGCGCAGGACCATCCGCGCCGCCAGGAAGGCCGGATACGAGCGCATCGCGGTGGTGTGCGGCGCCTGGCACGTGCCCGCCCTCACCGAGCCGTTCCCCACCGCGACCTCCGACGACGCCCTGCTCCGCAGGCTGCCGCGGGTCAAGGCCGAGCTGACCTGGGTGCCGTGGACCTACGGGCGGCTGGCCGCCTGGTCCGGCTACGGCGCCGGGGTCACCTCGCCCGGCTGGTACCACCACCTGTTCACCGTCGCCGACCGTCCCGTCGAGCGCTGGCTCGCCGAGGCCGCCGCCGTCCTGCGCGCCGAGGGGCTCGCCGTCTCCTCCGCGCACGTCATCGAGGCGGTACGGCTGGCCGAGGCGCTGGCCGCGCTGCGCGGGCGCCCGCTGGCCGGGCTCGGCGAGGTGACGGAGGCGGCCAGGGCGGTGCTGTGCGAGGGTGACGAGCTGCCGGTCGGGTTGATCCAGCGGCGCATGGTCGTCGGCGACCGGCTCGGCCAGGTCGCCGACGGCACGCCCATGGTGCCGTTGCAGCGGGACCTGCGCGACCAGCAGCGGCGGCTGCGCCTCAAGCCGGAGGCGCTCAGCCGCGAGCTCGACCTGGACCTGCGCAAGCCGCTCGACCTGGAGCGCAGCCACCTGCTGCACCGGCTGCGGCTGCTCGGCGTGGAGTGGGGCGCTCAGGAGGAGGCGCGGGGGAGGGGCACGTTCAGGGAGACGTGGACGCTGGAGTGGCGGCCCGAGTACGACCTGGCGCTCATCGAGTCGGCCGCGCTCGGCACCACGGTCCGTGCGGCCGCCGCCCAGCGCGCCCGCGACCGATGCGCGTCCGGTGTGGTGTCGCTTGCGGAGCTGACCGAGTTGGTGGAGCGGGCCCTGCTCGCCGGGCTGCCGGAGGCGATGCCCGAGGTGCTGGCCGCCCTGTCGGCACGGGCGGCGCTGGACGCCGACGTCACCCACCTGATGGCGGCGCTGCCCGCGATGGTGCGGGCGCACCGGTACGGAGACGTGCGCGGGACCCCGGCCGAGGGGCTGGCCACGATCGCGCACTCCATGCTGGAGCGGATCAGGGTCGGGCTGCCCGTGGCGGTGTCCGGGGTCGACGACGGCGCGGCGTCCGGGCTGCTCGAGCACATCGACGCGGTGCATTCCGCGGTCGCCCTCCTCAGCGAGGAGCCCTCATCCGACGAGCGGGAACTCTGGCTGGAGACCCTGCGCGGGATCTGCGACAGGGGCGAGCCGCACGGGCTGATCGAGGGTCGGCTGACCAGGATCCTGCTGGACGCCGGGTCGCTGCAGGACGCGCCCGGGCGGATGTCCAGGGCCATGTCCCGGGGCAACACCCCGGCTCGGGCGGCGGCCTGGGTGGAGGGGTTCCTGGCGGGCGGCGGGCTGCTGCTCGTGCACGATCCGCGGCTGCTCGAGCTGGTCGACTCGTGGCTGGCGCACCTGACCGGGGACCAGTTCACCGAGGTGCTGCCCCTGCTGCGGCGGACGTTCTCGGAGTTCGCCGCACCCGAACGGCGCGCGATCGGCGACCGCCTCAGGGCGGGCGCCCGCCGGGTGTCGGCCGAGGAGCAGGTGGACGAGGAGCGCGCGGCGCCCGCCGTACAGACCGTGCTGACGATCTTGGGCAGGCCGTCCACGTCGATGGAGGCCGGAGCATGAGCGGCAGGGAGCACGCGGGACCCGTGGACGAGCGGTGGCGGCGGTGGCGGCTGGTGCTGGGCGGCGGCGAGGCCGACGGCATCGGGATGGCGCTCGACGCGTCCGACGCGCGGATGGACGGCGCGCTGGGCGCCGTCTACGAGGACGCCGCCGGACTGGGGGCCTCGGCGCCGAAGGTGGCCAGGTGGCTGGGCGACATCCGGGCGTACTTCCCGTCCACGGTGGTCCAGGTGATGCAGAAGGACGCCATCGAACGCCTCGACCTGACCAGGCTGCTGCTCGAACCCGAGCTCCTCGAGGCGGTCGAGCCCGACGTCCACCTGGTCGGCACGCTGCTCGCGCTCAACAAGGTGATGCCCGACGCCGCCCGCGAGTCGGCCCGCCGGGTCGTCCGCCACGTCGTCGACGACCTGGAGCGCAGGCTCGCCCAGAAGGCGCGCGCCGCCGTCGCCGGCGCGCTCGACCGCTCCGCCCGCACCCACCGCCCGCGCACGGCCGCCGACATCGACTTCGCCAGGACGATCCGCGCCAACCTGAAGAACTACCTGCCCGAGCGCAACACCGTCGTCCCCTCCCGCCTGGTCGGCTACGCCCGCAGGCAGCGGGCCCTGCAGCGGGAGGTCGTGCTCTGCGTCGACCAGAGCGGCTCGATGGCCGACTCGGTCGTCTACGCCGGAGTGCTGGCGGCCGTGCTCGCTTCGACGGGCTCGCTCAGGACCTCGCTGGTCGCCTTCGACACCTCGGTCGTGGACCTCACGGACCTGCTGCACGATCCGGTCGAGGTGCTGTTCGGCACCCAGCTCGGCGGCGGCACCGACATCAACCGCGCCCTCGCCTACGCCCACGGCCTGGTCACCCGTCCGACCGAGACGATCCTGGTGCTGGTCAGCGACCTGTTCGAGGGCGGGCTGCGCGAGCAGATGCTGCGCAGGGTTGCGGCCATGACCGAGCAGGGCATTCAGGTGATCGTCCTGCTCGCCCTCTCGGACGAGGGCGCCCCCGCCTACGACCACGACAACGCCGCCGCGCTCGCCGCGCTCGGCGTCCCGGTCTTCGCCTGCACCCCCGACGCCTTCCCCGACCTCATGGCCGCCGCCCTCGAACGCCGCAACCTCACCCACTGGCCCGAGACCCATACCTCTTAGCCGTTGTACGGCGGGCGGTCGGTTGCGGCGGCTCGCCGTACAAAAGCGAAAGCCCCGCACGAATGGCGGGGCTTTCGGAAAGAGCGGTCAGTGGGCGGAGGACTCCGCAATCGCCCGGCGGGGGAGGAGGAAGGAGAAGGCGAAGGTGGCGGCCAGGAGGCCGATCTCCACCCAGACCGTCAGCTGCATCGCCGAGCTGAACGACCACTGGCTCTTGAGCAGGTTGAAGAAGAGCGTCCCCAGGACGGCGGTGCCGACCGCCGCGCCGAGCTGCTGGGTCGCGGTGAGCGCGCCCGACGCGGAGCCCGACTCGTGCGGCTCGACCCCGGCCAGGACGATGTCGAAGAAGGGCGCCATCGTCAGGCCCATCCCGATGCCGACCAGCGCCAGCCCGGGAGCCAGCTGCCACGGCCCGACGGACAGGCCGGCCAGGTGGATGGTCAGGCCGAGCACCCCGGCGCCGGCCGCCATCACGGTGACGCCGATCTGCAGCAGGCCGCGGCCCAGCTTCTCCTGCAGGCCCGACATCGCCAGGCCGAAGCCGACGACGCCGCCGATGGCCTGGGGCAGGCTGGTGAGGCCGGCCTTGAGCGGGCTGAAGCCGAGCCCGACCTGGGTGTAGAGGCTGAAGACCAGCGACAGGCCGATCATGCCGGAGAAGAAGGCCAGCCCGGCGACCAGGCCGCCGGTGAAGGCGCGCTTGCGGAACAGGCTCGGCGTGACCAGCGGGTCCTTGCCGGAGCGGGTGCGGCGCGACTCGTAACGGCCGAACAGGGCGAACATCACGATCGAGCCGGCCATCGAGAACCAGGTCCAGGCGGGCCAGCCCAGCTCGCGGCCCTGGATGAGCGGGAAGACCAGCAGGAAGGCGGCGACCGACACCAGGACCACGCCGACCAGGTCGAGCCGGGTGGCGTCGGACAGGCGGAACTCGGGCAGCACCTTCAGCCCGGCCACCAGCGCGGCCAGGCCGAGCGGCAGGTTGACCAGGAAGATCATGCGCCAGCCGGTGCCGAACAGGTCGGCGTCGACCAGCCAGCCGCCCAGCACCGGGCCACCCACCGACGAGATGGTCATGACGGGGCCGAACATGCCGAACGCCTTGCCGATCTCGTCCGGCGGGAACATCTCCTTGATCAGGCCAAGCCCCTGCGGCAGCATCACGGCGCCGAACAGGCCCTGCAGCACGCGTCCACCGATCAGCATCTCGGGGTTCATGGCGATCCCGCACACCAGCGACATCGCGGTGAAGCCGGCGGCGCCGATCAGGAACATGCGCTTGCGGCCGTACAGGTCGCCCAGGCGGCCACCGGTGATCAGGCCGACGGCCATGGCCAGGGTGTAGCCGGCGCCCAGCCACTGGACCAGGCTCGCGGTGCCGCCCAGCTCCTTCTGGATGGTGGGTGCGGCGATGGTGGTGATCAGCGCGTCGAGGAGGTCCATCACCTCGGCGGCCAGGATGACGAAGAGCGCGGCCCAGCGCCAGCGGTAACGCTGCGCCTCCGAGCTTGCCGCGGGGGCGGTGACGGTCATCGGGAACTCCTTGGGGGAACGATGTTCTTTAGACGAACGCTGTTCGTTACGAACACTGTTTTAGTGGCGAACGCCGTTCGTGTCAAGTACAGTGTTCGTTATGACGAACGTGCCATCGCCTCCGTGGCGGAAACAACGCCGCCAGATCAAGCCGCAGCTGAGCCAGGAGCTCATCGTTGAGACCGGATTGCGGATCGTGGACGAGGAGGGCATCGACGCGCTGAGCATGCGGCGGATCGCCCAGGAGTTGGATACCGGCCCCGCGTCGCTGTACGCGCACGTGTCCAACAAGGAGGAGTTGATCGAGCTCATCTACGACCTGGCTGTGGGCGAGATCCGGTTGCCGGAGACGGTGGGCAGCTGGCAGGAGGTCCTGCGCGCCTTCGCGACCGAGTCGCACCGGGTGCTGACCGCCCACGCCGACCTGGCCAAGGCGGCGCTGGCCAACATCCCCACCGGGCCGAACGCGCTGCGCATCGGCGAGGCCGTCTTCGGATTGCTGATCGGGGCGGGTTTGCCGCCGCGCGACGCCGCCCTGGCGCTCGACCGGATCTCGCTGTACATCTCCAGCGACGCCTACGAGGAGTCGCTGCACTACGCCAGGATGCGCACCTCGGGGATCGACGACCCGGTCGAGTACATCACCGGGTTCATCGGCCAGATCAACGCCTACTACAAGTCGCTGCCGCCGGACGAGTTCCCGAACACGACCAAGTACGCGGACGTGCTGACCTCCGACGACGGCGTCACCCGCTTCATGTACGGGCTCGACCTCATCATCGCCGGACTGGAGGCCCGCATGCCTTAGGCCCAATTGCCTAGGCCCGCCGCCCGATGTGCCGACCTGGGGTGTCGCCATAGCTTGCCGGGTATGACAACGACCGTTGAAGCACCCCCGGCCAGCGTGGTCTCCTCGACGTACCGGACGTTGAGCATCGGCCTGGTCGCCCTGATCGTCCTGGTGGCGTTCGAAGCGATGGCGGTGGCGACCGCGATGCCGGTGGTCGCCCGCGATCTTGGCGGTATGCACCTGTACAACCTGGCCTTCAGCGCCACGCTCGCGGCGCAGGTCATCGCCACCGTGCTCGGCGGGCGCTGGAGCGACGTGCGCGGCCCGCTGCAGCCGATCGCGGTCGGCGTGGTGGGGTTCGTCGCCGGGTTGCTGGTGGCCGGTTTCGCCCCGACGATGGAGGTGTTCGTCGCGGGCAGATTCGTCCAGGGCCTGGGCGGCGGGCTGATCCAGGTCTCGCTGTACGTGCTGGTCGCGCGTGCCTACCCGCCGGCCATGCATCCCAAGGTGTTCGCCCTGTTCTCGGCGGGCTGGGTGGTGCCGTCGATGGTCGGCCCGGCGATCGCCGGTTTCGTGGTGGAGAACGCCGACTGGCGGTGGGTCTTCCTCGGCGTCGCGCTGATTGTGATCCCCTCGGCGCTGCTGCTGTGGCGCGGCACCGCCGGCAGCGCGCTGTCCGGCGGCACCGCCGAGCCCGCTCCCGGCCTGGGCCGCAAGCTCGTCTGGGCCACCGTGACCGCGGTCGCCGCCGCCCTCATCCAGTACGGCAGCGCCCAGGCGCTGGCCGGCCTACCCCTGCTGCTCGTCGGCGTGGTCCTGCTGGTCGTGGCCCTGCCCAAGCTGCTGCTGCGCGGATCCCTGCGCGCCGCCCCCGGCCTGCCCAGCGCCCCCGTCCTGCGCGGCCTGGCCTTCGGCGCGCTGACCGCCGCCCAGGTCCTCATCCCGCTGATGCTGATCAACGTCCGCCACATGACCCCGATCAGCGCCGGCCTGGTGCTCACCGTCGGCGCGCTCGGCTGGTCCACCGGCTCCTGGATCAAGGGGCGTGGCACGATCGGCCACCTGACCGCCCTGCGCGGCGGCGCGCTCCTGATCGCCGCGGGCATCGGCCTGATCACGCTGGTCCTGGTGGACGCCGTCCCGATCGCGCTGGCCTTCCTCGCCTGGGCGCTGGCCGGGCTGGGCATCGGCGCCCTGCACCCGACCGTGTCGGTGCTGGTCCTGCAGATGTCCAAGCAGGGTGAGGAGGGCGCCAACACCGCGGCCGTGGGCGTGGGCGAGTCGGTCTTCACCGTGGTGGCCGTGGCCATCACCGGCGCCCTGTTCACCGCGACCGGTGAGGCCTTCCTGGTCGGGTTCGCCTTCGCCTTCGTGCTGGCCCTCGTGGCGGCGTTCGTGGCCCCCCGTTTTGCGCAGTCCGTTCCGGCAGGCACCATGGAGGAGGTCACGTCTTAGGGGGGATCCACATGCCGCGAGTGCGGGAGCTGGAGGTTTTCCGGCTGAACCTGCCGTACGGCAGGCGGTCGGAAAGCCTGCTGGTCAAGCTCACCGATCACGGTGGCATGGTCGGCTGGGGCGAGACCGTCTCGCCCGGTGCCAAGACCTGGGCCAGGCTCGAGGAATCCCTCGCAGCCCGGCTCATCGGCGTCGACTGGGAGCATCCCGACTCCGTCGACTCGCAGGACTCCGCCGTCGACATGGCCTGCTGGGACCTGTGGACCAGGATGCGCGGCGTCCCCCTGGCCGAGGCGGTCGGCGGCACCCGCACCTCGCTGATGGCCACGATCCGCCTCAGCCCGGACCCGTCGGTCGAGTCGCTGGTGGCCCGGGTCAACCAGCAGGTCTGCGCCGGCTACGGCCACGTGACGCTGGACATCCAACCGGGATTCGACGTCGAGCCCGTCCGCGCGGTCCGCCAGGCCTACCCCGCGTTGACGCTGGCCGTCGACGGCGGCGGCAGCTACACCAGCCCCGAGCAGCTGGTGGCCCTCGACTCCTACGGCCTGGAGGTCATCGAGCGCCCGTTCGCCGTCGACGACGTCTACCTGCACGCCACCCTCCAGGACCAGGTCGCCGCCGCGGTGGCCGTCGAGGCCCGCTCGACCGCCCAGCTCGACGAGTACCTGACGCTGCGCGCGGCCCGGGTGCTGCTGCTGCGCCCCACCGCCTTCCCCGCGCTGTCCGAGGTACGGCGGGCCCACGACCGGGCCGTCGCGGCGGGCTGGGACATCCAGTGCACCGGCGGCCAGGGAGCCGGGCTGGCCAGGGCGGCCACCGTCGCCATCGCCAGCCTGCCCGGATGCACCCTGCCGTGCGACGTCACCCAGCCGCCGCGCAACAACCAGCTCGTCGAGCCGATCGTCGGCGCCAACGCCGGCGTGATCGCGGTCCCGTTCACCCAGCCGGGCCTCGGTCACACCATCGACGAGACGCGGCTGCGGCGTCTGGCGAAGGACTCCTTCCGCGCCTGACCCGGGTGTCGAAGAAGCCGCGGCAGATCCGACGTCTCCGGTGGAAGCACCCAAGACGAAGGAGTACGGCGATGAGGGTTCTCGGCATGGGTGAGAGTTTCTTGACTTCAATCGGTCCAGCGGCCCCGGTGGACGACCTCCTCCAGTGGGCGCCTGCCGCGCTTGAGCGACGGCGACCGCTTGTCCTGCGCCCGGTATCCCACGCTGATCACGCCGATCGGGCTGTACGCCGCGGGCACGCCGAAGGCCTGCTTCACCTCGGCCGTCCGCTCGCCCGGCGGGATACCGAAGAAGCAGGCGCCCAGCCCCTCGTCCACGGCGCTGAGCAGCATCAGCAGCGAGGCGAACCCGGTGTCGATGTCCCAGTAGGGCACCGGCCAGCGAGACTCGTCCTTGTCGGTCCACCCCTTGTCGCTCTCGGCGTAGCGATCGAGGTAGGCCTGCTTGTGCGAGAACGGGATGATCAGAAGCGGCGCCTTGCGCAAACCCTCGGCCCACGGGCCGCCGTCCTCCACCGCCAGCTCCCAGAAGCGGGCCCGGTCGGACGGCTCCTCCAGGACCAGGAACGCCCAGCCCTGGCTGAAGCCGGCCGACGGGGCGTGCAGCGCGTTGGTCAGGATCCGCTCGACGAGCGCGGCGGGCACCGCACGGTCGGGGTCGTAGTTCCTGACCATGCGGCGCCGCCGTACCACCTCTTGAAAATCCATCCCGCCAGCTTCTCAGAACTTCTGCGCCGGAACGTGAGTCAAAGCAGTCATGATGAAGACGGTGATCGGAAGCGTGCTGGTAGCGGGGTCAGTGCTGGCCGGCGGCGCGACGGGGGCATTCGCCCAGGCCGGGCCCACGCTGGGCCCCTACGGATACGGCGACGTCAAGCTCGGCATGACCGTGAAGCAGGCCAAGGCGACGGGCGCCGTGGTCAAGAAGATGGACGGCGGCAAGGACTCCTGCTCGGGCTGGGACCTGAAGAAGTTCCCGACGGGCAAGGACGCCGTGGGCGTCTACATCTCACCCAAGGCCGGCCTGGCCGCGATCTTCGCCGCCAAGGGGATGAAGACCCCCGAGGGCATCGGGTTCGGTTCGACCGGCAAGCAGCTCAAGGCCGCCTACCCGCACATCAAGAAGGACGCCCACGGCTACAACGTGATCAAGGTCCCGGGCAACAAGAAGGCGTACTACTCCTTCGGCGTCTCGCACGGCAAGGTCACCGAGTTCGGCATCGCCCTGAACACCCAGGACTGCTTCAACTGAGCTAGGTCACCCCGCAGCCCTCACTGAGGTCCTTGGTGGGCGAGCCCGTGGGGTCGGGCGTCTTCGCGGGCTTGGGTGACATGGCCACCGCCGGAGGGTTGGCCGAGGTACGGATGGTCTTCTGGGCGATGGTGCGGATCTTGTCCCAGTCGGGTGAGCCGGTGTTGATCAGCGGGGGCACGAACTGGATGCTGGTGACCTTGGCGTTCTTGACCTTGAGCGCCAGGGGCACCAGGTGTTGCAGCATCGGCCGGGGGATGTCGGTCTTGACCAGATCCTTTGTCGCCAGTGCGATCTTGTTGAAGCTGGTGAGCACCGTCGCGGGATCGGCCTGGTCGAGCAGCGCCGCCAGCACGCACCGCTGGCGGCGCATACGCGTGTAGTCGTCGCTGTAGGTGCGCGAGCGGGCGTACCACATCGCGTCGGCGCCCTTCAGCTTGCGCGTGCCGGCCTTGACCAGGCCCTCGTTGTACTTGCCGAACACCACGTCCTGCTCGACCGTGATCGTGACGCCGCCGATCGCGTCGATGAGCCGCGCCAGGCCCCACATGTTGACCAGCGCGTACCAGTCGACCTTGAGGCCCAGCGTGTAGCCGATCGTGTCCATCAACACCTGCGGCCCCTGGTGCTGCTTGCCCCCGAACAGCTCGGGATGCGCGTCGGCGTACTCCCAGACGCTGTTGAGCAGGTCGCTGCGCCCGCCACCCGGGTCGGGCGGCAGCCGGAAACCTGTCGGGAAGTGCTCGGCCATCGGGGTGCCGGGACGGAAGCGGACGTCCTCCAGGTTGCGCGGCAGGCTGATCAGCACGGTGTTGCCGGTCTTCGCGTCCACGCTGGCCAGGTTCATGCTGTCGGTGCGCACGCCGATCCTGTTGTCGTCGGCGTCGCCGCCCAGCAGCAGGATGTTGACCCGGTCACGGCCCGCCCACGGATCCTCCTCCGAGACGGGGGCCTGGACCTGGCGCTCCACCGGATCGTTGACGAACACGTCGTTCAGCGTCTTCTGGTAGACCCAGACGTACTGCGTCACCACGCCGAACGGCAGCACCACGGCCACGGCCAGCAGGCCCGCCAGCGTACCCGCCAGGATCTGCCCGCCCTGGGCCATCCGGGACGGCCTCAGCACCACGAACGAGTGGACGATCAGCCCGAACCACACCGCGCCCAGCACCGCCGCGGTCACGGTGATCGTGGTCAGCCAGGAGTTCTCGGTCAGCTTGCCGAGCAGGTTGTCGGTGCTCAGCACGATCCAGAGCAGCGCCAGCAGCCCGGCCACGTAGCAGCCGAGCAGCGCCAGACCGGTCTTGCGCCAGCCGGCCCGCAGGTGCGCCGCACCCGGCACCACCGCCGAGAGCAGCAGCCAGCCGATGACGCTCACCGGTCTCCTTGCCTGCCCCACGCCATCCCCGCTTCCCCGTGCGCTTGACGGTAGGCCGATTCGCCGCCGCAGCCTATGGACCGAATGCGAACTATGTCCTTATGGGAGGGTGAACATCAGTGGCCGAATAAGATTCGGTCCATGGCCTTCTCCGAGATCGAGTACGCCGTGGCAGAGCGAGTCGCCACCGTCACATTGAAGCGGCCAGAGCGGCTGAACGCCTTCACCTTTACCATGCGCAGAGAGATCATCGAGGCCCTCGACCTGGCCGACGCCGACGACGACGTCCGCGCCGTGGTCGTCACGGGAGCCGGCCGGGCGTTCTGCGCCGGAGCCGACCTGGGCGGTGGCGGCGGGACGTTCCAGCGTCGCGAGCAGGACGAGACGGTCGACGGCCATCCGCGCGACGGCGGCGGCACGGTCGCGCTGCGCATCGCCCGCTCGCTCAAGCCGGTCATCGGCGCGATCAACGGCCCCGCCGTCGGCGTGGGCCTGACGCTGACGCTCCCGATGGACGTACGGCTGGCCTCCGACACCGCCCGCTTCGGCCTCGTCTTCGCCCGCCGCGGCATCGTCACCGAGGCGGCATCCAGCTGGTTCCTGCCCAGGATCGTGGGCATCGCCCAGGCCATGGAGTGGGCCGCGACCGGCAGGGTCTTCGACGCCGCGGAGGCGCTGGCCGGCAGGCTGGTGTCCCGGGTCTACCCGGGCGAGGAACTGCTCCCCGCGGCCTACGCCCTGGCGCGCGAGATCGCGGACAACACCTCGCCCGTCGCCGTGGCCGCCATCCGCCGGCTGATGTGGTCGGGGCTGTCCTCGCCTACGCCGTGGGACGCCCACGCCGCCGACTCCCGGCTGATGGCCGAGCTGGGCACCGCGCCCGACGCCGTCGAGGGCGTCACCTCGTTCCTGGAGAAGCGGCAGGCCGACTTCCCGATGAAGATCAGCGCCGATCTTCCTGGCGGTTTGCCCGATTGGCCCTATCGTGATGGCCATGTATGAGAGCACCGTGCTGCAGCTGCCGCCCGACTACGAGGGCGAGGTCGTCGCCACGCTGGTGTCCAGACGCGTCGGCTCCTCCAGGGCGGTGCTCTACCTGCACGGGTTCACCGACTACTTCTTCCAGGACCACCTGGCCGAGCACTACCTCGACCGCGGCATCGACTTCTACGCGCTCGACCTGCGCAAATACGGCAGGTCGCTGCTGCCGCACCAGACCAGGGGCCTGGTCAGGAGCATCACCGAGTACTTCCCCGAGATCGACGCGGCCGTCCGCGTCATCCGCGAGGACCACGACTCGGTGACGATCAACGCCCACTCCACCGGCGGGCTCGTCGCCGCGCTGTGGGCCGACCGGGTCCGCGGCAAGGGCCTGGTGGACGGGCTCGCGCTCAACAGCCCCTTCCTCGACCTGAACGTGCCCGCGCCGATGCGCCTGGCCGCCGACCTGCTGAAGACGCCGCTGTCGTACACCGCCCGTGCCCTGCCGGTCGGCATCAGCACCGCCTACGGCGACAGCCTGCACCGCTCCCGGCACGGCGAGTGGGAGTACGACCTGGAGCTGAAGCCGCTCGGCGGTTTCTCCGTGCACGCCGCCTGGCTGGCCGCGATCCGCCGGGCGCAGCGGCGCCTGCACGCGGGGCTGTCCGTCGACGTGCCCGTGCTCGTGCTGGCCTCGACCAAGGGGCTGCGCGTGAAGGACTTCGTGCCCGAGGCGCAGTCGGCAGACATCGTGCTCGATCCCCGGCAGATCGCCCGCTGGGCCACCGCCATCGGGCCGCACGTCACCTGCGTCCGCATCGCCGACGCCGTGCACGACGTGGTGCTGTCGGCCGAGCCCGCCCGCAAGCAGGCCTTCACCGAGCTGGACCGCTGGATGAACGCGTTCGTCTACCAGGGGAACGAGAACAGGCCGTAGTAGGCGGCCACCACGAGCAGCAGCCCGGTGCCGCCCAGCACGCCGGCGATCGCCACGTGCTGGCCGCGCCCGGGCACCATACCCTCCCGCAGCGCCGCGACGACCGCGGCCACCGCCGTCACTTCCTGGATCAGCATCAGTACGGCCAGCACCCGCACCACCAGCCATCCGGCCAGCACCGCGGGCCAGGCGCCCGCCTGGTTGACCGCGAACAGCACCAGCAGCGTGATGAAGGCCACCACGGAGGCCAGCAGCCCGAGCCCGGTCCATGCCATCCGCCTCAGCCTGCGCCTGATCGGCGGCCACAGCACCGCGTTCGTCTCCGACCCCGTTCCCTCCCTGCCGCGCAGCCGTACCACCATCGCCGCGACCGGGCCCGCCACGTAGCCGACGGCGGTCAGGCAGATCGTCAGCCCGAGCATCGTGCCGCCCGCGTACCAGGGCGCCTTCGGCACGTCACTGGCCTCGAAACGCTGCACCGGCGTCGCGCCCGCCATGTGCACGGCCGGGCGGGCGGTGCCGGGCAGTCCCGTCACCCAGTTCGTCAGCGTCTCCAGGTAGCCGTGGGTGAACGGGCCGCCGCTGACGCGCATCGCGTGGTCGCCGTCGCCCATGAAGCGGATCGTGTACTGGTCGTTGCCCGCCGTCCGCATCGCCTGCGTCAACGCCCGGGTGGACTCCACGAACGGGATCGACGGGTCCTCGGTGCCGTAGAAGGCCAGGACCGGTTGCTTGATACGGCTCAGCGCGGGCATCGCGTCGTACCGCAGGAAGTTGAAGCCCACCGCGCCCATCGCCCTGGTCAGCAGGTCGCGCGCGCCGATCGGGGCGCGCAGCCTGAGCAACTGCTCGTTCAGCGCCCAGGCGACCTCGCGCAGCGGCGAGACGTTGGAGGAGGACACCAGCACCATGAAGCCGACGGCATTGCTCTTGGCCGCGGCGATCGGCACGACCCAGCCGCCCTCGCTCACCCCCCAGATCCCGGTGCGCGCGGGATCAACCTCGGGCCTGGCACGCAGGTACTGCACCATCCGCAGCACGTCGTCGGCCAGCAGGCCGAAGTCCCTGTCGCGGAAGTTGTAGCCGACCGTGCGCTTGTCGAAGGCCAGCGTCACCACGCCCGCCCTGGCCATGAACTCCGCCTGCGGCGTGAACTCCGTCCGCGAGCCGTTTCCCGAGCCCGACACGAACACCATCGCGGGGTGCCTGCCCGGCGTGACCGGGATCCGGACCGTTCCTTCCAGGTGCTGGCCCTCGGCCGGGATCGAGAACTCCTCCTGGCGGTAGGTGCCCTGCTGGACCACCGGCCTCGTCTCCACCGCCGACTGCGCCGGGACCGACTTGAACGCCTGGTCGACCTGGAGCGCAGGCGGATCGAACGCGGGAGGAAGCACGTAGCCAACGGACGCCAGCGCCACCAGCACCAACCCGGCAGCGACGCTCAACGTGCCACGGCTGGTGCGCATCGGCCTCCCGTCTGCGTTGGTTTGCCCGCCGATCACCAGGCTACTCCGGGTCCCTGTGGCGCGGGGGACCGCATTTGTCGGTGGGACCTGTTAGCTTCCTGCGACATGCGCATCCTGCACACGTCCGACTGGCACCTGGGCCGGTCGTTCCACCGGGAGAGCCTGCTCGACGCCCAGGCCGCCTTCGTCGACCACCTCGTCGACACGGTCCACGCCGAGCGGGTCGACGTGGTCGCCATCGCCGGCGACGTCTACGACCGGGCGCTGCCGCCGGTCGACGCCGTCTCCCTGCTGCAGGACGCGCTGCGCCGCGTCGTGGCCGCCGGCGCCAAGGTGGTGCTGATCAGCGGCAACCACGACTCCGCCCGCCGGCTCGGCTTCGGCGCCGATCTGCTCGACGCCGCCGGCGTCTACCTGCGCACCGAGCCCTCCCGCGCCTGGGATCCGATCGTGCTCGACGGCGTCGCCTTCTACGGCATCCCCTACCTCGAGCCCGAGCTGGTGCGCACCCCCTGGGAGCTGGACGAGCGCACCCACAGCGCCGCGCTCGGCCACGCCATGTCCCGCATCCGCCTCGACGCCGTACGGCACCGCCGCAGCGTCGTGCTGGCACACGCCTTCGTCACCGGGGGCCAGGCCAGCGACAGCGAGCGCGACATCAGCGTGGGCGGTGTCGCCCACGTTCCCCTCTCGGCCTTCGACGGCGTGGACTACGCCGCCCTGGGCCATCTCCACGGCCGCCAGCGCATGTCCGGCACGGTGCGCTACTCCGGATCCCCCCTGGCCTACTCCTTCTCCGAGGCCGGCCAGCTCAAGGGGTGCTGGCTGGTCACGCTGTCCTCCGAGCGGGCGCGGCTTCCCCGCGCGCCCGCAGGGACGGAGCAGGACGCCCTGTTCGGCGTGGACGACGCCCTCGCCGATGGCCCGCTCATGTCTTCAGGGAACGGCGGGATTCCGGAGGTGGAGGTCGTGCGCGGGTCCGGTGGGGCGGCCACCGTGGAATTCGTGGCCGCGCCCGTGCCGCGGCCGATCGGCCGGCTGCGGGGTATGATCGACGACCTGCTGACCCTGCCCTCCTACGAGACGTACGAGGACCACTGGCTGCAGGTCACGCTGACCGATCCGGTCCGGCCCAGGTCGGCCATGGACCGGTTGCGCGCCCGCTTCCCGCACGCGCTGGCGCTCTCGTTCGAGCCTTCGGGCCCGCAGGCCAAGGTGGAGCAGGTCCGGCTCAGCGGGCGTCCCGAGGCGGAGGTGGCGCTGGATTTCGTCAGGGAGGTGCGCGGCGAGCCTGCCGCACCTGAGGAGGAAGACCTGCTAAGACAGGCGATCGAGGCGTCGAGGGTGAAGGAGACGATGGCGTAGATGCGGCCACACCGGCTCTCGCTGACGGCGTTCGGGTCCTTCCCGGGCTCGGAAACGGTCGACTTCGACTCGCTGGCGGAGGCCGGACTCTTCCTCATCCACGGCCCGACGGGTGCGGGCAAGACCACGATCCTCGACGCGCTCTGCTTCGCCCTCTACGGCCAGGTGCCCGGCCAGCGCAACAGCGCCCGCACCCTGCGCTGCGACCACGCCCCCGCGGGCACGGGCCCTTCGGTGACGCTCTCGGTCACGATCCGCGGGCGCCTGTTCCGCATCCAGCGCTCGCCGGCCTGGCAGCGCCCCAAGCTGCGCGGCTCCGGCTTCACCGAGGAGAAGGCCAAGGTCATCGTCGAGGAACGCCTCGGCGACGCCTGGCACGGCCTCACCACCCGGGCCGACGAGGCGGGCGACCTCATCGGCGGGCTGCTCGGCATGAACGCCGACCAGTTCTGCCAGGTGGCGATGCTGCCGCAGGGCGACTTCGCCAAGTTCCTGCGCGCGGACGGCGACGACCGCCGCAAGCTCCTGGAGCGCCTGTTCACCGTCAAGACCTTCACCCAGGCGGAGACCTGGCTCGCGGAGCACCGCAAGCAGACCTGGCGCGACCAGCAGTCGCTCAGACAGGAGGTCGACTACGCCCTCCAACGCCTCCAGGAAGCCGCCGGCCCCCATGCCACCCCCGAACTCCCCACCCCCTCACCCACCACTCCCACGACGAACGACCTCACCGCCTCGCCCCTTGGCCTTGCAGCCGGGTATGACCAGCCGTCGTCCCCGGGCACTGCCGCCACGAGTACTCCATCCCCGACTGCCACTGCGGCCGTGGTGGTTCCGGATGTCGAGGTGGATCCGCTGGGGTGGGCGGGGTGGCTCGTGACGCGGGTGGAGGGCGTCGTCGCCCGGACGAGCGAGCGGTTCTCGGCAGGGGAGCAGGCGCTGCGCACCATCAGGACCCGCTACGAGCAGGCCGCCGCACTGGCCGACCGGCAGCGCCGCCACGCCGAGGCCCTCACGCTCCGCCGCACCCTGGACGAACGCGCCGACGAGCGAGCCGACCTCGAGGCGATCCTCGACGAGGCCACCCGCGCCGACCGCGTACTCCCGCTGATCACCGCCGCCCACCACCGAGCCGAAACCTACGCCAAGGCCCGCACCCTGGCCACCGACGCCGTAGCCCGAGCCCACCCCCTCCTCACCCCGTCTCACCCCGCCACCGGCACCCCCACCACGTCCCACCCCGCCGGGGGCCACGCCGCCACGGGGCACCTCACCACCGGGCACCCCACTACCAGGCACCCCGTCGCAGGGGATGACGTTCTCGGTGGGTGGGGGTTTGGGGTGGGGTTGGTTGGGCGGTTGGCGGGGATGGAGCGGGAGCGGCAGGGGGAGATCGCTCGGCTGTCCGAGTTGTTGACCGAGGAAGCGCGGCTGTCGGTGGTCCGGCGCGACCTGGGCAGGGTCGAGGAGGAGCTCACCGGGCTCGTCGCGCAGGATGAGGCGGTGGCGCGCCGGCTCGCCGTACTGCCCGACCTGGTCGAGGCCGCCGACCGCGAGCTTGCCCGGGCGAGGGTGGATGCGGCGCGGGTGCCCGCGGCCGAGTCGCTGAGGGATGCCGCGGCGGACCTGGTACGGGTCGAGGAGGAGCTGGTACGGCTGGCCGCGGCGGCGGCGGGGCTGGAGGAGCGCGAGGCCGGCGTGGCCGCGACGACGGCCGAGCTGCCCGACCGGCTGGCCGAGGCGCGGGACCGTCTGGCCGAGACGCGGGACGAAGCGGCGGCCATCCCGGCGGTCGCGGCGGTCCTGGACGGTGCGAACACGATCCTGGACGCGGTACGGCGGCGCGACGCCCTCACCGCCGAGCTGGCCGCCGCGCGGGAGACCCACCGGGACCTCGTCGACCGAGCCCAGTCGCTCCGCGAACGCTGGCTCGACCTGCGCCAGGCCCGCATCGACGGTATGGCGGCCGAGCTGGCGCGCGACCTGGCGGACGGGGTGCCGTGCGCCGTGTGCGGCTCGCCCGACCACCCGCACCCGGCCGCCGCCGCCCCCACTACCCCGTCGCCCGAGGACGAGCAGGCGGCCGAGCAGTCCCACGAGACGGCGGTGGCCGAACGCGAGGCAGGCGAACGCCACCTCGCCACCCTCGAGTCCCGCCTGGCCACCACCCTGGAGACCCTCGCATCCCCCCCGATCACCGCCCTCGGCCCCCTGGCAACCCGCCCGCCCGCCACCCCCCAACCCCACAAGCCGAGCCCGCCCAGCGAGCCCGCCAAGCCAAGAGACACGCCCGGGGAGTCGATTCCGGTCGGTGTGACTGGGACCGGCGAGCCGGGTGGCGCAGTGTTCGGTGCTTGGGGTGCTGTTGGGGGGTTTGAGGGGCTTGGGGTGCGGTTGCGGGCGGTGGTGGAGGCTGGGGGAGAGGTTTCAGAGGAGGCCGTCGAGGGGCTGGTGCGGGCCGCTGAGGAGGAGCTTGGGCGGCTGCGGGTTGTGGCCGAGCGCGAGCGGGCGCTGAGCGCCGAGGTCGACCGGGTCGAGGCGGAGTGGCAGCGCGTGGCGGATCTGGCGCGCGAGGTCGCCGAAGCCCTGGCGGCCACCCGTACTCACCAGGAACACCTGCGGACCGAACGCACCCGCCTCACGGCCCGTCTCCACCCCCTCCTCGCCGCCACCGAAGCCGAAGCCCCCACCGGGGTCGCGGAAGGCATGGGTGTGGGGGAGGTTGAGGGGCGGTGGGTGTTTGGGGTGGCTGAGCGGGAGCTGGCGGGGCTGCGGGAGTCGGCGGCCAGGGAGGCGGGGCTCGCCGCCGAGGCCAACCGGCTGACGCAGGAGCGAACCGCGCTGGAGGACGAGCTGCGCCGCGTCACCGCGAGGCTGGCCGCCGGCCGTACCAGGCAGGAGGAGCTGAGCGGCGACGTCGGCAGGCTGACCGCGCGCCTGGACAGCGCCCGCGGCGACGACCGGACGCTGGCCGCCCGCCTGTCCAGGCTGACCGACGAGGCCGAGCTGCTGCGCGAGGCGCTGGAGGCCGTCCGCGCCGCCGAGCAGGCGGAAACCGAGCACGAGAAGGCACGGCAGGCCGCGAGGGCGGCCGCCGAGGAGGCCGGGTTCGGCGATCCGAGGGACGCGCTGGCGGCCGCGCGCCCGGCGGCCGAGCGGGAGCGGAAGGCCGAGCTGCTGCGTACCCTCGACGCCCAGCACGCCGCCGTCACCGCCACCCTCGACGACCCCGAACTGAAGTCCGCCGCCGAGCAGCCCAGGCCGGACCTGACGGTACTCGAGGCGGAACGCGACAGGGCCGAGCTGGAGCACACAGCCCTGGCCTCGGAGAGGGACCAGGCCGAGTCGAGGCTGCGCCGCCTGCGCCAGCTGACGCGGGAGCTCGAGGAATGCCTGGTCCGGTGGGAGCCCGCCGCCGAGCGTCACCGCCTGGCCGAGCGGATGGCGGCGCTGGCCAGCGGCACCTCGGCCGACAACCAGTGGAGCATGAGCCTGTCGTCGTTCGTGCTCGGCGAGCGGCTGCGTCAGGTCGTGGACGCCGCCAACGACCGGCTCGACCACATGTCCGCAGGCCGCTACCTGCTCCGGCATGACCTGCGCAAGACGGCGGGCGCCCGCGGGCGTTCGGGAGGCGGGCTCGGGCTGCGGGTCGCCGACGGGTGGACCGGGGTCGACCGCGACCCGGCCACGCTGTCGGGCGGCGAGTCGTTCATCACCTCGCTCGCGCTCGCCCTGGGCCTGGCCGACGTGGTCACCGCCGAGGCGGGCGGCGCCGAACTCGGCACGCTCTTCGTCGACGAGGGCTTCGGCACGCTGGACGAGGACACCCTGGACGGCGTCCTGGACATCCTCGACGGCCTGCGCGACGGCGGCCGTGCGGTCGGCATCGTCAGCCACGTGGCCGAGCTGCGCAGCAGGATCACCGCCCAGCTGAAGGTGACCAAGGCCAGGACGGGTTCGACGCTGGCATGCCTGCCCGGCTGACGGAGCGGACCAGGATCGCCGCGGCCAGTCTCGTCGGAACGGCCATCGAGTTCTACGACTTCTACATCTACGGCACGGCCGCCGCCCTGGTGCTGAACACCGCGTTCTTCCCCCAGCTCGACCCGGTCGCGGGACGGCTGGCGGCGTTCTCCACGTTCGCGGTGGCGTTCGTCTCCAGGCCGCTGGGGTCGGCGGTGTTCGGGCACTGGGGCGACCGGATCGGCCGCAAGTCCATGCTGGTGGTCTCGCTGCTGGTGATGGGCCTGTCGACGGTCGCGATCGGGCTGCTGCCCGGGTACGCGGCCATCGGCGTGGCCGCGCCGGTGTTGCTGGTGCTGCTCCGCTTCACCCAGGGCTTCGGGCTCGGCGGGGAATGGGGTGGCGCCGCGCTGCTGGCCACCGAGCACGCGCCGCCGGGCAAACGCGGCCTGTATGCCATGTTCCCGCAGCTCGGCCCGCCGGTCGGGTTCATCGCGGCCAACGGGCTGTTCCTGATCCTGGGCGTGATGCTCAGCGATCGGCAGTTCGCCGGCTGGGGCTGGCGGCTGCCGTTCCTGGCCAGCCTGCTGCTGGTGCTCATCGGCCTGTACGTGCGGCTGCGGATCTCCGAGACGCCGGTCTTCCGGGCCGCGATGGAAGAGCAGCGCATCGCCAGGGTCCCGTTCGCCGGGCTGATGCGCCACCAGCGGCGCCGCGTCCTGCTGGGCGCGGGCGCGATGACGATCACCTACACGCTCTTCTACACGGCCACGACCTACTGCCTGTCGTACGGCACGGCCACGCTGAAGATCCCGAAGACCACGATGCTCGGCCTGACCATGATCGGCGTGGTCTTCATGGCCGCGGGCATCGTGGTCTCCGCCCTGGTTTCCGACCGCCTCGGGCGGCGGCGCGTGCTCATCACCGGGACGGCGATCGCGATCGCGTGGGGCCTGGCGATGTTCCCGCTGATGGAGACCAGGTCGACCGTCCTGGTCGGGCTGTCGCTGGCGGGCGCGCTGGCGCTGATGGGCCTGATCTTCGGCCCGATGGGCGCCTACCTGCCCGAGCTGTTCCTGACCGAGTACCGCTACAGCGGCGCCTCGGTGACCTACAGCCTCGGCGGCGTGCTGGGCGGCGCGGTGCCGCCGCTGGTCGCCACCGGGCTGCAGGTCACCAGCCTGGGCGTGTTCGCCGTCGGGATCTACGTCTCGGCGATGGCGGTACTGAGCCTGCTGTGCCTGCTCGCCCTCCCCGAGACGGCCGGCGAGAACCTCCAAGGCTTCAGGTACGGCGCTGCCGTACTGCCAGAATGATCACGATCGCGGCGGCGGTGAAGACGGCCGTGGCCGTGACGGCGGCGCTGATGCCCTGGGCCAGCGCGGCCGTCCCGCGTAGCGTGGTGTGCGCGGTGACCGAGCCGAACACCGTGACCAGGATCGCCAGGCCCAGCGACCCGCCGGTCTGCTGGAAGGCCTGCATCAGCCCCGAGGCGGCCCCCGCCTCGCTCGGCGCCACCCCGGACAGGATGATCGACGTCAGCGGCATGAACGTGAACCCGGCGCCGAACCCGAACAGGAACATCGGCCCGAGAATCCCGGTCACGTAGCTGGTGCCGGTGTCGACCTGGGTGAGCCAGGCCAGGCCCACCGTGATCACCGCGATGCCGGCGAGCGCGACCGGCTTGGGGGAGTACCTGGTCATCAGCCGCGGTGCCAGCTGTGACGCGATGAGCAGCGCCCCGGCCAGCGGCAGGAACGCCAGGCCCGTGGCCAGCGAGCCGTAGCCCAGCACGTCCTCCAGGTACTGGCCCATGAAGAAGAACATGCTGATGCCCGCGGCGGGGACGAGCAGCATGTTGATGTAGGCCCCCAGCCGGCTGGGGTCGGCCAGCAACCGCAGGGGCACGACCGGCTGCTCGGCCCTGGTCTCCACCCAGCCGAACACGGCCAGCAGCACCACCCCGACCGCGAAGGCGACCAGCGCCTGCCTGTCGGACCAGCCGGCTGAGGAGACCCTGATGAGCCCGTACACGAGGGAGGTCATGCCGAGCGTGGAGGTCAGCGCGCCCGGCAGGTCGAACCGGCCGGGATGCCGCTCGCTCTCCTGGACGAAACGCGGGGTCAGCACCATGACGGCCACCCCGATGGGCACGTTGATGAACATTACCCACCGCCACGACGCGGAGTCGGTGAGCACGCCGCCCAGGGTCAGCCCGAGCGCCGCGCCCCCGCTGGTCACGGCGGTCAGCACGGCCAGAGCCCGGTTGCGGGGCTCTCCCTCGGCGAAGTTGCCGGTGATCAACGCCAGGGTGCCCGGCCCGGCGAGCGCGGCACCCACGCCCTGCATGACCCGCGCCCCCAGCAACACCCCGGCCGTCGGGGCCAGCCCGCCGATCAGCGAGGCGAGGGTGAACAAGGTGATCCCGGCGAGGAAGATCCGGCGGCGGCCGAGGATGTCGCCGGCGCGCCCGCCCAGCACCAGTAATCCGCCGAAGGCCAGGATGTAGGTGTTGATCACCCACGACAGGTCGGTGCGGGACATGTGAAGCTCCGCGCCGATCCGGGGGAGCGCGATATTGACGATCGTTCCATCGATCATGAGCATGAGCTGCGAGGTAACCAGGACACCGAGGGTCGCCCAGGACCGCTCGGTTGTCCGGACAGTCGTCTGCATGGCAGTCCAGAGATAGAGTTGAGACAGTAAGTGGAGGCCTCCTCCGGTGAATATACGGAGGGTGCCTCCGGTTTGCAAGGGAGGTCACCCATGCGTGCCGACGCCCGGCGCAATTACCTGCGGCTGGTGGAGGTGGCGAGCCAGGCGTTCATCCGCGACGGGACCGAGGCGTCGCTGGAGGACATCGCCAGGACGGCCGGTGTCGGCATCGGCACCCTCTACCGGCACTTCCCGACTCGGCGCGCGCTCGTGCAGGCCGTACTCGACCAGGGGCGGCTGGATCTGGAGGCCAGGGCGCGCGAGTTGCGGGAGACCGCTCCTCCCGAGGAGGCGCTGCTGGTGTGGGTGCGCGGGTGGATCCGCCACACCGCGCGGTACCGCGGGCTGGCGCGCGAGTACCTGGTCGGCATCCAGGGCGGCAGCGACGAGCTCAAGGACTCCTGCGAGTCGCTGCGCTCGATGGGCCGCGACCTGCTCGAACGGGCGCAGGCCGCCGGGGCGTTCAGGCCGGACATGACCGTGGACGACCTGATCAAGTTCGTCAGCGCGATCTCCTGGATCGCCGAGTGCAGCCCGGACGGCGAGGCCGACGTGGACCGCCTTCTGGAGCTCACGCTCGACGGGCTGCGTGTGCGCTAGATCACTGTCACAAACGCCAGGGCTGTCCCGTCCTTGTGGTGAAGAACCCGAAAGGAGACGGAACCATGAGGAAGCACATCCTGATCGTTGGTGGCGGATATGTCGGCATGTACACCGCACTGGGGCTGCGCAAGCTCATCCGTTCCGGCGAGGTGAGCGTCACCGTGGTCGACCCCCGCGGCTACATGACCTACCAGCCGTTCCTCGCGGAGGCGGTGGGTGGCGCGATCGAGCCGCGGCACGTGGTCGCCCCGCTCAGCCGGGTGCTCAAGGGTGTCCAGGTGCTGGCCGGGCGGGTGACGCGCATCGACCACGACGAGCGGGTGGCCGAGTTCCAGCCGGTGCAGGGGCCCGCGCGCACCCTGGCGTACGACATCGTGGTGATGGCCGCGGGCTCGATTCTCCGTACGCTGCCGATTCCCGGCCTGGCCGAGCACGCGGTGGGCTTCAAGACGGTGGGCGAGGCCGTCCATCTGCGCAACCACGTGCTCGGGCAGCTCGCGGCGGCCGCCTCGACCGACGACCCCGACGTCCGCCGCAGGGCGCTGACGTTCGTCGTGGTCGGTGGCGGGTTCTCGGGCGTCGAGGCGCTGGCCGAGATGCAGGGCCTGGCCGACGACGCGCTGCGCTACCACCCGTCGATCGCGCGCGAGGAGCTCGGCTGGACCCTGGTGGAGGCCACCGGGCGGATCCTGCCCGAGCTCCACGAGGACCTCGGCGTCTGGACCGCCAAGGCCCTCACCAAGCGCGGCGTGGCCGTGCGCCTCAACAGCCGCCTCGTCTCGGCGCAGGACGGCAGGGCGACGCTGGACGACGGCACCGCCATCGACGCCGGGACCCTGGTCTGGGCCGCGGGCGGGCGTCCCAACCCCCTCAATGCGGCCAGCGGCCTGCCCCTCGACCGCGGCGGGCGGATCAAGGCCACCGAGTACCTGACCGTGGAGGGCGTCGCCGACGCCTTCGCCGCGGGTGACGGCGCGGCGGTGCCCGACCTCACCCGGCCCGGCGAGTTCACCGCGCCCAACGCGCAGCACGCGGTCCGGCAGGCCAAGCTGCTCGGCCGGAACCTCGTCGCCTACGTCCGCGGTCGCGCGCTCAAGCCCTACCGGCACGCCTACCTGGGCTCGGTCGCCGGGCTCGGCCACCACCAGGGCGTCGCCCAGGTCTACCGGCTCAAGCTCACGGGGGTGCTCGGCTGGCTGGCGCACCGGGCCTATCACCTGGCCTGGGTGCCCACCTTCAACCACAAGGCCCGCGTCCTGGCGGACTGGACCCTGTCGATGCTCTTCCGCCGCGACCCGGTCCAGCTCACCGCCATCGAACACCCCGCCGCCGACTTCCAGGACTCCTTCCCGACCAGGTCGACCCAGAACTTCGCCGCATAACTCCCCTGCACGGCAGCTCGCCGTGTCAGTCCAAGTAACCGGGGAAGAGCAGTGCGAGCTCTCGGGGATATGTGGCGATCAGGGTGAGTTCGTCGTCGGTGAGGGGGCGGCCGGTCATCGCGTTGCAGAGCTGGACGACCCGGAAGGCCAGGTCCTCGTCCTCCACCTGCAGTCCGAGCCCGTCCATGACGTGGCGGAAGCCGGCCTTGCCGCCGTACTCGCCGGTCAGGACGACGCGGCCGGCCCGCGCGTGCCAGTCCTCGGGGAAGGGCCCGAGTGTGGCCTCGTCGTAGAGCTCGTAGTTGCCGTGGTCCTTGAGCGCGCCGTCGGCGTGGATGCCCGACTCGTGGGCGAAGGCGTTGCGGCCGACCCCGACCTGGTTGTACGGCAGCGGCTGACCCAGGGCGTAGGCGGCCCACAGGGCGAAGCGCCTGGCCCAGGTCAGGTCGAGGGCGTCCCCGATGGTGGCGTTCAGGCCGAAGCCGTGCTCGAAGGCGAGGATCGTCGACAGCAGGTCAGCGTTGCCGGAACGCTCACCGATCCCGTTGACGCAGGTGTTGATCCAGGCGTCCTGCCCGGCGTCCAGGTCGCCGAGCGCGCCCGAGACCGAGTTGGCCACCGCCAGGCCGAGGTCGTTGTGGCAGTGCGTCTCGATCGGCATCGCCGTGGCGGAGGCCAGCTTGGCGAAGCGCTCGCGGATCCGGTCGGGCGTGTCGCCGCCGATCGTGTCGCAGTAGCGCACCCGGTCGGCGCCGGCCTCCTTGGCCGCCAGCGCGAACTCCAGCAGGAACCCGTCGTCGGTGCGCGAGCCGTCCTCGGCGTTCACGCCGATCGTCTCGGCACCCGCCGCCTTGGCCGCCCTGACCGCGGCGGTCATCTCCCTGATGATCGCCTTCCGGTCCAGCCGGCCCTTGAACTTGTTCTGGATCATGTAGTCGGACGTCGAGATCGACAGGTTGTAGTGCACGAGGCCGAGCGGCGCCGCCTGCTCCACGTCCTGCGCCACCCCGCGGCACCAGCCCGACAGGCGCAGGTCGCCGAACGCGCCCGCCTCCCGCAGCGCGACCTGCGCCCGCACGTAGGGGACCTCGTGGAAGAGGAAGGGGAAGCCGATTTCCGACTGCGCCACGCCGAGTTTGGCCAGATAGAAGTTGACCATGGTCTTGCCGAACTTCGACAGGCCGGTGCGCGCGGTCTGCACGCCGTCCCGGTTGGTCACGTCGAGGAAGTGAACTTGAGGCATGCCTTCACGTTGACATGCTCATTCAATATGTATCAATATTGATTTTCATCAATGTTGGAGGCTGGGTGTGGAGTGGATCGACGCCGCCAGCGCGGCCGAGCGGCTCGGCGTGAAGCCCGCGACCCTGTACGCGTACGTGAGCAGGGGTGTGCTCAAGCGCCGCCACAGCGAGGACGGGCGGCGCAGCCTGTTCGACGCCGACGAGATCGAGCGGCTGGCCCGGCGCGGCCGTCCGCGCGGGCAGCCGCCTGAGCTGGTCATCGAGTCGGCGATCACCGCGCTCGGGGTCGACCGGCCGTACTACCGCGGTCTGGACGCGATCGACCTGGCCCGCACAGGAACGTTCGAATCGGTGGCCGAGTGGCTGTGGTCCGCGCCGTCCGCGCGGTGGGCGAGCGATCCCGCGGCTCTGCAGGCCGCCGTGACCGCGCAGCACGGGCTGGCCGGCGATCTCCTGCCGCTCGACCGCCTGCAGGTGATCACGACCGTGCTCGGCGCCTCCGACTCCCTGCGCTACCAGCTCGACCAGGAATCGGTGGTCGCCACCGGCCGCCGCCTGATCTGCGGCCTGGTCGACGCCCTGCCCGCCCTCGGGCCCGGCGACCCCGGATCCCTGGCCGGGCGGCTCTGGGGGAAGATCTGCCCGAACCCGCCGACCCCCGCGCTGCTCCACGCGCTCCAGGCCGCCATGATCCTGCTGGCCGACCACGAGCTGGCCGCCTCCACACTGGCCGCCCGCGTGGCGGCCTCCGCCAAGGCCGACCCGTACGCGGTGGTGCTCACCGGGCTGGGCGTGCTGGGCGGCCCGCTGCACGGCGGCGCGTCGTACGGCGCCGAGCGTCTGCTGGCCGAGGTGGCCGAGCCCGGCCAGGCGCCGCGCGCGGTCGGCGACCGCGTCCGCAGGGGTGAGCGCATCCCCGGGTTCGGCCACAGCATCTACAAGAACGGCGATGCCCGCGGCGCCCTCCTGCTCGACCTGGTCGAGGCCGCCGCGCCCGGCCACGGGCGGCTCGCCGCGGCACGCGCCGTACTGGTGGAAGTGCGCAGGCGACGGCTGCCCGAGCACAACATCGACCTGGCGCTGGCCACGCTCGGCGCGGTCACCGGCATGATCCCCGGCGCCGGCGAGGCGATCTTCGCGGTGTCCAGGACCGCGGGCTGGCTGGCGCACGCGATGGAGGAGTACGCCAGGCGGTCCCTGCTGCGGCTGCGCGCCGCCTACGTCGGACCGCCGCTTCAGTAGCCGCGGGTCCTGCGCGAGGCCGGGCGCACGCGGCGGGCCAGGCCGCGACCACGCAGCGCGCGCAGTACCTCGGCGCCCAGGATCACGCCCGCGCCGAGACCCAGGGCGATCGACAGCGCCTCGATCAGGTCAAGGGTGCCCTTCGACAGCTCGCCCAGGCTCATCTCCAGCATCCCCCGATACAGCACCGAGCCGGGCAGCAGCGGGCCGATCGCCGGGATCACGAACACCATCGCGGGCACCCGCACCATCCGCGCGTAGGCGGTGCCGAGCAGCCCGACCACCGCCGCCGCGATCGTCGTCGCCATGAGAGGCGGGAACCCGTTCCTGGCCAGCAGCACGAACGTCACCCAGATCACCCCGCCGCCCAGCGCGCCCCCCACCACGTGCTTGGGCGGCACCAGCAGCGCCACCGCGAACGTCAGGCTCACTCCCAGCGCCCCCAGCAGCTGCGGCGCGGCCAGCGACAGCGGAGCCACGGGCACCACGTCCACCCTGATCGGCACCCCCAGCAGTACCCCGATCGACAGTATCGTGCCGATCCCCGAGATCACCGCCGCCATGATGAAGACCACCTCGGTGAGCCTGCCGGCCGCCGTGACGTACTCGCCGGCGATGCCGTCCTGCACGCACGCCACCAGCGGCCGCCCCGGCAGCAGCGCGATCACCGCGCCCACCACCACGGCCGAGGCCTGCACCGGCACCCGCTGCCAGATCAGCAGCACCGCGATCAGCGTCCCGCAACTCGCGGCCACCGCCAGCTGGAAGAACTCCGCCACACCGCGCCTGGCCAGCCACGCGCCCAGCCGGTCGCCCATGACGGTCGCCACGAACGCCGAGAGCGCCACGATCGGACCGCCGCCGATCAGCACCGCGGCCGACGCCGCGATCAGCGCCAGCGACGTCACCACTGCCCAGCCCGGATAGACGGGCCTGCGGAGGCCCACCTCGCGCAGCCGCTCGTGGGTGTCGGTCAGCGGCAGCTGCTGCGCCACGATCTCGCCCACCAGCTCGTGCACCGCTATCAGCCGGTCATAGTCCGGCTGGCGCCTGCGCACCCGCCGCTCGGCCGTGGCCGCCGGTCTGCCGTCCTCGGGGACGTGCGACAGCGTGATCGCCGACAGGTTCACGTCGGCCTCGACCTGGCGCATACCGTACGTCTGCAGGATCCTGGTCATCGAGCCGGACACGTTCTCCGTCGCCTCGCCGCTGCCCAGCAGCAGCTCACCGACGCGCAACGCGAGGGCCATGGCACGATGCGCGTCCGCGTCAGAGGCTGCGTAGGTCATTGGAAAGACGATTTCCGGTCGTTATCCGGGCAAACGCCGCTTGATTAAGAATTGGGGCTCCTGTCCACGTACTTCGCGAGCGCCCGGACGCGCTCGGCGTGCTGATCATGCCCGATGATCACCGGCGGCTCGTTGTACGGCATGGCGTCCGAGGACCGCCTGAGCTTGATGTACTGGCCGCAGGCGTCGATCGCGTACGGCTCCATGTCGTCCTGGAGCGCGCCGATCACGGTGATGCCGTAGGTCTCGCCGATCCTGCGGAACAGCGCGACCGCCTCGCGGCGGTGCTCCTTGCCGAGGTTGCGGCCCAGCTCGTCGAGCACCAGGCACAGATGGCCGCCGCCGCTCGAGGCAATGGCCGCCGCGCACACCAGCTTGACCGCCTTCTCGTCCATGAGCGCGGTGTTGGCCCGCCGGTTGTAGGGCACGAAACCCTGGCCCTCGCCGCGCCGCCACTTCGGCGTGACCCGCCACTGCCAGCGCTGCTCCGGATCGGCGGGCGCCGGCGGCAACGGGAACTCCAGCGTCGCGCCGTAGCCGCCGTAGGAGGTGTCGAGCTTCTCGAACTCCTCGGCCACCCTGGTCAGCCTGGCCTTGATCGCGGCGGTCAGCGCCGCCCGGTGCACGGCCGTCGACTGGGCCGCCTCCTCGGCGCCCTTCGTGGCCGCCGCCAGGTCGCGCTGCCTGCTGGTGATCTGCGCCTCGATCTGGCGGCGCTGGTGCCGCTCGTACTCCTCCTGGCCGCGCAGGTATGAGGCCAGCGAACCGCACACGGCGGCGAACGTCGCCTGCTCCCTGGCCGCGCTGCCGCCCCGGTCCTCGAGCAGGAACGCCAGCTCCTCCGGGACCTCGGCGTCCTCCTCGGGGAAGGAGTCCCTGAAGGACTGGTCCAGGTGACGCTCGGCCACGCGCCACCACTCGTCGGCGCTCCTGGGCCGCTCCTCGTCGGCAAGCGCGTCGAGCCACTCCCGCGCGGTGTCGATCGTGCCGCCCCAGTCTGCCCTGAGCGCGTCGAGCTTGAGCGCCTCCCGCTCGGACTCCGCCTTGGCCTCCAGGCCGTGGGCCTGCGTGCGCTCCTGCTCGTGCCGGTGCCTGCGGCCCTCAAGGCGCTCGATCTCCATGTCCCGGGTGCGGGCGCGGAAATCCAGCGTGCCCGCCTGCCGCTCGGCCTCGGCCACGGCCGGGACCAGCTCCTCCAGCGCGGCGGTCAGCTCGGCCAGCTTGGCACGCCGTTCCTTCAGCCGCTCCTGCAGTTCGGCGAGCTGCACCCCGGCCTTGGCGCCCTCCAGCCTCCGCTGGGCCTCGGCTACCGCTTCCTCGCTCTCGTGTACGGCTTGCGCGGCGCTCTCCTGGGTGTCCCTGGCCCGGTTGAGCCGGTGTTCGGCAGCCTTGATCCGCGCTTCCCTACCCGTCGCGACGCCGTCGAACGCGCCCACCACGGACACGCCCGCCGAGCTGACCAGCACCGAACCCGGCAGGTCCGCGAGCGCTCGCGCGGCCTGGTCCAGGTGGGCGGCATCCACGATCACGGCATGCTCGTTCGGCCACCCGCGAAGCCCCTCGACCCCCAGCCCACCTCGACCGCGTCCGCCCCCCGCGTCCGCGCCGTCCGCACTTCTGCCGCCCGCGCCCCCTGCGTTTGCGCCGTCCGCGTTTATGCCGCTTGCGCCCCCGGCGTTGATGCCAACCGCGGCTACGCCGCCCGTGTCGCTGGTGTCTGCCCTGCCGGGGCCCCCGGTTCCGTGGGCGTAGTCGCGGGCTTGTTCGGCCACGTCCAGCGCGTCCAGCAGGCCCGTCGCGGAGACGCCGGCCGCGGCCAGGGCGTTGAGCTGGGCCGCCGCGGGGCCGCCCTCGGCGTCGTCGAGCGCGGCCTGGGCGGAGGCCACCTCCCGGTCGGCCACGCCCAGCGCCTTGAACGCCTCGTTCATCCGCCGCCGTGCCTCGCCCAGCTCCCGCTCGGCCGTGGCCACGTCGCGCCCGTCGGCGAAGCGCCGCGACTCCTCCAGCGCCGGGATCCGGCCGCGCAGCTCGTCGGCCGAGTTCTCCGCCACCGCCCGGTCGGCGTCCAGCTTGGCCGCCTTGGCCTGCAGCGCCGCCAGCTCCCTGCGCGCCTCCGACACCCGCCGGTCGAGCGTGTCGTCCTTGAGGGTGGTGATCTCCGCCTTGACCATCGCCACGGCTTCGGCGGCCGCCTCGCCCGCCTTCCGGTGCTTGGCCGCCTCGGTGGCCAGCGCCTCGTCCTTCGCCGCCGCGTCCGCCAGCTTGCGCGCCTGCCTGCCACGCCAGCACCGCAACGCGTCCGCCAGCCGGATCCGCGCCTGGTCGCGGCGGTCGAACGTGGTCAGCAACGCCTTCGACTCCACCTCGAACTCGGCCAGCCGCTCGCCCGCCTGCGCCGCCCGCACCCGCCTGGCGTGCTCGTCGCGGCGCGCCTCGCGCTCCTGCTCCAGCTCGGCGTCCAAGCCCGTGAGCGCGGCGATCGCCTCGAAGACGCGCTCGGGGGAGATCTCGTTGAGCGGCTGCGACAGCAGGTTCGTGGCGACCTTGCTCCGCACGGACGTCGACAGGAACGACACGCACCTGACCCGGTCGCCGTAAAGGACCTTGGTCAGGTCACGGGCCACCACGTCCCTGCGGCCCGCGGACTTCGGCAGCGCCGACCAGATGTCGTCCGCCCTGGTCACCCGCTCGGCCTCGGATCCCGCCGCGGCCAGCCGTACGCCCTCCTGCCAGCGGATCTCCAGGTGCGGCGCCTCCTGATTGACGCGCAGCCACACCGTCACGGCGCCGCTCTCGTCGGCGGGGAACAGCTCGTCGTCGCTTTCGGGCACCTCGTGGCCGTCCGGGTAGCCGAACACGCCCACGATGTAGCCGTGGTCGGCGCTGGCCCACTGGCGGGCGCCGGTGCCGCTGGCCAGTTCGGCGTTGAACAGCAGCTCCGACACGGCCTTCGCCCCGGAGGCGAACCGCCACTGCTCGTCACCCAGCAGCGCGGTGACGGAGGCGATGAACGACGACTTGCCCGCGCCGTTGGAGTCCTTCGGCCCCGCCCCGGCCACCACGATCAGCGTCCCCGGCACAATCGGGACCGGGTGCGTCGAAAGCCGCGAAATATTGACCGCTTGGGCGGCGATCAGCACCCGATCCCCGACAACGTTCTCCACCTGAGACACCCCGAAATCCCTCCATCCACACCAAACGCCAACTCACACCCACCAGCCCACCCACCGGCCCCGCCCACGAGACCCGCGCCCGGCCGCAGCTCCCCGCGACCTCGCACGCGCCGCCAGACACCGAGCCGCTCGCCCAAGCCGTCACCCACCCGCAGCCGGGTCCCTGGCCCTTGCGCGCCGCCAGATCTCCAGCCGCTCGCCCAAGCGGTCACCCGCCTGCAGCCGGGGTTCGTCACCCTTGCGGGCCGTCCGACTCCTGACTCCTCGCCCAAGCCATCACCCGCCCACGGCCAGGGTTCCTCGCCCTTGCGGGCCGCCGGATCCCTGGTCGCTTGCCCATGCCGTCGCCTGCTCGCGTCGCCACGTAGTCGCGGCCTCTGCCGGTCGCCTTCTGGGGGGTGCATCGCCCACTCATGCGACGGTCTCGGACTCGGCGGGCCGTACATCTCCTGAGCTCCGGGCGCGAGCCGTGCGGCGGGCAGGGTCGGAGGACGATCTCTTGGCCCGTACGGCTGCCGCCAGCGGCGTGTGCGGGCCCGCGGCGAGGATGAGCTCCTCCTGCAACCGCCGCCGAGCCGCGGGCGTGAGCCGGTGGAACTGGGGCCCGGGGACGTACCCGCCCGCCTCCTCGCCGGCCTTGACCTGCCCGAGCAGCCCGGCGTGCCGCAGCGTCCGCAGCGCGCCCTCGAGCTCGCCGATCGGCAGTTGGGTGTGCCGCCGCAGCTCCTCGGCCGCCGTCGGGTGCGGCGACAGCCACGAGTCCTCGGGCAGCATCCCCTCGGCCCGCGGGATCGCCACCGAGTGCACCAGCACCAGCGTCAGCACCGCCCGCTCCGCCTCGGACAGCCCCGGCCCTTCCACCCGCTTGGCGAACTCGTCCGCGTACCCGGAGATCCACCGCTCGCGATGTTGCACCAGCACCCGCCCGCGCCGGGCCAGCATCTCGCCCAACGTGTGCCGCAATGCCGGATCCCGCAGCGCCCCGAACCTGGCCTCGGGCACGGGCTCCCCGGCGCACTCCACCGCCATGAACGCCGCCACCAACTCCGCCCGCCGCCGCTCGTCAAACCCCCCCAACAAATCCTCAAAGTCCCCCGCCGCCCCCTCAACCCGCCCACTCTCCGCCCCAACACCATCGCGAGACGCCACCCCCGCGCCCTCGACCTGCTCCGCCCCGGCATCCCCGCGCAGGGCTGTCTCAGCATCGGCAGCCTGGGCTGGGACGACCTCCACGGGCAGGCCCTGCTTGGCGTGTGTTGGCGTGATGTCGTCATTCGGGGCCGAGCCTGCATCCTCGGCGTTCGCAGGCGCCGTGTCCGCGGCTGGTGGTGACGTGGTGTCCTCGGCCGGTGCGGTGTTCCCGGTGGGGAGGGTGGTGATGAGGCCGGTGCGGTCTGGTTCTGGGAGGCGGCGGAGGAGTTCCTTCAGCAGGGCGTACGACTCCACGGGCCAGGTGGCGCACCGGGGCCCGAGCCGGACCACGCCGTCTCTCATGACCACCCAGCCCGAGTCGTGCAGGCGGCGCAACGCCCCGATCGCCCAGTTGCGCATGAGGTCGTCGGTACGCCCGATCAGCGCCCGATACGTGTCGAGCACCTGGTCGAGCGGCGCGGGAGAGCCGGGCCAGGGGTCGGCGGACAGGTCGGTCCAGCAGCACTTGAGGCACGCGGCAAGCACCCGCCGCGACTCCCCGGCCCGCTCGACAGACACCCCCGCCACCTGGTACTCCTCCAGCAGCGACGGCGTCACCCCATCGGGCCACACAGGAACGCCCACCCCGGTGGAGTCGTCGTACGTCAGCCGCGCCATCCCCGCAGGCGCCGCCACCCCCGCCCCCAGCCCGACCGGCCCTCCGGCCCGAGCCAGCACGTGAGCGTACGCGCCGTCCGCGCCCTCGCGCACGGCATGCGATCCCTTCACCCAACCCCCTCAATGCAGTACGGCATGCTCAACGAATCGCCCCAACACCCCTCGACACCGCCCCGCCCCGCCACGCCGCAGCCCGACGCGCCCCCGGCGAAGTAGTCCGGCAAGACGCGCGTGGCACCACAAACCACGGGATAACTAGTGCGGTAGGACACAACCCGGGTGGTGCTGTGCCGCACAGAATGCGCGGGACAGTTGGACACGACTCGGGCGGTGCTGCGTGGCGCGGGGCGCGTGGTGTGGGCGGACACGGCCTGGATGGCGCTGCACGGTGTGGGGCGGGCGTGCGTGCGCAGCGGCCCGGGGCTCCGAGCGGAAGTTACGTGGGTGGGGGGCTTGCCGTATGGGCGAGGGGTCATGGGGTGCGCTCCAGGTAGCCGTGGGAGAGCCAGGCGGGCTCGCTGCCGGGGGCGATGGTGAGCGCGTCGGACCAGGTGAGGCGGTAGGGAAGCTCGGGGCGCAGGTCGATCGTGGTGAGGTCGGCGAGCAGGCGGCGGGTGGAGGCCCAGTCGGAGCCGATCACCTCGGCGAGCGCGACCCGGGACTCCGGCCCCAGGGCGGACTCGGCGACGGCCGTGAGGCGTTGCATGGCGGCGTCGCCCGACTGGTCGACGGCGTCGGCGGGACCGGCGTCGGGCAGGGCCGAGCGCGGGGGAGCGGGCTGGGCGGGAGCGGGGCGTGGAGCCTCGTCGACGGCGCGGACGATGGCGGCCGGATCATGCCACGGCGCGGGCGCGTCGAAGACGAACCCGTCGAGGACCGCGGCGAGCCGCTCCTTGGAGGCCGTCTGGGAGAAGGTGCGCCATGTCTCGGACGGCAGCAGCGTCAGGTTGCGCGTCGTGCCCGCCGAGTCGGCCAGGCGCCCGGCCGCACGGCGGGAGGCGTCGCTGTAGGCGTAGATCGCGGCACGCAGATCGGTGCACACCCGGTCCAGCGATGGCCACCGGGTCAGGATCGTGCCGTGCAGCCCCTGCGCCCGCCGCGCGATCTCCTCGGTGCCCCACAGCTTGGGCGCCTGCTCGCGCAGCTCCTCGATGGTGCCGGACGACAGTGTGATCAGCTCCAGCGCCCACAGCCGGAAGGCCCTGGCCAGGTTGACCGCGGAGAGGCGGGCCTCCTCCATCGTGGTGCGCGGGTCGGCGACGTTGAGATCCTCCAGCGCCAGCAGCCGGTGCATCTCCGACTGGCCGCCGTCGTCCATCATCCGCCTGATGAACATCAGCCCGACCACGCTGGTGAACGACGCCCGGTAGCGCAGCTGGTTGGGCTTGGGGAACACCTCACGGACAGCGCCCAGCCCCTTGAGCACCCGCAGCCGGTTGTCGAACTGGTCGGCCGGGTAGGCACGGCAGGCGAAGCGCATCTGCTCGTGCGTCAGCCACTCCTCGCCCGCCTCCGCGAACGCCGCGAACAGCGTCTCGGCGATGTCGACCAGCACCGGATCGTCGACCACCGCGCCGCTGTCGCGGGCCAGCGCGGCGAACATCCGGCGGTAGGTCGACAGCACCGCCTCGTCGGAGAGCGCCGCGTCCAAGGTCAACGGGTCTTCAGGCACGCGGTCTAAGGTACGGCCTCGCGCCGACAAGAATCGCGAGGTACGGCAGAGCCCCACCGACAAAGCCCGGGGCGATTCCAACCTCAGGGGTGCGCGGGAGCGTTGGTAACGGGCGAGAGGAGGCGGCATGGATGAACATGACGGCTTCAGGGCCTTCGTCTACAGCCGCGAACGCGCGCTGATGCGCACGGCCTACCTCCTGACGGGGGACCCGCATCTCGCCGAGGACCTGCTGCAGAGCGTCCTGGCGAAGGTCGCGCGGAAGTGGCACAGGCTGGAAACCGACGGCAACCCGGAGGCGTACGCCCGCCGCGCGCTGGTGAACGAGCACATCTCCTGGCGCCGCAGGCTCCGGCACGCCGAGTTACCCAGCCCGGCCCCGCCCGACCAGCCGGCCAGTGGCCAGGACGTGGATCTGAAACTCGCGCTCAGGGACGCGCTGGCCAGGCTGACCGCCAAGCAGCGGGCCGTGATCGTCCTGCGCTTCTACGAGGACCGCACCGAGCGGGAGACGGCCGACCTGCTCGGCTGCTCGGTCGGCACGGTCAAGAGCCAGACCAGCTATGCCCTGTCGAAGCTGCGGGCCCTGGCGCCCGAGCTGCTGACAGATCTCGACCCCGAGGAGGTGGCCCGATGACCCGCCTGCGCACGACGCTCGCCGCGCTGGCCGAGGACGCCCCTGAGCCCACCACGAGCCTGGCCGAGCGCGCCATCGGGATCACGCGGCGGCGCCGCCGTACCAGGTGGATCGTCGCACCGGCCCTGGCGGCGGCCCTGGCGGTCGTGGCGGTGCCGATCATCCAGCAGCAGCGCGAGCGCGCGACGGAGGTCACGCCGCAGGTCCGCCCGCTGCCCGATCACGGCGCGGGACCGATGACGCACGCGCGCATGGTCTCGTGTGGCAAGGACTGCAAGCGCTGGCAGCTGACGGGCCGCGACGGACGGGAGTGGCAGGTCACGCAGGCGCTCGGGTCCTACGTCAGCAAGAACGGCGGCAGCAGTGCCGTGACCGCGCCGCTGGCGCTCAGCGAGGACGGCACCCACATCGCCTACTACGAGGCGAGCGACCGCCGGCTCGTGGTGCGCGACCTGAGCGGCGGATCCGTCCGGCCTGTCAGGACGGACGGCGTGCCGCCCCGCAAGGAGGACGTGGGGTTCATGGGACTGAACCTGTCGGCCGACGGGTCCCAGCTCGTCGTCGCATTCCGCGACATGGACCTGGGCACGGGCGACAGCCACGCGCTCTACGTCGACCTGGCCACCGGCACGAGCACCCGGCTGAAGGAGCGGTGCTGCGTACGGGTGATCACCCGCGACCGGGTAGTCATGGGCGTCGACACCAGGAACAAGGACGAACTGGTCACTCTGGGGCTGGACGGACAGGTGATCTCCAGGGTCGCGATTCCGCGGGGACCGAAGGGTTCCACCATAGACAGCGGTGCGCTGTCCGCCGACGGGCGGATGCTGGCCCGGCTGACCGACTCGAGCAGGGACGCGTTCACGGACCGGCTCACCACCCTGGACGTGGAGCAGGGGACCTGGACCTCGCCCGTCAGGCTCGCGCTCACTGCCATGCGGCCCGTCAACATGAAAAAGGCTCAGGGCACCATGCAGACCGTGTGGGGATGGCTCAGCCCGACCACCGTGCGCGTCGACGTGTACCCGATGGTCGTCGCGCTGATGGATCGGGGCCAGGCCAAGGAACTCGACAGACTCCCCGCCGGGGAGCGGACCGTCCACGCCTACGCGGTCGACGTCCACACGGGGCAGTCCCGGTTTCTGAAGTCCTACGTGGTCTCCTCGGCGGTCAGCTCGGAGCTCCCGGCCGCGCGACACGAGGCGGACGCTTCCGGTATATCTGGTTAGACATAGCGGCCTTGCCGTACCTCCTGCGCGAAGGTACGGCAAGGCGCTATCGTGATGCCCGTTAAACGGGGGCAAACGCACGGTAATCGCACATACGGGGTGAGTGACGGATGCGTATCCGCGTGCTCCGAGGTGACCGCGCCACCGCGGTGATCGCGGGTACGGCGGCGGCGGTCCTGGTGGTCGCGGCCGCCGTCTTCGGCGTGGGCGTGTCCAGCGCGAACCCGAAACTGGCTGACGTCGGCGCGTGGCTGTGGACGAAGGTCAAGGGCAAGGTCGTCCACGTCAACGGCCTGTCGGGCGAGGTCGACGGCTACCTCGACGCCAAGGCGGGCAAGCAGCTGCGCGTCGTCCAGGACGGCTCGAACGTGCTGCTCGTCGACGACCGCACCGGATATGTCAGCCGGATCGAGCCGAGCCAGCTCAACGTCGCCCAGACCCGCGACTTCGGCGCGGCGGGGCTGCAATTAGTCGTCTCCGGGCCCACGGCGTACGCGGTGGACCCGGCCGGCAAGGTGCAGTGGATCGACCCGGCCACACTGAACTCCATCGGCGACCCCGTCTCGCTGGAGGGCCCGCTGGGCGCCTCCCGCATCGACGGCGGCGGCCGCCTGTGGGTCCCCGTCACCGCCAAGGGCGAGGTCGTCCCCGTCACCAGGAGCGAGGCGGGCAACCCCGTCAAGGTCGGCGACCCGGGCGAGGAGCTCGCGGTCACGGTCGCGGGCGGCCTGCCCGTCGTGGTCAACACCAGGGCGGCCACCGCCACGATCATCGGCTCCGAGGGCGGCATCGGCGAGATCACCCTGCCCAAGGAGGTCGCCCAGGCGGCCAAGGGCGGCGTGCTCACGCCGGCGACGACAGAGGGCTCGCTCGTCCCCGTTCTGGCTCCTGGTACGGCAGGCCTGCTCGTCGTCATCGACACCGCCTCGAACTCGGTCCTCAACACCAAGTTCGCCGTCGACGACCCGGGCTCGCTGGGCGTCCCGCAGGTCCTGGGATCCAAGATCTACGTGCCGGACCGCAGCACCGGCGGGCTCATCGTGTGGGACAGCGCGGCCGGCGGCCAGCCGACCAGGCTCCAGGTGGCCGAGCAACCCGGCCCGGTGGACGTGTTCGTCAAGGACGGCCTGCTCTGGGCCAACGACGAGAACGGCGACAAGGCCGTCGTGATCGACCCCGAGGGCAAGAAGCACGACATCGTCAAGGACGACTCCAACGTCCCCGGCCCCACGAACACGCCCAAGCCCAAGCAGACGCCCAGGCCGGACCCCACCAACACCCAGTCGAAGCCGGACCCGACCAAGACCGCCGAGCCGGATCCCACCACGACGGACGTCCCGAACCCGGACCCGACCACGAAGAAGCCGAAGCACAAGCCGACCGACGAACCCACTCCGACCCCGACTCCGACGCCGACCACGTCGCCCACCCCGACCCCGTCGCCCAGCGCGCCGTCCCGCCCGGGCGCGGTCAGCGCCAAGTCGGGACCCGGGAAGATCGAGATCCACTTCAGCCCGTCGACGGGCGGCAAGGTCGAGCGCTACACGCTCAGGGCCTCGGGCGGATCCGGCGACACCACACCGCAGTCGGTGGATGCGAACGGGCCGTTCCAGTTCGAGTTCAAGGGCGACTGCGGCCACGAGTACACCTTCACCGTGATCGCCCACTGGTCGGGCGGCGAGGTCGAGTCGGAGCCGAGCGCGAGCGCCAAGCCGTGCGTGGCGCCGGGCGCGCCGTCCGGGTTCTCGGCCAAGCCCAAGAACCACGGTGCCGAGCTGACCTGGAACGCGCCCGCCAACGCTGACGACGGAGTGACGTACACGCTGACGGGCGCCGCCACCAAGGAGGGCGTCAAGGGCACGTCGTTCACCGTCGACGGCCTGAAGAACAACGCCAAGTACTCCTTCAAGCTCAAGGCGAAGAACGACGCGGGGGAGAGCCAGGACGAGGCGTCCACTGACGTGGACCTGGCGTATCCGAAGCAGCAGTACCAGAACATCAGCAACGACGACACCAACACGATCATCCGCCCGGGACCGTCGCCCAGCGGTGAAAGCGGCAAGATCCCGCAGCACCAGTACATCACCCTCACAGTGATCTGCCAGGTCAAGGGCGCCAACTACACCGACACGTCGACGGGGAAAAGCAGCGACGTGTGGAACAGAGTCGAGACCCAGTACGGCAACGGCTACATGAACGACACGATGGTGGGCACGCCGAAGGGCGGTTTCCCAGGGGGTCCGCTGTTCGAGTGTGACGACTGAGAAGGGGACTCAGTTGACCCAGTACACCTATCAGGACAACAACCAGCAGTTAGCCGCTCAGTTCGCCCAGCGGTTCCAGGTGCTGGCCCAGAACATCGAAAGGATCATCCGCGGCAAGCGCGAGGCCATCGAGCTCGCGCTGACCTGCCTGTTCGCCGAGGGGCACCTGCTCATCGAGGACGTCCCCGGCACCGGCAAGACCACCCTGGCCCGCTCGATCGCCGCCAGCGTGGACGCCGAGTGGCGCAGGATCCAGTTCACACCCGACCTGCTGCCCAGCGACATCACCGGCGTGTCGATCTTCAACCAGGCGCACCAGAAGTTCGAGTTCCACCACGGGCCGGTCTTCGCGAACATCGTGCTCGCCGACGAGATCAACCGCGCCTCGCCGAAAACCCAGTCGGCACTGCTTGAGGTCATGGAGGAGCGCCAGGTCACCGTCGACGCCGAACCGCATCCCGTGCCCCGGCCGTTCCTGGTGGTGGCCACGCAGAACCCGGTCGACATGGACGGCACCTACCCGCTGCCCGAGGCCCAGCTCGACCGCTTCCTCATGCAGATCTCCGTCGGCTACCCCGACCACCTGTCCGAGGTCGAGGTGCTCAAGGGCATGCCGACGGGCCCGCAGGTCGACCGGCTGCCGGTGGTCGCCAGGGCGTCCGACGTGGCCGCGATGATCGACTTCGCCACCCGGATCCACGTCGCCGACCCCGTCTACGACTACATCGTCGCGCTCTGCGCCGCCACGCGCACCAGCCCGCACCTGCGCCTGGGCGCCAGCCCTCGGGGCAGCCTCGCCCTGCTGCGCGCCGCCAGGGTCAAGGCGGCCGCCGCCGGACGGCACTACGTGGTGCCCGAGGACGTCAAGACGCTCGCCGTACCCGTCATCGCGCACAGGCTGATCCTCACGCCCGAGGCGGAGCTGCGCGAGATCGGCGCGGGGGACGTGCTGGGCGAGATCCTCACCGGGATGCCCGTGCCGCAGGCGGCCTAGATGCTCACCCCGTTCGGCTGGGGGACGCTGGCCGGATCCGTGCTCCTCTACGCGGCCGGCTTCGCCCTCGGCTACCCGGAACCCGTCGTGCTGGCCACCGGCGGCCTCCTCGCGCTGGCCGCCGCGCTGGTGTGGACGGCCCCGCGGCCCAGGCTCGAGGTGCACCGCGAGATCACGCCGCTGAAGGTGCCGCGCGGCGAGGCCGCGATCGCGGTGCTGCACGTGCGCAACCTCGGCCGCTCGGGCCTGTCCGGCCTGCGCGCCCGCGACCGCATCGGCGCCGCCGAGCACACCGTCGACGTGCCCCGCCTGCCCAGGGGCGGCCTGCGCACGGTCTCCTACCCGCTGCCCACGGGCGTGCGCGGCGAGATCCCCGTCGGCCCGCTGCTGCTGGTGCGCGCCGACCCGTTCGGCCTCACCCGCAGGGTCAGGGAGTACGGCGAGGCCGCCACGCTCCTGGTGCGCCCGCGCACGGTCGACCTGCCGGTGCCGCCCTCCGGCAGGGCGCACCACCTGGAGGGCCCGACCAGCGACAACGCCCCCGCGGGCACGGTCACCTTCCACACGCTGCGCGAATACGTCGTCGGCGACGACCTCCGCCACGTCCACTGGCGATCCAGCGCCCGCACCGGCACGCTCATGGTCCGCCAGCTCATCGACGCCAGCCTCCCCACCACCACGATCGTCCTCGACACCCGCCTCCTCAGCCCTTCCACCCTCGACGCCACGCCTGGATCTCCGCGCGAGGCGTCCGGGTCCGGGCGCGGTTCCTCGAGATCGGCGGGAGAGGGATCGGCGGGCGAGGGGGGAGCCTACGAGGCCTTCGAGCTCGGTGTCGACGCCGCCGCGTCGGTGGCGGTCGCGGCGGCCCGCGCGGGCTTCCCCGTGCGGCTCATCACCGGCGACGGCCTGCTCGCCGAGACCAAGTCCGATGCCGAGCTGGTGCTCAACCGTCTCGCCCTGGTCACCTCTGGTACGGCAGGCGTCACGGAGGCCGTCAGGGTGGCCAGGGGCGGCGGCTCCCTCGTCCTGGTCACGGCGGATCCCGCCGAGGTGGGCCGTGCCGCCGGGGTCCGCCGCCGTTTCGACCGCGTCATCTGCGTCTACCTCGGCCCCGGTCACCCCACCGCCCCCGGCGTCACGGTGGCCCCCATCCCCGACCTCCCCGCCCTCCCCCTCGCCTGGAGTCCCCGATGACCTGGGACCCCACCACAAATCCCTCGACCGCCCACCCGGCCCCGCCCCACGCCACGTGGCGGCGGGTCGTCGGGCTGGTGCTGGTGGCCGCCGTGGCCGGGGTCGCGGGGTGGGGGTTTCACCGGGTGTTCCCGGGGCTCGAGCTGCTGAAGACCGTGGCGCCGGCCGCCACGGTGCCCGCGGTCGTGGCCGCGATCACCTGGCGCAGGCCGCTGTGGCTGGCGCTGGTGCTCGACGTGGTCCTGTGGTTCGCCGCGACGATCCCGCTCTACGGCGGCGTCAACCCGGCGATGCCCCGCGACCTGGTGAACTCCTGGCAGGCGCTGCTCACCACGCTCCTCCCCGCCCAGCCGGAGCCCAGGCTGCTGATCCTGGCGCACACCCTGGTCTGGGTGGCCGCCGTGATCGGCGCCGAGACGCTGACCCGCACCAGGACCCGGGTGGCGGCCGCGCTTCCCGCGCTGGCGGTCTACGGCGTGGCGCTGCTGCTTGGCGTTGACGGCGACGGCGACAACCTGGTCCCGACGGCGGCGATCCTGGTCCTGGTGGCGGCGCTGGCGATGGTGCGCGACGAGCGTCCGCCCGGCTGGCTCCTGGCGGGGGCTCCGGCCGCCGCCGTGCTCGCGGCCGCCGCAAGCGTGGTGGGCCCGCTGCTGCCCATCGCGGCCGAGCCGTACAACCCGCGCCGGAACGTGGAGCTGCCGCCGCCGATCCGCGTCGACAGCGTGAGCCCGCTGGACCGCGTATCGGCGTGGCTGCAGATCCCGGATCGGGAGCTGTTCACCGTGCAGGCGGACAAGCCGCTCAACTGGCGGCTGGCCGTACTCGATCACTACGACGGCGTGCGCTGGACCTCCAGCGCGCGCTTCCAGCCGACGGGCGGGCGCGTGCCGGAAGGGGAGTGGACGGGCAGGTCGGCGACCGTTCAGCAGACGATCACCGTCGACGGGTTGCCGGGCACGTGGCTGCCGGCGGCCGAGCGGCCGGTCGAGGTGAGCGGCGTGCACGGGCTGGCCGTGGACCCGACGAGCGGGGCGCTGCTGGCGGGCACCAAACCGGTCAAGGGGTTCCGCTACGAGGTGACCTCGCGGGTCGCGCAGCCGTCCAGGGCGGACCTGCTGGCGGCAGCGCCCGTCAACGACCCGTCGCTGACGACGTTCCCGCCGGGGCCGCAGGAGGCGCTGTTCCGTAAGCTCGCGCAGCAGGCCACCAAGGGCGCCGACGTGCCGATCAAGCAGGCCTACCTGCTGCAGAACTACCTGCGCGCGAACGCCACCTACGACGTGACCGCGCCGCCCGGGCACTCGCTGAAGGGCCTGGAGTTCTTCATGGAGACCACGCACCGCGGCACGTCGGAGCAGTTCGCCGCGACCTACGCGCTCATGGCGCGCACGCTGGGACTTCCGTCGCGGGTGGTCGTCGGGTTCCGCCCGGGGCAGCCCGTCAACGGCGTCTATCACGTCAAGTCCGGGCACGTGATGGCCTGGGCGGAGATCAAGTTCGAGAAGCTGGGCTGGCGGCCGTTCTTCCCGACGCCGGGCCGCAGCGGCGCCAAGGACGACCACGACGTCGTCTCCTCGGCCATCGAGGAGAGCGAGGAGCTGGCGGGCGAGTTCACCCAGGGCACGGAGAACAAGCCCAAGGACTCCTCCCACCCGGTCGGCGCGCAGGCCAAGGACACCGCGGGTGGCACGCCGCTGTGGCTGATCGCCCCCGCGGCCGGTGCCGCGATCCTGCTGGTGTACGGCGGGGCGGCGCTCGCGCTGCCCTGGTGGCGCCGGCGCAGGCGGCGCAACGTCGCCGGCGCCGAGCAGCGGGCCCTGGGCGCCTGGCAGCAGACCTGCGACGACCTGGGGTTGAAAGAGCAGAACGCGCTGACCGCCGAGGAGGTGGTCGCCCGCCACCCGGGCGACATATCCACCCACCTGCAGCCGTTGGCCGATATTTCAAACTTCGTGCGGTACGCGCCCGAGGACGTGGCCACCGAGGCGGCCGACGAGGCCTGGCGGCGCAGCGACGCCGTCCGGGTCGCCGTCCGCCGCCAGACCCCGCTCAAGCACCGCCTGCGCCGACGGCTTCTGCTGAAATGACGCCTATGAGAACCAGGCTGGCCGCCCAGCTCCTGCACCGCCCGCCGGGCCTGGGCGCGGGGGAGATCGTCCGTCACCTGCTGGCAGTGCAGGCGCAGGACGTCCCGTCGGCCCGCCTGGCGTTCCGCGCACGGTCGGCCACGCTCACCGTCGCGGACATCGAGGCGGCCTGGCAGGCACGCGAGATCGTGCGGGCCTGGGGTCCGCGCGGGACACTGCACTTCGTGCACGCCGACGACCTGCCGTGGCTGCTGGCGCTGACGGCTCGCCGTAGCGGGGCGCTGCGCCGCCTGGCCGAGGAAGGCGTCACCGGCGACGACCTGCCCGGGCTGATCGACCGGGCGCTGGAGGGGCAGGGGCCGCTCACCAAGGCCGAGCTGGAGGAACGGCTCAAGGGCAGGGCCACAGGGCAGGGGATCGTGCACCTGGTGGCGCTGGCCGCCTCCTACGGGAAGGCCGTGCTGGGGCCGCTCCGCGGCGGCAAGCCCACCTACGTGCACGCCGCCGACTGGCTGGGCGCGCCGATCGTCTTCGAGCAGGACAGCGGGCGGGCCCTGACCGAGCTGGGCGTCCGCTACCGCCGCGCGCACGCCGACGCCGCCCCCGAGGACCTGGCCGCCTGGTCGGGCCTGTCGCTCGGGGACGCCCGCGCAGCCTGGGCCGGCGCACCGCCGTACGACCCCGTCCACGAGCAGGTGGTACGGCTGGCACCGTCGTTCGACGAGTACCTGCTCGGCTGGAAGAGCAGGGACCCCATCCTCGAGCCAGGACACGCGCGGAAGGTGTTCCCCGGAGGCGGCATCCTGCGCCCGGTGGTGCTGGTCGACGGCGTGATCCGGGGCACCTGGGGACGCAGGGGCAACGCTGTCACCGTCACCCCGTTCGACGACGGGCTGCTGCCCGACCTCCAGGCGGAGATCGACGACGTCGCCCGCTTCCTCAGGTAGCCACGTCGGGATAACCCCGAGCGGCCTCCCGGAATCGGCCGCCGCCACCCTGCCATCGCCGCATCGGACCGGGTGCCGCACAGTGGAACTAGCCTGTGGTGACCGCGCCCCTGATGCAGGCGGGCTTGGACCAGGAGACCGTGCTGTTCTTGGAGATCTGCAGCGGCACGCCGATCAGGAAGCAGTAGCCCTTGTTTGGATCCAAGCCCGCGACCTTGGTCGAGGTGGTGCCCTGGGGGAGCGGAGTGATCGGCTGCTCGCCCGGGTTGACCGGGGAGCGCTGCAGCACCACCGGGTAGCGCATGGCGTTGGCGGGCAGCCTCCAGCGCAGCTCCACGATCCGGCCCTTGTCGGCCACGCGCACGTTGCGCGGCGCCAGCGAGGCGATCATCCGCTCGTCGATGGAGGCGGGCACGGTCTTCTGCGGCTGGTTCGACACCGCCGGGGGGTTCGGCGTGTGCGAGGCGTTCTGCCGCGACAGGTAGACGGCGAAGCCCGCTCCCGCGATCGCGACCACGCCCACCGAGGCGCCGATGGCCAGCCGTACCCCGAGCCGCGACTGCGGGCGCACGGGAAGCGGCGGTCCGGGGTGGGGCTCGACGGTCTCCGGCGTGTGGTCGAGCGCCGGGGGATAGGCGGGACCGTTGTTCACCCACGGATCGACCGGATGCCTCACCGGGGGCGCCGGGGGCGGGAGCTGGGCGCCCGTCGAAATGCCGATCTGCGGCTCGGCCTCCGGACGTGTGCGCGGCACCGTGGACATGGCAGGACCCGGGCCAGGATCCTGGCCCACCAGGTCGGTGACCGGCAGCCCGAGCTCGCCCTGGACCTGCTGCAGCCGCTGCGCGAACGCCCGCGCCGAGCCGTAGCGCTGCTCCGGCTGCTTGGCCATCGCCCGCAGGATCGCCTCGAACACTACCGGTGGCACGTCCGCGCGGTTCAGCGGCGGCGGCTCGGTGCTCAGCACCCGGTACATCACCAGCGCGATCGACGGATCCGTCGGGCTGTGGAAGGCCGGCTGCCCGGCCAGCAGGTGGTACAGCGTCGAGCCGAGCGAGTAGATGTCACTGGAGACCGAGTGCGGCTGCCCGTTGAGCACCTCCGGCGCCGCGTGCAGCGGGGTGAAGGCCTGCGCCATGGCCGACACCTCGGAGGAGTCGACCACGCGGGCCACGCCGAAGTCGGCGATCGCCGGCTCGCCGTACCGGGAGATGAGGATGTTCTGCGGCTTGATGTCGCCGTGCAGGACCCCCGCCTCGTGCACCGCCGCCAGCGCGCCGGCCAGCTTCACGCCCGCGCGCAGCACCTCGGGCACGGGCCGCGGACCCTCCCTGCGCACCTTGTCGCGCAGCGAGCCGTTCTCGAAGAAGTCCATCGCGATGTACGGCTTGCCGTTGCGGGTGACACCGGTGTCGAACACGGTCACCACGTTCGGGTGGCCGGTCAGCCGCCCGGTGAGCTGCAGCTCGCGCTGGAACCTGCGCATGGTGCGCTGGTCCACCCTGTCCACCGACAGCACCTTGAGCGCGACGACCCGGTCGAGGCGCTCCTGGTAGGCGCGGTAGACGACGGCGAATCCACCCTGTCCGGCCTGATCGAGCACCCGGTAGCCAGGCGTGTCCTCGACTGGCAGCACAGCACTCCCCCCTGTCACGGGCGAGTTTAGTGTGATTTTTCGGACTTTAGAGCGGATTCATGAGGTAAGCGCCTGCGGCCACGGAGGCGGCCGCGACCAGCAGGAAGAAGAACACGTAGAAGCCGCCGGGCAGGATCGTCAGCCGGGCCAGCTGGTCGGCGTCGGAGTCGCGGGCCTGCCGCCTGGACCGCTTGCGCTGCAGCTCGATGATCGGCCGCACGCCGCCGAACAGCAGGAACCACACCGCCAGGAACGCCACCATCTGCTGGATCCTGCCGGGCGCGTACATCGAGAGCGCGAAGACGGCGCCGCCGGTGGCCAGCAGGATCAGCGCGCCGTACAGGTTGCGGATCAGCAGCAGCATGCAGACCAGGAACAGCAGCACCGCCCAGATGAGCAGCGTGATCCGCCCCTCCGAGGTCAGCCAGGCGGCGCCGAGCCCGAGCAGCGACGGGGCCAGGTAGCCGGCCAGCGCGGTCAGCACCATCCCGGGACCGGTCGGCCGCCCCCTGGTCAGGGTCACGCCCGAGGTGTCGGAGTGCAGGCGGATGCCCTCCAGCTTGCGCCGCGTCAGCAGCGCCATCAGGGCGTGGCCGCCCTCGTGCGCGATCGTGATCAGGCCGCGGCTCAGGTGCCACGGCGTGGTGAAGCCCACGACCGCTAACGCCACCAGCGCGGCCACGCCGACCACCCAGGGTTCCGGCGCGGGCTGAACCTTGACCAAATGAGCCCAGAGCTTGTCCATCGAGGGAGACCCTATCCGCCCGGACGCGCCTGTGTAGGGTGCCAGGATGCCTGTCCACTATCGTCTCGGCGGTGAGCTGAGCCCGCCGGTGCTGCTCACGGTGTGGCAGGACGGCCGTGCCCGGCTTGACCGCGTGCGGGGCGAGGGCGTCGAGTCGTGGTCGGCGCGGCTCGACCCGGTGGTGTGGCCACGCCTGCTGGCCGCGCTCCGCGATGCGGGCTTCCCCGAGGTGCGCACGGCGCCGGCCCCCGCGGGGGCGGTGCTGCGCGAGCTGGCGATGATCGATCAGGAGCCGGCCGGGGAGATCGCGATCGCCTGGGACGACGCCGCGGCGGCCGGTCTGGCGGAGGCCTTCCGCATCCTGGACGCGCTGGTCGTCCAAGTCGCCTCCGGTGTGGAGCGGACCGCGCCCGACCTGCTGCCGCGGATCGCCCACCGCTCCGCCAAGCTCACGCCGGACGCCCCGCTCGGCCGCCCGGAGGCCGCCGCGTTCGGCCCAGGGCCCGTGCTGGCGGTGGCGCGCGCCCAGGGCACGCTGAGCCTGTACGGCGAGCGGCCAGGACCGCTGGCTGCCGTGAGCTCCCCCGTCAGAGCCGTGGCAGTGGACGGTGACCTGGTCGCCGCCGCGGGGGACGACGGCGTGATCAGGGTCTGGGACGCGGAGTCACGCAAGCGGCTGCACGACAGGACGGGGCACGGTGGCCCGGTGTGGGCGGTGGCGGCCGACGGCGACCGGATCTGCTCGGCGGGCACGGGATGCGTCCGATCCTGGCCGGACGGCGCCCCGAGCGCGCCGGGCACGGTCAACGCGCTGGCCGTCACGGCGGACGGCCTGGTCACGGGCGGCGACGACGGCGTCGTGCGGGCGGGTGACCGCGAGCTCGACCGCGGACCCGGCTGGGTCACCGCCGTGGCCGCCTCGGGCGGACTCGTCGCCGGCACCGGGCCCGACGGGCTCATCCGGGTCTGGGACCAGGCAGGGGACCAGCCCCGGGTCCTGGCGGGACACGGGGCGGGCGTGACCGGGCTGGCGTTCCTCACCGCGGACCGGCCGATGCTGGCCTCCTGCTCGTTCGACGGCACCGTGCGCACCTGGGACCCGTTCACCGGTGACCCGGCCAGGGTTTGGAGCGCGCAGGACGCGTGGCCGGCTGGGCTGGCCTGCGGCGAGCAGGTCCTGGTCACGGGCGGCGGCGCGGTCCGGGTGTGGGACGTGCGCGGCCGGCTCCTACTCACCCTTTCCGACGGCCAGGTGGCGCGCGCCGTGGCGACCCGGGGGGACCTGGTGGCGGCCGGGTTCCACGACGGCACGGTCCGGCTGTTCGACCTGCGCTCCGGCGAACCGATGGGCGAGGCGGCCTGGCCGGATGGGGCGGTGACCGGGCTGGCCTTCGCCGGGGACGACCGGCTCGTCTGCGGCACCGACACTGGGACCGTCCGCGTCCACGAGCTTCCCGGGCTCGGCGTGATCGCCGTGCCGACGCCGCACGGCGGGCCGGTGCACGCGCTGGCCCTCGATGGCGGCGTGCTCGTCTCGGGCGGCGCTGATGGGTACGTGCGGACGTGGGATGCGCGCTCCGGCCTGCCGTACCGCAGGATGACCGGGCACGCGGGCGGGGTCACCGCGGTCGTGGCGGGCGGCGGGTTGATCGTCTCCGGCGGGTACGACAGGACGGTCCGCGTGTGGGACGGGGCCACCGGTCGTGCCGGCGTGTCCGCGGTCGCCCACGCGCTGCCCGTGTACGCGCTGGCCCTGGGCACGATCGAGGGCCGCCGGGTGATCGCTTCAGGCAGCTCCGACGGGAACGTTCCGATCTGGGATGCGGGGACCGGCGAGCGGGTCGCGCTGCTGCGCGGGAACCCGGGCACGGTGCGCTCGCTGTGCCTGGACGGCGACATGCTCGCGGCCGGGTTCGACGACGGCAGGGTGCGCACGTGGCGCGTGAGCGACCGGACCCTCCTCGGCGAGCACCGGCTTCAGGGCCCGGTCCTGGCACTGACCGTCGAGTCCGGCGTCCTGCACGCGGGCGGCCCCGACGGGCTCATCCACCTCGATTAGCGGCCCAGGCGAGGGCGTCCGCGGTGGTGCCGCGGGGTGCGTGGGCCTGCAGGCGGGCGCCGGCGGCCGGGTAGTTCACGGTGCCCCGGCCCTCGGCGAGGTCGGGGGAGCGCTCGGCGGCGTCCGAGAACAGGTGCGCCGCGCGGTGCGTGACCTCCGGCCACGGCGACTGGCCGAGGAGGCGCCCTGCGACCCGGTGCAGGGTGCCCACCCCCGGCTCGGACGGGAGCCGATCGCCGGTCTCGGTGATCCATTCCGCCATCCTCGCCAGTCCCTCGACGGCGCGCGGCTCCACCGCGCCCCCGCCGAACACCTCCCGCAGCCGCGCGGTGAAGAAGTCCGGGCCCGGCAGCGCGCGACCGGGTTCCGCTCCGAGCAGGAACGCGAGATCCCTGAGCCTGGCCAGGTCGTTGAGCCGGATCATGGTGTCGGCGCCCGGACCGTAGAAATGCTGGGCCGTCTCGACCAGGGCGCGCGTGAAGTCCGAGTGGTGGCTGGTGAGGGCGGGCGAGTCGCCGCCGAAGATCGCCGCGGTCCTGTCCATCAGCCGGACGTCCGCCAGGCCGTGCGTGCCGAAGTCCGTGAACCGCGACGAGACCGTGCCGGGTGCGACCAGCCGGTCGCCCGCCAGGTCGAATCGCCCCTGCGTGTGGACCTGCCCGCGCGGCAGCGGCGGCGCGGAGGGCGGGAGGAATTCGCCGCCCTCACCTAGGAATCCGGCGATCACCTCGAGGTGCGCGTCGCGGGGCGCGAGCGGCGCGAGCACCGGATTCCCCAGGTGGTCCACCACGAGATGGCCGCTCGACCACTGCATCGTGTAGGGGCCCGCCATCAGGGACCTGGTCGCCCGCGTCCCCGGCGAGGTCATCGTCCTGCGCTCGGGGAAACGGGCGTCGCGGTACTCGTCCCGCAGGCCGAGCAGGTGACCCAGCTCGTGCGCGTGGACGACGGGCAGCGTGTCCACGTACCAGCGCCCGGCCATCGACCTGCCGGAACCCGGGGAGATCCGCAGGTGGTCGTACGGTCCTCCGCCGGGCGGGGCCTCCTCGAAGGCCAGCCGGACGTGCAACTGGGAGCCGTCGGGCAGCCGGTGCTGGTAGTTGAAGTACAGGTCGACGCCGTCCATCGCGTCGGACATCAGGCGGGCCAGCTCATGCGGCCCCACCCCTCGGTCGGTGCGGTACTTCAGTGTCACGGTCAGCTCGGTCACCCAGTGGTGGCGACCGTGCTCGCCAGGGACGAGCAGCTGCCGCTTGTCCAGGGTTCTGATGGGGATGCCGAAGGGGTCCTCGAGCCTGACCGGCGGCACGTGCCGCCGCTCCTGCGCCCACTGGGCGGGGACCGCGGCATGGGCGGGATCGATCGTGTGGGACAGCCTGCCCGCCAGCTCGCCGCGGTCATCGAGGCCGTGCTGGGCCAGCAGCGGCTCGCGCGTGTCCGGGTTGAGGTCGGCGCTGCGCGGCTGCGGGACGTGCGGTGTCGGCTGGTGGGCTCCGGGCGGGAAGTGGACGGGGGCGTTCGGCGGCAGGCCGAACACCGGCGTCGTGCCCTTGGCGTGCCGCTCGATGTGCTCGAGCGCGGTACTGGCGTTGTCGAACCACTGGCCGCGGTGGTCGGCCCGCATCTGCGCCTCGAATCCCGCCATCTGAGCGCGGACCTGGGCGACGTCGCCGGGGGTGAGCGGGTTGTCGACGAAGGCGCCGTCGTGGAAGAACGTCCGCACGAACGGGTTCTTGTCGTCGGGCAGGAGCCCGCGGAAGGCCATGTCGTGGTCGAAGCTCCTGACCTGGCCGTGCTCGCCGATCCTGATCTGCGCGGGCTTGCCGTCGTGATCGAGGGTGAGCGCGTAGGCCAGCCCCGTCCTGACCCCGCTCGCGGTCCGCTCGTGCCCGTTGGCGTGCCAGGTGTTCCCGTCCCACGGGACGCGCAGGTGGGTTCCGTCCGCCCAGCCGACGACCACGGCGCGGTCGCCCACCCTGATCACGGGCGGGACGTCCGCGCCCGCCACTCGCTTGAGCTTGGCACCGTAGTACTCGGCGTCCCGAGCCTCGGTGCTGACGAGCTCCTTGTGCACGGCCCACGTGCCGTCGTGGAGCTGGAGCAGGGTGATCCGCGCGTCGGTGCCCGCCTTGGAGTTGTGGGCGATCGTCTGGTGGTGCACCACCCCGCTGTTCCAGCTGGCGGTCAGGGAGTGCTCGTCCGCGTGTCCCCGCGGGCGGTCGACGTGTACGTCGGCGGCTTGGCCGAGCACGTGGGCGAGGTCGGTCCGCGGCGCCGCCACGTCGTGCCCGGACAGGTGATGGCCGTCGGCGCCGAGTGCGGCGGCCGTACCGCTCTTGACGATCATGTCCCAGTCCAGGGGCTGGCCGTCGATGGCCATGCTGAGCGCGGTGGAGGCCGCGCCCGTCACCGCGAACTGCGCCATCTGGCCGGGCGCCGTGGAGGTGAGGAGCGCGAGCAGCTTCTCCGCGAACGCCGCCTCGGCCCGCGACACCCCGGCGCGCAGGGCCGGGGTGGCCAGCCTGCCGAGCCCGCCGCCCAGCAACGCGGTCAGCAGCCCGTTGATCCCCCCATCGCGGATGGCCCTGAGCAGCTGCTCCTGGTCGAGGGTGTCCCGCCGCCCGCCCAGCAGCTGCGTCACCTGCGTCAGCAGCTCCATCCCGCCGCCGAACCCGGCGAACAGCGTCATGAGGGTCCGCGCGTTCCTCGCGATCTGCAGCGCCGACAGCCGGTTGACCTGCAGGAACGGCCGCAGCAGCCACGGCGCCCGCCAGATCAGCAGCGGCAGCGTCAGCAGCAGGAACACCACGATCAGGGTGATCATGCGTTTGGCGTGCTGGATCGTCAGCCCCACGCCGTTCAGCGCGGTCGCCGCGTCGATCAGCCGTTTGACCAGCTCCGCCTGCTTGCCGCCGAGCGTCATGGCGACGTGCACCGCGAACGCCTGCTGGGCCGCGCCGTCCCAGTCGTGGCCGATCAGCCGCGCGGTCGACGGATCGGCCGCGACGGTGCCCTCGACCACCCGGTGCGCGGCCACCACGCACGCGTCGGCCATCCTGAAGCACCCGTGCTCGTCGCCCTCGGGCCAGGCCATCCCGGTGACCCAGTCCACGTAGGGACGCAGCCATCCCGGCACCGCGCATCCGTCGAAACCCATGGATCACTCGGCGGCTTCGTAGCCCGCCGACCCCTTGCGCAGGTTCTCACCGCTGTCGTCGAGGTCCTTGAGATAGGCGTCGAACGCCTCGAAGATGCCCCGCTCGATGCCCGGCAGCTTCTTGGCCAGCTCGGCCCCGTACGGGTCGCCGCCGAGCGCGCCCCTGTCACGGTCGAACGCCGCCTTCAGCTCCTCCTGCGCCCGTTCGGCGTCCCCGTGCCGCTCCCTCAGCACGGAGCTCTCCCGCCGCAGCGACTCCCAGCGGACGGAATACCCGGGCTCGGTCATGCGTCCCCGGGGTTCGGCAGCAGCGCGTCCAGATCCGCGCCCGGCCCGAACAGCTCCTCGTACGGCACGCCGTCCGGCACCAGCGGTCCCAGTAGTTCCCTGGAACGTTCCGTCACCGTGTCGGTGGCCCGGTCGATCAGCTCCATGATCGACTCGGCCAGTTCCGACGGCGACACCTTGCGGTAGACCCGGGGATTCAGCTCGATGCCGCGCACCTGGCCCCTGCCGCCGACGGTCACCGCCACCAGGCCGTCGCCCGACTCGGCGGTCACCTCGAGCTCGTTCAGCTCGCCGTAGGCCTGCTTGACGCGGGCGGCCTGGCGCGCGTACTCCTCGGTGAGCCGCTCGATCTCCGCGGTGAACTCATCCACGGGGGAAACCATACTAAAAGGGTGATTGATGTGGATGTGCCCGCTTGGTGGGGCGCGCTGGGACTGAACGGGCTGATCGACCTGCACGTGCACTTCCTGCCCGAGCGGATGGAACGGCGGGTGTGGCACCACTTCAACCACGGCGGGCCGCTCATGGGCGACGGATGGAAGATCGAGTACGAGTGGCCGGTCGAGGAGCGCGTGGCACGGCTGCGCGAACTGGGCGTGCGCTCCTTCCCTGCCCTGTCCTACGCGCACAAGCCGGACATGGCGCGAGACCTGAACGCGTGGGCGGCCGACTTCGCGCGCCGTACACCTGAATGTCTCCTGTCGGCGACCTTCTACCCCGAGCCTGGGGTCGTGGACTACGTACGGCAGGCCCTGGCGGAGGGCGTGCGCGTCTTCAAGGTGCACCTCCAGGTGGGCGGCTTCGACCCGCGCGTGCCCGAGCTGGACCCGGTGTGGGGCGTGCTGGCAGAGGCGGGCGTGCCCGTGGTGGTGCACGCCAGCTCGGTGCCCGTGCCCGGCGGGGGAGTGGGGCCCGGGCCGATGGCCGAGGTGCTGCGGCGGCACCCGCGGCTGCGCGCGGTGATCGCGCACCTCGGCATGCCCGAGTACGAGCCGTTCTTCGAGCTGGCCCAGCGCCACGAGCGGGTGATGCTGGACACCACGATGGCCTTCACCGACTTCTCCGAGCGGCGCATGCCGTTTCCTGCCGCTCTGCGCCCGGCATTGCGTGATCTCGGGCTGGCGGGGAAGGTGGTTCTGGGAAGCGACTTCCCGACAATCCCATACCCCTACGCGCACCAGCTGCACGCGCTCGACCGGCTTGAGCTCGGAGACGACTGGCTCAGGGCCGTGTGCTGGCACAACGGTGCGGCCGTGATCTGATGGAAACCGTGAACGATCGGCACGTGGCGCTGGTGAGCGCCTTCTACGAAGCTCTGGGCCGCGCGGACTACGCGGCCATGGAGCGCTGCTACCACCCCGACGTGAGCTTCGGCGACCCGGTCTTCCCCGAGGTGGAGGGACGCGACAAGGTCATGGCCATGTGGCGGCTGCAGCTGGGCGTGCAGGGCGGGCTGACGTCCGCCTACCGCGACGTGCGGGCCGACGACTTCTCCGCCACCGCCCACTGGACCGCCCGCTACACCTTCTCCAGGACAGGGCGGCAGGTCGTCAACGAGATCGACGCCCTGTTCCGATTCGAGGACGGACTGATCGTGCGTCACCACGACGATTTCGACTTCAAGAACTGGTCCAAGATGGCGCTCGGGCGGCCGCACGGATACGTGTTCGGCTGGACCCCCATGTGGCGCAAGACGATCCGCGACCGCGCCGCCCAGGCGCTGGGCGAGCTGGTCTGACATGGCGAGGATGAAGGGATTCCGGCGTATCACGGCCCCCCGCGAGGAGGCGCCGGAGCACTCGATGGACCCGCGGGCCCCCGAGGAGGCCCCCTACCGGCCGACCGTCATCGACAACGCCATCTACGTGGACGGCCACCGCGTCGACAACCCGGGCTCGCTGGCGGACGCCTTCGAACGCCTCAAGCAGATGCCGGGCAGCATGGCCTGGATCGGCCTGTACCGCCCCAAGGAGTGGGAGCTGGTCAAGCTGGGCGAGGAGTTCGAACTCCACGAGCTCGCCCTCGAGGACGCCATCGTCGGCTCCCAGCGCCCCAAGGCCGACCGCTACGGCGAGACCCTCTTCGTCGTGCTGCGCGCCGCCCGCTACCTGGACGACGTGGAGGAGGTCGCCTTCGGCGAGCTGCACGTCTTCCTCGGCCCCAACTTCGTGATCACGGTACGGCACGCCGAGGCGCCCGACCTGCATGCCGTGCGCAAACGCATGGAATCGGACCCCGACCTGCTCCGCCAGGGTCCCCAGGCCGTGCTGTACGCCATCCTGGACGCGGTGGTCGACGGCTACGCCCCCGTGGTCGCCGGCCTCCAGAAGGACCTGGAGGAGATCGAGGCCCAGGTCTTCGGCGGCGACCCCTCGGTCTCGCGTCGGGTCTACGAGCTGTCGGGCGAGGTCATCGAGTTCCAGCGCGCCACGCAGCCGCTCATCCGCATGATCGACGGCTTCATCCTCGGCGCGGCCAAGTACGGGGTCAACCAGGAGCTCCAGAGCTACCTGCGGGACGTGGCGGACCACGCCATCACCGTCTCGGAACGCGTCGCCTCCTTCCGTCAGATGCTTCAGGACATCCTGGTCATCAACTCCACCCTGGTCACCCAGGCCCTCACGGAGACCAGCATCAAGCAGGGTGAGGAGGTCAAGAAGATCTCCGCCTGGGCCGCCATCCTCTTCGCGCCCACGCTCGTCGGGACGATCTACGGCATGAACTTCGTCCACATGCCGGAACTCAAATGGCTCCTCGGGTATCCCTTCGCCATCGTCCTCATGGCCACGGTCTGCCTCGTCCTCTACGCGGTCTTCAAACGCCGCGACTGGCTCTGAAGGCTACGTATCCGCAGGTCAGCACGTTTTTCATGATCATCCGGGAAACAGACGCGCGTCGCTGTCTTCTCGGAAGCCGCCAGCCTGCGGAGACGGGCGGTAGCGGTGATGTCCGGCCGGAGATGATCGCGACCCCATGGCGCGCACGTGCTGCACGCGCTGCGCCTCACGGTTGTCACTCGGTGAGGGCGAGCGCCTGTTGCCTGGCGACCACGCGCATTCGCCGGAACAGGTCGAGCATCATCGCGATCTGATCGTCGTCGTACTCCGCCAGGGCATGGGTCCACGCCGCCGACATGCCGTCGAACAGCGGGCCGATCTGTGTCATCCTCTCGGGCACCAAGCGCACGATCACCTTGCGGCGATCGTGGGTATCGTGCTCACGTCGCACCCACCCCCCGCGCTCCAGGCGATCGATCATCCGCGTGACGGCCCCCGTGGTCAGTCCCGTGTGAGTGGCGACATCCCCCGCTGTGGGCGCGTCCATTCCGCTCAGGGCGGTCAGGCATTTGAAGTCACTCAGGCCCAGACCGAGGCGGTCCGCTGCGGCCTGCTGGAGCAGGATTCCGTCGGCGATGGCCTGTTGCACCTCGGCTTGGAGGCCGGCTTCGAGGTCACGACGGGCAGGAGTCACCGGCTCGGGTGTTGACATGAACCCATCTTACGTACTCATAATCTTCTCAGGTCATTATCTGCATCATGCAGACTCTGAGAGGAGAAGATAGATGTCCGCTCGCCTGATCGGGATCGCAGGAACCGCGCTGTTCACGCTCGTCTGGCTGGTCGAAGGCGCGATCAGGCCCGGGTACCACCCGATGCGCCACTGGATCAGCGAGCTGGCCTTATCCGGCCGAGGCTGGATCCAGATCGCGAGTTTCGTGCTCAGCGGTCTGCTGATCGCCGCCTTCGGCCAGGCGCTGCGCCGTACCGTCGGAGGGTGGGGGCCGGGACTGGTCACCCTCGCCGGGGCCGGGCTGGTCCTGGCCGGCTTCTTCGTGATCGATCCAGGTCTGTACAACCCCGAGGGAAGTACGGCGGGGACTACCTGGCACGGCGTCCTGCACGACATTCTCGGTCCGATCGTGGTGCTGTCCGTCGCCGCGGCGGCGCTGGCCTTTTCCCGGCGGTTCCACCGCGTTTACGGCCTGGCCAGCGGAATCGGAGTGATCGTCTTCTGGCTGGCAGCGGGGACCCTCAACGGACTGGACCATGCGGGGGTGTGGTCGCCCGCGCCCGCCGGCCTGTTCCAGCGCCTTGCGATGCTGACCGGCTTCGGCTACCTGGCCTTCGTCGCCTGGCGGCAAGGACCGGCGGCCCCTCGACGCGGCACTGCGGAGGCGGAGTGACGGTTTCGTGAGTTTCCCGCGCTGCTGCGGGGGCGGGGTGACGGTTCGTGCGTCACCCCGTCCCCGCGCCACCCGACGGAGACCGTTGCCGCGAGCGCTCCGGCTCCATCGGTTCACCCCGCTCAGCCGAGCCAGGTGGAGATCTGGCTCATGGCGGACGCGGCCCAGCCGAGCTTGAGGTGGTTGAGGGCGAGCGTCGCCGTGGCGGCCCGGTTCGCGATGCCGTCGGGCGCGGTGCAGCTGGCCACGAAGACGGCGCCGTCCGACGGGCCCGTGTGCTCGTTGTGCAGCAGCGCCATGTCCGGCGTGTTGCCGCACAGCTGGTAGACCGGCACGCTCGACGGAGTGCCCGCGTCGATGAGGGGCCGCACCAGCGAGCCCCTGTCGATGGCCCACTGGATCCCGCGGCCGGCGGTGTAGAAGCCGGTCCCGCCGTAGTAGGTGGTGTACCAGTCCTGCTCGGTGGTGGGCAGCGGATAGACGTCGTCCCAGCGGTAGAGCATGTCGTCGGAGCCCGGGTAGGCGTCGCCCTCGTAGCTCAGCTCGGGATGGTTGCGCCACAGGCCGTAGCAGACCATCTGGGAGTGGGGCGCGGGCGCGTTCAACGACCCCCCACATTCCGGAAATATCGCGAAATCGTGGGTCCAGCCGTGGCGGTAACCCCAGTCGAAGCCCTTGTTCGGCCCGCCGAGGAGGACCAGCTTCCTGACGTCGCCCGCATAGGCCGTGCCCCAGGACTTGCGCAGCGACGAGACGTACATGCGCGCGTTGAACGCGCCCTTCGACCAGCCGATCACGTCCACCTGCGACGCTCCGGTCTTCGCCTTGATCGTGGCGACGGCGTCGTGGATCTGCTCCGCCCAGTAGTAGCCGTCGCCCGTGACATGCGGGAAGCCGATCGCGAACACCTTGTACCCCTGCCCGGACAGGTACTGCATGAGCCCGGTGGTGGGGCAGCTGGCCTGGCCGCAGCCGTACGACCCCTTGGCGTTGGGGTTGGCCCAGGCCAGGTCGGCGTTCTGGTTGGCACCGTGCACCAGCAGCACGGGGGTGGCCTTGGCGCCCGTCTGCCAGCCCGGCGCGTGGTACAGCAGGTAGCGCGAGGAGTGCGGCCGGGCGACGTCGCCGAACAGCCTCTTGGTCTGCCCCGCGTGATCACCACGCCCGTCGGGCGGATAGGTCTCGGTCTGGAATCCCGTGGAGTTGTCCTTGTAGCGCTCGACCAGCGCCCACCCGTTCTCCAGGCCGGAGGTGTAGGAGGCCTCCAGCGTCACCGACGCCGTCGCGGCGGCCGGCCTCGTGACCAGCATTCCGGCGGCTAACACCAGGGCCGCGGCCACGCGGCTCCACGCACGTCGTCTCATCAGACCTCCACAAGGTTCGGATGGCTCTAGTTCGCTCGATCCAGCCCCGGGAGTCAATGTGACGCGCCCCCATACCCCCATGTCGCCACCACCCTCACGGCCCTGTACGGCCCGCCGTACCAGGACGTCACAGCGCCCGGCCCGCACGGACCCCGTGCGGCCCACGGGAAATGCGTCGACAAGGTCGTTGCCGGCCACCTATGTTGCAGGCCATGACAGACAGCCCCGTACTGAGTCAGTGCGACTGTGGTGCGCTTGCCGGCCCACTGGGCCTGTGCGTGGACTACTACCACGAGATCCTGGCCGAAGAGCAGCGAGACCCTGAGATGTACCGGTGGCACGCGCCTGTGGTCTGCGCGTATCTCCTGCAGCATCCTTCCAGAGCGCGTGAGACGTACCTTGACGGCCAGTTCCGCCAGCTGCAGCTCTACGTGGACAAGGGGCTTGACGCGATGCTTCGCGTGGCAGCTCATCAGGTGGCGCGGAACAAGCACAGTGCGCAGTCGGGCTACGACATGGCGCCGTTGGAGGCGTACGCGCCGCTTCCGGCGGGCGGATCTCCCGGGCACTTCAGCGCCACGTTCTGCGGGTTGCCGTTCAGGGATGGCAGCTTCGTGTCTGATGGGCATCTGGAATACGGCCGCCGCATCGAAAGCATCGCCGAAGCGACAGTGGAGTCCTGGAGATCCGTCCAGAGCTGATGCACGACGCCGAGCACGACCAGGTCTGTGGTCGAGGAGGGGATCGGTCGCTAGGGTGGCGATGATCGACTTTGGAGGGTGTCGTGCGGCGTGTCATGGTCCTGCTGGCCCCGATCGCGGCGTTTGCCGTCGGGTTGGTCGTCGCGCGGCGGCGGTTCGTCGTCGTCCGGATCAGCGGGGCGAGCATGCTGCCGACGTACCGCACGGGGGATCGGGTGCTCGTCCGCAGGACCAGGGGAGCGGGCGTCAAGCGTGGACAGGTGGTGGTGTTGCAGACCGCGCTGCCTGGGGGAGTGTGGCGTACCGGGCCGCTGCCTGAGCCGGGAGCGGCCAGGTGGTTCATCAAGCGCGCGGTGGCCGTGCCGGGTGACCCGGTGCCCGCCCAGGTCGCGGAGCGGGTGGAGGCGTCGCCGGGCGACACGGTCCCGGCGGACCGGCTCGTCGTGCTCGGTGACGGGCCGGTCAGCGAGGACTCGCGGGCGTGGGGTTACGTGCCCTTCGACCGCGTGCTGGGCGTCGTCGTCCGCGCACTCGCCCCCTCCCGTGAATCCGGGAAGCCCGGCGAATCCGTGACACTCGGCGGATCCGGGAAGCTCGGCGAATCTGGCATGCCCGGTGGGTTCGGGGAAGCGGTCGGTTCGTAGCCCTGGGCCTGCAGGGTGAACAGGCTCGCGTACTCTCCGGTCAGGGACATCAGCTCCGCGTGCGAGCCGCGTTCGATGATCCGCCCCTCGGCGAGCACGACGATCACGTCCGCCTCCCGGACCGCGCCAAGCCGGTGCGAGATCAGCAGGCTGGTCCGGCCTGCCCGGTGGCGGCGCAGGCTCTGGTGGATGGCGTGCTCGGCCTGCGCGTCCAGCCCGGAGCTCGGCTCGTCGAGCACGAGCAGGTCGCGTCCTTCCCGCATCAGGGCGCGGGCCAGCGCGATGCGCTGCCACTGCCCGCCGGACAACGCCATCCCCGCCTGCGGGTCGTCCCTGTCGCCGAAGAAGATGCGGCTCAGCAGCGTGTCGTAGCCCCGCGGCAGCCCGGCGACGATCTCGTGCACACCGGCCAGCCTGGCGGCGGCCTCGACCCGCTCCAGGTCACCGAGCGCCGCGACGTCGCCGAGTCCGATGTTCTCGGCCGCGGTCAGGTCGTAGGACATGTAGTCCTGGAACACCGCGCCGATGCGGCCGCGCAGCTCAGCGGGATCCATGTCCCGCAGGTCGACGCCGTCCCAGCGGATGGATCCGCGTACCGGGTCGTACAACCTGCAGATCAGCTTGACCAGGGTGCTCTTGCCCACGCCGTTCAGCCCGACCAGAGCCAGGGAGCTTCCGCGGGGGATGAAGAGGTCGACCCCGCGCAGCACCCACGGATGTGCGTCGTCGTAGCGGAACCACACGTCGCACAGCTCGATGCCCTCGCGCAGCGCGGGGACGGGGTGCGGCCGCCGCGGGACGGGCAGGTCGGGCGCCTCGGCCACGACGTCGAGGTAGTGGCCGAACATCAGCAGCGCGTTGTGCGCGTCGGCCGACTGGCCGACGGTCGCCGTGAGCGCGGACTGCACCCCGGCGACGGCCGCGACGAACACGGCCACGCCGCCGACGCTGAGCGTGCCCGACGCGGCGCTGACGATCGCCCAGAGCAAGCCGAGCGCGGCGACGGCCGCTCCGACCAGCGACAGCGACCCCTGGGTGCGCAGCGTCCTGCGGGCGAGCACCTGCTCGGCGTCGTTGACCGCGCGCAGCTCGCCCAGCATCCTGGCGCGCAGGAAGTCGCCGAGGCCGAACAGCCGGATCTCCTTGGCCGCATCGGGGCTGGTGAGCAGGTTGGCGAAGAAGATCTGCCGCCGGGTCCTGGAGCTGACTCCCCACATCATCCCGGCGCGGCGCCGGCTGAGGCCGAGCTGGGCGCGGACCGAGGGGATCGCGGAGAGCGCCACGACGAGGATCATCCCCGGAGCCAGTACGGCCAGCGTCGCGGCGAAGCCGGCCAGGGTGACGGCTCCCTGGGCGATCCCCAGGGCGGAGCGGACGATCCGCTGCGGCGCGTTCTGGCCGGCCTCCTGCGCCAGCCGTACCTGGTCGTGGAAGGCCGGGTTCTCGAACCGGCTCAACCCGGGGTGGGCGTTGACGGCGGTGAACAGCCGATCCTGGATCAGCACCTGGAGGGCGCGGCGCAGTTGCTCCTGGGCGTAGTCCGCGACCGCGGGCAGGCCCGCGCCCGCCAGGCCGGTCACGCCCAGGGCCACACCCTGCGGCAGTAGCTCGGCGGGGCCCGCCCCGGCGGCCAGGCCGTCGAGGACGAGCTTGGTCAGCCACGCGGCGACCACCGGGACCAGGCCCATGAGCAGCACCGTGATCCCGGATCCCAGGACGGCGGCCGGGTGCGCCCGCCAGGCCAGCGCCGCGGCGGCACGCAACCGCCGTGGCCCGGCGGGGGAGGTCATCGGCGCGTGACCGCCGGGAGCCTGCCCGGGGCGGTGTCCGCCGCCACGACCACCGCGTCACCGTCGACCAGGTAGAAGCTGGGGAACTGGGAAACCTGCAACGCCCTGCTCACCGGGCCGCCCATCGGCTCGACCACGACGGTGGCCGAGGTCAGCTCGCCGGTGAACCGCCGGGCCTCGTCGGCGTCGCCGGTGACCACCGCCAGCACGCGTTCGGGACGGGTGTCGGCCAGGTAGGACGTGAACTCCGGCAGCCGCTCGTGGCAGGACGCGCACTCGGTGGAGAACACCCCCACCACGGTGGGCCCCGAGAAGAACGCGCGCGAGACGGTCCCGCCGTCGAGGGCGGTCGCGCTGAAGTCGCCGAGCGTCGTTCCCGGCTGCACCAGCGGGGCACGCGCCGGGCCCAGCTCCGCCAGCCGTAACGTGTGCGCGCGCAGGCGGCGCACGACCGCCAGGGTCAGCACCAGGTCCACCAGGCACAGCAGTCCGATGACGATGACGGCGGCGACGAGAAACGGCATGCGAGCTCCTTAGGGGTGGTGACGAGGTACGGCATGCGCTCCTCAAGGGCGGCGCGGCTGGACGGCGAACAGATCGGCCAGGTCGTCGAAGAAGATCACGAGGACGGCGAGGACGGCTCCGGCCAGCACGCTCAGCGCGACGCCCGCGGGCTGTGGAGAGAGGTGCCCCGGCGCGAGCCCGGCGGCGACGAGCGCGAGGAGCCCGGCGTTGCGGATGAGGTGGCGCCCGCCGAGCGGCGTCCCGGTGACGCCGAAGCACCGGCACGGCGTCGTGGTGCCCGAACGCATCGCCCTGACGATGCCGGCACAGAAACCCACCAGAACGGTGCCGGCCAGCAGCATGCCGGCCCGCACCGTCCCAGGGATCGCCAGCAGTACGGCGACGCATCCTTCCGCGAGGACGATCGCGCCGCTCAGCGCCGTGGAGGCCCGCGGCCCCACCGGGACCAGGCCTCGCACGGATGCGCGGAATCCCGCGAACGCGGACCTACCGCGCAGCTTTCCGAGCACGGCCACCAGGAAGACGATGCCTATCGCCACCCGGCAGGCCAGCGCGACGTACTGCATGACTGTCACTGAAGGTCGGAACGACGCGTCAGCAGTAGTCGAAGCTGCCGCAGCTGACCGTCCCGGTGGAGTCGTGGTAGCAGCAGGTCCGGCAGAACTTGCCGTTGCAGCACCAGTCGGTCCAGCACGCGGCCGAGGCGTCGGCCGAGGGCAGGAGTTTGTCGAGGATGCGGTCGCCCAGCTTGTTGAGTGCGCGGATCATGGCGGCCTCCTTGCGGGGGGATCTTTACGGGCCCACACTCACTCAGCGAAGATCACCTTGTTAATGGAGAGATTGGCCGACACGGCGGAACGACGTTCGGCGAGTCATGATCTTGACAAGGGTGAGCGTTCATGATCGCGCACCCCACCCAGCACGAGCCCCAGGGCGGCGGCGCCGATCGCGAGGACGGCGGAGATCAGCAGCGCGGCGCGAAGGCCGTCCACGAGGGCGGTCTCGGCCGCCAGTGAGCCGAAGGCGGCCACGCCGAGGAGGCTACCAGTCTGGCGAGAGGCGTTGAGGGTGCCGGCGGCCACGCCGGAGCGGGTGTGGTCCACGCTGCTCATCAGAGTCGCCGTCATGACGGGGACGACCAGGCCCAGGCCGAAGCCTTCCAGGGCGAACGCCGCGGCGAGTACGGCGGGCCCGGTGGAGGCCGTGATGGGAAGCATCCCCAGGCAGGCGGCGGCCAGGAGGAGCGCGCCGGTGACGATCAGCGCACGAGGGGCGACGCGTCTGGCCAGGCGGGCGGCCGTGATGTTGGCGGCCACGATCGCGCCCAGCATCGGCGTGAACATCAGCCCCGTCTCGAGCGGTGACAGGCGCTGCTCCTGCTGGAAGAACAGGCTGAAGACGAAGATCAGGCCGTAGAAGGCGACGTTGACGAGCAGGCCGATGGCCACCGGCAGCGCGAACCTCGACACGGCGAACAGGCGCAGCGGCAGCATCGGGTGCGGGGTCCTGCGCTCGGCGATCACGAACAGCGCTCCCGACACGAGGGCGACGGCGAAGCCGCCGAGCACGAGGGGATCGGTCAGGCCGCGCGCCCCCGCCTCGATCGCGGCCCCCGCCAGCGCCGTCAACGCCACACCCGCGGTGACCTGCCCCCACGGATCCACCGCGGCACGCCCGTCTCGGCGAGGCGGATCCGTGGCGTACCGGAGGGTCAGGGAGATGCCCGCCACGCCGATGGGCAGGTTGATGAAGAAGATCGACGGCCAGCCCAGCGTGGCGATCAGCGCGCCCCCGGCGACCGGGCCCGCGGCAAGTGCCGTGCTGGCGCCCGCGGCCCAGAGGGCGACCGCGCGGACGCGGGCCGCGGGCTCGCGGTAGGCGTGGGTGAGGAGGCTGAGCGAGCACGAGGCCAGCGCGGCGGCGCCGACCCCCTGCAGCGCCCGGGCGGCGATCAGCGCGGTGACGTCCGGGGCCAGCGCGCAGGCCGCCGAGGCGAGCGTGAAGACGGCGAAGCCCGCGACGAAGACGCGCCTGGCGCCGAAGCGGTCGCCCAGGGAGCCGGCCGTGAGGATGAGGGCGGCGAAGGCGAGCGTGTAGGCGTCCACCACCCACTGCAGCGCCGCGACGCCCCCGCCGAGTGACGCGCCGATGGGCTTGATCGCGACGTTCACCACGCTCACGTCGAGCTGGACGACCGCCAGCCCCATGCTCGTCGCCGCCAGCACGACCCGCCGCCTTGAGGAAGCTACGCGGGCGGCCGAGGTCTGAGTATCAGGCTCCATACTCGGCACGCTAGGCGCGAGTCATTTCGACGCAGACCAAAGCATGCTCGAACCTTGCGGGGCGGGGGCGCGGCCCGTCACCCACGCGGCCAGCTCGGCCGCGGTGCGTGGGGTGGCGTGCCGTACACGAACCTGCTGTGCATGAAGGAGAGTGCGTCAGACGAGGAGTTTGCGGGCCGCCTCCTCGATCTCCTCCTCGGAGAGCAGCACGTGGTTGGCGGCGTCGCCGAGCGGGATGAAGCTGTCAGAAGACGTCACCCGGGCCACCTGCCCCGTGAAGCCCGCGTCCACGAGCGCGGCGATGAGCCCCTCGGAAACGCTCCCGGTGTGGCGCGTCTCGTCGGCGATGAGGACCTTGCCCGTGAGCTCGGCCGCCCGCAGCAGGTCCTCGAGCGGCAGCGGCGCCAGCCACCGCAGGTCCAGGACCCGGCAGCTGAACCCCTCCTGCGTGAGCCGGACCGCCGCGCGCAGCGACATCCGCAGCCCGTTGCCGTAGGTGACGATCGTCAGGTCGCGCCCGTCGCCGTAGGAGCGCGCCCGCCCGATCGGGACGTGCGTCTCGGCCCAGCGCGACGGCGCCGCGTACGGCGAGAGCCAGCCGCCGTCGCCCTCGTCGAACAGGTCGCGCGTGTGGTACAGGGCGATCGGCTCGAGGAAGACGCAGACCGAGCCCTCCGTGCGCGCGGCGGCCAGGCACGTGCGCAGCATGGCGGCGGCGTCGTCGGGACGCGAGGGCGAGGCGATGACGAGGCCGGGGATGTCGCGCAGCGCGCCGATGGCGTTGTCGTTGTGGAAGTGCCCGCCGAAGCCCTTCTGGTAGGCGTATCCGGCGACCCGCACGACCAGCGGGTTACGGTAGGCGTGCTGGGAGAAGAACGACAGCGTGGCCGCCTCGCCGCGGATCTGGTCGAGCGCGTTGTGCAGGTAGGCCAGGTACTGGATCTCGGGCACGGGCAGCATCTGCGACACCCCGGCGCCGAGCGCGAGCCCGAGCACGGCCTGCTCGTCGAGCAGCGTGTCGAAGACCCGCCCAGGGCCGAAGCGCTTCTGCAGGCCGCGGGTGACGCCGTAGACGCCGCCCTTCTTGGCCACGTCCTCGCCGAAGACCATCATCTCCGGGTAGACGGCGAGCGCGTCGGCGAGCGTGCGGTTGATGGCCTGCGACAGCGTGAGCGGCTTCTCCGCCTCGGGCAGCGTGCCGTTGAAGGCCTTCTCCCTGGCCGAGGTCTCGGCCGCGACCGGGCTGATCTTGGCGATCATGTCGGCGCGGCGCGGCGCGATCGTCGCCATGACCTGCTCGGCCGACTCCAGGCGCGGGCTGCGCGTGGTCTCGAGCGCTATGCGCAGGATGTGCTCGCGGGCGGACTCGTACTCCTTGAGCAGTTGCTCGGCCGTCAGCAGCCCGGCCTCGACGAGCAGGCGCGCGGTCCTGACCAGCGGGTCGAGCTCGAGGTCGGCCCTGATCTCCCGCTGCGTGCGGTACGCGCTCTCCACGTCCGAGCCCGCGTGGCCCATCAGCCGGACCGTGCTCAGGTGCAGGAACGCGGGGGAGCGGTGGGTGCGCACGTACTCGGCCGCCCTGCGGGCCGTGTCGTAGGCGTCGGCCAGGTCGCAGCCGTCGGCCGCGAAGTACTCGATGCCGGGCCGCCGCGCCGCGGCCTCCACCCATCCCCTGGGCGTGCGGACGCTGATGCCGATGCCGTTGTCCTCGCACACGAACAGGATCGGCAGCGACTGCCCCTGGTAGGTGGCGTAGGCGGCGGTGTTGAACCCCGACAGGGCGGTGGCGTGGTTGACCGAGGCGTCGCCGAAGCTGCACACCGTGATCGCGTCGTGCGGCCAGGGCGAGGGCATGTCCAGCGCGCGGGCGCGCTCGATGGCGAACGCGACGCCCACGGCGCGCGGCAGATGGCTGGCGATGGTCGAGGTCTGCGGGATGATCGCCAGATCGGGATGTCCGAAAACCTTGTGCCTGCCGCCGGCGATCGGCTCCTCCGATGACGCGGTCAGCCCCATCAGCACGTCGCGGAGGCCCTGCTCGGGCAGCCGCCCCGCCTGCTCGGAACGCGTCAGGTAGAAGGCGCCGGACCGGTAGTGCAGCAGGGCGGGGTCCTGCGGCCGCAGCGCCGCGGCCACGGCGGCGTTGCCCTCGTGGCCGGCCGAGCCGATCGTGTAGAAGCCCTCGTCCTGCTCACGCAGCCATCGGGCCGCGATGTCCAGGAGCCTGCTGTCGAGCTGACGGTGGAACAGGCGCAGGCACTGCTCGCCCGTCAGCGCGGTCCCGTCACGGACGGGCCGGGCGGGATCTCGCGGCACGCCCGCCTTCAGTGTCGCAACCGCCTGGGTGAAATGAGTCTCAACAGTGTCGCGCGCCACAGGCCGATTATGTCTCCCAGGTACCGCCCGCGTCTCCCCGTCGGAGGTGACATGTTATGGACCGGTCCGATTGACCCGGATTAATAACAGATTGTCAGAATTACCAACCTTTTAGGCGGTCCGAACGTCTACTTGAGAGATATGCGTGGCACCCTCAATGCCGCGTTTCAACCAGTTGGGGTCCAGAAAGGAACCCGAATGTTGCAACGCATCCGTGTTGCTGCCGTCGCGCTCGCAGTGGGCGCCGGGGCGCTAGCCCTGGCACCCGCGGCCTCGGCAGCGGCGGGGGCGAAAGCCCCCGTCATCTCCGACGTGGACATCAGTCCAGGTCCCCCGATCGTCGTCTTCGACAATCCCGTGACGGCGACCTTCTCGTTCACCACCAAGGACGCCGGCAAGGCCGAGCTGCAGCTCAAGGCCCCCGGTGATGTCAGCGTCGGCACCCCCGTCGCGCTGACGCCGTCGCCGCACGGCAGCGAGACGAAGTGGACGGGCACCAAGTCCTTCGACGCCAAGGACGCCGGGAAGTGGAGCTTCCTGGCCATCGCCCACGGCGACAAGGACGAGAGCTCGACCCGCGGCACGTTCGAGGTCCGCAAGGCCCTCGACACGAAGATCGTCGACTTCGACGCGACCCCCGACCTGGTCAGCAAGGGCGACCTCATCCGGGTCTCCGGCCGGCTGCTCGCCAACGGCCAGGGGTACGGCGGGCAGAGCGTGACCATCACCTTCCGCGAGAAGGGGACGGACGCGTTCCGCCACGTCACCACGGCCACGACGCGTGACAGTGGCTGGTTCGCCACCAAGGTGCGGGCCGACGCCACCGGGTGGTGGCGGGCCGAGTTCGCGGGCAACAAGTTCGCCCGGTCCTCGGTCAGCGACACCGACCGCGTCGACGTCAGGTTCCGCAACCGCGACAGCCGGATCGTCGGCTTCGACGCCTACCCGGAGCCGGTGAACAAGGGCGACAGGCTCACCTTCACCGGGGTCCTACAGGCGTCGGGCTGGGACCCGCTGCCGGGCGAGCGGGTCTCGATCTTCTTCAAGGCCGGCGGCTCGGACCGGTGGGAGTACGTGACCAGCGACGTGACCGGTCGCAACGGCCGGTTCCTGGCCACCGCGACGGCGGTGGAGTCCGGCTGGTGGCGTGCCGTCTTCCGCGGCGACCACGGCGTCAACGGCTCGGTGAGCGACGCCGACTGGGTCACGGTCAACCAGCCGACCCCGCCTCCGGCGGCCAAGTCGGACAGCCGGTTGATCAAGTTCAACGCCTACCCCGAGCCTGTCAAGCGCGGGCACTACCTGCGCTTCAAGGGCAAGCTGCAGATCGACGACGCGGGCACCTGGGAGGGGTACGGCGCCAAGGTGCGGCTGTACTTCAAGCCCAAGGGCTCGACGCACTGGCAGTACGTCAAGACGGTGTGGTCGACGGACAGCGGCAAGCTCTACACCAAGGTCAAGGCGTGGAAGTCCGGCACCTGGAAGATGGTGTTCAGGGGTGACGCCGACTTCTACGGCGACACCAGCCGCACGGACTACGTCAGCGTCAAGCGCTGACATCCGCTGAACGACGCAAGGCCCGGGACGCGAGTCCCGGGCCTTCGCGCTTACTCGGCACGGCGGAACTCGGCGATGCCGACGCCGAGGAGGGCCAGGTGGATGAGCGGGTAACGTGCCGAGCGTCAGGCGCTGCCCGCTGCCCGCCGCACGAGGTATCGCTGCGTGCGCCGGAGCGCGTCGGCTATCAGGCCGTTTGCCAGAAGTAGCAACCATCCTCCAGGCATGTACACACTTCGAACCGTGTATGCCGGGTTGTCGTCCGAAAGCTCCAGGCCGAGTGTCATCGAGAGCAGGAACAGATTGAAGAACGCAACGAGGACGATCCACGCCGAACAGGCAATGCCGGCCGCCGAGCCCCGCTTCCGAAGGTCGGGCTCCCTGGCAAACCTCAGCAGGAACAGGAGTGCCAAGACGAGCCCGGCCGCTGTGCCGATGACCTCAATCGGTATCAGCTGCCAGTCTGCTGCCACTCCGGGGATGCCGCTGGAAACCGATTCCCACGGGTGGCGCAGGTTGAAGGACTCGATCACACGCGCCACCTGAGCGCCGGAGGACGTCTCCTTCCAGGACTCCGACAAGATCGGCAGGAAGCTCGCCCAGACGAGCGCTCCCGCTGCCAGAAGGATCTCTGTCACATGGGTGGCGATCACGCCGCCCGTCGACACGGGCGCGGTCGGTTGCGCCAGCTGCGCAGGTTTCTGAGCATGCGTCACCACAGCGGGGGCCGACGAGGCGGCGGGCCTTGCCCCCAGCGTCCCGCCGCCCCCGCTGACACGCGGGGAATCGGGCTGATCGCGGGAGACGGAGCCGACCGCTTCCGAGCCGGTGACGGTGAGGGCGCGCAATGCGCTGGTGCGCGCCTGGATCGCCGCGCGGGCACCGGTGATCCTCATCCAGGCGCCCGGACCGAGCACGACACCCAGCTCCTCCTCACACCACTTCCGCACATATACCGGTGCCGGGCGCTGGTCGGGGTCCTTGTGCAGGCAGGCGGCGATCAGTTGGCGTAGGGGTGGGGCGAGGGCCGACACGTCCGGGTCGTCCGCGACGACGCGGTGGGAAACGGCCCACTCGTTCTCCGCGGCAAACGCCTCACGACCGGTGGTGAGGAAGTACAGGGTGGAACCGAGAGCGAAGACGTCGGAGGCCGCACCGACGGCGCGGCCTCCGGCCTGCTCGGGCGACATGTACAGCGGGGTGCCGATCCGGGTGGAGTGGCTGCTGTAAGTCGCCGACTGCGTCAGGGATTTGACGATGCCGAAGTCGATGACCTTCGGACCGCTCTCGTCCAGCATGATGTTTCCGGGCTTGAGATCCCGATGCACTACCTTCGCGGCGTGGATGTCGGCGAGGGCGTGGGCGATGCCCCAGGCCAGCAGCATCACCTGCTCGGTCGGCAGCGGCCCGTGATCGACCACCAGGTCCCGCAGGGTCGGCCCGGCCACGTAGGTCGTGGCCAGCCATGGCCGCTCGGCTTGGGGGTCGGCGTCCAGCAACGGCGCGAGGTGGGCCCCACGCACCTTCTGTGCGGCACCCACCTCGCGCGCGAACCGCTGCCCGAACTCCGCGTCCCTGGCGAACTCGTGACGGATCACCTTCACGGCCGCAGGCTGCCCGCCGGGGGAGAGAGCGAGAAACACCTGGCCCATACCGCCCTCGCCCAGCCGCGCCACCAGCCGAAAGCCCCCGAGACTGTCCGGATCGTTCGACTGCAATGGAGGAAACCGAAACGCCGCCCTCGACACGAAGCACTCCCCTCGTCTCCCCACCCGGGGATACCTCACGGCTCAACCGCCCGCCGCATTCGCCCCACGAGCGTAGAACCCTGCCTGACGCTCCGCCAGATCAACCGAAGGCCCGGCCCGAGCCGGTGCGATACGGTCCAGGAGCGCCCCAGCCCGGTGCCCATGACACAGCCACAGCACCGGCTGCAGCAGCATGGAGGCCCTCGTCCTCAAGCTGCTGCAACGCCGGGTAGATCGAGCCGGGGCTGGGCCGCCAGATGCCGCGGCTGCGCGCCTCGATGTCCTGGATCATCTGGTAGCCGTTCCTCGGCCCCTCGCCCAGCAGCCTCAGCAGGGCCAGCCGTACGTCGCCGCGCCGCCCAGCAAGGCCTATGTTCTGAGGGGAACAGGGATGTTAGTGACCGTTAACTGACGCGTGGAGCGCTGCGCGCGCCATCGCGCGCAGCAGTGGCCGCATCGCCTGGGAAGGCAGCTCGCCGGCGCTGTGCGGGGTGGAGTTGAGCAGGCCGAACACGGCGTGCGTGGCCGCGCGCAGGCGGGCGGCGGGCGTGCCCGGGTGCAGCTCGGCCAGCACGGTCACCCACTCCTCGACGTAGAGCCGCTGCAGCCGCCTGATCTGCCGCCGCTCCTGGTCGGGCACGTTGCCCAGCTCCCTGTCGTGCACGGTGATCAGCGCCGGCTGCTCGAGTGCGAAGGTGATCTGCACGTTCAGCAGCGCGTCGAGCATCTCGGCGGGCGTGGCCGCCGTCGTCACCACCGCCGCGGCCGAGCCGCGCAGCCGGGAGCTGATGTCGAGCAGCATCTCGGCGAGCAGCGCGTCCTTGCCGCTGAAGTGCCGGTACAGCGCGGGACCCGACACCCCGACGGCGCCGCCGATGTCCTCGATGGTGACTCCGTGGAAGCCGCGGGCGGCGAACAGCCTGGCGGCCGCCTCGAGGATCTCGGTGCGGCGGTTGCGGGTAGGAGTGGCCACGTCTCACATTCTAGACGAATGAGTTAATGATGACTAACATGCCGAGCATGAGCGATTGGCCGGTCATGAAGTCCGCCGCCGCTTCGGGGAGCGAGGCGTTCAAGGCCAACGCCGAGCTCAACGAGCGGCTGGCCGCCGACCTGCGCGAGCGTCTGGCCGTGGCCGCGCTCGGCGGTCCCGAGCGTTCGCGGCAGCGCCACGAGGCGCGCGGCAAGCTGCTGCCGCGCGACCGCGTCGACGGCCTGCTCGACCCCGGCTCGCGCTTCCTCGAGCTGTCGCCGCTGGCGGCCAACGGCCTCTACGACGACCAGGCGCCGGCCGCCGGGATCATCACCGGCGTCGGCCGGGTCAGCGGCCGCGAGTGCGTCGTCGTGGCCAACGACGCCACGGTCAAGGGCGGCACGTACTACCCGATCACCGTCAAGAAGCACCTGCGCGCGCAGGAGGTGGCGCTGCACAACCGCCTGCCCTGCGTCTACCTGGTCGACTCCGGTGGAGCGTTCCTCCCCAAGCAGGACGAGGTCTTCCCCGACCGCGAGCACTTCGGCCGCATCTTCTACAACCAGGCCACGATGTCCGCGCGCGGCATCCCGCAGATCGCCGCCGTCCTCGGCTCCTGTACGGCGGGCGGCGCGTACGTGCCCGCGATGAGCGACGAGGCGGTCATCGTGCGCGACCAGGGCACGATCTTCCTGGGCGGCCCGCCGCTGGTGAAGGCGGCCACCGGCGAGGAGGTCACGGCGGAGGAGCTGGGCGGCGGCGACCTGCACTCCCGGATCAGCGGCGTCACCGACCACCTGGCCGAGGACGACGCGCACGCGCTGGCCATCGTCCGCGACATCGTCTCCACCCTGGCGCCGAAGGCGTCGCCGCCGTGGGAGCGGATCGCACCCGAGGAGCCCCGGCTCGACCCGCACGACCTGTACGGGATCGTTCCCGCCGACACGCGCCAGCCGTACGACGTGCGCGAGGTGATCGCCAGGATCGTGGACGGGTCGCGGCTGCTGGAGTTCAAGGCCGAGTACGGCTCGACGCTGGTGACCGGGTTCGCGCACATCCACGGGCACCCGGTGGGGATCATCGCCAACAACGGGATCCTGTTCAGCGAGTCGGCGCTCAAGGGCGCGCACTTCATCGAGCTGTGCGACCAGCGCAAAATTCCCCTGGTCTTCCTGCAGAACATCAGCGGCTTCATGGTCGGCAAGGCCTACGAGGCGGGCGGCATCGCCAAGCACGGCGCCAAGATGGTCACCGCGGTCTCCTGCGCCCGGGTGCCCAAGTTCACCGTCGTGATCGGCGGGTCCTTCGGCGCGGGCAACTACGCCATGTCCGGGCGGGCGTACTCGCCCAGGTTCCTGTGGATGTGGCCGAACGCCCGCATCTCCGTCATGGGCGGCGAGCAGGCGGCCAACGTCCTGACCACGGTCGGCAACGCGGACGCCGACGCGATCCGTGCCCAGTACGAGCACCAGGGCAATCCGTACTACTCCACCGCCAGGCTGTGGGACGACGGCGTCATCGACCCGCTCGACACCCGCACCGTGCTCGGCCTGGCCCTGTCGGCCGCGGCAAACGCGCCACTCGAACCCGCCGGCTACGGCGTCTTCCGGATGTGACCATGTTCTCCACAGTCCTCATCGCCAACCGGGGCGAGATCGCCGTCCGGATCATCGCCACGCTTCGCAGGCTGGGCATCGCCTCGGTCGCGGTCCACACCGCTTCCGACGATCTCCACGTACGGCACGCCGACCAAGCCCTCCAGATCCCGAAATATCTGGATATGGAGGCGATCGTGGCGGCGGCCGTGGCCTGCGGCGCGCAGGCCGTCCATCCCGGCTACGGCTTCCTGGCCGAGAACGCCGAGTTCGCCCGCAGGTGCGCCGAGGCCGGCCTGGTCTTCATCGGCCCGCCGCCCCGGGCCATCGACGCGATGGGCGACAAGATCCGCGCCAAGGCCACCGTGGCCGCCGCCGGCGTCCCCGTCGTGCCCGGCAGCGCCGAATCCCTGGAGACGTGGTCGGAGTTCCCGGCACTGATCAAGCCGTCGGCGGGCGGCGGCGGCAAGGGCATGGTCGTCGTCCGGTCGGCCGCGGAGCTGCCCGCCGCGCTCGAGTCGGCCCGCCGCACCGCCGTGAACGCCTTCGGCGACGGCACGCTGCTGATCGAGCGCTATATCGACAGCCCGCGCCACATCGAGATCCAGGTCATGGCCGACACCCACGGCAACGTGATCCACCTGGGCGAGCGCGAGTGCAGCCTCCAGCGCCGCCACCAGAAGATCATCGAAGAGGCCCCGTCGCCCTTCGTCTCCGCGGAGATGCGCGCCCGCATGGGCGCGGCCGCCGTGGACGCGGCCCGATCCGTGGGCTACGTGGGCGCCGGCACGGTCGAGTTCATCGTCGACGGCACCACCGGCGACTACCACTTCATGGAGATGAACACCCGCCTGCAGGTCGAACACCCGGTCACCGAGCTGGTGACGGGCCTGGACCTGGTCGAGCTCCAGCTCCGGGCGGCCGCCGGCGAGCCGCTGCCCCTCGCGCAGGAGGAGGTACGGCTGCGCGGCCACGCCGTCGAGGCGCGCGTCTACGCCGAGGATCCCGAGCGCGGGTTCCTGCCCACCGGCGGCCGGGTGCTGGCCCTGCGCGAGCCCGCCGGGGTGCGGGTGGACTCCGGGCTGGCCGAGGGCGGCGTGGTCGGGTCCGAGTTCGACCCGATGCTGTCCAAGGTGATCGCCTGGGCGCCGGAGCGGGAAGACGCGCTGCGGGTGCTCGACCGGGCACTGGGAGAGACGGTCGTGCTGGGCGTCACCACCAACGTCCCGTTCCTGCGGGCGCTGGCCGCCCACCCCGCGGTCCGGGCGGGGGAGCTGGACACCGGCCTGGTGGAGCGGGTCCTGCCGGAGCTGGTCGGTACGGCGGAGCTGCCCGAGGACGTGGCCGCCGCCGCGGCGCTGGTGTTCCACGCGGTTCCGCAGGGAGCCGACCCGTGGGAGGTCACCGACGGCTGGCGGGTGGGGGAGCCCGCCTGGACGACGTGGCGGCTGGAGTCCAGGGGCGAGGTGCACGCGATCAGGGTGCGCGGCCTGCCGGAGGTCTCCGCCGAGGTCGAGGGCGTGCCCGCCCGGCTCTTCAGGCTTCCGGACGGCGTGGCGGTCGAGCTGGCCGGCCGTACCACGCGCTATGCGGCGGCGCGTGACGGCGAGACGCTGTGGCTGGGCAGGGACGGCAGGAGCTGGGTTTTCACCCGGCACCTGATCGGCGACCCGGGTGACAGGCCGGGCGCGGCGGGCGCCGCCGACGGCGTGGTCAGGTCGCCGATGCCCGGCACCGTGCTGGTGGTGAAGGCGCAGCAGGGCGACCAGGTCGCCGAGGGGCAGCCGCTGCTCATCGTGGAGGCGATGAAGATGGAGCACACGATCACCGCGCCGCGCGACGGCGTGGTCACCGAGCTCGCGGTCAAGGTCGGGCAGCCGGTCGACATGGACGCCGTGCTGGCCGTGGTCCACGAGGAGGAGTCATGACGGCCTATCCGCTCGACGGGCTGCCGCACCACGTCACGATCTACGAGGTGGGGCCGCGCGACGGGCTGCAGAACGAGTCGGCGATCGTGCCCGTCGAGGTCAAGGCCGAGTTCATCGACCGGCTGGCCGACGCCGGGCACAAGGTGATCGAGGCGACCAGCTTCGTGCACCCGAAGTGGGTGCCGCAGCTCGCCGACGCCGAGGACCTGCTGACCAGGCTCCACCGCAGGCCCGGCGTCCGCTATCCGGTGCTGGTGCCCAACGAGCGCGGCCTGGACCGCGCGCTGGCGCTCGAGGTCGACGAGATCGCCGTGTTCGCCAGCGCCACAGAGACGTTCGCCGCCAAGAACCTCAACCGCAGCCTGGAGAGCCAGTTCGAGATGTTCGAGCCGGTGGTCGCCCGGGCGCTGGACAACGACGTGCGGGTGCGCGCCTACGTGTCGATGGTCTTCGGCGACCCGTGGGAGGGCCCCACCCCGATCGACCAGGTCGTCAGGGTGGGCACCCGGCTGCTCGAACTGGGCTGCCACGAGCTTTCGCTCGGCGACACCATCGGCGTCGGCACCCCCGGCCACGTCAAGGCGCTGATCGAGGCGTTCGGCGACCCCTCCCGGCTGGCCGTGCACTTCCACGACACCTACGGCCAGGCGCTCGGCAACACCCTCGCCGCACTGCGCGCCGGTGTCACCGTCGTGGACGCCTCGACCGGCGGGATCGGCGGCTGCCCCTACGCGGAGTCGGCCACCGGCAACCTCGCCACCGAGGACCTGGTCTGGATGCTGCACGGCCTGGGCATCCAGACGGGACTCGACCTGGACAAGCTGGTCGCCACGAGCGGCTGGCTGGCGCAGCGGCTGGGCCGACCCAGCCCATCCCGAGTCGTCCAAGCACTCACGAAGAAGGAATAGGCCCATGCTGAACGACGAGTACGAGGAGCTGCGCAAGACCGTCGAGGCGTTCGCCCGCGACGTGGTCGCGCCGGTGATCGGCGGCTACTACGAGCGCGAGGAGTTCCCCTACGACATCGTGCGCCAGATGGGGACGATGGGACTGTTCGGCCTGCCGCTCCCCGAGGAGTACGGCGGCATGGGCGGCGACTACTTCGCGCTGTGCCTGACGCTGGAGGAGCTGGCCAGGGTCGACTCCAGCGTCTCGATCACGCTGGAGGCCGCGGTCTCGCTCGGCGCCATGCCCATCTACCGCTTCGGCACCGAGGAGCAGAAGCAGGCCTGGCTGCCCAGGATGGCCACCGGCCAGGTGCTCGGCGCCTTCGGCCTGACCGAGCCGGGCGGCGGCTCCGACGTGCCAGGCGGCATGCGCACCACCGCCCGCCTCGACGGCGCCGAGTGGGTCATCAACGGGACCAAGGCGTTCATCACCAACTCCGGCACCGACATCACCGGCGTCATCGGCGTGGCCGCGCTCACCGGCGAACGGGAGATCTCCACGATCCTCGTGCCCAGCGACACGCCCGGCTTCACCGTGTCGAAGAAGTACTCCAAGGTCGGCTGGAACGCCTCGGACACCCGCGAGCTGTCCTTCTCCGACTGCCGCGTCCCCGCCGCGAACCTGCTCGGCCAGCGCGGCCGCGGCTACGCCCAGTTCCTGCAGACCCTCGACGAGGGCCGCATCGCCATCGCGGCCCTCAGCGTCGGCCTGGCGCAGGGCTGTGTCGACGAGTGCCTGCACTACGTGCGCGACAGGAAGGCCTTCGGCCACCCGATCGGCCACTACCAGGCCATCCAGTTCAAGATCGCGGACATGGAGGCGCGGGCCCACACCGCCCGCCTGGCCTACTACCACGCCGCCGAGAAGATGCTGGCAGGGGTGCCGTTCAAGAAGGAGGCGGCCATCGCCAAGCTGGTCTCCTCCAACGCCGCCATGGACAACGCCCGTGACGCCACCCAGGTCTTCGGCGGGTACGGCTTCATGAACGAGTTCCCCGTCGGCCGCTTCTACCGCGACGCGAAGATCCTGGAGATCGGCGAGGGCACCAGTGAGGTCCAGCGCATGCTGATCGCCCGCCAGCTCGGCCTCGGCGACCTCTAACCCGCCGTGCGGGTGAGACTCCCTCTCCCCCGCACGGCCTGGTCGTTTCAGCAGGCGGTTTCCTTGAGAGCTCTCGGCCCACCTATGGCCTAAGGCTCATGACACCGCGGTGGGGTTCTCCCTTGCCGTACGGGGGCGTGCCAGCGCCTAGAACTAGAGGAAGAGGTAGAGGCGGTGGGTTGTGGCGGCGGCCTCGGCTCGGGGAGGCTACGTCTAGTTTGGACAGGATGTTGGGGACGTGGACGCTCACCGTTTGACCGAGATGAAGAGCTCGGCGGCGATGTCCCGGTTGCTGCGGCGGTCGGCTACCTGTGACAGGACTTGCAGCTCCCTCGCGGTGAGTCCGAGCGGCGGGCCCTGGGGGACGGGCTCGTCCGCGATGGCGATCCTGGCGCGCCGGGCCAGGTCGCCGAGCTCCGCCGTCGGCGACCCCGCGCCCAGTTGCTCCGCCAGTTCCCGCGCTTGCAACACCCCTTAGTCGAGGGGGAAGAGGTGGAGGCGGTGCGCTGTGGCGGCGGCCTCTGTGCGGGAGGCCACGCCTAGTTTGGACAGGATGTTGGAGACGTGGACGCTGACCGTCTTGACCGAGATGAAGAGCTCGGCGGCGATCTCCCGGTTGCTGCGGCCGTCGGCTACCTGTGACAGGACTTCCAGCTCCCTGGCAGTGAGTCCGAGCGGCTGGCCCTGAGGCACGGGCTCGTCCGCGATCGCGATCCTGGCTCGGCGGGCCAGGTCGTCGAGCTCCGCCGTCAGCGGTGCCGCGCCGAGTTGCTCCGCTAGTTCTCGCGCTCGGGTCAGCCGCGATGCCGCACCCTGCCTGTCACCGGCCGTCACCGCCGCGTGTGCCCCGCCCAGCAACGCCCAGGCCTCCGAGTACGGTTGCCGCAGCTCCGCCCAAGCCTCCACCGCCGCGTCCCAGGCCTCGACCCGCCATGCCGGGGTATCCGCCACGGCCTCGAGCCCCGAAACCGACGCGCCTCCGCGACGAGCGGCAACCCCGCCGGACACCGCATTCCGACCCGGAACACCCCTGCCGTCAGCCGTGGCCGGTGCACCGCCAGAACCCGCAGGACCTCCACCGACCACGCCGCCGGAAGCCACGGCATTCCGGGTGACCGTGGGAACGCCGGACGGTGCCGCATCCGCAGAGGTCACGGCCCTGCCAGGCGCCCCGGCACCGCCGGAGGTCGAAGCATCTTCGGTGGCCACGCCGCCAGAAGCCGAAGCGTCCTCCATGGCCACACGGTCAGAAGTTGCGGTCTCAGCGTAAGAAGCCGGAGCCGACGCGCCGTCAAGAGTCGCGGGAACCCCTTCGACCAAGTCGGCGGGAGGCGCATCCGTAGGGGTCTTCGGGGTGGCCTCTGGCGGGAGGGTGAGGCCGGTGAGGGCGTGGAAGGTGAGGCGGAGGGCCTGCTGGAGGTCGCCTTCGGCGTCCAGCCACGACGCCAGCGACCGCAGTTCCTCCAGAGGCGCCGACTCCAGCCGCGCGCACGCGACCAGGACCGGCCACGCGTAGCGAGGGCTGGCCGTCAGGTCCTGCTCGCGCAGGGTGCGGAGCGCGATGTGGCGGGCCTCGTCGAGGCGGCCGTGCGCGGTGAGGAGCTCGATCTCGCGGCGCGCCTGCGGCAGGATCGTCTGGGCCCGGTACGAGCCGCGCGACAGCACGCTGCGGGTGGCGGCGAAGAGCGTGTCGGCCCGGTCGAGCTGACCCCTGGCGAGGGCGATGTCGAAGGCGAACCCCTGCAGGCTGGCCCGGTAGGGCGCGGGCGGGGAGAGGTCGACCGCGTGCTCGACCACCTCGAGCGCCTCGTCCCAGCGGCCGAGCGAGACCAGCGGCTCGGCCAGGTTGATCGACAGGAAGGTGCCCGACGTGCGGGCCAGGCCGTAGCGGTCGGCCTCGGCGATGCCGTTGCGGGCGACCTGGGCGGCGCGTTCGTGCCAGCCGGCGCCCTCCAGCGCGTCGGACTCGGAGATCGCGCTGCGCAGCAGCGCGTTGTAGGCCTCGGCGCGGATGGCGATCCTGTTGGCCTCGGCGAACGCGCCGAGCTGGACCTCGATCTGCGAGTAGCGGCAGCGCGCCCAGGTCAGCGTGATGAGCGCGTGGGACTCGGTGCGTCCGTCGCCGACCTCGTGCGCGATGCGCATGGCCTGCTCGGCCGTGGCGATCTTCTCGTCCCAGTCCTCGGGGGTGTGCAGCATGCGGGCCAGGCTCTCCAGCACCTGGGCGCGCAGGCGGCTGGGCGGCTCGGCCGGCACCAGCGCCGCGGCCTGCCGCAGGTCGTCGATGAAGCCGTGGCGTCCGAAGTCGTAGCGGGTCAGGCCGCGCTGGCGCAGCATCCGGGCGGCGCGGATGGGGTCGGTCTCCTGGTCGACCTCGGCCAACGCGGCGCCGGCCAGCGCGATGGCGCGCTCGTACTCGCCCGCCAGGTGGGCGACCGTACTGGTGAGACGCAGCACCTCGGCGTGGTCGGCGCCGATGCGCTCGGCGACGTCGGGCACCTGGTCCCACAGCTCCAGGACGCGGGACATCATGGTGAGCTGCTCGTCGTAGGCGGCGGACTTGCGGGCGGCGGCGGCCGCGCGCCAGGCGCTGATCAGCGCCCAGGTGGAGTCGTGCGCGGCGTGCCAGTGGTAGGCCAGCTCGATGGCGCCGCGCGGCGCGGGCAGGATCGACAGGTCCTTCTCGAGCGCCTCGGCGAAGCGGGTGTGCAGGCGGGTGTGCTCGCCGGGCAGCAGGTCGTCGTGGAGCGCCTCGCGGATCAGCGCGTGCCGGAAGGCGTAGCCCTCGCCGTCGACGACCAGCACGTTGCCGGCCACGGCCGGGCGCAGCGCCCGGTTGAGCGCGCCGTCGTCGAGCTGGGCCACCGCCGACAGCAGGGCGTGCTCGATGCGCTGGCCGCCGGCGCTGGCCACCCTGAGCAGCTCCTGCGTCTCGTCGGGCAGCCGCTCGACGCTGGCGAGCAGCAGGTCGCGCAGCGACTCGGGCAGCGCGTCGCCGCCGCCCTCGACCAGCAGCGCCTCGACGAACAGCGGGTTGCCCTCGCTGCGCTCGTAGATCTCGTCCATCTCGGCGGCGGACGGCTCGTGCTCCAGGATGCCGGCGGCCTGCGCGATCACCTCCCTGCGCGACAGGCGGCGCAGCTCCAGCCTGGTCACCCAGGCGACCCGCCCCAGCTCGGCCAGCAGCGGCCGCAGCGGATGGGTGCGGTGCAGCTCGTCGGCGCGGTAGGTGACCACGATCAGCATGGGGGCGTCGGAACGCTGGTAGCGGACCAGGAAGGACAGCAGGTCGCGGGTGGAGCGGTCGGCCCAGTGCGCGTCCTCGATGACCAGGATGACCGGCTCGTCCTCGGTGAGCCGCTCCAGCAGGCCGAGCACCTGCTCGAAGAGCCGCGCCCGCGCCTCGGCGCCGTCGCGGTCGGGCTCGCCGAACTCCGGCAGCAGCCGAGCCAGCCCGCGCGTGGTGCCGCCGGGCACCATCGCCGCGATCGCGTCACGCCCGAGATCGCGCACCAGCGTGCGCAGCACCGCCGTGAAGGGTGCGAACGGCAGGCCGTCGGTGCCCAGCTCCAGGCAGCCGCCCACCAGAATCCGGGCATCGCCCGCGCGGTCGGTGAACTCCTTGATCAGACGGGTCTTGCCGACGCCCGCCTCGCCGCCGATCAGCACGGTGGACGAGGCCCCGGAACGTGCCTGCGCCAGCGCGCGGCCGAGCGCCGCCAGCTCGCCCGAGCGCCCGACGAACACCGGGCTCACCGTGTGGATACTCACACGGCAAGGATGCCATCTGGATACGACAGGTTGGTCAGCGCAATACCTTGCGATAGAACGTCGCCGAGGCCTCATAGCCGCGCGCGTGGTAGAACTCGGGCGCCCTGCGTGTGGCCATCGCCACATATCCGGCTTCGCGCGAGCGCGCCCACGCCTCGAATTCGACCAGCAGCGCCCGCCCGATGCCCTGCCGGCGCGAGCCCGTCTGGACCATGGCCTCCTCGACCCAGGCCACCGGCCCGTTCGCGAAGAGCGTGAGATGCACGAACCCCAGCAGGTAGCCGTGCACGTGTCCACCGACCACCGCGGCGAGCAGCAGCGCATCGTCGTTGCGCAGCAGCTGGGGCAGGGCCACGTCGAAGGCCTCCCGCTCGGGGCGGAACGTCAGCCCGAACTCGTGGGCGAGCGCGAAGATCTCGTCCGCATCGGTCTTCTCAGCCCTCCTGATCAGGAGATCCTCAGACGTCATGGCACGTGACACTAGATCGTTTTCGCCTCGCCCGTCCACTTGGGCACCCGCTTTCCCGCACCTGCCACTCACCGACAAGCATAGGCATCCGTACGGCCGGCCACCCCCCGACCCGCCGGTGACGCCCGCCGTACGAAGTCAGCTGGTGAGGGCCTTGACGGCCTGGGCGGCCACGTCCTGCGCGCCCTTGATCAGCACGTCCTCCGGCACCGGCTTGACCTTGTCGCCCTGGGCGAGGATGTCGCCGTTGGGGAAGTCCGTGCCGAAGTAGCGGATCTCCAGCGTGGCGTTGCCGGCGACGACCTCCGCCCACACGTTGGTGGTGCCCTTGAGGTTCGAGGTGTACATGGCGTGCGCCTCGTCACCGACCCCCGCGAAGTCCTTCATCGGGGCGTACGTGCTCAGGTAGCGCAGGCCGGGGTTCTCCTCCTTGGTGCCCGCCATGTCCTTCATCGAGCGGATCTGATCCTCGAAGTCCCCGCGGGCGTCGTCGACGCTGGGCCAGACGTTGACCGACAGGTGGATGGAGCGCAGCGGCACCGTGCCCGTCTTGTTCCAGGTCTTCTGCGTCCACTCGCACCCCTTGCGGAGGGCGCCGTAGCCGTCCTTCTGCACGCCGGGCTCCGACACCGCCTTGGGCGCCAGCTTGGCGATGAGGGTCTCCGGCAGCAGGTCGCACACCTCGGGCACCGCCTTCAGCGGCGGGTAGGTCGAGGTGGCGCTGGGGGTGGGCGACTCCGAGACGGAGGCGGATTCCGACGGCAGCTCGGACGGCAGCTCGGACGGCAGCCCGGAGGGCAGGTCCAGGGACGGCGGCGCGAAGGACGGCTCGGCCAGTGGCGGCGGGGAGGAGGAGCCCACGTCGCGCAGCCCGACCGCCAGCCCGCCGACGAGCGCCACGACCGCCGCACCCGCCAGGATCCCCTTGGCCCAGCCCGGCGGCTTCGACCCGGAGGGTGGCTGGTGGCCCGCGTCCGGCCAGTAGGACGGCGGGGGAACCGGGGGCGCGTCCGGACTCTGGATCATGACCACATCCTGGAGTCAATGATTACGAATAGGTCAGTTAGGGATCGAAATATAGCCAACTTGAAACAATAAACACTATGGTCACGTGCGTGCCTGGTCAGGGGGAAACAACGATCGCAGGCCGTTATCGAGTGCTTCGAGCGCTCGGCCAGGGAGGCATGGGGACCATCTGGCTCGCCCACGACGAGCTGCTCGACCGCCAGGTCGCCATCAAGGAAGTACTGCTTCCGCAGTCCCTCGATCCGGCCGGGCGCGCCGAGGCGCTGCAGCGGTCGATGCGCGAGGCGATGGCCGCCGCCCAGCTGCGCCATCCCGGCATCATCACGATCCACGACGTGCTGTCGGAGGACGGCAGGCCGTGGATCGTCATGGAACTGCTCAAGGGCCGCGACCTGAAGGAGGCCGTGGCGGCCGAGGGACCCTGGGCGCCCGAACGGGCGGCGGACCTGGGCCTGCGGCTGCTCGACGCGCTGAACGCCGCGCACGCCAGGGGCATCCAGCACCGCGATGTGAAGCCGGCCAACGTGTTCCTGACCGACGACGGCCGGGTGGTGCTGACCGACTTCGGCATCGCCAGGCTGGAGGACGAGGCCACGATCACCGCCTCGGGCCTGCTGGTGGGCTCGCCCGGGTTCATCGCGCCCGAGCGGCTGCGCGGCGAGCGCGGCGGCCCCGAGTCCGACCTGTGGTCGCTGGCCGCGACGCTGTACGCGGCGGTCGAGGGCAGGGCGCCGTACGTCGGCACGTCCCCGCTGTCGATCCTGCGTGACGCGCTGACCCGGCCGCCCGACCCGCCGATGCGTGCGGGTCACCTGGGTCCCGTGCTGATGGCGATGATGGCGCGCGAGCCGTACCAGAGACCCATGGCGCAGGCCGCGGAGCAGTTGCTGCGGCGTGTCGCCGAGGGCGGGCCCGCGCTGGCGCCACCGCCGGTGAGAAAGAGCAATCGCGTGCCGATCCTGGTCGGGGCGGGCGTCGTGGTGGTCGCGGCGGCGGCCGTCGCGGTGGTGGCGCTCATGCCGGGCGACAAGCCGCACCCGCCGCCCAAGGTGGCCGGAGCCGGCAACCCCACGCACATCGCCCCGACCCCCACGCCGACTCCCACCCTCACGCCCACGCCGGCGCAGGAGGAGGAGGCCAGGTTCCACGCTCCGGTGAACCTGTGCCAGACCCTGACCGCCAAGCAGCTGGCCGCGCTGGTACCCGGGGCTCCGAAGGGCAAGCGCGACGGCGACTCCTGCGACTGGACCCTGCGCGGCATCGGGCTGTCGATCCAGGCGCTCGCCGTGGACAAGGCACCGGATCCGTGGAGCGCGGAGCTGGATCCCGCCAAAGAGGAATACGTCAACAAGAGCAACGCGCGCAGCCAGAGTGCGAAGATCACCTGGCTGTGGCCCGAGATCGGGCTGAAGAAGGGCATCACCCAGCCCCGCACGCACTTCAAGGATCTCAAGGGCATCGGCGACGAGGCGTTCACCTACGACCTGGTCAACCCCAAGGGCCAGGCGGAGCACGTCACCGTGATCTTCCGGGTCAGCAACGTGAACATCGAGATCAGCTACGTCAACGTCAACCGAATCGGCAAGGGCGACACCTTGAGCCAGGGGGCGCGCGGCGCCGCGCGCTGGGTCGCCGACAGGCTCAACCGGAGTACCGAATGAACCAACCTCGACTCGTGGGCGGCCGCTACCAGCTGATCCAGCAGATCGGCCGGGGCGGGATGGGTATCGTCTGGCAGGCCCGCGACACCTCGATCGGCCGCGACGTGGCGATCAAGCAGGTCATGCCGCCGCAGGGCATGGCCGCCGCCGACGCGGCGGCGCTGCGCGCCCGGACGCTGCACGAGGCCCGCACGGCCGCGCAGATCAGGCACCCGGCCGTGGTAGGCGTCCACGACGTGGTCGACGAGGGCGGCGAGCCGTGGATCGTGATGGAGCTGGTCCGCGGCCGCTCGCTGGACCAGGTGATCAAGGCGGGCGGCCCGATGTCGCCGCAGTGGGCGGCCTCGGTCGGGCTGTTCGTGCTGTCGGCGCTGGCCTCGGCGCACGCGCGCGGCCTGCTGCACCGCGACGTCAAGCCGGGCAACGTACTGATGGCCGACGACGGCCGCATCCTGCTGTCGGACTTCGGCATCGCGGCACCGTCCGGCGCGGCGGTCCAGCCGGGCACCGTGCCGGTGGGCACGCCCGGGTACACGCCACCGGAGTGCCTGACCGAGCCCATGCGGCCGGGCCCGTACTCCGACCTGTTCTCGCTGGGCGCCACGATCTACTACGCGGTCGAGGGGGCGCCGCCGTTCCAGCGGCCCAACGCGATGGCCACGCTGGGCGCGGTGATGACCGAGCCGCCCAGGCCGCCGCAGCGCGCGGGCGCGCTCGCGCCGATCCTGCAAGGCCTGCTCGCCAAGGACCCCGCGCACCGCCCCGACACCGCCACACTCAGACAGGCCCTGACCAAGCTCACCGGCCGGCCGGGCGTCAGGACGCCGGCCGCCGACTGGGTGGTGCCCAAGGCCGCCGCGTACGGCTCGGCCGCGGCGGTGGTCGTGGCGTTCGTCGCAGCGATGACGCTGATCCTCACCATGGGGTCGTCGTCGGCCACGCCCAAGCCCACCCCGACGCCCGTCGCCGCGCCCAAGAAGACTCAGAGCGCGGCACCCAGCCAGGCGCCCACCAGCACGACGCCCACCCCGTCGGTGTCGACGTCGACCAGCAGCGCCCCGGCCGAGCCCGGCAAGTTCTCCAAGATGCCCAGGCCCTGCTCGCTGCTGACCAAGCCGCAGGCCACGCAGCTCATCGGCCCCTACCTGACCTCCTCGCTCGACCCGTCGTTCATCTGCGGCTGGGGCAACACGGCCAGCGGGAACAAGGAGATGGCCTTCTGGGTGGAGCTGTGGCTCTACCCGCCGCAGGGCGACGGCTACGAGACGACCCTGGCCCAGGACCACATGACGGGCAGGAAGAAGGAGGACCAGGACCAGGCGGGCCGCGGCGGCACCGGCGGCAGGCACGGCGAGGTGTTCGAGGTGCCGGGCGCCGGCGACGAGGCCTTCGGCCAGGAGGTCGAGGAGACCGGCGCGGGCGGCAAGACCTACGTGGTCAACGTGACGTTCCGCACCAGCAACATGGTGGGCGAGCTCCGCTTCACCAAGAAGCTCGCCAACGACCCCAAGCTGCGCGACAAGGCCGCGCAGGCCGCCAAGTTCCTGGTCCAGGGCCTGGCGGGCAAGGCCTCCTGACCGATGCGCGTGATCGCAGGACGCTACCAACTGCTCGCCCCGCTCGGCGCCGGCGGCGCGGGCACCGTCTGGCGCGCCCGCGACGAGGTGCTGCACCGCGAGGTGGCCGTCAAGGAGGTACGGCTGCCGCCGGGCCGTGACCGTGACCGGGCGCTGGTCGACACCCTGCGCGAGGCCAGGGCGGCGGCGGCGCTGAACCACCCGTCGATCATCACGGTGCACGACGTGATCGACGAGGGCGGACAGCCGTGGATCATCATGGACCTGCTGACGGGCTCGTCGCTAGGCGACCTGATCAAGCAGCGCGGCCCGCTGCCGGTCGGGCAGGTGGCCACCGTGGGGCTGCGGGTGCTCGACGCGCTGGAGGCCGCCCACCACCGGGGCATCCTGCACCGCGACGTCAAGCCGGGCAACGTGATGGTCACCGAGTCGGGCGAGGTCGTGCTGACCGACTTCGGCATCGCCTCGCACACCGGCGACGTGCCGGGCGCGGCCACCGCGGCGGCCGCGGCGCACCTGGGCAACGTGCCGGGCTCGCCCGGTTTCATCGCCCCCGAGCTGCTGCGCGGCGAGCCGGGCGGGCCGCTGTCGGACCTGTGGTCGCTGGGCGCCACGCTGTTCACCGCGACGGAGGGCAGGCCGCCCTTCCACCGCGACTCGACGATGGCGATCATCGCGTCGGTGCTGAACGCGCAGCCGGCACCGCCGCTCCGCGCAGGACCGCTCGGCGGGCTGCTGCTGGCGATGCTGGCCAAGGATCCCGGGATGCGTCCGCACCCGCAGGCGATCAGGACGGCACTCGGTCCGCTGGCGGCGCCGTTGCCGGTGCGCGCGCGGGAGATGGCGACCGCCCCCACGATCCCGGTCAGGGCCCGCAGGAGCAGGGCGCCGCTGATCGTGGCGGGCGCGGCCGTGCTGGCCGCGGTCGGCGTGACCTCGGTCGTGCTGCTCAACCGGGGCGAGGAGCCACCCCCGCAGCCGCAGGCGCAGACGGACATCCCGGCCCCCGTGGAGCCGCCGGCCGCCACCTCGGCCGCGCCGTCACAGGCGCCGTCCAGCGCGGCGCCGCCGACCGTGCCGGCCAGGGGCGACGGCAAGTTCGGCCAGTCCCCGGCCGCCTGCGACCTGATCACCGACGAGCAGGCGCAGGAGATCCTGCCCGGCTCCCACTCCAGCCAGGACCAGGTCTACGACGACTCCGCGTGCAACTGGCTGGCCGGCGTCGACAACGCCAGCATCAGCGTCAAGGTCACCTACACGGACACGGTCGAGAAGGCCAGGACGACCTTCGAGCGCACCCAGCAGACGCAGAAGTCCAAGGCCGCCAAGACGGACAAGAGCGAGACGTTCCCCATCCAGCGGCTCGGCCTGGGCGACCAGGCCTTCGTGCAGGACAGGCGGGAGAGCTGGTTCAACTCCTCCGCCAGCACGGCGTGGCTGCGCGTCAGCAACGTGGTGGTCAAGCTCGAGATCTACTACACGCACGACAACGCGACCAAAAAGCTGCACCCCCTCGCGGTCAAAGCCGCCCGAACCGTGGCCGACAACCTCCAGAAGGCATCATGAACGACAACCAGAACTTCCCGACCGCGGCGATGCGCGACCACACCGCGCCCACCGCTCCCGCGGGTACGCGGCCTGGGCTGCGGGTCACGCCTGTGATCTTCGGCGGGGCGCTGGCGGTGGTCGTGCTGATGGTGTTCACGGTCGTGTTCCTGGCGACCAGGCAGCCGGACAAGACCGCGGCGGCAGCCGTACCGTCCAAGACGCCCGCGCAGGTGCCGACGCAGCCGGCCGTGGAGCCGACGCCCAGCGAGCAGGCCAGCACCGCGGATCCGCCGCCGACCGGGACCGCCAAGTTCACCCAGGACGTCGAGCCGTGCCCGCTGGTCGATCAGAGCCTGGTCAGGAAGTACACCTTCTTCCCCGACAAGAAGCAGATCTACCAGGAGGAGTGCGAGTGGCAGACGCTCGCGCCGGGGAAGGGCATGCCGGGGAACAACCAGTGGCTGCTGAAGCTGTACGTCAAGGTGTTCCCCGGTGACCTGGCCAAGGCGCAGCAGCAGTTCCTGGCGCAGCGGCAGGACTCGGTGCTGCTGTCCAAGACGTTCACGCCGGCCGAGCCGCCCATCGGCGACGCATCGTGGACGACCCTGTACACGCTGGACAGCGGCAACGACCACGGGCCGACCACGGCGACGGTCGGCGTCCGGGTCAGCAACGCCGTGATCATGGTGACCTACCAGCGGCGGGTCACGGAGGACCCGCAGGGCAGGCTGATGAAGGGCGCGCTGAAGATCGCCAAGGCCGCCGCCGACAAGCTCTCCACTGGCGGCTGAGTGGCGGCAGGAATAAGGCTCCCAGGGTCTCGGGTCAGCATGACGTCATGAAACCCTGGGCTGACCTTTTGACATAGGTGGCCGACCGCTTCTGAAGCGTCTCACCTCAGGAAATCGCACGAGTAACCAAAACCCGTGCAAATCTGAGGGAGTTCACTAATTGAATACTCGAACCCAAACGGCTGAGAATTGTTCGCTGTGGTAGCGGTGGCGACTATTCTCGTGTTGCGATAGATCCGAGCCGCTCTTCCATCTGCTTTCATGTCGTACAGCGTGCCCCGCCGTGTATAAGTATCGTTGAGCTGGCATCGCTCATACTCTGCGTAGGCGCCTCCGTCGGGGCTTTCGGCGATCAGGTTCACACAGTTTGCTTTCGCGCTGTGTGCTTGAGCTGCCGCTGGGCCGGCAAATGTAGCCAGTGAGAGAAGGCCAACGGCCGCGGCGTGGTTCCAAATCCTGTAGCCGATCACGTGTGTCATCCTCCTTGATCGAGTCTGTGTAATATCGTGATATCAGCGCTCACGTTTGGAGTCAACGGGGATTTGTGTGAGTGGTCAATGAATGTGGGGTGTCCAGGTGTGAGGTAGCTGATGGTGAGTTTCTCGCACCTTTCGGCGATCAGGTTCTCGTTCGTGCGCGTGCTGTCCCGGGCCGGCGCGCGTGCTGAACAGCTTCTTCGTGGTACGAGGCGCGCGCCGGGCCGGGATCGGCATGAACCGTGTGCGGGAGGTGATCTCCCAGCACCCCGGCCCCTGGAAGATCGCCTTCCAGGTCTCGAACACGGTGGCCGTCGTGTTCTGGCGGCGCGTTGCCACCGAGATCGCCGGTGACGCGTGGACGGAGGAACGCCAGCTCATCCCGAACCGGTCCGATGTCGCCCCGGATGTGTGGATTTCCTTCACTGCCGCCGAACGGGGATCAAGCAGGAGCGCGCCTCGCTCTCAAGATCGATTTCCTCGTATGGAGTCGAAGACATATAGCGTGCCGCCGGAGGAGCACGAGGCCCCCGATCGGTGGCGCGCGAGGTCGCACGGTGATCGGTGGCGCGTGAGGGTGCGGGGCGCTCGGTGGAGCGTGAGGGGCCCGAGGGTGCCCGGAGATGGCTGTGCCGTACGGCGAACGCTACGGTTGGCCCGTGTTTGGGATCGTTCGTCCGTGTCGGCATGGGTTATGTACGGGACTGTTCAAGGATTGGCTGGCGCACCTGTGCGGGCTGTGCCTGGCCCTGCGGGATGAGCATGGCCATGCCGCGCGTCTCGTGACGAGCTATGACGGCCTGCTCGTCTCGGTGCTCACCGAGGCGCAGCGGCCCGCGACCGCGCCGCGCCGCCGGGCCGCGCCGTGCGCTTTGCGCGGGTTCCGGCGCGCCGACGTTGTTGAGGCAGAAGGTGTACGGCTGGCGGCCGCCGTGTCGCTGATCCTGGCCGCAGGCAAGGTCAAGGACAACGTCGCGGACGGTGACGGCGTCTACGCGCGCAGGCTGGTGGCTGCCGGTGCCACGCGGCTGGCCGCCCGCTGGTCGGCCGCCGGAGGCGGGACGGCCGTCGGCCTCGGCTTCGATCCGGCGCCGCTGGCGGCCGCGGTGGAGGAGCAGGCCAGGCTCGAACGGCGGTCCGGTCTGGCCGTGTTGGAGCTCACCGCGCCCACCGAGTCCGCCGTCGCCGCGGCCTTCTGCCACACCGCCGTGCTCGCCGACCGGCCGCACAACCGGGTGACTCTGGAGGAGGCGGGCCGGTACTTCGGTCGCCTGGCCCATCTGCTGGACGCGGTCGAGGATCTGGCAGCCGACCGTGCCCGCGGCGCCTACAACCCGCTCGTGGCGTCGGGCACGAGCCTGGCGGAGGCCAGGCGGCTCTGCGACGATGCGGTGGCGGGACTGCGGGCCGCCGTGGCCGACCTGGATCTGGAGCGCCGCGGTCTGGTCACCGCGCTGCTGGTCAAGGAGACGGACAAGGCCGTCACCCGCACGTTCGCGGACGCCTCGGAGACCGAGGACGAGCGGAAGGTCGAGCCGGACCCAGGTGGTCTCCTCTCGCTGTTCTGCGGGGCCATGGCCTGCTGTACCTGCGGCCTGTACCGGCCGCCGTGGGACGAGGACCGCCACAGGTCATGCACCGAACGCTGCGACACCGGGTGCTGCGACGCCTGCTCCAACTGCGGCGACTGCTCCAACTGCGGCGACTGCTGCAGCTGCGACGATGGCTGCTGCTGCGACTGCAGTTGCGACTGCTGAAGTCCACTTCCGGACGCTCGACGTCGTTGTGCTCGCCTTGACGAACGCCGTCCATACGGGGGCGCGATGCGGGGAGGCCGCGATGTGGGGCGATGCGGGGAGGTTGGGGTGTGGGGTCGGGCGTGGTGGTTGGCCAGGCCGGGCCCCGGGGGTGGGTGGGTCAGCCGGTTAGTTGGGCTTCTAGGCGGTAGCCGTCGACTGTGACGTAGACCTGGTCGCCGGGGCGGGCGTTGAGGCGCATGAGGACCGGCTGGAGGGAGTCGAAGACCGGCTGGTGGCCCTGCCAGACCAGGACGATGGCGTTGTCCCCGGGACCCGTGACCGACAGGAGGGTGCCGGGGCGCATGCCGAGCTGGGCCGCGTAACCCTCGGGGACCGGGACCGGGCCGCCGCGCAGGTGTTCGGGGGTGACCTCGATACGCTGCCAGCGGCGCGGGTCCGAGGTGGGCCCGGGGATCGGCCGGGGCGGCGTCGAAGGCGCGCCGGCGAGGCCGGGAAGGACCGGCGGGCGGCCGCCCGACAGGGCAGACAGTGCGGCGAGCGCCGCGGTGGGGTCGATCGAACCGGTGTCGGCGGTGGGGATGGGCTGGCCGCCGCGATGGTGGTGGCCGTTGGCTCCGGGAGTACGGCGGGGCAGCGGCTGGGCGGGTGCCGGAGCGGCGGACGAGGCGGCCATCGGCTCGGAGGGCGCCTCGGGCGGGAGAGCGTCGAGCCAGGCCTTGGCCGAGTGGGCACGGATACCGAGTTCGGCGAGGAGCTCCACCGGGTCTGAGTCGCTGCGGCGAGTGGCCAGCAGTTGCCGGGTACGGGCCTGCAGCCCGTGGATGTCGCCGACGACGAGCCAGCCGTCCTGCAGGCGGCGGTCGGGCATGAGCGTGACCAGTACCCGCCACAGCGGCGACCGCAGCGACGGCACGCTCACCGGATGGGCAGGGTCGGCGCCGACCAGCTGGTCCTGGGTGGCGGCGGCGCCGAGCCACTCGGTGAGCCGGAACATGTGCCCGGTCACCGGTGCCGACTCCGACGAGCGCAGCCAGTGCAGGATGCGCTCCTCGGCGGTGCGCTGAGCCTGCGACAGCGCGTCCCGGTCGACGAGCATCTTGTGCGCGAGCGTCCGCAGGCTCACGGGGTCCTCGGCGAACAGACGGTGTACGGCTACCGCCAGCTCCAGCTTGTCCAGGCTGCGGAAGAGGCCGTCGACGACCCGCACCATCGCGTGGTCGGTGTCAGACGGTACGGCCGGCGAAGCGGAAGCAGCGGCCGGAATCGCGGAGAACATCCCGGTCTGCGGCCCACCTTCCAAGGACCCGCTCCCAGAAGGGGCGAAGGTCCCGGTCTGCGGCGGTACGCCGGAAGGCGGCACGGCGGAAAATGGCCCGGTCTGCGGCGGAGTTCCGGAAGGCGGCACAGCGGGGAACGGCCCCGTCTGCGGCGGAACGCTGGAAGACGGCACGGCGGGGAAGGGCCCGGTCTGGGGCGGGGCACTGGAGCCCTGCGCCGAAGGCGGGGCGGTGGGACGCGGCCCAGAGGTCCCGGACGCGGGAGGCGCGGACAGCGGCCCGTTCGGCGAACCCGACGGGCGCCGCGGCAAGGCGCCGGGTTGCGATCCGGCAGCGTGCGGCCCGGCGGCCGGAGAGTCGGCCGGAAGCGGCGGAACCGAGGGAAGGGGGCCGGTCTGGGGCCGGGCCCCCGAGGAGTCGTCCGGAATCGAGGGAAGCGCCGAGCCGGGCTGAGCCCCAGAGGCGGCGGCCGGGAATGGCGGAGCCGCGGGATGCGGGCCGGTCTGCGGCCCGGTGGGCCGAGCCCCCGAAGCGGCCGCAGGCGAGCCGGTCGAGAGCGGCGGAACCGCAAGATGCGGCCCGGTCTGGGGCCTGGGGTCCGAGAAGGAAGGAACCGCGGGGCTGGTCTCGGGCCTGGGGTCCGAGAGCGTCGGAACCGCAGGATGCGGGCCGGTCTGCGGCTGGGCGGGCTGAGCTCCCGAAGCGGCCGCAGGAGAGCCGGTAGAGAGCGGCGGAACCGCAGAATGTGGGCCGGTCTGGGGCCGGGCGTCCGAGAGGGGAACCGCGGGGTGCGGGCCCGTCTGGGGCTGGGCGCCAGAGGAGAAGGACTGCTGGGAGGGGAGCTGGACCGGGTGGGTGATCTCCGGGTGCGACTCCGTCCGCGACTGGGGGATGCGGCCCAGGATCTCCCTGAAGACCGACCCGATGACCACTTCGGCGGTCACCGACGGGGTGGTCAGATCGCCGGGACACAGGCGGCGTAGCCGCTGCCACCCGCCCAGCCCTTTGATCGCCGTGCGCGTGGGCTCGGGCCAGCCCGGGAGCCCGGGGTCGATGTGGTGCACCACCAGGGCGGGAACCATGTCCGCCAGCGGCAGATAGTCCCAGCGGGAGGACGCCAGCCGCGCCAGCCGTTCGCAGATCCAGTCGAGCCCGGCGGTGCCGAGCGCCCGGGACAGGGCGACCGAGGACCACCAGCTCGCGGGCAGCCGCGGGTCGGCAAGTGCCTCCGCGACCTGCTGGGGACGGCTCCAGCGCAGGGCAGGCACCAGGTCGCTCAGGCAGATCGATGACTCGACATCCATCGGCGGACCTTATCCTCCCCAGAGTGACGCATGTGGCTATTGGTGCAGCCTACGCGGCAAGCTATCAATCGGTGTGAATAGGGTAAAGAAGGTTCAAGTCCAAACCGTATCGTGGCCGACCGCCTACCAGGGCCACGCATTCCGCCCCCGCACGGCATCCTGCCTGCAAGGCGGCCTCTTCGGAAAACCCGTCGAGCAGCGCCGTCATGAACCCGGCGGCGAAGGCGTCACCCGCGCCCGTCGAGTCCACCACCTCGGCCGGAACCCCAGCGGCGGTCGCGACGACCTTGCCGTCCCTGGCCGCGACCGCTCCCTGTGATCCCAGCTTCACCACCGCCATGCCGTACCGCTCGCTGAGCGAGGTGGCGGCTTGCGCGGGCGTGGACGCGCCGGTCAGCAGGAGGGCCTCGTCGAGGTTCGGGATGATCAGTCCGGCGAGGGTGGTCTCGGCGAAGAAGCGGTCCACGCCGAAGTCCCGCAGCGGGCCGGTCGAGGCCGGGTCGACGCTGATCGAGACGCCGGCCGCGGCGGCGGCCGCCATGGCCATCCTGGCCAGCCCGAGCCCGCCGTCGGCGAACAGCGTGTAGCCGGAAAGGTGCAGGTGGCGTACCCCGTCCAGCAAGCCGGGGTCCCAGTCGTCGGCCGAGATCCGCCCGCCCGCGCCGCGGTTGGTGAGCATGGAACGCTCGCCGGTCTGGTCGACCATCGAGATGACCACGGCCGTGGGGTGGTCGGGATCGACCCTGACGTGCGGCTGCACGCCGGTCTTGACCAGCTCGGTGGTGTGCCACTCGCTGCTGTCGTAGCCGAGGCGCGCCAGCAGGTGGACGTCGGCGCCCAGGTGGGCGGCCCACGCGGCGGTGTTCGCGCCCGAGCCGCCCGGCCGCAGCACGATGTCGGCCGCCGTGTCGGTGCCCGGCATGACCGGCGTTCCGTGCAGCGCCACCACGTCGGTGACCACGTCGCCGATCACGAGCAGGCCGGAGTCGCTCACGGCCGCGACCAGGCCAGCGCGATCTGGGCCGCGAGCGCGGTGTTGCCGCGCACCGCGGCCAGGTTGGCCTCGAGTGAGGCGCCCTGCGTGGCGCGCACCAGGTAGTCGAGCAGGTACGGCGTGATGGCCTGCCCGGTGACGCCTTCCCTGCCCGCGGCGGCCAGCGCCTCGGCCAGCACCCGGTCGTGCAGCGCCGGGTCGAGCTGCTGGTCCTCGGGCACGGGGTTGGCCACGATCAGCGCGGTGTGCGCGCCTCCGAGCGCGTCCTGGCCGCGCATGACGGCCGCGGCCTGCTCGGGCGACTCGATCCGCCAGTCGACGGGCTCGCCGGAGGAGTGCAGGTAGAAGCCGGGGAAGGTGTCGGTACGGTAGCCGGCCACGGTGACGCCGCGCGTCTCCAGCCGCTGCAACGTCGCGGGCACGTCCAGGATCGACTTGACGCCCGCGCACACGATCGTGATGCGGGTGCGCGCCAGCGTGTCCAGGTCGGCCGACTCGTCCTGGTCCTCGGTCCAGCCACGGTGGACGCCGCCAAGCCCGCCGGTCGCGAAGATCCGGATCCCGGCCCGCGCGGCCAGGAACGCCGTCGCCGACACGGTGGTCGCGCCACTGGCCTTCAGCGCCGCCGCCACCGGCAGGTCACGCTGACCCAGCTTGCGCAGCCCGCTCTCGGTCGCGATGCGCTCCAGCTCCAGCTCGTCCAGCCCGACCTTGGCGACCCCGTCCAGCACCGCGATGGTCGCCGGTACGGCTCCCGCGGCGCGGACCACCGCCTCCAGTTCCCTGGCGACCTCCAGGTTGCGCGGCTGCGGCAGACCGTGGGAGATGATCGTGGACTCCAGGGCGACGACCGGGGCTCCGGCGGCGAGGGCCTGCGCCACCTCATCGGACGGCTGCAGGATGGAGTCGGCGGTGGTGCGCATAACTGGTTCGTGCTCCTTGCTGGTACCGGCGCGTGCTCAGATGGAACGGTGTATTTCGCGGAATTTGTTCCAAAATGAGCACGTTACGGCCGGACCGGGCGCTCGTCCAGCCAGTGATCAGACGAGCAGTGCGACGCCCGCCAACGAGATCGTTCCTATCAGGCCGGTGGCGATGGCGCCCAGCAGCATGGCCCGGCCGCCCTTGATGAGTTTCCGCAGGTCGATCCCGGTCCCGAGGCCGAACAGCGCGCCCGCCATCAGAACGTTCGTGACCGTCGGCACCACGCCGGTCACCACGGACGGGACCAATCCCGTGCTCCGCAGCGCCACCATCGCCAGGAACCCGGCCACGAAGAGCGGTATCACCGGCGGCCGCTTCTTGGTTCCCGCCGCCCCGGATGTCGCGGAATTCCCGGGCGCGCCAGAAATGCCCGACACGTCGGACTTATCGGCCGAGCCAGCCGCCGAGGACGTGGCGACCGCGGAGGGCGTGGCGACCGCGGGGGATGTGGCGGTCTGGCTGGACGCGGCGGCAGCGCGCCGGCGGAGCGTCGTGAGCGCGACGATCGGGGCCAGCAGGATGACCCGGCCGAGCTTGACCGTCACCGCGGCCGCCAGCACGCCCGAGGCCGCCCCGATCGCCGCCACCTGGGCCACCTCGTGCACGGCCGCCCCGGCCCACACGCCCAGCTGCGCGTGGGTCAGCCCCAGCCAGGACGCCAGCAACGGCACGACCACGATGGCGGCGCTGCCGTACAGGACGACCGCGCTGAGCGCGCTGGCCGCGTCGTCGTCGGTGCTGTCGGCGCTGTCGTGCATGGCCGCGATCGCGGCCGCCCCGCAGATCGACACCCCGGTCGCGACCAGCAGCGACGTCCCAGGGGAGAGCCCGAGCCTGCGCCCGATCAGCGGCGTGACCGTGAACGTGACCCCCGTCGCCACCACCACGATCAGCATCGTCTGCCAGCCGAGCGCGAGCACCTGCGGCAGCGCGATCTGCAGCCCCAGCAGCACGATCGCGGCCCGCAGCACCCGCTTGGCGACGAACTGCAGCCCCGGGCGGGAGCTCTCGCCGATCCCGCCCAGGTTGGCCAGCGCCGCACCCGTCACCACCGCGATCACCGCCGGGCTCAGCAGCGGCAGGAAGCGGTTCACGACCAGAGCGAACACCACCACCACCGCGGTCACGAGGAGTCCGGGTACGAGCGAGGTTCGGCGATCGGCAAGAAGCATGATCCCAGTCTTCGGCGCGCCCGGAGCCCCCGGTAGCCACGCCTTGTCTGGCAGGCCATAGCCTATGGCTATGAGTGCGCTGCCCGATCTCGACTCGCTGAAGCTGCTGGTCGACGTCGGCGAGCTGGGCAGCCTGGGCCAGGCGGCCAAACGGGCGGGCATCGCGCAGCCGTCGGCCAGCAAGCGCATCGCGCTCCTCGAACGCCGCCTCGGCCTGCCGTTGCTGGAGCGCACACCGCGCGGCTCGAGGCTGACCGCCGAGGGCAAGATGGTGGTCAACTGGGCCGCCCAGGTCCTGGCCGCGGCCGAGGAGCTGATGCGCGCCGCGCGAGCCGTACGGCAGAGCGGCGCGGTGCACCTGAAGGTGGCCTCCAGCATGACCGTGGCCGAGTACCTGGTGCCTCGCTGGCTCGGCGAGCTGCAGAACAGGGAGCCGGAGATGCAGGTCGGCCTGGACGTGGTCAACTCCGCCGACGTCGCGTACCGGGTGCTGGCGGGCGAGGTGGAGCTGGGCTTCGTCGAGGGCCCGCAGGTGCCCGAGGGGCTGGCCAGCCGGGTCGTGGGCACCGACCGGCTGGTCGTGGTGGTGGCGCCGGGCCATCCGTGGGCGCGCCGCCGTACGGTGCTGCGCGGGCCGGAGCTGGCCGCCACGCCGCTGGTCGTGCGGGAGCCGGGATCGGGCACGCGCGAGACCCTCGACCTGGCCTTCCGCGCCCTGCACCGGGCCAGCCCGCGGCTGGAGCTGGGCTCCAACTCGGCGGTCAAGGGCGCCGCCCAGGCCGGCGCCGCCCCCGCGGTGCTCAGCGGCTACGCGGTCGAGGCCGACGTGGCCACCGGACGCCTGGTGGAGGTGCCCCTGGCCGGCCTCAACCTGGTGCGCAACCTGCGCGCGGTCTGGCGCCGCGGCCGCCCACTGACCGCCCCCGCGGCCACGCTCCTGTCGATCGCCTCCCGCCCCTGACGGCGACGCCGCCAACCGCCTCACACCCCTGACGCACACCGACCCAGACATATGGAGACGCGAGTGTCGATTCGGGATTGCCCCTGACATATGGTCCTGGAATGAGCGCATACGACGTGGTGATCGCGGGCGGCGGGCACAACGGCCTGGTCGCCGCCGCGTATCTGGCCCGCGCGGGCCGCCGGGTGCTGGTGCTGGAGCGGCTGGACCACGTGGGCGGTCTGGCGATCTCCGCGCAGGCCTTCCCCGGGGTGGACGTACGGCTGTCGCGGTACTCCTACCTGGTCAGCCTGCTGCCCTCGAAGATCGTCAAAGACCTGGGGCTCGACCTGGAGCTGCGGCGGCGCCGCTACGCCTCCTACACGCCGAAGGGCGACGGCGGGCTGCTCGTGGACAACCAGGACGCCGGGCGGACCGAGGAGTCGTTCAGGGCCGTGACGGGCGGCGACGCCGACTACCGTGCCTGGCTGGACTTCTACGCCATGACCGCCCGGGTCGCGCAGACCCTGGCGCCCACGCTGCTCGAGCCGCTGCGCCCGGCCAAGGAGGTCGAGGCGCTGGTCGGCGCCGAGGCGTGGCGCGAGCTGTTCCAGCGGCCCATCGGCGAGGTGGTCGACGAGCGCTTCCATGACGACACCGTGCGCGGGGTCGTGCTGACCGACGCGCTGATCGGCACGTTCGCGGACCCGGCTGCCGAGCTGGTGGCCAACCGGTGCTTCCTCTACCACGTGATCGGCGACGGCACGGGAGAGTGGAACGTCCCCGTCGGCGGCATGGGCGCGGTGTCCGGGGCCCTGGAGGCGGCTGCCCGCGAGGCGGGTGCCGAGATCAGGACCGGGGCGGAGGTCGTCGGGATCTCGCCCGAGGGTGAGGTCACCTTCGTCGCCGACGGTAGGGAGCACGCCGTCAGCGGCGGGCGGGTGCTGGTCAACCTGCCGCCGGCCGTACTGGATCGGGTGCTCGGCAGGACGCCCGAGGTGCCCGAGGGGGCGCAGCTCAAGGTCAACATGGTGCTGAGCAGGCTGCCGCGGCTGAAGGACGCGGCGGTGGATCCGCTGGCCGCCTTCAGCGGCACCTTCCACATCAACGAGGGGCGCGACCAGCTCGCGCGCGCCCACGCGCAGGCGGCGAGCGGCCGGATCCCGGACCTCCCGCCCGCCGAGGTGTACTGCCACTCGCTGACCGACCCGTCCATCCTTGGGCCGCAGCTGCGGGGGAAGGCGGAGACGATGACCTTGTTCGGCCTCCACATGCCCGCCCGACTCTTCCGGGAAAATCCAGAAAAAGCACGGGAAGCTGCTCTGAACGCCACGCTGGCGTCGATCAACTCCGTGCTGGCGGAACCCATCGAGGACTGCCTGCTCAGGACCCCCGACGGCACGCCGTGCATCGAGGCCAAAACGCCCGTCGACCTGGAGACCGAGGCGGGACTGCCCGGAGGCCACATCTTCCACCGCGACCTGAGCTGGCCGTACTCCGACGAGGGCGGCTGGGGCGTGGAGAGCGGGTACGAGCGCATCCTGCTGTGCGGCGCGGGCGCGCGCAGGGGCGGCGGCGTCAGCGGCATCCCCGGCCACAACGCCGCCATGGCGGTCCTAGGGGCGTGACAGCAGGTCGGTGGCCACCTCCATGGCCACCGCCGACCGCTCGCTCTCCGGCACGTCCATCCCGAACAGGAACGGGATGCTGCCGATGATCACCGCGAACACCGCCAGGCGGGCCTCGAACTGCTGCTTCGCGCCCGCCTCCGGCGTGCTCAGCACCGACAGCAGTTTGAACATGCTCTGCTGCATCCGCTCGCCCGCCGGGATGTCGCGCATCGCCCCCTGGTTGACCTGCGCGAAGGCGAACAGTGGCCGCCACTGGTCCTCCAGCAGCGCCGAGATGCGGTGCAGGATCTCCACTCTGGCCTCGTGCGTGCGCGGCTGCCGCGCGGCCCAGTCCACCAGTTCGTCCATGGAGTCCAGCAGTCCCTCCATCACGCTGGTGAGGATGTCCTCCTTCGTGCGGAAGTGGTAGTAGAGCGCCGGGCGGGTGATCTCCAGCCGCTCGGCGACCTCGTTCAGCGTGGTCCTGTCGTAGCCGCGCTCGGTGAACAGCTCCAGCGCGACCCGCTGGATCCGCTCGCGTGTGTCCGTCCGGCGCCCCGCCATACCGCTCCTCGTGCTTGACATCCTCGGACCACATTGCTTACTTTCGCGTAAGTAAGCAATGCGATCCGGCTAGTAGGGAGCAAGACTATGGCTCGTTCCTTCCCCGTCCAGCGGACGTGCCCGTTCGCGCCGCCCGATGAGTACCGGGCCTTCCGTGAGGAGGCGCCGCTGGTGCGGGCGAGCCTGCCAGGGGGCGAGGTCTGGCTGGTCACCCGGCACGACGAGGCCCAGCAGGTGCTGCGCGGCGGGGCGATCAGCACCAACCCGGCCACGCCCGGCCACCCGAACAACGCGCTGCACGCAGAACCACGCAGCCCGGAGGAGATGGAGGCGCTGCGGAAGTTCAGCGTCGGGCAGTTCATCGACCTCGACCCGCCCGAGCACACGCGCTTCCGCAAACTGCTCATCTCCGAGTTCAGCGTCAGGCGCGTCAGGGACATGCGGCCCGGCATCCAGGAAGCCGTCGACGGGATGATCGACGCCATGCTGGCCAAGGGGCCTCCGGCCGACCTGGTCGAGGACTTCGGGCTGGCCGTGCCGTCCCTGGTCATCTGCCAGCTGCTCGGCGTGCCGTACGAGGACAGGGAGTTCTTCCAGTCCAGGACGCGCGCGCTGCTGTCGGGGGAGGGGTTCCAGGCGGCCTTCGAGATCAGGCAGTACCTGGACGACCTGTTCACCCGGGATCCCGGCGACGACCTGATCGGGCGGCTGTACAAGGGCGGGCAGCTGAGCCACGACGAGATCGTCGGCACGGCGTTCCTGCTGCTGGTGGCCGGGCACGAGACGACCGCCAACATGATCCCGCTCGGCGTGCTCAGCATGCTGCGCCATCCCGGGCAGCTGGCCCGGCTGCGCGAGAACCCCGACGGGTGGCCGCTGGCCGTCGAAGAGCTGCTGCGCTACCACTCCATCGTCGACTGGGTGGCCTTCGACCGGGTCGCCATCGAGGACCAGGAGATCGGCGGGCAGCACGTCAAGCAGGGGGAGGGCATCTACGTGCTCGGCGCCTCCGCCAACCGCGACGAGCGCGCCTTCGACCGGCCGGACGAGCTCGACGTCGAGCGCGGCGCCCGCAACCACGTGGCCTTCGGGTACGGCGTGCACCAGTGCCTCGGGCAGAACCTGGCCAGGGCGGAGCTGGAGATCGCCTACCGGACGCTGTTCGAGCGCATCCCCGGACTGCGCGTCCCGCAGGCAGATGAGGAGTTGTCGTTCAAGTACGACAGCGCCATCTTTGGGCTGAATGCCCTGCCGGTGACCTTCTGAGTGCGCCTTCACCGAGTTCTCAGAATGGGGCCATAGCGTGTGAGCCATGAGTGAGCCTGCCCGGTTGCTGGTGGTGGACGACGAGCCCGCACTGCGCGAGGCGCTGCAGTCGAGCCTGGAGTTCGAGGGCTACAAGGTCGTCACCGCCAACGACGGTCAGGCCGCGCTGGACGCGCTGGCGCGCGAGCCGTACGACGCCGTGCTGCTGGACGTGATGATGCCGCGCCTGGACGGGCTCACCGCGTGCCGGCGGCTGCGGCAGTCGGGCAACCACGTGCCGGTCCTCATGCTCACCGCCCGCGACGCCGTCGGCGACCGGGTGTCAGGGCTGGACGCCGGGGCCGACGACTACCTGGTCAAGCCGTTCGAGCTGGACGAGCTGCTGGCCCGCGTCCGCGCGCTGCTGCGCCGCGGCGCCCTGTCGGGCCGCGTCGACGAGAGCGCGCTCGCCTACGACGACCTGCGCATGGACCCGGCCACCCGCGAGGTCGTCCGCGGCTCCCGGCTCGTGGACCTGACGCGGACCGAGTATCTGCTGCTCGAGCTCTTCCTCACCCACCCGCGCCAGGTGCTGACCAGGGAGCAGATCCTGGGCGAGGTGTGGGGGTTCGACTTCGAGCCCACGTCCAACTCGCTCGACGTGTACGTGATGTACCTGCGGCGCAAGCTCGAGGCGGCGGGAGAGCCGCGGCTCATCCACACCGTGCGCGGGGTGGGGTATGTGCTGCGAGCCGCCCCATGAAAAAGCCCGTGAAGAAGTCCCGCAGCCTGCGCACCCGCCTCACGCTCCTGGTGGCCGCCGCGGTCGCGATCGCGGTCGCGGTCAGCGCCGTGGGGTGCTGGTACCTGGTCTACCGGCAGCTGTCCTGGCAGCTCAACGCCTCGCTGAGCGAATCGGTGCCGACCCCTGACCAGGTCCGGCACATCATGAACGACTGCTCGCCCCAGCCCCGGCCCGATCCGCGCTGGAGACACGGACCTCCTTCGCACGAGGCGTTGCAGGTGGTCTTCCCCGACGGGAACCGCTGCGTCGAGAGCTCGACGGGCATGACGGTGTCGGAGAAGGCCAAGACGGCCACGCGGGCACCGCGCGACTTCAAGGACTTCTACGACGGCGTCGCCGATGACGGCACGCCCATGCGCGTGATGGCCGCCAACATCTTCCCCGACGTGTCGGTCATGATCGGCAGGCCGTTGCACGAGCTGAACAGCTCGATGCGCAACCTGGCCATCCTGCTCGCCGGGGTCGCGGCCGGCGGAGTGCTGCTCGCCGCCTGGGCCGGGCGGGTCGTCTCCCGTACGGCGCTGCGGCCCGTGGGCCGGTTGACCGAGGCGGTCGAGCACATCGCGCACACCGAGGACCTGGACACGCGCATCCCCGTGACGGGCGACGACGAGATCGCCCGCCTCAGCCAGTCCTTCAACGCCATGACGACCTCCCTGGCCGGATCGCGCGACCGCCAGCGGCAGCTGGTCGCCGACGCCGGGCACGAGCTGCGCACCCCGCTGACCATCCTGCGTACCAACATCGACCTGCTGCTGCGCAGCGAGCAGACCGGCAGGCAGCTCGACCTGGGCGCCAAGGAACGCCTGCTGGTCAACGTCAAGGCGCAGTTCGCCGAGCTCAGCGCGCTGGTCGGCGACCTGCTCCAGCTGGCCCGCGGCGACAACGACCACGAGCCGCACGTCGAGCTGGCGCTGCACGACGTGGTCAAGGCCGCCGTCGGGCGGGCCGAGCTGCGCGGCGCCAGGGTGGCCACGGACCTCGGCGCCTGGTACGTCGTGGGCAACGCGGTCTCGCTGGAGCGTGCCGTACTGAACCTCATCGACAACGCGGCCAAGTTCAGCCCGGGCGGTGAGGTCGAGGTGCGGCTGCGCGAGGGCGTGGTGACCGTGCGGGACCACGGTCCCGGGATCCCGGAGGAGGAGCTGCCGCACGTCTTCGAGCGGTTCTGGCGCTCGCCGTCCGCGCGCGGGCTGCCCGGGTCCGGGCTCGGACTGGCGATCGTGGCGCAGGCCGTGGCGGAGGCGGGCGGTGCGGTCTGGCTGGACAACGCCCCAGGTGGCGGCATCGTGGCGACGATCAAGATGCCGGGAAATCTAACGCCCCATTCAGAATCGGCTAAGTTGGGTTAAAGATCGTCCCGCGACGGTGGGGTAATGGAAACAGCTATCAGGACGCGCCTGGTCGAGGTGGTCGTCCCGGTCCACAACGAGCAGCGCGCGCTGGGCCCGAGCATCAGGCAGCTGCACAGCTACCTCGCCCGCACCTTCCCGTACGGCTTCCGCATCACGATCGCGGACAACGCCAGCACCGACGACACCTGGCGCCTGGCCACCGAGCTGGCCCGGGAGCTTCCGCAGGTGCGCGCCGTACATCTGGGGGACAAGGGGCGCGGCCGGGCGCTGCGAGCCGTGTGGTCGGCGAGCGAGGCGGACGTGGTCAGCTACATGGACGTCGACCTGTCCACCGACCTGGACGCCTTCCTGCCCCTGGTCGCGCCGCTGCTGTCGGGACACAGCGACCTGGCCATCGGCACCCGGCTGGCTCGCGCCTCGCGGGTGGTGCGCGGGCCGAAGCGGGAGTTCATCTCGCGCTCGTACAACCTGCTGCTGAGGTCGTTGCTGGGGGCCCGCTTCTCCGACGCGCAGTGCGGGTTCAAGGCGCTGCGGACCGAGGTCGCCCAGGCGCTGTTGCCCGCTGTCGAGGACGAGCAGTGGTTCTTCGACACCGAGCTGCTGCTCCTGGCCGAACGGCACGGCCTGCGCATCCACGAGGTGCCCGTCGACTGGACCGACGATCCGGACAGCCGGGTCGACATCCTGAAGACCGCGCTCGAGGACCTGCGCGGCATGGCGCGGGTCGCCTTGAGCGGTTCTATGCAGGAGCTGCCGCGCGGCATGGCCAGGCAGCTGCCCCGCTTCGCCGTCGTCGGCGTGATCAGCACGGTGGCCTACCTGCTGCTGTTCTCCTTCCTGTCGTACGCGCTGCCGGTGCTCGTGGCCAACGCGATCGCGCTGCTGACGACCGCCGTGGCCAACACCGCCGCCAACCGGCGCTTCACCTTCGGCGTCACCGGCGCGGCCGGTGCGATGCGGCACCAGGTGGAGGGCCTGATCGCGTTCCTCGTCGGGCTCGTCCTGACCACAGGCGGGCTGGCCCTGCTGCCCGACGGCGTGCCGCACCGGGTGCAGTTGGTGGCGGTCGTGGTGGCCAACGCGCTGGCCACGCTGGTGCGCTTCCTGCTGCTGCGCGTGTGGGTGTTCAACCCCGAGCGGCGGAGGGCGTCCCGATGAGCCGTCCCCTTGACGACGCCCCGCGCTGGTCGCGGCCCGCGTTCTGGGGCGTGCTGGCCGTCGCGGCCGTGCTGTACGCCTGGGCGCTGTCCGGATACGCCAACGAGTACTACGCCGCCGCGATCCTGTCCGGGACGCAGAGCTGGAAGGCCTGGTTCTTCGGCGCGCTCGACTCCGGCTCGTTCATCACCGTCGACAAGCCGCCGCTCGCGCTCATGGTGATGGGGCTGTCGGCGCGGATCTTCGGCTTCTCGACGTGGAGCATGCTGCTCCCGCAGGCCCTGGCGGGCGTCGCCGCGGTGGGGCTGGTCTTCTCGGCCGTACGGCGCAGCACGTCCGGATGTCTCGGTGTACGGCGGGCACACGTGGCGGCGTTGGCCGCGGCGGTCGTGATGACGTTGACGCCCATCACGGTCGCCATCAACCGGGACAACAACCCGGACACGCTGCTGGTGTTCCTGCTGGTGCTGGCGGCCTGGTTCTGCCTGGAGTCACTGCGGACCGGGCGGCTGCGGTCGCTGCTGCTGTCGGCGCTGTTCGTGGGCCTGGCGTTCAACACCAAGATGCTGCAGGCCTACCTCGTGGTGCCCGCCTTCGCCCTGGCGTACCTGGTGTGCGCCAAGGTCTCGCTTCGGGGCCGCGTGGGGCACCTGCTCGCGGCCGGGGCGGTGCTGGTCGCGTCGAGCGCGTGGTGGATGGTCATCGTCGACCTGTGGCCCGCGTCGTCACGGCCGTACATCGGCGGGTCGACCGACAACTCCGTGTGGGACCTGGTGATCGGGTACAACGGGCTCGGCCGTGTCTTCGGCCAGGGCGGGTTCGGCGGTGGCGGGGGCGCCTCCTTCGGCGGGGAGTCGGGGGCCGGGCGGCTGTTCAACGACACCATGGCCGGGCAGATCTCCTGGTTCCTGCCGTTCTGCGCGCTGGCCCTGGCCTTCACCCTGGCCACCTGGCTGCGGTCCCGCCGCGCCTCGGCATCGGCTGGATCCGCGTGGCTGGTGTGGGGTGGGTGGCTGGCCGTTCACTTCGTCGTGTTCAGCTTCTCCAGCGGGACCTTCCACCCGTACTACACGACCGCGATGGCGCCGGCAGTGGCGGCGATCACCGGGATGGGCGGGGTCGCGATGTGGCAGGCCTACCGGGAGTCGCGGGCCTGGGCGTGGGTGCTGCCGCTCGGGGTCGGCGTCACCGGCGCCTGGTCGTTCGCGGTGCTCCGCCGTACGCCCGGGTTCGTGCCGTGGCTGGCCTGGGTGGTGCTGGGAACTACCGTCGTGGCGGTGCTCGGGCTCGTCCTGGCCCGGGTGCGGCGCCGGGTGGTGGCCGGGGTGGCGCTCGGCGCGCTGGCCGCGACTCTGGTCGCCGGTCTCGCGGGACCCGCCGCGTACGCGGTGTCGCCCCTCTCCTCCCAGGTCAACGGCGCCAACCCGCTGGCTGGCCCGGCCACGGACAGGATGGGATTCGGCGGACCCGGCGGTTTCCCCGGCCGGCTCCCACCCGGCGCCACGGCCTCCTTCCCGGGGCCTGGGCAGGACGGGCGTTTCCGCGGGCGGATGGGCGGGCCCGGTGGGCCGGTGAGCGAGTCGCTGATCTCCTACCTGAAAGCGCACAGGGGAGGGGCGACCTGGCTGGTGGCCGTCAGCAGCGCCCAGCAGGCCTCCTCGATCATCCTGAGCACCGGCCTGCCGGTCATCGCGATGGGCGGCTTCACGGGCAGCGACCCCGCCATGACCGTGGCCAGGCTCCAGCAGCTCGTCAAGAACGGCGAGCTGCGCTACGTCCTCACCGGCGACGACCGCGGCGGCCCGGGACGCGGCAGCACCGAGGTGACCGGCTGGGTCACGGCCAACTGCACCGCCGTACAGGGCCAGGAAGGCCTCTACGACTGCGCCTGACCCACCCCGCTGGACCGCCGCCGCGGTCCAGCCGGGGATGACCGGGAGCTTGACAGGGAGAGAACGCGGTCGTTTACTCGCGGATGACAACGTTGTCTACCCTTACGGGCTCGCCGACCGCGGACAGGGCGGGCCTGCTGTCAACGCGAAGCCCCTCACGGAGGAGCCTTGTCACGTTTACCCGGGTTAGCGGTGTTGACCGCGGCCACCCTCGTGATCCCCACTCCCATTCAGGCCAAGGCGGCACCCGACTTGGCCGGATATGTCAACACGTTCATGGGCACCCAGGACGGCGGCCCCGACTTCGGGCATGGCGGTGGAGCCGGGATGAACTTCCCCGGCGCGGCCGTGCCGTTCGGCATGATGCAGTGGAGCCCCGACACGGTGCGTGGCTCCGGCGGCGGCTACAAGTACGAGGACAACCGGCTGCGCGGGCTGTCGCTCACGCACATCTCGGGCCCCGGTTGCCAGGGCGCCGAGGACTTCCCCGTCATCCCGATCTCCGGCACGATCGGCCGCTCGCCCGCCACCCACGGCGAGGACTACGTCCAGACCTTCAAGCACGAGAACGAGAACGCGTCTCCAGGCCGGTACGCGGTGACGCTGGACAGCGCTGTCAAGGCGGAGACCACGGCCACGACCCGGGCCGGCGTGGGCCGCTTCACCGGGCCCGCCGGTAAGCCGCTGACACTGCTGCTCAACGTCACCGGGTCGGTCAACGGCGTGGACGACGCCGAGGCGAGAATCAGCGGCAACACCGTTAGCGGCTGGGCCAGGACCGGCGGCTTCTGCGGCACCGAGAACATGTACTACGTCTACTTCCAGGCCACCTTCGACCGGCCGATCCGGGCGTACGGCACGTGGAAGAACGACTCGGTCGCGCCCGGGGACGCCCAGGTCACCGGCAAGTCCGAGCCCAAGATCGCCTCGCCGGTCAAGCCGCACGGCCTGGTCAACGCCCCGGCCCCGCCAGGCAAGGACGGCAGGCCCGCCGCCGAGCCCTCACCGGCGCCGCAGAGCCAGGCCCTTTCCGCACCCTCGCAGGACGTGATCGTCAAGGGTCCGGGTTCCGGCGTCTACCTGCAGTTCGACGGCGGCAGCGCCGTACAGATGCGAACTGGCCTGTCCTACGTCAGCCTCGACGGAGCCAAGCGGAACCTGGCCAAGGAGGTCGCCTCCAAGGGCTACGACCGCGTGGCCGACGACGCCCGCGCCGCCTGGAACGCCCGGCTCGGCCAGATCCAGGTCACCGGCGACGAGACGCTGAAGCGCACGTTCTACAGCAGCCTGTACCACGCGCTGCTGCAGCCGTACGTCTTCGACGACGCGGACGGGACCTACACGGGCTTCGACTACCGCACCCACCAGGTGCGCAGGGGCCACCACCAGTACGCCACGTTCTCCGGCTGGGACGTCTACCGCAGCGAGATGCAGCTCATCGCGCTGCTGGCCCCGGACGTGGCGAGCGACATCGCCCAGTCCATGTACGACGACGCGCACCAGCTCGGTGACGTCTGGGACCGCTGGTCGCACCAGAACACCATCACCGGCGTGATGAACGGCGACCCGTACCACTCGATCATCGCCAGCGTGTACGCCATGGGCGCGCGCGACTTCGACGCCAAGGCCGCCCTGGCCGCCATGGTCAAGGGCGCCAAGCGCGTCGGCGAGGACGCCGGCACCGGCTACACCGAGCGCCCGGGCAACGCCGCCTACATGAAGAACGGCTACGTGCCCGCCGACCCGTCGACGACGCTCGAGTACGGCATCGCCGACTTCGGCATCGCGCAGCTGGCCGAACGCCTTGGCGACACCGCCACCAGGGACGAGTTCATGAAGCGCGCCCAGGCGTGGCAGTCGACGTTCAACCCGGCCAACGGCTGGATCCAGCCCCGCTTCGGCGACGGCTCGTTCCTGCCGAACTTCGACCCGGCCAGCCCCAGCTGGTACGTCGAGGGGAACGGCGCCCAGTACCACTGGCTGGTGCCGTTCAACGCGCGCGGCCTGTTCGACGCGATGGGCGGCGACGACAAGGCGGCGGCCAGGCTCGACACGTTCTTCACCGAGCTGAACGCGGGACCCAACAAGCCCTACGCCTACCTGGGCAACGAGCCCTCGCTGCTGTCGCCGTGGTTGTACGCCTTCGCCGGGCGACCGTACAAGACCCAGGACATCGTGGCCCGGGCACGCAAGGAGCTGTTCAAGCCCACCCCCGACGGCCTGACCGGCAACGACGACCTGGGCACGATGGGCGCCTGGTACGTCTGGGCCTCGATGGGGATTTATCCCGCTATCCCGGGCAGGGCGGAGCTCATCCTCAACAGCCCGGCCTTCGAGAAGATCACCGTCACCAGGTCCAACGGCAGGACCATCACCATCAACGCCCCCGGCGCCTCGGACACCAACCGCTACATCCAGACACTGCGCGTCAACGGCGCCGCAAGCTCGAAGGCGTGGTTGCCGGAGGGCTTCGCGGGCAGGCTCGACTTCACCATGGGCGCCCAGCCGAACACCGACTTCGGCAAGGATGCCCCGCCCAGCTTCCAGGCAGGTCAGAAGCCCTATCTGGTGAGCGTCGACCCCGGCGGCGCCGCGGCCGAGCCGGGCGGCTCCGTCACCGCCACGCTCAGCGTCCAGGCGGTCGGCAAGGGCGGCACACTCCCGTGGACCGCCAAGCCGCCGGCCGGCATCACCGTCACCCCGGCGACCGGCACCGTCGACGTGCCCGACTACGGCCTCGGCAAGGTGCAGGTCACGGTGTCGGTGGCGGCCGACGCGGCGACCGGGTTCGTCTCGGTGCCGTTCGAGGTCTCCGGCGTCACCGCCGGCATCCGGCTCAACGTCGCCAAGAAGGGGACCATCGAGTGGAACCAGAACAACTCCGGCATCGGTGACGACACCGAGGCGGGGCTGGCCAACTTCGACGGCGGTGGCTGGAGCTACTCCGCCCAGGCCCTGGCCACGGCCGGACTCAAGCCCGGCGCGGCCGTCACCTGGAAGGGGTACACCTTCACCTGGCCCAACCGGAAACCCGGCGAGTGGGACAACGTCCAGGCCAACGGGCAGACCGTCGAGCTCGCGCCGACGGCCGCGAAGTCCCTCGCCTTCCTCGGCGCCGGGGGCAGCGGCGACATCCAGACCAAGGTCACCATCACCTACACGGACGGGACGACCCAGGACGCCACGCTCGGCCTCAGCGACTGGGCGCTGGCGCGCGACGCCTACCCGCCCCGCTTCGGCAACGAGATCGTCGCCAAGACCCCGTACCGCCTCGACGCCGGCGGCGGCAAACAGGAGATCAACGTCTACATCTTCGCCACGGCCCCGATCCAGCTCGACCCCACCAAACAACTCAAGTCCCTAACCCTGTCCGCCCCCACCGGCCGCGCCACAGCCCACGTGTTCGCCTGGAGCCTGCTCCAGTAGCCCTCGCTCCCATCCTCGCCGTACAGGAGTTCGCTCTTGTACGGCGAGGCCGCCCGGCCTTACAGGGGTTTGCTCTTGTACGGCGAGGCCGCCCGGCCTTACAGGAGTTTGCTCTTGTACAGCAAGGCTGTCCGCTTGCAGGGGCTTGCTCCTGTACGGCGAGGCCGCCCCACCGCCACCCGCCGCACTCCGGCTGTGCCCTGTCCAGGGAGACGCTCCTCCGGCGATGCACATGCACCACCGTTACGACGCTTCGTGACGCGGGCACCCGGCTCCCCAGCATCCCGCCGCACAGAGCGCCGACCTTCGCCGCACCCCTCCCCGCCGACCCGGCGCCAGGAACACCCCGGTGGCCGCCGGGGAGAGGTCCGAGGCGGGCCCGGCAATAAGAAGGCCGCCGCGAGCCGCAGTGCCGAGATGTGGCACCTCGTTGTGGGTCAGGGACGTGGCCACGGTGGGCGTTCTAGGCGCCGGGTCGGCGGGGCGAGGTATGGCGAAGGTCGGCGCCCTGTGCGGCGGGAGCCAGGGACCGGGGTGCCCGGCCAAGAAAGTGCCGTAGCGGCCGCAACCCCGCATCGCCGGAGGAGCGTCTCCCTGGACAGGGACCAGCCGAAGTGCGGCGGGTGGCGTGGGGGCGGCTTGCCGTACAGCCAGAAGATCTGGGCACTCGAGCAACCGATCTGGGGTTGACAACGATGTCATTGGGATTCTTGATGGATCTATGCTCCTCGAAGCCCGCGGGATCGTGAAGAGCTACGGACACGTCGAGGCGCTGCGAGGCGCCGACTTCTCGCTGCCGCCCGGCGAGGTCGTGGCCTTGATCGGCGACAACGGGGCGGGCAAGTCCACACTCGCGAAGATCATGTCGGGCGTCGAACAGCCGGACGCGGGCGAGATCCTCCTGGACGGCCGACCGGTGTCGTTCGGCTCGGTGGAGGAGGCGCGCGAGGCCGGCATCGAGACCGTCTACCAGGACCTCGCGCTCTGCGCCGACCTGACCCCGGCCGCCAACTTCTTCCTCGGCCGCGAGGTGCTCAAACCGGGAATCCTCGGCGCGCTCGGCTTCCTCGACAACGCTCTCATGCGCAGCCGCACCCGTGAGGCCTGCGAGCGACTGGGCGTCCAGCTCAAGTCGCAGAGCGCCCCCGTCTCGACCCTGTCCGGCGGGCAACGCCAGGGCGTAGCCGTGGCACGGGCGGTGACGTGGGCCGAACGGGTCGTGTTCATGGACGAGCCCACCGCCGCGCTCGGCGTGCTGCAGACCCAGCGGGTGCTCGACCTGATCCGCAGCGTGCGCGACGCCGGGGTGGCGGTCGTGCTCATCAGCCACAACATGCAGGACGTCAAGGCGGTGTCCGACCGGGTCGAGGTGCTGCGGCTGGGAAGCCGGGTGGCCCGCTTCGCCACCGCGGACGCCTCGATGGAGGACCTCGTGGCGGCGATGACGGGGGCGATGGAGCAGTGACCGGAGAGCGGACCAGACTGTGGGACCGGCAGGTCGTGTGGATCGCGATCGTGCTCCTCGTCCTGCTGGTGGCGTTCTCGGCGCTCAGGCCCGGCAGCTTCGCCACCGCGTTCAACCTGCTCAACCTGGTCAGCGACGCCGCCATCCTGCTACTGCTCGCCACCGGCATGACGTATGTGATCATCACGGCGGGCATCGACCTGTCCGTCGGCGGCGTGCTCGTCTTCTCCGCCGTGGCCGCCACCGAGGTCATGGACGCCACCGGCTCCCTGCTGCTCGGCGCGGCGGCAGCCGTACTGACCGGACTGGCCTGGGGGCTGCTGAACGGCGTGCTGGTCGCGCGCGGCCGGATACCCGCGCTGATCGTGACACTGGGCACGCTGGGCATGTCGCTCGGCGGCGCGCTGCTGCTGACCGGCGGCGTGGACCTGCGCGCGCCCAGCGACCTCAACCTCGGCCTGGGGCTGGACCGCTGGCTGGGCGTGCCGCAGATCGTGTGGATCTGCGCCGCGATCACCGCCGTGCTCGGCGTCGCGCTCGCCCGCACCCGCTTCGGCCGCCACACCTACGCGATCGGCTCCAACGCCGAGGCGGCCCGCCGCAGCGGCGTGGCCGTCAGCACGCACCTGATCAAGGTGTACGGCCTGGCGGGGCTGCTGGCCGGGTTCGCGGGATATCTGTCGCTGGCCAAGTACGGCATCACCGGCGTGTCCGCGCACTCCACCGACAACCTGCAGGCCATCGCCGCCGTCGTGATCGGCGGCACGTCCCTGTTCGGCGGCGTGGGAACCGTGGTGGGCACCGTCATCGGCGTGTTCATCCCGGCCGTGCTGCAGAACGGGTTCCAGATCCTCGGGGTCAAGCCGTTCTGGCAACAGGTGGTGGTCGGCGGCGTGCTCGTCGCCGCCGTCTACGTCGACCAGCGGCAGCGCAGCAGACGCGAGCGATGAGGAGGCATCACACATGCGCAAGGCTGTGGCATTCGGAACGCTGCTGCTCACTCTCGCCGCCTGCTCCGGCGGCGGCAGTGGCCAGATCAAGGTCACGCTGGTCCAGGGGCTGGCGGGCGAGGAGTTCTACGAGACGATGGCCTGCGGGGCCAAGGCCAAGGCCAAGGAACTGGGCGTGCAGCTCGACGTGCAGGGGCCGCAGAAGTTCGATCCGACACTGCAGACGCCGATCGTCAACTCGGTGAGCGCCGGCAAGCCGGACGCCATGCTCATCGCCCCCACCGACGTCAAGGCCATGATCGCGCCGCTCACCCAGGCGAAACAGCAGGGCATCAAGATCATCCTGGTGGACACCGTCGTGGACGACCCGTCGATCGGGCTGTCACGCATCAGCACCGACAACGAGAAGGGCGGCGCGGCGGCCGCCAAGGCGCTGGCCGAGCAGATCGGTGACAAGGGCAAGGCCCTGGTCGTCTCCACCGACCCCGGCGTGAGCACGGTCGACGCCCGCATCAAGGGATTCGAGCAGGAGATCAAGGCCAACCACCCGAACATCTCCTACGTGGGCGTCCAGTACTCGCACAACGACGTGGGCGAGGCCTCCAGGATCGTGAACGCCGCCCTGGCCAAGGACCCGGACCTGGCGGGCGTGTTCGCCACCAACCTCAACTCCGCCACCGGCGCGGGGACCGCGCTGCAGCAGGCGGGCAAGCTCGGCCAGGTCAAGATGGTCGGCTTCGACGCCGGCCCGGCCCAGGTCAAGCAGCTCAAGGACGGCGTCGTCCAGGCGCTGATCGCCCAGCTGCCGGGCGACATCGGCGCCAAGGGCGTCGAGCAGGCCGTCAACGCGGTCAAGGGCCGCCAGATCACCCCGTCCATCCCGACCGACGCCACCATCGTCACCAAGGACAACGTGGACAAGCCGGAGGTCCAGAAGGTGCTCTACAAGGCAGGCTGCTGACAGAACCCGCCTGCCGGTTCGCTGGGAAGCAGGCGGGTTACGTGGACGAGGTCAGGCCGAGCGTTGGGTGGTGAGGGCGGCGGCCACGCCTGCTCGGGAGGAGACGCCGAGTTTGCCGAAGATGCGGGTCAGGGCCGCCTCGATGGTGCGGGGACTGAGGTAGAGGCGGCGGGCGATCTGCTTGTTGGTCAGGCCGGCGCTCACCAGGTGGCTGATCTGGAGCTCCCTCGGGTCGAGCGGTACGGCCGTGCCCGTCCTGCGCAGTTCCCTGGCCGCCGCCTCGTTGAGCGTCCGGGCACCGCTCGCGGCGGCCAGGGCCCTGCCGTACTCCAGTTCCTTGCACGCCGCCCCGACCTCGCCGGCGTCGGCCAGCGCGGACCCGGCCAGGATCCGCGCCCACGCGGCGTACGGCACGTCCCCGCGCCGCTCGAAGGACTCCGCCGCCTCCGCCGCGACCCTCGCGGCCCACCCCGGCGCGGTCGCCTTCAGTGCGCAGGCCCGCGCGAACCCCGCCAGGTCCACCAGCCTGGCCACCCCCAGCCGTGCGGCTAACTCCACCGCTCGCTCCGCCGCCACCTCCGCCTGCGCCGCCCGCCCCAGCACACCGACGGCCTCCGCTGCGCCTGCGGTGGAGCGGGCGGCCGCGGCTTGGGCTTCCGCCAGTACGGCGAGCCAGTCCACCCGGTGAAGCAGGCCGAACGCGGGGAGTTCGGGCCCGCCTCCCCACGCCATCAGGAGGTCGGCGCAGCCCGCGGGATCGCCCATGAGCCGTCTGGTCAGTGCGACCATGCCGATGGCCAGTGACGCGGGTACGCTGCGGCGCCCGGCTGCCGCCTCGACCGCCTCCTCCGCCAGGGCGGCCGCGGCCGCTGCCTCGCCTCGCCAGGCCAGCGCCTGGGCTCGCCCGGCCAGCGCGATGCAGACGAGGTCCGGGCTCCCGGTCTGCCGTGCGGCCTCCAGCGCCTCCGCGAACGCGCTCGCCGCCTCCTCCATCCGCCCGAGCCGCAGGTCCGCCAGCCCGGCGAAGTACCGGATGTGGCTGACCAGGTGCCGCTGGCACGTGCGCCGCGCGAGTTCTCCGGCCCGCCGCAGCAGCTCGTTGGCGTCGTCCATCCGCCCGAGCACCAGCGCCGCGACCCCGGCCCACAACAACGCCCCCACCCGCCGAGCACCCCCACGCTCCAACTGAACGCCCCCGGAAGCGTGATCCGCGAGCAGGGTGGTGGCCTGGAGGGCGTGGGAGAAGGTGGTGGGGGTGATGGTGGCGTGGGCGGCGTCGTCCAGGGCGCGTAGGGCCAGGGCGGTGGCCAGCAGGTCGGGGTCCGGCTGAGTGCGGGCGGCCGCGAGGGTGGCGTCGTTGAGGGGCCAGGGGGTGCAGGGGAGGTCGCCCATGAGGTGGGCGGCGGCCGCCTCGATGCGCAGGGGGAGCGGCGGGTCGGGCTCGGCCGCCAGGAGGGCGAGGGATTCGGCGTGGCGGCCGAGGAGGCGTTCCACCATGGCACAGCGCTCGACGGCCTCGGCACGCAGCGGGCCCGGGGGGAGGGCGCCGATCGTGCGGTGCAGGCGGTCGCGGGCCTCGCGGAGGCGTCCGGTGGCGGTGAGGCTCCGGGCCAGCCGTACGTCGAGCGCGGGGGAGGGCGCGATGCGGATGGCCGCCTCCAGCCAGCGCACCGCCAGCGCGGGGTCGGCCTCCCGCGTGCCCGCGTCGACGGGGTCGGCGTGGGCCGCGGCCTCGGTCAGGATCGCCGCCGCCCGGGTGTCGCCCCATGCGGCGGCCCGCTCGACGTGCGGGGCTCGCAGGTGCGCGGGCGCGCCACGACGCTCCAGTACGGCGAGCGCCCGCACGTGCGCCCCGAATCGCCATCCGGGTCCGCACATGTCGTACACGGCGTCCCGCACCATGGGATGCCGATGCCCCAACACCTCCGTCTCGCCACCATAGGCAGGCCGTACGAGGGACTCGTGCAGGAGGGTCGTGAGGGCGGCACGGGTCGCAGGCAGCGGGAGCTCGGCCACCTCGGCCAGCAGAGGCGCGTCGAAGTGCTCGCCCGCGACCGCGGCCGCTCGCAGGACGCGGAGCTCCACAGGCGACAGACCGGCCAGTTCGGGCTCGACGGCCGCCCGCGGGTCGCCCCCGTCGCGCAGGATCCGCAGGTAGAACGGCACGCCGAGCGCCCGCGCGTGCTCCGCGGCGCCGCACCCCATGGCGAGCGCGTCGGCGACGGTCAGCGGCTCCAGGTCCAGGCGTTCGCCGGGCAGCGCGCCGTGGCGGTCGACCAGCAGGAGCCGGCACGGCGGGTCGCGCAGCAGGTCGTCGAGCAGCGCGAGGGACGGCTCGTCGGCCAGGTGCAGATCGTCTAATGCGAGCAGCGTCCGCCCGGCCAGCGCCTGGCGAACCCAGGCCGCGGCCTCCGCGAGGCCCGTCCGCCACCCGACCTCGGCCCGCGCGCGCCGCGCCTGGGGGAGTGCGTCGAGGAACACCCCGTACGGCACGCCCCGCTCGGCCGCGCACCCGCCGCCGCGGAAGACGGTGTACCCGTCGCACACGGCCTGCTCACACGCCGCCCGCAGCAGCGCCGTCTTGCCGATACCCGGTTCGCCCGCCAGCACCGCCACCCCGGCACGGCGCAGGAAAGCGAGGTGCCGTTCGCGTCCGATCAGCATCCCGCCTCACCCGGCCATCGTGGAGATCGCGCTGACCAGCCCGGCCCGGTTGGCCACGCCCATCTTGCGGTAGATCCGGCCGAGATGCGTCTCCACGGTCCGGGTGCTCACCCGGAGCCGGACCGCGATCTGCCGGTTGCTGAAGCCTTGCCGCAGGAGTACCGCGATGTCGCGTTCGCGTTCGGTGAGCGCCTCCCCGGTCGTCCTGCGCGGGCGCCGCGCCCCGAGCCTGCGCAGCTCGCTGCGGGCCTGGTCGCGCCAGTGCGGGGTGCCGCACGCGGTGAACAGGTCGCGAGCCCGGCTCAGCTCGTGGTGCGCCGCCGTGCTCTCCCCCAGGTCGGCCAGCGCGCCCCCGGCGACCAGCCGCGCCTGCGCCTCCACCATCGGCACTCCCATCTCCGCGAACCTGGTCGCCGCCTCGCCCGCCGCCGCCGCCGCGAGCCGCGGGTCGCCTGCGGCCGCGTGCACCCGGGCCGCCGCCAGGCGCGCATAGCCGTAGGCCGCGGGCACGGTCAGCCCGGCCGCCGCCTCGGCCCACAGCCGGGCCTGCGCCACCCGCCCGAGCCGCAGCTCGGCCTGGACGAGCACGTCGTACCAGTGCGGCAGCCGCGCCGCCGCCATCCTGGGCAGGGCCGCCCGCAGATCACGCAGCGCGCCCTCGGCGTCGCCCGCCGCCAGCCGCGCCATCGCCAGCAGCCCCGCGCACATGGGCCGCCGATGTCGATCCTCCGCGCAGGCCCGCTCTCCCAGCTGTACGGCGAGCTCTACCTCACCCAGGTCCATCGCGATCTGGCACTGCCTGGCCAGCGTCACGCAGACCATCTCCGGGCTCTGCAGCAGCTCGGCGATCTCCAGGGCGTCGCCTGCGCTCTGCCAGGCCTCCGCCAGCCTGCCCGTCCAGAACTGGGACCCGGCCAGCTGCAACAGGAACGCGTGCGCGAACACGTTCTGCCCCGTCGACCTGGCCAGCGGCAGCGCCCTGGTCAGATGCCTGATCGCGTCGGAGAAGCACTCGGTGACGTGCGCGGCCTCCGCCGCCCACATCGCCACCTCAAGAGCCCCCGCCAGCTCGCCGTCCAGGATGCCGTCCAGCAGGGCGGTGGCGTGGCGCGCCTGCCCGACCGCGTCGCCGAAGGCCCGCTCGGCGGCGACCACCGCGAGCACCGCGTGCGCGCCCGCCTCGAACAGGCGGTGGCCTGACCCGATGACGCACGTCGCCCAGGCGCGGGCCCGTTCGGCCTCGCCGGAGTCGGCGTGGATCATCGCCAGGTTCAGCCGCACCCGGGCCAGGTACGCCGCCTGCTCGGGCGGCGCGGCCAGCTCGGACTCCAGCAGCGCGGTCGCGGCGGGGCGGTCGCCGGCGATCTGGTCCAGCGCGACACAGAGGAACACGGTCGAGCCGCGCTCGTCCCCCCACGGCATCGCGGGCACCAGCCGGCGCAGCAGCCGCCTGCTCTCCCCGATCCTGCCCTGCACGTGCAGCGCCCTGGCCAGGGTGTGCAGCAGCTCGGGATCGGCGTCACCGGCCGGGATGAGCTTGAGCGCCGCCCCGAGCCAGTGCGTGGCGCTCGCCGGAGCGCCGGCCAGCGCTTGCTGGGCCGCCTCGATGAGCGTCGCCGCGGCCCGCGCGTCACCCACGGTCGCAGAACGTTCCACGTGGTGGGCCAGTTCGGTCGCCGGCGCGCCGCGCGAGCGCAGCCACTCGGCCGCCCGCCCGTGCGCTCCCGCCAGCCAGGCGTCGTCCGCGTGGTCGTAGGCGGCCTGGCGCAGCAGCGGGTGACGGAAGGCGAGATCGGGACCGATCAGGTCGCGGGCGGCCAGCGTGTCGAGCGCGGCCAGCGTGTCCTCGATCGGCAGCGCGGCCAGGTGCGCGACCTGGTGCGGATCCAGCCCGTCTCCGCCCACGGCGATCGCCGATGCCACGGTCGCCGCCGTCCGGTCCAGCCGCGCGAACTCCTCCGTCGGGGCGCCGGCCTTCAGATAGAACGGGTTCCCGCCGCTCTCGGCGTGGCGGCGCTCGGCCTCCCGCTCGCCGACGAGCTCAGCCACGGCCTCGCGGCTCAGCGGGCCCACGTCCAGCCTGATGTGCCGGGCATGTCCTTTCTGTACGGTCGCCAGCAGCAGCGCGGGCGCCTGCCTCGGCCGGTAGGCCGCCGCCACCAGCAGCGGCGCCTCGGGCGGGTGGCGCAGCAGATGGCTGAGCAGCTCGTACGAGGCGCTGTCGGCCCAGTGCAGGTCGTCCAGGATCAGCAGCAGCCCACGATCGCTCGCGGCCCGCTCGAGTTCGGCCGCGAAGGCCCGGTGCAGCCGGTAGCGCTCCACCATCAGCGCGGTCGGCGGCAGCGACGGCATCCCGGCGAACAGCCCGAACGGCCGCTGCCGCGACACCTCCTGCCCCCGCCCCGCCCGCACCGCGAACCCGTGACGCGTCGCGATCCGCGCCAGTTCGTCAAGCAGGCTCGTCTTTCCGATGCCTGGTTCGCCCCGCACATCCACGAACACCGTGCAGCCCTGCGCGGCCAGCGATACGGCCTGCTGGAGTGCGGCGACCTCGCGACTTCTGCCGGTGAGAGGGTGCTCCCCCATGACGTCTCCGTTCCGGCCCCCGACCAGAAGACGTACCGTACGGCTCCGCGGTTCAACCCCGACCCGAACCTTTTCGCCCTCTATTTCGCCGTTGTCAGAATCGCGAAGGGCGTCCATGGCTGCCGAGCCGTACCGTTCAAGGTCGGGCCGACGGAGCCGGCCGGGGTCAGGCGGGCAGAGCGGCCAGGAGGAAGGCGAGGCGGGCGGCGGCGCTCTCGACGTCGTCGGAGCTGCCGAGCCGGTATCCCCAGGACGTGACGAAGACTCCCTCGTCGGAGCAGGTCACCGTCTCGGTGAGCGTGCTGGAGAAGCGGTTGCGCACCGCAACGTAGGCGGGCTCGCAGGCCAGCGCGAGGCTTTGCACCGAAAGGTCTGCGTGACGTCCCGCGTACCACGCGAACCGCTCCAGGCAGAGCGCGGTATCCAACATCATGCGTCACCTCCGCAACGTCTCGCGACAGAATTGCACGATCTTGAGCCGGGAGGCAAGCAATTGCGGCGATTAATGTGGGGATTGTTTCCCGTAATCGTGAAGAATCCGGATGATGTGGGCTCTGCCCGCCGGGCCGAAGTCGGCGACCTCGCAGAAGTCGTCGAAGGCCCGCACGTAGAAGGCGATGTCGTCGGGATCCCGCAGCACCAGGTCCTTGGTCAGGGTGGCCACGCCGATCATGGCCTCGTTGTAGATCCAGAACCCGTTGATCGGAGCCGACGGCAGCTCGTTGTCGTAGGGGATCACGCCGAACTCCACGTTCGGCAGCGTGCTCACCGCCAGCAGCCGGTCGAGCTGCCCGCGCATCACGTCGACCGGCGTGAGCCGGGTGCGCAGCGCGGACTCGGGCACCACGAAGCGGAACGTCCGCCCCCGGTCGTAGAGGATCTCCTGCCGCTGCATCCGCACCCGGACGGCCGCGTCGATCTGGTCGGGCGCGCTGTAGAGCCGCTTGACCTTCTGGAAGATGTAGCGGGCGTACTCGGAGGTCTGCAGCAGCCCGACCACGATCCCCGGCTCGAACACGCGGAACAGCTTCGTGCGGGCCTCGAGGTCGCGGATGTCCTCCTGGATGGCCGCCAGCCCGCTGCGATGGCGCTGCTTCCAGTCGTCGTGCCGCTCGAGCAGCGCGATCGCCTGCCTGATCAGGTCGTCCGTCGTCTCGGGGGCGGCCTGTACGGCTTGCGCCCACACGACCACGTCGTCCTCGGTGGCCGTCTGGCGGGCGTTCTCCAGGCGCGAGACCTTGGAGGCCTGCCATCGGAGCCGCTCGGCCAGGTCCTTGCCTGACAGATGAGCGGCCTCACGCAACTGGCGCAGCTGGCTGCCCAGATCGATGCGCGCCTGCTGGAACGACGTCACGCCGCAAGAGGCTATTCCCGTGGATGCGGATCATGCCAGGCCCAGTCGCGCAATTGTGATCAATCGATCGCGGCGGGTGTCGATTCCGTGATGTGGAAAGCGTTTGCCTGGAGTACCTGGCGGGCGATCTCGGTCAGCAGCTCGCGCGGAACCTCCACCGCCGACTCCCCGTCGAGCACGTCGCGCAGGTCCGCGAGCGCCTCCGGGTCGGTGACGGTGAGTCCCTGGACGACGATGGTGCCGCGGTCGGTCTCGTAGAGGGTGGGGCAGGCGCCCGCCTCCGAGGTGGAGCCGAGGAACCGCATGCGCATGACGATCCTTCCCCGAGAACAAGAGCAATTGCGCGCAATTGTAGGGCTCGGGAGATCAAAAGCGACCGTCTTACGAGAAATCGGCATATTTGGCGCGAGCGGCTTCGATCTTCTCAGGAAGGAACTCCGTGGGCCAGGGTCCCGGTGCCGGTTCGTAACCCTTGAGAACCCTGCGGGCGATCGACGCCTGGTGCACCTCGGTCGGCCCGTCCATGATCCCCATCAACGGTGCCGCCTGCCACAGTCGGCCCAGCGGCGTCTCGTTGGACACCCCCAGCGCCCCGTGGATGTGCATGGCCCGGTACACCACGTCGTGGAAGACCCGGGCGGCCGCCACCTTGCACGCGGCGATCTGGGTGCGCGCCTCCCTGGTCGAGGACTGGTCGATCAGCCAGGCCGTGTGCAGCACGAGCAGCCTGAACTGCTGGATCTGCAGGTAGGAGTCGGCGATCGCGGCCTGCACGAGCTGCTTGTCGGCCAGCACGCCGTCGTAGGTCTGCCGGCTCAGCGCCCGCTCGCACATCATGTCGAAGGCCTTCTTGACCGCCGCCACCGTGCGCATCGCGTGGTGGACCCGGCCGCCGCCGAGCCTGGCCTGGGCGACGGCGAACGCCCCGCCCTCCTCGCCGAGCAGCGCGTCGGAGCCCACCCTGACACCGCTGTAGCGGATGTGGGCATGCCCGCCGGACCTTTCACCCATCGTGCCGATATTTCGGATGATTTCCACGCCTGGTGTGTCGGCCGGGACCAGGAACATCGACATCCGCCTGTACGGGTGCGCCTCGGGATCCGTGACCGCCATCACGATGAGGAAGGAGGCGTTGGCGGCGTTCGAGGTGAAGTACTTCTCCCCGTCGAGCACCCACTCCGCGCCGTCCTTGACGGCCCGCATCCGGAACATCCGGGGATCGGATCCGCCCTGCGGCTCGGTCATCGAGTAGGCGGAGAACACCTCGCCCTCAAGCAGCGGCTTGAGATAGCGCTCCTTCTGGTCGGCCGTGCCGTACATCGCGATGATCTCGGCGTTGCCGGTGTCGGGCGCCTGGCAGCCGAAGACGACCGGAGCCCAGGTGGAGCGCCCGATCAGCTCGTTCATCAGGGCCAGTCTGAGCTGCCCGTACCCCTGGCCGCCCAGCTCGGGGCCGAGGTGGCAGGCCCACAGCCCCTGCGCCCGCACCTGCTCCTTCAGCGGGTCCACGATCTTGCGGAGCCGGTCGTCCAGCCGCTGGTAGGCGCGGCCGGGGAAGGCCAGGTCGAGCGGCTCCACCTCGTCGCGGATGAACGCGTCCATCCAGTCCAGCTTGGCCTGGAACTCCGGTTCTACTGAGAAATCCATGTCTGCGCCCTTGCGAAGAGGTCCAGCGTGGTCTGGTGGAGCAGGTCGCCGATGTCCTTCGGCGCCTTGCCCGCGCAGGCGCGCGCGTGGCTGCCCTCCAGGATGATGCCGAGCTTGAAGCAGGCCAGCACCGCGTACCAGTCGACGGCCGACAGGTCCCGGTCCGACAGCTCGGCGTAGTAGGCCACCAGCGCCTCGGGGGAGGGCAGCCCGGGCACGTGCCCGTTGTTCGACGGCCAGGTGGCCAGCAGCCAGCCGAGGTCCAGCAGCGGGTCGCCGATCGTGCACATCTCCCAGTCGACGATCGCCGCCACCCTCGGCCCGTCGTGGGCGAACATCAGGTTGGCGAAGTGGTAGTCGCCGTGCATGATCCCCGGCGTGAAGCCGGCCGGCCGGTTGGCCTCCAGCCAGGCGGCGGTCGCGTCCAGGTGCGGGATGTCGGGACCCGGGTAGCCGTCGAGCCTGCCGTACGACTCCAGCTCGCCCAGCCAGCGCGGCACCTGCCGCTCCAGGAAGCCCTCGGGATGCCCGAAGCCCGGCAGCCTGCCAGGATCGACCCGCCCGAGCTCGGCCAGCGCGGCGGCCGCCTCCAGCCCCATCCGGTGTCTGATCGCCGGGTCGCCCGCGTGCAGGGCGGGCAGCCCCGTCGAGGGGTTGAAACCGTCGACGGGCTCCATCAGGTAGAAGACCGGCTCCTCGGCGGTCTGCGCCGCGATCAGCCGCGGCGCGGGCACCCGCGTGTCACGCAGCACGCCGAGCAGGCGCGCCTCCCGCCGCAGTACCTCGTTGCTCTTCTGCCGCGCGTGCAGCGGCGGCCTGCGCAGGATGTACGGCCTGCCGCCCCGCTCGAAGCGCACCATGACGTTCTGCGTGCCGCCGAGCACCGGCGCGACCTCGGTGATCTGCCCGCCGGGCAGGCCCTGCCCGTCCATCCAGCCGCCCAGCGCCGCGAAGTCGACGGCGCCGACGTCGATATGGGTGGAGGTCATGGCCGCCCTTCGACAGAACGTTATTCTGGAGGCGAATCTATCAAAAGGGTCACCCCAGGGCCACCATGAACGGCGTGAACAGCCGGCTCCTGTCGCCGGGCAGCCTGCCGCCGCGGACCATCAGCGCGTTGGGGAAGCCCTGGTCGACGCCGTTGGCCTTGGCCCAGGCGGTGAGCTCCTCCTGCCGGGTGTCCAGGTCGAGCCTGACGGGCACGCCCCAGCCGGTGGCCAGGTCGCCGATCAGCGCCTTGGCCTGCTCCACGTCCTGGGCCACGACGGGGCCGATGACCAGGTAGCCGCCGTTGCGCCAGGCCCCGCCGTACCCGGCGACGCGGCCGTCGCGCTCCAGGACGCGCAGGCGCTCGTGGAAGGCGGGCATGCGGCGCAGCAGCGGCGCGCGGTCGGTCTCGAAGACCTCCGCGTCGAGCTCGACGATCCGGTCGAGGTCGTCCTCGGTGGCGGCGCGGGTGGCGCCGGACGGCTCGCCGCGGAACAGGCCGCGGCAGGAGTCGACCCGGCCGACGGTCTCGAAGCCGAGCCGCTCGTAGACCGGCCGGCCCTGGGCGGTGGCATGCAGGGAGACGATCCGGTCGCCGGCCTGGTCCAGCACGTAGCGCATGACGCGGGTGGCCAGGCCCTGGCGCTCGTAGCGGCGGGCGGTGAGCACCATGCTGGCCACGGCGGAGTCCTGGCCGTAGCGGACCAGGACGGTGGTGGAGGCCAGGCCGTCGCCGTCGGGCGCGTCCAGGCCGTACACCTCGCCGGCGGCGAAGAGCAGGCGCCACTTGTGCTCCTCGGCGCCCCAATCGCGGCTGATGGCCAGGTCGGTGCAGGCGGGCAGGTCGTCGAGGTCCAGGCGGCGTACGTCCACGCCGCACATCCTGGTGGGGCCGGCTCCCGGCAGGCAAAGGGTTATGCGGGAGTATGGGGCCTCATGACGTGTGTGGTGGCGATCGACGTGGGCGGTACCTCCATGAAAGGCGGGCTCGTGGCCCGCGACGGCACGATCCTGCACGAAGAGCGCCGCCCCACGCCGCGTGCCGAGGGCCCCGACCGGGTGATCGCGGCGATCGGCGCCTTCGTCGCGGATCTCGTGGCAGGTGGGGAACCGGTGGCCGTGGGGTTGGCGGTGCCCGGCCTGGTGACGCCCGAGCGGGCGGTGTTCGCCGCGGCCTTCGGCTGGCGGGACGTGCCCGCCGCGGCGTTCGCGGACGTGGACCTGCCGGTGGCGCTCGGCCACGACGTCCGCTCGGCGGGCGAGGCGGAGCTGGCCCATGGGCTGGTCCATGGGCTCGTCCATGGCGAAGGACGCGACGGCGACGGGCGCCACGTGCTGTTCCTCCCCATCGGCACCGGCATCGCGGGCGCGGTCGTCCTGTCCGGCGGCCTATACGGGGGCGCCGCGGGGTGGGCCGGGCAGATCGGCCACATCCCCGTGTGGCCCGACGGGCGAGCGTGCGGTTGCGGCCAGCGTGGCTGCCTCGGCCAGTACGCCTCCGCCTCCGCGATCGCGGCCCGGTGCGGCGAGAGCTCCGCCGCCGACGTGGTGCGCCGCATGCGGGAGGGTGACCCCGAGGCCGCCCGGGTGTGGGCCGAGGCCGTGGAGGCCCTGGCCATCGCGCTGGCCACCTACACCCTCGTCGCGGACCCCGCGCTGATCGTGATCGGCGGCGGCCTGTCCCTGGCCGGCGAGGCGCTCCTCACGCCGCTGAGAAGCCGCCTCGCCGCCCGCCTCGCCTTCCGAGCCGCCCCGGAACTCCGCGTGTCGCGGCTCGGCATGCGTGCCGGAATGCTCGGCGCCGCGCTCCTCGGCTGGCGGGCCCACGACACCCCGCGTGGCGCTCGCGGGTAGCCCGGTCACCGCACTTCGACCAGCAGCCGGCGACGGTCAATCGGGTGTGAGATGCCGTGGAATATCCGCGGTCGCCGCCCTGAGTTCCTCGCCCAGGGCCTTGGCCTGCGGGTCGAGGCGGGGGCTCGCGGCGACGCCCCGGCCCAGGAGGCCGTGGACGACGAAGTTCAGCGCGTGCAGGTTGGGCAGCTCATACCGGTCGACGGCGTAGGGAGCCAGGTGGGGCAGGAGCTCCTTGAGCCGCTCGACGGTGAGGTAGCCGGCCAGCCACGCGTACGGCTCGGCGCCCGCGACCCACACGCCGAGGTTGGCGTTGCCGCCCTTGTCGCCCGATCGCGCTCCGGCGAGCCTGCCGAGGGGCATCCGGATCGTGGGCCGGTCGCCGTACGAGGGCGCCGAGGGCCGCCGTAGCTCCTCTCGCCGGGCCTGCGCCGGAGGGGGCTCCTCGTAGGGGATGCGAACGCCGTCCAGGTGGACCTCGGGGTTCACCTGGACGGCCGGAATGAGGACGGGCCAGTAGACGCCGTACGGCGAGGCGTTGCCCGGGGGAGTCAGGCCGTAGAAGCCCGGGTAGCTGGCCAGGCCCGTCTCCACCACGGCCGAGGAGAAGCGGCGCCCGGCCACCTCCTGGTGCGGGGACATCACGGTGATCCGCAGCAGCGGCGGGTCGAAGGAGACGTCCACCTGGTCGAAGGAGTCGCGCGGGACGCGCGCCCAGATCGCCTCCTCCGCGACGCGGGCCTTGTCCGCCACGTCCAGGCCCGTCAGCACGAGCGTCATCGTGTTGCGGTAGCCGCCCAGGTAGTTGACCGCCACCTTGAGCGTGTCCGGCGGCGCCTCGCCCCGCACCCCGGAGATCCGCACCCGGTCGGGACCGTCGTCCGACAGCGTGATCGTGTCGAAGCGGGCCACCACGTCGGGACCCGGGTAGCGCGGCGCGCCGATCTCGTACAGCAGCTGAGCCGTGACCGTGCCGATCGACACCAGCCCGCCGGTGCCCGGATGCTTGGTGATCACCGCGGACCCGTCGGCCTCCAGCTCGGCGATCGGGAACCCGCAGTGCGCCAGATCGGGGACCTCCTGGAAGAAGGCGTAGTTGCCGCCCGTGGCCTGGCAGCCGCACTCGATGACGTGGCCGGCGACCACCGAACCGGCCAGCGCGTCCAGGTCGCCGGGCCGCCAGCCGTACCGCCAGATGCCGGGGCCCGTCACCAGGGCGGCGTCCGTGACGCGGCCCGTCACCACCACGTCGGCGCCGGCCGACAGCGCGGCGGCGATCGGGCGGCCGCCCAGGTAGGCGTTGGCCGTCAGCGGCGTGGCCGCGAGCTTCTCGCCGGTGTCGGCGTTGACCAGGTCCAGCTCGCGGCCCGTCAGATCGTCGCCCGTGACATGCGCGACCTTGGGTGAGAGCCCGAGCCGCGCGGCCAGCTCGTGCACGGCCGCCGCGCAGCCGGCCGGGTCCAGCCCGCCGGCGTTGGTCACGATTTTTATGCCTTCATCTAGGCATGTTCCTAGGACCTGCTCGAGCTGCTTGAGAAAGGTAGGCGCGTATCCGGGGCGGCCCTTGAGCCGGTTGCCGGCCAGGATGAGCATGGTCAGCTCGGCCAGCCAGTCGCCGGTCAGCACGTCGATCGGGCCGCCCTCGACCTGCTCGCGCGCCGCCGAGAGCCGGTCGCCGTAGAAGCCGCTGCAGTTGGCGATCCGCAGCGTCACGACAGCCGCTCCTTGAGCACCGACTTCTGGATCTTCCCCGCGGGGGTCAGCGGCAGGTCGTCCACGATCTCCAGCCGCTTGGGCACCTTGTAGTCGGCCACCCTCGCCCCGCAGTACTCCAGCAGCTCCTCCGCCGTGGCCGAGGCGCCTGGCCGCAGGACCACCGAGTAGTGGCCGATCTCGCCCAGCCACGGATCCGGCAGCCCGACCCCGGCCGCCATCGCCACCGCGGGGTGGGTGACCAGGACGTTCTCCACCTCGACCGGGTAGACGTTGTAGCCGCCCTGGATGTACATCTCCTTCCTGCGGCCCTTGAGCGCGATGCGCCCGGCGGCGTCCATCGAGCCCAGGTCTCCGGTGGCCAGCCAGCCGCCGGGCAGGAACGTGTCGGGCGCGTCCTGGCCCCAGTACCCGGCCGCCACGCACGCGCCCCTGACCTGCAGCTCGCCGATCCCGTCCACGGCGTCCTCGATCCTGGCCTCGAAGTCGCCGATCACCACGCCGATCGTCGACGACACCGCCGCCACGTCGTCGTCCGGCCGCGACAGAACGCAGGCGCCCGAGCTCTCCGACAGCCCGTACAGGTTCAGCACGCGGCCCTTCGGGAAGCCCGCCATGATCCGCTCGCACAGGGCGGGCTCCACGTTCGAGCCGCCCGCGATGCACATGCGCACCGACGCCACGTCGAAGGTGGCGAAGCCGGGGTGGCTGAGCATCATGACGTACATCGTGGGGACGCCGCCGAAGATCGTCGCCCGGTGCCGCGAGATGGCAGACAGGGCCGCCTCCGCGCTGAAGGCCGGCAGCAGCACCACCGCGCTCCCGGTCAGCAGGGCCGTGGCGATCGTGCAGGTCAGCCCGCCCACGTGGTTGAAGGGCATGTTGCCCACGATCACCTCGCTGCCGTAGCCGAAGTGCGCGGCCTGCGCGGCGGCCGAGGCCAGGATGCCGCGGTTGGTCAGTACGGCACCCTTGGGGCGGCCGGTGGTGCCCGAGGTGTACAGGATCACGGCGGGATCGTCGGGCCCGACCTCGGACTCGGGCGCGGCGGCCGTGCCGTACGGGATCTCGGTGCAGACCGCGACGCCCATGTCCCGGTAGTGGACGGCGGTCTCGGCGTCCGTCACGGCGAGGCTGGTGCCGGAGTGGCTGAGCATGTGCCGCAGCTCGGCCTCGCGGTAGCGGGGGTTCAGCGTGACCACGATCGCGCCGAGCTTCATCGCGCCGAAGAACAGTTCCAGCCACGCAGGCCCGTTCGGCAGCGCGACCGAGACGCGGTCGCCCTTGCCGACGCCCCGCTCGGCCAGCCCGGCGGCGACCCGGTCGCTACGCTCGTCGAGCTCGCCGAAGCTGATCGTCTCCTCGCCGTGATGCAGAAACGGCGCATTGCGCGGAGCCGCACGCAAGGCGGCAGCGATCGTGGACACGGGATCCTCCCTGCTACACGTCGGGAACCCACTTCGGGGGGCGTTTCTCCATGAAGGCCGCGATGCCCTCCTGGCCCTCGGCTGAGGTGAAGCGCTGGGCCGACAGGGCGGTCATGCGCCGCAGGCCCTCCTCGAAGGACACCTCGGGGATCTCCCTGACCAGGCGCTTGGTGATCGCCAGCGCCTCGGGGCCGCCCTTGATCAGCATCTCGGCGTAGCGGGCCACGGTCGCGTCCAGTTCCTCCGCCGGTACGGCACGCGTCACCAGGCCGATCCGCTCGGCCCTGGCCGCGTCGAAGACCTCGCCGGTCAGGAAGTACTCGGCGGCTGCCCTCGGCTCCAGCCTGCGCAGCACGGGCACGGAGATCATGGCCGGCACGACGCCCAGCCGTACCTCGGTGAAGGCGAACGACGCCGACAGCGGCGCGATCGCGAAGTCGCAGGCCGCGACCAGGCCGAGGCCGCCCGCGCGGGCGGTGCCGTTCAGCCGGCAGATGACCGGCTTGGGGCTCTCCCAGATCAGCGAGAGGATCTCGGGGAAGGAGGCCGTCACAGGCGCGTCGCCGGTGCCCTGGGCGGGCTCGACCCGCTGCTCCTTCAGGTCGGCGCCCGAGCAGAACACCGGTCCCGTGCCGGTCAGCACGATCACCCGGACCTCGGGCTCGCCCAGCGCCCAGTTCAGCCGGTCCTCCAGATCGCCGAGCAGCCGCACCGACAGCGCGTTGCGGTTCGGCGGCGAGTCCAGCGTGATCGTGGCGATGCCATCGGCGAGCTCCTTGTGGACCAGCCGCGTCATGCGTCCCCCTCCTGGTTGATGATCACCAGCACCGTACCCGCCTCGACCTGCAGGCCCTTCTCGACGCGTACGTCGGAGACCACACCGCGGGCGGGCGCGACGATCCGATGCTCCATCTTCATCGCCTCCAGCACCAGCACCTCCTGGCCGCCGGACACGACCTCTCCCGGCTCGACGGCCACGCGCAGCACGGTACCGGGCATGGGCGCGGTCAGTGAGCCCGGGGCGACGCGTTCGACGGGTTCGGGCAGGCGGGGGATCGGGGTGAGCGTGACCTGGCCGTGCGCGGAGTTCACGTAGACCTTGCCGTCGTGCTCGGCGACCTCGAACCGCAGGCGCAGGCCGTGCCGCTCCAGGACCACCTCGCCCGGTGCCGCGCTGACCAGCGTGTACCCGTCGGGGAGCGGGTCGTAGGCGGTCTCCGCCTCCTCGAAGCGGGCGAGGGACGGCTGGGACCGGACGTTGCGCCAGCCTCCCGGGATCGTGGCCAGGACCTTGGCCTCGGCCCGGTTGCGGGCGGCCATGGCCAGTGCGGCTGCCAGTGCGGCCGTTTCCAGGTCGGAGTGCTGGCCCGTGAGGTCGTGCTCGTCAAGGAAGGCCGTGTGCGTGTCGCCGGCCCGGAAGTCCGGATTTTTCAGGATGTTGACGAGAAGATCGCGATTTGTCGTGAGGCCGTGGAGTTTGGCGCGGGTCAGCGCGTCGGTGAGCTTCCTGATGGCCTCGGTACGGCCGGCGCCGTACGCGATGACCTTGGCCAGCATCGGGTCGTAGTAGGGGGAGACGTGGGAGCCGGACTCCACGCCCGAGTCCACCCGGACCTCGCCGCCGATCTCGAAGCGGTGGATCACGCCTGACTGCGGCAGGTGCCGGTCGTCCTCGGCGTAGAGCCTGACCTCGACGGCGTGCCCGCTCGCCTGCGGGGCCTCGGCGAGCCGGGCGCCCTCGGCGATCTCCAGCTGGAGGCGGACCAGGTCGACGCCGTGGACCAGCTCGGTGACCGGGTGCTCGACCTGCAGCCGGGTGTTCATCTCCAGGAACGCCACGGTGTCGCCCCTGACCAGGAACTCGACCGTGCCCGCGCCCTCGTAGCCGATCTTCCTCGCGGCGTTGGCCGCCGCCTCCAGCAGGATCCGCCTGGTGTCCTCGGAGATCCCGGGGGACGGGCACTCCTCGACGACCTTCTGGTGCCTGCGCTGGATGCTGCACTCGCGCTCGCCCAGCGTCCACACGGTGCCGTGCCGGTCGGCCACGACCTGGACCTCGACGTGCCGTGCCCGCTCCAGCAGCGGCTCCACGAACACGGTCCCGTCGCCGAAGGCGGCCTCGGCCTCCCGCCGGGCGGCCTCCACCTCGCGCTCGAAGTCCTGCGCCGCTCGGACCACGCGCATCCCGCGACCGCCGCCGCCCGCGGCCGCCTTCACGAGCGCGGGGTAGCCCTGTTCTTCCGTCCACGACGGCAGCACCGGGACCCCGGCCTCGGCCATCAGGCGCTTGGCCTCGATCTTCCAGCCCATCGCCGCGATCGCCTCCGGCGACGGGCCCACCCAGGTGAGCCCGGCCCCGATCACGGCCCGGGCGAAGTCCGCGTTCTCCGACAAGAAGCCGTAGCCGGGGTGGACGGCATCTGCGTCGGCCACCGTACAGGCCTCGAGGATTCGCGCGATGTCCAGATAGGTCTCGCCGGGCCGCACCCCGTCCAGCCGTACGGCGAGGTCGGCCTCGGCCACGTGTGGCGCGGAGGCGTCGGCGTCGGAGAAGATCGCGACCGTCGAGATGCCGAGCTCGCGGCAGGTGCGGAAGATCCGCCGGGCGATCTCCCCGCGGTTGGCGACGAGCAGGCGTGTGATCATGGCCGGAACACCCCGAAACTGCCCTCGGCGGGCTCCGCTGCGCTGTTGATGGCCGACAGGCAGATGCCCAGCACCGTCCTGGTGTCGCGCGGATCGATCACCCCGTCGTCGTAGAGCCGCCCGGACAGGAAGAACGGCAGCGACTCCGCCTCGATCTGTGCTTCCACCATCGCCCGCATCGCCGCGTCGGCCTCCTCGTCGTACACCTGGCCGCGCGCCCCCGCGGCCGCCCTGCCCACGATCGACAGGACCCCGGCCAGCTGCGCCGGGCCCATCACCGCCGACTTCGCGCTCGGCCAGGTGAACAGGAACCTGGGGTCGTAGGCGCGCCCGCACATGCCGTAGTTGCCCGCCCCGTACGAGGCGCCCATGGTGACGGTCAGGTGCGGCACGGTCGAGTTGGACACCGCGTTGATCATCATGGCGCCGTGCTTGATGATGCCGCCCTGCTCGTACTCCTTGCCGACCATGTAGCCGGTCGTGTTCTGCAGGAACAGCAGCGGCGTGCGCGACTGGTTCGCCAGCTGGATGAACTGGGTGGCCTTCTGCGACTCCTCGCTGAACAGCACGCCGCGCGCGTTGGCCAGGATCCCGATCGGGTAGCCGTGCAGCCGTGCCCACCCCGTGACCAGGGAGGAGCCGTAGAGGGGCTTGAACTCCTCGAACTCACTGGCGTCCACGATCCGCGCGATCACCTCGCGCGGGTCGAACGGCACCTTCAGGTCCTCGGGGACGATCCCCAGCAGCTCCTCCGCCGGATGTCTCGGCTCCTGTACGGCGAGCGGCGCGTTGCCCAGCTTCCGCCACCGCAGCGACTTCACGATGTTCCGGCCCATCCGGAGGGCGTCGTGCTCGTCCTCGGCCAGGTAGTCGGCCAGCCCGCTGGTCCTGGCGTGCATCTCCGCCCCGCCCAGCGACTCGTCGTCCGACTCCTCCCCGGTCGCCATCTTCACCAGCGGCGGCCCGCCGAGGAACACCTTCGCCCGTTCCCGCACCATCACCACGTAGTCGCTCATCCCCGGCACGTAGGCGCCGCCGGCCGTCGAGTTGCCGAAGACCAGCGCGATCGTCGGGATGCCCGCGGCCGACAGCCGCGTCAGGTCGCGAAAGATGCGGCCGCCCGGGATGAAGATCTCCTTCTGCGTCGGCAGGTCGGCGCCGCCGGATTCGACCAGGTTGACGTACGGCAGGCGGTTCTTGAACGCGATGTCGGCGGCGCGCAGCGTCTTGCGCAGGGTCCACGGGTTCGACGAGCCGCCGCGGACGGTCGGGTCGTTCGCGGTGATCACGCACTCGACGCCTTCGATCACGCCGATCCCGGTCACCACGCTGGCGCCCACGGGGAAGTCGCTGCCCCACGCGGCCAGCGGCGACAGCTCCAGGAACGGGGAGTCGGGATCGATCAGCAGCTCGATCCGCTCGCGGGCGAGCAGCTTGCCGCGCTTACGGTGCCGCTCGACGTACTTGTCCCCGCCGCCCGCGACGGCCTTGACCTGCTCGGCCTCCAACTCGGCCAGCTTGGCCAGCATCGCCTCGCGGCGCCGCAGGTACTCCTCGCCGCTGCTAATCACCTGCCTCGCCCCTCTCTGTTGACGGCGGCGTCAGGCCGATGGCCCTGGCCCAGAGCTTGGTGAGCAGCGCCACGGCCGTCTCCTCGTCCGCTTGCTCGCCCAGATCCAGCCAGACGTGGGCGAAGTGCTCCACCATGCCGCCCAACATGATGGCCGTCAGCCGCGGATCCAGCGCGGGATCGGCCAGCCCCTGCTCCTGCAGCCGCCGCAGCCCGTCGGCGCCCCGCCGGACGAACACCTCGCGCAGCTCCAGCAGCAGCCGCCCGAACCGGTCCGCGTCCGTGGCCGCGTGCTCCAGCATCCGCACCAGCCGCGAGTTGGCCGCCCAGGCCCGCAGGTAGAGCCGGTTGGCGGCCTCGATCCGCGCATACGGGTCGTCCGGCGCGGGCCCCACCACGGACTCGGCGAACATCGCCCCCACCGCGGCTCCCGCCACCTCGCCGAACAACGCCTCCTTGGAGTCGAAGTAGGTGTAGAACGTCCCGTGAGACACCCCGGCCCGCGCGCACACGTCGTCGATCCGCACGGCGTCGTACCCCTGCGTCTCGAACGCGGCCCTGCCCGCCTCGATCAGCGCGGCCCGCGTCCGCCGCCCGCGCCCGGTGAGCACCTCAGACCTGACGATCACGTCAACTACGCTAACGCCATCCGGGCGCACAGAAAAGGGCCCGACGCGAGGTCGGGCCCTTTTGGTGTTGCTTGCTGCCGTCAGGTGCAGTGGGACCAGCCGGAGGTCCAGCTGAGGGTGCTCCAGGAGCCGCCCCACTGGACGCACTTCTTGACCGCGGCCAGGCGGATCGGGCCCGCGTAGGCGGTGAAGCTGCCGGGGTTGCCGCCGCTGCCGCCGTTCTGGACCTTCAGGGTGGCGTTCATCGCCACCTTCTTCGGATAGACGTAGCGCGACATCGTCACGACGCAGTTCTTACCGTTCCCGTACAGCAGGTAGATCGTGGCGCTGCTGCCCAGCGCGTGCGAGTCGATGACCTTGAAACCGGCGCCGCACACCGAGGTGGCGGAGTACGGGTTCGGCTTGGGAGGGGTGGTCGTCGGCTTGGTGGTGGGCTTCGTCGTCGGCTTGACCGTCGGCCTGGTCGTCGGCTTCTTGGTCGGGCTGGCGCTCGGCTCCGGAGCATCGGTGATCGTCGGCGGGGTCTCCTGGTTGGGGTCCGTCGAGTCGGTGTTCTTCGGCTTGTGCGTGGGCTTGTGTGTCGGCTTCGTCGTCGTCGGAGCCGACGTCGGCGGGGCCGTGGTGGGAGCCGGGGCCTGGGTGACGGTGACCTGGATCGGCGGCTGCTTGAGGTGCTTTTCCTTGGTCTTGGTCGGGTCCGGCTGCTCGACCGTCAGCGTCGGCACCGGCTGCGGGTCGCCCGTGGGTGCGGTGGGCTGCTCGACGGGCGGGTCAGCGGGCTGGCCGCCGGCCGAGCCGTCCGTGGGGGTCGACTGCGAGGCGTTGCCCACGGCCACGACCTGGGTGGGGCGGGAGTTGGCGTTCACCACGACGGCGCCGGCCACGACCAGCAGGGCCGCCGCCGCGGCGCCGGACAGGGCGAGGGTCAGGACGCGGCGCTGCTTGACCGCCGCGCCGTCCACCGCCGGCTTCGGCTGCTGGGGCGGGACCTGGGAGCCGGGCTGGAACAGATTCGGCCCGCCACCCGGCTGGCCCGGTCCCTTGGCGTGCGGCCCCTGCGGGTTCGATCCGTGCGCGTTCGGTCCGTGCGGATTCGCGCCCTGGGCGTTCGGTCCCTGGGGCTTGGCGCCGGGTGCGTTCGGTCCCGGTGCGTTCGGGCCGGGGGCGTTGGGAGCCTGCGCGTTGCGGCCTGAGGCGTTCGGAGCCTGGCCGGCGGGGCCGCCCGGAGCTCCGGGGGCGTTCGCGGGCCGGCCGGGGGGCGTACCGCCGGCGGAAGCGGCCGCGGGCATGCCCAGGGGGCCGGTGACCGGCGGCTGACCGTGCCACGGTCCGGAACCCGGCTGGGCGGTCTGGGGGCCGGGCGGGCTGGGGCTCGGGTGGGCGCCGGAGACGGGGGCGATGGCGGCGTTGGGGACCGGCTGGCCCGTCAGGCGGAGGATGAGTTCGTCGGCGGTGGGGCGCTGGGCGGGGTCCTTCGAGAGGCAGGCCGCGACCAGCCCGCCGAGGACGCCCTCCATGCTGCCGAGCTGCGGCTCCTCGTGCAGGATGCGGTTCATCACCACGGGGATGGAGTCGGCGCCGAACGCGGGCTTGCCCGTGGCCGCGAAGACCATCGTGACACCCCAGGCGAACACGTCGGCCGCCTCCGTCACCGGGTCCCCGCTGAGCTGCTCGGGAGCCAGGTACGACGGCGTGCCCATGGCCATCCCGGTGGCCGTGGCGCCGGGCGCGTCCAGGGCGCGCGCGATGCCGAAGTCGATCACGACGGGACCCTCGGGGCCCATCAGCACATTCGCGGGCTTGAGGTCGCGGTGCAGGATGCCGGCCCGGTGGATGGCCGCCAGCGCGGTGGCCGTACTGATCGCGAGCCGCTCCAGCGCGGCCCCGCGCCGCGGACCCTCGTTGATCACCAGCTCGCGCAGCGAGGGTCCGGGGATGAACTCGCTGACGATGTACGGCCGGCTGCCCTCGAGGTCGGCGTGGAGCACCGGGGCGGTGCTGAACCTGGCCACCCGCTGGGCGACGGCGACCTCGCGCAGGAACCTGCTCCTGGCCTCGGCATCGGCCACCAGCGACTGGTGCAGCAGCTTGATCGCCACCTGTTCGCCCGAGTCGCTGCGGCCCAGGTAAACGATGCCTTGACCACCCTCGCCGAGCCGGGCGACGATGTCGTAGGCGCCCAGCCGCCGCGGTTCGTCCGCCGCGAGCGGCTGGTTCTGATCCACGTCTGACCCCCATTTGTCATGAACAGGCGGGGCAAAACGCTACCAGTGTGGCCATTGTTACGTCTTCCGGACGTGACAGATCTTTCACGTTCTGGACAAACCGGTCACGGACGCCGCAGGTCAGGACCCAGGTCACGGCTTGGTCAACGCCATCGGAAACGCATCCGATCCGCTGCGGAGGATCTTGACCGAGCTGTCCGAAACTCCGTGAAACGGTCGCGGAGGCGTGTCAGATCGCCTTGCCGGGGTTCAGGATGCCCAGCGGATCGAAGACGGCCTTGATGCCGTGCTGGATCTCCTGGACCACCGGACCCGACTCCAGCGCCAGCCAGCGCTTCTTGAGCAGGCCGACCCCGTGCTCGCCTGTCAGGGTGCCGCCGAGTTCCAGGGCGTGGCGGAAGACCTCGTCGGCGGCGGCCCAGACCTCGGGCGGGGGCTCGGCCGTGCCGTGGTCGAAGATGAACACGGGATGCAGGTTGCCGTCACCGGCGTGGGCCACCGTACAGATCTTGACCGAGTGCCTGCGAGCGGCCTCCTCGACCGCGGTGATCATCTCGGGCAGCTTGGAGCGCGGGACGCAGACGTCCTCGACCAGGCAGGCGCCCAGGCGCTCCTTGGCCTGGTAGGCCATCCGCCGGATGCCGATCAGCTCTTCCGTCTCCTGCGGCGAGGAGGACACCGCGACGAAGCTGGCCCCGTTGGCCTCGCACAGCTCCTGCATGCGCTGTGCCACCTCGGGCGCGTCGGAGGCGTCGGACTGGCCGATCAGCATCGCCATCGTGCCCGGCTCGAGCCCGATGTTGCGCCAGTCGTCGATGGCCTCGAGCGTGGCGCGGTCCAGCAGCTCCATCAGCGAGGGCTGGCATCCGGCGGCCATGATGGCGGCCACGGCGGCGCCCGCGTCGCGCAGCGAGCCGAACTCGGCCGCGAACGTGGCCGGCTCCACGGAGGGCACGCGGCGCAGCCGTACCGTCGCCGACGTGATCACTCCGAGCGTGCCCTCAGAGCCGATGAACAGCCCGGTCAGGTCGTAGCCCGTCACGCCCTTGACCGTGCGCCGCCCGGTCTCGAGTACGCGCCCGTCGGCCAGCACGACCTCCAGGCCGAGCGCCGAGTCGCGGGTCACGCCGTACTTCACGCAGCGCAGCCCGCCCGCGTTGGTGGCCAGGTTGCCGCCGATCGTGGAGATCTCGTAGGAGGACGGGTCCGGCGCGTACATCAGGCCGTACTCGCGGGCCGCCTTGTCCAGGTCGGCGTTGATGACGCCCGGCTCGACGACGGCGAGCTCGTCGGCGGGGGAGATCTCCTTGATCGCGGTCATCTTGGCCAGCGACAGGATGATCGCCCCGTCGCCCGCCGTGGCGGCGCCGGCCAGTCCGCTGCCCGCGCCGCGCGGCACCACGGGCACCCGGTGCTCGCTGGCCCACTTGAGCGTCGCCACGACATCATCGCGGCTGGTCGCGAGCACGACGCCGAGCGGCTTGCCGGGCTCGAGAAAGGTCCTGTCACGGGCGTAGGAATCGATGACGTCGGGGTCGGTCAGCACGCGGCCTTCAGGCAGGGCGTTCACCAAGGCATCAATCACAGGTAAACACTACGGTTTGCACCGCTTGTTACTTAAGGCCAGACTGCCTAAGTGGATGTGACGTGCCCGGTCTGTAAGCAAGATGACCAGGTTGCCTCTGTGCCGGGAGTTGTCGCCGCGGGGACCACGTACCGAATCGGACGCGTCAGGCCTCCCGGCGAGCGAGAGATCGCCGACCTGCCGACGTCCCTGTCGCTCGGCGGCGCCACCAAGCAGGTGATGCACCGCACGCAGCTGGCTGTGTGGCTCTCGTTCCCCTCCCGTCACTACGCGGCCTCGAACAGGAACGCCGGCTATCTCATGCTGTTAGGCGCGGGCCTGGTGCACCTGGTGTCCTCGCTCGTCATCGCGATGGGCAAGCAGTCGAGCTGGACGGAGGTGCTGCTCGCGCCGCTGTGCCTGACGGGCCTGTTCTGGGGGCTCGGCCTGCTGTTCGTGCTCAGCTCGTACGGCGCGCGCAAGCGCGACGCCGCCGAGGGCCCCGCCAGGGACAAGGCGCTGCAGGTCTGGGAAGGCCTGTACTACTGCACTCGCGACAACCAGGTGTTCGAGCCCGGCATCGACATGGCCTTCCCGCCGGCGCAGATGCGCGAATACATCTTCGGCTTCAGGCCGCATTCCTCTGCTGCTGGAAGAGATTAGGTCTTCTGCTTCTGTTGGAAGAGCTTTCTCTTGTACGGCGAGCTCTTGTACGGCGAGGCCGCCGCGACCGGCCGCCCGCCGTACTCCGGCTGAGGGCCCGCGACCGGCGCTTCCGGCGAGTCGGGGACGCTTGCCCGCCGTCACGGCGATTCGTTGTCCGGGCACCACGGCCCCCCTGGCCCGCCGTACAGGGCGCCGGACGACCGCCGTGCCACGACTCGCCGACCCCGGCGCGGGAATGCGCCTCGCCGTACGGGAAGCGCCGTGCGGGAAGCGCCGTGCGGGAAGCGCCGTGCGGGAAGCGCTGCGCGGGGCGGGAGGTGCTATCTGGGTGGGGACCAACCCAGGTGGGTTCCGTGCGCCGTGACGGTGCTCAGCCATGTCCTGCTAGCCGTGGCGTCTCCCTGGACAGGGCCCGGCCGAAGTACGGCGAGAGGCGGTGGGGCGGCTTCGCCGTACTTCAGAAAGAGCAGGTCCTGACTTCAGAAAGAGCTGAAACTAACTTCAGAAAGAGTCGTGGGCGTCGGAGACCACGCGGACGCAGGTGATGAGGCCGCGGATGGCCTGCTCGAGCTCCTCGAGGTCCGGGTAGGTGGGGGCCAGGCGGATCGTGCGGTCGGCCGCGTCGTCGCCGTAGGGGTGGGTGGCGCCGGCCGGGGTGACCGCGATACCAGCGGCCTTGGCCTTGGCCACCACCTCGCGGGCGTGCGGCACCTCCAGGCTGATGAAGTAGCCGCCGCGCGGGCTCGACCAGGTGGCCAGGTCGCCCAGCTCCTTGGTCAGCAGCCGGTCCACGGTCTCGAACTTGGGCCAGATCAGCTCGGCGTGCCTGCGCATGTGCGCGGCCACGCCGTCGGCGTCACGCAGGAACTCCACGTGCCGCAGCTGGTTGATCTTGTCGGGGCCGATCGACTGCTTGGCGGTGTTGGCCAGGAACCACTCGACGTTGGCCGGCGACGAGCCGAAGAACGACACGCCGCTGCCCGCCATCGTGACCTTCGAGGTCGAGCCGAAGACGAACGTCCGGTCGGCGTTGCCGTACTGCTCGCACTGGGCCAGCAGGTCGGCGAGCTGGTCGGGCGTGTCGGTCAGGTGGTGCACCGCATAGGCGTTGTCCCAGAAAATCCGGAAATCGGGGGCGGCGGTCGGCATCGAGGCCAGGCGGCGGACCACCTCGTCGCTGTAGGTGGCGCCGGACGGGTTGCTGTACTTCGGCACCGACCAGATGCCCTTGACCGAGGCGTCCTCGGCGACGAGCCGCTCGACCACGTCCATGTCGGGCCCGTCGGCCCCCATCGGCACGGGCACCATCTTGATCCCGAACCGCTCGCAGATCGTGAAATGCCGGTCATAGCCTGGCACCGGGCACAGGAACGTCACGTCCTGCTCCACCCAGCGCCGCTCCGCCCCCGGCGCCTTGGTCAGCAGCGCGTGCACGATCGTGTCGTGCATCATCGCCAGCGAGGAGTTGCCCCCCACGACCAGCTGCTCGGCCGGCACCTGCAGCAGCGGCCCGAACAGCTCCCGCAGCTTGGCCAGCCCCTGCAGGTTTCCGTAGTTGCGCCCATCGGCGCCGTCGGCGCAGGTGTAAGACGCCGGAAGTTTGAGCATGTCATTGGAGAGATCGAGCTGACGCGACGACGGCTTGCCCCGGGTGAGGTCGAGCTTGAGTCCCTGCTGGACGAGGGCGGCGTAGTCACGCTGAGCACTCACGAAATCTCCTCCGATCGGTGAAATACCGAGGATAGGAGACTCAAGTGGCCGCCCGGGCCCGATGTCCACCATGTGGACAGAGGGAGATTTTCCGTTATACCGCTTCACGTGGGGCGATCGGAGGCGTGAAATGGGGAGATCGAGGCACGCAACACTCCGGGGTGGAGGGGAGCAGCCGTGACGACCGTTCGCGAGACCTCGTTCGAGCAGGTCAGGCGCCGCCGGACCGGGACGATCCTCGTGTCCTGGATGTCGACGACCGACCACAAGATCATCGGCTACTTGTACCTGATCACCTCTTTCGTGTTCTTCCTCATCGCGGGCGTCATGGCCATGGTCATCCGGGCCGAGCTGGCCCAGCCGGGGCTGCAACTGGTCTCCCAGCAGGTGTACAACCAGTTGTTCACCATCCACGGCACCGTGATGCTGCTGCTGTTCGCCACGCCGCTGTTCGCCGGGTTCGCCAACGTCGTCATGCCGCTGCAGATCGGCGCGCCCGACGTGGCCTTCCCGCGGCTGAACGCCGTAGCGTACTGGCTGTTCCTGTTCGGCGGGATCATGGTGCTCGCCGGGTTCATCACGCCGACCGGCGCGGCCGACTTCGGCTGGTTCGCCTACGCGCCGCTGAACTCGCCCACCTTCAGCCCGGGCCTCGGCGCGGACCTGTGGCTCATGGGGCTGGCGTTGTCCGGCCTCGGCACGATCCTGGGCTCGGTGAACTTCATCACCACGATCATCTGCATGCGCTGCCCCGGCATGACGATGTTCCGGATGCCGCTGTTCACCTGGAACACGCTGCTGACCAGCATGCTCGTGCTGATGGCCTTCCCGGTGCTCGCGGCGGCGCTGCTGGTGCTGGAGATCGACCGCAAGCTGGGCACGCAGGTGTTCGAGTCGGCCAACGGCGGGCCGATGCTCTGGCAGCACCTGTTCTGGTTCTTCGGCCATCCCGAGGTCTACATCATCGCGCTGCCGTTCTTCGGGATCATCACCGAGGTGATCCCGGTCTTCAGCCGCAAGCCCATCTTCGGCTACATGGGGCTGGTCGGCGCGACGATCTCCATCGCCGGGCTGTCGATGACGGTGTGGGCGCACCACATGTTCGCCACCGGCCAGGTGCTGCTGCCGTTCTTCTCGTTCATGACGTTCCTCATCGCGGTGCCCACCGGGGTGAAGTTCTTCAACTGGGTCGGCACCATGTGGCGCGGGCATCTGAGTTTCGAGACGCCGATGCTGTTCGCCATCGGGTTCCTGATCACCTTCCTGCTCGGCGGGCTCACCGGCGTCATCCTGGCCTCGCCGCCGCTGGACTTCCACCTCAGTGACAGCTACTTCGTGGTGGCGCACTTCCACTACGTGGTGTTCGGCACCGTGGTGTTCGCGATGTTCTCCGGGTTCTACTTCTGGTGGCCCAAGATGACCGGGCGGATGCTCGACGACCGGCTGGGCAAGCTGCACTTCTGGACGCTGTTCATCGGCTTCCACACCACGTTCCTGGTCCAGCACTGGCTCGGGGTGCTGGGCATGCCCCGGCGGTACGCCGACTACAGCCCGGCCGACGGGTTCACCACGCTGAACGAGATCTCCTCGCTCGGGGCGTTCCTGCTCGGCCTGTCCACGCTGCCGTTTCTCTACAACGTCTGGAAGACGGCGCGCAAGGCGCCCAAGGTCACGCTCGACGACCCGTGGGGCTACTGCAACTCGCTGGAGTGGGCGACCTCCTGCCCGCCGCCGCGCCACAACTTCCTGCGCATCCCGCCCATCCGTTCCGAGCGCCCGGCCTTCGACCTGCACTACCCGCGCGAGGTGCCCGCGATCGAGGAGCCGGAAGAGGCGGAGAAGTCCGACTGAGCCCGCCCGCGCGAGGCGCCGCGCTCTTTCGTACACTGGAGGTTAGTAAGTACTCACTCACCTCTGGAGGGGTCATGAAGCTCTCCGTACTGGGCGCCAGCGGCGGCATCGGCAGGCACGTCGTCACCCTCGCGCTGGCCGACGGGCACGAGGTCACCGCGGCCGTGCGGGATCCGGCACGGCTCGCCGTACAGCACGACAACCTCAGGGTCGTGCGGGCGGACGCGCTGGACGCCGGTTCGATCAAGGACGTCATCGCGGGCAGCGAGGCCGTGCTGTCGGGGATCGGGGCCGCGGGGCGCAAGGACCCGCTCAGGCCCGCCTCCACCTCCGCCAGGGCCGCGCTGGAGGCGATGGCGTCGACGGGCGTGCGGCGCATCCTGACGGTGAGCGCGGGCCCGCTCAACCGGACGGGCGCGGGACAGTCGTTCGCGTCACGTCGCGTCTTCGGGCCGCTGCTGTGGGCGGTGCTCAGGGATGTCTACACCGACCTGGCGCGGATGGAGCGGATCCTGCGCGACAGCGACGTGGACTGGACCGTGGTACGCCCGCCGCGGCTGCTGAACGCCCCCGGCACGGGAACCTACCGGCACCTGGTCGAGGGCGGGCCGGGGGGCGCGTCCATCACCCGGGCCGACGCGGCGCGGGCGATGCTGGACTTCGTGACGATGCCGGAGACCTTCCGCCACGCGGTGGGGGTGAGCGCCTAAAGCGCGGGTCGGGACGTGACCATGGAAGCTCTTCCTTGATAACCAGCGAGATAGGTCTGACCCCCTTTTCAGAGGTGGCCTCCGGTGCTTGTGTGGAAATGGCGTTCGCCTATCTAAGGAGATCGGCGATGACAGGCACCAAGACGCACTTCGATCCCGAGACGGCCCCCTGCGGGAAGAAGTCCGGCGGAGAACGCCTCGTCGACGACGATGGCTATGGCCTGGTGATCCGTGACCAGTTCTTCGACTGCGGCTGCCGCAGGATCCGGCACGAGTACCACGACGGGAGCATCCATCTGTCCGCCATCCGCCACGACGGGAAACGGGTGAAGGACGCGTTCCAGGCTGATCACGGGAGCTGATCGCGCATGATCGACGTGCTCATCGTCGGAGGCGGCGGAGCGGGGCTCCGGGCCGCGATCGCCGTGGCGGAAACCGACCCCGCGCTCGAGGTGGCCGTCGTGTCGAAGGTCTATCCGATGCGCAGCCACACCGTCTCCGCCGAGGGCGGCGCCGCCGGGGTGATCGGCGATGGCGACACGCTCGACGAGCACTGCTACGACACGATCTCGGGCGGCGACTGGCTGTGTGACCAGGACGCGGTCGAGGCGTTCGTGGCCGAGGCGCCCAGAGAGCTGATCCAGCTCGAACACTGGGGCTGCCCGTGGAGCCGCGAGCACGACGGCACCGTCGCCGTCCGCCCGTTCGGTGGCATGAAGCGAGAGCGCACCTGGTACGCCGCCGACAAGACCGGCTTCCACCTTCTCCACACCTTGTTCCAAACAACCCTAAAATATCAGGACATCAAGCGGTACGACGAGTGGTACGTCACCAAGCTCCTCGTCGACGACGGCCGGGTCCACGGCGTCGTGGCGGTCGAGATCCGCACCGGCCGCATCGAGACGATCGCCGCCAGGACCGTCATCCTGGCCACCGGCGGCTGCGGCCGCGTCTTCCCGTTCACCACCAACGCCGCGATCAAGACCGGCGACGGCATGGCGCTGGCCTACCGGGCGGGCGCGCCACTGAAGGACATGGAGTTCGTCCAGTACCACCCGACGGGCCTGCCGTTCACCGGCATCCTCATCACCGAGGCGGCCAGGGCGGAGGGCGGCTGGCTCATCAACAAGGACGGCTACCGCTACCTGCAGGACTACGACCTCGGCAAGCCCACCCCGACGCCGAAGCTGCGCAGCATGGAGCTGGGCCCGCGCGACCGCGTCTCGCAGGCGTTCGTGCACGAGCAGGAGAAGGGCCGCACGGTCGACACCCCTTACGGGCCCGTCGTCTACCTGGACCTGCGCCACCTGGGCGAGACGAAGATCGACACCAGGATCCCGTTCGTCCGCGAGCTGTGCCGCAGCTACCAGAACCTCGACCCGGCCACCGACCTGATCCCGGTGCGGCCGGTCGTGCACTACATGATGGGCGGCGTCCACACCGACATCCACGGCGCGACCCCCGTCGCCGGCCTGTACGCCGCGGGGGAGACGGCCTGCGTGAGCATCAACGGCGCCAACCGGCTGGGGTCGAACTCGCTGCCGGAGATCCTGGTCTTCGGCCGCCGGGCGGGACTGGCGGCCGCCGAGTTCGCCCGCGAGCACCGGCAGTCCGAGCCGCCGGCCGTACGCAGTCAGGGGGCCGACGAGCAGCGGCGGCTTGAGCGCGTGCGGGGCGGCAACCCCGACGGCGAGCGGATCGCCGACCTGCGCGAGCGGATGCAGCACACGCTGGAGAGCGCCGCCGGCATCTACCGGACGGGCACCGAGCTGGCCAAGGCCGTCGACACGCTCGCCGAGCTCGATCGCCGGGCCCAGGACGCCCGCCTCGACGACACCAGCACCGCGTTCAACACCGAGCTGATCACCCTGCAGGAGCTGCGCTCCATGCTCGACATCGCGCGGACGATCGCCGCCTGCGCGCTCAACCGGCGCGAGTCGCGCGGCGCGCACCAGCGCACCGACCATCCGGCCCGCGACGACGAGAACTACCTGGCGCACTCGCTGGTGCACCGCTCGCCAGACGGCACGCCCTCCGTCGGGCTCCTGCCCGTCACGATCACCCGCTGGCCCCCGGGGGAAAGGGTTTACGGCCGTGACTGAAGCCAAGCAGCAGGTACGGCAGGCCGTAGGGACCATCACCCTGGAGGTCGCGCGCTACCGGCCGGGGCAGGACGCCGAGCCGGTCTTCGAGAGCTACGACGTGCCCAGGATGGACGACTGGGCGGTGCTCGACGGGCTCACCTACATCAAGGACCAGCTGGACGGGTCGCTGTCGTTCCGCTGGTCGTGCCGGATGGGGATCTGCGGCTCGTGCGGCATGACCGTCAACGGCGAGCCGCGGCTGACCTGCGGCACGTTCTTCACCGAGTACGGCGACGGGCCGATCAGGATCGAGCCGCTCAAGGGGTTCCCGGTGATCAGGGACCTGGTGGTGGACATCGACGACTTCCTGGCCAAGCTGTCCTCGGTGCGCCCCTGGCTGATCCGCGAGGGCGAGGAACTGCCGCTGACCGCCGAGTACGCGCAGACGCCCGAGCAGCTGGAGGCGTTCAAGCAGTACAGCATGTGCATCAACTGCATGCTGTGCTACTCGGCCTGCCCGGTCTACGTGCTCAACCCGGACTTCCTCGGGCCCGCGGCGATCGCGCTGGCCCAGCGCTACAACCTGGACTCGCGGGACATGGGCGACCGCTTCGACGTGCTCAACCTGGACGAGGCGGTGTGGGGGTGCACCTTCGTGGGCGAGTGCACCCGGGCCTGCCCCAAGCACGTGGATCCGGCCGAGGCCATCCAGCGCTACAAGGTGACCGCCGCGCTGCGGTCCGTGCTGCCCTTCTCGGCCAAGCGGGGCAAGCGATGACCACCTACCGCGCGCCGCGCGACTTCGCCTGGTTCCTGCGCAGGCGCACCTACACGGTGTTCGTGCTGCGGGAGCTGACCAGCGTCTTCGTGGCCTGGACCGTGGTGTTCCTGCTGCTGCTCGCCGACGCGGTGCTGAGCGGGACGCTCGCCGACTTCGAGGCGTTCGCCCGGCAGCCGTGGGTGATCGCGCTGAACCTCGTCGGGCTGGTCGCGACCGCCTTCCACTCGGTCACCTTCCTCAACCTGGCGCCCAAGGCCACCGTCGTCCGGCTCGACGGGTACCGGCTGCCCGCCTGGATGATCCAGGGCGGCAACCACTCGGCCTGGCTGGTCATCTCCGCGATCATCGCCTTCTTCGTGCTGCGGGGGTTCCGATGAGACGCACGCTCGAGCCCTACCTGTGGCTGCTGTTCAGCGGCGGGGGAGTGGTGGCCGCGCTGGTGCTGCCCGTGCTGGTGCTGCTGTTCGGGGTGCTGATGCCGCTCGGCGTGCTCGACTGGCCCTCCGCCGATCATCTGCAGGCCCTGCTGGGCAACGTCGTGGTACGGCTGGCGCTGCTCGTCGTCGTCGTGCTCTGCCTGTTTCACGCAGCGCATCGGATCCGATTCACCAGTGAGGAACTGCTCGGGATCGCCAGGTTCGACCTGGCCATCGCGATCCTCTGTTACGGGGCCGCGATTTTCGGCGCTGCGGTGGCCGTGCTCGTCCTGTTCTGAAAATCGGACAGCACGTCACATTTCGACAACGTTCTTTACTATTACTTTATCTGACGTCTAACGTCCGAGTTTGTGCCCAAAAGACTGCGAATCTTGGCGGCGTTACCCGCGGCCGCGCTCCTCGCCGCCGCGCTGACGGCGCCCGCTCCCGCCTCAGCCGCCGGCTACCAGCCCGGCCCGGCCGACTTCTACATCAATTACGCCCCGCCCCGGGTCGACAACGATCCCGCGGAACCCGGCCTGCCGGGGCAGCAAGCCCGGTCCCTGACGCCGGCGCAGAAGGCCGACAGGAAGTTCGTCAGTGGCAACCCGGCGGCCGCCCGGGTGCTCGCGGCCCGCGAGAACGAGGCCATCAGGACGGGACTCAACCCCGCCGACTTCATCTTCAAGAGGGCCAAGCAGACCAAGACCGCCAAGCTGCTCACCCTCCTCGTCGAATTCAACGACCAGGCGAATGACGATTTTTCCGGCTATAAGCGGTTGCGCACCACGAACAGCGCCCCCAACGACTGCGTGACCGAGCCGCAGGGCACGATCAAGAACGGCCCGCTGCACAACAAGCTCCCCGACCCGGCAACCCTGCCGCACAAGGACGACAACACCTACTGGGTCAAGGACTTCAGCACCCAGCACTTCAACACGATGCTCTACACCGACAAGGGCATCACCGAGCGCGTCCGCCCCGACCTGAAGGACCCCCGCGACGGCAAGCCCGGCATCGACATCTCCGGCTACACGATGAAGAAGATGTACGAGGAGATGTCCAAGGGCGCCTACTCCGTCACCGGCTCGGCCGTCGGCTGGGTCCAGGCGCCGCACTCCGAGGCCTGGTACGGCGCGGCGGCCTGCGGCGGCGTCCCGCAGGACATGAGCGGCCACCCCGACAACCCGCGCGGCGCCGGGCAGCTGGCCATCGACGCGGTCGACGCGCTGGCCAAGGCGCAGCCGAACTTCCCCTGGGCCGACTACGACCAGGAGGACGTCTCCGACTTCGACGGCGACGGCAACTACGCCGAGCCCGACGGCGTCATCGACCACCTGGTGCTGATCCACGCGGGCAAGGACAAGTCCGCGGACGGCGGCGCCGAGGGCACCTACGCCATCTGGGCACACTCCAGCGCGGTGGCCGGCGGTTACAGGATCCCCGGCGCCGACAAGAAGATCTCCAACTACATCGTGCAGCCCGAGGACGCCGGCGTCGGCGTGTTCGCCCACGAGTACGGCCACGACCTGGGCCTGCCCGACCTCTACGACACCTCGGGCGCGGCGAGTTCCGACGTGGACTTCTGGGACCTGATGTCCAGCGGCTCGCACTCGGGGCCGATCTTCCAGTCGATGCCCTCCCACATGGGCCTGTGGGACAAGTGGGTGCTGGGCTGGGCCAACCCGAAGGTGTTCAACCCGGGCGACTCCGCCCGCGTGGTCACCGTCGGGCAGTCCTCGCGCACGCCCCGCTTCACCGAGGACGGCGTCCGCGTCAACCTGGCCAGCACGCCGCAGAAGATGCTCGACCCGCACAGCGGCGCCAAGGCCTGGTGGACGGGCCAGGACCAGGAGTGGGCCGACGTCAAGGTGGCCCGCGAGGTGCAGGTGCCCGCCGGGACCGACCTGAGGTTCTGGATGTGGAACAACTACGAGACCGAGCAGGACTGGGACTCCGGCTTCGTCGAGGTCTCCACCGACGGCGGAGACACCTGGACCCAGCTGAAGGTCCGTGACGAGGCCGGCAACGAGGTCTCCACGCCGGACGACTATCCGGACCCGAACAAGAACCTGCAGGCGTTCGGCAACAAGAAGCACGGCCTGACCGGCACGTCGAACGGCTGGCGGCACGACTATGTGGACCTGACGCCGTACGCGGGCCAGACGATCAAGCTGCGCCTGGACTACGACACCGACGCGGCCACCACGCTGCGCGGCTGGCACGCCGACGACTTCCAGCTCACCAACGGCGGCGCCGCCGTGTGGAGCGACGACGTCGAGGGCGGCGACAACGGCTGGAAGGCCACCGGCGGCTCGTTCACCAACACCAGCGGCCAGGGCTGGACCATCAACAACGGATCCCGGGAGATCTCCCGGTTCTACCTGGCCGAGTGGCGCAACTTCGACGGCTTCGACAAGGGCCTGCAGTACGCCTACGACACCTCCTACTCCCGCGACGGGTCGTGGAAGGTGGAGAAGGTCAAGTACGACGCACCCGGGCTCCTGGTCTGGTACCGCGACTCGACCTACACCAACAACGTGCTGCTGCCGAACCTGGAGAACCCGCCGAGCGTGGGCACCAAGGGCAGCCTGCTGATCGTGGACTCGCACTACGAGCCGCTGCGCCGTACCGGCACCGCGGCCGACAAGGACCCGACGCTGCGCAAGAACATGGAATCGCGCACGCAGTCCTCCAACGCGGCCTTCACCTTCGGCAAGACCTACCCGCTCAAGGAGTGCCTGGAGGCGCCGGCCGAGCCGTTCAGCGAGTACTGCACGGACGTGCCCGCGCTGAAGGGTGTCTCCGCCTTCACCGACGCCAAGACCTGGTACCCGGGCATGGAGGTGCGCGACGGCGCCCTCGGCTACCGCGACTTCGACGCCTCGATGGTCGTGCCGTCCAAGGGCGACCAGACCTACAACACGCGCGTGGTGCACGCCGACGGCACCCCCGCCACCGAGCTGTACGGCCAGCAGCTGCCCAACGGCGCGGTTCTCGGCACCGGCAATCCCGGTGACGAGGGCAAGGCGCTGGGCGTGCAGTTCAAGCTGATCGCTCCGCTTCCGGGGAATCTGGGGGCACTCGTGAAGGTTGTTCCGCCTCTACGATGAAGGGTCATGAGTGACCTGCGGAGCAAGGCCGACCACACCGCGGCCATCCGGCGCGACCGCCGGATGGCCGTGGTGGTCAACACGCGCTCGCGCCGCGGCCGCCGCCACTACTTCGAGGCGCTGGACCTGATCCACCGGCAGGGGTTCGAGCCGCTCGGGGAGTTCTCCGTGGTCAACCCCAAGCGGCTGCGCGACCACCTCGACAAGGCCCTGGCCCTGGAGCCGGACGTGCTCGTGGTCGGCGGCGGCGACGGCACGCTGTCGTCGGCGGTGCGCCACATCGCCCACCGTGACGTGGCGCTCGGCGTGCTGCCGCTCGGCACCACCAACAACTTCGCCCGCAGCCTGGGCCTGCCGCTCGACCTGCCGGGCGCCATCCGGGTGTTCTCCGAGGGCAAGGTCGCAGACATCGACCTGGGCATGGCCGACGACCGGCCCTTCGCCAACCTGGCCAGCTTCGGCGTCTCCGTCGAGGTGGCCGGCACGGTCAAGCCGTGGCTCAAGCGCCTGCTCGGCCGACCCGCCTACCCGCTGACCGCCCTGCGGGTCCTGCCGGGGCACCAGCCGTTCCGCGCCTACATCACGGTCGACGGCAAGCGGCACGAACTGCTCACCCACCAGCTCAACATCGCCAACGGCCGCTTCCACGGCGGCTGGCAGGTGGCCAGGGACATCAGCATCGACAACGGGCAGCTGGTGGCCTACCAGCTCGGCTCGGGCAAGCGGCTGCGGCTGCTGCTCGAGACGCTGGCCAGGGCCACCACCGGCCGCTGGCGCAGCCTCGCGGGTGGGCCGTTCGTGGTGGGGCGGGAGATGCTGCTCGAGACCGACCCGCCGATGGCCGCCGACGTCGACGGCGAGGTACGGCTGCGCACCCCGATCCGGCTGCGCGTGGTGCCCAACGGCGTGCGCGTGATGGTGCCCGAGGCGTTCGTCGACAGCTAGACCCTGGCGATCGAATAACCGGTTGGCAGGGCGGCGCGTCAGGCCCTAGCGTGCGGTGGTCGCCGTGACGAGGAGGGAACTTGCTGGAAGCCGACGTGCACGCCTACCTCAGGTCAGTGGCAGGGCCGCACGCCCATCGGGTGGGGCCGTTCGTGATCCGGTTCGACGAGCACGACGACGCTCTCCCCTTCAACTACGCCATCCCCGACGACGGGGCGGCGCCCACCGCGGACGACATCGGCGAGCTGGTGCGGGCGTTCCGGTCGCGGGCTCGGACGCCGCGGCTGGAGTACGTCCCCACCGCCGCTCCGAAGGTGGAGGAGGCGCTGCTCGGCTTCACTCCCGAGGGCCGCTTCCCGCTCATGGTGTGCCGCCCCGACGAGGCGGCGGATCCCGTCACCGAAGGCGTGCACGTCGTCCTCGTGACCGAGGACGCCGACCTGTGGCGCGTCGCCCAGGTGATGAACGCGGCCTTCGACGCGCCCGCCGCCACCGAGCACGACGTCGCCCGGCTCCGCCGGGCCCTGGACGGCGGCGGCCTCGTCGCCTCCGCCACGGACACCGCGACGGGCGAGGCGGTCGGCGCAGGGCAGCTCGGCAGCCCGTACCACGGCGTCGCGGAGGTCGCCGGGATCGCCGTCCTCGCCTCGCACCGGCGCCGCGGCATCGCCGGCGCCGTCACGGCCCTGCTCACCCGCGCGGGCGGGGCCGCCGGGATCACCACGCCCTTCCTCACGCCGGGCGATGACGAGGCCGGCCGGGTCTACGCCCGGGTCGGCTACCGCAAGGTCGGCGAGATGCTGCACACCTCCCTCCGGTAGCGGGTCTGGCCCGGAATTCACCCTTAGGTATGACATGGTTCGGCTTCTCGGGTGATGTAAGCGCGGGCGCGGGAGTGCACCCTTGATCGCATGAGACCGACAGGGTGGATGGGCGGGGCCGTGCTGGCCCTGGCAGGTGCACTGGTCGTGGCGTCATGCGGGCAGGGTGCGACGGGCGCGCACCACGGGGATCCTGCCTCGGCCCCCACCGCGACGACGCAGCAGGCTCACGCCGGACATGGGATGAAGGCCGAGGCGCCGCCCCCGGCCGCGCCGTTACGGGCCGGGGAACGGTTCGTCACGCTGAAGATGCCCCAGCCCTACACCCCGGCCGCTCCCGCGGGCGCGACCGACGAATACCGGTGCTTCCTGCTCGACCCGCAGCTGCAGAGCCCGGCTTACCTGACGGGCAACCAGTTCCTGCCGCAGAACACCGACCTGGTCCACCACGCCATCGTCTACGCCGTCGACCAGGCCGGCGCCGACAAGGCGCAGGCGCTGGACGCGAGCACCCCCGGCGAGGGCTGGACCTGCTTCGGCGACGCCGGGATCGAGAACGGCAACTGGATCGGCCACTGGGCGCCCGGAGCCAACGAGACGCTGCTCACCCAGCGCGTCGGCCACCCCGTCGCGGCAGGCAGCCGGCTGATCCTGCAGATCCACTACAACCTGCTGGCCAGCGAGGGCAAGCCGGCGGGCAGCGACCAGTCCGGCATCCGGCTCAGGTTCGCCGACGGGGCGCAGAAGCTCACGCCACTGGAGACGACCACGCTGCCCGCGCCCGTCGAGCTCCCCTGCACCAAGCAGGAGTCAGGCCCGCTGTGCGACCGCGCCGCCGCCGTCGACGACCTGGCGCACCGCTTCGGCCAGCAGGCGCGCGAGACGGCGGACTTCCTCGGCAAGACCTGCGGTCATGGCAAGGCGCTCGCCCCCGGCGACACGCAGAGCTGCAGCAGGAAGCTGCCGGTCGGCGGCACGGTCTACGCCACGGCCGGGCACATGCACCTGCTCGGCCGCTCGATCAAGGTCGAGCTCAACCCCGGCAAGCCCGGCGCGCGGACGCTGCTGGACATCCCGCAGTACAACTTCGACGAGCAGGCCATCCGGCCGCTACCGCAGCCGGTCGCGGTCAAGAAGGGCGACACCGTCCGCGTCACCTGCACCCACGACGCGGGACTGCGCAAGATGCTGCCGGCTCTGAGCCACCAGCCCGCCCGCTACGTCGTCTGGGGCGAGGGCACCAGCGACGAGATGTGCCTGGGCCTGCTCATCTGGTCTCCGGGCCACTAGAGCTTTCCCAGGGAGCGGGCGAGGATGGTCGCCGTTCGGGCGATGGTCTTCTCGTCGGGGGCGGCGCTCGCCTCGCGGCGGGTGGTGTAGATCGCCATGATGACGGGGGCGGCATGCTTGGTGGGCCAGATGACGGCGATGTCGTTGGCCCCGCCGTACACGCCCGCGGTGCCGGTCTTGTCGCCGATGGTCCAGGTCTTGGGCAGGCCCGCGCGGATACGGGCGTCACCGGTACTGGTGGCCAGCAACCAGCCGATGAGGCGGGTCCTGTCCTTCGGCGTGAGCGCCGTGCCGGTGGTGAGCTTACGGAGGTCGGTGGCGGCGGCCGCGGGCGTGGTGGTGTCGCGGCGCTCGCCGGGCTTCCAGTCGTTGAGCTCGGACTCCCAGCGGTCCAGGCGTGACACCGGGTCGCCGAGCGAGCGCAGGTAGCGGGTCAGGCCTGCCGGACCTCCGATCTGCTTGAGCAGCAGGTTGCCCGCGGTGTTGTCGCTCACCGTGATGGCCGCCTCGCAGAGCCGCGCCACGGTCAGCCCGTCCTCGACGTGCTTGGACGTGATCGGCGAGTTGGGCTTGAGGTCGCCGGAGGTCCAGTGCAGCACCTTGTCCATCAGCCCCGGCGCGGAGGTGCGGGCCTGGTGCAGCACCGCCGCCGCCACCAGCGCCTTGAACGTGGACAGCAACGGGAAGCTCTCCGCGGCCCGGTAGCCGACCGTCTTCCCGGTCGCCGTGTCCAGCGCGAACGCCCCGATCCGGCCGTGGAAGGACGCCTCCAGGGCGCGCAGCTCCTGGCGCAGGCCAGTGGCCTGTGCGGGGAAGGGCGCGCCGGCCAGGATCGTGATCGTCAGCGTGGCCAGCGCGAGGGCGCGGCGGTTTCGCATGTCGAGGTTCCCTTGCTCTCGTCCGTCAGTGGCAGGAGCAAAGCAGATGTGATCACGGCATGTCTAATATCGATATCACCTCGGCGTCCATAGCGATTCGGCTATCCGGGCAGGTCGGGCCCGGGTTGTTGACGTTGGGGAGAGCAGGGACGTATACCTGCTGGGAAAACGCTTACCAGCAGGGAGATCTTCGGATGGATCCATCCAGGCGTGAGTTCCTGGACCAGGCGGCCCCGGCCCAGGTCGCCCCGGTGGGGGAGGCCGCGCCGTACGCGTCGGGCGGCGAGCAGGACGCGCTGGTGTTCAGCGTGAACGGCCGGGAGGCGGCGCTGCGGGTGGACCCGCGGGTGACGCTGCTGGACGCGCTGCGCGAGCGGCTCGGGCTGACCGGGACCAAGAAAGGGTGCGACCGCGGGCAGTGCGGTGCCTGCACCGTGCACGTGGACGGGCGGCGCGTGCTGTCGTGCCTGACGCTGGCCGTGGCGGTGCGCGGGAAGCGGGTCACCACGATCGAGGGGGTCCGCGGGCATCCGGTGCAGCGGGCGTTCGTCGAATGTGACGGGTTCCAGTGCGGGTTCTGCACGCCGGGGCAGATCATGTCGGCCGTGGCGGTGGTCGACGAGGGGCGGGCCACGACGGGCGAGGAGATCCGCGAGGCCATGTCCGGAAATATCTGCCGGTGCGGCGCATATCCCAACATTGTGGATGCGGTGCGGGCCGCGATGAGCCAGGACGTGCGCGATGCGGCCCTTTGAGTACGCCGCGCCCGAGAGCACGCACGAGGCTCTGGACCTGCCGGGCGCGTACCTGGCCGGCGGCACGACGCTGGTGGACCTGATGAAGCTCGAGGTGATGACGCCCGACCACGTCGTCGACATCACCCGCCTTCCGTTACGCGGCATCCATCCCGGCCCCGACGGCCTGCGCATCGGGGCCCTCGAGCTCATGGAGGACGTCGCCCACCATCACGGGATATATCCGGTCATCCGGCAGGCCCTGCTCCAGAGCGCCTCGCCCCAGCTGCGCAACATGGCGACGATCGGCGGCAACCTCCTCCAGCGCACCCGCTGCGGCTTCTTCCGCGACGTCGCCACGCCGTGCAACAAGCGCGCCCCCGGCACGGGCTGCCCCGCCCAGACCGGCGGCAACCGCTCGCACGCCGTCCTCGGCACGTCCTCCGCCTGCGTCGCCACCCATCCGAGCGACCTGGCTGTGGCGCTGGTCGCCCTAAACGCGTCCGTACGGCTGGCCACGCGTACCGGCGAGCGGACCGTCGAGGTGGCCGGCCTGTACACCCTGCCCGGCGACACCCCGCACGTCGAGCACCAGGTGAAACCCGGGGAGCTCGTCACCGAGGTGATCGTCCCGCCGCTGCCCTGGGCGAGCAGGTCCGTGTACGTGAAGGTGCGCGATCGCCGGTCCTACGAGTTCGCCCTCACCTCGGCCGCCGTGGCGGTCGACCTGGACGGCGGCGCCATCCACAACGCGCGGATCGCCGCGGGCGGCGTGGGCACGGTCCCGTGGCGGCTGCCCGAGGTCGAGGCGGCGCTGCGCGGCGGCCCGGCGACGGTCGAGGCGTTCGAGGCGGCCGCCGAGTTGTCCGCGCGCGGCGCCCGCCCGCTGGCGGACAACGCCTTCAAGGTTCCCCTGCTGAAACGTACGATCGTGCGAGCCCTCGTGGAGGCCACCCGATGACCGACAGGGAAGACGGGCACGTCAAGGTCACCGGCGCCGCCCGATATGCCGCCGACCAGCACCTCGACGGCCTCGTCTACGGCTATCTGATCACCGCCACGATCGCCAGGGGCACGATCCGGCGCATGGACGTCCCCGACGCGCCCGGCGTGCTGGCCGTCTACACGCCGTTCAACCCGCTCGAGCTGCATCCGTTCGCCGAGGAGGACAACGCCGAGCTGACGCCGCCGATCCAGAGCCCCGGCGTCCGCTACTACGGTCAGGCCATCGGCCTGGTCGTGGCCGAGACGTTCGAGCAGGCCAGGGACGCCGCCGCGCTGGTCCGCTGCGAGTACGACGCCGAGCCGCCGCAGGCCTGCTTCTCCGAGGGGACCCCGGTGGCCGCGGGGACGAGCCAGGTGCTCGCCCCCGGTGTGGGCTCGATCGACGAGGCTCTGGCCGGCGCCGCCGTGCGGATCACCGCCACGTACACCAGCCCGGCCGAGAACCACGCCGCCATGGAGCCGCACCCCACCCTCGCCTCGTGGAACGGTGACCATGTCACCGTCTACACCGCCTCCCAGGGCGTACGGCTGGCCGTGGACCGGCTGTCGGAGACGCTGGGCATCGACCGCTCCAAGATCCACGTGATCAACCCCTACGTCGGCGGCGGGTTCGGCAACAAGTGGGACACCTGGGCCCACACGCCCCTCACCGTGGCCGCCGCGCGGGCCCTGGGCAGGCCGGTCAAGACCGTACTGACCCGCGAGCAGGTCTTCACCGTCGTCGGTCACCGCCCGCCGACCAGGCAGACCGTCACACTCGGCGCCGACAGTGACGGCACGCTCGTCGCGGTCAAGAACGACGGCGTCTCGGCCAAGGCGGTCTCCAACGGCTTCTTCGAGTCGGCCGCCGACCTGTCGATGATCATGTACGGCGCGCGGAACCTGCACGTGAGCCGGTCGTACGTGCCGCTGGACACGCCGGTGACCACGATCATGCGGGCGCCGGGTGAGTCCAACGGGTCGTTCGCCCTGGAGAGCGCCCTCGACGAGCTGGCCGGCGAGCTGGGGATGGATCCCCTGGAACTGCGGCGCAGGAACGACTCCCCGGTCAACCCGTCGAACGGGCTGCCCTGGTCGAGCAAGCACCTGGCGGAGTGCTACGACCTGGGCGCCGAGCGGTTCGGCTGGTCGCAGCGGGCCGAGGAGCCGGGCACGGTGGTGGACGGCGACTGGCTGGTGGGGATGGGCATGGCCACGGCCACCTACGGCGCGTTCAGGGATCAGGCGTCGATCAAGGTGCGGCTGCTGTCCGACGGGCGTGCCACGGTTTCCGGGACCGCGGCCGACCTCGGCACCGGGCAGTCGACCGTGTTCGCGCTGCTCGCGGCGGAGGGGCTGGGCATCCCTGTCACGCGGGTCGTGCCGGAGCTGGGTGATTCCGCCTCGCCCCCGGCGGCCGCCGCGGGCGGGTCGGGATCCACGTCCACGAACGGGCCCGCCGTACAGCTGGCGACCTCGGCGGCGATCGCGGCGCTGCTGGAACTCGCGACCGGGAACCCCGCCTCGCCCTTCCACGGCAGGAAGGCGCGCTTCGCGGAGGGCGAGGTGGTGGCCGAGGGGCTGGCGATGCCGTTCGGCAGGCTGCTGAGCTCGCTGGACGTGCCGGCGGTCGAGGCCACCGCCACCTCGCCGCGCAACCAGGTCAAGGATCACGCCTTTCGCTCGTTCGGGGCGCACTTCTGCGAGGTGCGGGTGAACCGGTGGACGATGGAGCCGCGCGTCACCCGGTGGGTGTGCGTCGCGGACGCCGGCACGATCGTCAACGAGAAGACCGCGCGCAGCCAGATCATCGGCGGCATCGTGATGGGGATCGGGCAGGCGCTGCTGGAAGATCTGCGGCTGGACGCCGCGACCGGCCGCTTCACCAACGCCAACCTCGCCGACTACCTGGTCCCCGTCAACGCCGACATCCCACCCATGGACATCCGGTTCCTGGACTACCCAGACACGTTGCTGAGCCCGCTGGGCGCGCGCGGGATCGGCGAGTTCGGCATCGTCGGCGCGGCGGCCGCGGTCGCCAACGCGGTGCACAACGCGACCGGCCGCCGCGTGCGCGACCTACCGCTCACCCCGGAGAAGCTGCTCGCCTGAGGGTGGTCAGGCCGAGCTCGTGACCCTCACTGGAACCAGGTGGCCAGCGCCTGGTCCAGGGCCTTGTCCTGATCGCTGCCCGCCCAGGCGACCACCCCGTCAGGCCTGACGAGCATCGCCAGGAAGCCGGGATCCTCGGCGGGCTCCGCCTTGAGCAGGGGGACGCGGGGATCGGCGGCCAGCGAGAGGCCGAGATCGAGCAGGAGGCCCTGGCCCGCGTGCAGATGGTCGCCCACCCGGGTGCCGTCGGCCAGCTCCAGGTCGGGGGCGCTGCGCCCGATGAGCGGATGGTCGCCGGGCAGGTCGTAGCGCTGCCACACGCCGGAGAGCTTCTTGACGAAGTACGTCGTGCCCGTGACCGTGCCGACCAGGTCGGAGACGATCGAGCGCAGGGCGCGGGCCTTCGGGTCCGGGCGCATGAGCAGCACCTGGGCGCGCGTCCAGTCGAGCACCCAGGCGCCGATGGGGTGGCGCTCGGCGGTGTAGGTGTCCAGGAGCGACTCGGGGGCGTGGCCGTGGACCACGCGGGCCAGCTTCCATCCCAGGTTCACGGCGTCGCCGATGCCCAGGTTGAGGCCCTGGCCGCCGAACGGCGAGTGGACGTGGGCGGCGTCCCCGGCCAGCAGGACGCGGCCGAGGCGGTAGGTCGTCGCCTGGCGGGCGTTGTCGGTGAAGCGGGTGGCCGACCGCACGCCGGTGATCGTGACGTCGACCCCGGAGGCGTTGCGCAGGCTGGCCTGGAGCTCCTCGGCCGTGATGGGGGCGTCGCGGTACTCGGGCGGGCCGTCGAACTCCACGGTGAGGATGCGCCCGGGGATGGGGCCGTGGACGTAGATGCCGGTGTCGGTGTGGTTCCAGCCGAACCCGAGGCCCTCGGCGCCCTCCATCGTCACCAGCGCCTGGTGGCCGGTGATCTCCGGCGGCGTGCCAGGGAAGTCGAACCCGGCGATCCGCCGGACCGTGCTGCGCCCGCCGTCGCAGCCCACCAGCCACGCCGCCCGCAGCACCCGCTCGCCCGCTTCGACCGTCACCCCGTCGGCCGAGGTCTCGAACCCGGTCAGCTCGACGCCACGCAGCACGTCCACGCCGAGTTCGGCGGCCCTGGCCGCCAGCACCTGCTCGATGTCCTGCTGACTGACCCCGGTGAGCCGGGCGGCGGGACCGCGATCGGCGAAGTCGGGATCGTCCTCGTCGACCAGCTCCCCGAGCAGCCACAGCGCCGCGAAGTGCCCGGCGAAGCTCTTCCCCTTGGGCGGAGCGCTGTCGCCCTTGCTCGCCATGAAGGCGCGGAACTGCGCCATCGTCCGCTCCTGCGCCTCGGACAGCCGCCCGAACAGCCCCCGCCGGTAGAACGCCTCCGCCGTGGGTGTGTTGATCGCCCCCGCCTTGATCGTCTCGTCCACCTCGGTGAGCCGCTCGAGCACGGCCACTCGCACCCCCTGGATCCCGAGCTCGCACGCGAGCATCAGGCCCACGGGCCCGCCACCGGAAATGATCACGTCGTAGTCCATGGCTAAAACCATACCCGACTCAACTTTGAGTGCGCTAAACTTTTTTTATGAGCCTGCGCGAACGTAAGAAGGCGGAGACGAGACAGCGCATCTCCGATCAGGGCTCGCTGCTGTTCTACGAGCGCGGCTTCGACAACGTGACCATCAGCGAGATCGCCGAGGCGGCGGACGTGTCCAAGGTGACCGTCTTCAACTACTTCCCCCGCAAGGAGGACATCTTCCTCGACCGAGTCCCCGAGCTGATCGACATCCTGACCGGCACGATCAGGGAAAGGCCCGCGGGCGAGACCGTGCTGGGCGCGCTGCGCCGCATGCTCCTCGGGCATGTCGCCACCGGCCACCCGCTGGCCGGGATCGAGGACCACTACCGCTACTTCTGGCGGGTGGTGCTCGACTCCCCGGCGCTGCGCGCCCGGGCCAGGGAGGTGGCCGACGAGGTGGAGGCGGTGCTGGCCGCCCTCTTCTCCGAGTCGGGCGAGGACCACGACCCGCGCCTGGCCGCCGCGTTCGTCGTCGCGGCCTTCCGCAGCACCTACCAGGCCACCGCCGCCCGCATGCTCGCGGGCGAGAGCGCCGCGGACGTGCACGACGACCACGTCGCCGCCGTCAACAGAGCCTTCGACGCGCTCGAGCGCGCCTTCCTCTAGCCAGAGATCACGGTACGGCCGGCCCGTCCACGGTGGGGGGCGGGAGGTGGTTGTAGGCCGGGCGGAGGTGGTGGGTGAGGTTGTGGGGTGGGGGGAAGAGGCGGAGGAGGAGGTCGGGCGCGGCGGGGGCGGGGCGGCGTTCGGGGCGGTGGAGGGTGGCGCCGGCGGCGTAGAAGTCAGTGAGGCGGTCGGCGAAGGGGACGTCGTCGACCGTGAGCGGGGCGGGGGCCTCGAGGGAGCCGAGGAGCTGGTCGCGGGTGCGGCCCCGCCAGGCCAGCACGAGGAAGGGGTCGTCGTCGAAGGACTCCGCCAGGAGGTACAGCACGGCCGAGAGGTGCTTGCACGGCCAGCCCCAGTCGGGGCACGAGCACTCCATGTCCAGGGACTGCGGGAAGAGGTCGAGGCCGAGCGAGGAGAAGACCTCCTCGATCTCCGGCGGCATCTCCCCGGCCAGCAGCTTGGCCTTGAAGACGGCCTGCGCGGCGATGGCCTCCTCGATGGCGGCCCATTGGGCCTCGCCGTACGCGGTGATGTTGATGGTGATCTCGTAGGGGGCAGGGCGGGAGCCCTGGACGGCGGCCTGCACCAGGCCGGCGGACAGGTCGATGGACAAGACCTGGCCCTTGCGCGCGTAGGTGCGGCCGCGCGAGAGGCGGCCGCTGTCGCAGATGCGCTCCAGGACGTCGATGAAGCGCCGCGACCACCACGACGACCCGATCGAGCCGCGCTGGTTGCGCGCCTTGATGCCGCCCTCGACCTTGATGGGCGCGCCCTTGTCGAAGAACGGCATCACGCCACCCCCTCGGCGGTGAGCCGGAAGACCTCGCGCAGCTCCTCGGTCGACAGGTCGGTCAGCCAGTCTTCCCCGGTGCCGACGACGCGCTCGGCCAGCGCCTTCTTGCGCTCGATCATCTCGTCGATGCGCTCCTCCAGCGTGCCGGCGCAGATGAGCTTGCGGACCTGCACGTTCTTACGCTGCCCGATGCGGAAGGCGCGGTCGGTGGCCTGGTCCTCGACGGCCGGGTTCCACCAGCGGTCGATGTGGACGACGTGGTTGGCGGCGGTCAGGTTGAGCCCGACCCCGGCCGCCTTGAGCGACAGCAGGAACACCATCGGCTCGTCCTCCTGCTGGAACCGGTCGACCAGGCGGTCGCGCGCCTTCTTGGGCAGCCCGCCGTGCAGCCACAGCACCGGCCGGTCGAGGCGCTGGGTCAGGTAGGGCTGGAGCATGGTGCCGAACTCGGAGTACTGCGTGAAGAACAGCGCCTTCTCACCCTCGGCCGTGATCTCCTCGGCCAGCTCCTCCAGCCGGGCCAGCTTGCCCGACCTGCCCGACAGCAGCGAGCCGTCCTTGAGCAGGTGGGCCGGATGGTTGCAGACCTGCTTGAGCTTGGCCATGGCGGCCAGCACCATGCCGCGCCGTTCGATGCCCTCGCTGTCGTCGATCTTGCCGATCATGTCGTCGACGACCGCCCGGTAGAGCGAGGCCTGCTCGGGGGTGAGCGTGCACCACTCCTTGACCTCCAGCTTCTCCGGCAGGTCGGAGATGATGGTCTTGTCGGTCTTGACGCGGCGCAGCACGAACGGCCCGGTGGCCCGCTTGAGCGCGTGGGCGGCCTGCTCGTCGCCGCGCGCCTCGATCGGCTCCTGGAAGCGGGTCTTGAACCGCGACCGCGAGCCCAGCAGCCCGGGATTGCAGAACTCCATGATCGACCAGAGCTCGGCCAGGTGGTTCTCCACCGGGGTGCCGGTCAGCGCCAGCCGGCTCCGCGTCGGGATCGCGCGCACGGCCTGGGACTGCAGCGTGCCGCTGTTCTTGATCGCCTGCGCCTCGTCGCACACCACGCGCCGCCACTCCACCTCGCGCAGGGCCTCGAGGTCGCGCTGGGCCGTGCCGTAGGTGGTGATCACCAGGTCGGCGGAGGAGATCTTCGCGGCGTCGCGGCCCGCGCCGTGGTGCACGTAGACCCGCAGCGACGGGGCGAACCTGGCCGCCTCGCGCTGCCAGTTGCCCACCAGCGACATCGGGCACACCAGCAGCGTCGGCAGCTCGGCCCGCTCGTGCAGCAGCAGCGACAGCGTCTGGATCGTCTTGCCCAGCCCCATGTCGTCGGCCAGCACGCCGCCGAGCCCCAGCTCCGACAGGAAGCTCAGCCAGGCCAGCCCGCGCTCCTGGTATGGCCGCAGCCGGGCGTCGAGCCCGGCCGGTGCGGCCAGCGGCACCAGGCGGTGCTCGGCCTGCCCGGACAGCAGGTCGCCGAGGACGCCGTCGGCGTCGACCTCGAGCAGCGGCAGCTCGTCGTCGTCGCCCTGGATCACCGTGCGCAGCAGATCGGCGGCCGGCAGCCGGCCGGAGCGGGCGCCCTCGACAGCGCGCAGCGCGGCCTTGAGCTGGCGGTCGTCCAGCTCCACCCACTGGCCGCGGACCCGCACCAGCGGCACCTTCAGCCGCGCCAGCTCGGCCAGCTCCGCCTCGCTGATCGTCTGGTCGCCGACCGCCAGGTCGATGCGGAAGTCGACCAGCTGCGCCAGCCCGAACCCCTGGCTGGTGGCCGCGCTCTGCGGTTTGCTGCGGGTGGTCAGCTTCAGCCCCAGCCGGGTACGGCCGGCCCAGCGCGGCAGCTGGACCCCGAACCCGGCCGCCTGGAGCAGCGGCGCCGCCTGCCGCAGGAAGTCGAACGCGCCCGCGGTGTCGAGATCCAGCTCGGCGGGCTCGGCGACGCGCAGCGCCCGGTCGAGCTCGGGATACAGCCGTACGGCACGGCCGAGCCCAGCCAGCAGCTCCCGCTCGGGCCGGACGGGAAGCCCGACGACGGGCTCGCCGCTCCACACCCGCCGGGCGGGAACGTAGAGGCTGGGATCGTCGGCGGCCTGCAGGGCCAGCTCCACCCGCCAGAGGTCGTCGGCCTCGGGCGGCTCGACGAGGCGGAAGCAGACCCGGGCCGCGCCGTCGCCCGCCGAGACCGCGGCGTGCCAGCCGGCCAGGTCTTCCCGCAGCTCGGGCAGGTCGACGCAGGCGGGATCGGGGCCGGTGAGCGCGGCCAGCCACCGGTCGAGCAGGGTCTTGGGCCTGGCCACGAGGGGCTCGGTGAGCCGCTCGCGGACCAGGGCGTCGGTGAAGGCGTCGAGCGCCTCCCGCAGCACCTCCGCCGAGGGACGCTCCACCCGGGAGGTACGGCAGGCGGGCGGCATGGCCAGCGCCAGCTGCCTGAAGTGGGCCGCGTCCGGCCCTGTCAGCACCGGACGCCACGCCGCCACCGCGTTGTCCTGCGGGATCGACCACATGTCGACCTCGGCGGGCTCGCCGAGCGAGAAGAGCCCGGGCACGACGCGGCCCCGCCGTACCAGATCGCGGGCCAGGTCGGCGACGGCGGCCCAGTGGCGGACGGTGGCGCTGCCCGGGTGGTCGTCGAGCACGCGCAGCGCGGCGGCGACCGGCGGCACGGCGGCGGGCACCCGCCACAGCCGCAACCGCGGCCGGATGATCTCCGTCATCCGCCCGGTCTCGGGCGAGGGCAGCGGCTCGCGCGCGGATCCGGGCAGCAGCAGCTCGAGGTCGCGATGCGGGAAGTCCTCATCGGGGAAGGGCGCCACGGCGAACGGGTGCGCCCCGGCGCCGTGCGCGGGTGCGGCCACGGAGCCCTCCGCCCAGAAGGCGAGTGCGTCTCCCGCCCAGACTCCGTGTACGACCAGCACCCCGGCAGGTTACCGCCCGCCACCGACAGGTCGGCGCGGGTCTGCTAACGTGCTCGGCAATTTGGCCGCAGGCAGGAAGGACACCATGGGATTCGTGACCGGAGAGAGCAGCTGGCGGGACCGGCTCGGCAACCTGCGCAACGTCGTCCGTCAGGAGCTCGTCACCCGGCAGCTGGCGCGGCACCTGCCTGAGGAGCCGGCCCGCGTGCTGGACGTCGGCTGCGGCCAGGGCACCCAGGCCCTGCGCGTCGCCGCGCGCGGACACCACGTCACCGCGCTCGACGCCTCGGCGGACCTGCTCGGCCTGCTGCGCCAGGGCATCGAACCGGGCATGGACGTGCGGATCGTCCACGGGGATGTCGACAGGATGGGCGAGCTGTTCGAGCCGGGCTCCTTCGACGTGGTGCTGTGCCACGGCGTGCTGATGTACTTCGACGATCCGGACCCGCTGATCGCCGCCCTGGCCAGGGTGCTCGCGCCCGGCGGCAGGCTGTCGCTGCTGGTGCGCAACGGCGACGCGATGGCCATGCGGCCGGCGCTGCTGAACGACTGGGCCGCCGCCAGGCAGGCGTTCGGCGCCGAGGGGTACACCAACCGGATCGGCGTGCGGGCCCGCGCCGACCGCCTGGAGGACCTCACACGGCGGCTGGCCGTACACGATCTCCAGGTCGAGGAGTGGTACGGCGTGCGGGTGTTCACCGACGCGGCGGCCAACGAAGCGCCTGTGCCCGCGGACCTGGAGGAGCTGCTGGAGTGCGAGGAGCAGGCCGGGCGGACAGACCCGTACAGAAGGGTCGCCGCACTCACGCATCTGGTCGTACGCTGAAAACATGAATCCTCCCGGATCGTGGTGCGAGCGGCCCAAGCCGCCGGCTCCCTCGTGCGAGCTGCCCTCCCCGTGGAGCAAGCCGAAGAAGCCGGACAACTGGTGTGAGGTCGAGTCGCCCCTGGGTGACGTGGTGGGCCTGCTGCTGCGTCTCGCCAGGCGCTGACGGAGGCTTTGCCTGCCCTTGCCATCCCGCTCCGACCCGGAAGGCGAGAATCGGGTCAAAGGGGGCGAAGCCATGAGTGAGACCGACCCTGGCTACATCGAGGGGCATGCGGGCGACGTGGGATCGCGGCGTGCCACGATCGGGACCCCGATCGACGAGGGGTCCATCAACGTCCCGCAGCGCAGGCCGGGAGCGACGGAGAACGCCGAGGCGTGGGTGAAGTCCCACGAGCGGCACGACGTGTTCGTTCCCGCGAGCCGGATCACCGGCGGAGACGTCCTGGACACGACCGGCGACGAGGAGTCCAAGGCGGTCCGCCTCGAGGAGGAACGCGAGAACCCGTTGATCGCGGCCAGGGACGCGATGGAGGCCGATCTGGAAGGCCGGTGAGAAAGCCCTTCCGCTGGGTAGTCGCATGTACGGCTGTCGTAATCGTGGAAGGAGCTTTGCCGGTGCTTGCCTCGGCGCTCGTGCCGATCGGTAAGAACCAGGTGAGGCGGGCGGCAGCGCTCGAGGGGGAGACCGAGGAGGACGACGTGCACAAGAACACCGACATCGACGTGAAGAGCAAGGCGGAAGCCGTCAAGGCCAAGGCGGCCGAGGTCGCCGAGAAGATGCCCGACCAGGTCAAGGACGCGGTCAAGGCCAAGGCCGCCGAGGTCGCCGACAAGATGCCCGACCAGGTCAAGGACGCCGCCGACAAGGTGACCACGGAGGCCAAGAAGCGCCCCGTGCTGGTCATGGTGGCCGCGGGAGTCATCCTGGCGCTCGTCGCGCGCAGGCTCATGAGGCGCGGCAAGACCAAGTAGGGACCCCGCCACCTGGGCCCGATACGCTGCCGGAGTGATGCGTCGTACGGCACTGGGAGCCCTGCTCGCCCTGCTGATCGCGGGATGCGGTGCGGGCTCCGCAGTGAGCAATCTCGGCACGGTGGTCAAGGGCGCCAAGGGCGCGACCACCCAGGTCTCCGCCACGGGCGGCGAACGGTTCTCGCTGGCCGTCGCCGACAATCCCTCGGTCGGCGACTCGTGGACGCTGGTGGCCGTGCCAGACGCCACCGTGGCCTCCTTCATCAGCAAGGAGCACCACAGCCAGGGCGACGCCCCCGGCTCGCCGGGCACCAGCTACTTCGTCTTCAACGCCAAGCACCCGGGGACCACCGAGATCAGGCTGCACGACTGCTGGCGCTGCGGCCAGAACAAGACGCCCACCACCGAGGACAGCAAACGCCAGTCAGGCGAAGCGATCTTCGAGCTGACGGTCAAATGATTACGGCACGGCAGAGCGTGTCGATGGTGACCGCGGTGACCACCTCGGTGTCCGCGCCCGCCGCGATCTGACGCTGCCCCTCGCCCAGGATGCTCCACCCCAGGTGAGCCACCAGATCGGGGTGGTCGTGCCCGGCCTGCGCCGCGAGGGCGCGCAACGGCTCGATCATCGTCTCGTGCAGCTGGCCGAGCCGCGCCTGGCACTCGTCGGGCAGGTCGATCACGGCGAAGGTGGGCAGCAGCACGTACTCGCGGCTGTGCACGAACGTCAGCGCGGCCGCGCCGTACGCGCCCAGCCGCCCGCGCAGGTCGCCGGGCCCGCCGGCCGCCGTGGTGAGCACCTGCGCCCAGCGCGGGATGGAGTCCTCGACCAGCTGGGCCAGGATGTCGGCGGTGGAGGAGAAGTACCGGTAGACGCTGGAGCGCGCCAGCCCCACCCGGGCGCCCACCGCGGCGGGGGTCAGCGCGGCCGCGCCCTCGTCGGCCAGGATCTTCAGAGCGGCCTCGAGCAGCGCGGCGTGCTGGCTGGCCCGGTGGTCGGCCACCGTCGCCGCGGTGATCCTGGGCACGGGTCACTCCTCCTCGCGTCGTCTCCCCCCAGTATCGGGCAGCAGCAGCGCCGCGCCGACCCCGGCGAGCAGCACCGCGCTGGTCACGAACGTCACCCGCCGGGTGGCCTCGGCCGAGGCCTCGACGGCGGCCGCGCGGGTGGCGGGCTCGCGGATGGCGGCGATGGCCGCGCCCCCGGAGTCCTTGACCGCGCGCGCCAGGTCGGGCCTGCCGGGCAGGTGGCGTTCCATCGCCCCGCCGAGCCCGGTCACCAGCACCCCGCCCAGCGCGGCCACGCCGATGGCGGCCCCGACCTGGCGCATCGTGGACTGCAGCCCGGAGGCCTGGCCCGACTGGTGTGGCGGCACCTGGGCCAGCATCACGCTGGTCAGTTGGGCGGAGGCGAAGCCGACGCCGAGACCGTAGAGCGCCAGCCACGGCACGAACGTCCACGGCCCCAGATCGGGGGAGACGACCAGGCCGATGCCGGCGGCGCCGATCGCCTCGCACAGCAGGCCCACCTGGACGATCCGCCGGGCCGGGAGCAGCTTGGCCAGCCCGGGCACGATCCCGCCCGCCACGAACGCCCCGGCCGCCAGCGCGGCGATGATCAGCCCGGTCTGGAAGGCCGAGTAGCCGATGGCGGTCTGCAGGAACAGGGGCAGCACCAGGATCATGCCGAACTCGCCGAGCGCGACCACGGTCGCCGCGGCCCCGCCGTACCGGAACGAGCCGATCGAGAACAGCGACAGGTCGAGCATCACCGCGCGGCCCCTGCGCGCCCGGGAACGCTCCACCAGGACCAGCCCCGTCAGGGCCAGTACGGCCAGCGCGAACGCGAACGGCACAGGGGAGGACGCGCCCCAGCCGTAGCGCTGGCTCTCGATCAGGCTGAACACCAGCGACGACGTGCCGGCCATCGACAGCAGCACGCCGGGTATGTCGTAGCCGCCGGCCGACGGGTCGCGCGACTCGGGTAACCGCGTCGCGCCGGCCAGCACCAGCAGGCCGATGGGCAGGTTCACCCAGAACGCCCACCGCCAGCCGTGGTCGGTCACCAGCCAGCCGCCGAGCAGCGGCCCGACCGCCGCCATGCCGCCGATCACCGAACCCCAGACGGCGAAGGCGATCGTCCGGCGCGGGCCGGTGTAGAGCGCATTGATCATGGCCAGCGTCATCGGCACGACCATGGCCGCGCCGACGCCCTGGATCACGCGGGCGCCGATCAGCATCGGCCCGCTCACCGACGCGGCCGCCAGCACGCTCGCGGCCAGGAAGATCACCAGGCCGAGCACGAAGACCAGCCGCCTGCCCCGCACGTCGCCGGTGCGGCCGAGCGGGATGAGCAGGGCGGCGAACATCAGCGAGTAGATCGAGTTGATCCACTCCACGTCCGTGGCCGATAACCGCAGGTCGGCCAGGATCGCGGGGACGGCGACGTTCACGATGGTGGCGTCGATGATGATCATCGACATGCCGACCGCGAGCACGAAGAGGGGGAGCCAGCCCTGACGGGTTCGCTCAGATAGCGACACCATGTCGCTAAGGATAGCAACAGCGTGTCTTGAAACAAGGGGTGAGGTTGGAGAGGCTTCCTGTCATGGACTTCATTCGCGTGCGCGCGTCGGCCGACGGCGCGGAGACGATCTCGTGGTGGACCGGTGACGTGTACGGCTGGCAGGACGACGACGGCCCGCACCACCTGTTCGGCTTCGAGGGGATCAACGTGGCCAGGGCCGTCGAGACCGACGAGGGGTGGCAGCTGCTGACCCGCGAGGTCGCCGCCTACCTCGATCCGCGCAGCCGCGAGATCCTCTCCGTCTGGGAGAACCCGATCACCGGCAGGTCGGTCGAGGTCCAGCACGTCTTCAACGATCCGGTCAACCAGCGCCTCGGAAACTACCCGGTCCCCACGACGTCGCTGGGCGACCAGGTGGTGTTCAACGTGGACATCCGGCTCGCCTACCCCTCACCCCTTCCAGTCGCGAAATATCCGGAGAATTCGGCAAATGACACCTACAGGGCTCTCGAGCTCTTCCAGTTCTTCGCGGCCGAGGCTGATCTGAAGTCGGATATGCCGGATGTGCCGACGGTGTTCTCGTGGTGCCGGGTCTCGCCATGGCTGCCGTGGATGGCCATGGGCCCGCGCGGCGGCGGCCTGGTCTACCACTGCCGCGGTGCCAAGGTCTCCTCGGTGCCGGAACGGCTGCGCTCCTTCGCCGGTGAGCACTTCATGCACGCCCCCACGGAGTTCGGCGGGCGGAACATGACGAGTTGGACGGCCTTCGCCGATAAAGTCAGGCGGTGAGCACCGACCTGTTCTGCGAGATCATCGCGGGGGAGCGGCCCGCTTTCGTCGTCCACTCCGACGAGGTGGCCGTCTCCTTCCTCGACGCGCGCCCGGTCTTCAAGGGGCACGTGCTGGTCGTGCCCCGGATCCACGTCGAGACGCTGATGGACCTGGCCGACGTCGGCCCCTTCTTCGAGCGGGTGAAACTCGTCGCGGGCGCGGTCGAGGAGGGGCTCGAGGCGGCCGGCACGTTCGTGGCGATCAACAACCGCATCAGCCAGAGCGTGCCGCACCTGCACGCGCACGTCGTGCCGCGCAACCGCAAGGACGGGCTGCGCGGCTTCTTCTGGCCGCGCACCAAGTACGACTCGGACGAGGAGGCCCGGTCCTACGCCGACCGCATCACCACGGCCATCGCCACGGCCTCCTGAGGTCAGGGGCGGGAGGGCGCGGGCTCGACCGTGACCACCGCGTTGTAGTCGGGGATGCCCGCCTGCGGCGAGTGCTTCGTGCGGTCGACCAGGACCTCGCCCTCCGGCCAGTGCACCTGCAGGTTGCCGGGCGTGACGGGCGCGCGGCAGACGCGGCACGACAGTTCGCCGCCGGCGCTCCTGAGCGTGACCCGGTCGCCGTCGGACAGGCCGAGGCGGTCGGCGTCGAGCGGGTTCATCAGGACGGCCTCGCGGGTGGCGCCGGTCAGGGTGTCCCGCTGCTCGTGGACCATCGAGTTGAACTGCTTGCCCCTGCGGGTGGCCACCACGAACGTCCCGTCGGGGCGTTCCACGGCGGGCAGCTCGACCACGGAGAAGTGGGCCTTGCCGTCGGGGGTGGGGAAGTCCCAGCCACGGCAGAGCAGCGGCCCGCCGTACTGGAAGCTGTCGCCCTTGGCCGTGAGCGTGTCGATGCCCCGGTAGGCCGGGACGGCGCGGGCGATGTCCTCGCGGATCTGCGGTGTGCCGGTGTAGCGGACCAGTGCCGCGATCCCGGGCTTGGCGCGGGCGGCCAGCTCGGTGGTGATCTTCCACTCCGGCCAGGCCTCGGGGGTGCGCGGGCCGGGGATCTCGGGGGAGAAGATGATGCGGCGCTCGGTGGAGGTGGCGGTGACGCCGCCGATCATCTCGTAGCGGGTCTGGGCCGGCAGCAGCAGGACCGTGTCGGCCGGCGCGACGAGCATCTGGCTGGACAGGCAGATGTCGATGTGAACCCGCAGCGGGATGCGGGCCAGGCGGGCCCTGGAGTAAGCCGGGTCCGGCAGCACCTCGAGGAAGTTGCCGCCGCTGGAGATCAGCACGTCCAGGTCGCCGTCGAGCATCTGCGGCGCCGTGAGTCCGGGCCGGGCGGGGACGTCGAATCCCCACAAGTCCCGGAATTTCGCGGCATTCTCCTCGTTGACCGCCAATCCACCTGGCAGCGCCGTGCTGTAGGCGCCCATCTCCGCGCCGCCCTGCACGCCGCTGTGGCCACGGATCGGCATGAGCCCGCACTTTTCGCGACCCACGAAGCCCTTGCTGAGGCCCAGGTTGACGATCGACCGGACGTTGTCCTCGCCGAACTCGTGCTGGGTGATCCCCATCGACCACACCAGCACCGCCGTACGGGCCTCACTCAGCATCCTGGCCAGCTCCAGCATGTCCTCGATCGAGGCGCCCGAGACCGCCGCCAGCTCCTCGAACGAGCGCTCGGCCAGAGCGGCCTCGAGCTCGGGGAACCCGGCCGTGTGCGCGTCGACGAAGTCCCTGTCCACCCACTTGTTGTCGATCATGTGCTTGAGCACGCCGCTCAGGAACGCGATGTCGCCACCCACGTTGACCAGGAAGAACCGGTCGGTGATCCGGGTGCCGAAGACGGCGGACTCCACGTTGGACGGCACCCAGTACCGGTCCATGCCCGGCTCGCGGTAGGTGTTGACGACCGCGACCTTCGTGCCCTTCTTCTTGGCGTGGTACAGGTACTTCATCGCCACGGGCTGGTTGTTGGCCACGTTCGAGCCGATGAAGACGATCAGGTCGCTGCCGATCCAGTCGGTGTAGGAGCACGTGGTCGCCGCCACGCCGAGCGTGCCCTTGAGCACGACCGTGGACGGCGAGTGGCAGATGCGGGCGGCGTTGTCGATGGCGTTGCCGCCCAGCGCGCGCACGGCCTTCTGTGCGGCGAAGTAGTTCTCGTTGGGCTCGCCCCGGCTGGTCATGTACATGCCGAACCTGTCGGGCCCGGCCTGTCGCAGCCGCTCGGCCGCCAGGTTGAGCGCCTCGTCCCAGCCGATCCTGGTGAAGCCCGGCTCTCCCGCACGCCTGATCATCGGGTACGGCAGGCGTCCCAGATCCCGCAGCTCCGCACTCGACTTACCGGATATTTCCGAAATGTCAGCCAGAACCCCGGCGTCGAGGGGTGGCATCGTGTTGAGCCGCAACAGCCTGAGCCGGACGTTGCACAGGTGGACCTCGTCCATCGTCCAGTCGTGCAGGCCGCTGGTGCCGAGCGAGCAGCCGTCGCACGCGCCGTCGCGCAGGATCCGCCAGGCGAAGCGCCGCCGCCCCCGGTTCTCGCGGAAGGCCTTCCAGATTTCGAGGTAGTTGTTGGGCTTCTGCTCGCCGAGCCCGAACGGCTTCAGGCTGGCCCAGTTTCTCATGACACTGCTCCTTGCCCCTCTTCGGAAAGTAGATCCGGGGCGGGAACGCCGTCAAGGTAGGCTCCGCCCGTGGAGTACCTGGTCGGCGTGGTGGTCGTGGCGATGCTCGTGGGCGTGCCCGCGATCGTGCTGTGGCGGGTCGTCCGGGGCCGCAGGGACCTGGGCACCAGCCCGGCCGAGCGGGCCACGTTCGAGACACTGCACACCGCCTCGCTGGCGGCGCCGCCGCTGCGGGCGGGGCTGACGGCCGAGGGCGCGCTGAAGGCCTCGCGTCACCTGCGCGAGCTGCTCGGCTCGCCCGCGCTGGCGATCACGGACGGCGAGCGGCTGCTGGTCTACGACGGCGCGGGCGAGCACCACGCCCGCGAGGCGTTCGAGCACGCCGCCGCCACCCTGCGCGACGGCCGCACCCAGGTGCTGGCCATCGAGTGCGAGCTGCTGGAGTGTCCGATCAGGCACGCGGTCGTGGTCCCGCTCACCACCGACGACCGGGTGGTCGGCTCGCTGGCCGCCTACGGCCCGCACGCCTCTGCCGGGCTGGTGCGGGCCGCGCAGGAGGTGGCCGGGTGGGTGGATTCCCAGCTCGAGCTGGCCGAGCTGGACCGCTCACGGACGATGCTCATGGAGGCCGAGGTGCGGGCGCTGCGGGCGCAGATCTCGCCGCACTTCATCTACAACTCGCTGACCACGATCGCCTCGTTCGTCCGCACCGATCCCGAGCGGGCCCGTGAGCTGCTGCTGGAGTTCGCCGACTTCACCCGCTACAGCTTCCGCCGCCACGGCGAGTTCACCACGCTGGCCGAGGAACTGCGCTCGATCGACCGCTACCTGATACTCGAGCGCGCCCGCTTCGGCGACCAGCTGCAGGTCACGCTGCGCATCGCGCCCGAGGTGCTGCCGGTGGCCGTGCCGTTCCTCTGCCTGCAGCCGCTGGTGGAGAACGCGGTACGGCACGGCCTCGAGAGCAAGGACGGGATCGGGCGGATCACGATCATCGCCGAGGACGCCGGGGCGGAATGCCGCATCAGCGTCGAGGACGACGGCCTCGGCATGGCGCCCGAACGCCTGCGCCGCGTGCTGGCCGGGTCCGAGGGCAACGGGGTCGGCCTGGCCAACGTCGACGAGCGCCTGCGCCAGGTCTACGGCGACGAGTACGGCCTCGTCGTCGAGACCGAGAAGGACGCGGGGACCAAGGTGAACATCCGCCTGCCCAAGTACCACCCGGGCGTCTCGGTCCACTAGCCGAGCAGGTCGGACAGGCGCAGCCGCTTGAGCTCGGGGTCGTCGCGGGCGGGCAGCCGGGCGACGAGCCGCTCGGTCGGGACGATGCCCAGCGGCCTGGCCGTGTCGATCTCGTCGTGGATGAGCTTGGCGACCCGGCGGGCGTCCTTGGGCACCAGGTCGGAGGAGTTCCACGCCTTGATGACGGCCTCCTTCCTGAGCGCGTCCATGGACTCCACCTCGCCGCGCAGGCCCGCCTCGATGGCCCGGCGCATCAGCTGGGCCAGCTCGGGCGTGATGGGGGAGTCGTGCTCGGCCCTGGTCTCCAGGCGGATCACCAGGTAGTCCAGCTCGACCGGCCGGCCTCCCGCGCGCAGCCTGCCCTCGACGATCTCCAGCGGACCCGGTGGCTCCGGCGCGTCCAGCACCACCACGTGGCCCGACTGCACCGGACGGCCGACGCCGCCCGGCGCCACCATGCTCCAGTGGACGCCCAGCTTGGGCTGGTCGCCGGTGGCGTCGAGCACGGTGTCCATGCCTTCCGACATCTTCTCCGCGATCGTGGCCGCCGTGGACAGCGGCGGCCCGACCAGTGCCGCGAGCTTGCCCAGTACCTGCACCGCCGCGGCCAGCGGGCCGCGCTGCGACACCTGGAACAGGCCCGCCTCGACGCTGACGACGCCGCCGTGGTATGGCAGCAGCGGCGAGATCGGCAGGTCCAGGTGCACGCCGGGGGTGGACCAGGCGGGCGTGGTCACGGCCGTGAAGGCGCTGGGCTGCGCGCCCAGGAAGGTCAGCGTGACGCCGCCGTGCAGGGCGGGGTAGTGATCGTTTCCCCAGGTCCTGCGCTGCGCCAGGAATCCCTCCACCAGCCAGGCCCGCAGGTAGCCCTCGCGGGGCAGCAGCGGCCTCGAGCCGGGTTCCGGCAGGAACGCCAGGTGCGTGTGCTCTGCCCGCGCACTGAACCACTGGGAGATACGGCTCATCGAGCCTCCTCGCTTTCCGTCGGGAGGAACAGGATCACATCGCACATCGCCCGGACATCGCCCCCGGCCTCGGCGACGACCTCGCGCAGCCGCCGCTGCAGCCTGAGCATCCGCCGCCCGTCGACCATGTTCCGCCTGGCGATCTTCCAGGTCGCGCAGATCTCGACGGCCCTACTGGCGGCCCGGTCAGGCAACGGCGGGATGATCAGTACGGCCGGCGCATCCGCATGGCAGAGCGTCCGTGCGAAGGTCAGGAACCCGGCGTGCTCCTGTTCGTCGAACGGCCTGGGCGGGCCGTCCACAGGATCCGCCTGGAGGATGTAGAGCCTGGGCAGGCCCGTCGGAGCGACGAGCTGTTCGCGCCTTGCGGACACGACCGAGGGCTCGAGGTCGATCATGAGGCGCAGCCGTACGCCGTCCCTGGTGTCGACCGGAGTGCCGATCAGATGCGTGCGCTGGCCGAGAAGCTTGACGCCCTGGAATCTCGGCACGTGGTCGGGACCCTGGTAGTCGTAGTCGGTCTCCAGTGCGAGCCGGGCCGTGGAGTGCTCCGACCGGAACACGGCGGGCAGGCGGTCGCCGAAGGCGAGGCCGTCCTCGGGCGGAGTCCCCTCAAGGCGGACGGCTCGGACGTCGGGAGGCACTTCGACGCCCCTGATCAAAGCCGAGACCCTGACACTCAGCGCCGGTGTCCACCTCCAGAAGCCGCCTTGCCAGGCCGGTCCGCCCCAGGCCGCATAGGTGTTGCGGTGTACCGATGCCACGCCGTCGGGATCCAGCGTGACCGTCATCCCGCGCGCCAGCCATGGCACGATCGCCCGGCTCAGACGCTCAAGCAGGCCCGGCCGGGGCGGCATCTGGTATTCGGGTTGCGGCTGCGCGGGTTCCATGGGTTCCGCGTCGATCGGCTCGTCGGCCTCGTAGGGGGTCTCCGCCTGCTGCGCGAGCTCCACGGCCTGCCGTCCGAGGTCGGTGTCGCGGCCCAGGTCGTCGGCCGCCCGGTACAGCAGTTCGGCGGCTCTGTCGGGGAAGTGGAGGGCGAGCACCTCGGCGTACTCCAGAGTGCGCAGCCCGCGCAGCCACCGGAAGCGGGTGGCGGCGAAAGGCAGCGGCGCCTCCAGGCGGGACTGCGGCGCCAAACCCTGGTCCACCTCATGCTCCAGCCGTGCCTGCTGAGTCCAGGCGGGCGGGATGCCGTCCTCGTCCTCGATCGTCGAGCCGGGCCAGAGGTTCAGCCCGCACCGCCAGGCCGCGTAGACCGAGCCCGTCGCGATGTTGTCCTCGGGCCGCTGGCCCGTCACCAGCGTGATCGTGATCCACGCCTCCGCCCGGCACACCGGCGACCCGGAATACGCCAGCTCCCTGATGGCCCGGTAGTGCTCGAGCGAGCGGGCCCGGCGGCACACCATGAGCAGCCCGAGCTGGCAGGCCTCGACCGTGTCCGGGTCGTCCCCGGCGGTCAGCGCCTCTTCGAGCCGGTCCCGCAGCAGCTCGGCCGCCGTGGCGTGCTCGCCGATGGACACGTACGCCTCGGCCAGCGCGACGACGAAGGGCTTGACCTGCCGTGCCGCCCAGGAGGTCACCGGCCCTGGAAGGTAGCGGTCGACGCGGGCGAAGGAGTCGAGCAGCTTGCGGGACGCCTTCCAGGACAGCAGTTCCAGAGAGCGCAGGCGGTCGGCCTCGGGCGAGCCGGCCTCGCTCATCCTGGGCCGCTCCTCCTGCCGGTCGCCGAGGGCAAGCCGCCGCACCAGCTCCACCCTGGCCCACGCGTCCCCAGCAGGAGGGTGGTCGGCGGCCACCGGGTGCCCCGCGACGTCCAGCGCGATCCGACGCGCCTCCTCCACGATCTCGAGCGCGGCATCGACGTCCGAGGCGATCAGGGCGAGCGCCGCCGCCTGGTCCAGGGCGAATGAGCGGGTCACCGGATCGTCCGTGAGGTCCGCTGCGTCCCGGACGTCCTGATGATTCACCCGGCGGTTCTGCGCCATCCACCCATCCACGGCCGCCACGATCGACGCGGTGCGAGCCGATTCGATGGAGACGATCCGGGTCAACTCCCAGAGGAAGTCGATCCCCTCGGTGTCGCCCGCGGCCACCCGGCCGAGCAGCGCGCGGTCGCACTGCTCGGGGGAGCCGATCCGTTCGACGTGCCGCCACAGCGGAGCCACCCCGCCGGCGCCGGCGTGGATACGGCAGGCGGCCTGGGTCGACAGCACGGCCGCCAGGACCGTTCCCGAGCAGGCGGCGGCCGCGCGGGCGGCGACCTGCTCGGCCCACCCCCACGCGTCCTCGGCCACGACCCGGTCCTCGATGCGCTGCCACAGCGCCACCGCCTCCCGCTCGGCGAGGAAGCGTACGGCCGGCAGCACGGTCCCCGTGGTCACCTCCGCCACCGACGGCGCGGCGTCGATGGCGCGCGCGGCGGCCGAGCCGAGCACGGTCTCGTGCACGGGGAACCGGCGGGGATCGGTCGCGGTCTCGGCCCGCAGCCGCTCGCGCAGGTTCGGCTCCAGCTCCACCAGCGCGGGCCGCCCGTCGGCGGTGTAGGCGCGGACCCTGGCCCACTCCTGCGCGGCCAGCTCGGCCAGCACCGCCTCCGCCTCGACCCCCAGCTCGCCGAAGACCTCGCCGACCAGGGACCGGTCGATCGTGCCCAGCTCGGCGGCCACGCCCAGGCAGCGCGCCACGGCCGGGTCCTTGATGCGGCCGATGATCCGCTGCCTGATGTACGGGTCGCCCGGCGCGGACAGCAGCTCCCGCGCGTCCAGATCCGGCTCAGCCAGCAGCCAGTCGGCGTAGGCGGCCAGGTCGAACGGGTTGTACTCGTCGCCGGACCGGGCCCGGGCCAGCACCACGTCACGGTCGCGCACCTCGCGGGCCGCCAGATACCGCTCGGCCTCGGCCCTCGAGAACCCGCCGACGTGGATCACCCGCAGGTACGGCCGGGGCCGCAGCCGCGGCCCGGCGGGCGCGTCGCCGGAGGGCGGCGGCACCAGCCAGCGCCGCCCCGCGAGCAGCACCTTCAGCGACGGCACCTTCTCGTGCAACATCTCGAGCAGCTCGAAGGTGACGTCGATGCCGGGCGCGGGCTCGCCGGGCGGGTACAGCTTGGCCAGCTCCTCGCAGGTGTCCAGGACGAGCACCACGTCCTCGGGGATCGAACGCAGGAACGCGGCGAACTGCCTGACCATCGCCTCCCGCAGATCCCTGACCCGCTCCTCGACCCGGACGGCGGCCTCCAGCTCCTCGTGCACGGCGTCCACGGCGTCGAGGAAGGAGAGGTAGCTCCTCTCCCTCAGCCGGTCGCCCACCCAGCCGAGCAGGTCGACCGCAAGAGCCAGGAACATCTCGCCCGGCCGGTTCTCCGGGTAGCGCGGGTCGAGGTGGTCGAAGTCGACCCGCGCCGCCCGCAGCCCCAGGTGCCTGATGAGCATGGTCTTGCCCGACCCGCCCGGCCCGAGCAGGTGGACGGCCCAGGAATCGGCCTCCTCGATCGCGGCCTCGAGCTCCCTGCGGGGCTGGTAGTGGCGCAGGTAGTGCGCGTCCTCCGTCTCCCTGGCGGCCCTGGCCAGCCGCCACTCGGCGCGCCGCGCGGACCCGACCCGGTGCCCGCCGACGACCTCCGCGACGGCCTTGGCGGTGGCCACGAGCCGCGCGGCCTCGGGCACCGCGCCGTTCTCGATCAGCCGCTCCACCTCGAACAGCAGCCGCAGCCCCGACGGGTCGTCCTCGAGTGCCAGGAGCGAGTGGCGCTGCTCCGGGATCAGTCGGCTGAGAGCCTCGGCCTTGTCCACCGCCAAGCGCAGCGCCTCAGGAACCTCGGCACGCAGGTAGGCGCCCAGCTCGGGACGGACGCTCTCGCGGATCCAGAACACCCGCTCCTCGGAGCCGTCCTCGCGCAGCACCGTGGTGCTCTCCACCAGCTCCGAGTCGGGCATGGGTGCTATGCCGGCCACCTCGGCGAGTTCGTCATCCCATAGCGGGATCAGTGCCAGCACGGCCAGCTGGTGGGCCGGGTAAGCGGCGAAGCGCCGCTGCCGCAGGCGCTCGTCCAGGGTCGGCTGGGGCTTGCTCATGGCGCCAGCCGATGCAGTTCGGCGTACACGCGCCAGGCCGCCTCGTCGTCGTGGGCGACGAAGTGCTTCCACTCGGCCAGCACGTCGACCAGGAAGTACAGCGTGTCGGCCACGCCGGCAGGATGCCCGCGCAGGTGCTTGCTGAACGTGGCCCGCAGCGCCTCCTTGTCGTGCCCGGGTGCCGCCACCCACACCTTCCTGTAGCGGTCGTCGGGATGCCACGCCTGCAGCAGGACCCACTGGTAGCCGAGCATCGCCTCGTCGTCGGGCAGCGCCGTGAGCGGCTCGAAGCGGTAGGCGCCCATCCCCGGACGCTGCGCCTTGAAGGCGCTCAGCGGCACGCACTGGTCGAGCGCCGCCGTGGCCACCACCGGCACGGGACTCGCCGCGCCGCCCAGCCCGTTCGGCGTGACCAGGTCGAGCAGGCCCGGCGGCTCCGACTCGATCCACCCCAGCGCGCCCAGCCACAGGTGCAGCCCTTCCGCCAGCACCACGACCCGCGTGTGGTCACCGTACGGCAGGCCGAGCCGTTCCCCGGCGACCCGGGCCAGCGCGGCGAGGTCGGCGGCCAGCGCCTCCCTGACCACGTCGAGATCCAGCGCGCCGGGAGCGTCGCGGAAGGCGACCACCCCGCGTCGCGGGCTGCCCGGCGGGCTCGCCGCGCCGGGCGGGAGACCTGCGGCGACGGTGCCGAGGGCAGGGGCGGGCAGGCCGAGCCGGTCGCAGGCGTCCAGCGCCGCCTTCAGCACGGCGGCCACCGCCTGCCGTAACGTCCTGGGCGCGGTGTGCTGGGTGTGCGGGGCCAGCAGCAGCGGGACGTGACCTGCGTGTAGCAGCCGGAAGCCGATCTCGCGCAGCAGCCGGGTCGCGCCCAGCTTGGCGAAGCCGCCCTCGGTGTAGGCCACCAGCAGCCCCGGCCCGCCCGGCAGCAGCCGGTCCACCTGGTCGAAGATGGCGCGTCGCCCGATGTAGACCGGGTGCTGCGCCAGGTCCAGCTGCCTGGCCTGCCCGAGCACCCGGCGCGCGGGCTCGGGGTCGACCGGGCGGAAGGCAGCGGGCAGCGACGCCGCCGTGTACACGGTCGGCCTGGCCCAGTCGTCGCGCGTGCCGGGGTCCGGCTCGCCCACCAGCGCCGCCCGGCGGCCGTGCGCGGCGGCCTCTGCCACGCCGTCGCCGTTCAGCAGCGCCCTGACCAGGCGCTTGGAGAACAGCCGGCAGGCGGGCTCGGCCACCTCGCCGTCCATCGCCACCACGATCGGCACGCCCGCCCCGATCAGCTTCGCCGCGAGAGAGGCAGGACTCAGCCGCGCCGTGTGGCAGACGCTCAGCACCACCGCCAGCGGCCGGTGACCGCCCGGTAGCAGCGCGGCGACCAGCTGGTCCGGCGGCACGAGAGCGCCCGACAGCTCGACGAGCAGCCTGCCGTCCTCATCCAGCCTGCCGTGCGCCACCAGGTGGATCAGATCTGGACGGAACGCCTCGACCCGGCCGGCGAGCGTGTCGGCGCTCAGGTCGTCGGCGACGCTGGCCAGCGCCAGCCCCTCCGACTCGCACTCGCGCAGCAGCCCGAGGAACATCGCGCCCGGCAGGATCACCGGCTCGGTCAGCTTGGCCCCCGAGGCGAACAGCACCCGCGGCGCCCCCGCCACCACGCCCGGCAGCGGCGTGTCCGACGCCACCCGGCGGGTGATCGCCACCAGCAAGCCCGGATTCGCCCCGAGCGGCCGCTGGCCGTCGTGCATCGCCTCCCACAGGTGCCCCTGCAGCGACATCGGCAGGTCGAGCGCCAGCTCCACGCCCCGGCTCGCGCGCACCTCAGGCAGTTCCAGGATCCGCTCCCACAGCGGCCCGAGCAGCGCCTCGAACAGCTCCTGCCCGTCCGCGGCGCCCACAAGAGGCCGGACGAAACCGAGATCCCGTGTCCCGACCGGGGTACGCACGACGTTCGTAGGAGGTTCGTTGAAGCCCCATTGGCCCCTTCGCCAGCCGAGCCGTACCACTTCGATCACGATGCGGGGCAGGCTCATCGCAGCACCCGCCTCGTCAGACGGTCGGCCAGCGCCCGGACGTCGCCGGCGGGCGGCGCCGACCCCATCGTCCCCGGAGGCCCGCACGTCGGCAGGTAGGCCAGCAGATTGCGCCGTACGGCGGGCCCGGGCGGCGCCGCCACCCCGGCGGCGATCATCGTCCGGGCGGCCTCCCGCGACCTGACCTTGGTGATCGTCGGATCGTCGGAGGCCAGCGCCGCGGTCCAGGCCGTCACCAGGCGCCCGTCCACGGCCCCGGCCAGCGAGGCCAGCCGGTGCCCGTCCACGGTCAGCTCCAGCATCGCCGAGGCCAGCGGATCCGACAGCCCGATGATCGCCAGCCGCCGATCGAGCGGCGGGTAGTACAGGCCGTCCACCGGCAGCCCGTGCATGAGCTCGCCCACCATCCAGCCCGCCGCGGACCCCACCATGAGCGCCGAGTACACGTCGGCGAACACCTCGTCCGCCCAGTCACCCGCCACCGCCGTGGCCTCGTAGACCAGGTCCAGGTCGTGCATCACCAGATGACCCGTCTCGTGCGCGGCCACGACCAGCCACCAGGGTTCGCGCACCGCCCAGTCGGGCAGCGAGATCACCGGGATCAGCTCGTCGGCCAGCTCGGCCACCAGCGCGTCGTCCGGCGCCCGCAGCGCCCTGGGCACCTCGCGGCGCGGCGTGGCGAACGCGTCGAACAGCGGATCCAGGTACGGGAGCGGTCCAGCGGGAGGCCGCCGGCCGAGCACGTCGAACGGCTGCCACCAGCAGCTGCGCACGATCTCGTCGGCGGCCGCCAGCACGGGACCGCGCACCGGGTCGAGCCGCTGGTCGTACTTGGGCGCGTACCACTCGAACAGCCGCTTGACCGTCAGCAGGCTCTGGTCGAGCTCGTGGCACCGGGCGTAGGCGGCGCCGGAGTCGGGCCCAAAGTCAGCTGCGGTCACGGCCAGGAGCTTGGCGCGGATCCCGGACAGCATGCCGTACAGGACGGTCTCGAGGACCTCGAAGTGGTGGCCGAAGCGGGCGAAGCCGGGCTTGGCGGCGCGGGCCGCGAGCCAGGCGGCGAGCTCCTCGCGCAGCAGATCGGCGGCGGCGACAGAGCGTTCCACCCTTGCCTGGACACGCACGTACTGGACGATACAGCGGCCGGGCGGCGCATGCCGTAGCTGTGATCGGGCTGTGACGGCCATGAGGTCTCATGTCTGTTTTCATGTGTGTGTATGGGACTGCGTGTTCTCGCTGTGGACGACGAGCTTCCCGCGCTGGAAGACCTCGCCTACCTGCTGCGCGCCGACCCGCGCATCGGCGAGATCGCCACCGCCAGGGACGGCGCGGCCGCGCTGCGGCTGCTGGACCGCGCCATCGCCGACGGCAGGCCGATCGACGCCGTCTTCCTCGACATCCGCATGCGCGGCCTGGACGGGGTCGTGCTCGGGCGGCTGCTGTCGCAGTTCGCGAACCCGCCGCGGGTCGTGTTCGTCACCGCCTACGAGGAGCACGCGGTCGACGCCTTCGAGATCAAGGCCGAGGACTACCTGCTCAAGCCGGTCCGCCCGGAACGGCTGGCCGAGGCGATCCGCAGGGTGGCCGTCTCGGCTGACGTGCCCGCGGAGGTCGGCGAGATCGCCACGATCCCCGTCGAGCTGGGCGGCGTGACCCGCTTCGTGTCCACAGCCGACGTGGTCTACGTCGAGGCGCACGGCGACTACGCCCGCCTGCACACCGCCTCAGGCAGCCATCTGGTCCGCATCCCGCTGGCCACGCTGGAGGAGCGCTGGGCCACGGCCGGGTTCGTCCGCGTGCACCGCAGCCACCTGGTCGCGGTCAAGCACATCGACGAGTTGCACATCGATTCGGGCAGGTGCACGGTCAGGGTGGGCGACACCGAGATCCCCGTCAGCCGCAGGCACACCCGCGAGCTGCGCGACCTGCTGGTCAGGCGGGCGCGCAAGGGGAGGGCCGAATGACCGCCGAGCCGCGTCCATCGCGCCGCGTGCCGTACCCGCGCGCCGACACGCCCCGCCGCGTCGCCGTCACCAGCCCGCGCACCGCCGCCGCGCGCCGTCCCCGCTACCCGGCCACCCGCGAGATCGACGAGCAGACCCACCTCGGTGAGGTGTACATGCGCTCGCTGCTGCGCACCCAGTTCCGCCTCGCGCTGTTCGTCTGCACCGTGCTGGCCTGCGTGGTCGGCGGGTTACCGCTGCTGTTCCTGCTCATCCCGCACCTGCGCGACGTCGACCTGCTGGGCGTGCCGCTGCCGTGGGCGGTGCTCGCCGGACTGATCTACCCCCTGTTCATCACCGGCGCCTGGCTCTACGTACGGCAGGCCGAACGCAACGAGCGCCACTTCGCCGACCTGGTCGAGCGCCGATGAGTCTGGCCGCGGTAGTCGTCGTCGTGGTGGCCGCCGTGCTGATCGGGGCGTTCGGCATCCGCTTCTCGCGCACCACCTCCGACTTCTACGTGGCCTCCCGCACGGTCAGCCCGCTGTGGAACGCCTCCGCGATCGGCGGCGAGTACCTGTCGGCCGCTTCGTTCCTGGGCGTGGCCGGGCTGGTGCTGTCCTTCGGCGCCGACATGCTGTGGCTGCCCGTCGGATGGACCGGCGGCTACCTGGTGCTGCTCGTCCTGGTGTCCGCGCCGCTGCGTCGCTCCGGCGCCTACACGCTGCCGGACTTCGCCGAGGCGCGCCTGGAGTCGATGACCGTGCGGCGCACCGCCAGCGTGCTCGTCGTGCTCATCGGCTGGCTCTACCTGATGCCGCAGTTCCAGAGCGCCGGGCTGGTGCTGCGCACCGTGACCGGCGCGCCGGTGTGGGCGGGCGGGCTGCTGGTGGCGGTGGTCGTGGCGGTCAACGTGCTGTCGGGCGGGATGCGGTCGATCACGTTCGTGCAGGCCTTCCAGTACTGGCTGAAGCTGACCGCGCTGGCCGTGCCGCTGGTCTTCCTGCTGATGGCGTGGAAGGGCGACGGCTCGCCCGCGCTGAGCCCCGGCGACACCGCCATCTGGCAGGTGCCGCTGGGCGGTGGCAAGGAGTACGGGCTGTACTCCACCTACTCGCTGATCCTGGCCACGTTCCTGGGCACGATGGGGCTGCCCCACGTGCTCGTCCGCTTCTACACCAACCCCGACGGGCGGACGGCCCGCCGTACCACGCTCGTGGTGCTGTCACTGCTGGGGGCCTTCTACCTGCTGCCGCCGCTGTACGGCTGGCTGGGCCGGCTGTACGCGCCCGACCTGGTACGGACCGACGCGGTCGTGCTGACGCTGCCCGAGCGGATGGTCGGCGGGACGCTCGGCGACGTGCTGACCGCGCTGGTCACGGCGGGGGCGTTCGCGGCGTTCCTGTCGACCTCGTCGGGGCTGACCGTGTCGGTCGCCGGCGTGATCGCGCAGGACCTGATGAAGGGCGGGGTGGGCGCGTTCAGGAAGGCCACGCTGCTGGCCGTCGTGGTGCCGCTGGGGCTGGCGCTGTGGGCGCGGGCGCTGCCGGTGGCCGACGTGGTGGGGCTGGCGTTCGCGGTGGCCGCCTCCTCGTTCTGCCCGCTGCTCGTGCTGGGCATCTGGTGGCGGCGGCTCAGCACCGCGGGCGCGCTGGCCGGGCTGTTCGTGGGTGGCGGGCTGGCCTGCGCCGCGGTGCTGCTGACGATCACCGGCGGCCCCTACGACGGGCTGGCCGGCGCGCTGCTGGCCCAGCCGGCCGCCTGGACGGTGCCGATCGCGTTCACCGTGATGGTGTCGGTGTCGTTCCTGACGCCGCACCGGGTGCCCGCCGGGGTCGCCAGGACCATGGTGCGCCTGCACACGCCGGAGAACCTCAACCTCGACCGCGGCGATTGGCGGCCCAGGTCTTCCTGAAGTTCACCCGCCGGATCGTGCGCCGTAAGCAAGAGCTGCCCTGGTCATCACCGGTGGCACGGAACGTGGCTGCCATGATGCGTACCCACCTGGCAGGAGTAGCCCGATGACCGCACACCCCGAGCTCTTCCCGCAGGCCCAGGTGTTCCTCCCGCCCGGCGTGCACCCGGCGCCGCCCGAGGACGCCCATCCCGCGCTGCTGGCCGCGGCCCGGGCCGCGCTCGACGCCTACGCCGGAGCCGGGCACGACAGGGCCGCGCTGTCCGCCATCGTGGCCGACGGCGCGGACGGGACCCCGACCATGCGCATCGACGAGCTCGTCGAGGACGCCGTGCTGGCCGCCCTGCCGGCCTATGCCAACGTGCTGACCGAGGAGACCGGCTGGGTCGACCGCGGCTCCGCGCTGACCCTGGTCATGGATCCCGTCGACGGCTCGGCCAACGCCGCCGCCGGGGTGCCGCTGGCCGCCTTCTCCGCCGCGCTGGCCGAGGAAGGCGTGTTCACCGAGGCGCTCACCGTCTGGCTCGACACCGGCCGCAGCTGGTGGGCCCGCCGTGCCATGCGCGGGCTGCGCACCACGGGCCGCCGCCGGCTCGACGGGGCCGCCGTGTCGCTGCTGCGCCCGCACCCGCGCAACCCGGGAGCGCTGGCGGCGTGGATGGCGGTGGCCGAGCGGGCCGCCCGCGTCCGGATCCTGTCGTCCAGCTGCCTGGAGGCCGCGCTGGTCGCCCAGGGGGCCACCGACGCGTTCGCCGACGCCGCCTCCGACTCGCACCGCCTGGTCGACATCGCCGCCGCCGTGGTCCTGGCCGAGTCGGCCGGGGGAGCGGTGCGCGACGTCTTCGCCCGCCCCATCGAGCTGGACACCGACCTCACCCGCCGCTGGAGCGGCGTGGTCGCCGCCACCCCCGACCTGGCCCTCGAACTCGCCGAGGTCCTGCGCGCCGCAGCCACCCGCCCCCGGTGACCGTACGGCGCGCCACGCCGGACACCGTCGCCCGCCGTACTAGCGCTGCTCTCCTGAGCCGCGCACGACCAGCTCGACGGGGACCCGGATGCGGCGCGGCGCGTCCGACGGCGTCAGCAGCAGGTCGACCGCGGCCCGGGCCAGCCGTGCCGTGTCGTAGCGGACCACGGTCACGCCCGGGTTGAACACGTCCGCCAGGGCGAAGTCATCGAAACCCACGAACGCCGGCCGCTCGGGACGGTCGCGCAGCGCCTGCAGGATGCCGATCGCGGCCCGGTTGTTGGTGGCGAAGAACGCCGTCGGCGGGTCGGCCAGATCCAGCAGGCGCCCCACCTCGTGCGACACCCGCCACGGATCGAACACCCCCTTCACCACCAGCGCCTCGTCCACCTCCTCCAGCGCCTCCCTGTAGCCCAGCGCCCTGGCGTGCACCGAGCTCAGCCCGCTGTCGTCGGAGATCAGCGCGATCCTGCGGTGCCCGTGCGCCATCAGGTGCTCGGTGGCCATCCGCCCGCCCGTCACGTCGTCGAGCAGCACCACGTCCGCCCCGGGCAGCCCGGCGGGAACCCGGTCCACGAACACCGCGCGCGGCCCCTCGGCCAGCCATCCGTGATCCCCCGCGGACGGGACGACGATCAGCGAGTCGACCCCCCTGGCGTACATGGACTCGACCAGCATCCGCTCGCGCTCGGGCCGCTCCTCGTAGGAGCCGAACACCACCAGCGCGTCGTGCTCGGCCGCCGCCGCCTCCACGGCCTTGGCCAGGCGGGCATAGAACTCGTTGGAGATGTTCTCCATGATCAGGCCGATCGTGAGCATCGTCGCGCCCCTGGCCAGCCGCGCCGCGGCCTCGTTACGGCGGAAGCCCAGCGCCGCGATCGCGTCCTGCACCCGCCGCTGCAGGTCGGCGCTGACGTGCGGCTCCTGGTTGACGACCCGGGAGACGGTCTTCAGGCTCACTCCCGCGTACCGCGCCACGTCCGCCATCGTCGGTTTACGCGTCATCACCCCAACCCCCCAAACCCACCCACGCCACCCCCGCAGTGATCACTGGAGGGACCCTATCCAGCCCACGACAACCCCTCGCGCGCGCGTTCCCGCCTCTCCCTCGTCCAGCCCCGGACCCGCACCGCCGCTCCCTGCTTTCCGTGCGGCGTTGCGGCGGGCAACCGTCCCACCCATGCGTGCCGTCGGGCACGGCCGGAAAGTCACGTCGGCGGTGCGTGGTGGGCGCGGCTTTGCCGTACAGAACCAGGAGGTTGTGAGAAAGGAACCGCACGATATCGTCCACCGCATGGATGATGACTGGATTTGTGGGCGCCTCGGTGAGGACGAGCCCTGGCTGCTGGGGGCGGTCCACCCGCCGATCTTCGAGAACTCGATCTTCACCTTCGAGACCGCCGGCGACCTGGCCGAGGCGCTGAAGGACGAGGACGAGAACTACATCTACTGGCGGGGCACCAACCCCACGGTCGACCTGGCCCAGCGCAAGCTGGCCGCGCTGGAGCGGGCCGAGCGGGCCAAGTGCTTCGCCTCCGGCATGGGCGCCATCTCCGCGACGATCTCGTCGCTGGTCTCGGCCGGGGACCACGTGCTCGTGCTGGGCGCCGTCTACGGCCCGACGACGCAATTCCTGCGTTACCTGGAGAAATACGGCGTCACGCATACGCACATCAGCGATCTCGCGGCAGGTGACAGCGCTATCAACGCATCCACGCGCCTACTGTACTTCGAGTCCCCCTCCTACATGCGCTACGAGTTGTTCGACATCGCCCAGGTGACCGCGTGGGCGCGCGAGCACGGCCTGGTCACCGTGATGGACAACACCTGGTCCACCCCGATCTTCCAGAAGCCGATCACCCTCGGCGTCGACCTGGTGCTGCATTCGCTGTCGAAGTACATCGGCGGCCACAGCGACCTGGTCGGCGGCGTGGTCTGCGGCTCGGCCGAGTTGGTCAGGCCGCTGGCCAGGACCGAGTACATGCTGTACGGCGCGGCCATGTCACCCCACGACGCCGGCAAGGTCATCAAGGGCCTGCGCACCCTCCCCGTCCGGATGGCCGCACACCAGGAGCGCGGCCTGGCCGTGGCCCGCTTCCTGGAGTCCCACCCGGCGGTCAGAACCGTCAACCACCCAGGTTTGGAGTCCCACCCGGGTCACGCGCTCGCGAAACGGCAGATGTCCGGATTCTCCAGCCTGCTGTCTCTCGAGCTCGACACGGACTCCCACCCCCAGGTCACGAAATTTCTGGACGAGCTGCGGCACTTCCGGATCGGCGTCTCGTGGGGCGGCTTCGAGAGCCTGGCCAACGCCCCCACGCTCACCACGGAAGAGAGCGTCAGGAAGACGATGGGCGTCCCCGTCGGCTTGGTCAGGTTGTCGGTGGGCCTGGAGTCGGCGCAAACGCTCGTCGAGGACCTCGGCCGGGCACTCGAGGCCATCTGAGGTCTAGCGCGGAAAGGGGTCGGTGGCCTACCGTGCATGACAGCGCTGTCATACCCGGGCTGTCGCTGTCATACGGGGCTGTCCTAGGGAGTACCGATGAGATCACCTGTCCTCGCGGCGGTCACCGCCCTGACCCTGACCCTCGCTGCCTGCGGCTCCGGCTCGTCCGACGGCAAGGTCAAGCTCCGCATGATCGAGAGCTTGACCAGCCCCGAGCGGACCAAGCTGATCAAGAGCCTGATCGCGGACTTCGAGAAGGCGAACCCGAAGATCGAGGTGGAGCTCATCTCCCCGCCCCTCGAGAGCGCCGACCAGAAGATCACCCAGATCCTGCAGACCAAGAAGGACCTGGACGTGCTGGAGGTCCGCGACCTGACCGCCAAGTCGTTCTCCAACAACGGCTGGCTCGGCGAGCTGCCCACCACGGACTGGGCCGGCTGGAACGACCTCACCGAGCTCACCCAGAAGAAGGCCGCGGAGGTGGGCGGCAAGCCGTACCTGATCCCGTACGGCTTCTACATGAAGACCATGTTCTACCGCACCGACCTGGGCGTGACGGCCCCGCCGAAGACCTGGACCGAGCTGTACGACGCGGCCAAGAAGATGACCACGGGCGGCAAGTTCGGCTACTCCTTCCGCGGCGGCAAGGGCGGCGCGGGCTACGCCGTCCTCATGATCAGCGCCTACAACGGCGACAAGGTCAACCCGGACAAGTCCTTCTTCCTCAAGGACAAGCAGACGATCTTCTCCACGCCCGAGGCCGCTCAGGCGCTCGACCTGTACGTCAAGCTCTTCAAGGACGTCTCGCCGCCCGACTCGGTGGCCTGGAGCTACCCGGAGATGGTCCAGGGCTTCACCTCGGGCGTCACGGGCATCCTCATCCAGGACCCCGAGGTGATCAAGACGGTCCAGGAGAGCGGGCTGAAGAACTGGAGCACCGCCCCCCTCCCGAAGGGCCCGACTGGTTACGCGCTGCAGAACGTGGGCTACGCGGGCTGGGGCATCACCTCCTTCACCCAGCACAAGGCCGAGGCGGTCAAGCTGGTGCAGTTCCTGTCGGAGGCCAAGCAGAGCACGGCCTTCGCCAAGGGCAACTCGCTGATGCCGATCTCCAAGCAGGCGCAGAGCGACCCGCAGTTCTCGCAGGGCGCGTGGAAGGCCTACATCGACGCCCAGCAGGACCCCAACCAGGTGATCACGATCAGCCCGACGGACTACCCCGGCTACAGCCAGTTCCAGGTGGACGCCGACCGTGACATCCAGGCGCTGATCACCGGCAAGAAGACCGCCGCCGACGTGCTGAAGTCCTGGGACGCCTTCTGGGTCGACCAGGCGAAGAAAGTCTCGTGACCGCGGTCGGCAGGCGGGGCAAGCCCGCGTTCACCGGGCGGCGGGCCGCCTTCATCGGCTTGTGCCTGCTGCCCGGCGTGCTCTTCGTGCTGGTGTTCACCTACTGGCCGATGGTGCGCGGCAGCGTGATGGCCTTCCAGCGCTACAACCTGTTCGACCTCACCCAGACCCCGTTCGTGGGTCTGGAGAACTTCAAGGGCGTGCTGGCCGAGGACCGGTTCTGGACGGCGCTCCGCAACACGGGCACGTGGGTGTTCGTGTCGCTGGTCTTCCAGTTCTTCCTCGGCTTCGGCCTGGCCCTGCTGCTGCGCAGGCACTTCCGCGGCAGGGGCCTGTACCAGGCGTGGGTGTTCTTCCCGTGGGCCATGTCCGGGTTCCTGATCGGGCTGCTGTGGCGGTGGATGTTCAACGGCCAGTTCGGCGTGATCAACGATCTGCTGCTCAAGGTGGGCGTCATCGACCGGCCCATCGCGTTCCTGGGCACTCCAGGATGGGCGATGACCTCGGTGGTCGTGGCCAACGTCTGGTACGGCGTGACGTTCTTCGCCATCATGATCATGGCCGCGCTGCAGTCGGTGCCCAAGGAGCTCTACGAGGCGGCCTCGGTGGACGGCGCCACGCGGATCGGCCAGTTCTGGAACGTGACCGTGCCGCACATCAGGCCCACGCTGGCGCTGATCGTGCTGCTGCGGATCATCTGGATCCTGAACTTCCCCGACCTGATCTACTCGATGACCGGGGGAGGACCGGCGGGCTCCACCGACATCATCACCACGTACCTGATCCAGCAGGTCATGGGCGGCGACTACGGCAGGGCCGGCGCGGTGGGCCTGCTCGTGCTGGCGCTGCTGCTGGCCTTCAGCATCTTCTATCTCAACGTGACGAGGACCGATGAGACGGCTCGCTAAGTCGGTGGTGCTCGGCGCCTGGCTGCTGATCACCATCTTCCCGCTCTACTGGATCCTCGTCACCTCGCTGAAGCCCAAGTCGGAGATCTTCCAGCTCCCGCTGCGCTACTGGCCCGCGAACCTGACCTTCGAGCACTACACGGACCTGTTCTCCTTCGCCGACTTCGGCATCTACCTGCTGAACAGCTTCTTCGTCTCGGTGGTCTCGGCCGCGGCCGTCACCGTGATCGGCATCATGGGTGGCTACACGCTGGCCCGGTTCAGCTTCGCCGGGCGCGGGCCGCTGATGCTGGCGTTCCTGGTCACCCAGATGGTGCCGCTGTTCATCGCGCTCGGCCCGCTCTACCTGCTGATGTCGGACCTGGACCTGCTCAACCACCTGGCCGGGCTGATGCTGGTGTACGTGGCGATGCTGGTGCCCTTCGCCACGATCATCATGCGTGGCTTCTACGAGCGGATCCCGGTGGCGCTGGAGGAGGCCGCTCAGGTCGACGGCGCCTCCCGAATCACCGCGATGGTGCGGGTGGTGATCCCGGTCATGCTGCCGGGCATCGCCGCCACCTTCATCTTCGCGTTCGTGCAGTGCTGGAACGAGCTGTTCCTGGCGATCACGTTCATCGACAGCGAGGACGCCAAGACCATCCCCGTCGCGATGAACTCCTTCATCACCCAGTACGACATCGACTGGGGCTCGATGGCCGCGGCGACCGTGGTGTCGGTGATCCCGACGCTGGTGCTGTTCGCCGCGATCCGCCGCTTCATCGTGGAGGGACTGACCGCCGGAGCCGTCAAGGGTTGACGGATCATTTACCCGCGCGCGAGGACCGGAGAGGACGCCAGGGGTATGGCCTGATGCGTGATCGCAGCCCGCCGTCTCGCCGCGGCCGCCCTGTCGGCGTGCGCGCTGGCGCCGGCGGCGTGCGGCTCCGGCGGCGAGGGCGGCGTGCCGCTGATCAACCTGTACAACTCCCCGCAGGAGCACATCCAGGCCATCGCCGACCGGTGCAACAAGCTGGCCGGCGGCCGCTACAAGATCATCGTGAACATCCTGCCGCGCGACGCCGACGGCCAGCGCGAGCAGCTCGTCCGCCGCCTGGCAGCCGCCGACCCGGGCCTGGACGTGCTGGCACTGGACGTCACCTGGACGGCCGAGCTGGCCGAGGCGGGCTGGATCAGGGAGTGGACCGGCGGCGACGCCGCCCAGGCCCGGCAGGGCACGCTGGCCAAGCCGCTGGACACCGCGATCTGGCACGGCAAGCTGTACGGCGCGCCGTACACCACCAACGTGCAGCTGCTCTGGTACCGGTCCGACCTGGTGCACCGGCCGCCGGCGACGTGGCAGGCCATCATGGCCCAGGCCGCCCGCCTGGCCGCCGAGGGCAAGCCGCACTACGGCGAGGTGACCGGCGCCCAGTACGAGGGGCTGGTCGTCTGGTTCAACAGCGTGGTCGCCTCGGCGGGCGGCAGGATCCTGACACCCGGCGGCAACGCCGTCGCGCTCGGCCCGCCCGCGCTCAAGGCGCTGCAGGTGATGCGGGCCTACGCCACCTCGCCGGCGGCCGACCCGTCGCTGTCCAACACCCACGAGGACGAGGCCCGCCTGGCGGTCGAGGCGGGCAGGGCGGCCTTCGAGGTCAACTGGCCGTTCGTGTACGCGGCGATGGCCGCCAACCAGCCCCGCATGCTGCCCGACTTCAAGTGGGCGCCCTACCCGGGCATCGACGGGCCAGGCACCTCGCCGCTGGGCGGCGCCAACTTCGCCGTCAGCAGCTACTCGCGGCATCCTGAGGCGTCCTTCCAGGCGGCGCTGTGCCTGCGCGACGCCGAGAGCCAGAAGACCGCCGCCACGCTCGACGGCCTGCCGCCCACGATCGAGGCGGTCTATCACGATCCCGCCATGGCCAAGCCGTACCCGATGCGGCAGGCCATTCTGGACGCGCTCAAGACCGCGGCGCCGCGCCCCAAGACGCCCGTCTACCAGAACGTCTCCACGGTCACCTCCGCCATCCTGTCGCCGCCCGCCGCGATCGAACCGCCCACGACCCTGGCCCGGCTGCGCGAGCAGATCGCCGACGCGCTGCAGAGCAGGGGAGTGCTGCCGTGAGCGAGCCGCGGCTCACCGAGGGGCAGGAGGCCGAGCGGCGGCTGGCGCTGTGGCTGTGCGCGCCCGCCACGATCATCATGCTGGCCGTGACTGGCTGGCCGATCATCTACTCTGTCCTGCTGTCGCTGCAGCGGGCCGACCTGCGCTTCCCGCAAGACCAGGCGTGGATCGGGCTGGAGAACTACGCCACCGTGCTCGGCAGCTCCTACTGGTGGACCGCCTTCGGGGTGACGCTGCTGATCACCGTGGTCAGCGTCGCCTTCGAGCTCGTGTTCGGCATGCTGCTCGCGCTGGCCATGTACCGCACGCTGGTCGGCAGGGGGCTGGTCCGCACGGTCGCGCTGATCCCCTACGGCATCGTCACGGTCGTGGCCGCCTACGGCTGGAAGTACGCCTGGACGCCCGGCACCGGCTGGCTGGCCAACTTCCTGCCCGAGGGCTCGGCGCCGCTGACCCAGCAGTGGTCGGCCATCGCGATCATCATCCTGGCCGAGGTGTGGAAGACCACGCCGTTCATGGCGCTGCTGCTGATGGCGGGGCTGGCCGGCGTGCCGGAGGAGCTGCTGCGGGCCGCCTCCATCGACGGCGCCACGGCCTGGCAGCGCTTCACCCAGGTCACGCTCCCGCTGATCAAGCCGGCGATCCTGGTCGCGCTGCTGTTCAGGACGCTGGACGCCTTCCGCATCTTCGACAACATCTACGTGCTGACCAACGGCGCGCAGAACACCTCCTCGGTGTCGATCATCGCCTACCACAACCTGATCGGCGGGCTGAACCTCGGCATCGGCTCGACCATGTCCGTGCTGATCCTGATCACCGTGGCGATCGTCGCCTTCGTGTTCATCAAGCTCTTCGGAGCCTCGGCGCCCGGCGGTGAGAGCCGGTGAGGGCCAGGTGGGCGGGCGTCGACGTGCTCGTCCTGCTGTACGCGCTGATCCCGGTGGCGTGGATCGCTTCGCTGTCGTTCAAGGACCCCAGCACGATCACCGACGGCGCGTTCATCCCGAGGAAGTGGACGCTGGACAACTACCGCGGCATCTTCGAGAACGACGACTTCGTCCGCGGGCTGGTGAACTCGATCGGGATCGGGCTGATCTCCACGTTCGTGGCGATCGTCTTCGGCACCATGGCCGCCTACGCCATCGCGCGCCTGACCTTCCCCGGCAAGCGGCTGCTGGTCGGGTTCTCGCTGCTGATCGCCATGTTCCCGCAGATCTCGCTGGTCACGCCGCTGTTCCAGATCGAGCGGTCGCTGGGGCTGTTCAACACCTGGATGGGGCTGATCCTGCCGTACATCACCTTCGCGCTGCCGCTGACCATCTACACGCTGTCGGCCTTCTTCAGGGAGATCCCGTGGGAGCTGGAGAAGGCGGCCAAGATGGACGGCGCCACCCCGTTCCAGGCGTTCTGGCAGGTGATCGCGCCGCTGGCGGCGCCCGGCATGGTCACCACGGCGATCCTGGCGTTCATCATGTGCTGGAACGACTTCCTGTTCGCCATCTCGCTCACCTCCTCCGACGCCGCCCGCACCGCGCCCGCCACGATCTCCTTCTTCACCGGCAGCTCCCAGTTCGAGGACCCGACGGGCTCGATCTGCGCGGCGGCCGTGGTCATCACGATCCCCATCGTGATCTTCGTGCTGTTCTTCCAGCGCCGCATCGTGGCGGGCCTGACCTCCGGAGCCGTGAAGGGATGAACGATGGCTGAGATCGTGCTCGAAGGGGTGACCAAGAGGTTCGCCGACGGCACGCTCGCGGTGGATCACATCGGCCTGGACATCAAGGACCACGAGTTCGTCATCCTGGTGGGGCCGTCGGGGTGCGGGAAGTCGACCACGCTCAACATGATCGCCGGGCTGGAGAACATCACCGAGGGTGAGCTGCGCATCGACGGGCAGCGCATGAACGAGAAGGCGCCCCGCGACAGGGACATCGCGATGGTGTTCCAGTCCTACGCGCTCTACCCGCACATGACCGTCAGGGAGAACATCGCCTTCCCGCTGAAGCTGGCCAAGGTGGACAAGGCCGAGGCGAACAGGAAGGTGGAGGAGGCGGCCGAGCTGCTCGACCTGAGCCCGTACCTGGACCGCAAGCCCGCCAACCTGTCGGGCGGGCAGCGGCAGCGGGTGGCGATGGGCAGGGCCATCGTGCGCAACCCCAAGGCCTTCCTCATGGACGAGCCGCTGTCCAACCTGGACGCCAAGCTCAGGGTGCAGATGCGCACCACGATCGCCCGCCTGCAGAAGAACCTGGGCACCACCACGGTCTACGTCACCCACGACCAGACCGAGGCCATGACGCTGGGCGACCGGATCGTGCTCATGCGCGCGGGCGTGGTGCAGCAGGTGGCCTCGCCGCAGGAGATGTACGACCACCCGCGCAACCTGTTCGTGGCCGGCTTCATCGGCTCGCCGTCGATGAACTTCCTGCTCGCCCGGGTCGAGCCGGACGGCCTGCACACCGTGATCGGCACGATCCCGCCCGGCCCCCGGCTGCGGCGCGCGATGGCCGGGCAGAAGGTGCCCAAGCAGGTCATCGTCGGCATCAGGCCGGAGTCCTTCGAGGACGCCGCGCTCGTGCACGGCCAGGACCACGGCGGCACGTTCGCCGGCACGGTCGACATCCTGGAGTCGATGGGCTCGGAGAAGCTGGCCTACTTCACGCTCGAGGCGGGCGCCGTCGAATCCGAGCACCTGGCAGGCACCGCCGCCTTCGAGGGCGGCGGCGTCGCGCAGCTCATCGCCCGCCTCGACCCCAGGACCACCGCCCAGGAGGGACGGCCGCTCAAGCTCTGGTACGACACCGAGGCCATCCACCTGTTCGACCCCAGGAGCGGTACCAACCTCACCGAGGCATGAAATCTCGGTGTCAATCGGCCGTTTATGGCACTCGCCGATGATCGTGCCGTTGATCCGCGGCGAACGGGTCCAGGAACCGCTTATCGCGCTGAAAGGACCTTTCACCGCATGCCCCATCCAACTAAGCGCCGGGCGGCGGCGGCTCGCCGAACAGCCCCTCCGACCCCCTCCACGAGGGGTAGGTTGCGCTCTTACCTTGTGCGTGATCCGCATCACAGTGGAGGTCTCGTGACGACTAAAGAACATGACGCATCGGTCTACGAACAGGTGCAGGCAAGCAGTGACTTCCAGGAGCTGAAGCGGCGCTTCCGCCGATGGACGTTCCCGATGACCGTGGCGTTCCTGGCGTGGTATCTGCTCTATGTGGTGCTGTCGGGGTGGGCGCGCCCGTTCATGAGCACCAAGGTGTTCGGTGACATCAACGTCGGGCTCATCTTCGGCCTGCTGCAGTTCGTGACCACCTTCCTGATCGCGTGGGCCTACGCCCGCCACGCAGGCAGGAAGCTCGACCCGCTCGCCGAGAAGGTCCGCCACGAGGTCGAGGAGCAGGCCCAGTGACTTCCCACACCCTCGCGACGATCCTCTTCCTCACCTTCGTCGCCGGCACGCTCGGCATCACGTTCTGGGCCAGCCGCCAGACCAAGACGGCCGCCGACTACTACGCCGGCGGCCGCTCCTTCAGCGGTCTGCAGAACGGCCTGGCCATCGGCGGCGACTACATGTCTGCCGCCTCCTTCCTCGGCATCGCCGGCCTCATCGCGCTGTCGGGCTACGACGGCTTCCTGTACTCCATCGGCTTCCTGGTGGCCTGGCTCGTCGCGCTGCTGCTGGTCGCCGAGCTCATGCGTAACTCCGGCAAGTTCACCATGGCCGACGTGCTGGCCTTCCGGATGAGCCCGCGCCCGGTGCGCACCGCCGCCGGCGTCTCCACGATCATCGTCAGCATCTTCTACCTGCTGGCCCAGATGGTCGGCGCGGGCGCGCTGGTCGGCCTGCTGCTCGGCATCACCAGCGAGTCGGGCAAGGCCTGGACGGTCGTCGGCGTCGGCGCCCTCATGATCGTCTACGTGGTGTTCGGCGGCATGAAGGGCACCACCTGGGTCCAGATCGTCAAGGCCGTCCTGCTCATGGGCGGTGCCGCCCTGATCACGGTCCTGGTCCTGGCCAAGTACAACTTCAACCTGTCCACGCTGCTGGGCGCCGCCCAGGAGGCCAGCGGCAAGCCCGGCCTGCTCAGCCCCGGCGGCAAGTACGGCACCGACGCCCAGGGCTGGGTCGGCAAGGTCGACCTGATCAGCCTGGGCCTGGCCCTCGTCCTCGGTACGGCGGGCCTGCCGCACATCCTCATCCGCTTCTACACCGTCCCCACCGCCAAGGACGCCCGCAAGTCCGTGCTCTGGGGCATCGGCATCATCGGCGTGTTCTACCTGTTCACGCTGGTGATCGGCTTCGGCGCCGCGGCCCTGGTGAAGATCCCCAAGACCGACACCTCGGGCAACACCGCCGCCCCGCAGCTGGCCAACGCCATCGGCGCGAACTTCTTCGGCGAGACGGGCGGCACGATCCTGCTGGCCCTGATCGGCGCGGTCGCCTTCGCCACGATCCTGGCCGTGGTGGCCGGGCTCACGCTCGCCTCCTCCTCCAGCTTCGCCCACGACCTGTACGCCCACGTGTTCAGGCGCGGCCAGGCCACCGAGCGGCAGGAGGTCGTGGTGGCCAGAATCTCCGCCCTGGTCATCGGCGCGATCGCGATCGCGCTCGGCATCCTGGCCCAGGGCCAGAACGTCGCCTTCCTGGTGGCGCTCGCCTTCGCCCTGGCCGCCTCCGGCAACCTGCCCGCGATCCTCTACAGCCTGTTCTGGAAGAGGTTCAACACCACGGGCGCGGTCTGCGCCATCTACGGCGGCCTGATCTCCGCCCTGGTCATCGTGTTCTTCTCGCCGGTGGTCTCCGGCGCCAAGACCTCGCTGTTCAAGACCTCTGACTGGCACCTGCACGAGCTGTCGAACCCGGGCATCATCTCGATCCCGCTCGGCTTCCTGCTCGGCTGGCTCGGCACCGTGCTGTCCAAGGAGTACAACGCCGACAAGTGGTCCGAGATCGAGGTCCGCTCCCTCACGGGTGTGGGCGCCGAGCAGGCCGTGAAGCACTAGCCCATCACTGGGCGGTACGGCGGGCGCCCTGCAGCAGGTAGAGCAGGGCGCCCACCACCAGCGAGGCCAGCGCGATCCCGCCCACCAGCCAGAACCACGTGCCGTAGGAGATCTCGGCGCCGAACAGGCTGACCTTCCCCGCGTCGTTGGAGATCAGCGGCGTCCACGACCCCGACAGCGTGGAGATCACACCCACCAGCGAGGCCAGCGCCCCCACGATCGAGGCCACCCAGAACACCGCCGGATGGGCGAGCCTGCGCGCCTCGAACTGCTCGCGGTAGCGCCGCAGGATGATCAGGACGTCGACGAACAGCACCACGATCGACAGGCACCAGATGACCGTGACGGCCGCCTGCAGCACGTTGTAGACCTCGGTCTGGGCGTCGGCCGGCTTGGCCGAGGCGATCGGCACCACGACGAACGCGATCAACGTGAACACGCCGGCCAGCACGGTCTGGATCCACACCGCCACGTCCGGCACCTTGTGCGCGTTGACGTGGCTGACCACCTTGGGCAGCCTCCTGTCCAGCCCGGAGACGAAGATCAGCCGGGCGAAGGAGTAGTTGTAGACCACGGTGATGATGAAGAACATCGCCGCCAGCACCAGCGCCACCAGCTTGCCGGCCCAGTCGCCGATGCCCAGGCTCACCGCCGCGGCCACCCCGGTGATCGTTGCCGCGTCCTTGGCCGGCACCGTCACCATCACGCCCCAGGTCGCGATCAGGTAGGCGACCATGACGGCCAGCGAGCCCCACAGCAGGTAGCGGGTGACCGCCTTCTCCTCGCGGATCTCCACGCCCATGTTCAACGGCACCTCGACGCCCAGCAGCGCCAGCACGGCCAGGCCGAAGAAGCTCCAGTTGGCGAAGTTGATCCCGTGCTCGGCCGACGGGCTCCAGGCCGCGAAGTCCCACGGGTTGGTCGCCGAGGCGTTGCCCTCCAGCAGGTGCACCACACCGGCCACGAACATGGCCAGGATGGCCAGGCCGTACGCGACGAACGCGACGTTGACCACGTTCTGCGTCAGCCGGAAGCGCAGGACGGCCAGCAGCGCGGCGACCACCAGGATCACCACGATCAGCCCGCCTTGGGCCTGCACCGGCAGCGCGCCGACCGGCGGGAAGACGAACCCGAGGAACGAGATGGTCAGCGTGCCGGTGGCGACCATGACCAGCACGCCGGGCCACCATGCGCAGAAGCCGGCGAAGAAGCCCCAGAAGGGACCGAACGCCTTGTTCGTCCACAGGTAGATCGAGCCCTCGCCGGGGAACATCGCGCCCAGCTGCCCGGTCACGATCGCGCACGGGATGAGGAACAGCGCGAACGCGATGATCCACCAGCCGAACGCGGCCGGGCCCGCGCTCTGGATGACGGCCGCGTTCGTGATGAACAGGACGATCGCCACGAAGATGGCGACCATGTCGAACGTGGTGAGTACCCGTGGCAGGATCCCGCCCGCCACCCGCTCAGAAAGCAGCTGAGGCTCGCTCATACTTCCGACGATGCGCCTCGACGATCAGGATCGTCAAGAAACCGGTTGCGCCCGCAACTTCATCGAGTGCTCCACCAGCGTGACCAGCACCTCCCTGCTGGAGTCCCGCTTGCGCGCGTCGCACATGATGATCGGGGTCGACGGGTTCAGCTGCAGCGCCAGCCGTACCTCGGCCATGTCGAACGTCGCCGAGCCCTCGAAGCAGTTGACCGCCACCACGAACGGCGTGCCGCGCCGCTCGAAGTAGTCGACCGAGGGGAAGCAGTCGGCCAGGCGCCGGGTGTCGGCCAGGATGACCGCGCCGAGCGAGCCCTCGGCCAACTCGTCCCAGACGAACCAGAACCGCTCCTGGCCGGGCGTGCCGAACAGGTACAGCACGTAGTCAGAACCCAGGGTGATGCGGCCGAAGTCCATCGCGACCGTGGTCGTCTTCTTCTGCGACACGTTCGTGAGGTCGTCGACGCCGACGCTGCGGTCGGTGAGGATCTCCTCAGTGCGCAGCGGCCTGGTCTCCGAGACCGCGCCGACCATCGTGGTCTTGCCCGCGCCGAAGCCGCCCGCGACAAGGATCTTGATCGCGGTCGGCAGGCGCCGCTCAGAGCGATCGAAGGCCATCGAGCACCGCCTTGTACATCCTCATGTCATGCATGTCCACCTCGGATTGCGGTTCTTGGGCCTCGACGAGTTGCCTGTCGAACAGGTCGCCGAGCAGCACCCGGATCGTGCCCGCGGGCAGGTTCAGGTGCGCGGCGATCTCGGCGACGGACTTGGGCTCCCTGCACAGCCGCAGGATCGCCAGGTGCTCGGGATCCAGCCCGGCGTCGGGACCCGGGGTGGGCCCGACGGCCAGGGCCATGGAGATCAGGTCGAACCTGCCGTGCGCCGGCTGGGTCCTGCCTCTGGTGACCACGTACGGCCGGATGATCTCCGGATCGATCCATCGATCGTCCTCGGTCACCGGTCGCTCCCCACCCGCGCGCCCGAGGTCAGGTACTGGCCGACCCGGGCCACGAGCATGGCCATCTCGTAGGCGATCAGGCCGATGTCGGCGTTCTGCGCGCACAGCACGGCTAGGCAGGCCCGCTCGCCCGCCACGGTGACGATGAGGAACTGCGATTTCCACTCCACCACCGTCTGGCGTACCGCGCCGCCCTTGACCTGCTCGGACACGCCCTTGGCCAGGCTCTGCAGGCCGGAGGCGACCGCCGAAAGGTGCTCGCCGTCGGTACGCTCCAATCCCGCCGATGAGGCCATGAGCAGGCCGTCGGAGGACAGCACGATCGCGTGCTGCGCTTCCTGGACGCGGCCCACCAGGTCGTCGAGCAGCCAGTTCAGGTCCGTGCCGCTCATTGCTCTTCCTCCAGGAGCTTGGCGGCCTCCGACCGGCCCAGCCGGGTGCCTGACTGCAGGGATCCCATCATCGCGCGGATCTCCTCCGGCGAGCGCTCGTCATCGTCCTCCTCGGTCGCGGGCGGCGGCTCCTCGCGCAGCGCGGGAGCCAGGTTGGCCTGCGGTACGCGCATGGGCAGGCCTCCCGGGGTGAGTTCGGTCTCGGCCTGTGCCACTGGGGTCTCCGGGCTCGCGGGCTGCTCCTCTGCGGTCACCGGCCTGACGGGGATCTCGGCCGTGTCGTCTGGACGGCGCGCGGGGATGTCGCGCGGCCTGGCCGAGCGCAGCGTGCGCACGTTCTCGCGGGTGGCGGTGGCCACGGCCGACTTCCTGCGCGGCAGGCCGGTCTCCGGCTGGCCGCCGTCGACCTGCTGCGCGCCGTCGCTCAGCTCCACGAGCTCCTGCGGCAGCAGCACCACGACGGTCGTGCCCCCGTACGGCGAGGCCTTCAGCACCACCTGGATGCCGTGCCGCTCGGCCAGGCGGCTGACGACGTACAGGCCCAGGCGCGCGGTGCCGGAGATGCGGAACTCGGGCGGGTCGGCGATGCGCTCGTTGGCCGCGTCCAGGTCCTCCGCCTTCATGCCGAGCCCGCGGTCCTCGATCTCCACGACGTACCCGTTGGCCACCAGCTGTCCGCTGACCTGCACGTTGGTGTAGGGCGGGGAGAAGGAGACGGCGTTCTCGATCACCTCGGCCAGCAGGTGGATGACGTCACCCACGGCCCGGCCGACGAGCACCACCTCGCCCATCGGCATGAGCGTGACGCGGGTGTAGTCCTCCACCTCGGCCAGCGCGCCGCGGACCACGTCGACCATGGGCACCGAGCGGCGCCAGGTACGGGCGGGGGAGGAGCCGGACAGCACGATCAGGTTCTCGGCGTTGCGCCGCATCCGGATCGCCAGGTGGTCCAGCCGGAACAGCTCCTTCAGCTCCTCCGGGTCGGTCTCGCGCCGCTCCATCACGTCCAGCACGGTCAGCTGCCTGTGCACCAGACCCTGGGTACGTCGGGCCAGGCTCAGCAGGATGTCGCGGATGCCGCGGCGCAGCTCGGCCTGCTCGGCGGCGACGGCCACGGCGGTGCGCTGCACGGTGTTGAACGCCTGGCCCACCTGCCCGATCTCGTCGTCACCGAACTCCAGCGCGGGCACCTCGCGGGCCAGGTCCACCTCTTCGCCGCGCCCGATCCGCTCGACCACCCCAGGCAGCCGATCATCCGACAGCTCGTGCGCCGCGTCCCGCAGCTTCGTCAGCTGGGCCAGCAGCGCCCGGGTCGTGGTGATCGACAAGATGATCGAGGCGACGACCGCGAACAATCCCAGACCGCCGGCCAGCACCAGGCGGACGATGACGCCGACGGCGACCGGGGTGGCACGCTCGACCAATCCGTCCGCGGAGACCAGGAGGAACTTCTCCAGCTCCGACAGGACGGGTTGAATACCTGCCTGCCATTCCCTGTTGGTGACGGGGAGCGCCGCCTGGTCCCTGCCGTTCTCGATCACTCGATCTTCCAGCGCGCGGAATCGCTGGAAGGCCGCGCTGTTGGTCAGACTCTTGTACCTCGCGCGATCGGCGTCGGGCAGCTCGGCCGCGGCTTCGTTGTGCAGGAACCGCTGGGAGCCGACCAGCGCGGCGAACCGGTCGTACTCCCCAGTGCTGAAGCTTCCGGCCGCCTGGGCCCCGGCGAGGAGCGCGTCCTCGCGGGAGAGAACCTCCTTGGCACGAGTGAACGCGATGAGGGTACGAGCGTCCTTGGCGATCTGCTGATCGTCGATACTGGCCTCGGACCCGTAGATCAGGAACATGGTGTCCACGATCTCCGTCAAAGCCGCTGAGGCCTGAGTGCGGTCCAGTGCTCCCGAGTCGATCGACTTGCGCTGCTTGTCGAGGGTTTGCAGCGCCCGGAGCGAGTCGTCCAAGCGGCGTTCGAGGGCGTCATCCGCCGCGACTCGCACGCTGTAGCTGTTGATGTCTTCCTCGAAGGCGGCCCGAGCCTGGTCGGTCTGCGTCCGCTGTTTGGTCAGCGCATCGCGCCGTTGTGTGGTGTGCCCACCAAGGTAGGACAGTGAGAGCTGCCGCTCCGTCTGCAGGGCTGTCACCAGCGAGACGGTCGGCCGGCCGACCTTCTCGTCGAGAGTGTTGACCCACAGCAGGTTCAATCCATCTCTCAGTGTCACCCAGGCGGCAAAGGCCCAGAGCGCGGCGAGCGACGCCAGAAGGGCTATGACCTTGGTTCGCACACGTGAGTTACGGAAACGCATTACACCTGTCCCAGCGAATATCGGAAAGCCCTTCCGCCTACCGCGAGGCGATAGCGGCGGGTGGTGTGCCGACTCGCGGCAGAGAGCAGCCAATCCCCCGGCACTTGGAAACCATAGCAACGCAACATTAACCACTCAAGGAACTAATTAACCCTAAAAGTCGCAATGTACGGCTTACGTATCACATATCCCTCTAAGCACTTATGTGACTATTGTCGGATTTTCTTGCTGAGGGAGACGAGTGACGGGTCGCGTTGCGCCATATGTACGGCGCCGAGGATGGCCGCGCGCACGATCGCCTCGGGCTTGTAAAGGTCCTTGTCATGCCACAACGCGGGCCCGGATTCCAGTGCGGGGGCGTCGAGAAGATAGGCGTAGCCGCGAGCCGCCGCCTGGCCGCGCCCGTCCAGGTCCGCGTCGGCCAGGAGCACGGCCTGCATCGCGTAGGCGGTCTCCTCGGCCGTGCCTCCCCATCGACCCCACGATCCATCGGCGTTCTGTGAATCGATGATCCATCGCACGGCACGTTCGACCGGCGCCGGATTCGTTCCGTAGCAGGACAAGGCGAGAACACAGCAGGTCGTGGCGTAGTAGGGGGAGGCGTGCCATCTGTCCTGCCAATTCCCGTCGAGGTGCTGCTGCTCGACGAGCCACGCCGACACCTTCCGCGTTGCTCGTGCGTATCGGCTGTCGAGGCCGGTACGGCCGTGCGCGTAGTGGCCGAGGGTGTCCAGCACGTGCGCGTTCGTGGTGACGGAGTCACCCTGCTCCCCCTGCCAGGTGCAGAAGTGCGTGTCCAGCTCGTAGTGCCACAGGCTGTCCGGCTCCCGCTCGACTCCCAGCAGGGCCAGTGCGTACAACGCCACCGACGTGCTGTCGGCATCCGAGGGGAGCCCCGCCCCGCCCGAAGCCCCGTCAGCACGGATGGCCGCACTCAACTCTTCAAGCAGCCGCGGGGGAACAGCGACTGGGACGCCGGCGCGAACCAGCCAGCTCAACACCCAGCCCCTCTCGAACTCCGTGATCGGCAGAGCGCACGGTACCGGACCCGCGTGACGCTCCGCCGCCCTTTCGAGGTATCCACGCGCCCGAACGCCTGCTTCTGTCTGACCGCGACCCCGCAGCCACGCCGCGGTGGCCGCTGGGGAGCCCCCGACGTTCCCCGCGGCGCCCACGGTGACCCCCGAGGCGCCGCACGCCGCGTCACCGGCTGCTTCCAGGGCGTGCAGGAGCTTGTCCTGTACTACCGCACCGGATTTCAGGTGTGCCTGGATCATCGATACTTTGGCGTTGCTCATTCCTTTTGGCATGGGCAAGCGACCATTACCCATCCAGAGAGCCAGGCCACTCGCTGATTCGTCATTCAATCTGTCAAGGCGCTGATTGATAAGCGTCACCAGCGACGGCGCGATGAGCTCGATGGCGGGCATGTCCGGCAATAACAGATCTGTCGAGAGCCAGCGAAACAGTACATCGAGCCCACGCGAGACGGACTGAGTCGCTTTCGCGTCAGCGGATGCCTGGCCTAAGAGCGCCTCCGTTGCACTCAATGTCGGAATCAGCGCGTAACCGCCCGGTGCGCCCCAGCCGCCATCAGGCCTTTGGGTCGCGATCAGGTGGTTCACCCGTTCGGCATGCCCGACCAACCAGGGAGCAAGGGTCACCAGCCGCCCTGTTTCGTACACGGAGGCGGAGACCTGACCCCAGGGCTGCTCCATGAGTCCGGCGATCAGCCGATCCGCCGCACTGTCCACATCGACCAGCGCGAACGGGAGTTCGTCGACGCTCAATGTGCGCCCCAGTAATCAGTGATCCGGTAGAAGCCCACGCAGAATTCCATCTGCCGCGCCAGGTAGTCGGCGAGCTCCGGCTGAGTGGCCCGCAGCGGATCGAGCATCTTCCAGGACTCCTCGACGAGCCCGTCGATCCGCTGACCCACCTGCTCACGGCTGACGTCGAGCATGAGGGCGTTGAGATCACCCCAGCGCTTCTCCCTCTCGTAGGACGCCAGGTCGTTGAGCAGGCGGATGACTCGTTCCACCGCCCAGCCCGCCTCCCGGCCCTCGGCCACCGATCGCGACGTACCCGTCCAGATCCAGTGCGTGGTGAAGACCAGCGCGAGGCCGATACTCGCGGCGTTGGCCAAGTAGTCCTCGAAGGAGGGACGTGCGGCGGATTTCCACTGCCATTCCAGTGTCATGGCGCGGAGGAGCCGTTCGAACTCCTCGTGCCAGATGTCTCGCAGATCGGCGAAGGCCGGAGCAGTCGCCAGCTCGTCACGGACCTCGGTGAGGAAGCGCGTGAGGTCGTCGTACGCCTCCGCGCCGTTGGCGACGGCGATACACCCTTCGACGATGGACACCACCTCGTCCTCTTCGGTCGCGACATAGTCGATGAGCCAGTCGAGGGCGAAACTCCACAGGGTCATGCGGTGCGTCAACCGAAGGTCCGCCGCTGTCAGCTGCGGGGCGCTGAAGGCCATGGCGAGTGAGATCGTGCTGAAGAACGCCGGGTCGAACGCCGTGGCCGGAAAGAGCGCGGGATAGGCCTTGGCCTGTGCCTGCATTTCTCTCTGGATCTGGCCCGCCACCCCGCACGCGCTGCCTATCTGGGTGGTCGTCAATGCGCCTCCGCCGGCCGTCAGGCGGTTGATCATTACTTCTCCACTACACGGTCTTGACGGGGATGCAGCACTATCTCGACTTCCTGGCGAGGCTTCAGTGAGAGTCCGATCCGAGGCTCCACCGGCGATGGCGTGCGCAGATCAGGCCGGAACCGGGTAAGGATCGCGGCCAATACGAGCTGTGCCTCCATCATGAAGAGGTGCCGGCCCAAGCACTGGTGCGGACCTGTACCGAAGGCAACGTACGAGGACGCCTGACGGCCGTCCTGCCGGTTCGGCGCGAATCGCTCCGGGTCGAACACGTGCGGGTTCTCCCAGACGCTTTCCAGTTGGTGAGTGATGAACGGGCTGATGAGGACGGTCGCCCCGGCCGTGATGTGGACGCCGTCGATGACGTCGTCACCTGCCGCTTTTCGCGGCACCATCCAGCCCACCGAATACATTCGGAGCAGTTCCTGCAGGAACATTTTCGTGTACCGAAGTTCCGTCAGGTGCGATCGCCGGGGCGGCCCTTCTCCCACCACGCGGTCGATCTCCTCATACAGCTTGGCCGCGACGTGCGGATTCTCGTCCAACGCCACCCAGAGCCAGATGAGTGCCACGGCGGACGATTCCGCGCCGGCCACGAAGAGCCCGACGATCTCATCGCGGAGCTGCTGGTCGTCGAGTCGCCGCCCGTCCGCGCCGCGCGCCTGTAGCAGCAGTGACAGGACGTCGCGGCTGTCCGATGGCGTGCGCCGAGCCTCCTCGATGACCGGGAACACGATCTCGTCGATGTCGCGAATCGCGCGCTTGAATGTGCGGTCGCCCGGCATGGGAATCCAGTCGGGAACGAAGGAGAAAACGATCCGGGATGCCAGGGCGGTGGTGGCGGAGACGATCGCATCGCCGAGCCTGTCGGCGACGTCCACGGAAATTCTGTCACCGATGAAGAACCGTGTGACGGAATGCTGAACGATACGGGTCATCTCGCGCTCGGCGGAGACAGGGTGCCCTGTCCTCGCTTTCAGGTCCAGGTCGTCGACCCGGTCGATGATCGTCGCAACGATGTCGTCGGTGATCGCGGCGACGTTCTTGCCGGCGAACACCGGTTGGAGCATTGGCCGGATGTACTCCCAGTACTGTCCTTCGCCGCCGATTCCGTAACCGACCAGCGTGCTCAACGGGCGCCAGAACATGCCGAGGCGCGGGTAGTTCGCGGCGTTGCCGCGCAGAACGTGATGGATGTGGTCCGGTTGGGATACGAGATACGGCCGGAAGGCTCCCAAGTCGAGCTGGATGATCTCTCCGCCCGCCTGGACGCCTATCTCCCCGAACGCCTTCATCGGGTCACGTAGTAACTGGAAGGTCTTCCGATAGAGCGGGATCCGCCTTGCCTGCCTCGCCCGCAGATGGTCAGTGTCAAGCGGCAAGGCCACGGTCTTCCCCTCGCGCCGGCACCATCTGTTGTCTCTTAAGCCACCATGTGCCAGAAGGGGCAACTCTTCCGACATACGTAACTTTTCGGGCCGAGTATCACATGATCACCTCTTGTTGATCAAGGTGGGTGGAGGGTGACACTTGTCTCCCGAACCTATGTTTAGGGGGCGACTGTCACTGCTTGCCGCCCTTGATCCGATGTGCGGTTGGCTCGAGGAGGCGTCCCGGCGTTCGTGAGATGTTCGAGTCGCCGGAGGCTGGTCGCGGTGGTTTTGAGGTCCTGGGCTCGGCGCGTCGGTGTCGAGAGGCATGGTCGCGATCTCCCGCTCTGAGCGGCCTCGGCAGTCCGATCTTCCGGTCTCAAATGTCGGGATATTTCAGGACAAAAGTAGTTTCCTTGGGTAAGTATCGCATGATCGTCTCTGGTATCTCAAGATCGGACAAGGTAGGAGCACCCGATGAATCCTGGGCACTCGCCCACATCCTGGTCCGGAGAGGACGAGTTACAGAGAGCGCGGCGGCTGGCCGAGCCCGCATTGCGGGAGGCGGTCGCGGGGCTGCATCCGTGGGGGGAGCGGATGGCCTCGTTCACGCTGGGCTGGTCCGACGTCGACGGCCTGCCGTACGACGGGGACAGCGGGAAGAACCTGCGGCCGGCGATCGCGATGCTGGCGGCCGAGGCGGTCGGCGCCACGGCCGAGGCGGCGCTGCCGGGGGCCGTGGCGGTGGAACTGGTGCACGCGTTCTCGCTGGTGCACGACGACATCATCGACCAGGACGAGCGGCGGCGGCACCGGGAGGCGCTGTGGAAGGCCTACGGCGTGGGGCCGGCGATCCTGACCGGTGACTCGCTGCTCGCGCTGGCGATCGGACGGCTGGCGCAGGAGGGCGATCCGCTGGCGGTGCGGTACCTGTCCAGCGCACTGATCGACCTCGTGCACGGCCAGACGCTGGACATGGTCTTCGAGGACCGGCCTTGGAGCGGTCCCGGGGCGGTGACGGTGGCCGAGTACACCGAGATGACGGCAGGTAAGACCGGCTCGCTGCTGGCGGCGGCCGCTTCGCTGGGCGTGATCCTGGGCGGGGCGCCGTCGCTGGCGGAGCCGATGTGGCAGATGGGGCGCGACCTGGGGATCGCCTTCCAGATCGCCGACGACCTGCTGGGCATCTGGGGCGATCCGGAGCAGACAGGCAAGCCCATCTACAACGATCTACGGCGGGCCAAGAAGACGCTTCCGGTCCTGGCCGCGCTGCCGGTGAGCCCGGACCTGGCGGCCCTGCTCAGCACGGAGGCCTCGGACGACGACTTCCGCGAGGCGGCCGAGCTGATCGAGCGCGCGGGCGGGCGCGCCACGGCCCTGGACCTGGCCGAGTCCCACCTGACCGCGGCGCTGACCACCCTGCGCAGCGAGCTGCCCAGGGCAGAGGCCCTGCACGACCTGTGCGCGGCCCTCGTGCACCGCTCCCGCTAGCCCTCCTCGACAAGCAACGCCCGCCGGCCCGGGACCCACGCCCAGAAAGCGCCGAAGCGGCGGGCAACCCTCCTCGGCAACGCCCGTCGGCCCGGGAACCCACGCCCAGAAAGCGCCGTAACGGCGGGCGAGCGTCCTCGACTCGCCGGAAGCGCCGGGCGCGGGGCCTCAGCCGAAGTGCGGTGGGCGGCGGGTGGTGTGGCTCGCCGTACCAGAAAAGTGTGGCTAGCTTGGGATGTGGTCGCGCCAGGAGTGGGCGGGGACGAAGCCGAGTTCCGCGCGGGCCCTGGCGATCGACAGCAGCGTGCCGTACTCCGGCAGGTCGCCCCTGATCGGCACGCCGGGGTAGACCTCCGCCATGAGGTCGGCCGACGGCCGGTTCATGATCGTGTCGGCCGCGGCGATGACGAAGCTGCGCGCGCCCGTGACCGGCGCCTCGAGCGCGAGCCGGCACGAGGTCGCCACGTCCCGATGGTCGATGTACCCCCACAGGTTCCAGCGCCGCGAGCGCGCGTCGGACCAGAAGCCGGGCACGCGCGCGTACTCGTCCTCAGTGAAGATGTTGGAGAAGCGCAGCGCCACGAACGGGATCCCGGACCACTCGGCGACGTGCGCGGCCGTGGTCTCGCCGACGACCTTGGACAGGGCGTAGGTCGAGGTCGGATACGGGTAGTGGTCCTCGTCCACGGGTGCGTAGCGGGGCGGGGTGTCGAAGGGCAGGCCGAGCGTCGTCTCGCTGGAGGCCCACACCACCCGGCTCAGCCCGAGCTGCGCGGCGGCCAGGAACACGTTGGCGTTCATCGTGGTGTTGTCGGCGTAGGTGGTGGCCGGGGTGCGCAGCCCGGGGGCGGGGATGTTGGCCATGTGGACCACGGCGTCCACCCCGGCCAGGACCTCGACCGCTGCGCCGTACCGGGTGAGGTCGGCCTGCATGACGTCCTCGCCGCCCGCGGTCCGCAGGTCGGTGGCGACGACCTCGTGGCCGTGGGCGAGCAGGTCACGGACGATGGCACGGCCCGCCGTGCCCGCGGCGCCGGTCACGCAGACTCTGGACATTCGCTCTCCTCGCCGCAGAAAGGGGTCCGTTCTTCACGAACCGTAGCAATCTACGAGCGCGGCCTGGGCGACAGCAGGCAGAGATCGATCAGCGACGTCCTGCGCAGCACCACCCCGCACTCACCCGACGGCGTCGGGCTCGGACTGGAGCTGGGACTCGGACGGGGCGCCGGGGTCGGCGTCGGCGTCGGCACCACCCTGGCAGCGGGAGATGCGGTTGGCAGGGTCCCCCCGCAGTGCCACGACGCCTCCTCGGCGCCTGGCACGCAGTAGACCGCTGGCCCCGGCGGCCCGGGAGGCCCGGCGGGACCGGGAGACCCGGAGGGCCCCGGCGAGCCGGTGGGCCCGGGAGAACCGGAGGGACCGGGCGAACCGGGCGCGCCGGGCAGCCCGTGAGACCCGGGGGGACCCTGGAACCCGCGCAATCCAGGCAGGCCGGGAAGCCCACGGCTGCCGCGCTCGCCGACCTTGGGGACGCCGCCGAGCTGGCGCACCTGCTGGAAGAGTACCTCGCGGTCGTGCTGGGCGGCCTGCAACTGCGCGCCGAGTTCGCGGATGGCGGCCGAGACCCACAGGGCCAGGGCCACCAGGATGGCGATGGTCACGAAGAGCGCCAGGTCGCGGCGCGTCGGGCGGAACTTGTTCTCGGTCACGCCGTGCCCTTCGCGGTCAGCCAGATCTGGACCAGCAGGGACACCAGGAGCAGAGCCGCCGGGATGACCCCGGCGTAGACGCTCTGCCGCCAGTTGGTGCCGCGGTCGCGCTCGCGGGCCTCGATGTGTGCCAACAGCGACTTGATCTCGCCGCCGAGGCGCTCCTCGAGGTCTTCGAGGTCGCGCTCGACGGTGGTGAAGCGGCGCTCGATCGCCCGCTGCTCGGCCACGAATAACTCCTGAGACATCATTCTCTGGAGCGCGCGCTGGAGATCGGCCAGGCGGCGCGCGAGCTCGCCTGCCGATGGCTCTTCGGCCATGGGGACTCCGGGACAGGGGGGAACGGCTACATGCAGGATCGCTAATAGTAACCCATCGGTAACGTTCCGCGATGACACTACGCCGAGGCCGTGTCCAGGAGCGCGAGCTCGTCCCGGCCGAGCGTGACCGAGGCGGCGGTCAGCAGCGCCTGGAGCTGGGTGACGTTCCTGGCGCTCGCGATGGGCGCGGTGACCGTCGGCTGGGTGGCCAGCCATGCCAGCGCGACGGCGGCGAGCTCGGTGCCGCGCTCGGCGGCCACCTTGGCCAGCACGTCCAGCACCTTCGGGCCGCGCTCGGTCCGCAGGTACTCCGACGCCTGCCCGGCCCGCGGGCTGTCCACGGTCACGCCAGGCGCGTACTTGCCCGTCAGGAAGCCGCGGGCCAGCCCGAAGTACGGCGTGCTGGACAGGCCCTCGCGGGACGCCACCTCGCGCAGTGCGCCCTCGTAGCCGCGCTCGACCAGGTTGTAGGGCTGCTGGAGCGCCACGTACCTGGCCAGGCCCTCCTCGTCGGAGATCCGCAGCGCCTCGGCCAGGCGGTCGGCGCCGTAGTTGGAGGCGCCGATGTAGCGGACCTTGCCCTCGCGGATCAGCGCGTCGAAGGCGGACAGCGACTCGGTCAGCGGCGTGTCTTGGTCGTCGACGTGCGCCCAGTACAGGTCGATGCGGTCGGTGCGCAGGCGGCGCAGCGAGTTCTCCACCGCGGTGCGGATCGTCCTGGGCGCCAGTCCCTCCAGGCCTTGGAGCATGCCCACCTTCGTGGCCAGCACGATCTTGTCGCGGTTGCCGCGCTTGACCATCCACTCGCCGATGATCGTCTCGGACGTGGACTCGCCCGTGGCCCAGGCCGGGTAGACGTCGGCGGTGTCGATGAAGTTGCCGCCGCCGGCCACATACGCGTCCAGTACGGCGAAGGAGGCCTCCTTGTCCGCGGTCCAGCCGAAGACGTTGGTGCCGAGGCATATCGGAAAAACGGACAGAGCCGTGGTGCCAATTGATCGCATCCCGCTATTATCCGCGCATCCAACAGGGAGGCTCGATAGCGCCCCGGTCACGCGCCTGCCTCATCGGCGTGATAGCGGCCGTTGCCGCGCTCAGCCTCGGAGCTCACGATCCGGTCGCTCGGTGCCACCACGAAGGTGTAGGGGCCTCTGCTGCTTGAGGTTGCTCTGCGGCGATGAGGCTGTTTCGGGTGTACGGCTACCGCCGCCCCACCAGCCACTCACCGACGCCCCGTCCCGCCGCACCCGGCGACACGCATGCGCCCGCCGGGTCGCTCGCCGCAACGACCCGAGGAAGCCGCCCGAGTGGGAACCACCGAACCCGGGCACGCCGCAAGCGTGGGAGGTCAGTGCTGTGAGGATGAGAGGTCGAGGTCGCGGGGGGTGAGCAGCCAGACCCCGACGGCCGCGATCAGCGCGATCACGGCGCCCGCCGCGCACGTCACCGCGAGCGAGTCCGTGAACGCCTGCCTGGCCAGGCCGGCGACCCCCGAGCCCGCCTGGGAGGCGACGGTGAGCGCACCGCCGATCGACTCCCGGACGGTCGAGGCCGCGGACCCAGTGACACCCTGGGCCGCGAGCGCGTCCAGCGGCAGGCCGGAGCGGTAGACGGCGGCGGCGATGCTGCCCAGGACGGCGACGCCGAGCGCCCCGCCCACCTCGTAGCTGGTCTCCTCGATGGCCGCCGCGCTGCCCGCCTTCTCCGGCGGCGCCCCGGCCATGATGACCGCCGACGCGATCGCCAGCGACCCCATCCCCAGCCCGATGAGCACCAGCGAGATCGCCATCGGCAGGTAGCCGGTCGGGTTGACGGCCACCACGGCGAGCCCGAGCCCGACGATCACGAGCCCGCCCGCCAGCACCGGCCTGGCCCCCACGCGCGTGGCGATCGAGGGCGCCAGCGGCGAGACGACCAGCGCGGCGAGTGCGGCGGGCAGCAGCCGCACCCCGGTCTCCAGCGGCGTGTACCCCTGCACCAGTTGCATCCACTGGGCCAGCAGCAGCATCATCCCGGCCATCGCGATCTCGGTGGTCAGCGCGGTGATGGTGCCCGCGCTGAAGGACGGCCGGCGCAACAGCCGGATCTCCAGCAGCGGATCGGGCCGCCGCAGGCACCGGGCCACGAACCAGCCGAGCCCCGCCACGGCCACCGCGAGCGAGACGAGCGAGGCCGCGTCGGCCAGGCCGTACTCGCTGATGCGCTTGATCGCGTAGACCAGCGCGACCATGCCGGCGATCGACAGCACCGTGCCGAGGGCGTCCCAGCGGCCGGGGCGCGGGTTGCGCGACTCGGGCAGCAGGAACACCCCCGCGACGATCGCCACCACCATGACGGGCACGTTGACCAGGAACGCGGCCTGCCAGCTGAAGCGCTCGAGCAGCAGTCCGCCGACGATCGGCCCGAGCGCGCTGCCGACGGCGGCCATGGCCGCCCAGACGCCGAGCGCGGTGGCCCGCTCGCGCGCGTCGGTGAACAGGGTCCTGATCAACGACAGCGTGGACGGCATGATCATCGCGCCGCCCACGCCGAGCAGCGCCCTGACCGCGATCACCGCGCCGGGGCTGTGCGCCCACAGGATCGCGGTGGAGGCCGCGCCGAACACGGCGAACCCGGTGATCAGCATCCTCTTGCGGCCCCAGCGGTCGCCCAGCGCGCTCACGGTGACCAGCAGCCCGGCCACCACCAGCGCGTAGACGTCGACCATCCACAGCAGCTGGACGGCGCCGGGCCGCAGGTCCTCGGAGATCGCGGGCAGTGCCACGTTGAGCAGCGTGATGTCGATGACGACCAGCAGCAGGCTTGCGGACAGTACGGCGAGCGCGGCCCACCGCCGCCGGACAGGCGTGGCGACAACGGTCATGAGGTCCCCCGCAGGAAGGTGTCGGTGAGCAGCCGTGGCACGTCCCGCCTGGCGACGTCGCCGCGGCGCAGGCTCTCGCGCACGGCCACCAGCAGGCCGTAAACGGTGTTGCTGATCCAGCGCGGCGGCAGGTCGGCCCTGATCACCCCAGCTCGCTGGGCGGCCACGTAGAAGGCGATCTCCCGCTCTTCCAGCTCGTCGGAGCGGCGCAGCAGCTCCGGGTCGGTGCCCAGGGCGTAGTCGGTGAGCCCGAAGCCGTACTCGTCGGCGCAGCCGATCAGGCCGAGCAGCAGTGCCCGCAGCGCCGCCTCGGGATCGGCGGCGTCGGCGATGCCCGCCTCGTCCTGCACCCGCTCCCACTGGTCCAGCGCGCAGTGGCCGAGCGCGATCATGAGCTCCTCCCGGCTGCTGAAGTGCCGGTGGAGCGTGGCGCGGCTGACCCCGACCGCCTCGGCCAGCTGCGCCATCGAGGCCGTGGGGTCCTGGTTGAGGTGCTGGATCGCCGCGCTCATGATCTGCTCACGGCTCACCGTCATCACACAACCCCGTCTCGTTTGCGACAATTTCGTCTCATACGATACAGCACGGCCATCTCGCTTCGGCGGGATGGCCGGGGCGGGGCCGGGAGCGTTATGGTTCGGCTGTGGTCATCGGTGACGCGCGCACGCGCATCCTGGACGCCGCCGAGGAGCTGTTCGCCGGAAGCGGCTACGAGGCCACGCCCACGGCCGTCATCGCCAAGCTCGCCCGGGTGCCCAAGGGGCTGGTCTTCCACTACTTCCCGCGGAAGATCGACGTGCTGGTGGCGCTCGTCGACGAGCGGACGCTGGTCGAGGAGGGCAAGGAGGTCGACGCCGTGCCCGGCGACCCGGCGGGCACGCTGTCCAAGCTGGCGCGCAGGCTGCCGCTGCGGGCCTCACCGGCGATGCGCCGCATCCTGTTCCGCGAGGCCGACACGCACGGCTCGGTCAAGGAGCGGCTCGGCCGGCTCAACGGCGAGCTGATCAGACGGGCCCGCTTCGCCCTGGAGCTGGCGCTGCCCGGCAGCAGGGGCGACGCGGCGCGGCTGGAGGTGGCCGCGGCCACGTTCGCCGCCGTGCTGCTCTACCAGGAGAACCTCTGCCTGCTAACGGGTCACCAGATCGATCCCGACGCGGTCGCCGAGCTCATCGCCCACTCGCTCGTCTAGCAGCTCGTCCAGCGCCTTGCGCAGGAACCCGATCAGGCTCCACACGTCGTCCACCCGCTCGGGGCAGGCCACGACGCCGAAGTCGAGCATGCCGTCGTAGGAGAAGCAGGTGATGTTGAGCCCGCCGCTCAGGTCGGTCAGCACCGACATGGGATAGTACGACAGCACCCGCCCGCCGCACAGATAGAGCGGGAACTGCGGGCCCGGGACGTTGCTGATGATCAGGTTGATCGGCGGGAACGCCACCGAGGCCAGCCGGAACACCGCCGGGGTGGCCACCGAGGTGACCGGGGCGGGCAGCATCGAGCACAGCTCGTTGAGCCAGCCCGCCGGGGCCTGCGCGAAGCGGCGCTTGGCCGCGTGCATCGCGGCGCCCATCGTGCGCAGCCGCTCGTGCGGATCGGCGACGTTGGTGGCCATGGGCGCGGCCATGGCGGAGATCTGGTTGCCGACCAGGTCGCGGGCGCTCGCCGTACGGACGGCGACGGGGACGGCGGCCAGCAGCGGCTCGTCGGGCAGCGCGTCGCGCTCCTGCAGCCAGGTCCGCAGTGCGGCGGCGCAGAGCGTCATCACCACGTCGTTGACGCTGAGCCCGTGCGCCCTGGCCACGGCCTTGACGTCCTTGAGCGGCACCGAGCCGAACGACAGCTCGCGCCGCCCGCTGATCGGGCCGTTGAGCGGGGTGCGCGGCGCGGAAGGGCGGGGCAGGTCGGCGCGGGGCTTCTGGTCGCCGGTGAGCAGGCGCGCGGTCCTCGCGATCAGCCGCGCGCCCGGCAGTGTGCCCGCGAGCGGGATCGCGTCCAGGTCGCCCACCGCGCGGGCGAGCGAGCCCAGCGCCCGCACGGGGTGGGTGGCGTTGCGCACGGCGGCGCCGGCCAGCATGCCGAGCAGCCCGGGCGCGCCCTCCGGGTCCTCCGTGAGCGGCTCGACCGTGCGGCACTCCGGCGACAGGTCGAGCAGCGTGGCCAGGGTCTCGGCGCCGGAGACGCCGTCGATGGCCGCGTGGTGCACCTTGGTGTAGACGGCGACCCGGCCGCCGGCCAGGCCGTGGATCAGGTGCATCTCCCACAGCGGGTGCGCCCGGTCCAGCCTGCGGGCGTGGATCCCGGCCACCTCGGCGGCCAGCGCCCGCTCGTCTCCCGGGGCGGGCAGCCACGTCTCGAACAGGTGGTTGGCCAGGTCGAAGTCAGGATCGGCGGTCCAGTACGGGCGGTCGAGGCCGAGCGGCACCTCGGCCAGGCGCAGGCTGAGCGCGGGGGACAGGTGCACCCGCTCGGACAGCAGCCGGGCCAGCGCCTCGCGGTTGACCGCCCCGTCGGCCGGGTCGAGCACGGCCAGGCCCGCCACGTGGGCGGCGGTCGTCTCCGACTCGGCGTTCAGGAACTGCGCGTCGAGCGCGGTCAGCTGGCGCATTGCATCACCCTTACACGGCGGCGTTTCTGAAAGGTTTCCGCGCGAGTCTTACAGATGAATTCGGGGGCGCCGGACACGTATTCGGGGAATACCCAGCTCAGCCCGGATCGGTGACAATTACCTATCCGCGCGCAACCTTAACGGGGTGTTGCACGACGGCGTCGAAGTGATAGCCGAACGGGTGGTGCGGCGTGACCAGCGGCTGGGTGCGGCCGGACGCGTCGGTGGCCCTGGCCATCAGCACGTGCGGCCCGACCTGCCGCGGCGCCCAGCCGATGTGCCACGGCAGCCAGGCTCCGACCAGGTGTTTTCCGTGGTGCTCTGCCCTGCGCCAGGTGTGGCCGCCGTCGAGGCTGACCTCGACCCGGGTGACGCGGCCGTTGCCCGACCAGGACCTGCCGTGCAGGATGTGCGCCCTGCCCGCTTCCAGCGTGGCGTACCACGGCAGTTCGAATGCGCTCTTCACCGGTTGCGTGGTGACGTCCGGATAAAACTCGGTGTTCCACGGCGAGAAGAGTTCACGGGTGGCCACTTCTATATCTCCGAGCCATTTGATGGACGCGATTCCCACCCATCCGGGCACCACCAGGCGCACCGGGAATCCGTGGTCGGGCGGCAGCGGCCTGCCGTTCATCTCGTAGGCGACCAGCACGTCGTCCATGGCCTTGGCGACCGGCAGCGGCCTGCGCACGTGGCCGTAGTGCTCGAACGGCGCGTCCAGCCCCTGCGGGAGGACGTCCACCGCGTCGGGGCGGATGCCCGCCTGCCGCAGCAGGTAGCGCAGCGGCACGCCGCGCCAGCGGGCCACGCCGACCGCGCCCAGGCCCCACTGCATGCCCGGCGCCTCGACCCCCTGCTGCGTGCCGTAGAAGCGGCGGCCGTTGCCCGCGCACTCGATCGCGACGTCCATCGTTCTGGACGGCATCGCGCGCACCTGGTCGTAGCTGAATTCGCCGGGACATCGGAGCCCGGCGCCGTGCAGGCGCAGGCGCCAGGTCGTGACGTCGATGAGGGGGGTATGGGTGTGGTTGCGGACGAAGAAGCGGTCGACAGGTGTGTGGTAGCCCTGCCCGGCCATCGCCTCCCAGCGCATCTCGGCACTGACGTCGCGCCGGATGAACAGGTGCTCGGGTAGCGGTTTGACGATCGTCGCCAGGGCCTGCGTCATGGGGCCACACCTCCTCCACGATAATTCCCTACCAAGAAACCATTTAATCCTGCGCGAGCCGCCGGGTCCAACCCATCCGCCGGGGCTTTACGGTCGCGGTTCTGGCTTCGTGGCCGCTGGCGCGGTCTCCTGGTGGCCCGGGTCCTGGTCCCTGGCCCAGGCGGCCCAGTCGGCGAGGGCCTGGTAGAGGCGGACACCCGCCTCGATCGCGATACGCGCGGACTTGGTGTGCGGGGCGTCGCCGAACTCGCCGCGGTCCTTGGCCGCCGCGTACTCCCGGTAGGCGGCCGCGGTCGAGGCGAAGAACTCCTCTTCCCTGGCCAGATGGGCGTCCAGGTCCTCGGGCGGCATCAACCAGAAGAAGAACGAGCGCAGCAGCGGCTCAAGCCGCAGCGTGTGGTCCACGTCCCCGTCCGACAGCCACCGCCGGACCTCCGCCAGCCCGGCCTCGGTGATCCGGTAGGCCTTGCGCCCGCGCGGTCCCAGGCTGTCGACCTCGATGAGCCCCTCGTCGGCCAGCCGCGCCAGCTCGGCGTAGATCTTCGGATGCTGCGCCGGCCACACGGGCCCGAGCATCCGCTGGAAGTGCCCGGCCAGGTCGTAGCCGCTGGCAGGCCCCTCGGCCAGCAGTCCGAGCAGTCCGTGGCGCAGTGACACCTGCCCCTCCCTTCGACGTGACCATCTTGACACGCGTGCGGTGTCCCTCTAGACATGTCCCTAAGTACATGTCCTTCGATCCATGTGAGGTTTGGCATGAGCGCGCTGCTTCTCACCGGCGCCTCGGGCGGAGTCGGTACGGCTACCGCCCGGGAGCTGCTGGCACGCGGTTACACCGTGTACGCGGGAGTCCGTGACTCCGCACGCGCACCCGACGGGACCCGGCCGGTGGTCCTGGACGTCACCGATCCCGCCTCCGTCGAGGCCGCCGCCGCCGAGATCGCCGAAGCGGAGAACGGCCTGCACGCCGTGATCAACAACGCCGGCGTGATCGTCGACGGACCGCTCGAAGCGGTGCCCGACGCGGAGTTACGGCGCCAGTTCGCGGTCAACGTCTTCGGCCCGGCCGCCGTCACCAGGGCGTTCCTGCCGCTGCTGCGCCGGGGCACGGGCAGGGTGGTCAACGTGAGCGCGGCCAGCGCCAGGACCGCCCTGCCGTACATGGCGCCCATCTCGGCCAGCAAGGCCGCGCTCGAGTCGCTGTCGGACGCGCTGCGCGTGGAGCTCGCGGCGTGGCGGATCCCGGTGGTCGTCATCGAGCCGGGCGCGCTCGACACGCCCATCTTCGCCAAGGCGGCTCAGGCGCGCCGTAGCTACCCCGCGGGGCTCTACCGGGACCAGCTGGCCAAGTTCGACGCGGCCATGGCCAAGCAGACCTTCGCACCGGCCGAGCGCGTCGCCCGGGTCATCGCCACCGCCGTCTCCGCCCGCCGCCCGCGGCCCCGCTACGTCACCGGGCGCGACGCCCGGATGGCCGCGCTGCTGTCCCACCTGCCCATCGGACTGCGCGACCGGCTGCTGGTCGGCGCGCTCGGATTGTGAGGATCGACATGGACCTGGCACTACACGGCAGGACCGCCCTGATCACCGGGGCGTCCAAAGGCATCGGCGCCGCCATCGCCGCCACGCTCGCCGCCGAAGGGTGCGACCTGCACCTGGTGGCCCGCGACCGCGCCGCGCTCGAGAAGGTCGCGGCCTCGCTCCCGGTACGCACCACCGTGCACGCCCTCGACCTGCGCGACCCCGCCGCGCGCGCCGCACTGGCGGAGCACGAGGTGGACGTGCTGGTCAACAACGCCGGCGACATCCCCGCCGGCCGGCTCGACCAGATCGACGACGACACCTGGCGGCACGCCTGGGACCTGAAGGTGTACGGCTACATCGACCTGACCCGCCACGCCTACGCCCGCATGAAGGCCCGCGGGCGCGGCGTCATCGTCAACGTCATCGGCGCGGCCGGTGAGCGCCCGACCGCCGACTACATCTGCGGCGCCACGGCCAACGCCGCCCTCATGGCCTTCACCAAGGCACTCGGCGGCCAGAGCCTGCACGACGGCGTCCGCGTGGTCGGCGTCAACCCCGGACCCGTGCAGACCGAGCGCATCGCCAAGCTCATCGCCACCAGCGAGCGCTTCCGCGCGGCCGCCGCCGACTTCCCGCTCGGCCGCCCCGCGACCCCTGGCGAGATCGCCGACCTGGTCGCGTACCTGGCCTCCGACCGCTCCGCCTACACCACGGGCACGATCGTCACCGTCGACGGCGGCGTGTCAACGGCCTAGCGACCTGAGCAGCCCGTCCCTCCCGCCGTTCGCCACGAGCCACTGGTCCGTACGGCAGGCCGCCTTGGCGTACAACTGCTTGTCAGCGGTCGCTGCCCGCAGCCACCCGTCGAGCCGGTCAGGCAGCGGCTCCGCCGTACGGACCAGACACCGATCGTGCGAACCCGGAGCGGTGAGCCGGCTCGGGTCGGCGGGATCGGGCGCGGCCAGATACCGCCGATCATCGGAGACCACCACCGCCAGCCCCTCGTCGAACCACTGCGACACCTTCCCACCCCGCGCATGCAACTCGACATGTGACATCTCGTGAGAGGCGATCACGGGATCGATCCCGCGCGGAGACAGCATCACCGCCTGGTTCATCACCGCGATACCCCGCTCGCCCCCGCCGCCGATCCTCCGGTAGCACGCGTCGGTCACGCACACGAGCAGCCGCGGCGAACTCACCCTCGACCCGTAGAACTCCTCGACCCGCTTCCGCGCCACCTCGGCCACCCGGACCGCTTCCGCGCCATCCTGCCCCTCCTCTACGTACACGCCCGGAGCCGCCTCGGTCAGGTCATAGCAACCGGGACACGCGGTCGCCGCCACAGACGGATACGCCTGCGCAGCCACCACAACCCCCGCCGCGACCACCACACCCACACCCGCCAACACCCTCGCCCAGATCTTCACGCCCCAGATTCTGCGCGACCGCCCACCCACCCCACATCAACCCAGGGTCGGACATGCAGGCATTGAGAGACCAGGGCCATCGGAGGCTTCTCACATGAGAGATGCAAGATCGTTGGGCTGGGGTCGCTTCCTTCGGGTCCAGGCCGTAGCCATGGGAGGTGAGCAAGCAGAAGGCCTGCTTCGCCGCGGTTCCATTCGCGCCCAACTTCAGCGGGGTGCCTGGCGGCATCCTGCGCCAGGGAGCGTTCGGGGTTCTCACGGGGCGGGTGTCGGATGGTCTCCCGTCCGGGGGTACCGGGCGGGGATTCGCGCCGGAGGCGCGTGTGAGGTGTGGGGGCGGAGCCCCGCCCCAATCAACACAGCCGGAGCCGGAGGCGAGGTCGGCGCGGGTGCAGGGGTGCGCCCCTGCCACGGGGTCGTGGGGGGCTCGGCCCCCCAACTGAGAACAGCCCGCAGGTGATAAGCGCGATAGCGCTGCCAAAAGCAAGGACCTTGCCTTCAGGGGCGGATGTAGGACAGGAGGCGGTCGAGGGGCCAGGTGTTGATGACGTCGTCGGGGGTGAGCCAGGCGCGTTGGGCGATGCCGATGCCGAAGCGCTGGTGGGCGAGGTGGGGGATGGCGTGCGAGTCGCTGTCGATGGAGAACTTGACGCCGTGGTGCTTGGCCAGCCGTACCAGGTCCGCGGGAAGGTCCGAGCGGTCGGGGAAGGAGTCGATCTCCATGACCGTGCCCGTGCGGGCGGCGGCGCGGAAGACGGCGTCCCAGTCGGCGTCCACCTGTGAGCGCTTGCCGATCTTGCGGGTGGTGGGGTGGCCGATGATGTCGACGTAGGGGTTCTCGCAGGCGGCGATGAAGCGGCGGGTCATCTCCTCGCGCGACTGTGTGAAGTGCGAGTGCACCGAGGCCACGCAGACGTCGAAGCCCTGCAGCACGTCGGCGGGCCAGTCGACCGAGCCGTCGGGGGCGATGTTGAGCTCCGTGCCGTGCAGGATCCGCATGTCCGGGTACTTCTCCTGCAGCGCGGCGATCTGGGCGCGCTGTTCGAGCGCCTTGTCCAGCGTCATCCGCTGCATGACCAGGTCGGGCGCGTGGTCGGTCACCGCGTAGTAGGAGTAGCCGCGGGCGTGGCCGGCGGCGACCATGTCCTCCAGCGACGCGATGCCGTCGGTCAGGTTGGTGTGCGTGTGCAGATCTCCGCGCAGGTCCTCCAGCTCGACGAGCCGGGGCAGCTCGCCGTGCAGCGCCGCGCGCACCTCGCCGCCGTCCTCGCGCAGCGTGGGTGGGACGTACTGCATGCCGAGCGCGGCGTAGATGTCCTCCTCGGTCTCCGAGGCGATCACCCGCTCGCCCTCGAACAGGCCGTACTCGGACAGCTTCCACCCCTTCTTCACGGCGATCTCCCTGATCGCCACGTTGTGCTCCTTGGAGCCGGTGAAGTACTGCATCGCGGCGCCCCACGACTCGGCGGGCACCACGCGCAGGTCGACCTGGATGCCCGAGGTGGTGCGCACCGAGGTCTTCTTGTCGCCCGCCGCGATGACCTCGGCCACGTACGGCTGGGCGCGGAACGACTCCATGATGGACTCGGGCGCCACGGCCAGGATGTCGATGTCGCCGATCGTGTCCTTCATCCGGCGCAGCGACCCGGCGTAGGCCATCCTGTCGGCCTTCAGCGAGGCCATCACCTGCTCGGCCAGCGCGGCGGCGACGCCGATGTGGACCCGGCGGCCCGACTGCTCCAACTGCTCGATGCCCTTGACCAGGTTGGCCAGGGTCTTCGGCCCGAGCCCCTTGACCCCCTCCAGCCGGCCGTCACCGATCGCCTCGGACAGCGCGGCGGGGGAGTCGATGCCGAACTCGTCGTAGAGCATGATCGCGGTCTTCGGCCCGAGCGAGGGCACCCTGGTCAGCCGCCGCACCCCGTCGGGCACCCGCCCGCGCAGGTCGTCGAGCTGGCGGAAGCTCCCGCGCTGCAGGAACTCCTCCATCTTCTTGGCGATCGCCTCGCCGACTCCGGGCACGCCGCGCACGTCGACCTCCGAGATGTCCTCGGGGAACCCGGCGATCGCCTTGGCGGCCTTCTGGTAGCTGCGCACCCGGAACGCGTCGCCTCCGGTCAGCGCGAACAGCTCCGCGTATTCCTGCAGCGCCGCGGCCGCTTCGTCGTTTGCCCGTGCCATGCCCCAACCATAGAGGCTGGGGCCGACAGATCATCTGGGCGGTTGGCGAAAGCCTGATCCCGTGTCAGGCTCGATCATGCGAAAGAGCATCCTCCTTCCTCTGTTATCCGTGCTGCTCCTCTCGCCGGGTACGGCTACCGCCGCGCCCACGCCGACACCTTCGCCCGCCGTACGGGACTTCGGGAACGGCCCGGACCGCAACGACGAGGCCGCGCTCATCCCAGAACAATTCGCGGCGAAAGCGGCGGAAACCGCGATCCCCGCCTTCGACCACAACCGCGGCTACCCCCGCCACACCGCGCTCCCGATCCCGCCCGAGAACCCGGCCGACGCCTCGATCAAGCTCGGCCTGATCCCGCACCACGCGATCGCCGCCCGGCTGAACGACCTGCAGGCCAGGAGCGACCGCGTCAGCGCCGAGATCATCGGCAGGTCGGCCGGCGGCCGCGACCTCTACTTGGTCACCGTGACCGCCCCGGAGACCGCCGCCCAGGCCCGCGAGCAGGAACGCCTGCGCCAGCGCATCGAATCGGGCCACCAGATCCCGGCGAACCGCTACAAGGCGCCGATCTACGTAAACGCCAACATCCACGGCAACGAGTGGGAGGGCACCGACGCGGCCCTGCGCGTGATCGAGGAGCTCGCCACCGACCCCGCGGCCGGGGACCTGCTCAAGACCACCCGCCTGTACTTCAACGTCACCGCCAACCCCGACGGCCGGGTCGGCAACAAGCGCGCCAACGACAACGGCTTCGACCTGAACCGCGACTTCGTGACCGCCTCGCAGCCCGAGGACCGCGCCATGCGGCAGATCATGATCGACACCCAGCCGGTCACCATGATCGACCTGCACGGTTACGTCAACGGCACGCTGGTCGAGCCCACCACGCCGCCACACGGCGCCAACTACGAGTACGACCTGTTCATCCGCAACGCCTACCCCAACGGGCTCGGCATCGAGGCGGCCATCAACGGGCTCGGCTACACGCCGGACAAGGACGGCGTCTTCCCCGTCCAGATCCCCTTCCGCGACCTGGACGAGGGCTGGGACGACTGGCCCCCGATCTTCACCCCGCAGTACGCGCCCTTCCACGGCGCGGTCGCGGCGCACACGATCGAGTTCCCGATGCAGGTCAACAACGCCGCCTACAACACGCTCCCGGTGGAGGAACTGCGCAGGCGCGCTCAGATCAACGTGAACATCGCCTCCGCCGCGATCCACGCCACGTACTCCTTCGTCAAGGCCAACCACGATCGGCTGATCGGCGACCAGACCGAGGTGTTCCGCCGCGGCGCCGCCGGCGAGCCGTCCAGGGTGGTCCCGCTCGGGTCGGTGCCCGGGTTCGGACCCGAGGACCAGTGGAACACCACGTTCCCGCGCGCCTACACCATCGCCGCCGGCAGCCCCGCGGCCGCCAGGCTCGTCGACCATCTGATCGCCAACGACGTCAAGGTCGGGCGCGCGGTCCTGCCCTTCCGCTCGGGAGGCAGGACCTATCCGGCGGGCACGTACGTCGTGGACATGCACCAGCCCAAGCGCGGCCTGGCCAACGTCATGCTGGAGCCCGGCCAGGACATCAGCCCGCGCGTCAACGCCATGTACGACATCTCCGGCTGGAGCCACGCCCTGCTGTGGGGAGCCACGGTCCAGCCTCTGTCCGACTACCGGGTGGTCGCCGAGCCGGTGCGGGTCGCGGCTCCGACGGGCTTCGTCCCGCCCGGCCACGGGGCGCTCGCGCTCCAGCTCACCGACGAGAACGACGTGATCGCGCTCAACGCGCTGCTCGGGCGCGGCGTCCAGGTCACCTGGACCGCCAACGGCCGTGCCGTCCTGCCCGACAGCGCCCGTCCCGCGGCCCGCGAGCTGGCCGACCGGTACGGCGTGCGCTTCAGCAGATCCGGTACGGCGGCCGGCGCCGCCCTGGCACCCGTCCGCGTCACGGCGGCCGCCTCGGCCGACGACCTGTTCACGCTGCGCGAGATGGGATTCTCCGTCACGCCGGTGTCGACGGCGGTGCTCAACGCCGGGTACGACTGGAGTGCGACGGACGTGCTGTTCGTTTCGTCCGGCCTGAACTACGGCGCGCTCAACCCGGCGGCCAAGGCGGCGCTGGAGGCGTACCTGACCGGAGGCGGCGTCGTCACCCGTGGCGCGACGGGCGCGGCCTTCAACGCGGCCACCGCCCTGCTGCCGGTCACGGCGGTCGCGGGCCGCTCGGACGCCAACGGCGTCGTCCGGCTCACGTCCGGTGACTACAGCTTCGTCTACTCCCCGCGCTGGTTCACCGGCCTCGGCGCCGGGGTGCGGGCGGAGCAGACGTACGACTCGTTCGTCTCCGGGCACTGGCGTCCCAACGAGGACGGGACGGGCGGCCAGGACGCGGCCAAGGGCCAGGCGGCCGTCGTCTCGGGCCGTTCGGCCCGCGGCGCCGCGGCCGTTCTCTTCGGCACGGAACCCATGTTCCGCAACCACCCCAAGGCCCTGTTCCCGCAGGTGGCCCAGGCTCTCTACTGGACCGCCGGCACCTCCGGCGCCTCCCGCTAGGTCGCCCTCGCAGGGGTCACGGGCGCCGTGACGGCGGGGCACCGTCCCCGACTCGCCGCGAGCGCCGGGCACAGGCCCCGAGCCGGAGTACGGCGGGCGGCGGGTTCCCGCCGCCCGCCGTACAAGAGCTCCTTAGAAGCGCACCTCACGAGGTGAGTACGGCTCGGCGAGGAAGGCCAGTTCCTTGTCCGACAGGGAGACGCCGACGGCGGCGACCGCGTCGTCGACGTGGCGGTCCTTGGTGGCGCCGACGATCGGGGCCGTGACCGTGGGCTGGTGGAGCAGCCAGGCGAGCGCCACCTGCGCCGCGGGAAGCTCGCGCTCGCGGGCCACCTGCGCGACCCGCTCCAGGATGCGCTGGTCGTTGTCCGGCTCGTAGAGGAAGTCGATGCGGCCGTCCGAGCCCTGCCGCGTCGTCGACTCGGCCGCACCCGCGCGCGCCAGGACGCCGCGCGCCAGCGGGCTCCACGGGATGACGCCCACCCCCTGGTCCGCGCAGAGCGGGAGCATCTCGCGCTCCTCCTCCCGGTAGAGCAGGTTGTAGTGGTTCTGCATCGACACGAACCTGGTCCAGCCGTTGACGTCCGCCACGTGCTGCGCCTTGGCGAACTGCCACGCCCACATCGTCGACGCGCCGATGTAGCGGGCCTTGCCCGCCTTGACCACGTCGTGCAGCGCCTGCATCGTCTCCTCGATCGGCGTCTCGTCGTCCCAGCGGTGGATCTGGTACAGGTCCACGTGGTCCGTGCCGAGGCGCTGCAGCGAGGCGTCGATGGCGGCGTGGATGTGCTTGGCCGACAGCCCCTTGTCGTTGGCGCCGGGGCCCATCGGGAAGTAGACCTTGGTGGCCAGCACGTAGTCCTCGCGCCTGGGGAAGATGCGGCGCAGCACGTTGCCCGTCACGACCTCGCTCGCGCCGGTGCTGTACATGTCGGCGGTGTCGAAGAACGTCACGCCCGCATCGGCGGCCCTGCGGATGATCGGCTCCGCCTGCTCCTCGGGCAGCGCCCAATCCTGCCTGGCCGGGTCACCGTAGCTCATCATGCCGAGACAGATCCGGGACACCTTCAGCCCGGTGTTGCCAAGTCGTGTGTAGTCCATAACCCAATAATATGGCCTGCAATGTGCGAACCGCCCAATTGAGGGTATTGCTGGATCCGCAGGTCATAGCGTGCTTAGGGACGTGAGTCAAGCGCGGCAGTAGAGCCCGATTCGGGGGTAGTCGTGAATCCAGCAGCACGCGATTTAAAGACCGTATTCCGGTCGTTCCCATTATGTCTTGGTTTTTCCGCCCTGACAGCCGGCCTGCTCGCCTTGGCCGCCGTCGTGCTTTCCGGGCTTTCCGGCGCGCCGCAGATGTGGTCCGCGGCGCTCGTCCTGGCGTTCGTCCTGGCGATCCACGTCCGGTACGCGCTCGGGGCACTGACCGGAGTATGGGGAGGCTGGTGGACCATCGCGGTCGCGGCCTGGCTGACCTACCTCCCGCTGGCCCTGCTCGGCCCGGCGTGGGTCTCGTCGGTCACCGGCTCACCGTGCTCGTGCTGAAGACCGGGCTGATCCAGCGCCTGGTCGAGACCGGCGACGGCAAGGCCGCGGGCGAGGTCGGTGAGACGCTGGAGCTGGTGCGCGACCTGGCGGGAGACGTGCGGGCGGTCGCGCACGGCAGCGCCGGCTGCTCGCTGGAGGACGAACTGGCCGCGGCCCGGGCCCTGCTCGAGTCCGTCGGCGTGCGCTGCCAGATCAACGTGCGGTGCCGGGACCTGTCGGGCCGGATGGCGCAGGCGCTCACCTACGTCCTGCGCGAGGCGATCACCAACGTGCTCAGGCACGCCGCCGCCCAGGAGTGCGCCATCAGGCTCGTCGAGCGGGGCGGCGTCGTGGAGCTGTCGGTCTGGAACGACGGCGTGCGCCCCTCGCGGGCGGAAGGCGGGATCGGCCTGGCCGACCTCGCCGAGCGGGTGGCGGAGCTGGGCGGCTGGGCGACCCTCGGCGACGCGTGCAACGGGCAGTTCGCGTTCACGGTGCACATGTCATTCTGATGACTTCCCCGCTATTTATGAGGAATTCACAAGTGTGCGGGAATTAGTCACGTTTCGATAATGCGGTATGTTACTGGACGAAAAAGCGGTGGTTGGTAAAGATTTCGAGTCATAGACCAGTACGAGGCGTTCTGTCTGGCCGACGCCACCTTTTACGACACCCTGGAGCGCCAGGACGTCGTTTTCCCGGCGGCCCGCAGAGAGGTCCCCCGAGGGTGGGCCCACGAGCAGGGCGACACCTGGTTCTACTACGCCCCGGCGGACGGGCCGCCGCTGCCCCGGCAGGGATGGAAGATCCACGTCTCGGCCCGCCTGGACGACGCCGAGCGGGCGATCGCGGCGGTCTGGGATTACTGCGTGCCCCGCGGGATCGCCTTCAAGTTCCTGCGCGGCCCGTCCGTGCTCGTCATGGTCAACTCCAAGGCCGCCTCCCGCGCCTCCAGCGGCAAGCTGGTCACGATCTACCCACGGGATGACCCATCCACCCTGGGGAGGAAGGCGCGCCCGCCTCAGCGCAGCGTGAGCCCGCCGTCCACGGCCAGGACCTGGCCCGTCACGTAGGAAGCCTCGTCGGAGAGCAGGAAGCAGGCCACGTTCGCCACCTCCCAGGCGGTGCCCTGCCTGCCGAGCGGCACCTGGATCTGGTCGCGGTGCTTCCAGTGGCGGGACGCGTCCCGTCCCAGCGGTGTGTCGATCAGCCCCGGCGCCACCAGGTTGGCCCGCACCCCCTGCCGGGCCCCTTCCAGCGCGACGTTCCTGGCCAGTCCGATCAGCCCCGCCTTGGAGGCCTCGTAGGCCGGGATGCGGCTGCCCGCCCGCAGACCCGCCACGGACCCCACGAAGACGAAGGCCCCGCCGTGCATGTGCGGCAGGAACGCCCGACAAATCACGAAATGTGCGCGCAAGTTCACCGTGAACACCCGGTCCCAGTCGTCCACGGACGTCCCCGCCAGGGTGAATCCGGCTCCGATGCCCGCGTTCAGCACCACCCCGTCCACCGGCCCCAGCCGCTCGGGAAGCGTCTCGCACGCCGTGCTGTCGGCGAGATCGACCGCGACGACGCCCGCCGTACCACCCTCCTGCTTTATCCAGCCGGCGGTCTCGGCCGCGGCGGCGGCGTCCACGTCGGCGCAGATCACGTGCGCCCCCTGCCGTGCCGCCGTCACCGCGATCGCCCGCCCGTTGCCCACCGGCGGATCAGGCTCGTCCGACGGCCTCGTGCCCGCGCCGACCACGAGCACCCGGCGCCCCGCTAAACGACCGTTCATATGCGGGATGCTAGTGACCATGGAACCCCGAGTGCAGCCCCTGCCGTCCGCGGAATGGGACGAGTTCCAGCGGGCCAACCCTTACAACGTCTTCACCACGCTCGCCCGCCACCCCAGGGTCTACCGCGGCTGGCTCCGCTTCGGCGGTGCGCTGCTCGACGGCACGCTGCCCGCCCGCGACCGTGAGCTGGCCATCCTCCGTACGGCCCACCACCGCGGCAGCGACTACGAGTGGTCCGCGCACGCCCGCATCGCCCTGGAAGCCCTCACGGAGCAGGAGATCGAGGCCGTACGGCAGGCCGGCGCGACCTGGCACGGCATCGACGCCCTCGTCCTGCGCGTGGCCGACGAACTGCACGAGTCCGGCGACCTGACGGACGAGACGTGGGCCGCCGTCTGCGAGCACTACGACGAGATCGGGCGGATCGAGCTCGTCATGCTCGTCGCCCACTACGACATGCTCGCGGTGGTTCTCAAGACCCTCCGCGTCCAGGTCGACGACATAGCAGGAATGGAGAAGCCAACCGGCCTGCCCGGCTCGTAACCTCGACCTCATGAGCACAGGAGTGAAAACGATCATCTATCCCGTCCGTGACCTCGACCGGGCCAAGGCCCTGTTCAGCGCCCTCCTCGGGCGGGCACCCGACCACGACGCGCCCTACTACGTGGGCTGGAGCATCGAGGGCCAGGACCTCGGCCTGGACCCGAACGGTCACAAGAGCGGCCTGACGGGCCCCGTCGGCTACTGGGAGGTCGACGACATCAAGGCCAGCCTCCAGGCGCTGCTCGACGCGGGAGCCGAGACCCTCCAGGACGTCAGGGACGTCGGCGGCGGCAAGCTCATCGCCACCGTCAAGGACGCCGACGGCAACATCGTGGGCCTCTCGCAGCCACCCGCATGATCTTCCAGACCACGGTCATCCCCGGAGGCAACGCCCTCAACGTCGAGGTCCCGGCCGAGGTGCTGGAGGAGCTCGGCGCCGGCAAGCGTCCCGAGGTGACGATCACGATCAACGGCCACACCTGGCGCAGCCGGGTCGCGGCCATGCGCGGCACCACCCTCATCGGCATCAGCGCCGCCAATCGCGACGCGAGCGGCATCGCGGTCGGCGAGACGGTGGAGGTCGACCTGCGGCTGGACACGGAGCCCCGCACGGTCGACCTCCCCGCCGACCTGGCTCAAGCCCTCGACGCGGCCGGGGCACGTGCGGCCTTCGAGCGGCTCGGGTACGGCTTGCGCCGCAAACACGTCCGCGACATCGAGGACTCCAAGTCCCCCGAAACGCGCACCCGCCGCATCACCCGTCTGGTCGCCGCCCTCAGCTGAGGAGTCAGGGGCGGATGATGGTGACGCCGGGGACCGTGCCGATGGCCGCCAGGGCCTTGCCTGCTTCGGTGAGGTCGATCGTGCGGGTGATGAGCTGGTCCGGGTGGAGCGTCCCGGAACGGATGAGTTCGAGCATCGCCGGGTAGGTGTGCGCGGCCATGCCGTGGCTGCCCAGCAGGCGCAGTTCGTAGGCGATGACCCGGTTCATCGGCACGAGGGAGCCTTCGGGCAGCAGCCCCACCTGGACGTGCCGGCCGTGCCTGCGCAGGCCGAGGACCGAGGCGGCACAGGTCTGCGGGCTGCCGAGCGCGTCGATGGAGATGTGCGCGCCGCCCCGCGTCAGCTCGCGCACCTGGTCGGCGGCGTCGCCGTGGGAGCCGTTGACGAAGTGGGTGGCGCCCGCCCGCTCCGCCAGATGGAGCGCCTGCGAGCTGACGTCGACGGCCACCACGCGGGCCCCGGCGGCGGAGGCGATCATCACGGCCGACAGGCCGACCCCGCCGCATCCGTGCACCGCCACCCACTCGCCCGGCCGTACCCCGCCCACCTGGACGACGGCGCGGAAGGCGGTGGCGAAGCGGCAGCCGAGCCCGGCAGCCGTGGCGAACGGCATCTCCTCCGGCAGCGCGATCAGGTTGACGTCGGCGTGCGAGATGGCCACGTAGTCGGCGAACGAACCCCAGTGGGTGAAGCCGGGCTGGGTCTGGCGCTCGCAGACCTGCTGCTGCCCGGCGGCGCACGCCGTACAGGATCCGCAGGCGCACACGAACGGGACGGTCACCCGCGCGCCGGGCCGCCAGCCGCGCACGTCGGAGCCGACGGCTTCGACGACGCCCGCCAGCTCGTGGCCGGGAACGTGGGGGAAGGTGGTGATGTCGGGGTCGTGGCCCTGCCAGCCGTGCCAGTCGCTGCGGCACAGGCCGGTCGCCTCGACCCGGATCACCGCTCCGTGCGGGGCGGGCGCGGGGTCGGGAACCTCGCGAACGTCCAGCTCACCACCGAAGACGTCAAAAGCAACAGCTCGCATCTCACGAGCTTAGGGTCACCTGCGGTGACTCGCGCAAGAGCTTGTCTGAGGGTTCTGACCGGGGGAAACCGTTCACGCGGTCACAGTCAGCCGCCGCAGCTCGCGCATGGCCTGGTGCGAGGGCGATCCCGGCTCGGTGGTGTAGAGGACGAGCCGCAGGTCGTCGCGGTCCGGTACGGGCAGGACCTGGCAGATCGCGTGGATCGTGCCGACCGCGGGATGGACGACCGTCTTGCGCTGTTCCCTGCGGATCTCGACGTCGTGCTGCTCCCACAGCCGGGCGAAGTCCGGGCTGCACGCCAGCATCTCCGCCACCAGCGCCTGGATGTCCGGGTTGTCCGGATACCGGCCGGCGGCGATGCGGAGGTCCGCCACGGAGGTCCTGGCGAAGCGGCCCTTCTCCTCATACGTCAGGTGCTCGGCCACGTCGGGGGAGCGGAAGACCCAGCGGATCACGTTCAGGTCCTCGGCCGGCTGGGAGTCGAGGTCGCCCATCAGCGCGCTGGCCATCGGGTTCCAGGCGAGGATGTCGTACTTGGCGTCGATGACGTAGGCAGGCACCTCCTCCAGGAACGCGATGAGGTGGAGCATCCCGTCCGGTACGTCGCTGCGCAGCCGGGGCGGATCGAGGCGCTGCCCGCCCAGCTCGAACAGGTGGGTGCGCTCGTCGTGGGTGAGCATGAGCGCCCTGGCCAGCGCGCTGAGCACCTGGCGCGACGGGTTCGGGCCCCTGCCCTGCTCGAGCCGGATGTAGTAGTCGATCGACATGCCCGCCAGCTGCGCCACCTCCTGCCGGCGCAGGCCGGGCGTGCGGCGGGTGCCGCCCGCGGGCAGGCCCACCTCCAGCGGCGTGACTCGGGAACGTCGGGTGCGCAGGAATTCGGCCAGGGCTGAACGGTTCACACCATCAATCATCCGGCATGTCGCCGGAACGTGGGTGGTACCAAAGATCCCAGTCTCCGGAGGTCTCTCCCGGTCCGCGGCGGCCGGGACCAGGCTGACGGGCATGACAACAGCACTCATCACCGGCGCCAACAAGGGCATCGGCTTCGAGATCGCCCGCCTGCTGAGCGAGCGGGGCATCACCGTCGTCCTGGGAGCGCGCGACGAGCAGCGGGGCAAGGAGGCCGCGGCTCGTCTCGGCCAGCCGTACGTGCGGCTCGACGTGACGGACGCCGACAGCGTGCGGGCCGCCGCGCAGTGGATCGAGCAGGAGTACGGCAAGCTGGACATCCTCGTCAACAACGCCGGGATCACCGGCGGATACCGGGAGCCGGTGCCGAGCGCGACCCCGGTGGAGGCCTTCCGCGAGGTGTACGAGACCAACGTGTTCGGCGTCGTCACCGTGACCCAGGCGATGCTGCCGCTGCTGCGCCGCTCGGAGGCGGGCAGGATCGTCAACATGAGCAGCGAGCTCGGCTCGCTCAGCATGGCGGTCGACCCGGACAGCCCGTTCAGGCACGCCAACTTCGTCGCCTACAACTCCTCCAAGTCGGCGCTCAACATGATCACCGTGTCGTTCGCCAAGGAGCTGGCGGACACCCCGATCAAGGTCAACGCGGCCAACCCGGGTTACTGCGCCACGGATCTCAACGATCACACCGGATTCCGCACCGCGGAGCAGGGCGCCGCGATAGCCGTACAGCTGGCGACGCTGGACGCGGACGGACCCAGCGGGGCCCACCTGCAGGATGCGGGACCCGTTCAGTGGTGAGGTGTGGGGCCTTCCTTATCGGACAGGTAGGGAGGTATGGGACGGGATCTGGATAAGGAACGCTTCTCGGAGGCGGAGTTCACCCGCTTCGGGGAGCGCCTCGAAGAGCAGCTCGTGGTGCTGCGCGAGCTGCTCGACGAGCCGGGATTCGGTCAGGGACCCACGACGATCGGGGCGGAGCTCGAACTTTTCCTGGTCGACGAGGCGGGGCGGCCGCTGCCGCGCAACAGCGAGACCCGTGACGCGCTCGGTGACCCGCGGGTCGTGCTGGAGCTCGGCCGCTTCAACCTGGAGGTCAACCTGACGCCGCGGCCGCTGGCCGGCCGGCCGTTCGAGGCGCTGGGCGCGGAGATCCAACGGACGATCACCCGCATCGACCAGGCCGTCGAGGGCGGGGGAGTGGTGCCGATCGGCATCCTGCCCACGCTCGGCACCGGCGACTTCACCCGTCAGGCCATCAGCGACGAGAACCGCTACCGGGCCCTGAGCAGGGGCATCAGAAGGCTCCGGCTGGAGCCTTTCATCGTCAAGATCGACGATCTGGAGCTCACCGTCGAGGACGTCATCCTGGAGGCCGCCAACACCTCCTGGCAGGTGCACCTGCGCACCCCGCCCGACCGCTTCGCCCGGCTGTTCAACGCCGCCCAGCTCGCCGTCGGCCCGGTGCTGGCGGCCTGCGGCAACTCGCCGTTCTTCCTGCGCCGCCGACTGTGGGAGGAGACCAGGATCGCGCTGATGGAGGAGGCGGCCGACGACCGCGACGTGGGGCGGCGCTTCCGGCGCGACGGGCGGGTCACCTTCGGCTCCGACTGGGTGCGTGAGGGGGCCTACGAGCTGTTCGAGCGCTACGTGCGCGACTACGAGCCGGTGGTTCCCCAGATCTCCGACAGCGACGACAAGACCGAACTGGCCGAGCTCCGACTCCAGCAGGGCACCGTCTGGCAGTGGAACCGTCCCGTCTACGACCCGGCCGACGGTGGCCACCTGCGCATCGAGATGCGCGCCCTGCCGGCGGGGCCCTCCAGCGCGGATGGCCGCCAACACGGCCTTCCTCCTGGGCCTCACGCTGTCGCAGGCCCAGCGGGACCTGACCGGCTACCGCTTCGCCGAGGCCTACCAGAACTTCTACCGCGCCGCCATGCACGGCTTGGAGGCCAAACTGTCCTGGCCCGGCTTCAAGGGTGAGTTCCGCGCCGACGACCTGATCCTCGACCTGCTGCCCGAGAGCAGAGCCGCGCTGCTGGACGCCGGCGTGGTGCCGTCCGACGCCGACGCCGCGCTGGACGTCATCAGGCAGCGCGTACGGCTTGGCCCTACCGGAGCCGCGTGGCAGAAAGAGAACTTCTCCGGCGATTGGCAACTACTGGTGCGGCGCTATCGGGAAAAGGCGCTGTCCGGACTGCCGGTACACATGTGGTGAATCTCGCAACTTTGGTCGCCCACTGTCCGTCAAACTGACCACACGAGACGGCAAAGCGAGGACATATGGTTCCGACGGACAAGGCCCCGTTCACTCTGCGGCGGGCGACGGGCACCCTGGCCGAGGGGGCGGCCAAACTGGCCAGGGACATCGGCAGCACCTCCGTGGAAGCGCTGCTGGCGCAGGGCAACCGCAAGGCCACCCGCCGGGGCGCGGCCGCGGCGCTGGGCAAGATGAACCCGAAGCCGGTGGAGTGGTACGCCTTCGACCCCAAGGACGAGGACACCCTCGACTGGTATCCGCAGGGCCTGACCTGTGGCGAGGACTCCGGGCAGGCCGGCGTGCCGGTGTTCGTGGCCAGCTGGTACTTCAAGCCGGAACCGCCCGTCGTCGAGCGCGGGATCAGGGCGACGTTCCTGAGCCCGTCGACGTTCAAGTACCAGCACGCGCTGTTCGTCGAGGCCACCCCCGACGGCGACTACAAGGCGATCAACATCCACGCCGGCGGCATCGCCTGGCACGGCGACCTCATCTACGTCGCCGACACCAGCCACGGCCTGCGCGTCTTCGACACCAACCACCTGCTCGACATCCGCACGGCGCAGAACGATCTGGGCGATCCCACGCTGCTCGGCCGGCACGACGGCAAGTTCCACGCCTTCGGCTACCGCTACCTGCTGCCCCAGGTCGACTCCTGGCAGCTCGCCACCAAGGGCGCGATCTTCTCGTTCGTGTCGATCGACCGCTCGACCACCCCGCACACGCTCATCTCCGGTGAATACCTGGAGACCGACCCCAACGGCCGCGTCGCCCGCTGGGACCTGGACATGACGGGCGTGCCCAGGGACTGCTACGTCATGGGCCAGAAGAAGATCCAGGGCGCCGTGTGCTCCGGCGGCACCTGGTACCTCAGCCAGGCCGCCGACTCCCACACCAACGGCAAGCTGCTGGTCTGGAAGAACGGCGCGCTCACCGCCCGCCCGTTCCCGATCGGCAACGAGGACCTGACCGTGCAGGGCGGCCGGCTCTGGTCCGTCACCGAGTTCAGGGACATGCGGATCGTCTACGGGGTCAATCTCTGAGGTGCTCCAGGAGCGTGGCCCGGTAGGCGCGGTCGAAACCGTCGTAGATCCGGCGCAGCTCGGCTCCCGGCCAGTCGTCCGGTAGCAGCTCCGGCGGCAGCAGCGGGTCCTTCAACAGGTGGCGCAGCACCGCCGCCGACACCAGGAACCCCTCGGCCAGCCCATCGGCGCGCGCCAGTTCGCGCTCCAGCCGGCGCGCCTCGGCCGCCCAGCCGTCCAGGTCCCACAGCAGCGGGGTGGGGTCGTCCTGCGGGCGGCCGTCGATGAGTGTGCACTGCGCGCGCACGCTGTCGGGCCAGAGCCTGATCAGGTTGGCCGGGCGCAGCCACGTGCCCTCACGCAGCTCGGCCATCCGCAGCGCGCCCATGACGTGCCGGAACGCCGCCCTGTCCGCCGGGGCCCGGCGCTCGGCGGTCACGACCGCGATCTCCCAGGTGCCGTCCCACGGCCTGGTGTGCGGGTCGCGGCTCTCGTCCTGCCTGGCCTGGCGCTCGACCAGCCGCTCCGACAGCGTGTAGCGGCCGTTGACCTGGATCAGGTCGCCCGCGGCCACCATCCGCGACAGCGCCACCCGCACCGTGCCCTCCGCGATGCCGAACAGGCCGCCGATGCGCACCAGGTGGCGCGCGGCCAGCTCGGGCGGGTGGCTGCCCAGCAGCGCGCTGAGCACCGCCGACCGCGCGCTCAGAGTTCCATTACGCTCTTCCATCGCGTGTCGAGTATATGTAACACTCCGAGGCATGGGCCGCTATCTCATCGAGCCGTTCGACGGCAGCGCGAATCATGGGGACCGCTACGCGACCGAGCGCTACCAGGGCGCCGTGGGCCGCGACTGGTGGGCCATCGACCCGACCCTGCGGCTGCTCATGCGCCGTCACCTCGGCGACGGGTACGGCTGGGCCGTGCCGTACCTGGAGGAGCTGGGCAAGGTGACCGGAGGGGTGGTCGCCGAGTGCGCGGAGGAGACCGACCGCAACCCGCCGCGGCTGGAGAAGTACGACCGCTGGGGCAGGGACGTCAGCCAGGTCGTCATGCCCCCCTCCTTCCACACCGCCCGCGAGGCGATGATGGAGCACAACTTCCTCAACCCGGCCTTCGTCCGGCAGGCCCTCGACAACGGCGCGAACTCGGCCGCCCTCGGAGCGGCCTGGACATACCTGCTCGACCAGGCCGACATCGGGATGGGATGCGCGCTCGGCACAGGCGGCGACATGGTGGTCTCGCTGGCCGAGAAGCACGCACCGCCGGACGTACTCGCCCGGGTGCGGGAGATCTTCGCCAACGGGTTCTACTCCGGCGAGGCCGCTCAGATGTTCACCGAGCGCACCGGCGGCTCCGACCTGGCGGCCCTGGAGACCTCGGCGGTCCAGGACGGCGAATCGTGGCTGCTGAACGGCTTCAAGTGGTTCGCCTCCAACGCCAACGGCTCGGCGTTCGTCGTGCTGGCCCGGCTCGCCTCGCAGGAGGTCAAGCCGTTCCTCGTGCTGTGGGAGCGGCGCGACGGCTCGCGCAACGGCGTGCGGATCCGTCGGCTGAAGGACAAGCTGGGCACCCGATCGGTCGCCTCGGCCGAGGTCGAGTTCACCGACGCCGAGGCGTTCCTGCTGGCCAGCGCCGAAGGCTCGGAAGGCTCGGGGCTCGGCACGATGATGAAGCTCACCAACGCCTCGCGGCTCGGCGTCGCCATGATGGGCGTCGGCGTGGCCCGCCGCGCGCTGGTCGAGGCGATCTGCTACGCCCGCGCCCGCGAGGCCTTCGGCAAGCCGCTCATCCAGCAGCCGCTCATGCGCCGCAAACTGGCCGAGCTGATCGTCGAGGTCGAGGCCGCCCAGGCCATGGTCTTCGACGGCCTGATCAACCGGCAGCGCCTCACACCCGCCGTCATCAAGCTGCGCGTGGCCAGGCTCGGCGTCACCGCCGCCACCGACGCCATCGAGATCCACGGCGGCAACGGCTACATCGAGCAGTGGCCCGTCGCCCGCCTGCTGCGCGACGCCCAGGTCAACCCCATCTGGGAGGGCGGCGACAACATCCTCTGCCTCGACGTCCGCCGCGCCATGCTCCGCGAGAACGCGCACGAGCCGTTCCTCGACCGAATCGAGACCGCCGTCTCTCAGGCTCCCGCCGGGTCGGGCGATCTGGTGCGCGAGCGGATCGACGACCTTCGCAAGGCGATCACGGCCTGGTCGTCGCTGAGCCCCGAAGTTGCGGAGGCACGGCTGTTTCCGCTGGCCCAGCTGATGGCAGACGTTTACGCGGCGGCTCTGCTACTGGAGCAGGCGGGGTGGGAGGAGCGCAACGGGCACGGTGATCGCAAGACGCTGGTGGCGCGGCTGTACGCCGACACGCACCTCGCCGATCACGGTCCCTTGCGCGGGATCGACCGTCCGGCGGAGAACCTGGAGCGCTTCGACGACCTCGTATCTGGGGCGCTCACGCTCTGACCATCGCGCTGTCTGACTGGCACCGGTCAGCGCCCACGGTGAGCCAAGCACCGCATGTCCGGATCTGTGGGATAGCCGTCCTTGTGGACCTCTCGCCGGAGTCGCCAGGCTTGGCACCGTGAAGGACCTGGTGGTGGCGGTCTATGACGGTGTGGTGTTGCTGGATGTGGCGGGGCCGGTGCAGATTCTGCACGGCTCCGGTGGTTACCGCATCCGGCACGCGTCCATCGACGGGCGGCCGGTGCGCACGGATGTCGGTGTGCCGCTGGGGGCCGACCTGGCTCTGGGCGAGCTCGTAGGACCGATCGACACGCTGCTGGTGCCTGGGTACGCGCCGCCGGACGGCGACCGGCCCGGCGGGGCGTTCCTGGACCTGCTGGGTGACATCGGTGGTCGCGCGCGCCGGGTGGCGTCGGTGTGCACGGGTGCGCTCCTGCTGGCGGAGGCCGGCCTGCTCGACGGGCGGCGGGCGACCACACACTGGGCCGCCTGCGCTGAACTGGCGTCGCGGTTCCCGCGGGTCACCGTGGAGCCCGATGCCATCTTCGTCCGTGACGGACCGGTCGTGACCTCGGCAGGCGTCACGGCCGGCATCGATCTGGCGCTGGCCCTCGTCCCCCCGCCACGGCGGCGCCCGCGCACTGACCGACGCCATGGTCGCGCAGTGCCTCGCCGATCGGCGCAAGGCACCGCCCATGACCCTGCCGGGGGAGATCCTGCACCAGCGGCATCCCGAGGCCCCCTACACCACCTGGCAAGATTTCCTCGACGCCGGCGGCTGGCACGACTGACGCTTCACCTGATCGCCCCTGGCCGGCACAGCGGCCGGGGGCGATCTCGGTCAGCCGGTCATCGCGGCGTGAAGGCGGAGGTAGGTCTCCGCCTCGGCGTGCCGGTTGGCCCGCTGGAGAGTACGGCCGAGCAGCAGGTGGGCGTACTCCTCGGTGGGAGCGCGCTCGATGACCTCGCGCAGTTCCGCCTCGGCGCCTCGCAGCTGGGCGGAGTGGTAGTAGGCGCGTGCCAGCAGCAGCCGGGCCGCCACGTTGCCCGGCTCGGCGGCGGCCACCGGGGCCAGGATGCGGGCGGCGCCGATGTAGTCCTTGAGCTCGAAGAACATCCGGCCGCGGGCGTACTCCTCGGCCAGGGTCATGGCTGGTCCTTTCCGTGCGTGTGCGGCATCCGGGCGGCGGGGACGACGCCCAGGCGGCCGGCCTGATAGTCCTCCATCGCCTGCAGGATCTCCGCGCGGGTGTTCATCACGAAGGGGCCGTAGTGCACGACGGGCTCGCGGATCGGCTGCCCGCCGAGCAGCAGCACCTCCAGGTTCGGCTCGGCCTGCGGCTGGCGCTGGTCGGCGGCCAGCGTGAGCGCCCCGCCAGGCCCGAAGGTGACCAGTTGCCCCTTGCGGACCGGCGCGTGCCCGGTGCCCGCCGAGCCTTGGCCGGCCAGCACGTAGGCCAGCGCGTTGTAGCCCGGGTTCCACGGCAGGTCCAGCGTCGCGCCGGGGGCGAGGGTGGCGTGCACCATCGTGATCGGGGTGAACGTGATCCCGGGCCCCTGGTGACCGTCCAGCTCGCCGGCGATCACCCGGAGCAGGGTGCCGCCGTCGGCCGAGGCGAGCAGCTTGGCCTGGCCGCCGCGGATGTCCTGGTAGCGCGGTGGGTGGAACTTGTGCGCGCGCGGCAGGTTGACCCACAGCTGGATCCCGTGGAACAGCCCTCCGGACACGACCAGGTGCTCCGGCGGCTTCTCGATGTGCAGCAGCCCGGAGCCGGCGGTCATCCACTGGGTGTCGCCGTCGGTGATCGTGCCGCCGCCGCCGTTGGAGTCCTGGTGGTCGAAGATGCCGTCGATGATGTAGGTGACGGTCTCGAAGCCGCGGTGCGGGTGCCAGGGCGTGCCCTTGGGCTCGCCGGGCGCGTACTCGACCTCGCCCATCTGGTCCATGTGGATGAACGGGTCGAGGTCGGCGAATGAGGCTCCGGCGAACGCGCGCCGTACGGGGAAGCCCTCGCCCTCGAAGTCGCTGGGCGCGGTGGTCACCGACCTGACCGGGCGCTGGGTGGCCGCGGCGGGGTCGGTCACGACGACGCGGGGCAGCGTCAGGGTGTCGGTGGTGATGGCTGGCATGGCCCCTCCAGATCTGTTGAATCTTAAACAGTCGCCCCGCACAACATTCCCCGCGCGAGATAAATTCCCAGCAGGTGCGACCGCCGGGCGTTGACACCAAGGCTCCATGGGGGAGGCTGTCACATGGAGCGTTGGGAGATGCCATGAGTGTCAGGATCGAGCGGGAAGGGCCCGTCCTCACCGTCGTGCTCAGCAGGCCCGAGGTGCGCAACGCCGTCGACCGCAAGACCGCCGACGCGCTGGCCGACGCGTTCCGCGAGTTCGAGGCCGGCGACGCGGCGGTGGCCGTGCTGTGGGGCGAGGGCGGCACGTTCTGCGCGGGCGCGGACCTGAAGACCCTGGACAACCACGTCGGCGAGGACGGCGACGGCCCGATGGGCCCCACCCGGATGCGCCTGTCGAAGCCCGTCATCGCCGCGATCTCCGGTCACGCGGTCGCGGGTGGCCTCGAGCTGGCCCTCTGGTGCGACCTGCGGGTCGCCGAGGAGGACGCGGTCTTCGGCGTCTTCTGCCGCCGCTGGGGCGTCCCGCTGATCGACGGCGGCACGGTACGGCTGCCGCGCCTCATCGGCCTGTCGCGGGCCCTCGACCTGATCCTCACCGGCCGCCCGGTCATGGCCCAGGAGGCGTACGCGATGGGCCTGGCCAACCGGGTGGTCCCCAACGGTCAGGCCCGCCGGCAGGCGGAGGCCCTGGCCAGGGAGATCGCCGCCTTCCCCCAGCTCTGCCTGCGCGGCGACCGCCTGTCGGCCCTCGAGCAGGCGCCGCTGCCGGAGGAGGAGGCCCTGCGCAACGAACTGCGCCACGGCCTGGTCTCCCTGCCCGACGCCGTCGACGGCGCCGCCCGCTTCACCTCCGGCCAGGGCCGCCACGGCGCCTTCCGCCCACAGTCACCGTCATGACCGTGGCTGTGCGGCCGACCCGGCCAGGGTGAGGTTCAGGGGGTCCAGGCGGGGTCGCGGCCGAGGAGGGCGAGGATCCGGTCGAGGGTGGTGCCGCCCGTCCAGGGGACCTCGGGGGCGAAGGCCGCGCCGGGGACCTGGCGGGCCGCGCCGGTGGGGACCGCCTGGGCGATGGGCAGCGCGGCGTCCAGGACGTCCTGGGTGAAGCTCAACGGGAGGTCGAGGGTTCTGGCGACATCCCAGGAGTGGACCACGTAGTCGATGAAGTGGAAGCCGATCGCCTGCTCGGCCGGGAAGATCTGGGCGGCGGTGAACTCCGGCAGCGGGAAGTCGCGGGTCAGGACGCCGTCCTGGGTGAAGGCCGCCAGGACGTGCTCGGCCGAGGCGCGGTAGGCCTCGACCGGGTCATCGCCGAGCGAGCGCAGTTTCCACAGCGCCAGGTCCGGCTCGCCGCGGGAGGCGGCGGCGAAGCCGTAGTGCTGCGTGGCCATGTGCGCCAGCAGCCCGTGCAGCGTCCACCCGACGCAGGGCGTGGGACGCGCCAGGTCCGCGGGCTTGGCCTGGGCGGCCAGGTCGACGCTGGTGCGGACCGCGACGGCGTCCAGGGCGACGATGTCCAAGTTAGTAGGCATGAGCTTATGATGTGCAAGAGCTTATTATCTGTCAAGGAGTACGCTTCCGGGGATGACGGATCACGAAGGCGGGCGGCGCGATCTCGCGGCGATGATGCAGCCGCTGGTCCGCAACCTGATCGCGGCCGAGCTGCCGGTGCTGGCGGCGCATGGGGTGTCCATGTGGGGATATGTCGTGCTCAACGCCCTGGACGGCGAGCCGATGCGCACCCAGGCCGCTCTCGCGCAGGCCATCGGCGCCGACAAGACCCGCATCATCGGCACGCTCGACGAGCTGCAGGATGCGGGCCTCATCGAACGCACCCCGGACCCGGACGACCGCCGGGTCCGGCTGCTGGCAATCACCGCTGAGGGACGGCGGGTCCGCCGCGCGGTCCAGGCCGAGATCTGGGCCAACGAGGACCGCCTCCTCGCGGGCGTGCCGGAGGCCGACCGCCACGCCTTCCTGCGGGTGGTACGGGCGCTGTCGGCACTGCCCCGCGAGGAGTACGTCAGGACGCCAGGTCCTGCACGGTGAAGTGGTGGTCGGAGCGGATGAGGTCGTCGTCGCCCAGGATGGCGACCACGCGGGCGGCCCACGCCGCCTCACCCTCGGGCGTGCGGAGCTGCACGGTGAACGTGACCGCGTCGTGGTGGGCGAGCACGTCCCCGGCGAAGCCGACCGTGAAACGGCCGGTGCCCACGAACTCCTTGTAGGCCTCCGCGATCCGTGCCTCGAGCGCGTCGTGCCCGCGGAATTCGGCGGTCTCCACGTACTCGACGCCGTCGCCTGCCCACAGCTCTTCGACGGCCTGCCTGCGCAGCCCGGCGTCGGGCTCGTTCCACACTGCCACGTACCGGTTGACGAACTGTTCGATGTCCATGCCGCGGACGTTAGCCACGGTCCCCTGACACCTTCTGTCAGGTGATTGCGGCAGAATCCGGACCATGCGGGCAAGCCGGTTGATGTCGATCCTGTTGCTGCTGCAGACGCGCGAGCGGGTGACCGCCCAGGAGCTCGCCGACACGCTGGAGGTGTCCGTCCGCACGGTCTACCGCGACATGGACTCCCTCAGCGCCGCGGGCATCCCGCTGTACGGCGAGCCGGGCCACGAGGGCGGCTACCGGCTGCTCGGCGGGTTCCGCACACGGCTCAACGGGCTGACGGGCGACGAGGCCGAGTCGCTGTTCCTGACCGGGCTGCCAGGCGCGGCCGCCGATCTCGGGCTGGGCGCGATCGTGACCGCGGCGCAGCTCAAGCTCATGTCCGCGCTGCCCGCCGAGTTGCGCGACCGCGCGGGACGCATCGCCGAGCGGTTCCACCTGGACGCGCCGGCCTGGTACCGGGACGCGGACCGCACGCCGTACCTGACGAGCGTGGCCGACGCGGTGTGGAACGGGCGGGCCGTGCGGATGCGGTACCTGCGCTGGGCCGAGCCGCGCGAGGTCACCAGGACCGTGGAGCCGCTCGGGCTGGTGCTGAAGGCTGGGCACTGGTATCTGGTCGGCCGCACCGGGGAGCGGATCCGGACCTACCGGATCTCGCGGATCGCCGACCTGCGCGTGCTCGACGAGCGGTTCGATCGGCCCGACGGGTTCGATCTGGCCGGGCACTGGCAGGAGTACCTGGAGTCGTTCGACGCCCGCCGTCACCGCGACACCGCGACGGTCCGGCTCTCGCCGGAGACCTTCGAGCACCTGCCCAACGTCATGGAGCGCGCCGTCGTCCTGGCCGCCCGCGCGACGGCACGGGAGTCGGGCGGCTGGGTGGAGGTGCGGATCCCGATCGAGTCGCCGGACCAGGCGATTTCCGAGCTGCTCAGGCTCGGCGCGGGCGCGGAGGTCATCGCCCCCGCCTACCTGCGCGAACGCTTAGTCGAGACGCTCACCGCGATGGCCGGCATCTACGACCCGAAGGCGTAACGGAGCATGCCCCTGTCGATCCTCGCTATTACTGAGTCTGGGCGTTCAGCTGGGTGGTGGCCGGTTCGGCGAACGGGACGCCGGTGAGCTGGAGGACGTCCAGGCCCTCCAGCATGTCGTTGGAATAGATGTAGCCGTGGTAGAAGTACGCCGACCAGGAGCCGCCGAACTCGGCGGGGGAGTGGCCGCGCTCGAAGTAGGCGATCTCGCGGGCGTGCGCGGGATCGGTGAAGTCGATGACCGACGCTCCGCCCTCGTACCAGCCCTGCACCATGATGTCGCGGCCGGTCACCGGGACCAGCGAGCCGTTGTGCGCGCTGCAGGTCTCCGGCTCCAGCTCGGGACGCGGGATCTTGAAGTAGCCGCGCAGCTTCAGCTTCCGGTCGACGATGTCGTAGATCCCGTCGCCGCCGTAGCCTGGCTCGGTCTTCGGGTCGCAGACGATCGACAGCCCGCCGCCGAACTCGTCGGAGAAGACCACCCTGGTCCCGGCGGCGTTGAAGACGGCCGAGTGCCAGTAGCCGAAGTGCTGGGGATCCTGGATCCGGTCCAGCACCTTCGGATGCTCGGGGTCGGCGATGTCGAGCAGCAGCCCGTCGCCGATGCACGCCGCGGCGGCGAGCTTGCGCGCGGTGAAGACCGTGATGTCGTGGCAGCCGCCGTAGCTCAGCCGCTGCAACGGCGTGCCGCCGTCGGGCAGCACCACCGGCTCGCCCACCAGCGCGGCCTTGGCCGGGTCGTGCACCGGGACCTTGACCACGCCGATCTTGCCCTTGTGCGCCTCGCACTCCGGCGTGACGCCCTGATGAGTGGGCACGGAGGAGACATACAGGTAGACGGCCTCCGGGGTCGGGCCGGGGACCAGGGTGGCCGTGTGCGAGCCGCACGGGACCGCGACCGCGCCCACGTAGCGCGGGCTGCGCTTGTCGGCCAGGTCGAAGATCCGGATGCCCTCCCAGCCTGCGTCGAGCGCCATCGGGCTGCGGCAGCTCGGGCCCGTCATCGGCGAGTCGACCGACAGGAAGAGCAGGTCGCCGCTGACGGTCACGTCGTTCTGCGGGCCCGGGCAGTAGACCTGGCTGACGATCGAGGTCCGCTCCGGGCGGCTGATGTCGTAGACGATGAAGCCCTCGTAGTTGCCGGCGATCGCGTAGTTCCCGGTGAAGGCCAGGTCGGAGCCGATGGCGGCGTCGGTGTCGAACGGCGCCCGCCGCGCTACACCCGCCACGGGCAGCAGGTTGCCGCTGTGCGTGGCCGTCCTGTCGTAGGAGGCCAGGTCTTCCGGCTTGATCGTGGTATGCGACTGGCTGGGCGCGGCCGCCGCGGCGGCGGGGGTGGCGGGATTCGAGGGAGGCGGGGCAGGCGGCTGCGCCGTACACGCGGCCAGACATAACGCGAAAAATCCTGCTAAGACACCCCGTCGCATGGCGGCACCATCCGTCGTAGATTCTCCCCAGGATGAACCGTAACGCCTGGTTTGCCGCGTTGATAGTCATCAGCGGGTGTACGGCACAGCAGCCCGCGCACGGCGTGGTGCCCACCGGCGGGCCGCCCGTCATCCTTCCCGGCGAGCCGGGCCGTCCGGCGGGCACGGCCACCCCCGGGCAGACCGTGGCGCCGCCGCTCGAACCGGACGCCGCGGACGTACTCTTCGCCGAGGCCATGGTCGACCACCACCGGCAGGCGCTGGAGATGGCCGCGCTGGTGCCCGGGCACACCGGCACCGAGGCCGTCAGGGCCGTGGCGAGCCGGGTCAGGGCCTCGCAGGAGGCGGAGATCACCTGGCTCACGACCTGGCTGGCCAAGCTGGGCCGCAGCCCCCGGCACGGACCGGGCCACGACCTGTCGGCGCTGGAAGCCGCCCACGGCGCCGCCTTCGACCGGCTCTTCCTCCAGCAGATGATCGAGCACCACGAGGTCGCGCTCCGGCTGGCAGGCACCGTGCTGCGCCAGGGCCGCGACCCGGGCATCCGCCGACTGGCCACCGACATCGACCGATCCCAGTCCGCGGAGATCGACCGCATGCGAGCGCTTCTGGGCTAGCAGGAGGTCGGGGCCGCTAGTCGAGGACGCCGGGGCGGAGGTTGCTGCCGGTCAGGATCGCGGCCAGGCGGCGGCCGGGCAGGTCGTGGGTGGCGATCGCGGCCAGCCCCGCCGCCCCGGCAGGCTCCACCAGCAGGCCGAGCGTGTCCCTGGCCAGGCGGGCCGCGGCCAGGATCGCCTCGTCGTCCACCAGCACGAAGTCGTCGACCAGATGCCGCATCCTGGCGACCGACTCCGGCACCGGGTCGTCGATGTTGATGCCCTCGGCCACCGTGTGCTGTCCCCTGCGCACGACGTGGCCGGCGCGCCAGCTCTCGGCCAGCGAGGGCGCGCCGGCCGCGCACACGCCGATGACGCGGGTGCCGGGCGCGTGCTCCTTCACCCACAGGCCGACGCCGTTGATCAGCGCGCCGTCGCCGACCTGCACGACCACAGCGTCGAATGGCCCGGACTCGAGCAGCTCCAGGCCGATCGTCCCGGCCCCCTCGGCCACGGCCGCCTCCTTGCCGTCGGCGATGAAGACCCGGTCGGCATGCCTGTCCACATGCTCGTGGGCGGCCGACAGCGGATCGTCGCCCGCCTCGATCACCTCCGCTCCGAAGGCCACCATCCGCGCCTTCTTGGCCGGGTTGATGTCGGACCGGACGAACACCTCCACCGGGACGCCGTGGGCGCGGCCGGTGAAGGCCATGGCCTGGCCGAAGTTGCCGGAGGACACACAAACCGTGCGGGTGCCTGGCTTCAGCCCGCTCATCAGGAAGTCGGCGCCGCGGCCCTTGAAGGAGCGCAGCGGATTGGCGGTCTCCACCTTGACCAGGACCTCCCGGCCGAGCCGGGCCGACAGCTGCTCGTCGAAGTACTGCGGCGTGTTCAGGAACGCCGGGTCGATCGTCTTGGCGGCCTGCGCGATGCGGCCCACGTCCAGATCCATCTCCATGCGGCGACCATAACCGCGGGGCCGGAGGCGCCGATTGAAACTTTTCCCGCTCCCACGCAACATTGTTGCGTGACCGACCTGGATCCCCTCGACCGGCGCCTGCTCGACCTGCTGCAGCGCGACGCCGGCCGTACGCTCAGGCAGCTCGGCGAGGAGGTCGGGCTGTCGCCGAGCGCGGTGCAGCGGCGCATCGGCCGCTACCAGCGGGCCGGGATCGTCGACCGGCAGGTGGCGATTCTCGCGCCCGACGCGGTCGGCGGGGCGCTGCTCGCGGTGGTGCTCGTGACGCTGGAGCGCGAGTCGAGTGAGCACCACGCGCGCTTCGCCGGGCGCATGCTGGCCACGCCCGAGGTGCAGCAGTGCTACGCGGTGGCGGGGGAGTGGGACTACGTGGTCGTGCTGGCCGTCAGGGACATGCCGCACTGCCGGGAACTGGGCGAGCACCTGTTCAAGAACGACGCCAACATCAGGCGCTACAACACGCTCCCGGTCTTCGACCGCGTCAAGGCCGGCCTGGAGATCCCCGTCAGCCGAGAACGGGGAAGTTCGCCCTGATGACGCCGAGCGGGTCCCTGGCCCGCTTGATGTCGCGCAGCCTGGCCAGGTCCGCGCCGGAGAACGCCGCCGCCGCGCTCTCGCCCGCCGCCAGCAGGGTGTACGGCTTGCGTCCCGTCGTGTACGGCACCAGCCGCTCGCGGAACCCGTCGATGCGGTCGGCCGTGCCGGGTGACGGGTGCCCGAACAGGTACAGCCCGTACGGCTCGGCCACCCTGCCCGTCAGCGCCCCGCCGAGGTGGCGGACCTGGACGCTGATCAGCGGATCGATCGGCGTGCCGAGCAGGATCTCGGCGACCGCGTCGTCCAGCCCGGTCAGCAGCTCGGCCCTGGCCATGCCGGGTCCGGGGTCGGTGGGTTCGGCCGAGATCGAGCCCAGGTCGGCGATGGCCAGCGGGCCCCGGGTGTCGGAGATCGCGCCGTCGATCTTGTCGAAGGGGCGCAGCAGGGCGCCGGGGTGCTCGCCCAGGTAGGTGCAGTCGATCGCGACGTAGCCGGGCGCGCCGGGGAACTTCAGCAGGTCGAACCAGACCGTCAGCGCGGCCGGCGCGTCCGCGGTGACCTCGCGGAAGGCGGCCAGCACCTCCGGCGCCCGCTCGACCGGCCACATGATCCGCCCGCCGTACAGCTGCGGAGCGGGGTGCAGGTCGAACTCGACGGCCGTGACCAGCGCGAAGTCGCCGCCACCGCCGCACAGCGCCCAGAACAGGTCAGGGTCGGACTCGGCCGTCACCCTGACCGTGGCGCCGCCGGCGTCCACGGCGTCGAAGGCGCGCACGCTGTCGGCCGCCCAGCCGTACCTGCGGCCGAACCAGCTCAGCCCGCCGCCCAGGGTGTAACCGACCACGGGGACCGCGGGCGAGCTGCCCGCCAGCCCGGTCAGCCCGAGAGGGCTCGCGGCGTCCAGGACCTGCTGCCATTTCACGCCCGCGCCCACGCGTGCCACGCCGTCCCGGATCGACACGCCGCCCAGCCGGTGGGTGCGCAGCAGGATCGCGCCGTCGGTCGCGCCGGAGGCGCCGTGCCCCGAGGCCTGCGCGGTCACCGCGAGCCCGTTCAGCCGGGCGAAGCCGACCGTGGCGGCGACGTCGTCGGCGTCCGCGGCCTCGACGACCGCCCGCACCGGCTGCTCCACCGCCAGGTTCCACGGGGTGCGGGCCGCGTCGAAGCCGTCGTCGCCGGGGAGCAGCACCCTGCCGTTGATCATGTTCTTCAGCTCGTTCATGTCCCCAAGCTTGCGTTTTCACCTTTGCGCGGGACTTGGGGTTGACTTGAGGTCGATGGAAATCAGACTGTTCGGGCCGCTTGAGGTCGACGACGCCGACGGCAACCGGCTCGACCTCGGCACGCGCAAGCAGCGCGCGGTCGTCGCGATGCTGGCGCTGTCGCCGGGGCGCGTCGTCCCGCTCGACCGGCTGATCGAGGAGCTGTGGGCGGGCGAGGCGCCCGCCAAGGCGACCGCGACCCTGCAGGCCTATATCTCCCACCTGCGGCGCGTACTGGAACCGGGACGCAGGCCGCGCACACCGCCCAAGGTGCTGCTCACCCGCGAGCCCGGCTACCTGCTCGACGTCGCGCCCGGGCAGGTGGACCTGGCGCGCTTCGCCGCCTGGGCCGAGGACGGGCGGCGGCTGCTGCGCGGCGGGCGGGCCCACGACGCCGTCCAGAGGCTGGAACGGGCGCTTGAGCTGTGGCGCGGCGAACCGCTCGCCGAGTTCCCCGGCCTCGCGCCCGACTGGCCGGGAGAGGTGCGGCTGGGCGCGCTGGAGGACCTGCTCGCGGCACGCCTCGCGCTCGGGCGGGCCGGCGTGCCCGAGGCGGAGTCGCTGGTGTCCGCCAACCCCTACAGGGAGCGGGCTTGGGGGCTGCTGGTGCGTGTCCTCTACCAGGCCGGACGGCAGGCCGACGCGCTGTCGGCGCTGCGGGAGGTGCGGGCGCTGCTGTCGGACGAGCTCGGGATCGAGCCGGGGCCCGAGCTCAAACGGCTGGAGCAGGCGGTCTTCGACCAATCCCCCGAGCTCGACACGCCCGCCCCCGAGCCGGCCCCTGTCCACCTCGCCGAGCCAGGCCCCGAGCTGGTCGGCCACGCGCTGGTCGCCAGGCAGGAGCAGGTGCGGCTGGTCGAGGAGCGGCTGGCCGCCGCCAGGACGGGCAGGGGCGGCCTGCTGCTGGTCACCGGCGAGGCAGGCATCGGCAAGACGAGCCTGGCCCGCGCCGCCGCCGACGAGGCGGCCGCGCGCGGCTTCCGGGTGGCGTGGGGCCGCTGCCTGGAGGACGGCACGGCGCCCGCGTTCTGGCCGTGGATCCAGGCCGGGCTCATCCCCGCCGAGGTGCCCGGCGAACTGTTCGACCTCTACGACCAGGTGGTGGCCGAGCTGCGCCGCGGCCCGATGCTGCTCGTCCTGGACGACCTGCACTGGGCCGACGCCTCCTCGCTGAAGCTGCTGGAGTACGTGGCGGGCGAGCTCGCCCGCACCCCCGCCCTGGTCGTGGCCACGCTCAGGCCCGAGACGCCGCCCGGCGCCCTGTCCAGGGAGGCCGTGCGGGTGCCGCTCCAACCGTTCGGCCAGGCCGAGGTCGGCGACTACCTGCGCCGCCACGCCATCGACGCCGATCCCGGCGAACTGCTCGAACGCTCGGGCGGCAACCCGTTCTACCTCAGCGAGCTGCTCCGCCTGCCCGCCGCGGAACGCCACCTGGTCCCGCCAGGCGCCCGCGACGTCATCGACTGGCGGGTCGCCAGGCTGCCCGCCGAGACGGCCGCCGCGCTGCGCGCCGCCGCCGTCGCCGGGCGCGAGTTCCGGCTCGACCTGCTGGCCGCCATGCTCGAGGTGCCCTTCGAGGAGGCGCTGTCCAGGCTCGAGCCCGCGCTCGCCGCCGGGCTGCTGGCCGAGGGCGCCGACTTCCGCTTCTCCCACGCCCTGGTACGGCAGGCCCTCGACGCCGGGCTCGGCCGCCTCGAGCGGGCCCGGCTGCACCTGCGGGCCGGCGAACACCTGGAGAGCCTGCCCGGCGCCGATCCCGCCGCGCTGGCCGGGCACTTCGCGGCCGCCTCGGTGGTGGGTGGCGGCCCCAGGGCGGTGCGGTACGCCGGCCGGGCAGCCGAGGAGGCGGGGCGCCGCCACGGGTACGCCGAGGCGGTGGCGCTGTGGGAGCTGGCGCTGGCGAACCTGCCGCCTGGCGACTCGGCCGAGCGCAGCCGGCTGCTCACGGCGCTGACGCAGGCCCGCCGTACCGTGGGAGACGCGGAAGGGGCGGCGCGGAATGCCGCCGAGGCCCTGGCCATGGCGCAGCGGGTGGGCGACAGGGACGCGCTGGTCGCCGCCGCGTCGGCCACCGGCGGCCTGTCAGTGTGGATGTGGCGCCCCTACGGCACCGTCGACGAGGCGATGGTCGCCACCCTGGAGTCCCTCCTCACCGGGACCGGTGAGGCAGAGCGGGCGACGCTGCTGGGGACGCTCGGGGTCGAGCTGCACTACGGGCCGCGGCGCGCTGAGGGGGAGCGGCACGCGCTGGAGGCCGTGGCGATCGCCCGCCGGCTCGGCCGGCCCGAGCTGCTGGCCAGGACGCTGAACAACTACCTGCTGGTCAGCTTCGTGCCCGGCAGGAACGCCGAGCGCAGGCTGGCGGCCGAGGAGATGGCGAAGATCCCCGGGCTGGCCAGGGAGGCGCGGCTGGTGGCCGCAGTGACGCGGATGTCGTGCCTGCTGCGGGCGGGCGAGCTGGGCGAGTGGGAGCGCGAGCTGGCCGCGTGCGACCGCCTGCTGGCAGAGGTGCGCAGGCCCGAGCTGGAGGCCATGGTCAGGGTCTGCGAGTGCGCCAGGCACACCCTGCGCGCCGAGTGGGACCAGGCGGAGGCGCTGCTGGCCCGTTTCCCCTCGCTGACGTTCGGCTCGACGCTGTGGGGTCCCGAGGCGCGGCGGCTCGGCCTCGTCTACACCTGCCGCCGCGGCCAAGGCCGGGTGGGCGAGGTGCTCGACGAGCTGGTCGCCGCGGCGGACCGGCCGGGTCCCAGCCCGCTGCGGCCGATGGCGATCCTGGCCGCGCTGGACACCGGCGACGAGGCGCTGGCCCGGCGGCTGCTCGGCCGCTGGGGAGCCGAGCTGCGCGAGGACTGGACGGCCGATTTCGTCTGGCCCGTATGGGGTCTGATCGCCGCCCGCCTCGGCACCCCCGACCCCGCGGCCCTGTACGACCGGCTGCTGCCCATCGCCGATCAGCTCATGGTGCTCGGCGTCGGCAGCACCGCCTGGGGCTCGGTACACGACGTGCTCGCCCGCCTGGCCACCCGCCTCGAACGCCCAGGCCCGGCGGCACATCACGCCGCCAGGGCGCTCGAGACCCACCGCGCGCTCGGCCTCGCCTACTGGGAGAACGCGTCCGGAGAGCTGTCTGGCTAGAGCGTCGCTGCCCGGAGGCTGTCGGTGGCGGCGCGTATCTTGGCGGTATGCCTGACATCGAGGTCGCAGGGCGCGAAGTGCGCATCACCAGCCCCGACAAGGTGGTCTTCCCCGTCTCGGGACACACCAAGCTCGACCTGATCCGCTTCTACCAGGCTGTGGGGGAGGGGGCACTGCGCGGCGTGTCGGGGCGGCCGATGATCCTCAAGCGGTACGTGCACGGCATCGAGCAGGAGGCCTTCTTCCAGAAGCGGGCGCCCGCCAAGCGGCCCGACTGGATCGAGGTGGCCGAGTTGCGCTACCGCTCCGGGCTCAGTGCGGCGGAGGTCGTGGTCGGCGACCTGGCCCAGCTGCTGTGGGTGATCAACCTGGGCTGTGTCGACCTCAACCCGCACCCGGTGCGCGCCGCCGACCTGTCCCACCCCGACGAGCTGCGCATCGACCTCGACCCGGTGCCCGGCGTGGACTGGGCCGACGTGCTGCGCACCGCGCAGGTGGCCAGGGAGGTGCTGGCCGACCACGGGCTGACCGCCTGGCCGAAGACGTCAGGCTCACGCGGTTTCCACGTCTATGCCAGGATCGAGCCACGCTGGCCGTTCGCCCAGGTGCGCAAGGCGGCCGAGACCGTGGCGCGCGAGGTCGAGCGGCGTGCCCCGGAGATCGCGACCAGCCGCTGGTGGAAGGAGGAGCGGCACGGCGTGTTCGTCGACTTCAACCAGAACGCCTACGACCGCACCGTGGCCTCGGCCTACTCCGTCCGCGCCGTCCAGGACGCCCGCGTGTCCACCCCGCTGACCTGGGACGAGGTGCCCGGCTGCGACCCGGCCGTCTTCACCGTCGACACCGTGCCCAAGCGCCTGGCCGAGATGGGCGACCCGTGGGAGGACATGGACCTGTACCCGGGCTCCCTCGACGGGCTGCTGCGGCTGGCCGAGGAGCTCGGGCCCGCGCCCAAGCCGCCCAAGGGCGAGGGGCGCCGCCAGCAGACGATGCCGGTCATCGAGATCGCCAGGGCCGAGCACAAGCACGAGGCGATGGAGGGCCTCGAACGCTGGAAGGCCCGCCACCCGGACGTCGCCGCCCAACTCGAGCCCGCCGACGTGCTGGTCGACGGCATGCGGGGAAGATCGAGCGTGTGGTACCGCATCAGGGTCAATCTGCAGCACGTGCCCGAGGCGGAGCGGCCGCCGCAGGAACCACTCGAGGTCGACTGGGACCCGTGGCGCGGTGCGGCCGAATGATCGACCACGCCGGCCGCTACTTCGAGCTCGTCCCGCCGGTCTGAACCGTCACGTAGGTCTTGCGCATCGGCGTGTGCACGTCCCACGTGCCGCGCCACCCGTCGGGCAGCACCACGGTCGAGCCCGGCCCGAGCTCCACGACCTGCCCGTCCTCGCCGGTCAGGGTGGCCGTCCCGGACAGGATCTGGCAGATCTCGTGGAAGCCGTCGCGCACGGCGGTGAAGCGGCCGGCCTCGCACTCCCAGATGCCGGCCTCGGCGCCGCCACTGGTCCACAGCTCCAGCGTGGACTCCCGCTGTCCGGTCAGGCTGGTGGGCTTGGGCTGCGCAGGGGGCAGCTCGGCGTCCAGCGCGTTCGGCAGATACGTCATGACAGATCCCCCTAGCGTCCGCTGATCAGGTTGCCCAGCCGGGCGTAGAGCGAGGTGTTCGTGCCGCGGTCGTTCTCGTGCCGATCGGCCGCCCTGAACAGCGCGTAGATGACCTGCACCCCGGCCCAGCGCAGCGGTTCGGGCTCCCACTGGCGGACCTGGCGGCCCACCCACGGCAGCGCGGTCAGCTCGGTGTCGTTCCGCAGCACCAGGTCGCGCAGCGTACGGCCGGCCAGGTTCGTGGTCGTGACACCGCTGCCGACGTACCCGCCGGCCCAGCCCAGGCCGGTGGCGTGGTCGAGGTGGACGGTCGAGCACCAGTCGCGCGGCACGCCCAGCACCCCGCACCAGGAGTGCTGGATGCGTGCGTCGGCCGTGGCGGGGAACAGCTTGACCAGCATCCGCCACAGCAGCGCCACGGTGTAGGCCTGGGTGGCACCCCGCACGTCGGTACGCGAGCCGTACCGGTAGGGCACGCCGCGCCCGCCGATCGCGATCCTGTCGTCGGAGGTGCGCTGGGCGTAGATGTAGGCGTGCGCCTCGTCGCCCAGCAGCTCGCGGCCCTCCCAGCCGATGTGCTTCCACACGTCGGCCGGCAGCGGCTCGGTCACGATCATCGAGCTGTTCATCGGCAGCCACTGCCGGTGCTGGCCCTGGATCGAGGCGGTGAACCCCTCGGTGGCCCGGATGACGTACTCGGCCGAGACCACGCCGTGCGAGGTCACCGCAGAGGCCTTGCCGCCGGCCACGCGCGGCCGGATCTCCGTCACGGTGGTGCCCTCGAAGATGTCCACGCCCAGCTCGGCCACGACGCGGGCCAGGCCGACGGCCAGCTTGGCCGGCTGGATGCGGGCGCAGTGCGGGGAGTAGGTGGCCTCGAGCGCGCCGGCCACCTGGATGCGCTCGCGCTGCTCGTCGCGGTCCATCAGCCTGAGGTCCTGCTCGCCGTACCCCCAGGTGCGCAGCTCCTTCAGCTCCTCGCGCAGGCGGCGCCGCTGCGCGGGGTTGGTGGCGGCGTGCACCAGGCCGCCCTTGTGGATGTCGGCGTCGATGCCCTCCTCGCGGGTCACGTCGATGACCTCGTCGACCGCGCGGAACATGGCGTGCTGCAGGTCGATCATCGCCTGCCTGCCGCGTGCCTTGGCGTGCCGCTGGCGCGAGCCGGCGAACTCGGCCGACAGCCACCCGCCGTTGCGCCCGGAGGCGCCGAACCCGGCGAACTCCTTCTCCAGGATCGCGATGCGCAGGTCGGGCTGCGCCTTCTTCAGGTAGTACGCGGTCCACAGCCCGGTGTAACCGCCGCCGACGATCGCCACGTCGTACTCGCGGGAGCCGGGCAGCGCCGCGCGGCGGTCCGGCACACCGATCTGCCGGTACCAGAACGAGACGCCGCCGTTGGCGAAGTCTCCTGTCAGCGGAATGCCCTTCACGTTGCTACATCCTCCACATCGGGCGAATCAGGTAGAAGTACGGCGTCGGCGACGCGCCACGTCAGCGTCACCTCGTCGCCTGGCCGGGCTTCGCTGAGGCTACCGGCCTGCTCGCGCACCAGCGCGGACGACCCGTCGGCCAGCCTCAACTCCAGTTTGCGACTGCTGCCCAGGTAAGCGGTGGGTGGGTCAGGCGGGCGTGGGTGGGGCGATGATCCAGAGGACCTCGGCGGTCTCGTCGCCGTCGTTGACGACGCGGTGGGGGACTGAGGTGCGGTATTCCACGCTGTCGCCCGGGGTGAGGACGTGCGAGGCGTCGGAGAGCCAGAGGGTGACCTGGCCGCTCACGACGAGGAAGATCTCCTGCGAGTCGCCGTGGGTGTACGGCTCGGCGCCGGTGGACGCGCCGGGGTCGAACTCCCCGGCGTAGACCTCCAGGTCCTGTAGCGGGCGCTGGGAGATGAGGAACTTGCGGGTTCCCGGCGCCGTGTGTAGTTCAGGCCGTTCCGAGCGCTTGACGACCCGGTGGCCGACCTCGTCCTCCTCGTTGAACAGGTCCGCCACCGTGAGGCCGAGCGCTCCGGCGATCCGCCGCAGCATTCCGATGCTGGCGCTGGTCTGCCCGCGCTCCAACTGGCTGATGAAGCTGGGGCTGGCCTGCGCCTCGCCGGCGAGACCGCGCACGGTCATGCGACGCATCGTCCGGTAGGCGCGAATCCGCGCTCCCAGGCGGGCGGTCTCGGATTCAGTCATCGAACCTCTCGGTTGGCTGTACTGAACAAGTTGTTAAGTGGCAATGGATGGACCGTACAGAGCCCTAGGAAAGACCAGCAAGGGGCGCAGGGTAACGAAAACGTAAACAGCCGCTCACGGACCGCACGGAAGATCGGTCACGTCGGTGCGGTGCAGGCCGCGCGGAACCCGGTCGAGGTAATGGACGCGGGCCCTGGTGTAGAGGGTCAGGTTCTGGCCGCAGACGTGCTGCCCGTCGAGCGTGACCTCGACCGGATAGCTCACGAACCGGCCGCCGGCGCAGTCGGGGTCGCAGGTGTTCACCGTGGCCACGCCCGCGGCCCTGGCCACCAGACCGCCCCATTGCGCCCAGGTCAGCTTCTCGAGCACGTGGTTGGCGTCGGCGCAGGTCAGGATGATGCTGGCAGGGCGTTCGACGGTCGAGACGCAGTTCACCAGGCCCGCCTGGCGCACGACGGTGGTGCCGCTGGACAGCACCGCGCCCGTGCGCGGATCCAGCGACAGCTGGTCGCCCCCGCGGGTCACCGTGACCCTTCCCGGCGTGGCCTCGGTGACGGTGATGCCGGGCAGGGCGGCGATCACCCGGTAGAGCGCCGCCCGCAGGTCTCCCGGCAGCGCCGGGGCCATCAGCAGCCTCCTCGCGGCGTCGAACCGGTCGCGGCCCAGGCGTGCCTGCAGCCGTCCCGGGTCCCTGGGCAGGGCGAGCATGGCCTGGTAGTCGAGCTGGGCGTCGCCCACCTGGTAGACGGCGGGGCCCTTGGTCGCGCCGGGCACGCTCACGCCGGGCAGCCTCGGCCCGCCCTGCTGTCGCCAGGCCCTCTCGTGGCCGGGGTCGGCGAACCGGGGCGCGCCCATGGTCGTCTTGACCCTGGCCACGCCGTCGGGGGACACCCACGTCTCCACGGTTCGCTCGACCGTGTACCGGTAGCCGCCGGCGTCGTAGGCGGTCGTCTCGGTCGTCCTCTGGTAGGCCTGCCGCTCATCGGGGATCCGCTGGTAGGTCGTCTCCGCCGAGGTCACGGCCCGCGCCGCGCTCTCCATCACCTCGGCCGCCGCCGGGCGGGCATCCCGCCACGACCCGACCACGGCACCCATGGCGATCACCACGACGAGCACGGCGGCCACGCCGGCCACGACCCAGGGCCGCGGCCCTCCGCGCCACCACCTCGCACTCCCGGCGCCATCGATCGGAAGCGCCGAGGACATGATGGTTTCGGTGATTGTGGTGCGGCGGTCCTCGGGGAGCGAGGGGTGCGGGGCGGGGTCGGCCGCGCGGAGGGCGTCGAGGGCCTCGTGCTCGTTCATCGCGTGACCTCCTCCAGCGCCTGGACGAGACGTCTGCGCGCCCGGTGCAGCCGCAACCGCGCCCCCGCGGCGGTGCCGCCGATCACCTGGGCGATCTGCGCCGCCGAGAGGTCCTCCCACGCGTGCAGCATGAGGACCTCCCGGTCGCGCTCCCCGAGCAGCCGCAGCGCCGAGATCACCGCGCCGTCCGGCGCGGGCGCGGGGTCGTGATGGGCGGGTACGGCGTGCGCCATCACCCGCTCCCGCAGCGCCTCCCGCCGGACCGCGCTCCTGCGCTGGTTGTTGAGCACGTTGCGCGCCACGCCGATCAGCCACGGCAGCGGGTCGTCGGCCGGAACCGCGTCCAGCCTGCGCCAGACCACCAGGAACGTCTCCGACAGAGCGTCCTGCGCGTCGTGCTCGTCGGCCCGCCGCAGCAGGTAGCCGAGCACGGCCCGGTGGTGGTCGGCGAACACGCGAGTGAACCGCTCACGCGCCCGATCGGCCACGAAGCCGCTACCGCCTCTCGTGCACCTTGCCGTTGATGATGATCTTGGTGAAGTGCCTGCCGTCGCCGCGCAGCGTCACCTTGACCCGGTGGGATTCATAGTGTCCCGCGACGCAGTTCGGGTCGCAGGTGTTGACGCTCTCCACACCGGTCGCCTGGGCCGTCCGCCTGCCCCACGAGGTCCACTTCAGCTTGTGCACGACGTCGCCCCCGTCCGCGCACGCCAGGATGATCTCCTTGGGCTTCACCTGCGGCTTGCCCACGCAGTCGGCCAGCGTGGGGCGCGTGGCGGCGCTCGCGGCAGGGGACAGCGCCCCGGCCGCGAGGACGGCTCCGGCGAGCACGGTGATCAATCGCATCTACAGCTCCTCATCGGTCGATACACCTCAGAGCTGTCCGGCTGGGCGCCGGGCGTTTCACCCCTCGCTCGGATATTTCTCGATCAAGGACAAGGCCGCCCGCCGCGACGGCGAAGTAGGGCGGGCGGCCGCCACACGAGAAAGGGATCTCGTATGACCAACAGCATATAACGGACAGCCATCACGCGCTTACATGGGGTTACTAGACCCCAGGAGTGCCCCTGCGATCCCCGATGCGGCATGTAGCAGCGGGTCCACCAGCCTGGGCAGCTCCCTGGCCCGCCTGGAGGCCAGCACGATGCCGAGCGCCGCCACCGGCCGCCCGTCCACCAGCACCGGCGCGGCGGCCGAGCAGGAGCCCAGCGTCATCTCCTCGAACGTCAGCGCGTACCCCTGGGCGCGCACCGTGGCCAGCTCGCGGGCCAGCCGCCCCGGCTCGGTGATCGTGTGCGAGGTCGGCCGCTCCAGGCTGCGCCGCAGGTAGGCCTCGACGAACCAGTCAGGCTCGTAGGCCAGCAGCGCCTTGCCGACCCCCGTCGGGTGCATCGGCAGCCGGCTGCCCACCCGCGACACGATGGGTACCGCCCGCCTGCCGTACACCTTGTCGACGTAGAGCACCTCCAGGCCGTCGCGGACGGCCAGGTGCACGTTCTCGCCCGTGCCGGTGAACAGGTCCTGCAGCCAGGGGTGGGCCACGTCCTGCAGGCGCCCGGGCGCGAGCTGGCCCAGCTCCCACAGTCGCAGCCCGACGCGCAGCCGGCCGTCGGGCGCGCGGCTGAGCGCCTGCCACCCCTCCAGCTCGGCGGTCAGCCGGTGCACCGTGCTCAGCGCCAGGCCGCTGCGCCTGGCCAGGTCGGACAGGCTCAGCAGCGGGTGCTCGGCGTCGAACGCGCCGAGGATGGCCAGGACACGCGAGGTCACCGACCTGCCGGGTTCACGGGATCCGCCTGCCATGGGGCAATTATTCCACTGAGTGGAAGGCCCCTCTGGGTTCGGCCCGGGCGCGGGCTGCATGCTCTCCTCATGCGAACTCAGGTCGGGATCATCGGGGCAGGCCCCGCAGGTCTGCTCCTGTCCCACCTCCTCCATCTGCGCGGCATCTCCTCGGTCGTGCTCGAGCGGCGTAGCCGCGACTACGTGGAGCGGCGGGTCAGGGCAGGGGTGCTCGAACAGGGCACGGTGGACACGCTCGTCGAGGCGGGCGTCGGCGACAGGATGCTGCGCGAGGGGCTGGTGCACCACGGGATCGAGCTGCGCTACGGCGGCTCGGGACACCGGATCCCGTTCGAGAAGCTCGTGCCCGGCCGTGCCATCACGGTGTACGGCCAGCAGGAGGTGGTCAAGGACCTGATCGCCGCCCGGCTCGAGGCCGGCGGTGACGTCCGGTTCGAGGTCGAGGACGTGGAGGTGCACTCGCTGGAGGCCGCGCCGTACTTGACCTTCGGCGGCGAGCGGCTGGACTGCGAGGTGATCGCCGGGTGCGACGGCTTCCACGGCATCTCGCGGCCTGCGATCCCTTCGGGGGAGTTGACGTACTTCGAGCGGGAGTATCCCTTCGCCTGGCTGGGGATCCTGGCCCGGGTGGCGCCCTCCTCCGAGGAGCTGATCTACAGCAGGACCGAACGCGGCTTCGCCCTGCACAGCATGCGATCGCCCACGATCAGCCGCTTCTACCTGCAGGTCCCGCCGGACGCCTCGCTCGACGACTGGCCGGACGAGCGCATCTGGGCCGAACTCAAGGCCCGCCTGGAGTCGGTGCCCGGCTTCACGCTGTCGACGGGTGAGATCGTGGAGAAGGGCGTCACGCCCATGCGCAGCTTCGTCGCCGAGCCGATGCAGTACGGCCGGCTGTACCTGGCCGGCGACGCCGCCCACATCGTGCCGCCCACCGGAGCCAAGGGGCTCAACCTGGCCGTGGCCGACGTGCGGGTGCTGACCGAGGCGCTCGACCTGTTCTTCAGAACCGGCTCGGCCGAGCTGCTCGACGGGTACTCGGCGGCGTGCCTGAAGCGGGTGTGGCGGGCACAGCACTTCTCCTGGTGGATGACCACCCTGCTGCACACCTTCGAGTCCGACGACGCCTACGGGCGGCGCCTGCAGCTTTCCTACCTCGACTACGTGACCTCCTCAGAAGCCGCCGCGACGACGCTGGCCGAGAACTACGTGGGGATGCCGTGGTGAACAAGGTCGTGGATTCCGCTGCCGCCGCGGTCTCGGTGATCGGCCACGGGGCTTCGATCGCCGTCGGCGGGTTCGGGCTGGCCGGGGTGCCGTCGGTGCTGCTCCGCGCGCTGCTGGCCGGTGGGGTCGGCGGGCTGCACGTGGTGTCCAACAACTGCGGCACCGACGGGCGCGGGCTCGGCGAACTGCTGGGCGCCGGGCAGATCGCCCGCGTCACCGGGTCGTACGTGGGGGAGAACAAGGAGTTCGCCCGGCAGTACCTGGCCGGCGAGGTGGAGGTCGAGCTGATCCCGCAGGGGACGCTGGCCGAGCGGCTGCGCGCCGGAGGCAGCGGGATCCCCGCCTTCTACACGCCCGCCGGGGTGGGGACCCTGGTCGAGTCGGGCGGGCTCCCGTGGCGCTACCACCCCGACGGGACCGTGGCCGTGGCCTCGCCTCCTCGCGAGGTGCGGGTCTTCGACGGCGTGCCGTACCTGCTGGAGCGGTCGATCGTGACGGACTTCGCGCTGGTGCGAGCCTTGAAAGGCGATATTTACGGAAATCTCGTGTTCTCGAAGGCCGCGCGGAACTTCAACCCGCTGGCCGCCATGGCGGGGCGGGTCACGATCGCCGAGGTCGAGGAGCTCTGCGAGCTGGACCCGGCCGAGGTACACCTCCCGGGGATCTTCGTGCAGCACGTGGTGGCCCTGACCCCTTCGGAAGCCGCCGACAAGCCCATCGAGAAGAGGATCGTGCGTTCCTGATGGCCTGGACCAGAGATGAGATCGCGGCCAGGGCGGCGGCCGAGCTGCCCGACGGCTGCTACGTCAACCTCGGCGTCGGCCTGCCCACGCTGATCCCCGCCCACCTCGGCGGCCGGACCGTGGTGATCCACTCGGAGAACGGCATCCTCGGCGTCGGCCCCTACCCGACTCCCGACGAGGTGGATCCCGACCTGATCAACGCGGGCAAGGAGAGCGTCACGGTCACCACCGGCGCCTCCTACTTCGACTCGTCGCTGTCGTTCGGCATGATCCGCGGCGGGCACGTGGACGTGGCCGTGCTCGGCGCCATGCAGGTCTCGGCCACGGGCGACCTGGCCAACTGGGCGATCCCCGGCAAGATGATCAAGGGCATGGGCGGCGCGATGGATCTCGTGCACGGCGCCCGCCGCGTGCTCGTGGTGATGGAGCACACCGCCCGCGACGGGAGCCCCAAGCTGTTGCCGGAGTGCACGCTGCCGCTGACCGGCAAGGCGTGCGTGAACCGGATCATCACCGACCTGGCCGTCATCGACGTCACGCCTTCCGGCCTCCGCCTCGTGGAGACGGCGCCCGGAGTGAGTGCTGACGAGGTGCGCGCCGCGACCGGAACGGAGCTGCTGCCGTGACCCACCCTCCCTACCTGAGCCCCGCCTACCGCAGCACCGCGCTGCGGGCGCCGTCCCAGAAGCCGGTGCCGTTCACGGCCGACCCGGACGCGATCGAGCTGACCAGCCCGGTCTTCGGCCACGAGGAGGTCGGCGAGCTCGACCACGACCTGACCCGCCAGCACGCCGGCGAGCCCATCGGCGAGCGGATCATCGTCACCGGCCGCGTGCTCGACTCCGGCGGGCGGCCCGTGCCCGGCACGCTGGTCGAGCTCTGGCAGGCCAACGCCGCAGGCCGCTACGCCCACCCCGTCGACCAGCACCCGGCGCCGCTCGACCCCAACTTCACCGGTGCGGGACGCTGCCTGACCGACTCGCTGGGCAACTACCGCTTCGTCACCATCAAGCCCGGCGCCTATCCGTGGCGCAACCACCCCAACGCCTGGCGGCCCGCGCACCTGCACTTCTCGGTCTTCGGGCAGGCGTTCACGCAGCGGCTGGTCACCCAGATGTACTTCCCCGGCGATCCGCTGTTCCCGTTCGACCCGATCTTCCAGTCCATCCCCGACGAGGCCGCCAGACAGCGGCTCATCTCGACGTTCGAGCTGGAGCTGACCGAACCCGAGTGGGCCCTCGGATACCGCTTCGACATCGTGCTCGGGCGCACCCCGATGGAGGCGTGATGATCACCCCGTCGCAGACCGTGGGTCCCTTCTTCAGCCACGCCCTGCCCTACCCCGGCGACTGGGAATTGGTCCCTTCCGGGCACCCCGGGGCGATCACCCTGGCCGGCCGGGTGCTCGACGGCGCGGGGGAGCCGGTGCCCGACGCGCTGCTCGAGCTCTGGACCGGCTCCCCCGGGTCCGGGGGCGCACTCCTGCGCACTCCCGGGGCCGTGTCGGGGTTCGGGCGGTGCGCCACAGCTGCTGATGGTTCCTTTGGATTCCGTACGGCGCGGCCTGGCGGGCCGTACCTCTCCCTGCAGGTCTTCGCCCGCGGGCTGCTGCGGTCGCTGCTGACCCGGGTCTACCTCGCGGACGTGCCGGATCCGCTGCTCGACTCGCTGGAGCCCGCGCGGCGTGCCACGCTCATCGCCTCTTCTGAGGGAGACTCGTATCGCTTCGACGTGCGGTTGCAGGGGGCGGGGGAGACGGTTTTCCTTGAGTTCTGACCTGCTCGCGCCCGTGGTCGCGGGGACCCGGGTGGCGGGGGTCACCTCGGACGAGGCGTGGGTGCGGGCCATGCTGGAGTGCGAGGGCGCCCTGGCGCGCGCTCAGGCCCGCTTGGGCCTCATCCCCGCGTCGGCCGCCGAGACGATCACCCGGGTCGCGGCCTCCCTCACGCCGGACCCCGCCGAACTCGCCCTCCAGTCCCGCGCCTCCGCCACCCCCATCCTCCCCCTCCTCACCAGCCTCCGCACCACCCTCCGCCACCAGCCTCCCTCGGGTCCTGGAGGTGCTTCGGCGGCGGAATTTGTGCATCTGGGGGCGACCAGTCAGGACATCGTGGACAGCGCGGCGATGCTCGTGTCGTCCCGGGCGGTGGGCGTGATCCTGGACGACCTGGCCACGGTCATACAGACACTGGCCGCGCTCGCCGACACCCACCGGGCGACCGTGATGGCCGCGCGTACGCTGGGACAGCACGCCGTACCCACCACTTTCGGGCTCAAGGCCGCGGGCTGGCTCGCCGGGCTGATCAGGGCCCGCGACGCGCTGACCGCCCTCCGCTTCCCCGCCCAGCTCGGCGGCGCCGCCGGGACGCTCGCGGCCATGGTCGAGCGCGGCTGGGACGCCCTCGCCCTGGTCGACCTCTACGCCGCCGAGCTCGGCCTCGCCGCCCCCGCCTACCCATGGCACGCCGAGCGCTCCGTCGTCTCCTCGCTGGGGGCCGCATTGGCCGGTACGGCCAGCGCCCTCGGCAAGCTGGCGACCGACGTGATCCTCCTGGCGCAGACCGAGGTGGGGGAGGTGGCCGAGTCGACGGAGGGCGGTTCGTCGGCCATGCCGCACAAGCGGAATTCCGCCCTGTCGATCCTGATCCGGTCGGCTTCGCTGCAGGTGCCCGCGTACGCCCAGGTGCTCTACGCGGTGGGCGAGCACGAGCGGGCGGCCGGGGCGTGGCAGGCTTCGTGGCTTCCGCTGCGGGAGTGCCTCCGGCTCACCGGGGGAGCCACGGCCACGGCGGTCGAGCTCGTCACCGGATTGCTGATATTTCCGGACAAGATGCGGGCGAACGCCGGGCTCACCGGATCCGGCCTCGTCTCCGAACGGCTCGCCGTACACCCCGATGCCGACCAGGACCCGGGCGGCTACCTCGGCGTGGCCTCGGAACTGATCGACAGAATCCTGGGAGAGCTGTGAAGCTGCATCACCGCATCGACGGCCCATCCGGAGCACCGCTCCTGGTCCTCGGCCCCTCGCTCGGCACCACTCTGGACGTCTGGCGCCCCCACCTGTCCCGCCTCACCCAGTTCTACCGAGTCCTCCGCTACGACCTCCCCGGCCACGGCCTCTCCCCCTCCCCCCTTTCAGGAGACACCCCCCCGCGCTCACGCAAGACCGACTCCTTCTCAGGGGCTGGCTCGTCTTCGGCGGGGGCTGGTTCGTTGTCGGTGGAGGAGATTGCGGCGGCCGTACTGGAGCTCGTGGAGGACGAGCGGTTCGCTGTGGGAGGGATCTCGCTGGGCGGGGCGGTCGCCACGGCGATCGCGACGCGGGTGACCGGGCGGGTGACCGGGCTGGTGCTGTGCTGCACGTCGGCGCGGTTCGGCGAGCCGGGACCATGGCTCGAACGGGCCGCACTGGTACGCAGGGAAGGAGTGCGGATCCTGGCACCGGCGCTGGCCGAACGCTGGTTCACCAACGGCTTCGACGGCGGCTGGGTGCTGGACATGCTCGACCAGGTGGACCCCGAGGGGTACGCGGCCTGCTGCGAGGCCCTCGCGGCCTACGACCTCCGCGACCGCCTACCCACGATCAAGGCGCCCACCCTGGTCATCGCCGGCTCCGACGACCCCGCCACGCCGCTCGACCACGCTCTCACGCTTGCCAAGGCCATCCCCGACGCCACCCTCACGGTCCTCCCCGACGCCGCCCACCTCGCCACCGTCCAACGCCCCGAGGCGTCCGCCCACGCCATCCTCACCTTCCTCCAGTACGGCAAGCCAGCACCCCCACCTTCCATGGAGACCACGGCTTCCGTGGACATCCCGCCTTCGACGGACACCACGCATACCGGGGACACCGCTTGTGCCGGGGACACTTCGAGTGCCGGGGACGCCGCGCCTGCTGAGGAGGCCGGGGATGGCGGGGATGGGCGTTGGGAGGCGGGGATGCGGACTCGGCGGGAGGTGTTGGGGGACGAGCATGTGGATCGCGCGGTGGCCAGGACGACGCCGTTCACCGCGGACTTCCAGGACATGATTACCCGTTACGCCTGGGACGGTATCTGGAACCGGCCGGGGCTCGATCGTCGCACCCGTAGCTGCATCACGATTACCGCCCTCGTCGCCCGGGGGCATCTGGAGGAGTTGGCCATGCACGTGCGGGCCGCGCTCCGCAACGGCCTCACGCCCGACGAGATCAAGGAAGTCCTCCTCCAGACCGCGGTGTACTGCGGCGTCCCGGCGGCCAACTCCGCCTTCGCCGTAGCGCAACGAGTCCTCACCGAACAGGCACCCGAGAGGCTCGACGAGACGGGCACATCCGAAAGGGCCGACGAGACGGGCATACCCGAAAGGGTCGACGAGACGGGCACATCCGAAAGGGATTCCGGGTAAGCGAGGACAGGGTCGTCGGGGGCGGCCCGTCCAGGTCTCGGTACGCCGACCGGTCATGCGATCTGAGTATCGCCTGACGATGCATGGCGCGATGGGCACGGGCGTGCCTCGTGTCGATCCTACGATTGCTCGTCGTAGTATGGTGCTCAGCATTCGGCGGGTCGATCTAGCTGAGGGGGAGTATGGGCAGCTCGGTCCGTATGCCCTTGGGTGGGATGCTTCTGTTCGTATTCCTCGTAGTAGGGGTGTGCGGGATGCACACCCTCGGGCACGTCACGCCGTCCTCGGGGATGGCGATGTCGGCGCGTGAGCACCTTCAGGGCGCGCCCTCGACGGCCTCGGACGATCATCGGATGCCGGACCCGAGCTCCGTCTGCCTTGCCGTGCTCGTGCCACTGCTGGTGCTGACGCTGATCGCGGCGGCCGGGCTGGCGCGCCGTACCCGAGAAGAACCCTCCGACGGCGAGATCGTGGCACTTCCCGTGGCCAGACCGCCGCCGCAGCCCATCATCACCCTCCTGTCGGTGCTGCGCATCTAGGCCGGCTGTCGCGCGACAGACGACCTTTCACCGCATCACCGAAGGAGAACCATGACCAACCGCATCATCCTCACATCTCTGGCAGTCGGGGCGCTCGCGGCGCTGACGGCGTGCGGCGGGACTTCCCGCGATATGGCCACAATGCCGTCGCCCGCCGCCGCAACAGCGACTTCCCATGACATGTCCTCGCCGTCGGGCACTGCCTTCAACGGCGCGGACGTGATGTTCGCCCAGATGATGATCCCGCACCACCGGCAGGCCGTGGAGATGGCCGATCTGGCGGCCACCCGCGCGCAGAACCCGCAGGTCAAGGACCTGGCCGCCAAGATCAAGGCTGCCCAGGACCCGGAGATCCAGACCATGCGCGGCTGGCTGGACGCCTGGGGCAAGCCTGTTCCGTCCGGCGGCATGGGTCATGAAATGCCCGGCATCATGTCGGAGGAGGACATGAAGAAGCTCGAATCCGCCAAGGGCGCGGCCTTCGACCGGCTCTTCGTCCGCCTCATGATCGCTCACCACACCGGCGCGATCGACATGGCCCGCACCGAGCAGACCCAGGGCTCCAACCCCGAGGCCAAGTCCCTCGCCAAGTCGATCGAGTCCGCCCAGCAGGCAGAGGTAGCGCAAATGCATTCCCTCCTCAAGAACCTCTAACCCAGCGTGGGCCGCGGCACCGTCCGCGGCCCACTCCGCATCACCCCCGCGGCCCAGCCCGCATCACCCTCATGAGGTGTACGGCGAGCCCCACACCAATCGCGACGGAACGCAACTGCCCCCAACCACGACGAAACGCAAACGCCGCCCCCACGACGCGACCCGGCGGCACCCAGGGCGTCCAAGACGTCGCTGCAGATGCACGTCACCGTGAGCTATCGCAGGTCTCCAAGGCGCCGGGTCGGCGTTTCGGCGGGGTCGGCGCCCTGTACAGCGGGGGCGTGGGGGCAGGGAGCCCGAGGGCGGGGTGGTCAGAGGGAGTGGAGGAAGGCGAGGCTGTCGGCGGGCGTCAGGGCGTAGATCGTGAGCTGGTCCATCGCCACGCGGTAAGCCTGAACCTCATCGGGCTTGTCCAGGTAGAGCGCGCCCGTGAGGTGCTCGAGATAGATCACGTCGGGAAGGTCCCGCTCGGCGAAGCGCAGCAGGGTGAAGCCGGGGCACGTCACATGGCTGGCCTTGGAATAAGGCAGCACCTGGATCGTGATGTGCTGGTACGTCTCCGCCGTCTGGATAAGATGGTCGATCTGGGCCCGCATGACCTCTGCGCCACCGATCGGACGGCGCAGGGCCGCCTCGTCGATCACCGCCCACAGCTGGGGACCGTAGGGCTGGTCGAGCAGTTGACGGCGCCGGGCGCGCAGGGAGACCCGCTGGGACGTTTCGGCGTCGGGCGAGTCGGGATGCTGGAGTGCCAGGAGATTGCGGGCGTAGTCGTCCGTCTGCAGCAGCGGCGGCAGGAACTGGATCTCGAAGGCGCGGATGACGCTGGCCGCCTCCTCCAGCGCCACGAAGGCCTCGCCCCAGGTCGGCAGCACCGGGCTGTAGTGCTGCCACCAGCCGGGCGCGTTGGCCTCGCGGGTCATCTCGAGCAGGGACGCGCGTTCCTCGTCGCTCACGCCGTACAAGGTCAGCAGATCGGAGACGTCGCGTGCCTTGAAGCCGACGCGGCCGAGCTCCAGCCGGCACATCTTGGATTCGGATGCCCGGATCACGTGCCCGGCGGCGTCCCGGGTGAGGCCGCGCGCCTCGCGCAGGCGTCGCAGGTGGCCGCCGAGGAGAATGCGGACCACCGTGGGTCCGCCGTTGGCTTCGTTCATCCGGTGCGCTGGCGCTGTACTCACGCAGACCATTGTGCTCGGTCCGCGCCCCAAGTCGCGGTAATTATGGCGCAATGGGTGCTTCTGCAATTGCATCTGCACTTGAACATGCAATCGCCACAAGGCAGGATATAGGTAGGTCGAACGCCTCGTGGGGGGCGGATAACAATCTGCGCCGTTATCCGGTCCTTCGGCCAATGGCCCCCCGGGCCCGGGCGGTGGTGCCCTCGCCGACGCGTGCGCATCGGACGCCACCGCCCGGGATATTTTTCGGTCCATCCCCCTCGCCGCCCGCGTCTCAGAAGCCGCATGTACGGCATGCCGCGACGAGACCCCGCAGCTCGTTGACGACGGGCAGAGCGACAGCCGGGGCGGAAGGTCTGACCGCGATGTGAAGCAGGCACGCACAGGCAAGCCGGTGATCTCACCATCGGGTGACGGGCGCCGAGGAACGCGCGCCAGACAGTGGTGCCACCAACCGCCCGTGGAACGTCAGGGAACTCGGGCGACGCCGCCGAGGAGGCCAGGGAGGGTGAAGTCGGGCCGGACGTCGTGCCAGTCCGGGCGCCACGCCTGCACGGGCACGACGCCCGGCGGCTCCATCGTGAGGCCTGCGAAGAGCGAGCCGACCTGGTCCTGGGTGCGGGGTGTGATCGAGCCAGGCGTGGCCGTGCGGTAGACCGACTGGCCCCGCTGGATCGTGTCCTGGGTGAGGCTTCCCGCGTAGCTGTGGGAGAGGGCCAGGTAGCTGCCGGAGGCGAGCGGCCCCCGCAGCGCGGTGACGATCGAGGCGGCCTCGTCCTGGTCGGGCACGAAGTGCAGGATCGCGAAGAGCAGCATCGCCACGGGCCGGCTGAAGTCGATGTGCGAGCGCAGCTCGGGATGCTCGACGATCCCCTTCGGATCGCGCATGTCCGCGTTGATGACGATCGTGCGGGGGTTGTCCATCAGCAGCGCCCGGGCGTGGACGAGCACGATCGGGTCTTTGTCCACGTAGACGATCCGCGCGTCGGGCGCCGCGTCCAGTGCCACCTGGTGCACGTTCTGCTGCGTCGGAAGCCCGGTGCCGATGTCGACGAACTGCCGGATCCCGTTGGCGGCCAGGGTGCGGACGACGCGGATCAGGAACTCCCTGTTGTCCTTGGCGATGTCCGTGATGCTCGGCACCAGCTCGATGATCTTCTGGGCCGCTTCCCGGTCCGAGGCGAAGTTGTCCTTCCCGCCGAGGTAGTAGTCGTACATGCGGGCCACGCTCGGCACGGTGGGGTCGATCCCCGCCGGAGCGCGCTCGTCCTCGGCCATCACGCCGCCTTTCTCGGTTGTCTGAAGGAATCCTACGGACTTCCTGTGAATCCGCGCGATCTTTCTTCAGGAACGAGACATGGCCAAGTAGCCGCGCCGACTTGACTTTGTCCGCGTGCGACTGCCGCGCACGCTTCTCGGGCAGATCACGCGCTCCTAGCGTCGGAGTCCACGCCGGCTGTGACGGAGGTATGCGGTGATCCATCAACTCATCTTCGCGGCACCGAGGCCGGGAATGACCGAGCGGGAGTTCCAGCAGTACTGGCTGAACGTGCACGCCATCACGTACGCGAGCAAGATTCCGCAGATCAGGAGATACCTCATCGACACCAGGATCCCGTTCTTCGAGGACGAAGGTGAGCCCCTGTGGAGCGGCGTGGCCGAGATCTGGCTGCGCAACGAGCAGGAGCAGCTGGAGTCCCTGCAGACGCCGGAGTTCCTGGAGGGCGCCCGCCGCGACGAGCCGACCTGGGCGGCGTTCTGGCGCACGGTGGTGCTCGACACCGACGCCCACGAGCTGGTCGAGGGCCCCGAGGACGCCGGGGGCGTGAAGCTGATCGTGCTGGTCAAGCGGAAGGAGGGCCTGCCGCTGGCGGACTTCCGCGCACGTAGCCTCGACACGCACGCCGAGCTGGTCAGAAGGGTGCCGGGACTGCGCCGTTACCTGCAGTGCCACACCCGCGACGGCTACTACGGCATCGGCGAGGCGGTGCTCGACGCCGCCTTCCAGCTCTGGTTCGACGACCGCGAGGCGCTGGCGGCGGCGCTGGCCTCGGCCGAGTTCGCCAAGGCGCAGGAGGACCTGCACGCCTTCGTCGAACCCCGCTACATCCACCGGATGGTCGTGACCGAGCACTGGGTCATCGGACCGGAGGCCCGCTGATGCCCGGCTACGACTATGTGGTCGTCGGCGCCGGCGCGGCCGGCGCGGTGGTGGCCGCCCGGCTGATCGAACGCACCCAGGCCACGGTCCTGCTGCTCGAGGCGGGCGGCCCCGCCGACAGGGAGGCCATCAGGCGCACCGACATCCCGTCCATGGTCTCCCTGTGGGGCGACCCCGACGTCACCTGGACGCACGTGACCGAGCCGCAGCCGGGGCTGGGCGGGCGGTCCATCGCGCTGCCGCAGGGCAGGGTGCTCGGCGGCGGCACGTCGGTCAACGCGATGCTGTACGTCAGGGGCAACCGGCGCGACTACGACCACTGGGCCGAACTGGGCAACGAGGGCTGGTCGTACGACGAGGTGCTGCCGTGCTTCAAGCGCGCCGAGGACTACGAGGACGGCGCCGACCACTTCCGCGGCGCCGGCGGACCGCTCAAGGTCTCGCGCGTGGCCAGCCCGTCGGCGGTGTCGAAGGCGTTCATCCAGGCGGCGCTCGAGCTGGGCTTCCCCGGCGGCGACGACTGGGACTACAACGGCTACCGGCAGGAGGGCGCGTTCTCCTACCAGTCGACCAGGACCAAGGACAACGAGCGGTCCAGCAACTCGGCCGCCTACCTGGAGCCGCTGATCGGCCACCCCAGGCTGACCGTGGAGACGGGCGCCCGCGCCACCCGGGTGCTGCTGGACGGCTCGACGGCGACCGGCGTGGAGTACGTCAGGAACGGCCGGACGCACCGCGCAGAGGCGAGCGCCGAGGTGATCCTGTCCGGCGGCGCGCTGGCCACCCCGAAGCTGCTCATGCTGTCGGGCATCGGCCCCGAGGAGCACCTGCGCGACCTGGGCATCGAGGTCGTCGACGACCTGCCGGGGGTGGGCGCGAACCTGCACGACCACCTGATCCTCGGCGTCGCCTACGCGGCCTCGGTCGACATGCCGCTGCCCGAGCTGCTGGCCGAGGCGGGCCTGTTCCCGCCCGCCGACCCCGACCTGCAGCTGCTGTTCGGCCCCGTGCAGTTCGTCGAGGACGCCTATCGCATCGACGGTCCCGTCTTCACCTTCGCCCCCGTGCTGGTACGGCCGCGCAGCAGGGGAACCCTCACGCTGCGCTCCGCCGATCCCGCCGACCTGCCGCGCGTCGATCCCCGCTACCTGGAGAACGAGGCGGACCTGGAGACGCTCGTGCGCGGGATCGACCTGTCCAGGGAGCTGGCGCACACCGCCGCGCTGTCGCCGTTCCGTGACCGCGAGAGCGCGCCCGGCCGCAGCGCCGACCTGCGCGCGTACGTGCGGGCCTCCGCGACCACGGTCTGGCACCCGGTGGGCACCTGCCGGATGGGCCGCGACCTGATGGCGGTCGTCGATCCCGAGCTGCGCGTGCACGGCATCGAGCGGCTGCGCGTGGCCGACGCCTCGATCATGCCGACCATCCCCGCAGGCAACACCGCCGCCGCCACCACGATGATCGGGGAGCGCGCGGCGGATCTGATCGCGTGAAGGAGCAGGCCGTGGCCGACACCTACCGCTACATCGTCATCGGCGCGGGCGCCGCGGGGTCCGTGCTGGCCGCCCGGCTCAGCGAGGATCCCGACGCCACCGTGCTCCTGCTCGAGGCGGGCGACGCCAAGGTCACCGACGCGGTCAGGACGCCGCACCGGTGGAACGAGGTGCTGCTCACCGAGCTGGACTGGGCCTACATGAGCGAGCCGCAACCCGGGCTGGGCGGCAGCCAGGTCTACTCGGCCGCCGGGCGCGGCCTCGGCGGCACCTCGAACGTCTACCACATGATGCACACCTGGGGCCGCCCCCAGGACTACGACGACTGGGCCTACCACGGCTGCCCGGGATGGGCCTTCCGTGACGTCCTGCCGTACCTGCAGAGGCTGGAGGACCAGCAGGACGGGCACAACCCGCTGGGCGGCAAGGGCGGCCCGCTGACGGTCGTCGACGCGGCCGACACGGGCAACCCGGTGTCGCGGACGTTCATCGACGCCTGCGTCGAGCTGGGCCATCCCCGGCTGGACGACTTCAACGCCGGGCTGTTCGGCGCCGGGTGGCACCACGTCAACATCAAGGACGGGCTTCGCCACGGCGCCCGCGAGGCCTACCTCGATCCCGTCCTGGTGCGCCCGAACCTCACCGCCCTGGACGGGGCGCCCGCGACGCGGCTGCTGTTCGAGGGCGACCGCTGCGTGGGCGTGGAGTACCGCAAGGACGGCCGGACGCGCACCGCGCGGGCCGAAGGCGAGGTCGTCGTATGCGCGGGCGCGATCCAGTCGCCCAAGCTGCTGCTGCTGTCGGGGCTCGGGGCGCCGGAGCAGCTGAGCGAGTTCGGCATCCGCGTGCAGGCCGACCTGCCCGGCGTGGGCGCCAACTTCCACGACCATCCGCTGGTCATCGGACCGATCGGCTACCTGGACCGGCCGGGCGAGGATCCGCGCGGCAACGTCACGGAGGTCGCGCTGTTCTGCGGCTCCGAGCCGGGCCTGCCCGTGCCCGACCTGGAGATCTGCCTGGTGCACCGGGCGCCGTTCGGCGAGAAGTTCTTCGCCAACGTGATCCGCCGCGTCCAGACGGGCCAGCCCGTCGCCGACGTCACCGAACTGGTCGACCCGCACGTGATCCTCAGCCTGACGGGCCTCGTCCGCCCCGTCTCCAGAGGTTCGGTACGGCTGGCAAGCACGGACCCGGTGGCCTACCCGCGCATCAACGCCGGCTACTTCGACGATCCCGTCGACCTCGAACGCACGGTCACTGCCGTGGAGATCGCCAGGGACATCTACCGCACCAGGGCCTTCGCGGAGGAGTGGAAGCTCGCCGAGGTCGCGCCCGGGCCCGAGGTGGCCACCAGGGACGAGCTGCGCGCCTGGGTCAAGGCCAACACCGGCTCCTACTACCACTTCGCAGGCTCGTGCCGGATGGGCACCGACGCGCACGCCGTCGTCGACCCGCAGCTGCGCGTGCGCGGCGTGGAGGGGCTGCGCGTGGCCGACGGCTCGATCATGCCCTCGCTGGTCAGCGCGCACCCGCACACCACGATCATGATGATCGCCGAAAGGGCCGCTGAGCTAATCACCGGATGAATCGAATACGCGGCAGCCGCTCCCCGGTATTCGGGGGGCGGCTGCTCGCTGCCTGTTCACCTGGACGTCATAGATAGAAGTGACGGTGCCACGATAAACGCCTCCTGTCATCCTCCCCGGTAATTCGAATACTTAGAAATTGGATATTTCCGGATATATAGGGGCGGCGTTATGGCGATTCTCGCGGACTTGTATGCTGACGGAACCTGGCTCACGCCTTACTGCGAAGACCTGTTCGGCTCCTTCCTCCGCTCCGACCAGCGCCGATGGGGCGAGGTCTACGTCCAGGGCCTGGTCTCGGTACCAGGCCGCAAGTCCATCCGCCGGATCTCCGACCACGTCGTCGGGCGGCCCGTCGACCAGTGCCTGCAGCAGTTCGTCAACCAGAGCCCGTGGGACTGGGGCCCGGTACGCCAACGCCTCGCCCAGCTCCTCGTCCAGGCCATCAGGCCCAAGGCCTGGGTGCTGGAGGAGGTGGTCTTCCCCAAGAACGGCTCCAAGTCCGTCGGGGTCGAGCGGCAGTTCGTCAACTCCGCCGGGCGGGTCATCAACTGCCAGCTCGGGCTGGCCGTCGTCCTGGTCGGCGAGGACGGGGGATGCCCGGTCAACTGGCGGCTCATGCTGCCGCGCTCCTGGGACGACGACGACGGGCTGCGCAGCAGGACCCGCGTCCCGACCCAGGAACGCTGCAGGCCCCGCTGGCGGCACCTGCTCGACGCCATCGACGAGATGGTGATCGACTGGGGCCTGCCGCCCGCGCCCATCGTGGTGGACGCCCGTTCCACGCCCGGGGTCGAGCACCTCATCGCCGGCCTGGCCGAGCGCGGCCTGCCGTACCTGGTGCGCGTCGCCCAGAACGCGCTGCCCGCGATGGCGCCGGGCCTGCCCGCGCGCCCGCTGCTCGAGCCGATCAGGCCCCGCCTCTACGCGCTCCAGGGCCGCGGCCTGCGCCCCGCGATGAGAGGCCCCTACGGCCCGGGTACGCCACGGCCGCATGACGCCGCGGCACGAGGCGCGGGGCGCCCGGGCCTGCCCCACACCCCGGAGCACGGCCCGGCACGCCCCACCCGCGCACCCGAGCGGCACGCGGCCGACGGGCGGCACGACGGGGCGGCGCGGTCGCGCGAGCACTGGCAGCCGGGCGCCGTCAGGACCGGCACCCGGCCGATCTGGCTGACCGACCTGGGCCGCAACCGGGTGCCCGACCTGGCGGGACTGGTGGGCCTGCGCAACAGGGCGCTGGCCGAGCTGGGCGCGGCGGGGGAGTCGGGCCTGCAGCACTTCGAGGGCCGCTCCTTCCAGGGTTGGCATCACCATGTCACGCTCGTATCCGTGGCCCACGCCTACCGCCTGCTGCGCAGGCTCGAGGGAGAAAGCGCGGAGGACCTGTGTCTGTGCCCCCATGGGTAACCGACCGGCTGCGCGGGATGGAGCTGTTCGCCGACCTGACGCCCGAGCAGCTCGGCTGGCTCGCCGACGCCGGCACCCTGCGCGAGCTGGGCGACGGCGAGCCGCTGTTCCGCGAGGGTGCGCAGGCCGACGGCTTCTTCGTGCTCTTCCGCGGCGAGATCGTGATCACCAAGCTGCTCGACGGGCGCCAGGAGGTGCTGGCCAGGCACGCGGGGGAGCGGCTCGAGCACAGCTTCACCGGCGAGCTGCCGCTGCTGACCGGCGGCGAGTACCTGGCGACCGCGCTGGCCGTCGGATCGGCGCAGGTCATGGTCTACGACCGGGCGGCCTTCTTCGACCTGCTGGAACGCTGCCCGCAGGTGAGCAGGGTGCTGCTGCCCGTGCTGGCCGGCCGCATCAACGCGATGGAACGGCAGGCCGGGCGCAGCCGCATGCTCCAGGGACTGGGCCGGGTGGCGGCCGGGCTGGCGCACGAGCTCAACAACCCGGCCGCCGCGGCGCTGCGCGCGGCCGGCGACCTGCGGGCGGGCGTGCCGGGGCTGGCCGCCGCCGCCAGAACCTGGGGCCGCCTGGCCACCGACGCCGAGTGCCGCCTGATCGAGGCCGTCCAGGACAGGCTGTCCACCCGGCGCCCCCTGGATCCCCTGGCCGCCGCCGACGCCGTGGACGAGGTGGCCGACTGGCTGGCCGACCAGGACCTCGACGAGACCGGCCAGGGCCAGGACGCGGCCGGGCCGGATGCGCGCGAGGCCGGAGGGCTGCCGGACGATCTGGATGAGGTGCTGGCCGAGCGGGGGGCGGACAAGGCGCTGCTGGACGAACTGGCCGCCGGCGTCCGTCCCGAGGCGCTGAAGGCCGCGCTGGCGCACCTGGCGTGCGCGCTGCGGACCCGGGCGCTGGCCGAGGAGGCCGCCGAGGCCGGGCAGCGCGTCGTCGAGCTGGTGCGCCGCATCGCCACCTACACCAACCTGGACCGCGCCCCCGAGCAGGACGTCGACCTGCGCGAGGGGCTGGAGGCCACGCTGGCGCTGATGGCGCCGCGGCTGCGTGACGTGCGCGTGCACCGGGACTTCGGCGGCCTGCCGTACATGAAGGTGTTCCCCGGCGAGCTCCACCAGGTCTGGACGAACCTCATCGACAACGCCGTGGACGCCATGGGCGGCAGCGGCGAGCTGACGATCACCACCCGTCTGGAGGGGGACCACGCGCTGGTGGAGTTCCGCGACAGCGGGCCCGGCATCTCCGACGAGGTGCTGCCGCTGGTGTTCCAGCCGTTCTTCAGCACCAAGGACGTCGGCAAGGGCACCGGGCTCGGGTTGCACGTCAGCAGGGACATCGTGGCCCAGCGGCACGGCGGCACGATCGAGGTCACCTCGGGGCCCGAGGGCGCGCGCTTCACCGTGCGCCTGCCCGTGGACCGGCACGACGTCGGACATGACTGAATTCTGACATGGAATTCCACTCGCTCTGTCAGTCACCTGACGAAGTGCCGCGGACAATTATCGACTTGACGCAATGGCCCCGGCGGCCTTGTCGTTGAATACGGCACCTTGTTTGAATTCTTTACATGCCACGCACCATTCTTTTTGTCCTCTCCGAGTTCGGATATTGGGGAGAAGAGCTGGTCGGACCGCTCGCGGCCTTCGACAAGAGGGACTACCGGAGCGTGTTCGCCACCCCTACGGGCAAGCGACCGCATGCCCTGCCGCCGAGCCTGGATCCCGGCTACATCGATCCCCCGCTCGGCCGCTCCGTGACCACGCCTGAAGTCGCGGTGGCGGCCAGGCGGCTGGACGAGTCCAACAGGCTGGACAATCCGATCAGCCTGGCCGAGTGGATTCCCGAGCGTCCTTACAACAGCGCCGACGGATATCTGAGAAAGGTCGAGGCCTACTACCGTGAGGTCGAACGCCTGGACATCGCCGAATACGACGCGCTGGTCATCGTGGGCGGCAGCGGGCCGATCGTCGACCTGGCCAACAACGGCCGCGTGCACGACCTGATCCTGAACTTCCTGCGGGCCGGCAAGCCCATCCTGGCCGAGTGCTACGGCATCGCCTGCCTGGCCTTCGCCCGCGACTGGGAAGACCGCAAGAGCATCCTGTGGGGCAAGCACGTCACCGGCCACTGCAAGGAGTACGACTACAAGGACGGCACCGGCTTCCTGGGCGTCGACTTCAACATGGGCCCGCCGCCGTACCCGCTGGAGTACATCCTGCGCGACGCCACCGGTCCCGACGGGCGCTACCACGGCAACGTGGGCAAGGAGACCTCGGTGATCGTGGACTACCCGTTCGTCACCGGCCGCTCCACTCCTGACTCGTTCCTGTCAGGTGAGAAGCTGGTCGAGGTCCTCGAGTCCGGCCTGCGCCGTTACGGCTGGTGACCATGGCCGCCCGCCCCGCCAAGAACGCGATCTTCGAGCAGTTCGCGGCCGACGGCATCACGCTCATGTTCGGCAACCCGGGAACCGTCGAGCAGGGCTTCCTGGACGTCCTGGAGGACACGCCGGCCATGGGGTACGTGCTGGCGCTGCAGGAGTCGGTCGCGGTCGGCATCGCCGACGGCTACGCCCGCGCCACCGCCGGACCCGCGCTGGTCCAGCTGCACAGCGGCGTCGGCCTCGGCAACGGCATCGGCATGCTCTACCAGGCCAAGCGCGGCCATTCGCCGCTCGTGGTGATCGCCGGCGAGGCCGGGGTGCGCTACGAGGCGATGGACGGGCAGATGGCCGCCGACCTGGTCGCGATGGCGCGGCCGGTGACCAAGTACGCCACCAGGGTCACCCACCCGGGGTCGGTGCTGCGGGTGCTGCGCCGCGCGGTCAAGCTGGCGATGACGCCGCCGCGCGGCCCCGTGTTCGTGGCGCTGCCGATGGACGTGCTCGACGAGCTGACCGACGAGCCGGCCGTGCCCAGCACCATCCCGCGGCGGTCGACGGTGCCCGTCGCGGAGGACCTGGACCGCGCGGCGGCGGCGCTGGCGGCGGCCGAGAACCCCGTCATCCTGATGGGCGACGGGGTGTCGGTCTCCGGCGCGCAGGACGAGCTGACCCGGGTGGCCGAGGCGCTGGGCGCGCCGGTGTGGGGGGTCGACAACTCCGAGGTCAACATCGACGCCACCCATCCGCTCTACCAAGGGCAACTGGGGCACATGTTCGGCGAGCACAGCGCGGAGATGATCAAGGATGCCGACGCCGTGCTGATCGTCGGCACCTACGTCTTCCCCGAGGTCTTCCCGCTGCTGACCAGCCCCTTCAGGCCCGGGGCCAGGGTGGTCCACATCGACCTGGACGACTACGAGATCGCCAAGAACTTCCCCGTCGACGTCGCGCTGGTGGCCGACCCCAAGCCCACGCTGGCCGCGCTGGCCGCGCGGCTGAAGCCCTCGGGCAGGCCGTTGGCGGACAGGCCGGTGGAGGACCACGGCGACTCGATGATGGACCTGTTCTGCGCCGAGCTGGCGCGCCGCGCTCCCGACGGGCTGGTCGTCTTCGACGAGGCGCTGACCGCCTCGCCGGCGCTGACCAGGCACCTGCCAGGACGCACCCCCGGCGGCTACTTCGCCACCAGGGGCGGCTCGCTCGGCGTCGGCATCCCCGGCGGCATCGGCGTCAAGCTGGCCCGCCCCGAAGCCGAGGTGGTCGCCTTCACCGGCGACGGCGGCAGCATGTACACCATCCAGGCGCTGTGGACCGCCGTCAGGTACGGCGTGGCCGCCCGGTTCGTGATCTGCGACAACCGCCGCTACCAGCTGCTGGACGACAACCTGGAGCAGTACTGGCGGGAGCGTGGCGTCGAGGCGCACCCGCACCCCGAGGGCTTCGACCTGTCTCATCCCGAGATCGACTTCGTCCGGCTGGCCAGGAGCCTCGGGGTTCCAGCCGTCAAGGTCGACAAGCCCGCCAAGGTGGAGTCGGCCGTCGGGCGCATGCTGGCCGAGCCCGGGCCGTTCCTCGTCGATCTCGTGACGACGTGAGAGGTGTCATCGTGAGTGACCAGCGACTGGCGGGGCGCACGATCGCGATCCTGATGGAAAGCGACTTCGTCGAGCCCGAGCTGCACTACTACCAGCGTCGCTTCATCGAGGAGGGCGCCCGGGTGGAGTTCGTCACCCGGCTGTGGGGCGAGAGTTCCCTGACCTTCCACGGGCACGAATACCGGCAGCCGTTCACCGTGGCGGGCGACCTGGAGAGCGTCGATCTCGGCAGGATCGACGCGCTGATCGTGCCCTCGGGCATGGTCTCCGACCGGCTGCGCTACACCGAGGACGTCAACCAGCTCCCGCCCGCGGTGCGGCTGCTGAAGGACGCCTTCGCCGACCCGCGCATCCTCAAGGGCGTCATCTGCCACGGGCTCTGGCTCGTCTCGCCGATCCCGGAGGTCGTCGAGGGGCGCCGGGTGACCTGCCACAACAACCTCGTCGGCGACGTGCGCAACATGGGGGCGCTCTACACCGACCAGGACGTCGTGGTGGACCGCGACCTGGTCACCGCGCGCACCGCCGACCACTGCCACGTGTTCGCCCGCATGATCATCGACCTGCTCGCGGCCGAGCACAGCACCGTCCTGACCGGGTACCGGCCCGACTTCACCTTCTCCGATCTGGTCGCCGGCTACGTCACGGCCTTCGACGGGCAGACGATCGACCTGCGCACCAACGACGACAGGAAGGTGCGGGTACGGCTGACGCCCACCATGTCGGCCGAGTTCGTGCGCAACCTGTCCGAGCCGTACATCGACGCCTCAGGGCACCTGGACCAGCTGCTCACCCCGGGCAGCTACCTGTTCGCGCACGGCATCTTCTATCCCGAGCACGACGAGTACACCATCGAGGCCAAGGCGCTCACCTTCCTGGGCCGGCACCCGGGCGAGTACACCTTCGAGCAGCCCGACTGGTGGGTCAAGCAGATCCGCGAGCTGGGCAAGTTCTACCGCAGGGCCCAGTTCGGCCCCGACGGGCCGATCGACTACGCCGCCTACCGGACCATGCTGCGCCTGGGCGGCGACAAGATCGACCAGTTCACCCAGGAGACCGACACGATCTCCCGGCTGATCTACGGCATGTCCAGCGCCTACATGCTCACCGGCGACGAGGACTTCCTGGAGGTGGCCGAGCAGGGCACCGCCTACCTGCGCGAGCACATGCGCTTCGTGGACCGCGACGAGGACGTCGTGTACTGGTACCACGGCATCGACATCCGCGACGGCATCGAGCACAAGCTGTTCACCTCGGAGTTCGGCGACGACTACGACGCCATCCCGATGTACGAGCAGATCTACGCGCTGGCCGGGCCCACCCAGCTGTACCGCCTGACCGGCGACCCGCGCATCGCCTCCGACGTCGACGGCACGCTGCGGCTGTTCCAGAAGTTCTTCCGCGACCCCGACAGGGGCGGCTACTACAGCCACATCGACCCGATCCTGCTCGATCCCAACCACGAGTCGCTCGGCCCCAACCAGTCGAGGAAGAACTGGAACTCCGTCGGCGACCACGCCCCCGCCTACCTGATCAACCTCTTCCTGGCCACCGGCGAGGAGCGCCACGCCGACATGCTGGAGGAGACGTTCGACCTGATCGTCAAGCACATGCCGCGCGGCGACAGCCCCTACGTCCAGGAGCGCTTCCACGCCGACTGGACGCCGGACACCAGCTGGCACTGGCAGCAGGACCGCGCGGTCGTGGGGCACAACCTGAAGATCGCCTGGAACCTGATGCGGATGATGTCGATCAGGCCCAAGGACCGCTACCGCGAGCTGGCCGCCCAGATCGGGCAGAAGATGCCCGCCTTCGGCAGCGACCCGCAGCGCGGCGGCTGGTACGACGTGGTCGAGCGCAAGCTCGCCCCCGGCCAGCGCATCCACCGCTTCACCTGGCATGACCGCAAGGCCTGGTGGCAGCAGGAGCAGGCGATCCTGGCCTACCAGATCCTGGCCGGCAACACCGGCGACCCTGCCTTCCTGCGCAGGGCCAGGGAGTCGGCGTCCTTCTACAACGCCTTCTTCCTCGACCACGACGAGGGCGGCGTCTACTTCAACGTGCTCGCCGACGGCCACCCCTACCTGCTCGGCACCGAGCGCTTCAAGGGCAGCCACTCGATGAGCATGTGCCACGCCGCCGAGCTGTGCTTCCTGGCCACGGTCTACCAGCGGCTGCTGCTCGACAGGAAGCCGCTGACCCTGCACTTCAAGCCGCGGCCCGACGGGTTCACCGACCGGGTCCTGCGGGTCGCGCCCGACGCGCTGCCCCCGGGGCGGGTCCGGCTGGAGTGGGTGGAGATCGACGGCACGCCGTACCAGCTGTTCGACGCGGCCGCGATGACGATCAAGCTGCCCGACTCCGCGGCGCCCGTGACGGTGCGGGCGCACCTGGCGCCGGTGGAGGAGTGAGCGGACATGGACGTACGCAAGCAGCTGCGCGGCGGCATCACCGTCATCACGATGGACGGGCGGCTGGACAGCGAGACCGCGCCGCGGGTCCAGCAGGAGCTGCAGGCGCTGTTCCCCGATGAGGGCGTCGTCGTGCTGGACCTGAGCCGCACGACCTACATGTCCAGCGCGGGGCTGCGGGTGCTGCTGCTGATCTACCGGCAGGCGCAGCACAGCGCCGCCCGGCTGGCGCTGACCGGGCTGCCGCCCGACGTGCGCGAGATCATGGACGCGACGGGATTCCTCGGCTTCTTCACCGTGGTGGGGTCGATCGAGGAAGGCGTGGAGGCGTTGTCCGTATGACGGTGCTTGAGCCCATCGACGCCTACCCGACGCAGCGGATCGCCGGGTTCCCCGTCCGCGCCGGACGGTCACTGCCGTTCGGCGCGACGCGGGTGCCCGGCGGCATCAACTTCTCGGTGTTCTCCAACCACGCCACCGGGATGACGCTCGTCCTCTACAAGGACGGCGCGGCCGAGCCGATGGCCGAGCTGCCGTTCCCCGACTCGTTCAAGATCGGCGGCGTGTGGTCGATGACCGTCTTCGGCCTCGACCCCGAGAGCGTCGAGTACGGCTACCGCGCCGACGGCCCCGGCCCGCCGTTCCACCCTGCCAACGTGCTCGCCGACCCCTACGCCCGGCTGTCCACCGGGTACGGCGAGCACCGCCACCGATCCCGGGTGCCGCTGGACGACTTCGACTGGGAGGACGACCGCCCGCCCCGCATCCGGCACGAGGACCTGGTGATCTACGAGCTGCACGTGCGCGGCTTCACCGCCGGGGCGGACGTGCCGGCGCCGGGCACCTACGCGGGCCTGGTGGACAAGATCCCCTACCTGGTCGAGCTCGGCGTCAACTGCGTCGAGCTCATGCCGGTGTTCGAGTTCGACGAGACCGACAACATCAACACCGGGCAGAACTACTGGGGCTACAGCCCGCTGGCCTTCTTCTCGCCCAAGGCCTCCTACGCGGCCACCGGGCGCCACCACATGCAGGTCGACGAGTTCAAGCACCTGGTCAAGGAGCTGCACAAGGCCGGCATCGAGGTGCTGCTCGACGTGGTGTTCAACCACACGGGCGAGGGCGACGAGCGCGGCCCGTCGATCAGCTTCAAGGGCCTGGACAACGCCACCTACTACATGCTCACCCCCGACGGGCACTACTACAACTTCAGCGGCACCGGCAACACGCTCAACTGCAACCACCCGGTGGTGCGCGGCTTCGTGCTCGACTGCCTGCGCTACTGGGCCTCGGAGTTCCACGTCGACGGGTTCCGCTTCGACCTGGCCGCCATCCTGGGCCGGGGCGCCGGCGGGGAACTGCTGCACAACCCGCCGCTGCTCGAGTCGCTGGCCTACGACCCGGTGCTGCGCGACTGCAAGCTCATCGCCGAGGCCTGGGACGCGGCCGGCCTCTACCAGGTGGGCGCCTTCCCCGACTACTGCCGCTGGTCGGAGTGGAACGGCCGCTACCGCGACACCGTGCGCCGCTTCCTCAAGGGCGACCTCGGCGTCACCGGCGAACTGGCCACTCGCATGCTCGGCTCGCCCGACATGTACGCCCGCCGCGGCACCGCCGCCACCGTCAACTTCGTCACCTGCCACGACGGTTTCACCTTGCGCGACCTGGTCTCCTACGACCACAAGCACAACGAGGCCAACGGCGAGCACAACCGCGACGGCGACAGCGACAACCGCTCGTGGAACTGCGGCCACGAGGGCGAGACCGACGACCCGGCCGTGCTGGCCACCCGCGCCCGCCAGGTGCGCAACGCCCTGCTCATCCTGCTGTCCAGCTGGGGCGTCCCGATGATCCTCGCCGGCGACGAGGCGGGACGCACCCAGCACGGCAACAACAACGCCTACTGTCACGACGGCCCGCTGACCTGGTTCGACTGGGACCTGGCCGCCGCCAACGCCCCCCTGATCCGCTTCGTCCGGCGGGCCATCGCCTTCCGCCGCGCCCACCCGGTCCTGCGCCGCGGCGCGCCCGGCGGCGTCAGCTGGCACGGCGTGCACGCCTGGGCCCCCGACTGGTCCCCGCACTGCCGCCTGCTCGCCGTGATGTTCGACGGCGGAGGGGACGACTGCGTCTACTTCGCCGCCAACACCCACTGGGAAGAGCACACGCTCGACCTGCCCGCACCACCCCGCGGCCTGGCCTGGCACCTGTTCGCCGACACCGGGGCCGCGCCGCCGATGGACGCGCACGAGCCCGGCACCGAGCCTCCCCTGGCCGACCAGGGCCGGGTGGAGATCGGCCCGCGCAGCGTGCTCGTCCTGGTCACGCACGAAAGGGAACAGTCATGAGCTTCAACGTGAAGATGAACGTCGATGGGGACACCGCCACACTCCGCCTGATCGGTGAGCTGGACGGGCGCTCTGCCCCCGAGCTCAACGACCTCGTCGTCCAGGCCGTCGGCAAGCAGGTGGCCAAGCTGGTACTGCTGCTCGACGAGCTGACCTACATGTCGTCCGCGGGGGTGCGCTGCCTGATCTTCGCCCATCAGAAGCTCCCGCGCGACTCGGAGATCACCCTGGTCGGCACCACACCGGAGGTCGCCGAGACCATCCGCATGACGGGTTTCGATCGCAGCATCGTGATGCAATGATGCTCGCCTGCCGGCTCAGGGTTGACGGCGCGAACACCTCCCTGCCAGGGGTGGTGGCCGACTTCGTGGCGGCGCTGGCCGACGAGGCCGGACTCACGTCCCGGCAGGCGTACTGGCTGAGGCTGGCCACCGACGAGATCACCACGAACATCGCCCACCACGGCTACGGCGGCCGCGGGGGAGTGGTGGACATCGCCGCCGAGATCGAGCAGGACCGGCTCCGGCTGTGGATCGAGGACGACGCCCCGCCGTTCGATCCGACCGGGTACGACCCGGCGCCGCGGCTGGCCGTACCTCCCCTGCACAGGGAGGAAGGCGGCTACGGGCTGATGCTGGCGATCACCAAGGTCGACGAGTTCGGCTACGAGTTCGTCGGAGGGCGCAACAGGAACACGTTGATCATGCGGCGGGGAGGCACGAATGCCGAATGCCCTGGTGGTAGCTGAGTACGAGGTCGCGAGGTCCGAGGCGGTGGCGGAGCTGGACGGAGCGCTGCGCGAGGAGGGATTCGTCGTACGGCACGCCGAGCCGGCCGACCTGCCGCTGCGCCTCGCGCCGGAGGCGCGGCCCGACCTGCTGCTGGTGTCGGCCTCCCTGGGGCTGCAGCGGCTGGCGCTGGTCAGCCAGCGCTTCCTGGCCGACGGCGGCGCGCCCACGATCGTGGCCTTCTGCGACGGCGACCTGGCCGCGCTGGAGGAGTGCGTGCGCGGCGGGTTCGACTACGTCCTGAGGCCGTTCCTGCCGAGCTTGCTGCGCAGCCGGGTGAACTCCTGCTGGGAGCGCTGGCAGCTGAGCACGACCGTGGAGGAGATGGCCGAGCTGGCCAGCCTGCGCGAGTACGAGCGGGAGCTGAGCATCGCCCGCGAGATCCAGGCCGGCTTCCTGCCCGAGTCGATGCCCACGCTGCACGGCTGGGAGATCGGTGCCCGCTTCCGCCCCGCCCGGCAGGTGGGCGGGGACTTCTACGACATCTTCACCATCGTCAACGGGCGGCGGCTGGCGTTCGTGGTGGCCGACGTGTGCGACAAGGGGGTCGGCGCGGCGCTGTTCATGGCGCTGATCAGGACCCTGCTCCGGCACACGGCCGAGCACACGGGGCTGGGGCAGATGGTCAGCGACGACCTGGCCGTCGCCGTCAACAACGGCTCCTCCAACGACGTGGTGCTGCCGTTGCTGTCGCTGGGCGCGGGCCCGCTCATCCAGGCGGTCGTCGGGACCAACCAGTACATGGCCCGCAACCATCTCAAGCAGGGATATTTCGCGACCATGTTCTTCGGGGTGCTGGATCCGCAGTCCGGCGACCTGCTCTACATCAACGGGGGCCACAACCCGCCCGTGGTGCTGCGTTCCGATGGCGGCCAGTCGCTGCTGCCGCCCACGGGCCCGGCGGTCGGCATCCTGTCCGACAGCTCCTACACCCTCGGCCACGTCCATCTCGCCCCCGGCGACGCCCTGTTCACCTACACCGACGGCGTCGTGGAGGCCCGCAACCCCGACCATGGCCTGTACGGCATGCCCCGCCTGCGAGCCCTGCTGAACGGCCCGCCCCCGCACACCGAGACCCTCCTGGACTCGGTAGACGGATCGGTCCGTCTCTTCGCGGGAACCGCCGAGCAGTCGGACGACATCACGACCCTCGCCCTCCGCCGCACCCCGAGCCCGGCACACACAGCGTTGTAACGGCGGCCGGCCGCGCATCGCCGGAGGAGCGTCTCCCTGGACAGGGGCCGGCCCCGTACGGCGACTGGCGGCAGGCCGGCCTTGCCGTACGGGAACCCTGGTCAAGCAGCGAGCACTGACACGACCTCCCAGCCCGAGGCGGGCTCGGCGGCGTGGAAGTTGGCGGCGAGCAGCGTCGCCTCGCTGGCGCGGCCCGCCAGCAGCAGCGCGTCGATCAGGCACGCCGTCAGGTGCGGCGACAGCCACGGCGGGCCCGCGTCCGTGCCGCCGCCGACCAGGGCCAGCGCCCGCCGAAGGTGGAACACCGCGTGCTCGGAGCGCAGCCGCAGCGCGGCCATCGCCTGCGCCGCGTGCACGAACAGCGCGGTCTCCCGGTCGTCGCGGTCGATCGCGCCGGGCTCGGTCGTGCTCAGCCCGGTCAGCGCCGTGATCCAGGCCCGGTAGGCCAGGTAGAGCGGCTGCGGCCGGGTGACACCGCCGGCCAGCGCCGCCCGCAGCAGGAAGTCGGCCGCCGCCTGCGGCTCGCCCAGCCCGCTGGCCAGGGCGAGCGCTCGCGCCAGCGCCAGGTGCGGTGTGGTCTCCACCGCGCCGGTGCCCAGGGAGTCCAGGAAGCGCAGGCACTCCAGAGGCCGCCCGCGCAGCAGGAGCAGGTGCGCCATCGGCACCGCGACCAGTTGCTCCTCCCCGCACCACGCGGCCGCCTTGCACAGCTCGAAGGCCCGGTCGAAGGCGCGGCCCCGCCAGGCCTCCCAGGTCGCCTCCACCAGGTGGCGCGTGCCCTGCCTGCGCTGTCTGGCCCGCCAGCGGGGCACCTGGCGCAGCTCCCAGCCGCCCGCGCCGCGCGTCAGCCTGTCCACCAGCCCGCACCCGACCAGCAGGTCGTGCAGCAGGGCGGCGTTCCCCCTGGAGGCCGAGTGCAGCGCGGCGGCCGTGGCCTGCCTGACGTGGCCCCCGGCGATCTCAGACAGCAGCGTGGCCACCTCCTCCACGGTCAGCGGCTGCAGCACCAGGGTGCGCGCGCCCGGCTCGAAGCGCAGGCAGTCGGTCGGGTCGGGCCGCCGGTCGGGCGTGCCCGCCAGCGTGGTGGCCACGATCGCCGCGCCCTCGCGTCGGCCCAGCTCGCGCAGCGCCAGCAGGCTTGCGTGGTCGCACAGGTGGGCGTCGTCCACCACGATCAGCGCCTCGGGCCCGCCGCCCGCCCGGGCGGCGATGTCGGCTGGTGTGTCGCCGGGGCGGATGCGGACGATCTGGTAGCGGGCCACCTCGGGGGATTCGATCAGGCGTTCGACCAGGGAGGTGCGGCCGCTGCCGCGCTCCCCGACGATCACCAGCGGGCCGGTGACGGGGGCGCGGAGCGCGCGTCGAATCGTTTCGAGTAACTGGGTTCTGCCTACAAAATGCCACTCCACGGCGCCTCCAGCCGATTGTCGGTCGTTATGGAAGGGCGAATACATGCTTTGGGACACACGGCCCCCGGTCAATGGCGATGTGACGCAATCGGTAATCGGAGGAAAATTCTGTGTTTCTGAGGGTTCCCCGGAGCGGCGATCGACCTAGAATCAGGTCGGACTTGAACGGTTCTTGTGCGTGCAGTTGGAGGTTAAGCGGGGGCGCCCTGTGTCAGGCGACGAGTGGAGTCGTCAAGAGCTCGCGAGGTTCCTGAAGAGCCGGCGAGCCAGAGTACGGCCCGACCAGGTGGGTTTCCCCGCCGGTTCGCGGCGCCGTACCGAGGGGTTGCGGCGCGAGGAGGTGGCCGTGCTGGCAGGCCTCAGCCCGACCTGGTACACCTACCTCGAGCAGGGGCGCGACATCCACCCCTCGGTGCAGGTGCTCGACAGCCTGGCCCGCGTGCTCGACCTGAGCGAGGACGAGCGCCGCTACATGCACACCCTGGCGCACGGCCAGGTGGCCAACCCGCATCCGCTGGGCGAGGCCGATCCGCCCATGGGCGTGATGTCGCGGCTGGTGTCGCTGATGGACGAGAACGACTACCCCGTCTACGCCACCGACGTCTACTGCGACCTGATCGCCTGGAACAACGCCAGCGAGGAATGGTATGACGACTGGAGCGCCTGGCCGCAGGAGCAGCGCAACATGCTGCGCTGGATGCTGGTCTCGCCGGTGGCCAGGGAGCGCCTGCCCGACTGGGAGAACGACATCCGCGACATCGTCGCCCGCTGGCGTTCTGAGTGCGCCAAATGGCCGCGCGACGAGCGCATGAAGGCCAAGATCGCCGAATTCTCGAAAATCAGCCCGGTCTTCTCCAGGCTCTGGCGCGAGCACGACGTGCAGGAGCACCGCAGCCGCATGCGCAGGTTCCACCACCCGCGGCTCGGCGTGCAGACGCTGCGTCTGGCGATGATGCTGTCGCCCGACGAGCCCACGGTCGCCCTGGTGATCCATTATCCGAAATAATTCGGTAACGCGGAAAACGGGGTGAGGGGTATTCCGTCATCTGCAAATTGACAGCCTCTGCCGCTCACTGGACTTTGGTTGCTGTCGCCCACCATCAAATGCAACGCGCGAATTCAGCGCGTGGATGGGAATGGAACCATGAACCTCAACCAAGGCCGGGACCCCGTCGCCGTCGTCGGCGCCGCATGCCGCCTGCCTGGCGCGGACAGCATGAGCGAGTTATGGGACGTGCTGCGCGAGGGCCGGGACGTGGTCGGCACCATCCCCGAGGACAGGTTCGCGGACGAGACCGAGCGCGGCAGGCGGCCCGGCGTCCTGCGCGGGGCCGGCGGCTACCTGGACGACATCACCGGGTTCGACGCCCGGTACTTCGGCATCTCCCCGTTCGAGGCGCTCAGGATGGATCCGCAGCAGCGCATCCTGATGGAGGCCATCTGGGAGGCGCTGGCCGACGCAGGCATCCCCGCCGAGAGCCTGGCCGGCACCAGGACAGGCGTCTACACCAGCCTGCTGTCGTCCGGCTACTGGGACCTGCTGCGCCGCGCCGGGATGTACGACATGCACGCCGCGCTCGGCGCCGCCGTCTCCGGCATCTTCCCCGGGCGCGTGTCGACCCGGCTGGACCTGCGCGGCCCCAGCATGGGCGTGGAGGCCGCGTGCGCCACCTCGCTGCTGGCCGTGCACGTGGCCTGCCGGGCGCTGTGGAACGGCGAGGCCGACCTGGCCATCGTCGGCGGGGCCAACCTGCAGATCGTGCCCGACCTGTACTTCGCGCTGTCCGACGCCGGCGTGCTGTCCAGCACCGGCCAGTGCCGCTTCGGCGACGTCGCCGGCGACGGCTACGTCCGCAGCGAGGGCGTGGCCGCGGTGATACTCAAGCCGCTGTCCAGGGCGCTGGCCGACGGCGACACCCCCTACGCCGTGATCCTCGGCAGCTCGGCCACCCACGACGGCCGCACCGGCGGCTCGATGGTGGCGCCCGGGCTGGAGGGCCACGAGGAGATGCTGCGCAGCGCCTACCTCGACGCCGGGGTCGCGCCGTGCGACGTGGACTACATCGAGGCGCACGGACCCGGCACCCGCGCCGGTGACCCCACCGAGCTGACCGCGCTGGACCTCGTGCTGCGCGAGGGCCGGCCTGAGGACCGGCGCTGCCTGGTCGGCTCGGTCAAGTCCAACCTGGGCCACACCGAGTTCACCGCCGGGCTGGCCGGGCTGCTCAAGACGTGCCTGGCCATCCGCCACCGGACCATCCCGGCGACCCTGCACGTGGACCGGCCCCACGACATCCTCCGCCGGCCGTACACCGCTGTCGAGCTGGCGATGCTCACCCAGCCGTGGCCGCAGGACGAGCGGCCGGCGATCGCGGGCATCAGCTCCTTCGGCATGTCCGGCGCCAACATCCACCTGGTGCTGTCGGAGACGCCGCGACCGGCGCCGCAGCCGCCCGCACCCGCCAGGCCCGGCTACGTGCTGCCGGTCTCGGCGCGCGACCCGCACGCGCTGCGCGAACTGGCCGCCTCCTACGCCGACCTGCTCGACGCAAAGCCTCCCCTGGAGGACCTCTGCTACACCGCGGGCGCCAGGACCACCAGGCACGAGCTGCGGATCGCCGCCGTGGGCGCCGACGCGGGCGAGCTGGCCGCCGCCCTGCGCGAGGCGGGCGAGGGCACCTACGTGCGCAAGGAGCCCAAGGTCGTGTTCGTCTTCCCCGGCCAGGGCGCCCAGTGGACCGGCATGGGCCGAGACCTGCTCGAGCGCCTGCCCGCCTTCGCGCGGCACCTGGAGAGCTGCGCGCGGGCCGTGCGGGCCGAGCTCGGCTGGTCGCCCGCCGACCTGCTGCGCCGGGAGCGGCCGCTCGAGCACGTGGACCAGATCCAGCCGACGATCTGGGCGATGCAGGTCGCCCTGGCCGCCGTCTGGCGCGAGTGGGGCGTCGAACCCGACCTGCTCATCGGCCACAGCATGGGCGAGATCGCCGCCGCGGTCACCTCCGGCGCGCTCAGCATCGCCGACGGCGCGGCCGTGGTCTGCCGCCGCAGCAGGGTGCTGCGCGAGTCGCACGCCCGCGGCGCCATGTGGGCGATCGGCCTCGGCGAGGACGCCGCCCGCGAGGCCATCGGCGACCACGCCGGCCAGGTCTGCGTCGGCGTGATCAACAGCTCCCACTCCACCGTGCTCAGCGGCGAGGCCGCCGCGCTCGACCAGGTCGTCGCTCCGCTGCTGGCCAAGGGCGTGTTCGGCAAGCGGGTGCAGGTGGACTACGCCTCGCACGCGCCCCAGGTCGACCCGATGCGCGCGCCGCTGCTGCGGGAGCTGAGCGACCTGCGGCCCGAGGCGGGCGCCGTCCCCATCCACTCCACGGCCTGGGACGCACCCGTCAAGGGCGAGGAGATGGACGCCGGGTACTGGTTCGAGAACCTGCGCCTGCCAGTCCGGTTCGCCGCCGCGGCGAGGGCGGCGCTGACCCAGGAGCGGCCGACGGTGTTCGTCGAGATCAGCCCGCACCCGCTGCTACAGCCCGCGCTCGAGGACGAGATCGCGGCCTCCGGCGCCCGCGGCGCGGTGGTGGCGTCGCTCGAGCGCGGGCGGCCCGAGACCGACGCGCTGCACGCCGCCCTGGGCCGCGCCTTCGAGCTGGGCTGCCGTCCCGCCTGGGAACGCCTCTACCCGCTGGGCGAGCACCTCCGGCTGCCCGCCTACCCGTGGCAGCGCCGCCGCTTCTGGCCCGACCAGGCCGGGACCGTGCTGCCCCCCGAGCCCGCCGCCGCGGAACTGCCCGCCAGGGCCTACGACCTGGCGGGCATGCGGGACGCCGAGGTGGCGGGCGTGGTGGCCGGGCTGGCGGCGCAGGTGCTGGCCGTGCCCGGGCACGACATCGGCGTGGACGTGCCGCTCACGCTGCTCGGGCTTGACTCGGTGCTGGCCACCCGCTTCAGGGACCGCATCCGCCGCGACCTGGGCGTCGAGGTGCCCGTCCGGCTGCTGCTCGGGCCGAGCACGCTGCTGGAGCTGGCCACCCGGCTGCGCGCCGGCTAGCGCTGGACCTGGAATCGGGAGTGCCAGCATCAACCGTTTCTGGGGCGGAACCGGAGCTGGCCTCACCATGGTGCACATGGTGACTGCCCTGCTCGGCGGCGTGCTCCTGGTCGCGGCCTGGGTGAGCATGCTGCTCACCGTGTTCACCCCCAGGGGCAGGCCGTCGCGGCTGATCCGCGGCACCCTGCGCGCGTACGCCTCCACCATCGTGGCGCTGGCCGGCCGGCTGCCGCGCAGGATCCGCGAGCCGCTGCTTGACCTGAACGCGCCGCTGGCCATCTTCACCGTCGGCGCGCTGTGGCTGGGCGCCAGCCGGACCGGATTCGCGCTGCTGTCGGAGACGCCGCTGCAGCGGATCGAGTGGCTGTCCACCGGGCTGCTGCTGGTGGCCATCGCGGCCTACCTGCTGCGCTTCATGGAGGCGTACGGCCGGCGGGAACGCCTGGTGGCCCGGCTGGCGGGCAGCGTGTGCCGGCCCCGCGACGCCGACGCGCTGCTGGCCGCCTTCCTCAGGACCGGCACCCGCGACCACCTCGACACCCTGTTCTCGGAGTGGACGGGCTGGATGACCGAGGTGGAGAGCACCCACGTCGCCCACCCCACGCTCACCTTCCGCCGGCCCTCCGGCGAGCTGGACTGGCTGAAGGCCGCCGTCATCGTGCTCGACGTGGCCGCGCTCACCGAGTCGCTGGCGCCTGCCTGGGCGCCCGCCCACACCCGCGCCCTGCTGGACACCGGCACGCGCTGCCTGCAGCGGCTGGCGAGCGAGCTGTGCATCAGGCTGCCGCCGATCACCGTCAGCCTGCAGGGCCGCGAGGAGCGCAACTTCTCCGACACCGTACGGCTGGCCAGCGAGGCGGGCCTGCCGACCGAGCGCGACACGCACGCGGCCTGGGCCGTCTTCCAGGAGCTGCGCACCGGCTACGCCCCGCACGCCTACGCCATCGAGAGCCGCCTGCACTACGACCTCGAGGAGGACTGATACCCCGGGCGAGCGCTCAGCCGGTGAGCCGGGCGCCCGCGGGCACCCCCGCGCCCACGGGCACGCTCACCCCCGGGTAGACCGTGACCCCGGTCAGGTGCGCGCCCTCGTCGACCCGCACCTCGTGGCCGAGCGCGGTGAACCCGTCGATCACGGTGGGCCGCAGCAGCGAGGAGTCCACCTGCGCCATCATGCCCACATGGGCGTCGCTGAGCCGCGCCCCCGGCCCGATGATCGTCCCGTCCAGGCAGGCCACCCGGCGCAGGCGGCACCACGGATGCAGGTCCGCCTCGTCGCCGACGTAGCAGTCGTCCAGCACCACGCCCGGCCCGACCTCGACGTCCCGCCCGATCCACACGTTCGCCCCGACCTGGACCAGCCCGCTGGCCAGCTTGGCCGCCAGCGTCATCCCGCTGACCGCGTCGCGGCGCACCAGCGACGACTCGTGGATCACCGGCTCGCCGGGCAGGCGCAGGCTGGGGTAGCCGCCGCCCATCGCCTCGGCCATGGTCAGCAGGTAGTCGCGCGGGTTGCCCAGATCGCCGATCTTGCCGATGGGCGAGCTGCGCACCTTGTGACCGTGCGCCAGCAGCCAGGGCAGCAGATCGCCGCCCCAGTCGAGCTGCCGCCCGGCCAGCGCCCCCAGCTCGGCCGTCGCGCCCAGCTCCCGCAGCCTGGCGCAGTCGATCAGGTAGAGCCCCGCGTTGATCGGCACCCTGGCCGGATCGACCGGCATCCTGGCCAGCACGTCCGCGGGTGGTTTCTCCACGAACGCCCTGATCCAGCCGCCGCCGTCGATGTCCCCGTCGATCTCCACCGCGCCGTAGGTGCCGGCCACCTGCTCCGCGCTCCTGGTGACGGTGGCGACGGTGACGACCGCCCCGCCGGTCAGATGGTCGCGCACCAGGTCGGCCAGGTCGAACTCGAACAGCGAATCGGTGGGGAACACCAGCGCGTGCCCGCGCAGGTCGTACTCCTCCAGGATGGCCAGCGTCGCCTGACCCGAGCCGGTGTTGTGCCTGTCGGAACGCGGGCGGGAGTAGCGGATCGAGACGCCGAGCCGCTCGCCGTAGCCGAGCGCCTCCTTGACCTGGTAGCGGTTCTCGCGGCCGTTGGCCGCCACGTAGAACCGGGAGATTCCCTGATCGCGGAACGCCGCGATCTGCCATTCGATGAGCGGCCGCCCCAGAAAGGAGACGGCCGCCTTGCTACGGATATGACCCGGGCCTTCCAGCGTCAGCGGCCGGGCGCGAACCCCGCGGCCGCCCGCCAGAGCGATGGCGACGAGAGCCTGCATGATTCCTTGGTATCAGCGCCGTCCCTGGCGCGGCGGAATCCGGCCCGCTCTCGGGCGGATTGCGTCAGGTCTGCTCGTCCCAGGTCCAGCGCGGCACCTCGCGCAGCGGATGCAGCTCGTCGTCGGTGGTGGCCAGCGAGTTCTGCATGGCCACGTGCGAGCCGAACTCCACGTGCGAGCGCACCGCCTCGCGGAACGCCTCGTCGCCGGGCAGCCCGGCTTCGTCGAAGGCCTCCAGGTACAGCTCCACGAAGCGCTGCCGCTGCTCGTCGGTGATGCGCAGGCCGCGGTGCGCGTCGATCAGGTAGGGGAAGCCCAGGCGCTCGGTGAAGCGGCCGGGGCCGCCGAACGATTCGGCGGTGAACCAGGTCAGGTGTTCGACGTGGTGCGGGCGCCGCTCGGGAAACAGCGGCTTGAGCACCGGATCGGCGAGGACCTTGGCGTAGAACGCCTCTTCGACTCTGTGCAGCGCTTCGTCGCCGCCGGCGTGCTCGTAGAGACTGACCATGTAATTCAGATTACACATCTGTTGGCGACCCTGCTGCGTTAAGTGCGGGTCCCCTCGCCGCTCAGGCCGTACTTATCGTGGCATCCCCCGGCGAAGGAGGAAACCGTGCGAGCAGCCGTGATCACACGACTGAACTCACCGTGGGAGTTCCAGCAGGTGGCCGACCCCGTAGCCGGACCAGGCCAGGTGGTCGTCCGCATCCACGCATGCGGCATGTGCTTCAGCGACGTGCTCGTGCACCGCGGTCACTGGCCCGTCCAGCTGCCCATCGTCCCCGGCCACGAGCCCGTGGGCGAGGTCGTGCAGCTCGGACCGGGCGTCACCACGCTGCGCGTGGGCGACAGGGTCGGCGTGTCGTGGATGCAGCGCGGCGAGGGCCGCTGCGTGCAGTGCCAGAGCGCGCGGCCCGTCCGCTGCGAGCACACCCAGACGTGGATGGACCTCGGCGGCGGGTACGCCGACCTGATGCTGGCCTGGGAGTCCGGTTGCACGCTGCTGCCGGAGGGCCTGTCCTACACCGACGCGGCCGTGGCGTTCTGCGCCGGCTTCACCTCGATGAGCGGGCTGCGCAACGCCGACCCCAAGCCGGGCGAGCGGGTGTGCGTGCTCGGCGTCGGCGGGCTCGGCCACATGGCCGTGCAGCTGGCCACCGCGATCGGCCTGGAGGTGGTGGTGCTCACCACCTCGCCCGACAAGGCCGACTACGCCAAGCAGTTGGGCGCCGTCGACGGCATCGTGGCGGGCGACGACCCGGGAAGGACGCTGGCCGAAGCGGGCGGCGCCGACATCATCCTGGCCACCACGACCTCGGCGGAGCTGGTCGCCAAGGTGCTGTCAGGCCTGCGCTACGCCGGCCGGCTCGTCACCATGGGCGTCACGGGGCCGCTGAAGATCGACGACATGATGACGCTGCTGTTCAAGCAGTGCTCGATCAAGGGCAGCACCCACAACAACCGCTCCGACCTGGTCGAGGTGCTGACGCTGATGGCCTCGGGCAAGGTCAGGCCGGTCGTCGAGACCTACGCGATGGACGAGGTCAACGACGTGCTCAAGCGTGTCGAGGCCGGGCAGGTGCGCTACCGCGCTGTGCTGCAGAACGGCTGACTCATGGGCGAACCCAGAATCGTGGTCGCGAACAGGGAACACCTGTGGTTCCTGCTCACCGAGGCGGCCCAGCTTGAGCACATGATCCTTTGCCAGTACCTGTTCGCCGAGTTCAGCCTCAAGGACGGCACCGCGGAGGGCCTGACCCAGGAGCAGGCCGAGGCGGTCGGACGCTGGCGCAAGGTGCTGCACGACATCGCCGTGGAGGAGATGCTGCACATGGCGCTGGTGGCCAACCTGATGGCGGCCATCGGCGCGGCGCCCACCTTCGGCCGGCCCAACTTCCCGCAGCTGTCGGGCTACTTCCCGGCCGGCTTCCGGCTCGACCTGCTGCCCTTCGGCGAGCAGGCGCTGCGGCACTTCCTGTACCTGGAGCGTCCCGAGGGCATGCAGCTGCAGGACGCCGCCACGTTCGTGCCCGGCGCCCCGCCGCGTGAGGGGCTCGACCCCGGCGCGCTGATGCCCAAGGGGCAGGAGTACGCCACGATCGGCCACCTGTACCGCGGGCTGGAGGAGGGGCTGAAGGATCTGACCTCGCGGCTGGGGGAGCGGGCCGTCTTCATCGGTTCGCCGCGCGCCCAGGCCACCCCCGAGCTGTTCCGCTGGCCCCAGCTGATCGCCGTGACCGGCCTGGACTCCGCGCTCGCCGCGATCGACATGATCATCGAGCAGGGCGAGGGCTCGCGCGGCGACTGGCGGACGGCGCACTACGGCCGCTTCCTGGCCATGTGGGAGGAGTACGGCGAGCTACGCCGCCGTGACCCGTCCTTCGAACCCGCCCGCCCCACCCTGGCCGCCTACCTCAGCCAGCCGTTCGACCTCGCCGAGCCCAGGCCGCTGCTCACCGATCCGGTCGCGCGCCGGGTGGCCGAGCTGGCGACGGTCGCCTACGAGCTGGTGCTGCACACCCTGACCCGCTTCTTCACCCACACCGACGAGACCACCGAGCAGCTCGGCCTGCTGGTCGGGGTCGCGATCGGGCTGATGGCCGCCGTGGTCAGGCCGCTGGGCACCGCGCTTACCACGCTGCCCGCCGGTCCCGGGCACGCCGGCCGTACCGCCGGATTCGCCTTCGAGATGTACTACGCGATGAGCAACTTCGTGCCGTGGCGCGAGCCGTCGTGGGCGCTGCTGCACGAGCGGATGCAGGTCCTGGTCCAGCGGTGCGCCGAGGCGGCGCGTGCCGGCGGCGCGCCCCCGGCGGTCACGGCCGCCGGGCAGGTCGCGGCCCGCTTCGCCGAGCAACTGCGGGCGCACGTGCCGCCGGCGCTGCTCCCCCTGTCCTAAGGAGTCATGATGAGTGTCGGAACAGCCGGCCCGGCGACCAGCGCGGACTTCACGCTGGAGGATCTGGACGGCCGATGGCGCAGCCCGGTGGCCGCCGAGGTCTTCCCCGGCATCTACGGGATCGACGATTTCTGGCTGCGCAGCCCGTTCTGGGCCATCCACTTCAACAGCTACAAGGACCCCGACTGCACCCAGCGGCTGTTCGAGCTGATCATCACCGGGTTCTGGGAGCTGCAGGCCCCCAGCACCGCCAGCCCGGGAGCCCGTGACGCGAACTTCTCCCGGACCAAGGTGTGCCTGCGGCTGTTCGACGCCGACGTGATCGCCTCGGCCCCCGGCAGCTGGACGCCGGGGGAGTGGAAGGACGTCTCGCACGGCGGCTGCCCGCCGATCGACCTGCCCGGCGTGGACGACTGCCCGCTGGAGTACGACCTGCTCGGCCTGGCCGGCGACCGGCTCTACTTCGGGCAGCGCCACCACGACGAGCAGGGCTCGATCTGGACCCGCCGCGCACCCGGCCTGCTCAGCTACTACGTCACCCCCTTCGACGGCACGGGACCCGGCGTCGGGCATGGCGCCGAGTGGGGCCCGGCCGAGTGGACCCACCTCACCAGCACCTACACACTCAGCCCTCGCCCCGAAGGGAGCCAGCCGTGACCACCACTCAGGCCGCGGTCGTCGAATCACCGGGAGCGCCCTTCACGCTCCAGGACGTCGAGCTCGACTCGCCCCGCCAGGGCGAGATCCTCGTCCGCATGCAGGCCGCCGGCATCTGCCACACCGACCTGACCGTGGCCGCCGGCCTCATCCCGTTCCCGCTGCCCGGCGTGCTCGGGCACGAGGGCGCCGGCATCGTCGAGGAGGTCGGCCCCGGGGTCACCAAGGTCAAGCCCGGCGACCACGTGGTCCTCACCTTCACCTCCTGCGGCGACTGCGCCTCGTGCCGCGTCGGGCACCCGGCCTACTGCACGACGTGGATCCCGACCAACCTCATCGGCGGCAAGCGCGCCGACGGCAGCTCGCCGATCAGCCAGAACGGCAAGCAGATCGGCGGCAGGTTCTTCGGCCAGTCGTCCTTCGCCCGCCACTCCATCGCGGACCAGCGCAGCGTGGTCAAGGTCCCCGACGACCTGCCCTTCGAGCTGCTGGCCCCGCTGGCCTGCAGCGTGCAGACCGGCACCGGCGCCGTCTGGAACACCCTGCGGCCCGAGCCGGGCACCTCGGTCGCGGTCATCGGCACCGGCGCGGTCGGCCTGGCCGCGATCATGGCAGCGGCGCTCACCCCGGTGAGCGAGATCATCGCCGTCGGCCGCAACCCCGCCCAGCTGGAGCTGGCCGCCAAGCTCGGCGCCACCCACACCGTCGACACCACCCAGGGCGACCTGGCCGGGGCGCTGCGCGAGATCACCGGCGGCGCCGGGGTCGACCACGTCGTCGAGGCCGTGGGCAACCCCGACGTGCTGCGCGCCGGGATCGAGGCGCTGGCGCCGCGCGGGTCCGTCGCGGTCGTCGGGGCCCCGCCGTATGGGGTGGAGGTCTCCATCGACGTGCACCGGCTGCTGCCGGGGCGCCGGATCCTGGGCGTGTGCGAGGGCGACAGCGACCCCGACAGGCTGATCGCGCTGCTGGCCCGGCTCATCCGCGCGGGGCGGCTGACGATGGAGCCGCTCATCAAGGAGTACCCGTTCGCCGACATCCAGGCCGCCGCCGAGGACTTCAGGGCCGGCCGGAACATCAAGACGATCCTGCGTTTCGAATCGGAGAGCCAGGCATGAACTTCTTCGAGCTAGGCGACTTCCAGCTCACCTCGGGCGCCACGCTCCCCGCCGCCCGCCTCGCCTACCAGAGCTTCGGCGAGCTCAACGCGGCCGGGAACAACGCCGTGGTGTTCCCCACCTTCCTCGGCGCGCCGCCCGAGGTGCTCAACGGCTGGATCGGCGAGGGCCGCGCGCTCGACCCGCGCAAGTACCTGATCGTGCTGCCGGGCCACTTCGGGCTGGCGCCCTCCTCCGCGCCCAGCAACAGCGGCGGCGTCGACTTCCCCGCCGTGTCCATCGCCGACGACGTGATCGCGCAGCGGCGGCTGATGTCGGAGGTGTTCGGCGTCGACCGGATCCACCTGGTGCTGGGCTGGTCGATCGGCGCCATCCAGGTCTACGAGTGGGCGCTGCGCTTCGGCGACACCGTGCGCCGCATCGCGCCGATCGCCGGCGCGCCGACCCCGCCGCCGTGGACCAAGCTGTGGCTGAGGACGGTGATCGAGGAGCCGCTGGAGTCCGACCCCGAGTACAAGGACGGCCGGTACGGCGACGCCGCAGCGGTCGCCGGCGGCCTCAAGCGCGTGGCCCACGGCTCGGCGCTGACCGCGCCGCCGCGCACGTTCTTCCACGAGGGCGCCGAGGTGTGGCCCACGCTCGGCTTCGACAGCGTGGACGCCTTCGTCGCCGGGTTCTGGGAGGGCTTCTGGCTCCCGCAGGACCCCAACGACGTGCTGGTGCAGGCGCGCAAGGCGCGGGCCTCCTGGCCGGGCGCGGCGGGCGAGTCGCTGGAGACGGTGCTCGGGCGTGTCACCGCCAAGACGACGGTGGCCGCGCTCACCGGCGACAACCTCTTCCCGCCCGCGGAGTCCAGGCGCTTCGCCGAGATGATCCCCGGGGCCGAGTTCCGCCAGATCGACAGCGTCTTCGGCCACCTGGCCACGTTCGGCCTCAGCGCCGACGACGTCAAGGCCATCGACGACGTGATCACGCACGCCCTGGAGAGCTAGCGTGGCCGAGACCGAGTTCGTCAGGTTCCTGCGAGAGGTCGGAGCCAGCCCGCCGCGGCTGGACGACTACGCCGCGATGAGCCTGCCCCGCCTGCTCTTCCACGCCCGCAACCAGGGCTACGACTTCACCGCCGAGGAGGCCGCCCGGGTGATCGGGCGGCTGGAGGTGGCCGCCGTCACCGTGCAGGACGGCGAGCCCTTCGACGGCGGCAGCACCCTGTGGCGCGCCATGTGGGGCAGCCGCTACCTCGACTACCTGGTCAAGGACGTCGCCTCCAGGTTCACCGACGAGGAGCTGGTGTCATGAGCGCACTGGGGTTCCTGCGGTTCCTGGCCACGCAGCCGGAACTGGTGGACAAGCTCAAGGACAGGTCCAAGGACGAGGTGATCGCCGCCGCGGCCCAGACCGGGCACGCGTTCACCGCCGAGGAGTTCAACGCGGTCATCTGGGACATGGAGGACCGGCTGGCCAGACACCGCGGCGAGCCGTTCGACGAGGTGTTCCCGCTCTGGCAGCTGCTGTGGGGCCGCTACTACCTCGAGTTCCTGGTGTTCGACCTCGTGCCCAGCCTCGAAGAGACAGGACTGCTGGAGAGATCATGACGAGAAACGCCTTGTACATCGGGCGCGAGTGGAGCGTCGACCACAACAGGCGCGCGAAGGTGAGCGACGGCGAGCTCAGGTACGCCGTGCTCGGCGAGGGCGAGCCGGTCGTGTGCATCCACGGCACCAGCATCGCCGACAGCCTGATCACGCCGCTGAAGTTCTACCCGCCGCTGCTGGAGGGCTACCAGCTCATCAGCTACTACCGGGCCGGCTACAACGGCAGCACGCTGGACAAGGACGCCCTCAGCATCGAGGAGGGCGCCGAGCACGTCCGCGAGCTGCTCGACCACCTCGGCCTGGAGAAGGCGCACATCATGGCCTTCTCCTTCGGCGGGGTGATCGCCTTCCAGTTCCTGCTGTCGCACCCCGAGCGGGCGCACAGCGCGATCCTGCTCGAGCCGTACCTGCCGCGCGAGGACCCCAACGCGGTCCAGGCCAACATCGACGCCTTCATGGGTGCGATGAAGGTTTACGAGACCGGCGACAAGCTCGGCGCCGCGCAGCGCTACATGGAGTCGGTCTGCGGGCCCAGCTTCTTGCCGGCGGTGGAGATGACGGGTCCGCTCGACGTGTGGGACCGGGTCGAGGCCTGCGTCGACACCACGTTCACCGTCGACTTCCCGGCCATCTCGCAGTGGGGCTTCAAGATGTCGGAGGCCGACAGGTTCGGTCCCAAGCCCACGATGCCGATCCTGGCGGTCATGGGCCTGGACAGCGAGTCGGCGATGCCCGGCTTCCGCGAGACACAGCGCTTCCTCATGGAGTGGCTGCCGCAGGCCGAGCGGTGCGGCATCCCCAACGCCACGCACGGGTTGCAGAGCATGAACCCGGTGGCGGTGGGGGAGGCGGCGCTCAGCTTCCTGCGCCGCCACCCGATGGACGGCTGAAGACCCCGCTCACGAGAAAGGGGCCCCCGCCTCGGGGGCCCCTTTCTCCTGTGTCAGGGCAGCGCGATCGACTGCTGGTGACGGAAGACGTTACGCGGGTCGTAGGCCGCCTTGACCTGCTGGAGCCTGGCGTAGTTGGACTTGTAGTACAGCGTGTACCAGGGCACGCCCGACCTGTTGAACGCCGGATCGGTGATGTCGGGGTCCGGGTTGTTGATGTAGCAGCCATCGGCCTGCTCGCCCGGCACGGGATAGCCGCCGGTGGCCGACCACACGGACCCGTACAGGTCGCGCAGCCAGCCGATGTTGGCCGCGTCCGCCGCGGGATCCTGCCACTGCGTCTCGAACAGCGTCCAGTACGAGCACGAGCGGTGCACCAGCGCCGTCTGGGTAGGCGAGACCGCGTTGATCGCCCCGCCGCTGAAGCCCGCCAGCGTCACCGCGCCGGCCGGGTTGCTGAAGTCGGTGCGGTTCAGCGCGTCGTACATCGCTCCCGCCTGCGCCGCCGTGTACGGCTTGCGCAGGTAGGCCGACTTGGACGAGCCGCGCAGCGTCGGGTTGATGAACGAGGGGATGCTGGCCGCGATCAGCTTGACCGCGTGCAGCCACGGCAGCTTGGCCGCCGGCTGCGCGGCCACGATCGCGTCCACGCCGAGACCCTGGGTGAGCGCGCCCAGGTAGTCCGACAGCAGCTGCTGCGCGCCCGAGGCGGTGGCATCGACCTGGGTGAGCAGGAAGATGTTCTGCGCCGACCGGTGCGCCAGCGAGGCGACGCCCGACAGCACCCTGGCCGGGTCCGAAGGGGCGGCGTGCTGCTCGTACCAGGATCCCCAGTTGGTCACCAGGGCGGTGAACTTGGTCCTGTCCAGCGCGCTCCATGGGATTCCGACCGCGCTGAGCAGCACGTCCTTGGGCGGGCTGACCAGCTGCTTGCCGCCCAGGCCGGCCGTACGGAACCAGAACCTGGTGACGATGCCGAAGTTGCCCCCGCCGCCGCCCGCGCAGGCCCACCACAGCTCGTGGTTCGGGTCGGCCGGGTCGCGGCTCGCGACGACGGCGCGCGCGGTGCCCGTGCGGTCGACCACGACGATCTCGACCGCGTCGAGGTGGTCGATCACGGCGCCGAGCTGCCGCGACAGGAAGCCGTAGCCGCCACCGGTGGCGTGGCCGCCGATGCCGACCGTGGGGCACATCCCGCCGGGGATCGTCACGCCCCACTTCTTGTACAGCGCGTCGTAGGCGGCCGACAGGCGGCAGCCGCCCTCGACGGCGTAGGCGTTGCGCAGCGGGTCGAAGTAGACGTTGCTCAAGCCCGACAGGTCGATGACGACCTTGACGTCGGGGTTGAACACGAACGGGGCCAGGCAGTGGCCGCCGGACACCACCGAGATCCGCTTGCCCGCGGACACCGCCTCCTGGACGGCCCGCACCACCTGGTCGGTGGAGCTCACCAGCCGCACGTAGTCGGGCGCGCCCACCCAGCGCTGGTTGTATCCGACGGTCAGCTCCTGGTAGCGGGGATCGGCGGGGTAGACGGTCACGGGACCGGTCGTGGGGCAGGCGGCGGTCTCGGCAGCGGCGGGGCCCGCGCTCACGGCCGCCTCCACCGCCGACTGGATCGCCGCGGCGCCCGCGGTGACCGCCACCCCGCCCAATAACCCTCGCCTCGTAACTTCGCTCATGAGGCGCTCCTCTCCTGCTGGAGGGTCTAGGAGTTCCATGATTTCCAACCCGCCCGCGGAAGGCCTGGCCCAGCTAACGGAGTCTGCGAGCAGTCCAGACGTGAAATCGATTCCCCATTTCGGGCACAAACTGGACGTCTGCCCCAGGGGCAACTCACACTATTCCTTGACCAGGCCGCCTGTCGGCCCCACAATGTGGAGAAATCGTTTTCTCGGACGGAGGTGCCGGGACAAATGAAGACCACCCCCCTCGTGTTAACCGCCCTGCTGGTGGCCCTGTCGGGCCCAGCGTTCGGCGCCGGGTCCGCGCAGGCCACGACCGCCAGGTCACCGGCCGTCGTGGTGGCCAAGATGAGCGGCCCCGACTCGGTCAGCGCCACCGACGCGAACTGGAAGATCAACGCCGCCGACCTGGGCATCATGTGGGACAACGGAGCCGGAGAGGTGCTGACCGCGTTCGGCGACACCTTCGGCGACGGCTGGAGCCCGCCGGGCGCCAACGGCGGCGACTGGCGCAGCCAGACCCTGCTGCGCAGCAACGACCACGACCTCACCGACGGCATGTCGTTCACCAGCGCCGCCACCGACACGCCCGGCCACGCCAAGCAGCTCATCCCCAGCCAGAAGGTCGACGGCGTGGAGATCACCGTCATCCCGACCGCCGGCGTCTCGGTGGGCTCGCGCCAGTACCTGGCCTACATGTCGGTACGGCACTGGGGCCCGCCCGGCCAGTGGGACACCAACTACGCCAGCATCGCCTACTCCGACGACAACGGCCAGAACTGGACCACCGCCGGCGGCCCGCGCTGGGACAACCCCACCGGCGACGACCACTTCCAGATGGCCGCGCTGGTGCGCCGCGGCGGCTACGTCTACCTGTACGGCACGCCCAACGGCCGCAACGGCGCCGCCTACCTGGCCCGGGCCCCCGAGGCATCGGTGCTGGACAAGAACGCCTACCGCTACTGGACGGGCAGCTCCTGGCGGGCGGGCGCCGACACGCTGGCCGCACCCGTGGTCGCGGCGCCGGTGGCGGAGCTGTCGGTGCAGTACAACGCCTACACCGGCAGGTGGCTGATGACCTACCTGCAGGGCAGCGACATCATCCTGCGCTCGGCGCCGGCGCCCACGGGCCCGTGGAGTTCGCCCGCGATGGTGGCCAGTTCGGCGGACTATCCGGGGCTCTATGGCGGGTTCATGCATCCGTGGTCGTCCGGCTCGTCGCTGTACCTGGCGATGTCGGAGTGGACGCCGTACAACGTCTACCTGATACGGATCACCCTGAACAGGGACGCCACCATCGCCAACCCCAACCTGGTCCAGGACCCCAGCTTCGAACGCCAGACCGCGAGTACCGTCTCACCGCCGTGGGGCTGCTACGGCAACTGCGGGATCGACCACGCCACCTGGGCCTTCACCGCCGACCGCAACGGCTTCGTCCGGTACAACAGCGGCTGGCACGACCTGCACCAGGTGGTCCGGGTCACGCCGAACACCGACTACACGCTCACCGGCTGGCTGCGGACCTCGGGCAACAACGACAACGGCTTCTTCGGCGTGCGCGATCCGGGCGGCCTGCCGTTCAACGAGGTCAACTTCCGGGCCGTGGGCCGCTGGACCCGCTTCACGGTGAACTTCAGCAGCGGAAGCCGGAGTTCGGTGGAGGTCTTCGCCGGGATCTGGACCGACAACGGAGACATGTGGTTGCAGGCCGACGACTTCGCCGTCGTGCGTCGCTAGAGCCGATGCCGAAGACGATTCGGTAACGCCCCCTTGACCCTGCCCCGGGTCAGGAGTAGGACGTCAGCAATCGATTTCTCACTATCGCAGTACGGAGGGAAACCAACGTGACCTACGGCCAGTTCGGCAGCAGCCTCAGGGACCTGCCGCGCCTCCGCAGCCACCGTCGCCGGCGTGAATCGAGCTGGGACCGCTCCGGAGGCAACGACGACCGGATCACCGTCGGCCCAGGCCAGACGGTCACGCTGGCGGACCTGCGCGGGGCGGGATCGGTCAACCACATCTGGATGACGGTCGCGCCCCGCGACCCCGGCACGCCGGAGACGGCCGACCGGGACTTCCTGCGCAAGCTGGTATTGCGGGTGTACTGGGACGGGGCGGAGCACCCCAGCGTGCTGGTGCCGCTCGGGGACTTCTTCGGCGTCGGGCACGCCCGCACCGCCAACATGGTCTCCGCGCCGTTGCAGATGAGCCCGCAGGACGGCAAGGCGTTCAACTGCTGGTTCCACATGCCGTTCGCCACCGGGGCGCGGTTCGAGCTGACCAGCGAGTGCGAGTCGGAGGTGCTCTGGTTCTACTACTACATCGACTACGACCAGTTCGACGAGCTGGGCGAGGGGCTGGGCCGCTTCCACGCCCAGTGGCGGCGCGAGTGCCCCACCGACGGCCTCGAGCAGGGGGAGCTGACCAACTCCGAGTTCCTGTTCGACGGCAAGAACCTCGACGGTGACGGCAACTACGTCATCCTCGACGCCGAGGGCCGCGGCCACTACGTGGGCTGCGTGCTCAACGTGACGAACCTGCGCCGCACCGCCGACTGGAACTGGTACGGCGAGGGCGACGACATGATCTTCATCGACGGCGAGGCGTTCCCGCCCAGCCTGCACGGCACCGGCACCGAGGACTACTTCAACACCGCCTGGTGCCCCTCGCAGACCTACCACGCGCCCTACCACGGCATCACGATCCCCGGCGGCGACAACTGGAGCGGCCAGATCTCCATGTACCGCTTCCACATCGAGGACCCTGTGCCGTTCACCCGCTCGATTAGGGTCACGATCGAGCACGGGCACGACAACCGGCGCAGCGACGACCTGTCGTCGGTGGCGTTCTGGTACCAGGAGCTGCCGCACAAGCCCTTCGACCTGCCGCCGGTGACGGACCGGCTGCCGATCTGGTGAAGCGGGTGCTCGCCGTGCTCGCCCTGGTCCTCCTCAGTGGGGGCGCCGGGTGCGGCGGCCCTCGAGGAGGCGGCATGCAGTGCGTCACGCCGGGCGGCCTGACCAAGCTCGCCCAGGTCACCGGGCCGGGCCTCACGGACGGCTACGCCGTGCACGGCACCGACCTGGGCTCGGTCTTCACCATGGGAGACCGTACGTACCTGGTCTTCGGCGACACCTTCGGCGAGGGCAGGAGCTTCTGGCGCTCCAACGTCATGGGCTACACCGCCGACCGCGACCTGTCTGACGGGCTGCGGCTGGACGGGATGGTCACCGACGAGGTGGGGCTGGCCAAGGAGCTGCTGCCGTCGAAGAAGGTCGACGGCGCCGAGATGACGGTCATCCCGACCTACGGCTTCGCGGTCGGGCAGAGCATGTACCTGCACTACATGTCGGTACGCCACTGGGGCGAGCCCGGCCACTGGGACGTCAACCGCTCCGGCCTGGCCCGTTCCGACGACCAGGGCGTGACCTGGCGCACGCTCGACGCCCCGACCTGGCCGGGCGAGTCGGGCTTCGCGCAGGTCAGCGTGGCCCGCGACGGCGACCTGCTGTACTTCTGGGGCATCCCGGCCGGCCGTTTCGGTGGTGTACGGCTGGCGCGGGTCCCCGCCGGCCGGGTGGAGGACCCCGCGGCGTACGAGTACTACGGCCCGCACGGCTGGAGCGCGGACGCGCGCGCCGCGCGGCTGGTCGTGGACGACACGGTCGGCGAGCTGTCGGTGCAGCGCAACGACTACGCCGACGCCTGGATCATGATGTACCTCAAGGAGGGCACCGGGGTCGTCATGCGCCAGAGCGCCGAGCCCTGGGGCCCGTGGAGCGAGCCGAAGCCCGTCGTCGACGCCGCCGAGTATCCGGGGCTGTACGCCCCCTTCATGTACCCGGGCTCGGGCAGCCGGGTGTATTTCAACCTCTCGCTGTGGGAGCCGTACAACGTCTTCCTCTTCAGCGTCGATCTCCGGAAGGAGAAGCAGTCGTGCGAAAGTTCGTCCTCTTAGCGACCGCGCTGGTGCTGGTCGCCGGGTGCGGCAGCGGAACCCCCAACCAGGGCAAGACCGAGCTCACGCTCTGGCAGCAGAAGTTCACCGACCAGGAGGACGCCTGGTACAAGAAGGCCGTGGCGGCCTACAACGCCTCCCAGAAGAAGGTCGTCGTCAAGCTGGTGACCGTACCGGCCGACGCGTGGGACCAGAAGATGAAGGCGGCGCAGGCGGCCGGCAAGACGCCGGACGTGTTCACGCTCAACTACAACAAGGTGCCCGGCTTCGCCCGCACCGGCCAGATCAAGGCGCTCGAGCCGCTGATCCCGGCCGACAAGTGGGCGGGGCTGAAGGAGTCGGTCGTCGGCTCCATCCAGTACAAGAACCAGAAGTACGCCTACCCCATGCTGGTCGAGCCGTCGGCCGTGCTCTACTACCGCAAGGACCTGTTCGCCAAGGCCGGGCTCGACCCGAACAAGCCGCCGGCCACCTGGGACGAGCTCATCGCCGACGGCAAGAAACTGACCACCAAGGACGTCTCGGGCGTGGTGACGGCCGGCGCCGCGATCGACCTGGCCTGGTCGACGTGGGGCCTGCAGTGGAACGCCGCCGGACACCTGCCCATCAGCGACGACTGGTCCACGCCCAAGGCGAGCGACCCCAAGTACAAGCAACTGCTGCAGGTCTACCAGACGCTCTACCAGCAGGGCATCATGCCCAAGCAGCCGTTGGCGCCCTACGCCGACGCCAACCCGATGGGCCAGGGCAAGGCGGCGATGATGGTGTGCGGCTCCTGGGCGGCCAGCGTGCTGCTGTCGGACTACCCGAAGATGGTGGCCAACATCGGCGCCGCGCCGCTGCCGTCCTTCGACGGCGACGCCACCAAGCCCACCGCCACGCTGGGCGGCTGGACGCTGGTGGTCGACGGCAAGGCCAAGCAGCCGCAGGCGGCGGCCGACTTCGTCTCCTGGCTGCTGGCCGGTGACACCACGCTGCTCGTGGACTATTTCAAGACCACGAAGTTCTCCAAGTACTCGCCGCGCGCCGCCGTGGCCGACGCGGTCAAGAACGACCCCGCGGCCGCCGAGAACATCTGGGCCAAGACCATCGAGGACCAGATCGTGGCGCACGCCAAGCCCGAGCCCACCTACGACTTCGCCGTCAGCCTGGCCTTCGGCAAGGCGATCGAGAAGGCGCTGCAGGGCAAGGACATCGACGGCGCCCTGCGGGACGCCGACGCCGAGATCAAGGACGTCATCGCCAAGAACAACCTGGCCGGGCAGGGCACCGCGTCATGAACCGAGGGGTGGCCCCCGCTCGGGGGCCACCCTGTTCAGGAAGGAGGAGATGCCGGTGGCCGTGACGTTCGCGAAGAAGACGACGGTGGCCAGCGTGCCGCGCACCCGGCGCTCGACGGGCAGGCGCGACACCAAGGTCGCGATGATCATGCTGGCGCCGCTGCTGATCCTGCTGGGGATCTTCGTCATCTGGCCGCTCATCCACGCCGTCTACATCAGCCTGTTCACCTGGAGCTTCTACGAGGCGCCGGTGTTCGTGGGGCTGCGGAACTACCTCAACGTGCTCACCGACGCCGACTTCGTCAAGTCGGTCCTGCGGGGCCTGGCCTTCTCGGCCATGGTGGTGCCCGCGCAGCTCGTCATCGCCTTCCTGTTCGCCAGTCTGGTGAAGTCGTGCAGCCGGCGGATGGCGGCGGTGCTGAAGGTGACGATCTACATTCCGGCCGTGGTGTCCGAGGTGATCGCGGCGATCGTGTTCGCGCTCGCCTACACCTACCGCGGCGGCATACTCAACTGGTTCCTCGGCCTGTTCGGGCACGAGGACACCGCCTGGCTGGGTGAGACAGGCACGGCGCTGTGGGCGACGGCCGTGCCCGCGATCTGGCTGGGCACCGGCGTGGCCTCGCTGATCATGCTGGCGGGGATGCTGGACATCCCGGAGGTCTACTACGAGTGCGCCGCGCTCGACGGTGCCGGGGCGTGGACCAAGGCGACCAGGATCACGCTGCCCCTGATGAAGAACATCATCCTGTACCTGCTGGTCACCGGGTTCGCGCTGACGCTGCAGTTCCTGGTCGTGCCGCTGGTGATGACCAACGGCGGGCCGCTGGACTCCACCACGCTGCCCAACCTGTTCATCTTCCGCCACTTCACCAACGACCTCTACGTCGGCTACTCGATCGCCGCCGCGCTGCTGCTGTTCGTGGTGCTCGGCGCGGTGTCGGCGGTCATCTTCAGGCTCGTCAGATCGGAAAGGGCGGTGGACGGCTGATGAGGTTCGCCAGGTACCCGCTGGCCGCGCTGTTCGTCTTCGCCGCGCTGTTCCCGCTGGCCTGGATGGCGGTGGCCGGGTTCAAGGCCAAGACCGAGGTCGTGGCCACGCCGTTCCAGTTCTTCCCCGAGGTGTGGCGCTGGGAGAACTACACCAGGATGCTGGGCGACGAGGCGTTCCTGCGCTCACTCGGCGTGACGTTCGTCGGGGCCGTGCTGTTCGCGGCACTCAGCCTGGTGGTCAACTCGCTCGGCGCGTACGTGTTCGCGCGGCTGGAGTTCGCCTTCAAGCGGACGCTGTGGGTGATCGTGATCACCACCATGTTCATCCCGGCCATCGCGATCATGCTGACCTCGTTCATCGTGGTCACCCAGCTGGGCATGCTCGACACGCTGGCCGTCCTGGTGATCCCCGGCGCGGCCTCGGGGCTGCAGGTGTTCTTCCTGCGGCAGTACTACCTGGCCGTCCCGCGGGCACTGGAGGAGGCGGCACAGCTCGACGGCGCCGGACCATGGCGGATCTTCAGCCGCATCTTCATCCCGCTGTCGAAGGGCGCGCTGGTCGTGGTGGGCGCCACCTCGTTCCTGGCCTTCTGGAACGCCTACATCTGGCCGGTGCTCACGATCACCGACCCGGACCTGTTCCAGGTGCAGCAGTACCTGGCCACGTTCCGCTCCGACCGCACCTCCGAGCTGGGGCTGCTGATGGCGGGATCGACGCTGGCGGCGCTGCCGGTCATCGTGCTGTTCCTGATCTTCCAGCGGCAGATCATCGCCGGCGTCCGCATCACGGGGTTGAAATGAGATTCGTCGCGATGCCGCTGGGTGGCATCGGCACCGGGAACCTGGCCATCTGCGCCGACGGGGCGCTGCGGCAGTGGCAGCTGCAGAACGTCGGCAACCACCGCGGCGACCTGCCTTACACGTTCTTCGCGCTGCGCGTCAGCAGGCCGGAGCCGCCACTGAACACCACGCTGGTCCTGCAGGGCCCGGCCGGATCGGGTCCCGCCACGCCGCTGGTGACCGACGATCACGTGCCCGGGTGGCAGCGCGACCTGCCCGGGGTATCCGGTACGAGCTTCCGCGCCACGTATCCGGTGGCGAACGTGGACTTCCACGACGAGCGGTGGCCGGTGGAGGTGGCGCTGGAGGCGTTCAACCCGCTGGTGCCGCTGGACGTGGAACGCAGCTCGCTACCTGCCGCCCTGTTCACCTTCACGATCACGAACACCGGCTCGCTGCCCGTGTACATGTGGCTGGCGGCAGCCGTACAGAACCCTGTCGGGCACGACGGGAAGACGGCGATCGACGGGGTGCGGGCGCGCGGCTACGGCGGGAACGTCAACCGGGTGCGGCGCGAGCGGGGCTGGACGTCGCTGGTGATGGAGAACCCGTCGGTGGACCCGGTGGCGGCCGGAGCCGGGCAGGCCGTGCTGACGGCGGATTCCGTGAGCGCGACCGTGCTGCCGGACTGGCAGCATCCGCAGGAGTTCCTGCGGTTCCTGGAGTCCCGGGCGGTCCACACCTGGCTGCCCGACCCGCCCGCCTCCGGGCCGAGCGCGCCGGGACAGACCTGGAACGGCGGGCTGGTCGTGCCCGCGGCTCTCGAACCCGGGGAGTCGGTGCGGGTGCGGCTCTGCCTGGCCTGGCACTTCCCCAACCGGTACGCCGACTTCAACCAGTTCGGCCCGCCGAACCCGCAGTGGGGGCCGACCAGGTTCTGGCTGGGCAACGCCTACGCCACCCGCTTCGCCGACGCGCTCGACGTCGCCGCCCGGGTGCGTGAGGAGTGGACCTCGCTGCGCGAGGACACCCTGGCCTGGGTGGACACGATCGCCGGAAGCAGCCTGTCGCCGGTCGCGGTCGAGCACCTGGCCGCGCAGGCGGCGATCCTGCGCAGCCCGTCCTGCTTCCAGAGCGCCGACGGCGCCTTCTTCGGCTTCGAGGGCGTGCTCGGCGCCTCGACCGCGATGTGGTCGGGGGACGTCGGCGGGTCATGCCCGCTCAACTGCACCCACGTCTGGAACTACGTCCAGGCCGTGGCCAGGCTCTTCCCTACGCTCGAGCGCGCCATGCGGGCCACCGAGTTCGACGTGATGCAGGCGCCCGAGGGCTACCTGCCGCACCGGGTGATCGCGCCGACCTACCTGCGCCAGCTCTGGGACGTCCCCATCGGCGGCCCGGTCGAGCCGGCCCTGGACGGCATGCTGGGCGCCGTCCTCAAGACCTACCGCGAGGTCCGGCACGGCGGCACGGACCGCCACTGGCCCGCGATCCACCGCATGCTCACCCACATCCGGAAAAAGTGGGATCCGGAGGGGAGTGGGGTGTTGCGTGGCGTCCAGCCATCCACGCATGACATCGACCTGTACGGGGTCAACCCGTTCATGGGCACGCTCTGGCTGGCGGGGCTGCGGGCCGCCGAGGAGATGTCGCCCGACCTCGGGTACGCCCGCGAGCTGCGCGAGCTGTTCGAGCGGGGGAGCGCGGCCTACGACGAGGCCCTGTTCAACGGCGAGTACTACGAACAACAGGAGACCGACCGCGACTTCCAGTGGGGCCGCGGCTGCCTGTCCGACCAGCTCATCGGGCAGTGGTGGGCGCACCAGCTGGACCTCGGCCACCTGCTGCCGCGCGAGCACGTCGTCTCGGCCCTGCGCGCGGTCGTCGGCCACAACCTGCGCAAGGGGTTCAGGGACTTCGACCACCCCTACCGGGTCTTCGCCGACGAGGACGACACCGGGCTGCTGATGTGCTCCTGGCCGCGCGGCGGCCGCCCGGCCGTGCCCACCCGGTACTGCGACGAGGTGTGGACGGGCAGCGAGTACCAGGTGGCCGCGCACTGCCTGTGGGAAGGCCTGGACACCGAGGCGTGGGCGATCCTCGACGGGCTGTGGGCCCGCTACGACGGCCGCCGCCGCAACCCCTACAACGAGATCGAGTGCGGCGACCACTATGTCCGGGCCATGGCCGGCTGGTCGGTCCTGGAGGCCATGTCCGGCATCTCCTGGGACGAGCGCACCGGCCACCTGACGACTCGCTCGCCCGGCCGTTGGCCGCTGCTCCTGTCGTCGGGCTGGGGTCACCTGACCCGCGATCCCGCCGGCGCCGAGATCGTCTGTACGGCGGGCAGCATGACGATCCGCGCCCTCGACGGGACCGTGTTCGAGCACGGCCCCGTCACGGTCACGCCGGGTCACCCGTTCACCGTTCGCTCAGGGTAGCTTCCACGTGCCGGGCTTCACCGGCTGGGGCGGTGGCCGCCCTTCCCGTAGATCATGCGCCCCATGCTGACGCACTCCCGCCCGCGCCCCGCAACACGTCCGCCGATAAGCATGAACCCCGGGATTTCTCCCGCGGATTCGTGACCGTCGAATCAGCGGGAGAGAAAGCAGCGAAGTGGAATCGATTTCCCGGCGTGTTTTCAGCTCGCGCTGTACGGCAGGCGCTTGATGCCGTTGATGAAGTTGGAGACCAGATAGTCGGGCTTGCCCGCGGCCCTGATTCCCGGCATCCGGGTGAACAGCTCGCGGAACATCACCGTCATCTCCCGCCTGGCCAGGTGGGCTCCCAGGCAGTAGTGCGGCCCGGGGCCGCCGTAGCCGATCTGCGGGTTGGGGTCGCGGGTGATGTCGAAGCGGTCGGGGTCGTCGAACACAGCCTCGTCCCGGTTGGCGGAGATGTAGTACATCACCACCTTCTCGCCCTTGCGGTACTGCACGCCGTTCATCTCGTGATCGCGGGTGAGCGTCCGGCGGAACTGCATGACCGGGCTGCAGAAGCGGACGATCTCCTCCAGCGCGCCCGCGATGTGCTTGTCGAAGTCCCCGAGCAGCAGCTCACGCTGCTCGGGATGGTCGGTGAACAGCTTCAACCCGTGCGAGATCGCGTTGCGGGTGGTCTCGCTGCCCGCCACGACCAGCAGGATGAAGAACGAGCCGAGCTCCTGTGGCGACAGCCGCTCCTCGCCGTTGACCAGCAGGCTGGTCAGGTCGCCGGTCGGCTCGGCACGCCGTTCCCCGGCCAGCCCGGCGCCCAGCCGGTTGAGCTGGTGACCCGCGCGGACCAGCTTGACCAGCGCGGAGGCGACCTTCCAGCGGGACAACGCCGGGTCGAGGCCGGTGTACTCGGCGTCGGTGTAGCCGAGGATGACGTTCGTCCGCTGGAGCACGTAGTCATGCCACTTGCCGGGGATGCCCATCATGTCGCAGATGACGCGGACGGGCAGCCGGGCCGCCGCCATGTCGACGAAATCGCCGGAGCCGGCGGCGGCCGCATTGTCGACGATCTCCACGGCGGCCTTGGCCAGGTCCTCCTCCATCTTGGCGATGATGCGGGGGGTGAAGGCCCGCGAGACGATCCTGCGCAGCCGCGCGTGCCGCGGGTTGTCCATGTTGATCATCGAGCCGAAGTAGACGGCCAGCCAGTTGGGCAGGTCCATGACGCTGTTGGCGCACGGCTCGCTGCTGAAGACCTCGGCGTTGCGGCTGGCCTCGACCACGTCGGCATGCCGTACCAGGGCGTGGAAGCCGGTCCCCTTGCCCACCCAGGGGACCCTCGGCTCCTCGAAGTACACGGGCTTGTCGAGCTGGCGGAGCCGGCGGAAGGCGTCGAGCCGGCGCGCCTGCGGCAGCGTCCAGAAGGGCAGTTCCGACAGCCCCAAGTCAACGCTCATGATGGTCACTCCTGTCCCAGATGAACTGTCCGATCCCGGCCGGCCTCGGCGCCAGCCACACCCCGTAAGGCCCGAGCCCGGCGTGCGCGCCCGCGGCCGCCGAGCCGACGACGGTGCGCACCGCGTCGACCTGGATCCCGGTGATCGTGCGCGGAAACTCCGCCGGCTCGCGGCCGTCGCCGATCAGCCGGTACAGGTCCCGCCTGAACCGCTCGGACGCGACTCCGATCGCGTATCCCCCGTGCACCAGGACGTACGGCGGGCTCTCCTGCGGGCCCCTGCCGTGCACGTACAGGCGTTCCAGCACGGCCGCGTCCCCCGATTGCACGGCGGTGGCCAGGTAGGACTGCACCTGCGCCGCATCGGCCAGGAAGTCGCGGACGCCGGCGGGTTCCGCCGTGTGCAGGTCGCCCTCGAGCAGCTGCATGCCCGCCCGCGGGCGCCACCACCTGCCGGTCCCCGGATCCACGGCGAGGCCGCGCATGTCCGGGCCCTCCAGGCGGAACATCTCGTACCTCGCCCGTGTCATCGCCAGGTACAGCAGCCGGGCCTCGGCTGCCAGGTCGCCGGGCGGCACGGGGCCGGGGTCGGCGACCAGGATCCGGTCGAACTCCAGGCCCTTGGCCCGGCGGAACGACGACACCATGATCTGGGCGGGCTCCTGCGCGGTGAGCTCGTCGGGCAGCCGCCCCGCCGCGATCCCGGCCAGCAGCCTGGTCAGCTCCAGCGTCAGATCGGCGGGGTTGCCGCCGGCCGTGCGCTGCAGCAGATCCCACAGCCGCCCGTCCGTCAGTTCCTGCGGTACGGCAAGCGTCGCGACCAGCTCCTCGAAGCGCGGCCTGCTCAGCAGCGCGCCCTGGCACATCCCGACCAGCCGCCCCACCCAGGGCGGCGCGACCCGGTCGCCCGGCGCCCTGCACAGCCGGTGCGGCACGCCGATCCGCTGCAGGTCGGCCGAGACGATCATGGCCTGGGCGCTGGTCCTGCACAGCACGGCGGTGGTGCCCTTGTAGCGGGTCAGCGCGTCCGCGGCGAAGCCCTGGCCCAGACGGCCCACGTCCACCCGCTCGCACAGCGCTGCCCGCAGGACGGCGTAGTGGTCGCTCTCCTTGAGCGAGCTCAGCCTGGCCGTGTGCGACAGCGCGGAGGCGGCCTCCCAGGTGCGGTTCCTGAAGTTCTGCGTGAGCCGGGCCTCGGCCAGGTCCCCGCCGAAAGCCTCGCGCAGCCGGCCCAGGAAGCCCGCGCCGTCGGCGTGGACCGCCTGCTCGGGATCGCCGGCGATGGTGAACCCGCAGTCGACGCGCTCCAGCAGCGCTTCCACCATCTCCCTGGTACGGCCGGCCAGGTCCTGCGCCTCGTCGATGACCACGTGCAGCAGGTCGTCGTACAGCTCGTCGACCAGGCCGGTGGTCAGGTGCTGCAGCGCGGCGTCGAGGCGCGCCTCCGGGGGAAGGCCCGACCAGTCCGCGGACGGGTCGATCCTGGTCAGCAGGTCCAGCGCCCAGGTGTCGAACGCGACCGCCTGGACCCGCCGGCCGTGGGCGGCCAGCCGTACCTGCAGCTCGTAGACCACGGCCCTGGAGAAGGTGAGGACCAGGATCGTCCCGTCGAGCGGGCTCGCGGCCAGCAGCTCGACCCGGCGGGTCAGCGTGTGCGTCTTGCCGGTGCCCGCGTCGGCGACCAGCAGGAGCAGCGCGCCGGGCGGCTGGTCCACGATGGCCTGCTGTTCGCGGGTGAGGGGCGGGGGATCGCTGTCGTTGTCGCTCATAATGGGCTCAGCACTGCTCACTTCGCAATCAACTCCTCGTTGAACGCGGAGTTATGCGAATTGCCGAGCAGGGGGATCTGAGCGGCATGAATTACCCCTTACTTGGATAATTACTAATTTTCCGCCGCCCAGGCAGACGCCATAGTGACACATGTGGCGATTATCACTCAAGTCGCTTCTGTGACCCCAGGTCTCGCGTCTGTACCCCCTTGTCCCGATATTTCCTGATTACGCTTCTGGTGTGGGGGCGGTGCGCGCCAGCTTGAGGGTGTTGTTCGTGCGGTGGAGGTGCCGGCCGTCATGGGCCGTGTGGGTCTGCTCGTACTCCTCGTCCACCAGCACCTTCCACTGCCCGTCCGGCAGGTCGAGCGCATCCAGTACCTCGCCGGGCGTGGGCAGCGCCAGATCCGCGTGGTCGTGGTTCTCCTCCTGCCAGGGCACCGCGCCGTGGCCGACGATGAGCAGGATGCCGCCGGGCGCGACCGCCTCGGCCGCCCGGCGCAGGATCCGCTCGCGCGGCAGTTCCGTGGGCGAGTGCAGGAAGGCGGCGGTGACCAGGTCGAAGTCGCCGGCGGGGAAGCTGTCGCCGAGGTCGTGGCGCTGCCAGTCGATCAGGCCGGCCACTCCCGCCTCGGCGGCGTGGCGGGCCGCACGCTCCAGCGCCACCTGGGAGATGTCCACGGCCGTCACCCGCCAGCCGCGCACGGCCAGCCAGATCGCATCCCCGCCCTCGCCGCATCCCAGGTCCAGGGCCCGCCCGGGCGCCAGGCCAGACACCTCGCGCACGAGGGAGGCGTTCGGCTCACCGCTCCAGTACTGGTCCCGCTCGGAGTACTTGGTGTCCCAGAACTCGGCGGGCATCACGTCGTCATGCATGCGCCAGAGGATGCGGCAGCCGGCCGTGTCGAAGCAAATTCCGTTGCCGACTTGGCAAACGGGTGTGGTTGATGCCCATCGGTCATTCGGTTGATGTCGGGGGCCGCGGATCGCGGTGATCCTCGAGCCATGACAGTCATCGAGATCGACGGCCTGACCAAGAGCTACCGCGGCACCACCGCAGTGGACAGGCTCTGCCTGCGGGTGGAGCGCGGCGAGATCTTCGGGATCGCGGGTCCCAACGGCGCGGGCAAGACGACGCTGGTGGAGTGCGCGGCGGGGCTGCGCGGGCGCGACGGCGGCACGCTGCGGGTGCTCGGGCTGGACCCCGCGACCGACCGGCGCGCGCTGCTGCCCCGCATCGGCGTCCAGCTGCAGGAGGCGGCGCTGCCCGACGCGATCAAGGTGGGGGAGGCGCTGCGGCTGTACGCCTCCTTCTACGCCAGGCCCGCCGACTGGCGGGTGGTCATGGACGAATGGGGGCTGACCGGCCGGCGGCGCACCAGGTTCGCGAGCCTGTCGGGCGGGTGGAAGCAGCGCCTGTTCATCGCGCTGGCCCTCGTCGGCGATCCGGAGGTGGTCTTCCTCGACGAGCTGACCACCGGGCTCGACCCGTCGGCCCGCCGTACCGTCTGGGGGCTGATCAGGGCCATCCGCGAGCGCGGCGTGACCGTCGTGCTGGTCACGCACTTCATGGACGAGGCCGAGGCGCTGTGCGACCGCATCGCGGTCGTCGACGCAGGCCGGGTGATCGCCGAGGGGAGCCCGCGCGAGCTCATCGCGAGGACCAGGACACATTCGCTGGACGACGCGTACGTCACGCTGACCGGAGAGGACCAGTCATGAAGGGCATAGCCAACGTCATCGCGGTCGAGCTCAAGCTGGCCGTGCGGGAGCCGATGTCGGCGTTCTTCGCGCTGGCCTTCCCGGTGATCATGCTCTGGGTCAAGCTGCGCGGCGGCGAAAGGCCGCTGCCGGGCGGGGTGCGGATGGTCGACGCCACGGTGCCGATGCTGATCGTCTTCGTCGTCGGGCTGGCCGCACTGGTCGTCCTGCCCGCCACGCTGGCGCAGTACCGGGAGCGGCGGGTGCTCAAGCGGCTGCGGGCCACGCCGGCCTCGCCCGCGATGCTGTTCGGCGCGCAGTGGGTGGCGCACATGCTGCTCGCGGTGCTCGGCAGCGCGCTGCTGGTGGGCATCGGGCTGGCCTTCTACGGGCTCGGCGGGCCCGCGGACGTGGCGGGCGCGCTGCTGGCGTGGCTGCTCGGCGGGCTGAGCCTGGGCGCGATCGGGCTGCTGGTCGGCGCGTTGGTGCCCAGCGGGCGGGCGGCCACCGTGATCGGGCTCAGCCTGTTCTTCCCGATGGTGTTCCTGTCGGGCGCGGTGATCCCGCGCGAGACCATGGGCGGGGCGATGCGCGCGATCGGCGACCTGATGCCGATGGCGCCGGCGGTGGACGCGCTCCGCGATGGATGGGTGGGAAACGCGGTCTCCGCGTCTAATGTGGGGATCATGGCCGCCATAGCCCTCGTCGCCGGTGCGATCGCCGTGCGGGCGTTCCGATGGTGAATCCGCGGGTCTGGCCGGCCCTGCCGTACCTGTTCATCCTGCTGCCTGCGGTCTTCTCCCTGGTACGGCAGTGGCGGCCCGAAGTGCTCGCGCTGACACTGGCGGCTGTGGCGTGGCAGTGGTTCATGGCGGGGCGGACCGGGCGGCTCGCGGGCGCGATCGCCTACGTCGTGGTCCTGCTCGGGCTGGTGGCGGTGCTGATCAGGATCGACTCGCTGTTCATGGTGATCTGCCTGGGCGGGTTCATCCAGTCCTTCCTGCTCCTGCCCGGATGGTGGGCCTACGCCGGGGTGGCGGCCACCGCCGCCGTCCTCGTCAGCACCAGGCCCTGGGCCCAGATCCCGTTCTCCTTCCTCGTGGCGACGCTGGTGGCCTCCGCGGCGGGCCTGGCGGGCCAGGTGATCCGGTCGCAGAACGAGTCGCGCAAGCGGATGATCGCCAAGCTGGCGGCGCTCGGGGAGGAGAACGCCGACCTGCAGGCCCGGCTGCTGACCGGCGCCCGCGAGGCCGGGGTGCTGCAGGAGCGGCAGCGGCTGGCCAGGGAGATCCATGACACCATCGCCCAGGGCCTGACCGGAATCCTCACCCAGCTCGAGGCCATCGACGACCCGGCCAAGGCGGGGCCCCGGCTGGAGACCGTGCGCGACCTGGCCAGGGAGAGCCTGGCCGAGGCGCGCCGGTCGGTGCAGGCGCTGCGGCCCGCCCCGCTCGAGCAGGCCCAGCTGTCCCCGGCCTTGGAAGAGGTCGCCGGGAAGTGGTCGCGGGCCAGTGCGGTGCCCGCGACCGTGTCGGTCACCGGCGACGCCCGCCCCCTGCACGCCGACGTGGAGGCCACGCTGCTGCGGGTCGCGCAGGAGGCGCTGGCCAACGTGGCCAAGCACGCGGCCGCCACCCGCGTCGGCATCACCCTTTCCTACATGGAGGACGTCGTGGTCCTGGACGTGCGCGACGACGGTTCCGGCTTCCGCGCATCCGGTACGGCCGGCGGCTTCGGGCTCGTGGCGATGCGCCAGCGGGTCACCCGCCTGGCCGGCCGCTTCGAGGTCGAGACGGCGCCCGGGCAGGGCACCGGGATCTCGGCGACCGTTCCCGCGCTGGGACGTGAGGCATGACGATCCGGATGATCATCGTCGACGACCACCCGGTGGTGCGCGACGGACTGCGCGGCATCTTCTCCGGCGACGACGCCTTCGAGGTCGTGGGCGAGGCGGCGGACGGGCCGGAGGCGCTAGTCGTGGCCGGCCGTACCTCTCCCGATGTCGTGCTGCTTGACCTGCGGATGCCGGGGATGAGCGGCGCGGAGGTCATCCGCCGGCTGCGCGAGCAGCAGCCCGGCGTGCACGTGCTGGTGCTGACAACCTTCGGCGACGACGCCGACGTGGTGCCCGCCATCGAGCAGGGCGCCACCGGCTACCTGCTCAAGGACACTCCCCGCGCCGAGCTGCGCCGCGCCGTCCAGGCGGCGGCCCGCGGCGAGACGGTGCTGTCGCCGTCGGTGGCCGGGGTGCTGACGCACCGGTTGCGCGCGCCCGAGCCCAGGACGCTGAGCCGCCGCGAGCTCGAGGTGCTCGGCCTCGTCGCCCGCGGGGCCACCAACCGCGACATCGCCGGCAAGCTGTTCATCACCGAGGCCACGGTGAAGACCCACCTGCTGCACATCTTCGCCAAGCTCGAGGTCAACGACCGCGCGGCGGCGGTGGCCGCGGCCTACGACGGCGGCCTGCTCAAGCCCGGCGCCTGAGCCACGCCCTGAACCGTTCGTGGATCTCCGCGTTCGTGAGCCGCTCGGTGCGGCGGGAGAACCGCACCGGTGACCCGTAGAATTCCCCCACGATGGGCAGACCGGCGAAGTTCTCCGCGGATCAGATCCTCGACGCGGCGCTGGAGCTGCTGGTCGAGCAGGGTCCCGCCGGGCCCACCACCGTCGCGCTGGGCGAGCGGCTCGGCGCGCCCGTCGGCTCGCTCTACCACCGCTTCCGCTCGCGTGACCTGATGCTGGCCACGCTGTGGGTGCGCACGGTCGAGCGCTTCCAGCAGGGCTTCGTCACCGCGCTCGACGCCGACGACGTCGAGGCGGCCGCGCTGCACACCCCGCGCTGGTGCCGGCTGCACCCCGCCGAGGCGGCCGTGCTGCTGCTCTACCGGCGCACCGACCTGGTCGCCGCCTGGCCGGCCGAGCTGGGCGAGGAGCTGCGGCGGATCGAGCGGGTCCCGGCCGCCGCACTCAAGGGCTACCTCGCCCGCCATCCCGGCCTCGACGCGACGACACTGGCCTTCGCGGTCGTCGACGTCCCCTACGGTGCGGTCCGCCGCCATCTCGGCTCAGGCCACCCGCCACCTCCGCAGCTGGACGACCTGATCGTCACCACCTGCCGGGCCCTGCTACAGCCGCAGCACCGCGACCCGCTCCAGTAGCCCGCGCACTAGCGCGCTCGCGTGGTCACCAGGACGAGCACTCCCAGGACGATCAGTACGGGGCCGCCGCTGACCAGCCACAGCAGGGTGATCGGGACGCCCATGCCGATGAGGTACCAGCCCAGCTGGCGGGGAAGCTTCGGCATCGAGGCGGACAGCGTGCCGATGCACAGGAACCCTATCCCGGCCAGGATGAACCACAGCTGCGCCTCGCGTCGAGGGAAGCCGTCGGCGGCGTTGACCACCCCCGCGCTGACGATCTCGCCCAGCGTGTCGAAGGAGGCCAGACCGACTGCGATGTGGGCGACGGCCGCGATGATGATCAGTCTCGGGATCCAGCGGCTCATCGTTCCGCCAGGGTGCGCAGGGTGAGCAGCTGGCGGTGCATCATGAACAGGTTGCTGCGCCTGCCGTAGTTGTCGAGCAGGTCGTAGCTGTACGGCGCGACCCGGAGCTGGCACAGCCAGCGGAACATAGAGGCGGCGTCCGCGCGGACGGTGACGGCGCGGAACCATCCCTCGACAGCCCGGCCGACGACGCGGTCGCAGTCGTACGGCACGGCCATCTCCTCGGGGCGAGCGCCCCAGACGGTTGGAAGACCCATGCCTCCGGATTATAGAGAGATCCCTCTAATACCCCGCACGGCACCCCCCGGCTGATGCCACCAACCCCGCCATGGCGTAACGTGTGACTCGTTGACCAGATTTCAAATCCAGTCAACCAGTCAAGCGGAGGAGCGTGCGATGGACCACAGCCGGGCGGACCGGATTCTCGACGCGGCGGCCGAGCTGCTGCTGCGCCTGGGCTACCGCAAGGTCACGGTGGAGGACATCGCCCAGCGCGCCGGGATCGGCAAGGGCACCGTCTACCTGCACTGGCGCACCAAGCAGCAGCTCTTCGAGGCGCTGATCATGCGCGAGGGCATCGGCTATCTCGAGGAGCTGCTGGCCGGGCTGCGCGAGGACCCGGCCGGCGTGCTGCCGCACCGCCTGATGGCCGCCTCGTTCCTGGCCGTCCACGCCCGGCCGGTGCTGCGCGCCATCATCACCGGCGAGGCCAGAGAACTGCGCGACATCGTGGCCGCCAGCCCCCGGCGCGGCGAGGACCTGCTGGCCACCGCCCGCTTCATGGAGGTGCTGACCAGGCACGGCCTCTTCCGCGACGACGTGCCGGACCTGGCCTACGCCTTCACCGCCGTGCACGCCGGCTTCCATCTCCTCGACAACCTCGACCCGGCGGCCGCCGAGATGGAGCTGAGGGCCAAGGCCGGCGCCCTGGCCCACGTCGTCGAGACCGCCTTCGAACCGGCGAGCCCCTCACCCGAGGGTGTCGCCGCCGCGGCCGCGGAGGTCACGGCCGTCTTCGAGCAGGCGATCCCGGCCACCCGCGAATGGATCTACCAGCTGTAGAAAGGAAACCGCCATGGGCATCACGCTGCCCGAGTTCACGCCGATGGAGAACAGCCTCTGGCTGACGCTGTGCGGCAAGGCGCTCGACAGTCGCCTCGAGGACCCCATCCTGGCCGACACGATGGCCGACGAGATCGTCAGGAAGCTCGGCTACGACTGCGACAGGTTCCACATGAGCACCAACCCCATCCTGTTGATCGCGCAGCGCGCCAAGAAGCTCGACGAGGTGGCGGCCGGCTTCATCGCCCGCAACCCCGGCGCGATCGGCCTGGACCTGGGCGCCGGGCTGGACAGCCGGGTGTTCCGCCTGGACCCGCCGCCCGGCGTCGACTGGTACGACGTCGACTTCCCCGACGTGATCACCGCCCGGCAGCGGGTGCTGCCCGAGCGCCCCGGCGCCCACGGCATCGGCACGGACCTGACCGACCCGCACTGGCTGGACGCCGTGCCCACCGGCCGGCCGGCCGTGATCGTCGCCGACGGGCTGCTGGCCTTCCTCACGCCGGACGACATGATCGCCCTGATGAACCGGCTCATCGACCACTTCCCGCACGGCGAGATCGCCTTCAACGGCTACTCCCGCTTCGCCATCTGGGCCGCCAAGCGCTATCGCGGCACGCAGTCGGTCGCCGACCTGCTCAAGTCACCCGGGTTCGACGACCCGCGCGAGCCAGAGAGCTGGAACCCGCGCATCAAGCTCGTCAGGGAGATCCTGCTGACCCGCGAGCCCGAGGTCGCGCAGTTCCCCACCGCGCTGCGGCTGTTCACGCAGCTGGCCTCGCTGAGCGCCTGGTGGTCCCGCCACGGCACGACCGTGCTCCACTACCGGTTCTAGTCCGACCTGATCGCGGCCCTGACGGCCTCGGGGGAGCGGGCGACCGTGGCGGTGGTCTCGTCCACGGTGATGATCGGCCGCTGGATGAGGATCGGGTTCGCGGCGAGCGCCGCGATCCACCGGTCCCGGCTCTCGTGAGTGCGGGGCCAGGAGTCCATACCCAGGTCGGCGGCGACGGTTTCGCCGAGCCGGGTGATGTCCCACGGCTCCAGCCCCAGGCGGCCGAGGACCTCGCCCAGCTCGGCCTCGGTCGGCGGGTCCTCCAGGTAGTGGCGCACGGTGTAGCCGACCTGCTCGGCGTCGAGCAGCTCCAGGGCCGCCCGGCACTTCGAGCAGGCGGGGTTGATCCAGATCTCCACCTGCCATGGATATCACGGTCAGGGCTGTAAAGAATTTCCTGATACCCGGTCAACGCGTCTGAGCTGCGGTGATGTCCGAATCCGCAGGTACGCGCGGCGAAGGTTGGGTCTTGCGCGAGATATGAGGGCAACCTAATCTACTCTTTGGTAGTTAGGAAGCTTTCTTAACTATCGAGGTTCCTGTCACCCCCCCAGCCCCGCAGGAGCACCGATGCTACGTATGTCCCTGGCGGCCGCCGTCGCCGCGCTCGCGCTCGCCGCGCAGCCAGCGATGGCCGCGCCGCCCGCCCAGTCCCCGTTCCACGCCGCCGCCGTCACCGCCGCCGAGACGTTGCTGTCGCAGGGCAAACCGGCCACCGCCTCCTCGACAGAGGCCTCGAGCTACGCGGCGGCCAAGGCCGTGGACGGCAACACCGGCACCCGCTGGGGCTCCAAGGAGGGCCACGACCCCGAGTGGATCCGGATCGACCTCGGCGCCACCGCCACGATCTCCAGGGTCAAGCTGATCTGGGAGGCCGCCTACGGCAAGTCGTACAAGATCCAGACCTCGCCTGACGGCAGCGCCTGGACCGACATCTACTCCACCACCTCCGGCGACGGCGCCACGGACGACCTGACCGTCTCCGGCAGCGGCCGCTATGTCCGGATGTACGGCACGGCCAGGGGCACCGCCTACGGCTACTCCCTGTGGGAGTTCCAGGTGTACGGCACCGCGGGCGGCTCCGGCGACACGACCCCGCCCACCGCGCCGGGGAACCTCCAGGCGACAGGCACCACGGCCGGCAGCGTCTCGCTGGCCTGGACCGCCTCCACCGACGACGTGGGCGTGACCGGCTACGAGATCTACCGGGGCGCCACCCTGGCCGGCACCGCGGCCGGCACGTCCTTCACTGACACCGGCCTGGCCGCCTCGACCTCCTACACCTACACGGTCAAGGCCGTGGACGCCGCCGGCAACCGCTCGCCCGCGAGCAACGCCGTCACCGCAACCACACAGTCCGGCGGCGGAGGCGGCGGCGTGCCGTTCGGCAGCCACACCATCCCCTACACCCCGGGCACCCTGCGCCCGACGGGCGACCAGGCGGCCATCGACCAGAAGGTGATCGACTACTACAAGAAGTGGAAGGCCGCCTTCGTCCGCCAGAACTGCGGCAACGGCTGGTACCAGGTCATCTCGCCCGACGCCGACCATCCCTACGTGGCCGAGGCCCAGGGGTACGGCATGGCGATCGTGGCCACGATGGCCGGGGCGGACCCGGACGCCAAGAAGATCTTCGACGGAATGGTCAAGTGGATGCTCGACCACCCCTCGGTCAACAATCACGACCTGCTGGCCGCCGAGCAGGACACCGCGTGCAAGAGCGTCGACGGCTCCGACAGCGCGACCGACGGCGACCTCGACGTGGCCTACGGCCTGCTCCTGGCCGACCGGCAGTGGGGGAGCGCCGGGACGTACAACTACAAGCAGCTCGCGGTCCGGCACATCGCCGCCATCAAGAAGGACGAGGTCAACCCGTCCACGAACCTGGTCAAGCTGGGCGACTGGTCCAGCTCGGGCGACCAGTACTACTACCTCACCCGGCCCTCCGACTGGATGATCGACCACTTCCGCGCCTTCCGCACCGCCAGCGGTGACGCGGCGTGGGACACCATCCGTTCGGCGCACCAGAACCTGGTCGCGTCCATGCAGTCGACCTACTCGCCGAGCGCCGGGCTGCTGCCGGACTTCGTCGTCAACACCAACACCACGCCCAAGCCCGCACCCGGCAAGGTCCTCGAGGACGCCAACGACGGCAACTACTGGTGGAACTCCTGCCGCACCCCGTGGCGGATCGCCGACGACGCCGTCACCAGCGGCGATGCCAAGTCCCTCGCCGCGGCGCGCAAGCTCAACAGCTGGATCAAGGCCAAGACCGGCGGCGACCCCGCCAAGATCGCTGTCGGCTACAAGCTGGACGGCACGCAGATCTCCAGCGGCAGCGAGGCCGCGTTCTTCGCGCCGTTCGCGGTCGCGGCGCTGACCGACCCCGGCAGCCAGGCCTGGGTGGACGCCCTGTGGAACAAGATGCTGGGCACGCCGATCGACACCACCGGCTACTACTCGGCCAGCATCCAGCTGCAAACCATGATCACGGTCTCCGGTAACCACTGGGTGCCCTGATGAGGGGCTTGCTCGTCCCCGCCGTCCTGTTCGCGGCCCTGCTGTCCCCGTCCCAGGCCGACCCGCTGCTCTCCCAGGGGAAGCCCGCCACGGCCTCGTCCGTCGAGGCCTCAGGTTACGCGGCGGCCAAGGCGGTCGACGGCAACACCGGCACACGCTGGGCGTCTCGCGAGGGCCACGATCCCGAGTGGATCAGGGTCGACCTCGGCTCTCCCGCCGTGATCTCGCGCGTCAAGCTCAACTGGGAGGCCGCCTACGCCAGGGCCTACAAGGTCCAGGCTTCCCCCGACGGGTCCTCATGGACCGACCTCTACTCCACCACCAGCGGCGACGGAGGGACGGACGACCTGACGGTGTCCGGCAGCGGGCGCTACATCCGCGTGTACGGCACGGCGCGGGGCACCGCCTACGGGTACTCGCTCTGGGAGTTGCAGGTGTACGGCTCGCCGAGCGGAAGCGACTCCGTGCCGCCTACCGTGCCGGGCAGCCCGCACGTCACGGGGACGACCTCCAGCAGCGTCTCGCTGGCCTGGACCGCCTCCACCGACAACGTGGGCGTCACAGGCTACGAGGTCTATCGGGGCTCCAGCCTGGTGGGCACGGTCACGGGCACGTCGTTCACCGACACCGGGCTGGCCGCGTCCACGGGGTACACCTACACGGTCAAGGCGCGCGACGCCGCCGGCAACCGTTCGGCCGCCAGTAGCGCCGTCACCGCCACCACCTCGTCAGGTGGCGGCCCGACCGTGGACGTCTCCACCGCGGCCCAGCTGATCAGCGCGCTGGCCGGGTCCCAGCCCGGCCAGACGATCCGCCTGGCCGCGGGGGAGTACCACGGCGTCTTCGTCGCCCAGCGGGCGGGCACGGCCGCGGCCCCGATCACGCTGACCGGTCCGTCCGGCGCGATACTCGTCAACGACGGGCCCTCGGGCGAGGCCCCCTCCTGTCCCGTCCCGACCCCCGGGTGGGACTCCGGATACGGGCTGTGGCTGTACGGCGCGCCGTACTGGAAGCTGACCGGCTTCACGGTCAAGGACTCCAAGAAGGGGATCGTGGTGGACGACTCCCCGCACGTCACCATCGACGGCGTGTACGTCCACCACACGGACGAGGAGGCCGTGCACTTCCGCAGGTCGTCGGCCGACGGCGTGATCCAGAACTCCAGGATCGACCACACCGGCCTGGTCCAGCCCGGCTACGGCGAGGGCGTCTACATCGGGTCGGCCAACTCCAACTGGGGCTGCCACGGCAACACCGGCGGCGTCGACCGCTCCGACCGGGTCGCGGTGCTGCGCAACCGGCTCGGGCCGGACATCGCGGCCGAGCACATCGACGTCAAGGAGGGCACCTTCGACGGCGTCATCCGCGGCAACACCTTCGACGGCACCGGCATCACGGGCGAGAACTCGGGCGACTCCTGGGTCGACGTCAAGGGGATCGGCTACCTGATCGAGGGCAACACCGGCACCTTCGCCCCGCCCGGGACGTTCGCCAACGGCTACGAGACCCACAACCCGTCCACGAACCCGTCCTTCGCCAACGGGTGCGGCAACGTGTGGCGGTCCAACACCTCCGACCTCGGCGGCGTCGGCGCCTACGCCATCAAGATCACCTCGGTCTCGCAGTGCTCGGCGCAGCCCAACGTCGTCTACTCCTCCAACACCGTCACCAACGCCACCTCCGGCCTGACCAACATCCCAATCACCCCATAACAACCCATGCCCGCCGTCCGGCCCTCACCCCGGCCGGACGGCGGGCACGCCTGGCGGCTCCGGTGTCCGCACGGCATTGAAGACCAACGATCCTCTCGCTGGCAGGGACGGCTGCGACTTCCCGATCGGCGACATCGTCAGGACCTGTACCGGCGCCTGGGTGGCGAGGACCGCCCGCCGACGCCCGCCTGCCGTGCCAGGCCAGCCGCTCGTCGCCCTCGTGCGGCATGGGGACCTCGATCATCCCGGCTGGACGGCCGCACGTCTGGCGGCTTCGGGGTCGGCACGGCATTGAAGACCGCCGATCGCGCCCGCCGCGTGATCGGTCTGCGTTCTGCCGGCGCGCTGATGGTAGATGATCGAAAGGCCGGCTCCTCTGGTGAAGGAACCGGCCCGTGAAACTGGTGGACGATACTGGGATTGAACCAGTGACCTCTTCCGTGTCAGGGAAGCGCTCTCCCGCTGAGCTAATCGTCCATGTTGAGTTGAACTCAGAGCGGAAGACGGGATTCGAACCCGCGACCCTCACCTTGGCAAGGTGATGCTCTACCACTGAGCCACTTCCGCATGGCGCTCACTTACTTTAGCGGATCCCGTGGGGTCCGCCGACCGCACCGAGGTGGAGACGGGATTTGAACCCGTGTAGACGGCTTTGCAGGCCGCTGCCTCGCCTCTCGGCCACTCCACCAGGAGTTGTACTCCGAGCGGAAGACGGGATTCGAACCCGCGACCCTCACCTTGGCAAGGTGATGCTCTACCACTGAGCCACTTCCGCGCGTTTCCGGCGATTGCCGGTCACGGGAAAACCATATCGTCTCTACGGAGTGCCCGTGCGCACACGCGCCCGAACCCTCGGGATTTCCACCGTTCCATTTCCGCACCTCGGCGTGTCCCACGCTAGGCCTCCGTCCCGCCCGCTGCTCCCACGGCGCATCCCCGGACGCCCTGCAACACCGACAACCTCCACAGGCCCGGGATTCGCGCGCAGACACGCCAGCGCGGACACGTCAGCGCGGACACGCCAGCGCAGACACGTCAGTGCGCACACGCCAGTGTGGACACGTTAGAGGGGTGCCGCCTCGTGGTCGGGGGCGGTTGCGAGGCGGGGCGGGCACGGCGGTGTGGCGGTGGGTTCCGGGCGTGGCGGTTGGCTAGTGGAGGACGCGGACGTCGCGGGTCTTGACGAACATGGCGCGGTGGCCGAGCTGGATCTGGTAGTAGCGGAGCTTCCCGCGGACCGTGACGTGCTTGCGGGGGTTGAAGGTCTTGGCCGACTGGAAGGAACTGGGGATCGTGAGGCCGAGCGAGTAGCGCTGGCCTGCGCGGAGGCGGTACTGGAGCGGCACCTGCGGCTGGTACTTGACGCCCGTTCGGCGGTAGGCGGATCGCTCGGGATACGCCCTGCCGTACACCTTGACCTTGTCGTGGCGCGGTGTGACCAGCGGGCCGGTGGCCGGGATGGCGGTGGGCTCGTCGGGCGGATTGTAGAACCAGGCCTTCTGCCCGAGGTACCAGATGGCCGTCCAGTCGCCCGACGTGCCGGCGAGGGCGTAGCGCTGGCCGGTCGAGGCGCGGGCGCTGTGGTCGTAGACGCTGTACGTCGCGTTCCTGCCGAGGGTTTTGCCCACATCGTCCACGAGCATGGCGTTGTCGCGCGGCGCCTTGCGGAGCCAGACGGTCGAGGCGCCGCGTGGTGGGCAGGGCTTCTTCGCTTTCGTGCAGCCGGTGAAGGTCGGCTGGTTCTGCTGGTAGTCGGGGCGGATGATGACCGAGGAACCCTGCTCGGCCGGTTCGAAGGGAGCGCCCAGCAGGTCGAAATAGTGGGCCCAATCCCAGTACGGTCCGGGATCCTCGTGCATGCCGGGCACCGTCTTGGGCGTCGTGCCCGGGACGTTGTCGTGGCCGATGATGTGCGCCCGGTCGAGAGGGATGTCGAACTTGCCCGCCAGGTATCTCACCAGACGGGCGGAAGATCGGTAGAGCGCCTCGGTGTACCAGGTGCCCTTGGCGAGGTATCCCTCATGCTCGATCCCGATCGAGCGGGAATTGACATCCCAGTTCCCCGCATGCCACGCGATGTCCCTGGTCCGCACGTGCTGGGCGACATGTCCGTCGCGGGAGCGGACCGTGTAGTGCCAGCTCACGTACTGCGGATCGTGCACCATCGACGGAACCCCGCCATACGAGCCCTCGGTGTCGTGGATCACGATGTAGTCGATACGCCGGTTGCCACGCATCCGATCGTGATTGCCGTAGTCCTTCTTCCCGAAGCGCTTGTAGGCGGCGGGCATCCACTCGCATCCCAGCCCTGCCGGACATTCCGCCCTGCTCGCCATCCGCATCGGCATGGGGTGTCGCAGGCCCTCCGTGGGGGCCAGCCGTACCAGAGATCCTTCATCGGTACGGCGGGCCGCGCCGGAACGCATCACCGCGAACACGTCGTCGGCGAAGGCCCGCGCGGCGAACGAGTCGTCGGAGCCCGAGTATCGGGCGACCGCGTCGTACCAGGCGTTGGGGTCCTGGCTGGGCTCGCGCTGGTAGGAGGCCAGGAGCGCGGCACCGGCGCGGATGTTGGTCACCGGGTCCCTGCGGACCGTGGCCGGGTCGGCGCCGATCAGCCGCGCCGCGATCCGCAGCGTGTCCTCGGGCGCCTTGGCCGCCGGGGGTTCCTCGGGCGCTGCCGACCTCACCATCGGACGGGAGTCGTCTCCCCGCGCGTCGTCGAACACGGAATCCACCGCCGGTCCATCCGCGGCGACGTGCCCGCCGTGGCTGCCCACCGGCAAGGAACCACGAGCGGCCGGGCCGGCATCCCCGGGGCGGCTTTCGGCGGGCTGCGAGGCGGCGGCGTGGGTGGTGGAGGCGCTGGCGGCGATGGCGCTGCCGCGGGGGTCGGTCGTGGCGCTCTCGGGAGAGGCCGCGGCGCGCTGCAGGACGGGCGTCGCGTAGGGGCGGGATTCGGTGGCGCTGTGGGCGCGGGCGGCGGCCGAATTGGACAAAGCTGCGGGGGAGCGGGCAGCGGCCGAGGAGGTGGACAAGGCTGCGGGGAAGTGGGCGGTTGCCAGGTGGACCGCGGTGGGTGGGGAGATGGAGCGGGTGTGCTGCGTGGCGGCGATGGCGTTGCCGGCTACGGGTGGCGTGGCGCGGGGGTGGGAGGCGCGGTGGACGGAGGGGGTGGTGGGCAGGTCGATCAGGTGCATGGGGCCGTAGCCGCCTGAGGTGCTGGGCTCGCCTGGGTGGGCGTCCCAGCGGGATTCGAGGTAGGAGACGCCCAGGAGGACGCTGAGCGGGACACCGTACTGCTCGGCCGCGGCGGCGAAGTCGGCCTGGCGCGGCCCGGGTGCGGCGACCGCGGCGGCAGCGAGCGAGACGGCGAGCCAGTGCAACATGACAACCCCCACCCTTCGCGACAGGAATGCTACTTACAGTAATCCTCCCTGAAAGGGGTGAGTCAGACGGGGCGGACGATACGGATGAGATCGCGCAGGTCAGCCGCGAACTCTGCATCCCAGTCCACCGGCGTGTCGAGGTACGGCGGTAGGTCCCGCCCCCGACCCGCGCGCGTCGGTCACTCGCACCCCTCGGCGGCGACGGGCGTGCGCGCGGCAGGTCCCGCCCCCGACCCGCGCGCGCGTCGACCACCCGCACGCCCTCGGCGGTGACGGACGTGCGTGCCGGCGACAGCGGGATGCGCCACCCCTGGCCTGGTGCTTCGCGCTGCTGGGAACGGGTACGGCCATCGCCGGCGTGGTCCGCAGCCAGGGCGAGCTCACCACGCTGTGCACCGTGGGTGCGCTGTCGGTCTCGGCGCTAGGCGGGCGCTGGTGCCGGTCGCGATGAGGCGCAGGCCGTCGTACCGATCTCGCCCGGATACTGGGCGACCAGCATGATCCAGTCGGCGACGCGGCGGGCGTGCTGCTCTCCGTCGGCGCCGCGGTCTTCGCCTGCTGGCGTTTCGCCAAGGGCTGGAGCCGCGGCGCCGTCCAGTAGTGGCCAATTCTTGCCCGATTTCGGGCAAGATGTTGGCCTCATGGCCTTCTCCTGGGTACCTTCCTCGTCGTGCACTCATACGAGGACCTCGTCGCGCACCTCGCGCGTACCAGTTCGCTACGCCCAGGAGAGGCCGACCGGGTGGTGGCCGACGTGCTGGCGTACTTCTCCGAGCGCACCGAGGATTTCGTACGGCGGCGCCACGGCGAGCTGAAGACCCGTGGCCTCACCAACGACGAGATCTTCCCCAGGGTTGCACTGGAGCTGCGGCACCGCCGGGTGCTGGCTCCGGACCTGTCGTTGCGACAGCTGCGCAGGATCGTCTACGGATAGGGGAGTACCCGTATGTGCGGAATCGTGGCGTACGTGGGGCCGAAGGACGCGGCGCCCATCCTGCTCGAGGGCCTGCAACGGCTCGAGTATCGCGGATACGACTCGGCCGGAGTCGTGGTGTCCAACAAGGGACTCAAGGTCCGCAAGGTCAAGGGCAGGGTCGCCGATCTGGCGGCGGTCGTACCTGCCAGGTTCAAGGGGAACCTGGGCATCGGCCACACGCGCTGGGCCACGCACGGCGTGCCCAGCGATGCCAACGCGCACCCGCACCTGTCCAGCGACGAGCGCGTCGCGGTCGTGCACAACGGCATCATCGAGAACGCCGACGAGCTGCGCGCCAGGCTGGTGGCCGACGGCGTGGTGTTCGTCTCCGAGACCGACACCGAGGTGCTCGCCCACCTCATCGCCCGTACGGTCGAGGAGACCGACTCGCTGGAGGACGCGGTCAGGAAGGCGCTCAAGAGCGTCGTCGGCACCTACGGCATCGCCGTGGTGGACGCCCAGCGGCCCGGCGAGGTGGTCGTGGCGCGCAACGGCAGCCCGATCGTGCTCGGCATCGGTGAGAAGGAGATGTTCGCCGCCTCCGACGTGGCCGCCCTGGTCCGCTACACGCGGCAGGTGGTCCACCTGGAGGACGGCGAGCTGGCCGTACTGAAGGCCGACGGCTTCCACACCTTCGCCAGCGACGCCCGCGAGACCGCCAAGCAGCCGCTGACCGTGGACTGGGACGCGGGACACTACGACACCGGCGGCTACGAGCACTACCTGCTCAAGGAGATCTCCGAGCAGCCCGAGACCGTGGCGCGCACCATGCGCGGCCGCCTCGACGAGCGCTTCCACATCGCCCACCTGGGCGGGCTGAACATGGACGCCCGCGAGACCCGCTCCTTCCGCCGGGTGAAGATCATCGGCTGCGGATCGGCCTACTACTCGGGGCAGATCGGCGCGCAGCTCATCGAGGAGCTGGCCCGCATCCCCGCCGACGCTGAGCCCGCCAGCGAGTTCCGCTACCGCAACCCGGTCGTCGACCCCGACACCCTCTACGTCGCGATCAGCCAGTCCGGCGAGACCTACGACACGCTGGCCGCCGTCCAGGAGCTCAAGCGCAAGGGCGGGCGCGTCATCGGCATCGTCAACGCCGTCGGCAGCGCCATCGCCCGCGAGGTGGACGGCGGCGTCTACCTGCACGCCGGGCCCGAGGTGTCGGTGGCCTCGACCAAGGCCTTCACCTCGACCGCGCTGGCCTTCGCGCTGCTCGCGCTGCACTTCGGCCGGGTGCACGACCTGTCGCCGGCCGACGGGCGGCGCATCTGCGAGGGGCTGCGCAGGCTGCCCGACCAGATCGAGGAGATCCTCGGCCAGGGTGACAAGATCGCCGAGCTGGCCCGCCGCTACGCCAAGTACCCCAGCATGATGTTCGTCGGCCGGGTCCGCGGCTACCCGGTGGCCCGCGAGGGCGCGCAGAAGCTGAAGGAGATCTCCTACGTCCACGCCGAGGCCTACCCGGCCAGCGAGCTCAAGCACGGGCCGCTGGCGTTGATCGGCCCGGAGATGCCGACCGTGGCGATCGTCCCCGACGACGAGCTGCTCGACAAGAACCTGACCACGCTGGGCGAGATCCGCGCCCGCGGCGGCAACGTGCTCATGATCGGCCACCGCGAGCCCGACGCCAAGCTCGCCGAGGACGTGATCGTGGTGCCGAAGAACGAGATCGAGCTGGACCCGATCCTGCTGACGATCCCGCTGCAGCTGCTGGCCTACCACGCCGCCGTGGCGCTGGGCCGCGATGTGGACAAGCCGCGCAACCTCGCCAAGAGCGTCACAGTCGAGTGAGCAGAGCCGGGGCCGCCACCAGCGCGGCCCCGGCCGTGGCCAGCCACAGCGACAGTGAATGCCCACCCGTGTGCACACGGCCTGTGATCTGCGCCTCGCCGGTCCCGCCTGTGAGCATGGTCGTCCACCGCGCCGGGACCTCTCCCGGCGTCAGGGAGTGGGAAGATCGTCGGTGGCGTAGGCGTGCAGGAGGGCGAGGTCCTTGATCGTCACACGGTTCCTGGTCGTGTCGATCGCCCCGAGCCGGCGCAACCGGCCCAGCACCTGGCCCACCGCGTTGCGCGAGGCGCGGATCATGCGGCCGAACTCCTCCTGCGAGATCCCCGCGTCCACCACCGCCCCGCCCGCACCGTCGGGCTCGGCCACCCGCAGCAGCGCATGGCAGAGCCGCCGGGAAAGCGGGAGCGCGGTGAGCTCGGGCCGATAACGCTCCGCCTCGTGCAGGCGGTCAAGCGTGTGCCGGATAATCAGCATTGAAAGACTATTTTTGGCGACAAATCGTTCAAAAGCGGGTCCAGGGATGAGGTGAACCTGGCACGGGTCGACGGCGGTCACAGTGGCCGTTCGCCCGCCCCCGCGCAGCACCGCGATGTCGCCCAGCACCTCGCCCGGATGCCGCACGGCGACCGTCAGGTCGATCCCGTCGGGCTCCACCTGGGACACCTTTACCCTGCCGTGGACCAGCGCGAGCACGTGGTCGGCCGGATCGCCCTGGCGCATCAGCACCCGCCCCGCCTCGCGGTGCCCGAGCGGCCCCAGGCTGCGCAGCACCTGCCACGTGGACGGCGGCATCAACCCGCCCAACCCCGTGAGCCGGATCGGCATGCCGCTCCTTTACCCGGATCGCTGACCAGTTCTGTTCAGAATTGTCACGCGTAAAAGCGTGGTCGCAACGGCATAACGAGATATCCATCGATTTCCCATCCGGCAACAATTACCCCTAAACCCGAGAAATTCCGCATATAACCGCCAGGCGCGTGACGGGCATATCCGAGATGTGTAACTCGATGTGTTCTGTCAATAACTTGTAGTGAGGAGCGGAGGGGGTGGCCGGCATGCGCAGGAGGCACTTCCTGGCGCTGGGGCTGGGCGCCGCCGCCTGCCTGGCGGGCTGCGCCACCGCTCGGGGCGGTACGGCGGGCGCCCTCTCCATCGTGGCGGGTGGCGAGAGCTGGACCCCCGTGACCAAGTGCCTGGTCCAGGCCGCACGCCGCGCCGGATACCCGGTGACGGCGCCGGGCGCCGCGACCGTGATCACCGTGACCGGGCTGGCCGCGCTGGCGGCCGGCGAGCTGCACCGGGGGCTGGCCACGATCGACACCGCCACCCCGCTGGCCAGGCTCACCGGCGACGTCGAGGTCGTGGTGGTGCCCGCGAACTCCCGCTACCGCGAGTTCGGTGACCTGGCCGAGCAGCTGATCGCCAAGCCGGAGCTGACGCCGGTGGCGGGCGGCCCGATGGGCGGGCCCGACCACCTGCTGTTCGGTCTGATCGCCAGGGGGGTGGGCGCCGACGCCCGGCAGCTGGACTACACCGGCTATCCGGGGGGTGGCGAGGCGGTCGTCGCGCTGCTTGGCGGTAAGGTGGCGGCCGCGGCCGGGACGCTGGCGGAGTGGCGGCCGCGCGTCGACGCGGAGCGGGTCAGGCTGCTGGCCGTCTCCTCGGCGCACCGGGTCGACGGGCTCGACGCGCCCAGCCTGCTCGAATGCGGAGTGCGGGTCGACTTCGCCAACTGGTGCGCGGTGGTCGGGCCGCCGGGCATGGCGGCCGGGTCCAGGGCTCTGGCGCTGCGGATGTGCGACGACGTGAGCGCCTCGGCGCCGTGGCTGGAGGCCTGCCGTACCAGCGGCTGGCGACCGCTGCCGCTGAGCGGGGACGACTTCGCGGCCTGGCTGGCCTCCGAGGTGGACCGCACCCGCGCGGTGCTCGGTGATCTGGGCCTTCTCGACACACCGAACACAACATGCTGGGGCAGTTGCGGGAACGGCCACTAGATGTAGGATCCCTCCTGTCGCTGGTTCGCCCGTGAGGGCGGAGTGAAAGGGAACCCGGTGCGATTCCGGGGCTGCCCCGCAGCGGTGAGCGGGAACGACCGCCGTCACGAGCACTGGAGAGAGCTCTGGGAAGCGACGGCCAGTAGGCACGACCACGCCCGCGAGCCCGAAGACCTGCCCGCGACGTAGTTGTCCAGGGCCTCGCGGGAGGGCCCGGGGGCGTCGCGGCCGGGGTACCCCTGCGCCGCCGTGCTCTCGTGCGCCCTCGCGGGCATCGTTCACGAGGAGAGCAGTTGACGCAGATCGTTGAGGTGGATCGGCGGCTGGCCATCGAGGAGGCGGCCGCGAAGGTGATCACCGACCCGGCGAACTCCAGGGTTGCCGCCCGGTTGCTCGCCGAGGAGATCGCGGAGGAGGCCGGGTTGGCCTCGTTCTCCGAGTCCATCGCGGCGACCCACGCGGCCGGATTGATCCAGGACTCGCTGGCCGCCTTCGTCGCCGCCCACGCGGCCGAGCTGGACGCGCTGATCTCGGCCGAGGCCGACGACCGGTTCGAGTACTTCGGGTTGCGCACCGTCTACGACCGCTACCTGCTGCGCCACCCGGAGACGCGCAAGGTGCTCGAGCGCCCGCAGCACTTCTTCCTGCGGGTGGCCTGCGGCCTGTCCGAGACCGTGGCCGAGGCCGCGGAGCTGTACGCGTTGATGTCGACCCTGTCCTACCTGCCGTCGTCGCCCACGCTGTTCAACTCCGGCTCGCGCAGGCCGCAGCTGTCGTCCTGCTTCCTGCTGGACTCGCCGCGCGACGAGCTCGAGTCGATCTACGACCGCTACGGGCAGGTGGCCAGGCTTTCCAAGTACGCCGGGGGGATCGGGATCTCCTGGACCCGGGTCCGCTCCCGCGGCTCGCTGATCCGCGGCACCAACGGCCACTCCAACGGCATCGTGCCGTGGCTGCGCACGCTCGACTCCTCGGTGGCCGCCGTCAACCAGGGCGGCCGGCGCAAGGGCGCGGCCTGCGTCTACCTGGAGACCTGGCACGCCGACATCGAGGAGTTCCTCGAGCTGCGCGACAACACGGGCGAGGACGCCCGCCGTACGCACAACCTGAACCTGGCCAACTGGGTGCCCGACGAGTTCATGCGCCGCGTCGAGGCCGACGAGCCGTGGTCGCTGTTCGACCCCAAGACAGTCCCCGACCTGACCGACCTGTACGGCGAGGCCTTCACGGCCGCCTACCGCGCCTACGAAGCAGAGGGCCGCCATGTCCGGCAGATCCCCGCGCGCACCCTCTACGGGCGGATGATGCGGACCCTGGCGCAGACCGGCAACGGCTGGATGACGTTCAAGGACGCCGCCAACCGCACCTCCAACCAGACCGCCCGCCCCGAGAACGTCATCCACCTGTCGAACCTGTGCACCGAGATCCTCGAGGTCACCAGCGACGGCGAGACCGCGGTGTGCAACCTGGGCTCGATCAACCTGGCCGCCCACCTGGACGAGGGCGGCCTGGACTGGGCGCGGCTGGGCCGGACCGTCAGGACCGCGGTCCGCTTCCTGGACAGGACGATCGACCTGGGCTTCTACCCGACGCCCGAGGCGCAGGCGGCCAACCTGCGCTGGCGGCCCATCGGGCTGGGCCTGATGGGGCTGGCGGACGTGTTCTTCACGCTGCGGCTGCCCTTCGACTCGCCCGAAGCCCTGGCGTTGTCGACCAGGATCTCCGAGGAGATCGCGCTGGCCGCCTACGACACCTCGGCCGACCTGGCGGCCGAGCGCGGGAGGCACCCCTCCTACGCCGACACGCGGGCCGCTCAGGGCGTGCTGCACCCGGACCACTACGACGCGGCGCACGGCCCGCGCTGGGACGCGGTCAGGGCCAAGATCGCCGCGAACGGGCTGCGCAACTCGCTGATGATCGCCGTCGCGCCCACCGCGACGATCGCCTCGATCGCGGGCTGCTACGAGTGCATCGAGCCCCAGGTGTCCAACGTCTTCAAGCGCGAGACGCTGTCGGGCGAGTTCCTCCAGGTCAACCGGTACCTGGTGGCCGACCTGCAGGCCCGCGGCCTGTGGACGCAGCGGATGCGCGACGACCTCAAGCGCGCCGACGGCTCCGTCCAGGACGTCCCCGGCGTCCCCGCCGACCTGCGGACCCTGTACCGGACCGCCTGGGAGCTGCCGCAGAAGGCGCTGATCGACCTGGCCGCGGCGCGCCAGCCGTACATCGACCAGGGACAGTCGCTGAACCTGTTCATGGCCAGCCCCACCATCGGCAAGCTGTCGTCGATGTACGCCTACGCGTGGAAGCAGGGCCTGAAGACCACCTACTACCTGCGCTCGCGCCCGGCGACCCGGATCGCCCAGACCACGGTCACCACCCCCACGGCCGAGGCGATCGCCTGCTCCCTTGAGAACCCCGAGACCTGCGAGGCGTGTCAGTAATGTTGCTTGATCCCGGAATGGATCTGACGCTCCGCCCGATGCGGTATCCGGACTTCTACGAGCGCTACCGCGCCGCGATCCGGAACACCTGGACGGTGGAGGAGGTGGACCTGCACTCCGACCTGGCCGACCTGGCCAAGATGACGCCGCAGGAGCGCCACCTGATCAACCGGCTGGTGGCCTTCTTCGCCACCGGCGACTCCATCGTGGCCAACAACCTGGTGCTCAACCTCTACCAGCACGTCAATGCCCCCGAGGCGCGCCTGTACCTGTCCAGGCAGCTGTTCGAGGAGGCGGTGCACGTGCAGTTCTACCTGACGCTGCTCGACACCTACCTACCCGACCTCGACGAGCGGATCAAGGCCTTCGCCGCGGTCGAGCACATCCCCTCGATCCGCGACAAGGCCGAGTTCTGCTTCAAATGGATCGACTCGCTCGGCGGTCTCAACCGGCTGGAGACCAGGGACGACAGGCGGGCCTTCCTGCTCAACCTGATCTGCTTCGCCGCCTGCATCGAGGGACTGTTCTTCTACGGCGCCTTCGCCTACGTGTACTGGTTCCGCTCGCGGGGCCTGCTGAGCGGGCTGGCCACCGGCACGAACTGGGTGTTCCGCGACGAGTCCATGCACATGGAGTTCGCCTTCAGCGTCGTGGACACCGTACGCTCGGAGGAGCCGTCGCTGTTCGACGCGGAGCTTGAGAAGCAGGTCATCGAGATGCTGGAGGAGGCGGTCTCCGCCGAGCTGGCCTTCGCGCGCGACCTGTGCGGCGACGGCATGCCCGGCATGAGCGCCGCCCAGATGCGCCAATATCTGGAATACGTCGCCGACCAGCGCCTGGCCAGGCTCGGCTTCTCCCGCCGGTACGGCACGACCAATCCGTTCGGTTTCATGGAGCTCCAGGATGTGCAGGAGCTGGCGAACTTCTTCGAGCGGCGTGTCTCCGCGTACCAGGTGGCGGTTGAGGGCAATGTGAGCTTTGACGAGATCTTTTAGACATTTGGGGGAGTGAACGTGGAGTGGCCCATCCTTGCCATCTCACTGGTCGCGGCGGTCGCACTGGTAGAGGTGGCGAGGCGGCTACTTGCCAGGGCGGGCCGTAAGTGGGACCTGGCCCGTCACCTGGTGGAGCACTGCACGTGGCCCGGGTTCGCCGTCGCGATCCTGTCGGTGCTCGCGGTCGAGGTGAGCATGGGCGGCTGGGTCGACAGGCTGATCGGCGTGCTGATGATCGTCGCGGTGACATGGCTCGTGACGCAGGCCGCCTACGCGGTCACCGACGTCATCCTGGACCGCCTGACGCTGATCGAGGGCGAGCGCAATCGCCGGGCCCGGCGGATCATGACCCAGATCGGGCTGGTGCGCAGGGCCGCGACCGCGGTGATCGTCGTGGTGGCGCTCGGCGCGATCCTGTTCTCCTTCCCCGAGGTGCGGGCGCTCGGCGCCGGGCTGCTGGCCTCGGCCGGCATCGCCGGTGCCGTGGTCGGCATCGCCGCCCAGTCGACACTGGGCAACCTGCTGGCCGGGCTGCAGCTCGCCTTCAGCGACGCGCTGCGCCTCGAGGACGTGGTCGTGGTCAACAGGGAGTGGGGGCGCATCGAGGAGCTGACGCTCACCTACGTGGTGGTGCGGCTGTGGGACGAGCGGCGGCTGGTGCTGCCGGTGTCCTACTTCACCCAGAACCCCTTCGAGAACTGGACCCGCCACGGCAGCCAGGTGCTGGCCGTGGTGCTCCTGCGCGTCGACTGGCGGGTGCCGGTGGAGAAGATCCGGGAGGAGCTGTACTCCTTCATCCAGACCAACCCGCTGTGGGACCAGAAGGACTGGACGCTGCAGGTGACCGACGTGCTGGACAACGGGCTGGTCGAACTGCGGGCGCTGATGAGCGCAGCCGACTCGGCCTCGGCCTGGGACCTCAAGTGCGACGTGCGCGAGCACCTGGTCAGGTACATCAGGGAGAACCACCCCGACGCCCTGCCCCGCTTCCACGTCGAGACGTCCTAACCACGCCGGTTCGCCAGCAGCACGCCCGCGCCGCCCACGACCAGCCCGGCGACGGCCTGCGGGTGCAGCTCCTGGCCGACCAGGAGCCAGGCCATCACCGCGGTCACCGACGGCGTCAGGAAGAACAGCGTGCTGACCCGGCTCGCGGGCGCGTCCCTCAGCATCGTGTTGAGCAGCAGGAACGCGCCGATCGAGTTGACGAGCACCAGCCAACCCGCCGAGGCCGAGAATCCCGCCCAGTCGTTCACCCGCGGCGTCTCGAACAGCAGCGACGCCACACCCACCAGCGGCGCGCTGACCAGGAACTGCGTGGCCGTGCCCGTCCGCACGTCCATGTCGGCGGCGAACCGCTTCTGGTAGACGGTGCCCAGGCTCTGCCCCAGCAGCCCCACCACGCACAGCAGCAGCCCGCCCAGCGAGAAGCTCACCCGGTCGGCCACCGCCAGCGCCACACCGAGCGCGCCCAGCCCGAAGCCGGCCCACTGCCACGGCGCCACCCGCTCGCCCAGCGCCCGCCCCGCCACCATCGCGATCACGACCGGGCTCAGCCCCTGCACCAGCGCCACCACCGCGGCCGGCATGTGCATGGACATCGCGGTGTAGAAGGCGCTGAACTGCACCGCCTGGATCAGCACACCCGCCACCACCACGTGCGCCAGCGCCCGTCCGCGCGGCCAGGCGGCCCTGGTCGCCAGCGCGAAACCAGCCAGCAGCAGCCCCGCCGCCGCGAAACGCACGAACGTCAGCAACAGCGGCGTCCCCGCACCCACTCCGACGATCCCGGCGATGAACGCGCTGCTCCACATCACCACGAACAGCCCGGGCACCAGCATCGCGGTCCGGTTCCTCACGCGGGTCTCAGTAAGCACGAGTCTCGTTATGTCACGGTCGCGCATAACCTGTCAAAGGGGTTAGCATGTGAGTGTGACCCGATTCACCTTCGTCAGCGGCAACGTCGCCCTGGACCTCGCGGGCACCGTCCAGCACCGCCGTACCGACCGCACGGACCTGCTCGACGGTCCCGAGGCGCTGTCGCGCTGGATCACCGAGGCCGGCCTGCTCACCTCCGCCCCGCCGGCCGGCGCCCCGGACCTCGCCGCCACCAAGGCGCTCCGCGAGGCGATCTACCGCCTGGCGACGGACGCTGCCCAGCCGCACGATCGCGACACGCTCAACGCCTTCGCCGCCACCCCTCCCGCCCAGGTACGGCTGGCCGCCGCGGAGGGCGTCGAGCGCCTGGGCCCGGTGCCCGCCGCCCTGTCGACCGTGGCCAGAGCCGCCATCGAACTGCTCGGCGGCCCCGACCACGCCCGGATCAAGCAGTGCGGGGCCGACCAGTGCACCCGCCTGTTCGTCGACACCTCCCGCGCGTCGTCGAGGCGCTGGTGCGACATGCTCGAATGCGGCAACCGCGCCAAGGCCGCAGGCTTCCGCGCCCGCCACCGCGTCACCTAACCTCTTCCGTCATGGGCGACTTACTGGTGACGGGAGCGGCAGGCGGGATCGGCTCGGCGGTGGTGTCCGCCCTGGAGGCGGCGGGCCACCAGGTGACCGCCCTGGGGAGGAGCCTCGAGCGGCTGCCCGGCTCGGCACGCCGTATCGAGGCGGACCTGTCGCGCCCGGAAACCCTGGAAGCCGCCCTCGGCGACCTGGGCGACCTGGACGGGGTGATCCACTGCGCCGGGGTCGCGCACGTGGCCCCGGTGGCGGAAGCCTCCGTCGAGGTCTGGACCCGGACCCTGGCGGTGAACCTGGCCTCCGCCGCCGAGATCACCCGCCTGGCGTTACCCGCCCTCCGCCGCTCCCGGGGTCACGTCGTCTTCGTCAACGCGACGCCCGGGATGCATGCCGTACCACGCTGGTCCGCCTTCGTCGGCAGCAAGACCGCGCTGCGCGAGCTGGCCGACTCCCTGCGCGAGGAGGAGGAGCCGCACGGCGTTCGCGTCACCACCGTCTACCCGGCGGCCACGGCCACCGACCACCTGCGCGCCATCCGAGCCGCCTTCGGCCGCCCCTACGATCCGGCGGCCTGCATCCAGCCGGCCAGCCTCGCCGCCATGATCGTCTGGCTCCTGGCCGCGCCCGCGGACTCCTACCCCTGCGAGCTCTCCGTCATCCCCGCCCCCCGCTCCAGCTGACCCCGCGCGTGCCGGTGAGCGTGACGTCGAGGACGGTGAGGTACTCGTTGGCGGAGATGGCCGATGTCACCGTGGTGCCGCTCTGGGTGGTGGCCGGCTGGTCGAGCTTGAAGATCTTCGCGCTCACCCCCTGGGCGCGGTTGAGGGTGATCGTGCCGGACGGGGTGTCGTTGTAGGAGAACAGGTAGAAGTGGTTGGGGTCGTCGCGGTCGGTGTAGTACTCGATCAAGGAGCTCTCCGGAGCCGACACGGAGAAGGGCAGCCCCTGGTCGATGCCCGTGACGGGCACCGTGGTGTGGAACGATCGGGCCTTCGGCTCGAACCAGGTGTCCTTGGTGGCGTTGTCCGCGCCGACGAGCGCCACGGTCTTCGCGGCGACCAGGGCGTACTCCTGGTCGCTCATCGACTGCGCCCCGCCCAGGACCACGGTGCCGGTCAGGTCGGAGGCCTTCAGCCCGTCCTGGGGGACGATCCGGAACGGCACGTGCCGGCGCGCCAGCGCGGTGAAGGCGTCGCCGTACGCCTTGAGCGCCGCGGAGGTGGCGTAGGTGAAGTCCTTGCTGCGCATCGGATACAGCAGCGACGCCTTGGCGTACGGCACGCGCCGGTCGAGGATCGGACGCAGGGTGTCGAGGAAGGAGAAGGCGTTGGCGGGGTAGGGGCTGTCGCTCGTCGGGTAGTAGTTGCCGGACAGCGCCAGGGTGATCGCGTACTCGCGCCGGGCCTGGGTGGCGTTCTGCGGCCAGCCGAGATACCACATCGGGAAGCTCTGGTCGGCGTCCCGACCGGCCTTGGCCGCGCGGAAGGCCTCCTTGAACTTGCCCGAGAGATAGTTCGGCTCGACCTCCGGTGACACGGCGATGCCGCCGCCGATGGTGAACTGGTTGTCGTTGCCCATCTCGGTGCCGGTCTGGTTGTCCAGCGAGGACATCTCGAAGAACGGCGTGATGCCGTAGGCCCGCGCGGTGCCGGCCAGGTCGGCCAGGTAGTCGCGGATCGCCTCGTGACGGAAGTAGACGAACTTGCGCCAGGCGGGGGAGTTCCAGTCGACCGTCTTCGGCACGTCCAGCCCGTACGCCTGCTTGAACGCGTTGGCGAACCCCGGATCCGACGAGGCCCAGAAGTTCCCGAAGGCCGTACCCGCCACGCTGGTCGAGTCGATGTAGACGCCGTCCAGCCCCGCCTGTCCGAGCGCGGCCAGCCGGCCCTTGAAGAAGTCCCGCCACCCGCTGTACGGCGAGGCCCAGTCATCGGCTGCCTTCGCGGGAACCCAGTCGACCTGCTTCGTGGTGGTGAACGACATCTTCTTGCCGGTGATGTCCTGCTGCAGCCAATCAGGATGCGTACTGGCCAGCGTCGGCTTACCGGTCGGCCGCCCGTTGGCGTCCACCGCGTCCCGGGTCAGAACCTCGACCCCGTTCAGATAGCACACCGCCTTCAGCCCCCGCGTATGAGCCTGCGCCAGCAGATATCGGATTTTGCCGAGCATGTTCTGGAACCCGGCCTCGTCCACGAACGACCCGTACATCTGCTCTTCTTCGAGGTAGAAGATGACGGTGTTCGCCCCCTTGTCTTTCGCGGTGTCCAGCCGCTCACGGATTGACGCCTCGTCGTCACCCGGATTGAGAATGTCGAACGGCCACACCTTCATGCCGTAGGTCCACGCGGGATAACTCACCGCTTTCGCCTGCTCGGAGGCGTACGCCGCACCGTGAGGTACCGGCTGTGCCAGCACAGCCAACCCCAGAGCAGCAGAAACCACACACACCCGGAACTGTCGCATCGACGACCTCCACCCGACCGGAATGTAAGGGCCTCACACCTTACTGAAGAGATCGCGCGGAGATCGCCAAAAACTCGGTGCGATGGTTTTCAATAGTTGAAAGCGAGATTACCAAGGCGTTGTGCAGGCGCGATCGTCGTACAACGTGACCCGAATTGTACATTTTGCGATCACGAGTCGAACCGGCAATATGAGATTCCCGATTCTCGCAATGTGAGACGCAATATATTTGGTGACCCGCTGCTGACTGGGTGGAGCAGCCATTGGTGCAGAACCTCTCGACGCGTGGTGTCGAGAGCGCTTTGGGTAGCATAAAGCTCTTGAGCCGACCTCTTATCTTTAGCTGAAATTGATCGGTCTCGTCGGTTACCACGAAATCGACCAAGGCAAAACTGTCCCGGCTCCGGGCATTCACAGTCCTCCATCTTGGCGGCGTGTCGCACACCGATCGCTAGCGGGGCGTCCCGTCGCGCTCGCTTCTTTGGGCGAGACGCTGGAGTTGATGTTCGTGCACGCCGGCCACCCAGTCCCAGCCGTCCATGGCCGATGGGCCGATCCGCGGGTCGCTGGGGACGTGGGCGTCATGCAGGGCGTGCACGTACGCCCGATCCTGGTCGATCCGCGCGTGTACCTGATCAGCTCCGCCGACGGACCCGTGGCCGGGGATGAGGACATCTACGTCGCCCGCCACGCCCTCGATCAGGCCCAGCGCGGCGAGGTAGTCCTCGATCGGGTCGGCGGCGTTCAGGTCGAGCATCGGAATCAAGACATCGGAAAGCATGTCGCCGGCGATGAGAACCCCGCGTTCCTCGATCAACAGCGCCGCATGGCCCGGGGCATGTGCTTGATGCTCGACGATGCGGACTTGCGGGCCGTCCCAGGGAATCTGCGCCGTCTCGGCGGGCAGAGCGGTGATGAGGCCGAGCAGGTCCAGCGGTACCTGTTCGGGGATGCCGGCGGCCTTTGCGACCGCATCCACCCCGCCCGAGAGCCGATCTCGGACAGTGGCCGCGCAGAGGGCCGTGCCGTAACGAGGCGCCGCGCCGAGCCCGGCGTGCCAAAGCAGGTGATCCCAATGAGGATGCGTCGAGAAGCCTGCCACCACGGTCTGGCCCGACTCGGACAGGTCGTTGGCGAGGCAGGCCATTTCGTCGCGATGGATTCCGGCGTCGATGAGCAACACGCCGGCCCGGCCTTGCACGACCACGGAGTTGGTCTGGCAGAACTCGCTCTCATGGACCGACGCGCCCTCGGCGACCTGCCTCAGCATGGGCTGTCCTCGAGCTCATTGTGGATCGCGTAGTGGTGCATCGTGACGCCCTGCTCGAACGAGCGCTGCTCGAGCAGGTCAAGCTCGATCGGCACGTCGTAGTCGTCGAACAGCGGCCTGCCGAAGCCGAGGATCGCGGGATGGGTGAAGAGCAGCAGCTCGTCGAGCAGATTGGCGCGGAGCAGCTGTGTGGCGAGCGCCGCGCCACCTACACCGATGGTGCCGTCGGTCTGGGCACGGAGGGCGGCGAGCTGCTCGATCGCATCGTCTCCGCCGATGATCCGGGTGTTGTGATCGGCGCTGCGGCGGGTGCGAGAGACAAGCACCTTGGGCGCTGCGGTCCAGATCTCGCCGTATTCACGCAGGACGTCCGGCAGCGACGCGTCTTCGCGCGCCCGCGGCCAGTATTCCTCCATCGTCTCGTAGATGACCCGGCCCTGGACCATCAACGCGAGCGTCTGCGCCCGCGCGTTGAACTCGCGGTGCAGTTCCTCGCTGATGCGAAGCCATTCGCCCGCGCCGTTGTCCCCAGGAACCTGCTCGATCCGCAGGTCGAGGGACACGTTCATCCAATATAAGAAGCGACCCATCATCCCCTCTTCCTCAGAGTGCTTGCATTCTGCAACTACTATAGGGGGAGCGAATACCTGTCAAGGAGGAGTCGTGGAACCACGGTCCGAGTGTCCGATCAACGCCGCCGTCGAGGTGCTCGGAGATCGCTGGTCGTTGCTCGTGCTGCGCGACGTCATCTTCGGCGACCGCCGATACTTCCGCGCGCTGCTCACCGGGTCGATTGAGGGCATCGCCTCGAACATCCTCGCCGATCGCCTCAAGCGGCTCATCGATGCAGGGATCCTCACCCGCGGCACCGCGGCCCGCGGGCAGCGCGCGCGCTTCAGCCTCACTGAAGCCGGCATCCAGACTCTGCCGATCATCCATGCTCTCGGCAACTGGGGTCTTGACTGGAGCTCCGGCAGCGCCGAGCTCCGAAGCCGGCAGCAGCTCATGCGCGATGAGGGTCCTGCGTTCATCGAGGAGCTCATGGACGAGCTCCGCGTTCGCCACCTCAGCGCCCCGCCGAAGCCGCACGACGGCCCGGGCGCGTTCGAGCGACTCGGCGCCGCCTACGCCGCCGCTGAGCAGGATTGAGTCGATGCCGGTCACCGGGCTCCACCAGAAGTGCATCGGTCTCACGGTCACCGTAAACGTCGTACCGCGGAGCCATGGTGGTTGATCTGCCAGAACAGGCCCACTGGGTGGGAGGAGGTCGAGGCGCGCGCCGTACACGACGTCATGGGGCTCTAACGCCGCAGCCGCCACACGGTGATGGCCACGAGTGCTGTCGCGCCGGTGGCGATGATGGCGAGGTCAGGGATGTCGACGGTGGCGAGGGAGTCGAGGGTGGTCTCCCAGGAGTCGGGGAGGCTCACTGCGCGGGTGCCGTCGAAGAGGAGGAACAGCGTGCCCAGGGTGATGAACAGGAGGCCGGAGGCCAGGGAAGTCGTGTGCACCCGCAGCGGGCCCATCCGTAGTCCGCGGCCGCGGAGCCATTCTCTGCGCGACAGGTCGAAGCGCTGCCAGAGTACGGCGAGCAGCAGGAGCGGGGCTGCCATTCCCGCGGCGTAGACGGCCAGCAGTGCCGCGCCGCGCAGCGCGTGTCCTGAGGCGGCGGCGATCGTGAGGACTCCGCCCAGTACCGGGCCCGCGCAGAAACCGCCCAGGCCCGACACGAACCCGAGTGTGAAGACCGCCGCGGCGGAGTCGCCTCCGGCCAGGCCGCGCAACCGCTCGATCGGGCCCCCGACGGAGGGCAGGGACAACCCGGCCGTCTGGATGGTGCCCAGGGCGATGAGGGTCCAGCCGGCGAGGGTGATCAGGAGGTCCTGGTGGGTGTAGAAGAGGCGGGTCGCGAGGGCCGAGCCCATGCCGAGCGGCACGACGACCGCACACAGGCCCAGGTAGAAGAGGAGGGTACGGCTCAGCAGCGCCCTCCCCGTGGGGAAGGCATAGGCGAAGAAGGCCGGGAGCAGCAGCGCGCCGCAGGGGCTGAGCAGGGAGAACAGGCCGCCGAGGAAGGCGGTCGCGTAGCCGAGGTGGGTCACTGTTCCGCGCGGGCCTTCTCGATGGCCTGCTCGAAGACCGCCTGAGGTTGGGCGCCGAACAGGAGCTCGCCGTTGATGAGGAACGCGGGGGTGCCCGGCATGCCGATCTCGGTGGCGAAGTCTCTGTCGTCCTCGACGGCCCGCCGTACGGCGGGATCCTTGACGTCGGCGTCGAAGCGGGGCAGGTCGAGGCCCAGGTTCGCGGCGACCGAGCGGAGGCCTGCGTCGGTCAGGCTGGGGTGGCCGGTGTAGAGGGCCTGGTAGAAGTCCCAGAAGCGGTTCTGTCTGGCGGCGGCGCGGGCGGCGATGGCGGCTCTGATCGAGTCACGGCCGCGGATGGGGTAGTCGCGCCAGAAGATCCGGATGATGCCGGTGTCGAGGTACTTGGCCTTCAGGGCGGGCTCGATCTTCTGGGCGAAATTTCGGCAGTTGGGGCACTTGAAGTCGCCGAACTCGACCACCGTGACCGGCGCCTGCGCGGACCCCCTCATGAGCTTCTGATCAACCGGCGGTGGTGTGGGCCCCTCCCACGTCGGGGTCGCCCCATCCGAGACGGCAGGTGTCGCGCTCGGGCTCCCAGCAGGTCGACTCCCCGTGGAAGCGGCGACCCCAGGGATCCGAGCGGCGGACCCGGAGTCGTCGTCCCGCCCGAGAGCGGCCACGCCGAGCACCATGAGCAAGACGGCGCCCACCAGGAACCCCAGCAGCACCCGCACCTTCGTCATCCGCCCCAGGATAGATGCGCGGCACGCCGGCCGATCACCCCGTTACCGTCATTAACGGCGGCTCTGAAAGAAAGGGCCGCGGGCTCACGGTCTGTCCCGCCGGTAAAGATCATCTGGGACACCCAGCGCGGGGAGCAGGACGAGGAGAATGATCGCCGCGAGCTCGAGCACAATGTCCGTGCCTCCTGTCGACCAAGCCGGGTACCTCGCCAGGATGGGCTTTGCGCCTGCGCGGGTGAAGGCTCAGGCAACCGGGCAGATATGAGCCGCCACCGGTCACCGACCAGGCACCCCAAAAGGGCACTTGTGAGGCAAGCCCATGCCCACCGGCGGGATGGGATGACGATGCAGTCAACGGCGCGTCGGCACCCCCCGGCGGTTGCCGCGCCTTCGCCGTCCTCCCGGGATAAATGCGTGGCACTCGGGCCGATCAGCCCGTTACCGTCGATAACGCGGTCAGGAAAGCAGAGGGCCGCGGGCTTACGGTCTGCCCGGCGGGAATGGCGCCCCCCGGTTGGATCGAGTCCATCGCCCCGGGCGTGGCCCACGCCAGCCCGGCCGGGGCTCAATGCCGCTCTAGCCCAACTGGCAGAGGCGCCGTCCGGAACGGCAATATGCTTTGGACGTGCCTGCCCCCCGTAAGTGGACAGATGATCAGCTCAGGGACGCTGTCAGGCTCTCCCGCTCGGCAGCCGAAGTGCATCGTCGCCTCGGATTGAAGACGGCAGCCTCTGGTGACGTCAGGCCCTGACGACCCGCACGCCGGCGTCGGAGAAGCGGGCCGCCTGCGCGGCGGGCGCGCTGGCGTCGGTGACCAGCACAGAGACCGCAGTGAGCGGGCAGATCCTGGCGAAGGCCTGCTTGCCGAGCTTGGAGCCGTCGGCCACCACGATCACCTCCCGCGCCCTGGCGGCCATCAGCCGGTTGATCGCCGCCTCGCCCTCGTGGTGGGCGCTGGCCCCGTGATCCACGTCGATCGCGTCCACGCCGAGCACGGCCACGTCCAGCGCCACCTGCTCGAGCATCCCGATGGCGACCGGGCCGACCAGCTCGTAGGACTGGGCGCGGGCCGAGCCGCCGGTCGTGACGACGTGGATGTGCGGCCGGACGACCAGCTCGTGGGCGATGTTGAGCGCGTTGGTCACCACGGTCAGCGCGGGGCCGCGGCCGCCGGGGCCGGGGTCGGAGCGGGAGGCCAGCGCCCTGGCCACCTCGGTCGTGGTGGTGCCGCCGTTCAGCGCGACGGTCGAGCCCGCGGGGACCAGCGCCGCCGCGGCGGCGGCGATGCGCTGCTTCTCCGGCGCGTGCTGGGCCACCTTGTAGCGCAGCGGCAGGTCGTAGGACACGCTGTGCGCGGTAGCGCCGCCCCTGGTTCTGGTCAGCAGTTGCTGCGCGGCCAACTCGTCGAAGTCGCGCCTGATCGTGGCCGTCGACACGCCGAGCTTCTCGGCGGTCTCCACGACGTCGAGCTGCCCGGCCTCGGCGACGAGCTCGAGCAGGACGTTCCAGCGTTCGTACCGGTTCACGGGCCCCATCATGACAAAGTGCTAATTTGTGCGGAAAGCCGCGGACAACTGTCGAGGAGAACGTGACCCAGTTCCAGCTGTCCTCGATCACGATACCGGTATCGCCGCTGGGCCCGGAGAACCCGCTCCCGCCGCTGCGCACGCTGCCTGACCCGCGCGGCGGCCTCGAGCTCGCCGCCGCCGACGCGGAAATGGCCGCCCAGCTCGCCTACGGGCACGTCGACTCCCTGCTGCCGTACACCTTCCAGGACGGCTACGGCCGCGAGCGCGAGGAGCGCGAGCTGCGCACGGCGGTGCTGGACAACGGCGTGCTGCGCGCGGAGTTCCTGCTGGAGTACGGCGGGCGGCTGCGTTCCCTGGTGCACCTGGAGACCGGCAGGGAGCTGCTGCACAAGCCGTCCTTCCTGCAGCTGGCCAACCTGGGGCTGCGCAACGCCTGGTTCGCCGGCGGGGTGGAGTGGAACCTGGGCACGTTCGGCCACACCGCGCTGGCCTGCGCCCCGATCCACGCCGCCCGCCTGACCAGGCCCGACGGGGTGCCCGTCCTGCGGATGTACGAGTGGGAGCGGATGCGGCGCCTGGTCTACCAGCTCGACGCGTGGCTGCCGCCCGGCTCGCCGGTGCTGCTGGTGCACATCAGGATCGTCAACCCGTTCGCCGAGGACGCCGCCGTCTACTGGTGGTCCAACGCCGCGGTGCCCCAGGATGGCGACACGCGCGTGCTCGCGCCCGCCCGGCAGGCCTACCACTTCTCCTACGACGGCCGGCTGCGCCGCATCCCCGTGCCCGACTGGCGCGACACCGACCAGTCCTATCCCGGCCGCGGCGGTCCCGCCACCGACTTCTTCTACGAGCTGCCGCACGGCTCGCGCCCGTGGATCGCCGCGCTGGACGCCGGCGGCGCCGGGCTCGTCCAGACCTCGACCGAGCAGCTGCGCGGCCGCAAGCACTTCCGCTGGGGCACCACCGACGCCGGCCGTAACTGGCAGGACTGGCTGTCGGGCCCCGGCCGCCCCTACACCGAGATCCAGGCGGGCCTGTCCCGCACCCAGCTCGAGCACGTACGGCTGGCCGCCCGCTCGTCGTTCGCCTGGACCGAGGCGTACGGCCTGCTCCAGGCGGACCCCGCGCTCGTGCACGGCCCGTGGGGAGAGGCCACCGATCACGTCGCGGGAGCCATCGAGTCTCTGCTCCCGGCGGCCACGCTCCTGGCCGAGCATGACCAGGCGGTACGGCTGGCGCGCGCCGTACCCGAGGAGATCGTGCACGTCGGCAGCGGATGGGGCGCGCTGGAGCGCAGAGCGCTGGCCAAGCGGCGCAGCAGGGCGCTCAACCTGCCCGCCACGCCCTTCGGCGACGAGACGATCGGGCGCGACCAGCAGTCGTGGCTGTCGCTGGTGCGCAAGGGCTCGATCCCGACCCCGGCGCCGGTGCTGCCGCCCTCCTCCTACACCGTCGGGCCGGAGTGGCGGGCGCTGCTCGAGGCGGCGGACAAGACCTGGTTCACCCAGTTCCACCTGGGGGTGAACCTCTATCACGCCGGCGACCGCGAAGGGGCGCGGGTGGCCTGGGAGCGCTCGCTGGAGTGCGCGGAGAACGCCTGGGCGCTGCGCAACCTGGCCGTGCTGGAGACCGACCCGGCGCGGGCGGCCGACCTGTACGCGCGGGCGCACGCGCTGTCGCCCCGGCTGCGCCCGCTGACCATCGAGACCCTGCACGCGCTGCTGGCCGCCGGGCGGACCCCGGAGGCGCTGACGCTGATCGACCGGCTCGGGCCGAAGGACCGCTGGCACGGCCGGATCCGGCTGCTGGAGTGCCGCGCCGCGCTCGACAGCGACGACCTGGCCAGGGCCAGGCGCGTGCTCGACACCGGGCTCGTGGTCGACGACCTGCGCGAGGGCGAGGACACGCTGGACGAACTGTGGTGGGACTACCACGAGCGGCTCAACCCGACGGGCGCGGAACGGGTGCGCGCCGAGCACCCGCTGCCGTGCCGGTACGACTACAGCGTGAAACAGTACTAACATGTAGGAAAATTCCTACGCGTTAGTGAGGTGTCTCGATGCCGACCGTCGCCGAGAGGTACGCCAGGCTCGCCGGGCAACTGCTGGACAGGATCAAGGCCACCCCGGCCGACCGCTGGGACGCGGTCTGCCCGTGCCGGGGCTGGACGGCCCGCGACGTGGTCGCGCACGTCATCAACGGCCACCGCGGCATCCTTGGCTTCGTCACCGGCCGCCCGCCGGTCGCGGCCGACGGGGTGGGCGTGTCGGGGATGGACGGCGCCCCGGCCGTCGAGCCGGGCGCCGACCTGGCCGTGGCGTTCGCGCGCTGCCGCGACGACATGGTCGCGATGCTCGGCGATCCAGAGCTGGCGTCCACGACGGTGCCGGGGCCGATGGGCATGGTGCCGGTCGAGCTGGCCGTCGACGTGATCGGCTCGCTGGAGGTGCTCGGGCACACCTGGGACCTGGCCCGCGCGGTGGGCGGCGACGAGCAGCTCGACCAGGACGCGGTGATCCGCACGCACGAGGCGCTGCTGCCGCACTACGAGGGGCTGCAGGCCACCGGCGCCTTCGACCCCAGTATCCCGGCTCCCGCAGGGGCTGATCCGCAGACCGCCTTCCTGTGTTTCGTGGGCAGGGCTAGCGCCGTTCCTTCCCGGCGATGAGCGGGGAGGCCCAGGTCGTGGCGGGGTCGGCGTCGATGAGGATCGCGCGGACGAAGGCGCTCAGCGGGACCGCCATGATCGCGCCGATCGCGCCCAGCGCCCACGTCCACACCAGCAGCGACAGCATCGTGAGTGTGGTCGTCAGGCCTGCCGACTCGCCGACGAACTTGGGCTGGATGACCGACTGGATGACGAAGTTCAGCACGCAGTAGATGACGATCACCCAGATCATCGTCCCGACGCCCGAGTCGAGCAGCGCGAGCAGGGCCGGCGGCACCAGGCCGATGATGAAGCCGACGTTGGGGATGTAGTTCGTGATGAACGCCAGCAGCCCCCACAGCACCGGCAGCGGCACGCCCAGGATCGCCAGCGCGATCGTGTCCAGCACGGCCACGATCAGTCCGAAGATCGTCGAGACCACGATGTAGCTGCAGGTGTCGCGGGCGAAGCCGGACAGCGCGTCCACCAGATGCGGCCTGGATCCGCGCAGCGCCCTGAGGGCCCGCTGCTGGAACACCGCGTCCAGGCTCATCGTCCACAGCAGCAGCGCGATGAGGACCACCTCCGAAACCACGCCCGCCAGCCCCGACAGCACGCCCTTGACGGCGGTGAGCAGCTTGCCGGGGTCCAGCTTGCTGAGTGCCTGCTGGGCCTGGGCCGAGGTGATGCCCAACTTGGCCAGCTGCTGCCCGATGCCGGACAGCAACTGCTGGTACTGGCTGGAGTAGGTAGGCAGGAGAGCAGTGAGCTTCGCCACCGACACCACCATCGCCACCACGAAGACCACCAGCACGAGCAGCACGACACCCAGTGGAACGGCGACCAGCACCCAGGCGGGCGAGCCCCTGCGTATCAGCCTGGACCGCAGCGGGCCCACCACGACCGTCAGCACCAGCGCCAGGAACGCCGGAGCCGCGATGCCGCTGATCTGCCGCAGCCCGAACAGCACGACGGCCGCGGAGGCGACCCCGACGAGCAGCCGCAATCCTCTGGAGAAGTCAGACACGCCGGACACGTTAGAGATCATCCGGGCTCGCGCCGGTTCAGCGCGCGGGCACTGGGGAAAACCTTGCCCCAGCCGGGGGGTCACGAATTCTGGGCGTCGATGAGAACCTGGCCGGCGGGGGTGAGGTAGTAGAGGACCGAGCGGCCCGCGCGGCGGCGCTGGATCAGGCCCCCCTCCATGAGCACCTTGAGGTGGCGGCCGACCGAACCCAGGCCCTGGCCGGTGAGCGCGACCAGCTGGGTGGTGCTCTTGGGCGTGTCGAGCAGCACCAGCACGCCCGCCCGGGCGGGGCCGAGGAGGCGGCCGAGCGGTCCCGGGACCTGCTGGTGCTCGGTGAGGGTGCCCGAGCAGGGGTAGACGATCGCGTATCGGTGCGGCTCCTCCCAGGCGACCCAGGCCCGGCCCGGCGTGACGGGGACGAAGAAGAGCCGCGCACCTGACAGGTCACGTGGCGGGTAGTCGTGGGCGTTGATCTGCAGCCGCCCGGCCCCGAGCCAGCGCATCCCCGGCCGCATGGAGTCCAGCGCCGCCGCCCAGCCGCGCTGCCCGAGCTGGGCGGTGCGCGCCACGATGTCCGCCTCCAGGATGCGCCTGCGCCGCGGCCAGTACGGCAGCACGGTCTCCCGCCACACCCACTCCATGATCCGCGCGGCCCGCTCAGGCAGGTCCTTGCGACGCAGTACGGCGGGCAGCGGCCCGCCCATCGACACCTCCAGATCCGCCACCGCGTCATCCGGCGCGGTGTCCCTGACCTGCTCCACCTCCCGCTCGAAGGTCGCCTCTCCGTCGGGCGCCGGAGTGAGGAAGTCCGCGTTCCAGCCGCGCCCGAGCCCGATCTGCACCATCAGCCCGGTGACCGGGTCGGCGGCCACCCGCTCCCGGTAGGCGGGCAGGTGCGCCTCCAGCCAGGCCCGCTCACCGGGATCGGCCGCATCCGCCGAGTCGAGCAGCTTCAGGCTGGCCGTCACCTCGGCCAGCGGCGAAACGATGAACCGCCCGCCCGCCAGCGTGTCCGCGTTGATCACCCACCACCCCACCGAACCCCACCTCCCCAGGCGACCTTTCGCGGCACTGCGAAAGAATAACGCCCGAGCGGAAGCCCGTTGGAGACTCACCCCATGCGCACCTACGGCGAGCTCTTCAGAACCCCGGAGTTCACCCCGCTGTTCCTGTCATCGGGAGCATCCGTGACCGCCCAGACGGTGAGCGGGCTCGCCCTGGGCACGCTCATCTACACCGCGACCGGCTCCCCGCTGCTGTCGGCGCTGGCGATGTTCGGCCCGGCGCTCGTCCAGGTGGTCGGCGCGACGACGCTGCTGTCGGCGGCCGACCGGCTGCCGCCGCGGGCCGCGATGACCGGGATGGCGCTGGCCTTCGCCGTCGGCACGGGACTGCAGGCCGTGCCCGGTATGCCGGTCTGGGCGTCGTTCGCGGTGCTGCTGGTGCTGGGGCTGGTGTCCTCGCCGGGCGGGGGAGTGCGGTACGGCCTGCTGAACGAGATCCTGTCCAAGGACGGCTACCTGCTGGGCCGATCCGTGATCAACATGTCGACGGGCATGACGCAGATCGCCGGCTTCGCGGTGGGAGGGGTGCTGGTGGCCACCCTGTCTCCGCGCGGCACGCTGGTGGTCGCCGCGCTGCTGTACCTGGTGGCGGCGGGAGTGTCCAGGTTCGGGCTGAGCCGCAGGGCGCCGCGGGCCCAGGGGCGGCTGTCGGTGGGCGAGACGTGGCGCACCAACCGCAGGCTGTGGGCCGACCGGTCGCGGCGGTCCCTCTACCTGGCGCTCTGGTTGCCGAACGGGCTGGTGGTGGGGTGCGAGTCGCTGTTCGTGTCCTACGCGCCGGATCACGCGGGCCTGCTGCTGGCGTGCGCGGCGCTGGGCATGCTGACCGGTGACGTGCTGCTCGGGCGCTTCGTGCCCGCGCACTGGCGGGTCCGGCTCGGGGTGCCGCTGCTGCTCCTGCTGGCCGCGCCGTACCTGGTCTTCCTGGCCGGGCCGCCGATACAGCTCGTGGCGGTGCTGGTCGCGGTGTCGGCGGTCGGGTACGGGGCCAGCCTCGTGCAGCAGGAGAAGCTGATGCGGCTGACCCCGGAGGAGCTGAGCGGTCAGGCGCTTGGCCTGCACACCTCGGGCATGATGACCATGCAGGGCGTCGCCGCGGCCGCCGCGGGCTCGGTGGCGCAGTTCACCTCGCCCGCGACGGCGATCGTCGTGATGGCGGCCGCCTCGATCCTCATCACCTTCGCGCTCGCGCCGGGCCTGCGTGCCGCGCGCCAGGCGATCAGCACCCCGAACGGGCACCAGCGCGACAGGAGCTCGGCCGCTGCCCAGTGACGGCCGCCCAGTGACGGGTGGTCAGGCCGGGCGGTCGATGCGGTAGAGGTAGTGGGCCCGGTCGTCGACGGGGTTGTCGGGCTCGAGCTCGCCCTCGGCGACGCGGCGCAGCCCCGCCTTCTCCAGCGCCCGCCACGACGGGCGGTTGGCGGCCGAGACTGGGACCAGGACGCACGGCGCGTCGGGGAAGTCGCGCCAGGTCCTGTCCAGCATCGCGCCGATCAGCAGCGGGCCGAGACCTTGACCGGTCCGCTCGGGAGCGCCGATGAGGTAGTCGATCGTGACCGTGCCCGGCGACACAGGGACGATGGCCGACAACTCGGCCAGGTACTCGGGGTAGTCCGCCAGGCGCGAGCGCTGCACGAGCCCGACCGGCTCGCCGTCCACCAGGGCCAGCAGGTCCTCCGACGGCTCCTCGCCGCGGGCGGTGGGGCCGAAGTCGCGCTCCACCGCCTCCGGGGACGTTTCGTGGTTCCACCACCGTGCCACGTGCGGCTGCTCCAGCCATGAGCGCAGCAGCGGGAAGTCGCCGGGGACGACCCGGCGCCAGGTGATCGTGCTCACCTGGCGACGCTAGCCCGCGGCACCGCGATCGGGCACCCGGTTTTCCGCCGTGCACATCCGTCATGTCACTTTTCCCGCATTCTCTGCAGAAGCTTGCATCTTTGTGCGCACAAACCGTCGCTTTATGCACGATGAGATCAAAGCGTTGCACATACTGCCTTGTACGGCCTCTTGGCGCGGCCTAGGGTTCCGGCCAGACCTGTTCAAGGTGAAAGGTGTGGCGACATGCGCGGACCGAAGGTGACCGCCGTGCTGGCGGCCGGGGCGCTCGCTCTTACCGCCTGTGGCGGAGGCGGCGGGAGCGACAGCAAGGGTGGCGGCGAGTTCACGTACTGGTCGATGTGGAAGGAGAACGAGCCCCAGGCCAAGGTCATCAAGGCCGCGATCGACAAGTTCAGCAAGGAGACCGGCACCAAGGTCGACGTCGAGTGGCAGGGCCGCGACATCCGGACCAAGATCGGCCCGGCCATCGCCGCCAACAAGGCGCCCGACCTGGTGGAGAACGGCTTCGACGTGATCAGCTCGCTGCTCGCCTCGACCGGCCAGGCCGCGGACCTGACCCCCGTCTACAACAGCGAGGTGCCCGGCGAGGGCAAGAAGGTCGCCGACGTCATCCCGGCCAAGTACCTCGACGCGATGCCGAAGGACCCCGACGGCGTCACCCGCTGGATCGTCCCCTACGTGCTCAACTCGGCCACGTACTACTACAACAAGGCCGACGCCGACCTGGCGACGACCCCGGCCACGTGGGACGAGTTCGTCAAGCTGTGCGACACGCTCAAGGCCAAGTCCAAGGCGTGCGTGGCCTCCGACGGCGACAACACCTGGACCAACTTCCTGCTGCTCGACTACCTGCTGGTGCGCGACAACGGGCCGGGCACGCTGGGCAAGATCTACCAGGACAAGACCGGCGCGGCCTGGGACCAGCCGGGCGTGCTGGAGTCGGCCAAGCGCATCGAGCAGTTCGTCAAGGGCGGCTACCTGCTCAAGGGCTACGACGCCAGCAAGTACCCGGCGCAGCAGACCAGCTGGGCCACCGGCAAGGCCGCCTTCCACCTGGACGGCACCTGGGTGCCGAGCGAGGCCTCCAAGAACCTGGCGGCCGGCTTCAAGGTGGGCGAGTTCGCCGTGCCTCCCACCAAGGGCGGCAACACCGAGATCGACATCATCCCGCTCGGCTTCGCGATCCCGAAGAAGGCCAAGCACCCCGAGCCCGCGCAGAAGTTCATCGCCTACTTCCTGAAGAAGGACAACCTGTCGGGCATCTCCACCGAGGCCAAGAACATCACCCCGCGCGAGGACATCCCCGCCCCCGAGGAGCTGGCCGACGCGCAGAAGCTGCTGAGCGCCAACCCCAGCCGCCTGCCACTGGACGGCGTCGCCGGTGACTACCTGGACAAGTCGCTGTTCCCCGCCTTCGCCGACCTGTGGCTGGGCAAGGCGACGGCCGAGCAGTTCGTGGCCAAGGCCAAGCAGGGCCAGATCGCCTACTGGAAGGCCAACGGCTAGTGGCGGTCAGCACACTCGCCGCACCCTCGCGGGCGCGCCTGGCCCGCGGGGGTCCGCTCGAGCGGCAGGCCAACCGGCTGTTCTGGCCGTTCGTCGGCCCGGCCCTGGCCTTCTACGGCGTGCTGTTCCTGGCGCCGATCGTCTTCGCCGCCTGGACCAGCCTGTACAAGTGGGACGGCATGGGCGACATGCGCTGGCGCGGCCTGGACAACTACCGCACGCTGCTGGACGACCAGGCCTTCCACTACGCCGTCATGAACACCATCAAGATCCTGGTGGTCGGCGGCGTGGCCACGTTCGCGGTGAGCTTCGCCCTGACGCTGGCGCTGCGCGAGATGGCGGGCAAGATGTTCGCCCGTTCGGTGCTGTTCTTCCCGTGCCTGGTCAATGCGCTGGTGTTCGGCATCGCGGCGGGCTTCCTGTTCGGCCCGAACGGGCCGGTCAACACGGTGCTGGGGCTGCTGGGCGTCGACGCGGTGCCCAAGTGGCTGTCGGTCGACAACCTGCCCGCGATGATCATCGGGGCGATCGTGTGGACCGCGACCGGCTACTACACCACGATCATCATGGCCGCGGTGGACCAGATCCCGACCTACCTCTACGAGGCGGCCGAGCTGGAGGGCGCCAACGCCTGGCAGCGGTTCCGTCACGTCACGCTGCCGCTGTCGTGGGAGGTCGTGAGCGTCTGCGCGGTGCTGTGGACGGTCAGCTCGGTGAAGGTGTTCGAGATCGTGCTGCTGTTCGGCGGCGGCTCCACGGTCAGCAACGCGCCCATCCAGACCTGGACGACGGCGATGTACGTCTACTTCTCCGCCTTCCCGCAGAGCTCGGTGCCCAAGCTGGGCCTGGCCGCTGCGGCGGCCGTGGTCAGCCTGGTCATGGTGGGCGTGTTCGTGGTCATCCTGCGGCGCCTGATGCGCAGGGATCGGGTGATGCTGTGAAGCGCGCCGGGCACGCCATCGTCTGGATCCTGGTGGCGGCCGACCTCGCGCTGCTGGCCTGGATCTTCCTCACCTCGATCCGCGACACCAGGTCCATCTTCGACCAGCCGTTCGGCCTGCCGGTGCCGCCGCAGGCCGGCAACTGGGGCAAGGCCTGGGCCGAGGGCGGCTTCAGCAGCGCCGCGCTCAACAGCGTCGGCGTGGCCTCGGTGTCGTCGCTGATCGCGGTGGCGGTCGCCGCGCCCGCCGCCTACGCGCTGGCCAGGCGGCGCACCCGCACCTCCAACGCGCTGACCATGACGTTCGCGCTCGGGCTCGGCGTGCCCGGCCAGGTGCTGCTGGTGCCGCTGTTCGTGGGCCTGGCCGCCGTCGAGCTGACCGACAGCTTCCTCGGCCTGACGATCGTCTACATCGGCCTGGCCATGCCGTTCACCGTCTACCTGCTGACCGGGTTCTTCGCCGGGATACCCGAGGTGCTGGAGGAGGCGGCCGCCATCGACGGCGCCAGCGGGCTGCGGGCCTTCGTCACGGTCGTGCTGCCGGTGGCCAGGGGCGGGCTGATCACCGCGTTCCTGCTGCAGTTCATCGGCGCGTGGAACGAGACGCTGTTCGCGATCGCGCTCATGACCAGCGACGACAAGGTCACCCTGCCGGTGGCGCTGGTCAACTTCGTCGGCCTGCAGCAGTACGCGGGCCGTGACTGGGGCACCATGTTCGCCGGGATCTGCATCATCCTGGCGCCCATGGTCGCCCTGTTCTCCTGGCTCGGTACTCGCATCATCCAGGGCATGACCGTAGGGATCGGGAAATAACGTGATCAAGACCTTAATCGTGGTCGGCCTGGCCGCGACCGGGCTCACCGCGCTGGCGCAGTCGAACACCTACTACGTGGACTGCCAATCCACCAAGGCCCCCAAGGGCACCCTGCTGCGCCCGCTGAACAGCCTCAACCAGGTCAACAAGCTGGCACTCAAGCCGGGCGACCGGGTGCTGTTCAAACGCGGCAGCGCCTGCACCGGCACGCTCGCCCCCAAGGGGTCCGGCGCCGCGGGCAGCCCGATCGTCGTGGACGCCCATGGGCAGGGCGCCAAGCCGCGCATCCAGGGCGGCGGCGCCGAGGACGCCGTGATGCTGCACAACCAGCAGCAGTGGGAGATCCGCAACCTGGAGGTCACCAACACCGGCGCCACCGCGGGCAAGCGGCGCGGCGTGCGCGTCAGCGCCCGCGACGCCGGCACGCTGCGCCACATCGTGCTGTCCGGCCTGGACGTGCACGACGTCAACGGCGACGACACCAAGGACGAGTACGGCTCGGCCGGCATCACCATGTGGGTCGAGGGCAACACCACCCCCACGATCTTCGACGACGTGCAGATCACCGGCAACACCGTGACCAGGGCGGACCGGTCCGGCATCTTCCTGTTCTCCAGCTGGAACCGCTCCGGCTGGGGCAAGGAGCCCGGCCCCTACCGGCCGTGGACGGGCGTCAAGGTGGCCGGCAACACCGTCACCGACGTGGGCGGCGACGGCATCGTGCTGGGCAGCGTGGCCGGCGCCGTGGCCGAGCACAACCGGGTGGACGGCTTCCAGCGCCGCTCCCAGGGCTACAGCGCCGGGCTCTGGACGCACAACTCCGACAACGTGCTCATCCAGTTCAACGAGGTGTCCGGCGGCGAGACGACCCGCGACGGCATGGCCTTCGACGTGGACGAGAACGCCTTCGGCGCGATCTTCCAGTACAACCACAGCCACGACAACGCCGGCGGCTTCGCGCTGCTGTGCAACGCCTCGGGCGCGATCCGCGGCGCGGTGCTGCGCTACAACCTGAGCGTCGACGACCACTACCGCGGTATCGAGAACTGCTCGGGCGCCATCGAGAGCGCCGCGGTCTACAACAACACGTTCGTCATCGGCGACGGCGTCTCCCAGACGGTCGTCAACGAGAACAACACCACCCGGCGCAACGTCAGCTTCGCCAACAATCTGGTGCTCAAGCGCGGCTCGGGCACGGCCTCCTTCCAGCTCAGGTCCGGCGGCTACACGCTGGAGAACAACCTCGTCCACGGCGCGCCGGTGCCCGCGGGAGCCGTAGGCACCGTCACCGGTGACCCGCTGCTGACGGCCGACCTCAAGCTCCAGCCCGGCTCTCCGGCGCTCCAGGCGGGCAAATCGATCGACGGCAACGGGGGTAGGGACTACTTCGGCAACCCGATCCCGGCCGCCTGCCCGCCGGACATCGGCGCCCACCAGCTGTCGACCTGCTGACCAACTGAACACTCGGGGACCTTCATGACCAGCACCCTCCGGCTCGACATCCTGCGGATTCCCGCCGCCGCGCCCCCGCGCTCCGGCCTGCTGCCGATCCTGCACGGCACGCAGGTCAGGCACGCGGCGACCGGCGCCGACGCCGAGATGACCGCGCAGATGAGGTACGGCCAGCCGTACAGCCTGCTGCCATACACGATGCAGGACGGCTACGACCGCGCGCGCGAGGAGCGCGAGCTGCCCGTGGTGGTGCTCGAGAACGAGCACCTGCGCGCCACGTTCCTGCCCGGGTACGGCGGGCGGCTGTGGTCGCTCGTGCACCGCCCCACCGGAAGGGAGCTGCTGCACCGCAACCCGATCCTGCAACCGGCCAACCTGGCGCTGCGCGACGCCTGGCTGGCCGGGGGAGTGGAGTGGAACCTCGGCGCGACCGGCCACTGGCCGCTGACCTGCTCCCCCCTGCACGCCGTACGGCTGGCGACGCAGGACGGCACGCCGGTGCTGCGGCTGTTCGAGTTCGAGCGGATGCGGCGCCTGGTCGTGTCGATCGACGCCTGGCTGCCGGAGGGCTCGCCGGTGCTGTTCGTGCGGCCGTCGATCCGTAACCCGTCCGACGCCGAGACGCCGGTGTACTGGTGGTCGAACATCGCGGTGCCGGAGGCGGCGGACGTGCGGGTGGTGGCCCCGGCGGCGCGGGCGCACCACTTCGACTACACCGGGCGGCTGCACCTGGTCGACTTCCCCGAGCTGAACGGCGTCGACCGCAGCTACACCGACCGGGCGGCGGCCGCGGCCGACTTCTTCTTCGAGATCCCCGCCGGCGAGCGGCCGTGGATCGCGGCGCTCGACGCCTCGGGCACCGGGCTGGTGCAGACGTCCACGCAGCGGCTGCGCGGCCGCAAACTGTTCCACTGGGGGACAGGCCCGGGCGGGCGGCGCTGGCAGGAGTGGCTGAGCGGCCCGTCGTCGCACTACCTGGAGATCCAGGCGGGCCTGGCCCGCACCCAGCTGGAGCACATCCCGATGCCAGGGCGCACGACCTGGTCGTGGGTGGAGGCGTACGGCCTGCTCGAGGCGGACCCGTCGATGGTGCACGGCTCGTGGGACGAGGCGCGCAAGAGCGTGTCCGAGGCCCTCGACCGGCTCGTCCCATCCGCCGCGCTCGACGTCGAGCCGGTGCTGTCTGAGCCGGTGCTGTCTGAGCCGGTGCGGCTGGCGCAGGGGTCGGGCTGGGGCGCGCTCGAGGTGGCCGCGGGAGGTATGCCTGAGGTGTCCGGCCTGCCGTTCGGCGAGGTGGGCGCGGAGCAGCGCCCCTGGCTGGAGCTGGCCACCACCGGGCGACTGCCCGTCTGCGACCCGCCCGCCGCCCCGATCACCGGAGCCGGCTGGCGGGAGCTGCTCGAGGCCCACCCGGCCGACTGGCATGCCCGCTACCAGCTGGGGCTGCTCCGCCACGCCGACGGCGACACCCCGGGAGCCCGGCAGGCGTGGGAGGAGTCGCTGCGGCTGACCAGGACGCCGTGGGCGCTGCGCTGCCTGGCCCAGACCGCGGAAGGAGGGGCCGCCGACCTGCTGCTCGAGGCGCACACCCGGGCGCCGCGGCTGGCCGAGCTGACCATCGAGACGCTGACGGCGCTGCTGGCCGGGGAACGCTCCACCGAGGCGCTCGCCCTGATCGACGCCCTCGATCAGGACCAGCGGGCGCTCGGACGGATCCGCCTGCAGGAGGCCCAGGCCGCCCTGGCCACCGGTGACCTCGAGCGGGCGTCCGGACTGCTCGCCGAGGGGATCGAGGTGCACAATCTGCGCGAGGGCGAGGTCTCACTGGACGCCATCTGGTTCGGCTACCACGAGCGCCGCCTGGCGGGCGGCGGCCCGGTGACCCCGGAGATCGCCGAGCGGGTCCGGCGCGAGCACCCGCTGCCGGAGCGGTACGACTTCCGCATGCACTGATCCTCAACAGATCCTCAACACGGGCCCGGCCAGGATCGTCGCGTACACCCCCGATGAGAGGAGTCCCGATGATCCAGGCCGTGCTCGCCGCCGCGCTACTCTTCCCCACCGCCCAGCCCCACCTGCCGGACCTCACCCAGGACGTCAAGGGCAAGATCGTCGCTCACCACGTCGACGACAAGGCCAAGCTGACCGGCTGGCGGACCACGGTGAAGGTCAGCCGCTTCTACGAGCTCTGGTACACCTGCCTGTCAGGTCCCGGCATCACCGTGAAGGTCAGCGATGGATCGACGCTCCGCGAGAAGTGCGACGGGGAGCCCCACGGCGTGGGTGCCGACAAACTGTCCAAGCGCAAGCACCCCTACACCTTCCGTGTCTCGGTACAGCCGGGCACCCGCTGGGCGATCGTCGTCTCCACGGCGAAGCGCTAGCCGCATCCGCTGGGAGATGCAGGTCAGGAGGTGGCCGCGAGCTCGCCCCGCCGGCCGTACCAGGCGCTCCAGACGCCGAGCAGGGTGAGCGTGACGATCTGCAGCACCGTCGATAGGCCCGTCATGGCGTCCACCGACAGCACGAACGTGAGCACCACGCGGGCCACCACCTCGGCCATCAGGGCGCCCGCCCAGGTCAGCGTCATCACCACGTAGATCCGCCGGAACGCGGCCCTGTCCTGGTACAGCACGTCCCAGCGGGCGGCCGTGGCCTCGTCCTCGGCGCCGAAGCGCTTGGCCAGGCCGAAGGCCGCCGGCCGCCCGGTCAGCCAGGTGCCGGCCAGCACCAGCGCGATGACCGCGGTGCTGAGCGGCCTGGTGGCCAGCACGATCCGCGCGTCCCCCGTCAGCAGGGCGGGCACCAGGTCGACCGCGAAGAACAGGGCGGTCAACGCGGCGAAGCCGTCCAGCCTGCGGCGCGTGAGCGCCACCCACGCCACCCTGGCCCCGCCCACGCCGGTCGCGACCAGCAGCGCGGCGTACTCGCTCGCGCCCAGCGCCCGCGCCAGGTAATAGGCGACGACGGCGGGCCCGATGTCCAGCAGCATCACGGGCAGGAACTTCTTCACCGGAACGTCCTCTCCAGCCAGGCGGCGATGCGGGCCATGGCCAGGCACCTGCCCGACGCTGGTGTGCTGTGCGCCGGTCCGGTCCAGCCGCTCGGCCTCGCCTGCGACCCGGGCGGCGGGGGCCAGCCACTCGTCGTGCCAGCTGTGGTAGTCGCCCTCGGGCGCATCGTAAGCTCCTTAACGCGAAGAATTTCGCTTCAAGGTAACGCGGGCTAGAACTTAACGCAAGCGGATTCGCGTTAAGCTGGTGTCATGGAACCCGCACGCAGGCCCGGTGGCCGCAGCGCCAAGGTCAGGGCCGCCGTCCACGAGGCGGTGCTCGACCTGCTGCGCGAGGAGGACTGGGACGATCTGAGCCTGCCCAAGGTCGCCGAGCGGTCGGGCGTGCACCAGGCCACGCTCTACCGGCGTTGGGGCACGCTGAACTCACTGATCGACGACATGGTGACCGAGAAGCTGGCGCACGGCTCGCCGGTGCCCGACACAGGCACGCTCCGCGGCGACCTGGAGGCCTACGCGCTCCAGGTGGCCGACGACGTGGCCGGCCCGCTGGGCAGCCTCTACCTGCGCGCGGCCATGGTCGGTACGCGCGGACCCGAGGGCGGCACGTATCTGGTCCAGCGCGCCGTGAGCCTGCAGGAGATGCTCGAAAGGGCGGCCGGGCGCGGCGAGGATCCGCCGACGCTGCTGGAGCTGATGGAGGTGGTGATCGCGCCGCTGTACTACCACGCGATCTTCTTCAGCCGCCCGGTCGGCCACGAGCACGCCAGGACGCTGGTCGACCGGCTGCTCAGCCTGTGTCCGACGAGCTGACCGGGGGCCCTGCGAGGATCAGCTCCTTGAGCTCGCGCAGTCGCGGCAGGAACGCCAGCGTGTCCCGCGCTCTGGCGACGGGCGAGGTGGCCCCCAGGTCGGCCAGCAGCTCCCGGTAGCCGGGGGCGGGGGCGCCGAGGATCGTCGCGCAGCGCGCGTGGGTGGCCGCGATCCAGAACATCGCCTCCCGATGCAGCCCCCGCTCGACCAGCGCGTGACCGCCGTCCACGGCGATCGGCCGCGCCTCGGGCGTGATGTCGCTCGCGAAAGGGTACGGCGGGGCCTCCACGGCCGAGGCCGCGTCGAAGGCCCGCGTCATCGTGGCCAGGTGGACGCCCACCCGCTCGGGTGTCAGGTGTACGGCGCCCAGCACCTCGAGCAGTTCCTCGTGCGCGTCGGGCAGGCCGCGTTCGATGAGCAGCTCGCGCACGGACACGTAGCGCAGCCGCACGGTCGGGTTGTGCAGCGCGGCCGTCAGCAGCACGTGCGTGGTGACCCCGGTCAGGAACAGCCACCCCATCACCTGCTCGTCGGAGTCGATGCCTGCCAGGCCGTCGGCGATGCGCCGCTCGATCTCCGCGCACCTGCGCCGCACCCACTGCGGCTCGGCGTAGTGCCGCTCCACCTCGGCCTGCAGCGCACGGAGCCGTCCCGACGGGTCGGCCAGGATCGTGTCCGTCCGCAGCCCGCCCGCCAGGTGGTAGTCGGCCAGCACCCGCTCCGGAGTGGCCAGCTGCTCCCAGGTCACGTAGCTGACCTCGAGCAGCACGCCGTCGCGGCGGAACTTGCCGAGCTTGGGCCGCTCCCTGCCGGTCACCACCATGATGTCGACGTCCGAACCCACGCCCAGCTCCGCGCCGGCCGGCAGCCACGTGGTCGACCCACTCAGGTAGGCGCCCTCCAGTCCGTCCTGCTCCGCCACCCACGCCCGCGCGACGGCCTGCGCCTCCATGATCCGCATATTCCGCATGCTATTTGCGTTACTGACCAGCCCAAGGAGGACCGCGTCCTCTGCTGGTACTGATCGCGCTAGCCTGGGGACCCACCCCCCACCCCCGGAGAGCCGTATGAGTGTGCCCGAGGTTCAGGAGAAGCGGGTGACCTGGGCGGAGCTCTTCTTCGACCTGGTCTTCGTCTTCGCCGTCACCGAGGTGTCGTCGCTGCTGCACGCCGACCACACCTGGGCGGGCCTCGGCCGCGCGCTGGTGATCTTCGTGCCGATCTACTGGGCGTGGGTGGGCACCAGCATCCACGCCAACACCGCCGACGTCGACACCCCCTTCGAGCGGATCGGCATCTTCGCCACCGGCCTGTGCGCGCTGTTCATGGCGCTGGCCGTCCCGCAGGCGTACGGCGAGCGGGGCATGCTGTTCGGCGCCTCCTACTACGCGGCCCGGCTGATCCTGGCGTTCCTGGTCTTCCGCGGGCAGCCGCTGACGCTGCGGGCCTTCAGCATCGCGGCGTTCGTCAGCGGGCCGCTGCTGCTGATCGGCGGTTTCCTGGACATGCCCGCCCGGGTCGCGGTGTGGGCGGTGGCCGCGCTGATCGACGTGTCGGCGCCCCGCCTGGCCCGCGGCAGCCTGCAGAACGTCCGCTTCGACCCCAACCACCTGCCCGAACGCTTCGGCCTGTTCCTGATCATCGCGCTGGGCGAGTCGATCGTGGCCACCGGGATGCCCGCAGCCACCGCGCCGCACCTGACCGCGGGCATGGTCGCCGCCGTCACGGCCGCGTTCGTGCTGGCCTGCGGCCTGTGGTGGGTGTACTACCACTACGCGGCCAGCGCCATCCTGCACGCGATGCGCACGGCCACCATGCCGACCGAGATCATCCGGCCGGTCCTGTCTTACGGTCACCTGGCGTTCATCGCCGGCATCGTCACGATGGCCTCCGGCATGGCCGAGGTGGTGGCGCACCCGTCGGTCCAGCTGCCGTTGCCGACCGCGGGCCTGCTGTACGGCGGGTGCGCCCTCTACCTGGCCACCTTCGGCTACACCAGGTGGCGGATGTTCCGCGCGTGGGCCAAGACCCGGCTGGGGGCGGCGGCAGTGCTGCTCGTGCTGCTGCCGGTCACCCCGCTGCTGCCGGCCCTGGCCGCGTTATCGCTGCTGGCCGCCCTCATCGTGGCGCTGAACGTGCTGGAGTACCTGATCGTGACCCGGTGGGGCGGCCTGTGATCAGTGGCCCTTGGCGATCGACTCCTCGTACTCCTTGCGCATCTTGTCGCCGCCGCCGCTGCGGAACTTGTCGATCGCGCCCTTGAGCGCCGACATCGGCTGGCGGCCGGTCACCAGGTCCTCCACGACCTTGTAGAACTCGGAGGTGATCGCCTGGCCCTTGTCGATGGCTGTCTCGGAGTAGTGGCCGTTGTGCGGGCGCGGCTGGGCGATCTCCAGGAACTGCTGCTGGGCGCCGTAGATCTGCTTGGTGGTGTCGTTCAGACCGGGGTAGTAGAGATATTCGGGGCCCTGCGCGATGAACTTCAGGTTCCCGCTGAAGTTCAGCTCGCTCTCACCCGTCTTGGTCTTCTTCGGCTCGCCGCCCTGCCCCTTGGTGTACTGGGCGCCCTCGACGCCGAAGTTGAGGAACAGCCACTCCTCGCTGCCGAACGGCGCGGCCAGGTAGTCCAGCACGCCGAGCAGCATCTTCACCTTCTTCTCGTCGTGCTTGTTGCTGATCCCGGTGAAGCCGACCGAACCGGCGGCCAGCTGGTGCACGCCCTTGCCGCCGTCGTGCCCGAACGGGACCAGCGCCTCCATCTCCCAGGCGGTGCCGTAGCCGGGCGTGGCAGGGGTGCCCACCCAGCCGGCGCCCGACTTGACCGCGGCCGCGACCGTGCCGTTGGCCAGCTTGGAGTCGATGTCGGTGACCTTCGGGTCCGGGTAGAACACCCCGGCCTTGAACAGCCGGTTGGCGAACTCGATCGCCGAGGCGTACTCCTGGGTCTCGAACATGTGCGTGAGCTTGCCGTTCTCCAGCCGCCAGGTGTTGGCGCCGCGGAAGAACTGGTTGATCTGCGCCACCGCGTTGACGTAGGCCGACTCCAGCGCCCACTTGCCGCCCTTGGCGTCGGTGAGCTGCTTGCACTTGTCGAAGAACTCCTCCAGGTTCTTGGCGCCGAAGCCGCCGGCCGCCTCCCACGACTTCTTGTTGCCCACCCACACCTGACCGAAGGCGCTGTAGGCGACGGGCACGCCCCAGATCTTGCCGTTCATGATGGCCGCCAGCCACGTCATCTCCGGCAGGTTGGCCAGGTTCGGGTACGCCTTGACCGCGTCGCCCGACAGATACGGGGTCAGGTCGGCGAACTTGGCCTCGGCCAGCTGGGCGATCTTGGTGATGCCCTGGTTGGGCGCCACCCACATCAGGTCCTTGATGTCGCCGCCGGCAACCAGCGCGTTGAACTTGGTCGGGTAGCCGTCGTCGTTGCCGGTCTCCAGCTGGAAGGTGACGCCGAGCCGCTTGTTGACCTCCTGCCAGAAGGCGTTGGAGTCCATGGGCGGCGGGATCGGGCCGTCGGCGTAGGTCAGGCCGGTGATCGTGCTGCCGTCGCCGGGCACGGCCTTCACCGACTTGACCGGGCTGGCCGGGAAGCTCAGGTAGCCGGGGTCCAGGCCCTTGGCGTTGCCGGGGAAGTCCGGCTTGGGGCCGGCGAAGGGCACGTAGGTGGGCATCTTCAGCGAGCCGACCCCGCCGTCGGCGGCGCCCTTGGCGCCTCCGCCGCTGGTGGAGCAGCCGGTCAGCGCGCCGAGCGCGGTCAGCCCGGCCAAGCCCAGGAAGGCACGTCGGTCCATGGGGGGTGTCTCCTTAACCCTTGATCGCGCCGGTGAGGACGCCCTTGACGAAGTACTTCTGCAGGAAGGGGTAGACGCAGATGATCGGGCCCACGGCGATGACCAGCACCGCCATCTTGATCGCCTGGTCGGGCGGCAGCTTGGCCAGGCCGAGGTCGCCGCCGTTCATCTGACCGGCCTCGATGATGTAGGAGCGCAGGATCATCTGCAGCGGGTACTTGTCGGACTGGACGTAGAGCATCGCGTTGAAGAACGCGTTCCAGTAGCCGACCGCGTAGAACAGGCCGACGACCGCGATCACCGCCTTGGACAGCGGCAGGATCACCCTGCGCAGGATCGTCAGGTCTCCCGCGCCGTCCATGCGCGCCGCGTCCAGCAGCTCGCCGGGCACGTTCATGAAGAACTGGCGGACCACGATCACGTTGAAGGCGTTCAGCGCCACGGGCAGGATCAGCGCGCCGTAGGTGTCCAGCAGCCCGAGCTGCTTGACCATGAGATAGCCCGGGATGATGCCGGGGGTGAACAGGAACGTGCCCAGGATCATGAGCACGATGGGCTTGCTCCCGGCCGATCCCGAGCGGCTCAGGCCGTACGCCAGCATGATCGTGGCGACCATGCTGATCGCGGTGCCGCACACCGTGATCCCCACCGTGACCATCGCCGCGCGGGTGACCACGCCGCCCGACAGCAGCACCCGGTAAGCCTCGAGCGTAGGCCTGTCGGGGACGAGCACCCAGCCGCCGTGCTTGATCAGCTCGTCGGCCGGGGCCAGGCTGGTGCCGATGGCCAGCACGAACGGGTAGAGCACGAGCACGCAGATGATCGCCAGCGCCAGGCCCTTGGTGGCGCGGCCGAGCGGCGTGGGCCGCTCCACCCACGGCGGCATCGAGGGGAGCGCGAACGGGTTCCTCATCGGTAGACCCCCTGCTCGCCGAAGCGGTGCGCGAGCTTGTTGGCGGCGAGCATCAGCGCGGCGCCGATGAGGCCCTTCATCAGCCCCGCCGCGGTGCTGACGCCCCAGTCGCCGTCGATGACGCCGTGGTAGTAGACGTAGGTGTCCATGACCTCGGCGGTGTGCGGGCCGACGAAGTCGCGCTGCAGCAGCAACTGCTCGAAGCCGACCGACAGGATGTCGCCCAGGCGCAGGATGAACAGCATGAGGATCACCGGGCGGATGCCGGGCAGCGTGATGTGCCACAGCCGCCGCCAGCGGCCCGCGCCGTCGACCGCGCCGGCCTCGTACAGGTTCTGGTCCACGGCCACCAGCGCGGCCAGGAACATGATCGTGCCCCAGCCGCAGTCCTTCCAGACCACCTCGGAGGTGATCAGCAGGGAGAACGTGTCGGGGTTGTTCATGATGCTCAGGACCCCGAGGTCGTGCTGGCGCAGGAACATGTTGAGCGCGCCCGCGCCGCCGAGCACCTGCTGGAACATCGCTACCACGATCACCCACGACATGAAGTGCGGCAGGTAGACCACGGTCTGGACGAACTTCTTCAGCCGGTTGCCGAGCATGCCGTGCAGCAGTACGGCCAGCGCGATCGGAGCCGGGAAGTACAGGATCAGCTGGAGCGTGGTGATCTCCAGCGTGTTGCCGAGCGCGGACCAGAAGTCGGCGTCGGAGAGCATCTCGGTGAAGTTGTCCAGCCCGACGAACGGGCTGCCGGTGAAGCCGAGGAACGGGGCGTAATCCTGGAAGGCGACCACGTTGCCGAGCAACGGCACGTAGAAGAACAGGACGAAGTAGAGCACGCCCGGTAAGCACAGGAACAGCAGGGTGCGGTCACGGCGCCAGCGTCCTCGGGTCCGTCTGGCGGGTCGCTCCTGTACTACCTGGGTGACCGTCGTGACGTCTGCCGTCAACGACCCACCTCCAAGGCTGGGGGATTTATCCAGGAAGCTTGCATTAACTGGGCAGAAGCGGTCAATAGTGCGTGATAAATGCGTGATCTGGGCAGTATCGGCCAGGTATTTCGTTAACCTGATTGCCTATGAGCACGATGATCGAGGTGGTGTCCGGATGGGAGCCCGCTGAGCTCGGCAACCATCGCGTGGTGGTCGAGGCGCCCCCGGGTGCCGCCTGGGTGTCGGTCCCCGTGCCGTGGGTGGCGCCGCAGGGGCATCACGGGGTCGGCCTGGTGACCACGCCGTCGGGAGCGCAGGCCGGGCAGGCGTTCCTGATGGGCGGCTCGTATGTCTTCGCCCCGGTCAACGGCCCAGGTCGCTATCTGCTGTACTACGCGCCCTACGCCAACGCCACCAAGCCCTCCTATCCCGAGCACGAGTACCTCACCGGGACGGCGCCCGAGATCTCCGGAGACGTCGCCCAGGCCGAGGTGGTCGCCTACGAGGCCAGGACTGAGCACGACCGCTACACCGACATGGAGCGCCCCGCCCCCGATACGGACGGTTTCACGGCCTTCGGCGAGAGCCGCGAGAACCCGATCCGCATGCGCCACCTGCCCGCCCGCCTGCTCGAGCGCGCCCCCGGCCCCGTCAGGCTGACCGCCGACCAGGGCGAGTACCTGGCCTTCCAGATCGGCGTGTACGGCTCCCGCCCCCTGACCGGCGTCCGCGTCACCTCCGACGCGCCCGGCTTCACCTGCTTCACGCTCGGCGGCCTCGACTACCTCGGCCGGCCGTTCACCCGCGGGCTCGACGTGCCCGCCGAGACGGTGCACGCCCTGTGGTGCGGCCTGCCCGCCGCGCCCGGCCCCTTCTCGGTGGCGGTCCACGCCGAGGGCGAGCCGCCGCGCACGGTCGACTTCACGGTGCAGGTCTCCGACGTCGTGCGGCCGGACGCGGGCGACGACGATCCGGTACGGCTGTCGCGGCTGCGCTGGCTGAACTCCCGCATGGCCGACGACGACACCGTGCCGCGCCCCTTCACCCCGATCACCGTCGACGGCCCGGTGCTCGGCGTGCTCGGCCGCACCGTCACACTCGGGCACGACGGGCTGCCCGCGGCGCTGACCTCGTACTTCACGCCCGAGGTGACCGCCATCGGCGACCACCCCACCCAGGTGCTCGCCGCCCCGGTGGCCTTCGAGATCCCGGGGGTCGCCTGGGAGAGCGACGGCTGGCGGATCACCCACCACGGGCAGGCCCGCGTCACCTGGGTGTCGCGCCTGCGCTCCGGCCCGCTCACCCTGGACCTCGAGGGGAGGCTCGAGTTCGACGGCACCCTCGACTACCGGCTGGAGCTTTCCGCGCAGGCAGGCGCCGACCTGGACGACACCCGGCTCACGCTGGCCCACCGCGGCCTGCCGTACCGGATGGGGCTGGGCGAGCAGGGCGGCGCGCGCGGCGGGGACCTCGACTGGCGCTGGGACGCCCGCCGCAACCAGGACGCGATCTGGCTCGGCGCGGTCAACGCCGGCGTCCAGGTGCGCCTGAGCGACGAGCACTACCGGCGGCCGCTGAACACGAACTTCTACCACCAGCGTCCGCTCGTCCTGCCCGGCTCCTGGCACAACGGCGGCAGGGGCGGCATCAGGACCGAGGGCGACAGGCTCGTCTGCTACGGCGGGCCGCGCAGGATCGAAGCGGGGGAGCGGCTCCGCTTCGACGTGCGGCTCACGCTCACGCCCGGCAAGCCGATCGACACCGCGGCACACTTCCGGCAGCGCTACTTCCACGGCTACCGCCCTGCGGACGAGATCGCGGCGACCGGGGCCACCGTGGTGAACACCCACCACGCCACCGAGGTCAACCCCTACATCAACTACCCGTTTCTGGCCGCGGACCGGCTGAAGGAGTACGTCGGCTCGCTGCACGAGCACGGGCTGCGCGGCAAGCTCTACTACACGGTCAGGGAGATCAGCACCCGGGCGCCGGAGCTGTGGGCGCTGCTCGGGCTGGGCGACGAGGTGCTGGCCGCCGGGCCGGGCGGCGGCTGCTCCTGGTCGCGCGAGCACGTGGGGGAAGGGCGGCTGCCCGCCTGGTTCTCCACCCCGACTGACGACTCCTCACTGATCACCTCGGGGCAGTCGCGCTGGCACAACTACTACGTCGAGGGGCTGGCCTGGCTGGTGCGGCACACCGGGATCGACGGGCTGTACCTGGACGACCTGGGCTTCGACCGCGAGGTGATGAAGCGGGTCCGGCGGGTGCTCGACCAGGTCGAGGAGCCGCTGATCGACCTGCACTCGGCCAACCAGTTCAACGAGCGCGACGGCTTCGCCTCCAGCGCCAACCTCTACCTGGAGCATCTGCCGTACGTGGACCGGCTGTGGTTCGGCGAGTACTTCGACTACGCGGCCGCGCCGGACCACTGGCTGGTGGAGATGTCGGGGATCCCGTTCGGCGTGATGGGGGAGATGCTCGAGGGCGGCGGGCATCCCTGGCGGGGACTGGTCCACGGGATGACCAACCGGCTCTACGACGGCTCGGACCCCCGGCCGATGTGGCGGCTGTTCGACGCCTGCGACGTGATACATGCCGAGATGCTGGGGTACTGGTCGCCGCGGGCGCCCGTCCGCACCGACCATCCCGGCGTGCTCGCCACCACCTACGTGGGCAGCCGCGGCGCGCTGGTCGCGCTGGGCAGCTGGCACGACGGACCGGTCGACGTGCGGCTGGAGATCGACTGGGACGCGCTCGGACTCGACCCCGCGACCGCGGCGGTGCGACTGCCCATGCCCGGCGGGCTCACCCAGGCGGGCGACGCCTTCCGGGTGGACGGTGGCGGCGTCATCCGGCTCGGCTAGCGGTCGATGATCTCGTTCTTGCCGATGACGACCACGCCGGCGCGCGTCACCGCGAAGCGGGTGCGGTCGTAGTCCAGGTCGAAGCCGATCCTGGCGCCGTCGGGGATCACCACGTTCTTGTCGATGATCGCCTTGCGGATGACGGCGCCCCGGCCCACCTTGACGTTGTCCATCAGCACCGAGTCCTCGACCAGCGAGTGCGAGTGCAGCACCACCCTGGGCGACAGGATCGACCGGTTCGCCGTGCCGCCCGAGACGATCACGCCGGGCGAGACGAGCGAGTCCAGCGCCCGGCCCACTCGGTCGCCCTCGTTGTGCACGAACTTGGCGGGCGGCAGCGGGTCGTGGCCGGTGAAGATCGGCCACTTGTCGTTGTACAGGTTGAAGATCGGGTGCGCCGAGATCAGGTCCATGTGCGCCTCGTAGTAGGCGTCCAGGGTCCCCACGTCACGCCAGTAGCCGCGGTCGCGCTCGCTGGAGCCCGGCACCACGTTGTTGGCGAAGTCGTACACCTCGGCGCCGCCCGACTTGACCAGCATCGGGATGATGTTGCCGCCCAGGTCGTGCTTGCTGGTCGGATCCAGCGCGTCCTCCCGCAGGGCGTCGATCATCGACTGCGTTCTGAACACGTAGTTGCCCATCGAGGCGAACACCTCGTCGGGCGAGTCGGCCAGGCCCACCGCGTCCTTCGGCTTCTCCCTGAAGGCCACGATGCGCCGCCCCATCGGGTCGGTCTCGATCACGCCGAACTGGTCGGCCAGCGACAGCGGCTGCCGGATCGCCGCCACCGTGACGTCCGCGCCCGAGCTCTCGTGCTGCTCGACCATCTGGCGCGGATCCATCCGGTAGATGTGATCGGCGCCGAAGACGATCACGTGCTCCGGCATCTCGTCGTAGATCAGGTTCAGGTTCTGGAACAGCGCGTCGGCAGACCCGGAGAACCAGCGCGGCCCCAGCCGCTGTTGTGCCGGTACCGGCGTCACGTAGTTGCCCAGCATCGCCGACAGCCGCCAGGTGCGCGACACGTGCCGGTCGAGGCTGTGGTTCTTGTACTGCGTCAGTACAACGATCTTCAGATAATCGCCGTTGGCCAGGTTCGACAGGACGAAGTCGATCAGGCGATAGATGCCTCCGAACGGCACGGCGGGTTTGGCCCTGTCGGCCGTCAACGGCATCAGCCGCTTGCCTTCTCCACCTGCGAGGACAACCGCGAGGACTTGTGGCGACTTCATGTCTGGAAGCTACCCCGATTCCGGCAAAACATCATCGTGTACGGCCGGTGGCAGCGCGCCCCCGCCGAGCCGCCGCAGCGCCACCCCCACCACGTCCGTCACGGGCAGCAGGCCGAAATGCCGGGAGTCCAGGCTGTGGCGCGGGTTGTCGCCCAGCACCGCCACCTTGCCGCCGGGCACGACGCCGCCGCCGAGCACCGCGGGAAGTTGCTCGCCCGGCCCGGCGGCCAGCCTCTTGACCAGCAGCGGCGGGTCGCCCTTGGGGTTGCGCACCACGACGATGTCGCCGGTCGCCCCCGTCCCGCGCCTGGCCAGCAGCCGCTCGCCCGCACGCAGCGTCGGCTGCATGCTCAGGCCGAAGACCGTGACCACCATGAGCCGCCGGCGCAGCCACACCAGCGCCCCCGCCGCGGCGGCCAGCGCCACCACCCCGATGCCGACCGCGACCTCGCCCCTCATGCCGCGCTCTTCATACTGGGCTCTCCGTGACGTAGCCAGTGGACTGCAGGGTGAACAGTCTGGCATAGGCGCCCTGGCGCTCCATCAGCTCCTCGTGCCGCCCCTGCTCGGCCACCCGGCCCTCCTCAAGCACGACCACGAGGCCGGCGTCCCTGACCGTGTTGAGCCGGTGCGAGATCAGCAGACTGGTACGGCCGGCCCTGCTGTCGCGCATTCGGGTGTGGATGTCGTACTCGGCCTCGGGATCCAGACCCGAGCTCGGCTCGTCGAGGATCATCAGCTCCGGAGCGTCGCGCAGCATCGCCCGGGCGATCGCCACCCGCTGCCACTGCCCGCCTGACAGCACCACGCCCGCGGCCCGCGTGTCCTCGTCCTCCTCGGAGACACCGAAGAACACCCGGGTCAGCAGCGTCTCGTACCCCTGCGGCAGCTCGGCGAGCCGCTCGTGGACGCCCGCCTGCCGCGCCGCCTCCTCCACGGCCCGCCTGTCGCCGATGCGCCGCAGGTCTCCCAGGCCGACGTTCTCCGCGGCCGACAGGTCGTAGGCCATGTGGTCCTGGAAGACCGCGCTCACCCTGGTGCGCAGCTCGGCCGGGTCCACCTCGCGCAGATCCACCCCGTCCCACAGGATCGCGCCCCTGGTCGGGTCGTAGAAGCGGCACAGCAGCTTGACCAGGGTGCTCTTGCCGGCCCCGTTGAGCCCGACCAGCGCGACGGCCTCGCCGTACGGGATGAACAGGTCGACGCCGCGCAGGATCCAGGGATGCTCGTCGCTGTAGCGGAACCACACGTCCCGCAGCTCGATGCCGCGCCGCAGCGCGGGCAGCGGCGTCGCGGCGCGCGCCACGGGCAGGTCGGGGGCTGCCTCGACGACGTCGAGGTAGTGGCCGAACAGCAGCAGGTTCTGCGCGATCTGCGCGATCGTCTGCACCAGCGTGTTGAGCCCCAGCTGGGCGCCGGCCACCGCGCCGGCGAACATCACCACGTCGCCCACGCTGAGCGCGCCGTCACGCGCGGCCAGCCCCGCCCACACCAGGCCGCCACCCGCGACGAGCGCGGTGAGCAGCTCGAGCGCGCCGTTCATGGTCAGCTGGCGCAGGTCCATGCGGCGCTGCGCGGCGTTGACGCGCCCGCGCTCGCTCATCATCCGCCCGCGCAGGAAGGCCCCGATACCGAAGAGCCTGATCTCCTTGGCGGCCTCCGCGCCGGTCAGCAGCTCGCTGTAGAAGAACTCGCGGCGCTGGGCGGGGCTCGTCTGCCACATCATCGCCGTCCGCTGCCTGGCCAGACGCAGCTGTACGGCGAGCGTCGGCGCGAGCGCGGCCAGCACGACCACCGTCATCCACGGGTTGATCACGGTCAGGGCGGCCAGGAAGCCCGCGACGGTCAGCGCGGCTCGCCCGCTCTCGAACGCCGAGCCGACCAGCCCGTGGCTGGTTACCGTGGCCTGCTGGCCCAGGCGCAGCCGATCGAGGAAGTCGGGGTCCTCGAAGTGCCGCAGCCCGACGAACCTCTCGGTGGCGGCGAACAGGCGGTCGGTGGCGCGTGTCCCGACCGACCTGCCCAGCGCGGAGTTGGCGTAGGTGGTGACGCCCGGCAGCAGGCCGGCGGCCAGGCCGCAGGCGGCCAGCCCGAGCGCGGCGACCAGCACCGAGCCGCGCTGGACGGTCAGCGCGTCGAGCAGGGCCTTGGTGAACCAGGTGGTGGCCACCGGGACGGCGGCCTGGACCAGGGTGGCGGCCACGTAGGCCGCCACCATGCCGGGTGCGCTGCGCCAGGCCAGCACGGCCACCGCGGTCAGCGCACGCGGCCAGGGCCGCTCAGCCATGCGCGGGGGCGAGGACGCCGTCCAGGGCGTCCATCGTGTGGCCCGCGGCCAGCACCTTCCTGCCCTCGTCGACCATGAACACCCTGGGGAAGGCCTCCACCCCGAACGCCCTGGCCAGCGGCCCGCCGTCGGCGTCGTCGCTGACGACCTTGGCGACCGGGCCGAGCAGGTCCCGCATGTCGCCGATCTCGTCGGGGAACCCGGCGATCACCGCGATCACCTCGTCGCGGGACATGCTCGCGGCCAGCTCCACGAACTTGGGCGCGAGCTCCTTGCACGGCTTGCAGGAGGGGGAGAAGAAGCCGATGAGCGTCCGCTCGCCCAGCGACGAGCCCGACAGCGTCTCGCCGTCGCCGGTCGTGGCCTCGAAGTCGTCGGCCACCTCGCCGGCCTGGAGACCCGGCGCGGGGGAACCGGTCCGCTCGTACAGGCCGTCGAGCCGTTCGGTGTGTTCGCGCAACCTGCGGATGACGCCGACGGTCAGCACCAGGGTGAGCACGGACAGCAGGCCGAAGACGAACACGGCCGCCCAGAGGGCGTACACCATCACAATCTCCTCATCGCGAACAGGTCGCTGATGTCGTCGAACAGGATGAAGACCACCGAGCCGATCAGCCCCGCTCCCGCGGCGGCGATCAGGATGGCGGGGTGGACGCTTTCCGCGGAGGAAAAGGCCGTCAGTGCGCCGGCCAGCGCCACCGCGATGAGCAGTGCGTTGCGCACGACATGCCGGGGGCCCAGGGGGGTCTGGGAGTCGCCGCCGAAGCAGCGGCACGCCACCTTCTCGCCCGCGCGGTGGACGCGGACGATCCCGGTGATGAAGACCGCCAGCAGCGCCACAGCCAGGCAGAACCCCACGACGGGAAGCAGGAGCAGCAGCGGGGAAACAGCCGCCTCCATGGCCACGATCGCCGCGGCGCCGAGCCGCGACGGAACGAAGGAGGGGAGGCCGAGCTCGACGGCCGAGGCCGTGAAGAGCTCGAACTGCCGCTTGCTGCGGATCTTGGAGAAGGCGGAGGCCAGGAAGACCGCGGCGATGAGAAAGCCCGCCGCGACGGCGACATAGATCACGAGCGTTTCACCAGAGTGAGGGGGTGCAGGCCGGGCGACGCTCCGCAGCGCCGGCCCGGCCTGCGGAGCCGATCGGCTAGCACTTACTCCACGCGCCGCAGGAGACCGTGCAGGCGCCGGTGTAGCAGCAGGTCCGGACGTAGCAGATGCCCGAGCCCTTCCACTGGTGGAAGCAGTCCGGCGCGCAGCCGGCGGCGGCCTTGACATTCGGCACCAGCATGGACACCATACGGTCGCTGATTTCCTTGAAGATACGCATGAATCCCTCATTTCTGAGATAGCAGAATGGTGAATTCGCATTTTCCGGGAATGCGAATGGGGAATGCCTGGAATGCGCTTGTAACGCCATGCAGGCATATGGATTCAGAGCGTGTTTTCGCTGGTCGTGCGCGCCGTGCTCCGCCTGGCGGGATCTTGGGCGGGGGCGAGTTCGGCCACTGACCCTTGCCCCGAGTTTAGGAGAGCGCGCATCGTCACCCCCTTTCCGAATTTGGTCGGGCGGTTGATCAGAACGGAGTCAAGCAGCCTGGCAACTTCGCGTCAAGGGTCCCAAAAGGACAATTATCGGACTTCCGGAATTTGCGCAGGTCGCATCGCTGATGTTCGGATGGGAGGGCTCCCACCGAGCCGCCCGCGTCCTGACCGACTGTGTCAAACCGGTCAGTCCGGACAGCACGCGCAGGCACCCTCGCACCCCTCGCCGCGCCCGTGAATTTGGGTGGTCTCGGAGATCTCGGAGCGCTCGAAGGTCCGGGCCGCTTCGTGGCTCCAGGCGGGATCGTGGGTTTGGGCGGGCTCGTGGATTGCGGGATCGTGGGTTTGGGTGGGCTCGCTGCTGTGGGCGGGGTCTTGTGGAGTCGGGCGCGGTCGGGTCGGCATGGCGGTGGCTGCGATGGCGAGTAGCGTGGCGGCGCCGGCCATGGCGGTCAGGGCCTCTCGCAGGCCCAGCCGGGCGGCGATCAGCCCGACCAGGGCGGGGCCCGCGGCGAAGCCCAGGTAGGCGATCGTCATCACCGTGGACACCGTCGCGCCCCGCTGGGCCGCGGGCACGCCGCTCCCGGCGACGCCGATGATCGTGGGAGCGCACACCCCCGTACCGAGGCCCGCGATCGCCACCCCCGCCAGGCATATGACCGGCCCGGATGCCAGTGCGGTGATCGCGGTGCCGGCGGCGGCCAGCAGTGCACCCGTGACGAGCGTGGCACGCGGCGAGATGCCCCTGCCCGCCAGGAACTGGCTCGCCAGCCGCGCGCTCACCGTGGCCAGCGCGAATACCGACGGGCCTAGGCCGCTGACCTGAGGCGGCGAATGGAGCGTGACCTCCAACTGCCGGGCACTCCAGCTCTGCTGCGCGTTCTCGACCAGATTGGCCAGCGCGCACATCCCCCCGAACACCAGCAGCGGCCACCACCTCGCCCAGGCAGCCCGCGAGCCTTGTTCGCCGCCCCGCCCGGAAGCCCGCCCGGAGACCCGCCCGGCAGCGCCCGCGGCCAGGGCTCGGGCGGGGAGGGCGGCGAGGCAGATGACGACGCCGACCGCCGCGAAGATCGCCGGTGTTCCCGCTCCGAACCCGCGAGCGAGCCCCGTCAGCGCGCTGGCGGCCACGACGGCGGCGGAGAACGCCGCATGCGCGCCGCCCATCAGCGGCCGCCCGCGCACCGCCTCGTACCGCACCGCGGCCGTGTTGATCACCACGTCGAACGCCCCCGACAGCGCCCCGAGCAGGAACAGTGCGACGGCCAGCGCCACGGCCGACGACGCGAACCCGGTCACCGCCGCGCACACCCCGAAACAGCCGACCACGACCGGCGCCACCCACGGCCCCAACCGGTCGAGCAGCAGCCCCGTCACCCGCATCGAGGCCAGCGCCCCCGCCCCGATCAGCAGCAGCGCCCCGCCGAACGCCGCGTCCCCCACCTGGGCCCGCTCCTGCACCGCAGGAAGCGCTGCCCCCCAAGCGCCCCAGAACACCCCGAAGAGCGCGAACCCCAGCAAGACCGTTCGCATCACCCCTCTACCTAACATCAATCTCACATACCTAACAACGGATATGTAAGAATGGCGGCATGGCGGTGACTGACCGGAGAGACCTGACGCTGCGGCTCGTGCGCGGCGCGGGGCAGACCACGCTGGCCGAGCTGGCGGAGCGCCTGGGCGTGTCCGAGATGACCGTGCGCCGCGACCTCGACGAGCTGCAGGCGCAGGGCCTGGTCAAGCGGGTCAGAGGCGGCGCGGTCGCGCTCGCCCCGCCCGTGGAGGCGGCCGGGTTCGCCGCCCGCGAGCAGTGGCAGGCCGCCACGAAAGACCGCCTGGGCGCCAGAGCCGCCGAGCTCATCGAGCCGGGACAGACGATCCTGCTGGACGCCGGCACCACGATGGCGAGCCTGGCCGGCCACCTGATCGCCCGTGCCCCGCTCACCGTGGTCGCGCTCGGGCTGCAGGCCGCCGCCCGCCTGGCCGACCAGCCCGGCATCAGGCTGCTGGTGCTGGGCGGCGAGTCCCGGCCGGGGGAGCGGAGCCTCGTCGGCTACCTGGCGCTGCAGGCGCTGGAATCGCTCTGCTTCGACACCTACCTGCTGTCGATCGGCGCCGTCCACGCCACGGCCGGCTGGACGGAGTTCGACCCAGACGACGCCGCCGTCAAGCGGGCCGCGCTGCGCCGCTCCGACTGCACGATCGCGGTGGCCGACAGCGGCAAGCTGGGCGTGCGCGCCTTCGCCAGGGTGGCCGACCTCGGCGCGGTCCACACGCTCGTCACCGACACCGGAGCCGACGGCCGGGCGGCCGCCGACACCCTGACCGCGTTGTCCGACGCGGGAGTCCACCTCGTTCACGCATAGCAGGCTCGTTCTCGCATAGCAGGGAGAAACACCTTGATGATCCTCGTGGCAGGCCCCTACCGCTCCGGCACCGGCGACGACCCGGCCAAGCTGGCCGCCAACGTGCACGCCATGAACGCGGCCGCCCTGGAGCTCTTCCACGCCGGTCACCTGCCCGTCACCGGCGAGGCGCTGGCCCTGCCGCTGATCGAGCTGGCGGGCTCCAGCCGGGTCGGCGACGGCCCCTTCGACCGGATCTTCCACCCGATCGCCGAGCGGCTGCTCGAGCGCTGCGACGCGGTGCTGCGCATCGGCGGCCCCTCCGCGGGGGCCGACGCCATGGTCGAGCAGGCGCGGGCACAGGGCAAGGGCGTGTTCACCGAGCTGGCCGACATCCCGGCCGCGTAAGGTCTGGGACATGCGCGTTGATCTGCTGAGCCGGGAGTATCCGCCCGAGGTGTACGGCGGTGCCGGCGTCCACGTCGAATACCTGGCCAGGGAGCTGCGGCGGCTGGCCGAGGTACGGGTGCGCTGCTTCGGCGGCGCGCGCGAGGAGCCCGGCGTGTCCGCCTACCGCGTCCCTGACGGGCTCGAGACCGCCAACGCCGCGCTGCAGGTGCTGGGCGTCGACCTGGAGATGGCCGCCGCCTGCGACGGCGCCGACATCGTCCACTCCCACACCTGGTACGCCAACTTCGCCGGTCACGTCGCCAAGATGCTGTACGGCACGCCGCACGTCGTCACCACGCACAGCCTCGAGCCGCTGCGGCCGTGGAAGGCCGAGCAACTGGGCGGCGGGTACACGCTGTCGTCGTGGGCCGAGCGCACCGCGCTGGCCGCGGCCGACGCGGTGATCGCCGTGTCGGAAGGGATGAGGCGCGACGTGCTCGCCGCCTACCCCGAGATCCCGCCGGCCAAGGTCAACGTGATCCACAACGGCATCGACACCGCCCAGTACGCGCCCGATTCCGGGGTGGACGTGCTGGAGAAACGCGGGATCGACCCCGGCCGGCCGTACGTCATCTTCGTCGGGCGTATCACCCGGCAGAAGGGGCTGGTCCACCTCCTGCACGCGGCGCGGTCCTTCGCCCCTGATGCGCAGCTGGTGCTGTGCGCGGGGGCGCCCGACACGCCGGAGATCGCAGAGGAGGTGGGCGGGCTGGTGCGCGGGCTGGACCGCGACGGGGTGTTCTGGATCTCCGAGATGCTGCCCAAGCCGGAGGTCATCCAGCTGCTCACGCACGCCACCGTGTTCGTGTGCCCGTCGGTCTACGAACCGATGGGCATCGTCAACCTGGAGGCGATGGCCTGCGAGACCGCGGTGGTGGCCACGGCCACCGGCGGCATCCCCGAGGTGGTGGCCGACGGCGAGACCGGGCTGCTCGTGCCCATCTCCCAGGGCGCCGACGGCGAGCCGCACGATCCCGAGCGCTTCGCCGCAGACCTGGCCGCGCGGGTCAACGAGCTGCTCGGCGACCCCGCCAGGGCGCGTGCGATGGGCCAGGCGGGCCGGGCCCGCGCCATCGACCACTTCTCCTGGTCCCGCATCGCCGAACGCACCATGGACCTCTACCGCTCCCTACCCTGAGCCCTCTCACCGCCCTGAGCCCCTGCGTGACCGCCGCGGGTAAGCGCCTGCGCCGCTGCACGACGGCGTCCGCCGCCGGCCCGGGCTGCTGGTGCTCGGCGCACGAGCCCCATGGCGGGGACCTCGTGGTGGGGCAGCGCCAGAAACTTCCCTGCAGGCCCAGCTCGGCCAGCCCCTGCAGGGGTGCACCGCGCCAGCACCCACCGGGCGACCGTCGACGTGGCGTCCGACGCTCTCCCACCGCGGTGTCGCGGGCCCCGGGCGGAGCGCGGCGCCCGCGCACGGCGCCTCGGGGCTTTCCTCGCCGGGGTCGGTGAGACGGTGTACGGCGGTCGTCCGGCGCGATGTGCGGTGGGGCAGGGGGACCGTGGCGCCCGGAGAACGGAACGCCGTGACGGCGTGCGACAGTCACCGACTCGCCGGAAGCGCCGGTCGCGGGTCCCTGGCCGAAGTGCGGGCGGCGGCCGGTTGCGGAGGCTTGCCGTACCGGAAACAGGGCTTCTACGAGGCGCGGAAGAGCGCGGGGCGGGGGGTGGAGGTGGCGGCGTAGGTTTGGGAGGGGCCGTGGGCGAGGGCGGTGATCGTGCCCGGGATCGGGTGGATGGTCCAGCGGCCCGCGCGCGACAGGTGGAGCAGGCGGGACGCGGTGGAGTCCAGGACCCACAGGCCGCCCCGGCCGTCCGGCTCCGCCTGGGTGAAGGTGGTGCCGAGGCGGCCCCAGAGGCATCGCCAGGTGGCGCCGTTCCAGTGCAGGGCGACGGGGCGGCGGCGTTCCAGGGGCTCATTCTGGGGGCTGGACCTGCCGGGGACCAGCCACGACACGCCGCCCACCACCCACACGTCCCGCGGGCCGAGCACGACCACGCCGGTGAGCCGCGGCCTGGGGGAGTCGGTCTTTCTCGGTACGGCGAGCCTGGGCACCCCGATCCGCTGCCAGGCCTGGCCGTCCCACCGGGAGGCGGGACCCTGCGGCAGGACGGGACCGCTGACGGTCCACACGGCCGAGCCCTCGCCGCCGACGGCTCCGGCGGGGGCGGGCAGCTCGTAGGACTGCCAGGTGGCGCCGTTCCAGTGCAGGGCCTCGGTGCCGTTGACGGTCCAGCCCGCGCGGGTGGCGGTGCCGGCCGTCCCGATGGCGGTGGACAACTGGCCGGTCAGCTGGAGCGGAGCCCACACGCCGTGCTGGAACGAGCCCACCAGGCCCGGCTGCCCCGCGGCCAGTCCGAACACCCACGCCTGCTCGGCCGAGGCGGCGCCCAGCGCGGTCACCTGCACGTTCGGCAGCGGGAACGCGGTCCACCGCTTCCCGTCCCAGCGTCGCAGGCCGTCGAAGCGGGTCTCGACGGCGCCGGCGACCGTCCGCCGGGTGGTCCTGGTCGCCCATACGGTTCCGTCGGAGCCCACGGCCAGGTGGTCGAGGCTGCCTCGGCCGGTGTCGTAGGCCACGCGCTTCCACGCGGACTTCACCGTGGCGGGGTGCAGGTCGTCCGCCTTGGGACCCGGCTGCGCGCACGAGCCGGGGCTCGCGGGCACGGGCTGCGCTCCCGGGCCTGTCATGGGGACGGGTGCCAGCGTGCCGGTCGCTCCTGCCGGGGTTCCTGATGGAGCCGCGGCTGTCGCCTCATCGGTGCTTCCGCTCGGTGAGGAGGCGGCCGGGACGCCGGGGGATTGCGTGCAGGCGGCGATGACGAGGGTGGCCAGGCTCGCCGTACCCAGGAGTCGCGCAGTACCGGATCGCACCAGGCCGCCCCCTCCGCGTGAGATCCCCCGCAGGATAGATCAGCGCAAGCTGGAACGCTCCTAGCGAGAACGGTCAGGTCTGCGAAATGTAGTGAAGTATGACGTTATGGACGTGATGCGCCTTGTTGTCCCCGCGGAAGTCCACCTCGTAGGTGTGCGTCCCGACATGGATGGCGATCGCGCCGGATGAGAAGAACCCGCCCGCGAACGACTTGTTGCTCACCACGCTCACCGCGGAGATCTTGCTGTAAGGGATGCTGGTGATCGCGATCCGCTTGCCCGCGAACGACTTGTCCTGCACGATCACCCGCCGATCGGTGAGCCCGAGGAAGCCCGTGCCCACGCCGATAGCGTCGTATACGGCGATGATCTGCTCGCCCGGCAGCAGTGCGCTCTCGATCTGCTTCAGCTGCTCTTTCCGGTCATACGGGATGTCAGCCATACCAGGACAACGAACCACCCTGGCTCCGCGTTCCGGCTAGAGCCCGATGGCGCCTCGAGCACCACGTCCCAATAGGCTCCTCAGTCCTGCGCCCGCGCATGGACCTGCGGTTCGTGCTTGACGGGGAAATTCACCGAGTTGGCGATGAAGCACAGCTCGTGCGCCTGCTCGTGCAACGCCATCGCGGTCTCCAGCTGCGCCGGATCGGCGATCGTCACCACCGGCCGCAACGTCACCGTGGAGAACCGCCCGCCCCCGTCGCCCCCCTCGACCATCGTCCCCTCAGGATCGTCCACGTAGCCGTCGACGACGATCCCCTTGGTGGAACACAGGTGCAGGTACCAGAGCATGTGACACTGCGCCAAGGACGCGACCAGCAACTCCTCCGGATTCCACCGCCCCGGATCCCCACGGAACGCGGGATCCGAGGTCCCCGGCAGAACCGGCTTCCCCTCGCCGGACACCTCATGATCGCGGCTGTAGGCCCGATACCCCGAAGTGCCCTCACCCAGATTCCCGGTCCAGGTAACCGTCGCCCGATACCGATGCTCCCGACTCATGCCCCCCATCATGACCCACTCAGTCAAGTCGTTCTCCTAGGTGACGGGGACGATGCTGTGCTCGGCGAGGCGGCCGTCCTCGATGCGCAGCAGCCCCACGGTGCCGTACGGCTGGCGGCGGCGGTCGGTCGGAGAGCCCGGGTTGAAGATCCGCAGCCCGTGGCCCGCCTCGTCCATCGGGATGTGCGAGTGCCCGAACACCACCAGGTCGGCCGCGGGGAACCGCCGCCGCATCCGCTCCAGCCGCCCCTTGGCGGGCCCGCTGTCGTGGATCATCGCCACGCGCAGCCCCTCGAGCTCCACCTCCAGCGTCTCCGGCGCGCCCAGCTCCGGCACGTCGTTGTTGCCCTGCACGACCAGCACCGGGGCGAACCCGCGCAGCTCGTCGATCACCGCCGGCACGCACACGTCCCCCGCGTGCAGAATCAGATCGGCCTCCCGCAACAACGCCGCGACCGGCGCAGGACACCCCTGCCACCGCCGCGGCCCATGCGTGTCGGCCAGCGCCACAACCCGCATACCCCGAGTTCTACCAGCTCCGGTGTACGGCGATCGTCGCTCGGCCAGGGCTCACAGGAGGGGAGTGAGCTCCAGGTAGGAGACGGCGGGCATCGGGAGGTCGAACTCGAGTGGTTCGCCAGGCGCGAGGGTTCTGGGCGGTTCGAGTTCGTCGAGGGTGTTGGCCGCGTGGAGGCTCGCCCACTGGCCTTCCGTAGGCCACTCGGTCTCGTTGTTCATCGCGTCCCAGATGGGCTTGATGTTGGAGTGCGTCTCGTCGATGCGGTGGTGGGTGACACGGTAGGCGCCGTCCACGGTCAGGGAGATCCGCCGGTTCAGCTCGGCGGCGCCGGAAGCCTGGGACTGGTTGAGGGTGCCGTTCCAGAGCAGGATGCCGAGGCGGCCGTCCGGGTGGCGGGTGGACCACGCTTCCACTCCGGCGACGTCGCCGGTGAGGTCGGTGGCGAGTTCCGTGGGGCCGAGGCGGTTGGCCAGGGTGAGGGCGTGGAAGCGGGGCTTGCGCAGGTTGCCGACCGTGAGCAGGCCGAAGCCGCCGTGGAACAGGCGCGGCGGCCGGCCGAGCTCCTCGAAGTGGTCGGAGGCCACCCAGTGCGACAACGCCTCGACCCGCCCGGCGGCCGACCGCATGCCGTGCAGGAGGAACGTGGCACCGAAGACGCCGTCGCCGATGCCGTGGAAGTGGGTGGGCGTGGGTCCCCACTCGGTCCACCAGATGGGCGTGCCGGGCAGGCCGTATCGCTCGAGCGTGGGGCGCCAGTCGAGCGGCGCGTTGCCGTAGGTGTGGGTGGAGACGAAGTCGAGCTCGGCGCCCGACTCGGAGATGTGCGCGAGGAGCTCCTCCATCCAGCCGTTGGCCGCCGAGGCGGGGCCGCCGACGCGCAGCCGCGGGTGGACGTTCTTCACGGCCGCGGAGGTGACGTCATAGAGCAGGAAGTAGTCGGCAGGGGTGCCTGACCAGAAGACCGCCAGGTTGGCCTCGTTCCACACCTCGAAGGCCCAGTGGTCGATGAGCTCCTGGATACCGTACCGGTCCACGAGGTGCTCGACCAGGGCCCTGACCAGGTCGCTCCACGCCTCGAAGTCCTTGGGCGGCGAGATGATCGCCTCGTAGCCGAAGACGGTCCTGGCCGGGTCGGCGGCCAGGTCGCGCGGCATGAAGCCGAGCTCCACGATCGGCCGCAGGCCGAGGCTCATGATCGTGTCGTAGACCTGGTCGACCTTGCCGAAGTCGTAGACCGCCTTCCCCTCGACCTCCCGGTAGACGCCCAGATCGTCGCAGAGGATGCCGTGGGCGCGCACGGTCTGGACGCCGAACTCGTCCCGCATGATCCGCAGCGCCTCGGTGAGCTCGGCGCCGATCGGCCTGCCGCCGGTCTGGTCCTGCGACAGCAGGTACGACAGGTGCTCCGACCCGATCATGTACGACCACGGCCGATGCACCGGCCCTGCCTCCTCCGCCGCGGAGACCCGGACCGAGACCGCGCCCGCCGCATCCGACGGCGAGGCGGTGACCGCATCGGAGAGCGGCCCGACCACGTCCATCGCCGCGATGGCCGCCACCGCGTACGAACCCCCGGCAGCGGTGTCGACATACCGGCAGGAAGGCACGGCGGGCACGTCCACGTCCCGCTGCGTGATCGGCGACCCGTCGCGGTGCACCAGGTAGCCGACGGCCCCGGGCACCGGATCCCAGGTCAGCGTCACGCACCCGCCCCCGGGCACGGCACGCAGGCCCGCGGGCGCGGCCAGCGCGACCTCGGCGGCGGACGACACCTCCCCGGAGGCGTCGTGGATGCGTGCCTGCCAGTCACGGCGTGCGGCGTCAGCCGTACTCATCAAAGAACTTCCCCGATCAGTTGGCGGGCGGGCTCTGAACGTCCCACTCCTCGATTTCCATGACAGGTCGCAGCTTCGCCTCGACGTCGGAGCTGCCGAAATAGCGGTGCAGGTTGTCCCCGGCCAGCACGTTGCCCAGCGCGGCCATGACCATCCCCTGGTCGAGCGCGAGATAGAAGCGTGACACCGCCCCCGAGCGGACCGCGACGGAGTCGTAGAAGCCGCCGGGCCCGTAGGCCCCCAGGTTCGAGCGGATCTTCGCCAGGTTCTCCAGAGCCTGCTTCCTCGCGTACGGCAGGGCCAGGAAGGAGGCGTGGGGAGTCACCACGCCATCCCCGTAGGAGACCGGGTCAGGCTGGGCTGGGCGGCAGCCCTCGTAGCCGGGATCCGTGGTGGTGCGCTCCTCGTCGGAGGTGTAGCCGTCGGACTGCATGCCGAGCGGGTCCACGCCGTACTCGCGGTAGCCGCCGCGCGGGTCGTTGGCGGGCGAGAAGCCCCAGTAGCCGTACTTGGCCTCGTCGAGACCGTGCGCGATCTGGGCCTTGACGAAGACCGGGTGGTTGCGGCCCCACGACCTGGGCGCCCAGCGGGCCTCGGGCACCACCAGGTCGGGCATGAGCTCCTCGAACATGGATCCGCCCCAGTTGGGGACGTACCGCATGCCGCGGTAGCCGTACGTGCCCTCCCAGACCTTGATGCCCAGGTACTCCTTCCACGAGCCGACCGGCTTCTGATCTTGCCACGCCCAGTCACAGGCGATATCGGGAAAGGTCCGATAGAGGCCGTAGTAGTGCTCGCGGGGCAGCTGGCCCAGGGCGATGCCCACGTAGGTGCCGATCCGGGTCTCGCTCGGCGAGCCGTAGGTGTGGCAGGTGGAGTAGACCGTGGTCCCCGTCCCCGCGTAGTCGGTGGGGATCGAGCATCCGGCGGGCTTGACCGGCCAGAATCCGCCCCGCAGCAGTCCGGTGCCCGCGTCCGGCCTGGCCGCGGGGTCGTAGTAGGCCTTGAAGTTCATCGAGCCGAGCAGCCGCCCGGCCCGCCCGGCGAACCCCGGCATGGCGTTGCGCACCATCATCAGCGAGGCCGCCAGCCACCCGTTGTCGACGCTGGAGGCGAACAGGTCGACGGGATCGCCGTTGTCCGGCCAGGTCCGGACGAGCCGCAGCGTGGCGGGGTCGTACCAGTTGTAGTACTGCCCGGTGGGAGCGTCGCGCTCCATCTTCTCCAGCGCGGACAGCACCTTCCCGACCCGCGACCGGGCGTCGGCCGGGCCGATGATCCCCAGGTCGCGGGCGGTGAGCGTGCTCCAGACGTAGGCGGAGATGTTGGTTGGCGAGGTGACCTTGGCCCGGGTCTTCAGATCTCCGGTGACCTTGTCGGCGGGGATGCCGGTGGCCGGTTCGACCATGGCCGCCATGGACCGCCACGTATCCGCGGCATAGCCGTACAGCGTGGAAGTTCCCGAAATATCGGTGGTTGTCAGAGATAAGGCGAGCAGGCCGGAGATCACGCGCATGGGGGATGCTCCTCACTTGATGCCGGTGGTGGCGATGCCCTGGACGAAGAAGCGCTGCAGGAAGACGAAGAGGAACAGGATCGGCGCGATCACCACGACCGACCCGGCGACCAGCAGGTTGTAGTGGGTGCCCTCGTGACCGTTGAGGATGTTGAGCGCGACGGGCAGCGTGTACATGTCCTCGCTCTGGGCCACCACGGCGGGCCAGAGGAAGTTGTTCCATGCGCCCAGGAAGGTGATCAGCCCGAGCGTGGCCAGCGCGGGCCCGCACAGCGGCAGGATGATCCTGAAGAAGATCCGGAACTCCCGCGCGCCGTCGACCCGGGCCGCGTGGATGAGCTCGTCGGGCAGGTCGGAGATGAACTGCCGCATCATGAACACGCCCAGCGGCGCCACCATGGTCGGCAGGATGATCCCGAGGAAGGTGTTGACCATCCCCAGCTTCGCGATCAGCACGAACTGCGGGGTCATCACCACGATCCCGGGTATCGCCAGCTGGATCAGCACCAGCCCGAAGGCCACGTTCTTGCCGCGGAAGGGCAGCTTGGCGAAGGCGTAGCCGACCATCGAGCAGAACAGCAGGTTGCTGGCCACCAGCACCAGCGCGACGATCAGGCTGTTGAGGAAGGCGTGCCCGATGTCGACCCGCTGGAACAGCTCGGCGAAGTTGTCCAGCGTGAACGTCCGCGGCCACAGCGTCGGCGGGTCGCGCCTGATCTCCGACTCGGGCTTGAGCGAGCTGAGCGCCGTCCACAGGAACGGCCCCACGACCAGCAGCAGGCCGACGCTCAGCCCGAGGTAGATGACCGCCCGCCGCTTCACTTGCGCCTCCCGAGCCTCAGTTGCAGTACGGCAAGCGCCACGATCACCACGAACAGCAGGCTCGACGCGGCGCCCGCGTAGCCGTAGTTGCCGACGCCGAACTGGTTGAAGATGGCCAGCGAGGCCGACAGCGTGGAGTTCAGCGGCCCGCCCTTGGTCATGACCAGCGGCTCCTCCATGAACTGCATGAAGCCCACCGAGCTGTAGACCGTGCAGAACAGCAGCACGGGCCGGATGGACGGTACGGTCACGGCGGTGAAGCGCGCCCATCGCCCCGCGCCGTCCACCTCGGCCGCCTCATACAGTTCGCGCGGAATCGACTGCAGGGCCGCCAGCAGCACGACCATGTTGAAGCCGAAGCTGCGCCAGGCGGTCATCACGATGATCGACGGCAGCGCCGTGCTCTCGCTCTGCAGCCAGTCGTTGCCGGGCAGCCCGACCAGGTCCAGCAGGCGGTTGACCAGCCCGGCCTCGGGCTCGAGCAGGAACTTCCAGGCCACCGCGACGCCGATGATGCTGGTGATGTTGGGCAGGTAGTAGCCGAGCCGGAAGAACGCGGCGGGCAGCCGCGCGATGCCCGAGTTCAGCATCACCGCCGCGCCCAGCCCCAGCCCGATCGTCAGCGGCAGCGCCGTCACCACGAACACCACGGTGTTCAGCGCGGCCCGCTGCATCGCGCCGTCGTGCATCAGGCGCAGGTAGTTCTCCACCCCGACCGGGTTCACGCCGAGCGGGTCCGTCACGTCCGTGCTGCGCATGTCGGTGAAGCTCATCCCGATCCCGGCCAGCAGCGGGCCGAGATAGAACACGACGAACATCACCACGAACGGCAGCACGAAGATCCAGCCGATCCGCAGGTTGCCGCGCGACACTACAGACCGGTGCCGATCGTGGCGGCCTGCGACTGGATCGCCTTGGCCGTCTGCTCGGGCGTCGACTTACCCTTGGCCAGCTTCTCCAGCTCGCTCTCGATGACCTTGGACACCTGCTCCCAGGTCGGGAACGGCGGCGGCGTCCTGGCGTCCTTCAGCTGCTCGCCGAACACCTTCAGCTGCTTGTCGGCGCTCAGCTCGGGCTCCTGCCACGCCGACTGTACGGCGGGCAGCGACTTGACCGTGGTGTACCACTTGGCCTGCACCTTGGGATCGGTCAGCCACTGCAGGAACTTCCAGGCGGCGTCCCTGTTCCTGGCCTTCTTGAACACCACCATGTCGGACCCGCCGACGAAGCTGGTGGCGCTGACCGGGCCCTTCGGGTAGGGCGCGACGTCGAACTTGTCCTTGAAGCCGGCGCCGCCGTCGGAGTTGAGCACGCCGACCATCCACGGCCCCGACACGAAGCCGCCGACCTCGCCCTTGATGAAGTTCTGCGGGAAGGCGCCCTCCGGGGTGTCGTTGGGCGCGAGCTTCTCGGTGAACAGGGAGGCGTACTGCTTGAGCGCGGTGACGGCCTGCGGCGTGTCGAAGGTGTAGGCGCCGTCCTTGACGATCTCGCCGCCCGCCTGCCAGATCAGCGGCAGCAGCTCCTGCCAGGATCCGGCGGTGTAGCCCTGGTTGAAGCCCTTCTTCGCGCCGCCCCTGTCCTGGAGGGCCTTGATGAACGTCTTCCACTCCGCCCACGTCGCGGGAGGTTTGACGCCCGCCTTCTCGGCCTGGTCGGTGCGGTAGTACAGGACGCGGGTCTCGACGTACCAGGGGATGCCCCAGGCCGTGCCGTTCACGTCCACGGTCTGCCAGGCGCCGGGGAAGAACGTGCTCTTGTCGAACAGGTTGCCGGGCGTCGGGTCGAGCGCGCCGGTCTTGGAGAACTCGCCCGCCCAGGTGGAGCCGATCATGCTGATGTCCGGGGTGGCGCTGCCCGCGATCGCGGAGGTGATCTTGTCGTGCGCGACGTCCCAGCCCATCGCGGTCACGTTGATCTTGACTCCGGGGTTAGCGGCCTCGAAGTCCTTGGCGAACGCGCCGAGCGCCTTGCCCTCCTCGCCGATCGCCCAGACGCTGACCTCGCCGGAGACCTTGCCTGCCGTGACGTCCTTGGCCTGCTCCGGCGCCTTGTCGGCGCTCCTTCCGCACGCGCTCACGACCAGGGCCAGGGCCAGCAGGCCCGCCGCGGTGGTCTTCATGGGGATTCCTCCTGGGGGTGTGTACCGCAACTGGCACGGATCACCAGCTCGGTGGACAGCACGAGGTGCTCGGGGGTGTCGCGGACGCCGGTGATCAGCTCGTCGAGCGCGCGGGCGGCCCTTGCGCCCAGTTCGCGCATGGGCTGGCGGATGGTGGTCAGAGCCGGGCGGGCGTGGCGGGCGGCCATGATGTCGTCCCAGCCGGTCACCGCCAGGTCGCCGGGTACGGCGAGGCCGAGCTCCTCGGCCGCCAGCAGCGCACCGAGGGCGACCTCGTCGTCGGAGCAGACGAGAACCTGGGGCCTCGCGGTCTTGGCGGGTCGTGCTCCGGCGTGGCTCGCCGTACCCTTTGGTGATTTGAGGAGTTTCAGTGCGGCGTCGTAGCCGCACTCGACCGTGTACTGGGCCGTGGTGACGGCCTCGATCGCGCTGCCGAGGACCGAGCGGACGCCCTGCCAGCGCTCGTCGACGTCGTCGCCGCCGACCATGGGGGCGCCGAGGAAGGCGAAACGCTCGTAACCGTGGCCCAGCAGGTGCCGGGCGAGGCGCACGGCGCTCTCGGTGTTCTCGCTGCGCAGCGTGTCGGCCCCGGCCAGCGGCTCGCGGGAGACGAACACCAGGCGCATACCCACCTGCACCAGCTCGGTGACCAGCGGGTCGGGCGCAGTGTGCCCGAAGATCAGCATGCCGTCGACGCGGCCGGCCAGGTCCTTGATCAGGTCGTTGACGTTGGAGCGGCCCTTGGTCGACAGGATCACCACCGAGCGGCCCAGCTCCGAGGCGACCTCCTCGTAGCCCAGCAGGACCTCGGTGTAGTAGGGGCCGGCGAGGTTGGGGAAGACGATGCCGTTGGCGGCGTGACGGCCCTCGGCCAGGCTCACGCCCAGGCGGCTGGGCATGAAGTTGAGCTCCTCGACCGCCTTCATGACCTTCTCGCGCGTCTTGGACGCCACGGGCCCGGTGCCGCGCAGCGCCCTGGACACGGTCGCGATCGAGACGCCCGCCCGCTGGGCCACCTCGTAGATGGTCACGTCCATCGGCCACTCCCTGATCCTGTAAGCGCTTCCACTCCTAGATGTGTAAGCGCTTACAGAAGGGCAGTGTGCCAGGCTCGTTAAGTTCTCGTACAGACCCGGGCGAGTAACGGTGAGGTTACGCCCGTGCGGGTAACAGTCTTCACATGCTCTACGGCAAAGAACACGTCCAGCGATATCGCGAGACGGACGGCGAGGAAGGCCACGACTGGCGCGGCACGACCGTCCTCCTGCTGACCACCACGGGCCGCAAGTCGGGCCAACCGTATACGACACCGCTCATCTACCGGCGCCACGGCGACGACTACATCGTCGTGGCCTCCAAAGGCGGGGCGCCCGAGGACCCGGACTGGTACCGCAACCTCCAGGACGACCCCGAGGTCGAAGTCCAGGTCCGCGGCAAGCGCTTCGCGGCCCACGCCCGCACGGCGACGCCCGAGGAGAAGCCCGAACTCTGGCCCCTCATGACGAAGACCTGGCCCAGCTACAACGACTACCAACGCAAAACCCCGCGCGACATCCCAGTGGTAATCCTCGAACCCCGCACCTAACTCTTCCCAGTTCCGCCAACAGCCTTTCTAGTCGTCCTCTGTACGGCGGGCCGCTCCCCGTACTGAACCTTTTCTGAGTGCTCCTGTACGGCGGGCCGCCCCCCGTGCTGACCCTTTCTGAGTGCTCCTGTACGGCGGACCGCCCCCCGTGCTGAGCTTTTCTGGGTGCTTCTGTACGGCGGGCCGCCCCCACCGGCCGCCCGCCGTACTTCGGCTGAGGGCCCGCGGGCGGCGCTTCCGGCGAGTCGGTGACACTGCCCGCCGCCACGGCGCCCACAACCCGCTCACCGGGGCCCTCAGTCGGCCGCCATACAGGCGCGCCGACCTCCGCCGTCCCACACCTCGCCGACCCGGCGCCGGGGGGTGCCCCGGCGAGCGACACGTCATCGTCTTCACCCGTACGCCCCACGGTGTCCGGGGGCGTGGTTAGGAGGTGGTGGGGATGAGGGTGGTGATGAGCTTGTGGATTGCGGAGGGTTGGGGGGTGGGGGCTTTTCGGTCGGCGAACAGCATGTGTGCCGCCCCGATCAGCGTGGGGGCGAGCGTGTCGACGTCCGCGTCCGGCGGGATGCGTCCCAGGTCACGCTCGGCCGTGAGGTAGGAGGCGATCATCTCCGCCGCCTCCGTCATGAGCGGGACCCCGGTCGGCCTGGCCTGCCGTAGCCGGGCGCGAAGTTCGTCCCGGAAGATGACGAGGCTGACGATCGCCACGGCGACCGACTCGAACAGGTCCATGAGCGCGCCGGTGAGGTTGCCGGCGACCGTGCCGGTCCCGGCGGACTCGCGCAGCGCCGCGGCCTGGCCGTCGATGCGGGCGATGCGGTCCAGCACGAGCTCCGCGAGGAAGGCGTCGAAGTCGGCGAAGTGCCGGTGCAGGACGCCCTTGGCGACGCCTGCCTCGACGGTGACCGCCCGGCTGGTCAGCGCGTCAGGCCCGTCCCTGAGCAGGACGCGCTCGGCGGCGTCGAACAGCTGCTCCCGCGGTTCGCGGATGTGTACTCCTGTTGGCACGGCGCATTCCTCGCTCGGCGAAACACGTTGACAGTGGGCGCTTGCCCACTAAGGTGGGCGCATGACCACTATACCGCCGGAGGACGCCCGTCCCTCCGGAAATGAGCCGCATAAGGCCAGGCAGATGGCGGAATCGTTCGGTGTGGACGCCGAACGCTACGACCGGACCCGGCCCGCGTACCCCGACGCCATGGTGGAGCGGATCGCCGCCGCCAGCCCCGGCCCCGACGTCCTCGACGTCGGCTGTGGGACCGGCATCGAAGCCCGGCAGTTCCAGGCGGTCGGCTGCAAGGTCCTGGGCGTCGAGCCCGACGCGCGCATGGCCGACTTCGCACGGCGCGGCGGACTCGAGGTCGAGGTGGCGAGGTTCGAGGACTGGGACCCCGCCGGCCGTACCTTCGACGCGGTCATCGCCGGGACGGCCTGGCACTGGGTCGACCCGGTCGCCGGAGCGGCCCAGGCGGCGCGGGTGCTGCGTCCTGGTGGACGGCTGGCGGCGTTCAACCACGTGTTCGAGCCCCCGCCCGCCGCAGCCGAAGCCTTCGCCGCGGTCTTTCGCCGGGTGCTTCCCGACTTGCCGATCAACGCCCAACCCCCGAGGCCGGCCATGGACCTGTACCAGGCGATGTTCACCAAGGCCGCCGACGGGATCCGCGAGGTGGGCGGGTTCAGCGAGCCGGAGCAGTGGCACTTCCCCTGGGAGCGGTCCTATACCCGCGACGAGTGGCTGGACCAGCTGCCCACGATCGGCCTCCTCACCCGGTGCCCACCGGACAAGCTGGCGGAGGTACTGGACGGCGTCGGCGCCGTCATCGACACCCTGGGCGGCAGCTTCACGATGACGTACACCACGGTGGCCCTCACCGCCACTCGAACCACCCCCGCCTGATCGACTGAACCCGGTGATCCGTGCGGCAGGGAGCAGTCAGTGGTCCGTGCGGTGGAGAGTGGCTAGAGGTAGGGGCGGGTGGCGGTGATGAGGTCGGGGGTGGCGTCGCGGGTGTCGACGTAGAGGGCGTCGTCGGGGGTGCGTTCGCGGACGTCGCGGTCGCGGATGGCGAAGACGGCGGGTGGCGCGCCGACGTCGCCGTAGCGGGACTGGACGGCGGCGCCGACGGCCGCGCGGACGTCAGCGACGACCGTGGCGGGGGTGTGGGCGGAGCCCGAGGCCGCGAGGTAGCCGAGCATGGCGGCGAAGCGGAGCTCGGTGCCGGCGGCCGGGCGCTGGCGGGGGACGATGGGGCGGTCGAGCCAGAAGACCTTGCCCGCCAGGAACGCGTCGAAGCCGAGCGTGCGGGCGGTGCCGGCCAGCAGGCCGCCGAATTCGGCCAGGTCGGCCTCCGGCGGCAGGTCGGTGGTGACGAACAGCGGCACGATCAGCGAGTCGAGCATGAGCAAGTATCCCTCCGTGAGGAGGCTCATCGTAGGGGCCGCCACCGACAATCCACCGAAGCGTGGTCCGCCCTTGAATGTAGGATCGGCGGATGTCGTGGGCGTTGCTGATCAATGGAACCGTCGGGGTCGGGAAGACCACCGTCGCGGATGTGGCGGGGGATCTGCTGGCCGAGGAGGGCGTCCCCAACGCGGTCATCGACGTGGACTGGCTGCGGCGGTCCTGGCCGAGCCCGGAGGGGGACCCGTTCAACGCGGCGATCACGATGCGGAATCTGCGGGCCGTCGCCGCCAACTTCCTCGACGCCGGCGTGAAGAGGCTCGTGCTGGCCGGCGTGATCGAGTCGGCGGACGGGCGGCGCGGCTACGAGGAGGCGCTGGGCGTGCCGCTGACCGTCTGCTGGTTGCGAGCCCCGCTCGACGAGGTGCGCAGGCGGCTGACGCGCAGGCACGACGGCGACGACAAGGGACTGCGCTGGCACCTCGACCGCTCGGGCGAGCTCGAGCGCGTTCTGGAGCGGGCCGCCGTCGAGGACTACGTCGTCGAAAGCACAGCGGACCCGCGCCAGGTGGCCGAGGAGGTGCTGAAGGGCTGGGTCAGAACGGCACGTGCTGGGTGAGCAGCCCCTCGCCCGTGCCCCGGCCCGACAGGATCCGGCAGAACTCCACGGCGTCCAGCACGAGCTCCTCCCCAGACGTGCCGAACTTGCCGCCCGCCGTCCCCTCGAGCACCAGACTGTACGGCCGGCCATGGCGGCGGGCCCATTCCTCCACGACGTCGGCCACGATCAACCCGTCGTGGTCGGCGGTGAGAAGGAGCACGTGGCCGGTCGCCCGGCAGACGTCCACCCGGTGCATCCAGGTGTCGCGCGTGAGGATCGTGTCGAAGAGGTAGCCGAGGCGCCACGTCTCACGCACCCCGTCGACCTCCTGCGGCATCGGCATCATCCGCAGCGGAGCCGGCAGGCGGCGCCGTGAGCGGGCTCCCCGCGGGGCCGCGTCCGCCAGCCGTTCCAGCAGTTCGGCGGTGGACAGGTGGGCGCGCTCGGCCACCTGGACCTCGGTCATGCCGTCGATCGCCGGCCGGTCGCCCGCGACCTTGCCGCCGGTGCGGATCACGTGCACGAACTCCTGCACCGACGTGGTGAACTCCATCATGCCCAGCACGTGCCCGGCCATCGCGCGCACGTCCCACGCGGGGCACTCGGTGCGCTTGGACCAGTCGTCGGCGCTGAGATAGCGCGCCAGCTCAACGAATCGCTGGTTCTCCGCCGCCGCGAGGGTGGCGGCCTGATCCCGGGTGAGAGTCATCTTGAATCCTTCGGCGATCGGAGATGTGCGCGTAGTACATCTCCATGGCCTCGTCGACCAGGCGGGTCCAGCGGTCCCCGCCGGGGTCGTTGGAGATCTGCTGGTCGGTCAGGCCCGTGCCGATGGCCGTCAGCAGATCCAGTGCGGCCGGATCGGTGATGCCGATCTCGGCCAGCTTGTCGCGCATCTTGCCGAGCCCGGCCACGGACAGCGAGAACGTCTCCGGCGTCGGCTCGAAGCCGGGGATCGTCCGCTGGTAGAGGAGCTGGTAGCGGACGGGGTTGGCGGTGCAGAACCCGACGAAGTACCGCATCCCGATCTTGAGGTCGGTCAGCGGGTCGCCGGTGAAGGTGAGCCCGGCGTGCCCCTCGAGGTACTCCTGGCAGCCCTGGGCGAACATCGCGTCGTAGATCGCGTGCTTGGAGGCGAAGTAGGAGTACAACGACGGAGCCCGCATCCCCACCTCGCGGGCTATGTCGCGCAGCGTCAGACCGGCCAGGCCCTCGGTCGCGGCCAGCTTCCACGCCACGGCGAGGATCTCCGCCCGCGTGCTCTGATGGCGTTCGGCTTTCCTGTCGCGCATCGGTTCTCCTAACGCTGTTAGGATTCTCGCACTGCGTTAGGCGGGCGTCAACGGTGTCTCTATTGCACGCCGTAAGGTTTCTGGTCGGGATTTGTCCGCACTGGAGGGTGACTGTCCGCTCTACCTCGTATACCGTCCGAAGCCCCCCGAGGCGAGGAGACGGTACCGATGAACTGGCTCATCCACGACTATCGTGAGGACGACCTGGCGGCCGTCGTCCATCTGATCGACACGACGGCCGGGCTCGGGCAGGAGTCGGTGTTCTCGCTGGCCGAATGCATCGGCGCGCTGACCTCGCGCCAGCCCGCCGTGGTGGCCGTGCACCGGGGCGTGCCGATCGGCGCCGCGCTGGCGCAGGTGACCGGCGAGCGGGCCTGGGTGATGCGGATCGCGATCTCCGGCGCCTGGCGGGGCCGCGGGCTGGCCAGCGCGCTGTTGAGGGAGCTGGAACGGCGGCTGGTGGACGCGCGGGTGCGGCGCATCGCCTACGTGCTGCCAGAGGAGGAACTGCTCGGCGAGGGGCTGGTGAACGCCGGCTACACGCGGCGGCCGGCCGTGGCGTACTTCGAGAAGACCGAGCCCGCCGTCGCCGGGGCCGCCCTGCTGGCGGAGCTCGGCGGGCGGCCGCTCCCGGGAGACCTGTGGGACAAGGTCGCCGGGATGGAGGTGGAGAAGGACCTGATCGAGCGGCGCATCGTGCTGCCGCTGGCCGAGCCCGAGCGCGCCGCCCGGCACGGCGTGCGCCCGCCGCGGGCCATCGCCCTGTTCGGCCCGCCCGGCACGGGCAAGACCACGTTCGCCAGGGCGATCGCCTCCCGGCTCGGCTGGCCGTTCGTCGAGCTGCTGCCCTCCAGGCTGGCAGACGACGGCAACCTGGCGGCGGCGCTGCGGACCGCCTTCGGGCGCATCGCCGAGCTGGAGCGGGTGCTGGTCTTCATCGACGAGGTCGAGGAGATCGCCGCGGTCCGGGCGGAGCGCCCGGAGGCGGGCAGCCACAGCATCACCAACGAGCTGCTCAAGCTGATTCCCGGCTTCCGCGAGCGGGACGAGCGACTGCTGGTGTGCGCCACCAACTCCATCCGCTCGCTCGACCCGGCGTTCCTGCGGCCTGGCCGGTTCGACTACGTGGTCCCGATCGGTACCCCCGACGTGGCCGCTCGCAAGGCGATCTGGGCCCGCTACTCCGACGGCCGCCCGGACGTGGACCTGGACACGCTGGTCGAGGCCAGCGAGCAGTTCACTCCCGCCGACATCGAGCACGCGGCACGCACGGCGGCGCAGACAGCCTTCGAGCGCGACTTCGCCACGCCGCGAGCCATGGACATCCCCGCGGGCGCCAGTACCGCCGACTACCTGGTGGCGATCGGCCAGTGCCGGCCCACGGTCACCGCCACCATGATCGACGACTTCGGCGCCGACATCACCTCACACGCCCGCCTCTAGTAGGCGACCCAGTCGTCGGCGATGGCGCTGTGGACCATGGAGTCGCGCCATCCCGCCGGGGTGAGGACGTGGTGGCGGATGCGGCCCTCCTCGACCATGCCGGCCGTGAGCATCGCGAGCTGGGCCGGCAGGTTGGCAGGGGAGCGGGCGCCCCAGATGCGGTGCAGGCCCACCTGCCGGAAGCCGAACGACAGAACCAGCTTGATGAGGTCCGTGCCGATGCCGCGGCCCCACTGGTCGGGCCGCAGGCCGAGGCCGATCTCCGCGCTGTGCGGGTGGTCGGCCTCAATGTGCAGCCGGGCGACGCCGACCACCTCGTCGGAGCCGGCGTCCGTGACCGCGAGCACGTAGAGGCGGCGCGGGTCCGCGCGGGCCGCCTCCATGGCGTCACGAACGATCCGGTCGACCTCCTCCACCGTGCGCGGGGCGAACGGCATGTGCTCGGTGACCGCCGGGTTGCCGTAGACGGCGTGCAGCGCGGCCACGTCCGCCTCGGTGACGTCACGAAGCCCAAGGCGCGAACCGTTGACGTGGACGCTACGCATGGGCAGAACGTAACGCTACTTGAGCGATCTCGACAAGAGTTGTCAAGTAGCGAGTTGACTGCCGTAAGCTCGCGCGACAAGTTCTGCTACGGCGCCGTGCGCGCCGAGGGGCTCAGCATGACCCGCGTCGACCGAGGCGGCCGCCTCGGCGACGATGCCCTCGGGCGCCTCGTGGCCGATCAGGCAGGGGGCGATGGCCAGGCGTTGCGCGCCCGCGCCGCGCAGGCGCTCGGCGGCCACGGCGACGCCGGGCTCGCTGTCGAGCGAGGCGGCCACGACGGGCAGCGTGAGCCGGGAGGCCAGCAGTACGGCGGTGGGCTGGACGGCGCCGACGGCTTGCGCACCGCCGACCGTGCCGAGGATGACGGCGTCGACGGGGCTGGAGACGTTCAGCAGGCGGACCCTGTCGGCCCTGGCCAGGCCACGCTCGGCCAGCCTGATGTGCAGCGCCTCCGCCAGCAGCGGGTGCGGCCCGAGCGGCTCGGTCACCACGGCGTTCGATCCGCTGGCCGCCACGGCCTTGCCTATCTCCGCCATGACGGCCGGGTCGGACCAGGTCATCAGCGGCACCACGACCGCGTCCCGGCCGCTGGGCAGGACCTCGGCCAGGTCGGCCACGCTTGACAACCGGACCTCGATCTGCGGGTTGTCGACCCGGACGACGGCGGCGATCTCGGCGGCCACTCCCTCGGTGCTTCCCGGCGCGGCCAGGACGAGCACGGGCGCGTCCGATGGCAGGGACATGGGCACCGGCGCCCGGTGGCGACCGCCGCCGGGCCTGGGGGAACGTTGACGTACAGGCAGGCTCACAGGCGCGCATTTTATGCGGATTCGCGATCCCGTGTTCGAGGAATCGGCGGCGATTCAATCACAACGGTCCGGCTGTGACCGAGATCACATCGTGATGCCCGGAAACGTTGACATGCCTAGCCCAAAGCGGCCAGTGTGAAGCAACTAGAAACGCGTTCTAGAGCGACCGTCAAGGACCCTCCCCCGGAGGATGGGCATGAAGCCGTTCTATGTCCGCGAACTGAGCGTTTATCCGGTCGGTAGCCGCCGGATCCGCCTCCTGGCCATCGCCGTCCTGGCCAGCCTGGTGGCCAACTTCGAGACCACGATCGCCACGATCCTGCCTCTGCTGCTGAAGGACCTGAGCATGTCGCTCACGGTCTATGGCCTGATCGCGGCCGCCTCCGTGCTGGTGGGCGGCCTGTCGGCGGCATTCGGCGGCATCCTGTCGGACCGCTGGGGCCGTGTGACGATCCTGGTCCCCACCCTCACCGTCACCGCGGCCTGCAACTTCCTGCTGGCCACGGTGAGCACCAGCGGCGGCCTGTTCGCCGTCCGCTGTCTGATGCTGTTCATCGAGGGCGCCGGGATCACGATCACCGCCTCGCTGGTGCGCGACTTCTCCCCGCGGCTGGGCCGGGCACAGGCCTTCGCGTTCTGGACCTGGGGCCCGGTCGGCGCCTCGTTCCTGGCCTCGCTGATCGCCAGCCTCACGCTGCCCATGTTCGGTAACGCCTGGCAGTCGCAGGCGATCATCATGGGCATCGTCTCGCTGGTGCTCTGCACCGTGATCATCTGGCAGATCGCCGAGCCGTCCGCCGCGCTGCGCGCCCAGGTCATGCAGGCCGAGTCGGAGGTCAGCGCCGAGGAGAAGATCGACCCGGGCAAGGTCAGGGAGCTGTTCAAGCACCCGCACCTGTGGGCGCACGTCTTCGGCAACACCGGCTGGCAGGTCCTCTACTGGACCTTCGCCATCTTCGGGCAGACCATCCTGACCGACGCCTTCAAGGTCACCACCGCCCAGGCCAACGGCATCGTGGCACTCGGGCTCGTGCTCAACGCGCTGGCGGTGATCGTGGTCGGCAGGATCACCGACAGGCTCCAGTTGCGCAAGCCGTTCACGGCCCTGGGTACGGTCCTCACGATCGGGATGCTGGCCTACTACATCTCGATCATCGGCACCGAGGTCTCCTCCGCCCACGTCACGCTCGTCTACGCCTTGCTGTTCCTGTTCATGGGCGTCGCCTACGTGCCGTGGATGGCCAACTTCTCCGAGAACGCCGAGGACGTCGACTCCCGCCTGCAGGGCGCGGCGCTGGGCATCTGGGGCATGGTGGTCCGCGTCATGATCGTGGTTCTGCTCATCGTCGCACCCCGCGTCGTGGCCGTGGGCGGCTGGCAAACCTGGCTGCTCGTCGGCCTGGTGGGCCAGGCGATCTTCCTGGCCTCCATGGCCGCCTTCAAGGGCAGATGGCGTACGGCGGGCGCCACGGTGATCACTTCGAAGGGATGACCACTGGCAGGGTGTCGGCACCGCCAACCTCCGCTTCCACCAGGCGCTGGTGGCGGCCAACGGCAGCCCGCGCCTGGACGAGGCGATGCGCCGGCTGCTGGCCGAGCTGCGCCTGGTCTTCCACGTCATGGAGAATCCGCGCCTGCTGCACGAGCCGTTCGTCGAACGCAACCGCGCCCTGCTCGAGCTGCTCGAGGCCGGCCGCGCCGAGGAGGCGGCCGCCTTCCTCGAGGCCTATCTCGACGACGCCGAGCAGCTCCTCATCCACGCCTACGACCCGAACCGCTAACGTGCCGTCATGGACCGGATCTTCACGCTCGACGAGGCGCGTGCGCTCCTGCCCGCGGTCATCGAGGACGCCCGCGAGCTGATCGCCGCCCGCGCCGACCTCGCCGAGATCGCCTACGACCGGGAGAACGCCGGCTCGTCCCCGCTGGGTGGACTGGCCGAGATGAAGGCCATCGAGGCCCGCATCGAGGAGACGCTCAGCCGCTGGATCGGCCAGGGCATCGAGATCAAGGGCATCGCCCCCGTCCTGGTCGACTTCCCCTCCGTGCTCGAGGGGGTGTCGGTGCGGCTGTGCTGGGTCGAGGGGGAGACGCAGCTCGGCTGGTACCACCGCACGGAGCTCGGCTTCCCCGGCCGCCGCCCGCTTCCCTGACCCGTAGGGTGGGTGATCGTGACAACGCAACGATGGGCTCTGGGCGGTGACCTGAGCGTCGCCAGGATCGGATACGGCGCGATGAAGCTGACCGGCTGGCCGCGCGGCGAGGCGCCCAGCCGTGACACGGCCCTGGCCATCCTGCGCCGCGCCGTGGAGCTGGGCGTCAACCACATCGACACCTCCAACTACTACTCCCGCGCCGGGGTGGCGGCCAACGAGCTGATCAGGCAGGCGCTGCACCCCTACCCGGACGACCTGGTGATCGTGACCAAGGTCGGGGCGCTGGTGGAGGGCTCCGACATCGCCCTGCCCGCGGACCGGAAGAACGGCCTCACCCCCGACGGCCTGCGCCGCGGCGTCGAGGCGAACCTGCGCTCGCTCGGCGTGGACCGCCTGGACGTGGTCAACCTGCGGATGGGTGACCTCGACCGCTCCCAGACGTCACTGGCCGCGCCGCTGGAAACGCTGCTCGCGCTGCGCGAGGAGGGACTGATCCGCCACCTCGGCGTCTCCAACGTCGGCGCCGCCGAGCTCGCCCAGGCCCGCACGATCGCGCCGATCGCCTGCGTCCAGAACCTCTACAACGTGTCCCAGCGCGACGACGACCCGATCGTCGACGCCTGCGCGGAGGCGGGCATCGCCTACGTGCCCTACTTCCCGGTCGGCGGGTTCCAGCCGCTCACGGCCCGGCACCTGGAGGCCGTCGCCGCCCGCCACGGCGCGACCGTGCCGCAGGTGGCCCTGGCCTGGCTGCTGGCCCGCTCCCCGAACATCCTGCTGATCCCCGGCACCAGCTCCCCGGCCCACCTGGAGGAGAACATCGCCGCCGGATCGCTGCGGCTGACCGCGGAGGACCTCGCCGAGCTCGGCTAGAGGCGGCACCCGGCCACAAGCCGGAATTCCATCGCTTCGTGGCCGAGCTGTGATCAACCGGTCACGGCAGGCGCGGGTCTAACGGTGTGAGCGAAAGGAACACACCGATGAGGCACACCTCAGCGGCCGCCGCGCTTCTGGCGACGGCGGTCATCGGCGGGCTGGGGCTAGCACCCAGTGCCGCCGGAGCCCAGACCGGTCCAGCCACCGCGCGGGCCGCCTGGATCAAGTCCTGCACCGACAAGAAGGACGAAACCACCTACCCGTGCGGGCAGTGGCAGCTGCTCATGCGCGACGGCAGCAAGCAGCAGGTCCGCGACGCCTCGCCCACCAGGGTCGACGTCAAGGGCCACAAGATCTCCGACACCGGGGTCTTCGCCGTCAGCGCCGACGGCGGCACCATCGTCTACGAACGCGCGAGCGACCACCGCCTGGTCGTGCGGAAGGCCGCTGGGGGAGCGGCCACCGCGCTGCCCAAGGCGCTGACGGCGCGCGGCACCGACTCGATCGTGCTCTACGTGTCACCGGCGGGGGACCGGGTGCTGGTGGACTCCAGCGAGGAGAGGCCCACGCGGCCCACCCTGCTGTACACGGTGGCCACCGGCAAGACGGTCAAGCTGCCCGGCGCCGAGTCGCCCACCGGCTTCAGCGCCGACGGCGACGAGGTGCTGGCCATGCGCTACCCGACCGACAACACCGCCCAGATCATCGTGCACCGGCTCGACGGCACCACGATCAAGAAGACGCCGCCGCAGGTCGTGGCCAACGCCGCCACCGACGCGCTCGCCGCCGACGGCAAGACCGTCGCGGTGTTCGTCTCCGGCAACGCCGACAGGAACAAGGCACCGCGGCTGCGCATGTACGACGTCGAGACCGGCGACCTGACGCAGGGCGTCGACCTGGCGCTCAAGCCGGGCAGCACGCCGTACCGCGCCAACTGGACGGCCGACGGGCAGCTGCGGGCCCTCGTCTCCAGCGGTGACGACGGACAGCCGGCGGTGGTACGGGTGCTCACCGTCGACCCCGAGACCGGCCACGTCACCCAGACCGACAAGTTCTCCATCAGCAAGCACCGCTACACCTACTTCGCGGCCGGGGAGTGAAGGACATGAGGCTCAGGATCGCCGCGGCTGTGGCCGCGGGTGTCGCCGGACTGCTGGCCGCACCCACCGCCGCCCAGGCCGCACCTCATCACGGGCACGACAGCATCCGCTACGCCTCGATCAAGGGGTGCAAGGTCTCCAAGGACGGCGAGATGAAGCCGTGCGGCAAGTGGCGGCTGGTCATGCACAACGGCATGCAGCACTCGCTGCCCGACGCCCAGACCGTCGCGCTCGAGGCCAACGGCAAGTCGTCGGTGTGGCAGGCCGCCCCGATCGCCGTCAGCGGCAACGGGCAGCGCCTGGCGTACTTCACCACGTCGGGGCGGCTGGCCGTACGGACCCTTGACGGCGGGGTCAAGCTGCTGGCCAAGAACGCCGTGCCGCGGGTCGCGCAGTACAACGTGACGCTGCAGCTGTCCGACGACGGCGCCAAGCTGGCGGTCGTCATCGGAGGCGACAAGCCCAAGCGGACCCGGATCTTCGACACCGCCAGCGGCGAGCAGCTGGGCACCCTGTCCGGCGAGGAGACGCTGATGGGCTTCAGCGCCGACGGCGACGAGGTCCTCACCAGCGTCGAGGGCGACGAGTCGGTGACCGACCTGGCCGTCTACGACGACCACGGCCAGCAGCAGCTGCGCAAGACGCCGCCGCAGATCATCTCCGCCAACGCCCCCGAGGCGCTGTCGGGCGACGGCAAGACCGTGGCGAGCGTCGTCATGAGCAAGAAGAAGCAGCTCGTGCTCTACGACATGGACAGCGACCAGGTGACGGCGCGCAAGAGCATCAAGCTGCCCGCCGGCGACCTGTTCATGATCGACTGGACCGGCGAGAAGCAGGTCACGCTGCACCTGGCCCAGTACCCGGAGAACAAGGCGACCAAGATGACGATCGTCCAGATCGACACCGAGACCGGTGCGGTCAAGGTCAGGGACAAGTACTCCTTCCTGAAGAACACGTTCGTCTTCGCCGCCTGCGGGGGTTGAGGCCCCGGGGTACGGCCCGCCGCGTACGCTGCCCTTGTGCCGGTTCACTCTGTGCGAGTCCACTCGACCAAGGACATGGCGCGGCGGGCCGTCGACCTCTGCGTGGAGTTGCTGCACGCGACGCCCACGCCGGAGTCGGTCGCCCGGGTCCTGCGCTCCCACGGCGAACCGTCCCCCATGCCGACCGTCGGCGACGTGGAGGACATGCGCTCCGCGGCGGCCCGGCTCGAGGAGGTCTTCGGTGCTTCCTCCGTGCCCGTCGCCGCCTCACTGCTCAACCGGATGCTCGCCCACCCACCCCGGCTGACCAGCCACGAGGGGACCGCCTGGCATCTGCACGCCGACAGCTCCGACGAGGCGGCCTGGGGGGAGTGGTTCCTGGCGTCCTCGGCGCTGGCGCTGGCCGTCCTGCTGGCCGAGCACCAGCGGGTGCCCGGCGGGCTGTGCGCCTCGGCCGCGTGCCGCACGCCGTACCTCGACCTCGGGGGCGGGAGCCCGCAACGCTTCTGCAGCGCCCGCTGCGCCACCCGCGAACGCGTGGCCGCCCACCGCGCCCGCACCACCGCCTGACCCTCCCGCTCGTCGCCCGCGAGCTCATCCTGCCCGGGTGCGCTCGGCCGCTTCGGCCTCGATGCGGGATGGCCCGCTCCATGACAGCAGCCAGAACGCCGCGACGGCGACCACCTGCAGCGCCGCCCCCGTCGCCAGCGCCCATGGCGGCGACCAGGCCACCAGCGGGCCCGCCGCCGCAGAGCCCACCGCGAAAGACGTGATCTTCAAGCTCGCCCCGGTCGTGAACACCTGACCCCGCACCTGGTCGGGCGCCTCCCGATGCCGGACGGCCAGCACCGCCGTCAGCTGAGGCCCCGAGGCGGCCCCCACCACCACGGCCCCCACCAGGCCCCACCCGATGGCCGAGGTCGTCCCCGCCGCCGCGGTGATCGCCAGGCCCAGCCCCAGCGCCGGCGTCGCGCCCACCAGCACCGCGTCCGGACGCCCGGCCAGGCGCCGCAGCGGCCCGGCCAGCAGCCCGTTCGCCACCAGCGCGAACAACGCCACCACCGCCAGCAGCAGGCCGCCGAACCCGGCCCCGGCGCCGAGCCGGATCCCCAGCACGGGCGCCGACACCACCAGCATGGCCATCCCCGCGAAGGACACCATCGAGGCCACCGTGGTCCGCAGCAGCGCCCGGCTCCGCAGAATCGCCCGCACGCCCTCGGTCAGGTCACGCCCCCGCACGGCCGCCGCCTGCGGCCGCGGGTTCGGCGGCAAGTTCCAGGCAGGCAGTACGGCGAGCAGCACCAGACCCACCGAGATCCCCACCGCGCCGTAGGCGCCCACCGCCGTCGCCGTCAACCCCGCCAGCGCGGGTCCCGCGAGCCCGGCCAGGTTGTAGCTCATGGAGTCCAGCGCGTTGGCCCTGGCCAGCCGCGCCCCCGGCGCCACCTGCGGCACCTGCGCCGTCCACCCGCCGGTCAGCGCGGGACCCAGCAACCCCGCCAGGACCGCCACCCCGACCAGCGGCGCGGCGGGCACGTGCCCCAGCCCCGCCAGGATCACCGTCAGCCCGGCGGCGTAACCACCCAGGCACCACGCCAGCGCGCGTCCAGGCCGCCGCGCCCGGTCGAGCACGGCGCCCAGCACGACCCCGCCCACTGCCGACGACACGGTCAGCCCGGCCAGCAACCACGACGCCACGACCGGCGACCCGGTGACGGCCAGCCCCGCGATCAGCAACGCGGGCGCGGACATCTCATCCCCGGTCCGGGCCGTCACCGCACCGATCATGTAACGCCATAACATATCTAGGACGTTACACGCCCATCTCTTTCCTCGCTCACTCCCATTTAATCGAAAGAATGTTTGAAAGATGCGCTAGGATCGCACGCATGACGGCTGTATTCCAAGCATCATTGCTCGGACTGGACGAGGAGCCGTGGCCGCGCGGGCTGGGGGAGTCGGTGCGGCGGACGGACCTGTCCGGCGGTGCCTGGATCGACGTCAGGCCGGAGTGGATGGCCGGCGCCGACGCACTGTTCGACCGGCTGCTCGAGGAGGTGCCGTGGCGGGCGGAGCGGCGGCGGATGTACGACCGGGTGGTCGACGTGCCGCGGCTGCTGTGCTTCTGCGACGAGGGGGAGCCGCTGCCGCATCCCGCGCTGGCGGAGGCGCGGCGGCTGCTCAGCGAGCACTACGCGGCCGAGCTGGGGGAGCCTTTCCGTACCGCGGGCCTGTGCCTCTACCGTGACGGCCGAGACAGCGTCGCGTGGCACGGCGACACGATCGGGCGCGGGAGCACCGAGGACACGATGGTGGCCATCGTGTCCGTGGGCACGCCGCGCCCCCTTCTGCTGCGGCCCCGCGGGGGCGGGCCGTCGATCCGCCGCGAGCTCGGCCACGGCGACCTCATCGTCATGGGCGGCAGCTGCCAGCGCACCTGGGAGCACGCCATCCCCAAGCTGTCCCGCCCCACGGGCCCGCGCATCAGCATCCAGTTCCGCCCGCGCGGCGTCAGATGACCCTTAGAGGGTGAGGCGGGCGATGCGGCCCTGCTCGCCGGAGGCCCAGCAGGCCAGGTCCCGCGTGCACGACACGGTGTCGAAGGATCCGGTGTCGAAGGTGCGCCACTCACGCCCACCGGTGAAGGAGATGTCGCTGCCCGTGGGCCCGACCGCGATGGCCGCGAACGGCAGCCACGCCACCCCGGACCGGTAGGCGGGCGGCGGCGCCGCCGACGGCTGCCACGTGGCCCCGCCGTCCGACGTGGTCGCCCCGGCGGAGGGGGAGGCCTGGCCGGGCCGGTAGTCGCCGCCCACCGCGATGCCGTGCCGCGGATCGCGGAAGGCCAGGGCGAAGACGCCCCGGGCCGAGTCGGCGGCCGGGATGGGCGTGTCGGCGACCGTCCAGGTCAGCCCCCGGTCGGCGGAGTGGAAGACGCGCGAGCGCTCCCCGCCGCCGGTGGCCAGCCACGCGTCCCGCCCCGAGGTCACCAGGCACTGCCCGCTGGCCGCGAACCCCGCCTCTCCAGACAGGGCGGCCGGCATCCCGGAGGACGGCAGCACCTGCCAGCTCCGCCCGCCGTCGGACGTCGACAGCAGCCGGAAGCGCCCGTCGACGGGGTCGCTCATGGCCAGCCCGTGCCGCGGGTCGAAGAAGGAGACGCAGTCGTAGAAGGCCGCGGGCTCGTCATTCCTGAAGGTCTCGCTCCAGGTACGGCCGGCGTCCTCGGTCCGGTAGATCCGCGAGTCCCCGCCGTCGCCCACCGACAGCACCACCGCGCTCCGCGGCGAGAAGGCCTCCACGTCGCGGAACTGCAGCGCCTCAGCCCCAGGTGGCGAGACGTTCTGCCAGCTGCGGCCACCGTCGACGGTCCGCAGCACGGTCCCCGACGTCCCCGCGGCCCACACCACGTCCCTGCTGACCGGCGCCAGCCCGCGGAAACGCGCGGTCACGCCGGTATCCGTGAGCTGCCAGCGCGGCGACGGCGCGGCCGCGTGCGCGGGAAGCGGCACGGCGAGCAGGCAGGCGGCGGAAAGGGCGGTGAGCGCGGAGAGAAGCCTCATGCCGGGCAACGTAACCCAGGAGATCACGAATGAGTAGGGCCATACTCATTGCGCGGCGCCGATTACCCCCGAAGATAGGGGGGTGGCTGAGCGCTCTGGGCGGGTGGTCGAGGTCTACGCGGACGGTGGCTACGGCTCCGGTTACGCGATCTGTGACGATCTGGTGCTGACGGCCGCGCACGTCCTGGCGGACGGCCCCGCGTGCCAGGTCAGGCGGCAGGGCGGCGACGGCTGGATGACGGCCGAGGTGGCCTGGCGCGGCACGGACGGCATGCTCGACGCCGCCCTGCTCAGGGTGTCCACGGCCCCGTGGCGGGACGCGCCCGACCGGGGAGCGCTGCGCTGGGGCAGGGTCAAGGGCCTGGGCGTGTCGTGCACGGCGTGGGGCTTCCCCAAGGCGCAGGCGGAACCCGATGGCGCCCGTCCGATCGAGACGATGACCGGCACGATCAGCACGGAACGCGCGCAGCGCTACGACATCGACGTCGACTCCGCCAAGCCGCTGGCCGGCGAGTCCGGCTGGCGCGGCATGTCCGGCGCGGCCGTGTTCGGGCCCGGCCGGGTGCTGCTCGGCGTGGTGATCGCCGACCCGGTGATGTACGGCAGCGCCCGCCTGCACGCGCTGCCGGTCAGGCGGCTGCTGGAGGAGGAGGCGTTCGCGCGCCTGGTGGGCGCGGTGGACGTGGAGGACGTCGAGGACTGGGGCGCCGTCACCGAGCTGGACACCGGCCGCTACCTGGAGCCGCCCTACCTGCCGCTGGCCGCCGACGCCCCTGACTACCAGCTGATCCAGGCCAGGCACGGCCGGGTCGCATTCGTCGGCCGCGAGCGCGAGCTGCGCGACCTGCTCACCTGGTGCACGGGGCCCGGCCTGTTCAGCGCGGCCACGGTGTCGGGCGCGGGCGGCGCGGGCAAGACCCGGCTGGGCGCCCAGCTCTGCGTGGAGATGGCCGAGCGGGGCTGGTCGGCCGGGTTCGCCGACGAGCGGGGCCTGACCGCCGACCTCACCTCGGGCGTGCGCGTCGAGCTGGTGTGGCCGACGCTGCTGGTCGCCGACTACCCCGACAGGCTCACCGACCCGGTGATCGCGCTGATCAAGCGGCTCGGCGCGCGGGTGCGCGGGCCGAGGCTGCGGCTGCTGCTGGTCGACCGCTCGCCCGGCCGTGACGAGGTGACCTGGTGGCGCAAGCTGAACCGCGACACCGACGGCCTGCTGCGCAGGTCCACCGGCACGACCATCGCGCTCGGCGACGGCGGCCTCGGTCCCGAGGACGTGCGGCGGCACGCCGAGGCCGCCGCGCGGGCCTTCGGCGGCGGCATGCCGTACGAGGGGCTGCCGGAGACCAGCCCGCTGCTGGTGCATCTGGCCGTGCTGAGCGGCGAGGTGCGCCGCACGCCACAGGGGATGCTCAAGGACTTCCTGGACAGGGAGTGGCGCAGGTGGGAGGGGCGGCTGGCCGCGCACCACATCGCGGACCTGGGTGAGGAGGACGTGCAGCAGGCGGCTGCGCTGGTCACGCTGACGGCGCCGACCCGTGAGGAGGCGGCCGAGCTGCTGGCGGCCCTGCCCGGGCTGGAGGGCAGCGAGCCGGGACGGCGCAGGCGCATCTCCGGGTGGCTGGCCGAGCTGTTCCCCGGCGAGCCCGCGCTGGCGCCGCTCAAGCCGGACCCTGTCGCCGAGCAGCTGCTCGACTCCACCCCGGACCTGGCCCGCCTAGTGCTGGCGGTGCACGACCATCCCGCGTGCACAGGCGCCCATCTGACGCAGCTGTTCGACGCGCTGCGGCTGGCGGCGCCGCAGCGTGGCAACGTGCTGTCGGCCCTGCGCGGGCTGCTCGTCGCCCGGCTGGACGCGCTGGTGGAGACGGCCTCGGCCGAGCCGTACTCCCAGCTGCCCGGCCTGCTCGAGGCGGCGCTGCTGCTCTGCTCAGGCCCGGAGCTGGCCGGGGCGGTGGCCAGGGTGCCGCGCCCGACCGCGCAGCCGTCCGGCGCGCTGACCCGGCTGCGCTGCTCGATCGCCGAGCTGGCGGTCTCCAACGGCTCGCTGGAGGGCGCCGAGCTAGCCGACGCGCTCACGGACCTGGCCGCCTACCGCGCCGCGCTCAACGACCTGCCCGCCGCCCTGGAGGCGGCCGAGCGCGCGCTGGCGCTGGCGGAAGGGCTGGACGCGGTACGGCTGACGCGGGCCCGCTACAACCTGGGCACGTGCCTGGCCATGCAGGGCACGGACCTGGAGCGGGCGGACGCCCTGCTGATCGACGCGGCTGTCTCGGACGAGCTCGATCCGCTGCTCAACCTCGCCTCCTTCCGCGCCGACCGGGGCGACCAGCTCAACGCCGTGCGCGTCTACCGGCTGGCCATCGGCGCCTACCTGGGCGGGACGCCCGGCCACCACCTGCTGGAGACGGTGCGCGAGGCGTTCCGCCACCTCGAGCGGGGCCTGCGGGCCGACCGGCCGCTGCCGGCCGTCCGCAACGGCTACCGGCCGCTCAACGGCGCGAGCCCGAACTCCGAGGACCGGTACGGCTCGATGCTGCTGCTGGCCGGGCGGCTGTGCCCCGGCTTGGCGGAGCACACGCCCGAGGTCCTGCGCAACGCGCTGCTGCCGCTGCTCGCGCCCCGCCTGGCCAGAAACCAGGCGCTGTACGCGGCCGAGGACTACGCGGAGATCCTGCGGGCGGTGTCGGAGACGCTGACCGCCCTGGGCGAGACCGAGGTCGCCGTCGTCCCGGCGGCCGAGAGCGTGGCGTTACTGCGCCGCTTCATCCGCGCCAACCCCGACCTGCGCGAGCGGCTGGCCCTCGGTCTGAGGCTGCTCGGCAAGGCTCACTACGGCGTGGCGAACCTGGAGGAGGCCATCGCGAACACGGCCGAGTCGGTGGACAGCTATGGGGATCTGGCGACGCCGGGCCTGGCCGATGCCCTGGAACAGCTGGCCGACTACCAGATCGAGGCTGGCCGCCCGGGCGAGGCGGTGGAGGCGCTGCGGCGGGTCCTGCCGCTCTACCGGCAGGGCGAGAAGTGGAGCATGCTGGCCAACGCCGAGCTGGCCCTGGGGACCTACCTGGCGGAGCTGGGCCGCCCCGACGAGGCCATGCCGATCCTGCGTGACTCGGCCGAGCTGTTCGCCGAACTGAGCAGGGACGACCCGCTGGAACGCGAGGGGCACGCGCTTGCCCTGACCATGCTGGGCACCCTGGTCACCGCCACCGGCGGCCCCGCCGCCACCCTCGAGATGGCCGAGCAGGCCGTCGAGATCACCGCCGCGCTCGCGGAATCCCAGCCCGAGCGCATGAAGGACCACGCGCAGGCCCTGGTGGTGCTGAGCAACTCGGTCGGCAGCGTCGGCCGGATCCAGGAGGGCTACGACCGGGCCGCCGAGGCCGTGGAGCTCTACCTCGCCCACGACATGGACGACCCCACGCTGCTCAGCTGGGCGCTGACCACCATGAGCCAGTGGGCCATGCACCTGCAGCGCCCCGAGGAGTCCGTCGAACGCGCCCGGGAGGCGCTGGAGGCCCTCGACGGCCTCGCCGACACCGATAACGCGGTCAGGACGGACCGCGGCGTGGCCCTGGCCATTCTGGCCGCGGCGCTGCAGGTGAGCCTGCGCCCGCAGGATGCGGTGCCGCTGGCCGAGCAGGCCATCGAGTTGCTCGACGACGCCTCGCTCACGGTGGCGGGCGTCGACGTGATCCTCGCCGAGGCGATGACCACGCTCGGGCTGAGCCGCATGATGGCGGGAAGCCTCGACGAGGCCCTCGAGCCGGCCGTGGCCGCGCGCGCCGTCGTGGCCCACCACCCGCAGGACAACCCGCTGGTGGCCAGCATCATGGCGCGCTCCTACTTCTGCGAGGGGGCCTGCCTGATGGATCTGGGCCGCCCGCAGGAGGCTCTCGAGCCGCTGGCCGAGGCGGAACGCTGGGCCTCGGGCAACGTCTTCGCCCAGCCGCTGGTGGGCGCCACGCTGTCGGCCATGGCAGGCTGCCAGTTGCTGCTGGGCAAGCCGGATCTGGCCCTGGAGTTCGTGGATCGTTCGCTGGCCATGCCGCCGCCCGGCGAGCACGCCGCCGGACTGGTGGCCACCGCTCAGGCCCACTCCGTCCGCGGCACCGCGCTGGTGCAGCTGGGGCGGCTGGACGAGGCGGTCATCGCGCTGTCCCGGGCCGTCGAGCTGTACGACTCGACGGATCGCTTGCCTGCCTTCGTCCTTCCGCACGCCTCCGCCGTGATCGTGCTCGCCGAGGCCCGGCTCGCGCTGGGGGACGCGGCCGCCGCCGCGCAGGGGGCGGCCGAGGGCATCGAGATGCTGCGCCCGCCGGCGCCCGCCTCGGCGACCGGATCGCACGCGACCGCGCTCAGCGTGCGGCTGATCGCGCTGACGCAGCTCGGCGAGCCGGTCGGCGAGCTGACCGCCGAAACCGTGGCCGTGCTGCGCACCGTGCCCGGACTGGAGTTCCAGCTCGCGCAGGCGCTGTGCGTGCACGGGGCGGAGCTGGCCCGCGCGGGCGACCTGGAGGCCGCGGCCGTCGCGGTGTCCGAGGCGGCCGAGCTCTTCAGGGCCATGGGCGAGGCGACGGCCGCGATGCTGGCCAGCGCGCTGCGGCAGCTCGGCGCCTGCCTGATGGAGCTGCAGCGCCCGCGCGACGCTCTGCCCGTGCTGAGCGAGTCCGCGTCGCTGTTCGCCCAGGTCGCGAACCCGGTGCTGGTGTTGGAGCAGATCGAGGCCGAGCAGAACCTCGGCTACTGCCTGCTCGAGCTGGATGATCGGGAGTTCGCCGTCCCGCACCTGCGTACGGCGCTCGAACTGCTCGAACCGCTCGCCGCCGGGGAGGAGGCGCTGCGGCCGGAGCTGGTCAACGTGCTGATGTCGCTGGCCGACAGCGTCCCCACCGCACAGGAGTCGCTGTCGCTGGTCGACAGGGCGCTGGCGCTGCAGGAGCCGCTGGCCGCGGTGGATCCCGGCGAGCAGGGCCGGCTGCTGGTTGAGCTGCGCGACTACCGGGCCGAGGTCGTGCGCGAGCTGGAGGCCTGATACCTCGATCGACTACGTGAACTTTTTCACCAGCACGCTGGGATAGCTTGGCGAACGCTTGCCGTACACATCGCCATAAGCCGGGAAGGTTCCCTTGTCCAGGGCTCCGGGGGATGGGCGAGGCGTGTGTCCGAGGGCTTGAACGATGATGAGCGGGCGGAGCTGGAGCGGCTCCGCGGCGAGATCGCCGAACTGCGCGAGCGCCGCGCCAGGGGACGCTGGCGAGCCTGGGTGTCGGCGGCACTGATCACGCTCGGGTGCGTGCTGCTGCCGGTGTCGGGGGTGGCCTACTGGGCGGCCAACCAGGTCGCCGACACCGCCCGCTACGTGGAGAACGTCACGCCGCTGGCGAGCGACCCCACCGTGCAGGGTGCGGTGTCCGACCGGGTCACCGCGGCCATCATGAAGGCGCTCGACGTGCCCTCCCTGGTGAAGAGGCTCGGCCAGGCGCTGCCACCCAAAGTAGGCGACAAGGTCGGCGGGCTGGCCGGGCCCATCAGCGGCGGCGTGCAGGGATTCGTGCGTGACACCGTCGGCAAGGTAGTGGCGAGCGACCAGTTCCAGAGCGTCTGGGTCGACGCCAACCGCGTCGCGCACACCCAGCTCAACGCGGTCCTGTCCGGCCAGGGCAGCGCGGTGCTCAAGGTCACCGGCAACACCGTCAGCGTCGACCTCGGGCCGATCATCGACAAGGTCAAACAGAAGCTGGTGGCCTCAGGGCTGGGCATCGCCGCGTCCATCCCCGAGATCCACCCCACCTTCGAGCTGTTCCAGTCGCCCGACCTGGTCAGGTGGCAGACCCTCTACAGCTGGCTGCTCGCGCTGCAGTGGGTGCTCCCGATCCTGACGCTGATCCTGCTGGCGCTGGGAGTCTGGGTGGCCAGGAACCACCGCAGGGCCGTGCTGGGCGCGGGCGTCGGGATCGCTGTCAGCATGCTGGTGCTGGCGGCGGCGCTGCTGCTGGCCAGAGGCGCCTACCTCAACTCGGCGGCCGCCCACGGCCTGAACACGGCAGCCGCCGCCGACGTCTACGACACCCTGGTCCGTTTCCTGCGTCAGGGGCTGCGGACGCTGCTGGTGGTCGGACTGGTGATCGCCGTCGGCGCGTACTTCACCGGTCCCTCGACCACCGCGGTGGCCACCCGCCGGTTCCTGACCGGGCACATCGGCGGCAGGGTCAACACCGGCCGCTTCGGCCTGTGGCTCTACCGCTACCGCGGTCCTGTCCGGGCGGGCATCGTCGCGCTCGCGGCGGTGGTCTTCGTGTTCTGGGATCACCCGACCGGCAAGGTGGTGCTGCTGCTCGCCGTCTTGACCCTGCTGCTTGTCGGCCTGGTGGAGCTGCTCGCACGAGAGGCGCCCAAGGGCACGTGAGCGCCGCCTGCACGCCGGTGCTGACGGGATTGGCTTCCGCAGCGGCGTGTGGGACGCTGGACGAGGGTGATCTTCATGACTGTCCCTGGCCCACCGCCGTCCGCCTCGGGCGACAACCTCGACGACATAGCCGCCGCGGGCGGCCTGCACACCTTCCAGCTCGACCTGCATCGTGACCACGGCGACGTGGCCGAGTTCCGGTTACCGGGCTCCCGCCTGGTGTCGGTCGCCGACCCGGTCCTGCTCGAGCGGGTCGCGCGGGTGAACAAGCGGCCTGAGAAGCTGTTCGAGTTCCTCGCCCCGCTCTTCGAGACGGGCAACCTGCAGGTCATGCCCGCCGAGGAGCACACGCCGTGGCGCAGGGTGGTGCTGTCGGCGCTGGCCGGCCGGCGCTCGCACGAGGCGCACTACGACGCGTTCGCGCGCCTGGCCACCGATCTGGCCGACCGCTGGGCGGCCGCCGCCCCTGGGCCGGTCGCGCTGCAGAAGGAGCTCAGCCAGCTGTCCCTGCGCATGATCTGCCAGTACGCGCTGGGCATGGACATGGACTCCGGCGACCTCGCCGAGCGCGTCGTCCACGCCTTCGAGGAGGTCCTGTCCGAATACCTCGGCAAGCTGTACGGCCTGCCGTACCAGGAGGGCAGGGCCGAGGAGGGCCTGGCGTTCCTACGCGGCGCGGTCGACACGGTGCTGGCCGAGCGGCGTCCGTCTGACAGGCCCGACCTGATCACCCTGCTCGCCGAGGCGGGGGAGCCGCCCGCGCGGGTGCGCGACAGCGTGCTGTCGATGATGCTGGCCGCCCATCACACGACCGGGGTGGCCATCTCCTGGACGCTGTACCTGCTCGCGTCGCACCCGGAGGCGGTCGCGCGCATCCGCGCGGAGCTGGCTGGAGTGCCCGAGGTGCCGGCATACGCCGATCTGGCCTCGTTGCGGGAACTGGACATGGCGCTCAAGGAGTCGATGCGCCGCTACCCGCCGGGCCCCTACGGCGCCAGGGAGACCACCGAGCCGCTCGAGCTCGCCGGTCACGAGATCCCCGCGGGGACCACGATCTTCGTGCCTATCTGGGCGATCCACATGAACCCGCGCATCTGGCCGGACCCTGCGCGCTTCGACCCCTCACGCTTCGATCCCGCCCGGGTGGCGGGGCGTCCGCGGCTGGCCTACCTGCCCTTCGGCTTCGGGCCGCGCAGCTGCGAGGGGGCTTCGCTGGCCACGCTCGAGGCGCAGCTCGTGCTCGCCGTGCTGCTCAGGCGCTTCGCCTTCACCCCGGTTGAGGACCACCCGGTCGTACCGGTCGAGCGCTTCGTCCTCTGGGCGGAGCACGACATCAAGATGGCGATACACCCGCTCTGACCTTCTGGAGGAACTCGGACACGTTGGCCGTGGTCCTGTCGATCTTCTCCTCGAGCGTGAGCGACTCGTGCATCCGCCCGCCGGGCCCGGCGTCCTTCTTGCCGCGCAGGTAGAGCGAGCAGGCCAGGTCGGTGCAGATGTAGGCGCCCACGGAGTCGGCGTTGCCGGCGGCGCGGCGGGCCGTCAGCAGCGACACCCCGTCGCCGGTGTGCGTGGTCAGGCAGAGGGAGCACATGCTGCGCCGTGCGAGTCCGGTCCGCGGCGGGGTGCGCCGGAGCGCGACCCCGACCAGCCGGTCACCGTGTTCGGCGACCAAATAGGCGCGGCCGGGGGAGGCGGGGTCCTGCCAGCCGAGGAAGTCCAGGTCGTCCCACGGCCGGGTGGCCAGGTCCCTGGGTACGGCCAGGCGTTTGGCCTCGCCCTTGGTGCAGTTCACGAAGGAGGCGCGGATCTCGGGCTCGGCGATGGGTCTCATAGCCATCAACCTATGTTTCATGTGTCTGGACAGCAAACCATTATGTATATTCCTAGGAGTCCTAGGAATGGAGGAGGCCGGTGGCGCGCGCTGGAGTGACCGTCGAGCGGCTGGCCGAGGCGGCGGCCGAGCTGGCGGACGAGGTGGGGTTGGAGAACGTCACGGTCTCGGAGGTCGCCCGCCGGTTCGGCGTGAAGGACGCCAGCCTGTACTCGCACATCAGGAACGCGCACGCGCTGCGGGTACGGGTGGCGGTGCTGGCGCTGGCCGAGCTCGCCGACCGGGCCGCGGCGGCGCTGGCGGGACGCGCGGGCAAGGACGCGCTGGTCGCCTTCGCCGACGCCTACCGCGACTACGCCAGGGAGCATCCGGGTAGGTACGCGGCGGCGCAGATCGAGCTCGATCCGGAGACCGCGAAGGCGAGCGCGGCCCGCAGGCACTCGGAGATGATGCGGGCGATCCTGCGCGGCTATTCGCTGGCGGAGCCGGACCAGACCGATGCGGTGCGGCTGCTGGGCAGCGCCTTCCACGGGTTCGTGAGCCTGGAGCGGACGGGCGGGTTCCGCCATCATCCGCGCGGCGCGGACGAGTCCTGGGGCCGGATCCTGGACACCCTCGACGTCGCCCTCCGCAACTGGCCTGCGCAAGCCGCCGACCCCACCCCATGACACCTCCTGCGGCCAATGTGCGCCGTGCCCGGTGATCATCCTGCTCGCCGTGCAGGGCGCCGACCTTCGTCGTGCACCCTGCCGCCGACCCGGCGCCAGGAAACCCCGCCCGACGATCTCCCTCCGTGGCGCCCGGGCCGGGCTGCCTGCCGTACACGTTGGCGGAGTCGACGAAGTTGATGCCCAGCTAATGGGCCCTGTCCACCTCTTCGCTGGTCGATGGCCCGAAGTTCATCGCCCAGGGCGGCGGGCGCTGTGACAAGACGGTGATCGCCACCAAGCCGTACTCGCATCCTGTCCTGCTGTGCGGGTCGCTGTGTCGCGTAGTGGAAGCGCCGGACGGCCCGGCCCGGCGTACTGATCGACGCTCGGCCGCTGGTCCCGGCACGGTGGCCGGCTAGGTGGCGGGTTTGTAGGCGCGGGCGGCGGCCTCGATGTGGGACTTGGCGGCGGATCTGGCGGCCTGGGCGTCGCCGCGGCGGATGGCGGACACGATCGCGCGGTGCTGGTCGGTGATCGCGCCCGCCCAGTGCGGGTCGTCCAGGTTGGCGACGGTGGTCACGGCGATGCGGTCCCACACGCGGTGGAGCGTGTCCTCCACGAAGGGGTTGCCCGCGGCGGCGGCGATGGCGCGGTGGAGGGTGAGGTTGGCCCGGGCGGAGGCGCGGGCGTCGCGCGTGCGCACCGCCTCCTCGACCTTGTCGACCGCGCCGTCGAGGGCGTCCACCGCCGCGGGGGCCAGCTGCCCCGCGGCCTGGCGCTCGGCCGCGAGGCCCGCGGCCAGCGACTCGAGCTCGGCGCGCAGCACGAACAGGTGCGCGGCCTCGACGGGGCTCAGCGCCGCGACGGCGACCCCGCGGGCGGCCTGGATGACCAGCCCCTCGGCCAGCAGCCTGCCGATCGCCTCGCGCACAGGCGTGCGGCTCACCCCGAGGTCGGCGGCCAGCGCCGCCTCGGTCAGCCGTTGGCCGGGCGCGTAGTCGCCGTCGGAGAATCGGTGGCGCAGGGCGGTGTAGACCGCGTGGGCACTGCCTGGCTGCGAATCGGGCATGCGTCGAGTATACGCTGCATGCAAGCCGCCCTTGACATGCATTGCATGCAATGCATACTGGAACCCATCCGAAGTCCGCACCACCAGGGGTGACGATGCGCCCACGATCCGACCTCCTTCTCGCCGGGACCCACCTGATCTCCATGGATCCCGCGATCGGCGACCTCCCGAGCGCCGACGTCCTCATCCGCGACGGCCTGATCGCCGCCGTCTCCCCGCACGGCCCGACCTCGGGCGTCACGCGGTACGGCGAGCACGAGCCGGGCGGCGGGCCGTACGGCGCGCTCGAGGCCGAAGGCGTCGAGGTCGTCGACGCGGCCGGGACGGTGACGTTGCCCGGGTTCGTCGACACGCACTGGCATCTGTGGAACTCGCTGCTGCGCGGCACGGTGGGCGATCGGCCCGGGGCCGACTACTTCACGGTCAAGCGGGCGCTGGCGCCGCACTTCGAGCTGGACGACTTCTACTGGGCCGCCCGGTTCGGGCTGGCGGAGGCGGTCAGCGGCGGCATCACCACGGTGCACAACTTCGACCACAACGTCCGCAGCCCGCAGGACGCCGACGCCAACATCCGCGCCCACCTGGACTCCGGGCTGCGCGGGCGCTTCTCCTACGGCCCGCCCGACTCGGCGCCCGCCACCAGCACGAACGACCTGGACGACCTGGCCAGGCTCCGCGAGCGCTGGCCCGCCGACCGGCTCGACGGGCGGCTGGACTTCGGGGTCGCGCTCCGCGGGCCGTACAGGACACCTCCCGAGGTGTACGAGCGGGAGTGGGCGGCGGCGCGCGAGCTGGGCCTGCCGATCACCATGCACTGCGACCGGTGCCTGCGCGAGCAGGGCTGCCGCGAGTGCGGGCTGACCCGGCTGGAAGAGCTCGGCCTGCTGGGCGAGGACGTGCAGGTCATCCATGCCGTGCACGCCAGCGGGCGCGACATCGAGGCGCTGGCGCGCACCCACACCCGCGTGTCGCTGAGCCCGATGACCGAGATGCGGACCATGGGCTTCCCGCTGGTCACCGAGCTCCTCGAGGCGGGCGTGCGGGTGTCGCTGTCGCTGGACACGCTGGCCATGCCGACCAGCGCCGACATCCTCGGCCACCTGCGCGCGATCATCTCGGTGGAGGCCGCCCGCACCGGTTCCGGCACGGTCACGCCGCGTCGGCTCCTCCAGCTGGCCACGCTCGACGGGGCCAGGGATCTCGGGCTCGACGACCGGACCGGGTCGATCAGCCCGGGCAAGCGCGCGGACGTCGTCGTCATCCGCGGCGCCGACGTCAACCTGGTCCCCACCGGCGACCCGGTCGAGGCGCTGGTCTACACGGGCCAGATCGACAACATCGACACCGTCATCGCCGACGGCCGCATCCTCAAGCGGTACGGCAGGCTCCTTCTCGCCGACGACGAGCAGGACCCCGTCCGCATGGCCACGATCCGCCGCGACGCCCTCCTCGCCAGGGCCGCGGCCGCCGGCGACTGGCCCCAGTCGCCGACCGACGCAGGCGAAGGGAGTCTGCCATGACCACCACCCCCGTTCCCTTCTCACCCCCGACACGGCGCATCGTCGCGCCCAAGCTCGCTGTCGCCATGTTCGGCCTGCTGTTGCTGGCCTACGCCGTCAACGCCATGGACCGCATGGTCTTCCCCATCCTGCTCGTCGAGGTCCGTGCCGAATACGGCTTCAGCCTCCAGGCGGCCGGGTTGCAGTCCACCGTGTTCGCCATCGGCATGGGCCTGGCCGGGCTGCCCGCCGGATACCTGCAGCGGACGCTCGGGCGCAAGCGCACGATCGTCGCGGGCACCCTGCTGTTCTCGCTGGCGACGGCGCTGACCACGGTGTCGATCGGGTTCGCCGACATGCTGGCCTGGCGGGTGCTGTCGGGCGTGGGGGAGGCGCTGCAGCTCGCCATGATCATCGCGGTGGCGTCGAGCGCCTTCCCCGCGCGCCGCGGCGTGGCGATCGGCAGCGTCAACATGGCCTTCGCCGCCGGCTCGATCATCGGCCCCTCGCTGGGCAGCGGCTTCCTGGAGTCCTACGGCACCTGGCGCGCCCCGATGCTCGCCTTCGGCGCCATCGGCGTCGCGCTGGCGCTGGCCATCCTGGCACTGGTTTCCCCGGGGCTGACCGAGATCGACCCGGCGGAGACCGCGACCCGGCACGTGGGCGGCGCGACGCGGCTGCTGTCGCGCAACCCGATGGTGCTGGCGGCCATCACCGCGCTGTTCGGCCTGGCCGACTTCGCCTACATCGGCATGTACGCCAGCTACCTGCGCGGCCAGCTGGGCTACACGCCGGGCGGAGCCGGCTTCGTCATCGGGTTGTCCGGGCTGGCGGCCTTCGCCTCGCCGCTCGGCGGCTACCTGGCCGACCGGTTCAGCCCCAGGATCGTGCTACCCGCGCTGAACGTGGGCGTGGCGGCGTGCGCCTGCGCGCTGTTCCTCGGGCCAGGCACAACCGCCTGGCAGGGCACGTTCTCGTTCCTGTTCGGGCTGTTCGCCAGCAGCGGCCTGTACGTCGGCGCGGCGAGCTATCTCGTCAAGTCCGCCTCCGGCGAGATCGTCAGCCGCGCGGCCGGGCTCTTCGTCACCTGCGTCTACGTCGCCGCGGGCGTGGCCGGCCTGCTCTTCAGCACCCTGACCTCCTTGGGCGGCTGGGTGACGGCAGGCCTGATCCAGATCGCCGCCTTCTCCCTCCTCGGCGCCGCCCTCGCCCTGGCCCTGCGCCCCCACCTGTTCAGCAAGACCGTCACCTCCGAGGACCACTGATGCTCTGGCAACCCACCCAGGTCGCGCTCCCCGTGAGCGGCACGACCGAGGCCTTTCCTGTCCGGCGCGTGTACTGCGTCGGGCGCAACTACCTCGACCACATCAGGGAGATGCGCGAGGGCGACGAGCGCGACGACCCGTTCTTCTTCCAGAAACCGGCCGACGCCGTGGTCCCCGACGGGTCCGGCGTGCCCTACCCGCCGCTGACCGGCGACCTCCACTTCGAGGGCGAGCTGGTCGTCGCCATCGGCGCGCCCGCCTCCGCCGTCAGCCCCGAGCAGGCGACAGAGCACGTGTACGGCTACGCCACGGGCATCGACCTGACCCGGCGCGACCGGCAGCGCGAGTGCCGCGAGCGGGCGCATCCGTGGGAGGAGGGCAAGTCCTTCGACCACTCGGCCCCCTGCGGACCGATCCTGCCCGGCCAGGCACCTCCGTCCGGCGAGCTGCGGCTCAGCGTCAACGGGGAGCTGCGCCAGCACACCGACCTGGGCCTGATGATCTGGAACGTCGAGGAGATCATCAGCCACCTGTCGCATTCCTACCGGCTCATGCCCGGCGACCTCATCTACACCGGCACCCCCGCGGGCGTCGCGGCCGTGAACCCGGGCGACCTCATCCAGGTCGAGATCACCGGCCTGCCCACCCTGACCGTGACCATCGTCGAAGGAGAAGACCTTGCGTCCCAGCGAACGGCTTGACTACGACCCCATCGCGGGCCGTGCCCCGCTCCGCCTGCCCGAGGGGCAGCGCATGGTGGTGTGGGTCATCGTCAACGTGGAAACCTGGTCCGACACCGACCCGATGCCGCGCACCGTCCTCACGCCGCCCGCGGGCGGCATCCCCGCCCCTGACGTGCCCAACTGGGCCTGGCACGAGTACGGCAACCGCGTCGGCTTCTGGCGCATGCTCCAGGCGCTCGACCGGCAGGGCGTGACGGCCACACTGGCGATCAACGGCCAGGCCATCACGCACTACCCGCAGATCGCGCAGGCCGCCAAGGACAGAGGCTGGGAGTTCATCGGTCACGGCTTCACCCAGAAGAACATGCAGAAGGTCGACGACGAGCGGGCCGACATCAAGGCCACGACCGAGGCGATCGAGACCGCCACCGGCGCCAGACCCCGAGGCTGGCTCGGCCCCGGGCTGACGGAAACTTGGGAGACGCCCGACATCCTGGTCGAGGAGGGCTACGAGTACGTCTGCGACTGGGTGCTCGACGACCAGCCCGTCGAGCTGGCCACCAGGACCTCGCCCATCGTCAGCATTCCTTACACCCAGGAGTGCAACGACGTGGCGATGATGCTGATCCAGCACCACCCGGCCCGCGAGTACTTCCAGCGGGCGGCCGACCAGTTCGACCAGCTCTACCGCGACTCGGCCGACTCGGCCCGCGTCATGGCCCTGGTCGTGCACCCGTACATCATGGGCGCCCCGCACCGCCTGAAGTACTTCGAACAGGCCCTCCAGCACATCCGCACCCACGAAGACGTCGCCTTCTGGACCGGCGACCAAATCCTCGACTGGTACCAAAACCACAATCAACCTAGCAGGGTGAGGGGTGGGGGGAGGCTGGGGCGGGGGTGAATTCCAGGCGGAGGGAGTCGGATCTGGGGAGGAGGATGGCGACGCCTGTCTCGCGGGACCAGCCTTGGGGGAGGAAGAGGTACTGGTTGGCCGAGCGGAGGACGAGTTTGAGGCCGTCGTAGCGGTAGCGGAAGGCGGCGTCCGGGTCCTGGCAGTGGGATTGGCGGACGCCGGGGATGTTCAGGCTGAGGCTGCGGGCGCTGTAGATCGTGACGTTGGGGTAGGTGGGGAGTTCGGCTACGAACTGCTGGGCGCGGGATCGGCCGACCGCGGCCGAGTAGTCGTTGGCCGCCCAGAACAGGCTCAGGCCGACGAGGACGAACACGACCGTCCATTCCAGGATGGAGACCCACTGCGGGCGGGCGTTGGCGACCTTCAGGTGGGCGGCGTACACCAGGAGCAGCACTCCTGCGGCCAGGGTGAGCGGCGCGACCGCCAGCCCTCGGTTGAGGAAGGTCTCGGTGAAGATGCGGGACACGCCGTTGGCGGTGAGCAGCAGGCCGCAGCCGGTCATCGCCGGGACGAGCAGGCGGGAGGCGGGAATCCGGCGATCCCGCAGCAGGGCTCGGATCCACAGGACGGCCAGCCCGGCGCAGGCCGCCACGGTCAGCGGGACGAACAGGCCGTCCACGCTGAGCTGCAGGTAGTCCTGGGTGCTCAGGCCCAGCAGGGCCGAGTCCACGCCGAAGTAGTCGTAGAACCAGTACGCGTGGGACCAGCCGAAGTAGAACAGGACCGCGGTCAGCAGCGTGGTGGGCGCCGCGACCGCACCGACCACCTTGGCGACCTGGGGCAACCCCGCCGAGAGCCCGGGCTGGGCCTCAGCGACAGTACGGCCGGCGGTCGCGGGCCGGGCTCCGGCAACCGACTGGACCTCACCTGTGAGATGAGCCTCGGCATCTGACGGAGCCTCAGGCCCCGGAGCCTCAGGCTGGGCTCCGGCAACCGGCTGAACGTCGGCTCTGAGATGAGCCTCGGCATGTGATGGAACCCCGGCGGGCGGCAGAGTCTCGGCCCCGGTGGGTGCCGGAGCCTCAGGGCGGGCTTCGGGGGCGGGGCGCGTTTTGGTCACGGAGTGGACTCCGGCTGGGGGGTGGAGTCTGGGGCGGGGGTGGAGTCGGGCTGGGGTTGGGCGTCGTCGGGAGAGGGGGGTGCGCAGGGTTCGGAGCCTGTGACGATGACGACGGTCGAGCCGCGCTTGACCGTCGTCTCCTGCGGGGGACGGGTCGAGACGAACGTGCACCGGGTGAAGGGGGGAATGTCCTCCGCCTGGACGCGCAGCTTGACGCAGAGTTTGTGCCCGGGGCACTGGTCCCGGATGCCGCTCTCGATGGTCTCCCTGATGTCGTCCAGGGGCTGCCCCTGGTCGGTCTGCTTGGCAGGGATCATGATCGGCGCGCCGTACCCGTGCCCGTCGCCCTTGCCGAGCGGCGCCCCGTGCGCGCCGCCCCGCTTGCCGGAGGACTGATCGAGTGGGCTGCCGCAGCCGAACATCGCGGCACAGAGCAGGCAGGCGAGCATGGTCTTGCCCAGTCGCTTCATGCGACCCACTATGCGATCAGCCGCCCGGCGCGGCCTGAGTACGGAGTACTCAAATGTGCAGCGACTCCTGCAGCGCCGCCGCGCGGGTGCGGAACTCCTCGACCCGGGCCAGCTTGATGTCCTCGTACCCGCGGACGACCTCGGGCAGCTCTGCGATCGAGGCCACCGTGTCGGCCGTCGACGGCTCCAGCCTGGCCAGCGCGCCGGCCACCAGCGCCCGGTACTCAGGGATCAGGGCCCGCTCGACCCGCCGCACCTTGGCGTACCCGAAGACGTCCAGGGACGTCCCGCGCAGCCCGCGAGCGGCCCGCAGCCCGCGGAACAGCACGCCGGCCGAGCGCCGCAGCCGGATCTTGCGCTTCATCCCGAGCGCCCGCAGCACCGGCGGGTGCAGCAGCACTGACACGACCGCGTCCGGCCCGAAGTCCCGCTCGCGTCGCGCCTGCTCGGCCGGGTCGAGGTGCAGCCGCGCCACCTCGTACTCGTCCTTGTAGGCCATCAGCTTGTGCAGCCCGTTGGCGTAGGCCAGCGCGATCCGCGTCCCGTCCTCCTGGCCGGCCTTACCGATCGCGATCTCCGCGACCCGTCGCACGTCCGAGGCATAGCGCTGGGCGTAGGAAGGGTTCTGGTAGCCGGCCAGATCGGCCGTCCTCGTCGCGATCACGTCCTCGAAGGACACGCTCACTTCAGAGGTCAACCCCGCGGCCCGCAGTACGGCGTCGAGGTCCACCACCGTGGCACGCCCCCACCGGAAGGCGGCCAGGTTCCGCTCGACCGAGGCGCCGTTGAGCTGGACGGCCCGCTCGATCGCCTCGGCGGAGACAGGTATGCACCCGAACTGGTAGGCCGCGCCCACCAGCAGCATGTTCGCCGGCATGTGGTCGTCGAACAGCGCCTCCGACAGGGCGTGCGCGTCCACGAAGAGCTGGCCGCGGGTCGCCGACGCGATCCGGTCCAGCGCGCCCGTGGGGGAGCCGGTCTGGGCGCGGCCGGTGACCATGGCGGCGGTCGGCACCAGCCCGGTGCTCACCACCGCGACCGTGCGCGAGGGCGAGGCGACGGCCAGGTTGGCCTCGGCGGCCGCGCCGAGCAGGTCGAAGCCGATCAGCGCGTCGGTGGTCCCGTTCGTGGCGCGCACCGAGGCGGTGATCGGGTCCTTGGAGATGCGCACGTCGCTGACGACCGGCCCGCCCTTCTGCGCCAGCCCCGTCTGCTCCAGCCCGGCGGCGTGCAGCCCGTCGAGGTGGGCCGCCATCTGCAGGATCTGCGAGACGGTGACGACGCCGGTGCCGCCGATGCCGGGCATCCGGATCAGCGCCTCGTCCGGCCTGACCGGCTCGACCAGGGTCACGGGCAGCTCCGGCACCGCCCTGGCCCGCCGTACGCCGGGCTCGACCAGCAGGAAGGAGGGGCAGTCGCCCTTCAGGCAGCTCAGGTCGGAGTTGCAGGAAGGCTGGTGGATGCGGGTCTTGCGACCGAACTCGGTCTCGACCGGCTGCACGGACAGGCAGGTCGAGGCGGTGCCGCAGTCGCCGCAACCCTCGCAGACCCGCTCGTTCACCACGACCTTCGCGGTCGGGGTGGGCAGCTTGCCGCGCTTGCGCAGGCGGCGCTCCTCGGCGGCGCACCGGTCGTCGTGCACGAGCACGGTCACGCCGTCGATGGCGGCCAGCTCACGCTCGGCCTCGGCCAGGTCGTCGCGGTGCCGTACCGTGGCGATCTCCGCCAGCCGGACGCCACGATAATCCCCAGGCTCGGGCGTGGTGACGATGATTCGCCGCACGCCCTCCAGGGCCAGCGACCGGGTGACCGCGGCCACGTCGAGCCGGCCCTCGGCGGGCTGGCCGCCGGTCATGGCGACGGCGTCGTTGTAGAGCAGCTTGTAGGTCATCGTCACCCCGGCGGCCACGGCGGCCCTGATGGCCAGCGAGCCGGAGTGGTGGAAGGTGCCGTCGCCCAGGTTCTGCACGAAGTGCCGGTCCTCGGTGAACGGCGCCAGCCCGATCCACTGCGCGCCCTCGCCGCCCATCTGCGTGATGCCGATCTGGTTGCCGCGCCCCGCCCCGTCCAGCGCGATCATGGCGTGGCAGCCGATGCCCACGCCGACCAGCGTGCTGTCGTCGGTGCGGGTGGAGAGGTTGTGCGGGCAGCCCGAGCAGAAGTACGGCGTGCGGGCCGCCACCAGCGGCAGCGAGACGCGCCTGCGCGCCGGCTTGGCCTCGATCGGCAGTAGCGCGGCCAGCGCCTTGGCCACGTCGTCGGCTCCCAGCGTGCCCCGGGCGGTCAGCAGCTCCCTGCCGATCACGTCGGGCACGTCCGGCCTGCCGTACAGGGCCTGCTTGAGCTGCCCCTCCAGGAACGGCACCTTGTCCTCGACGACCAGCACCCGCTTCAGGTCGCCGGTCATCGCCGCGATGGCCTCGTAGTTGAGCGGGTACGGCATGCCGAGCTTGATCAGCCGGATCCCGAGCTCCTCCAGAGCGGGCTCGTCCAGGCCGAGATCGGACAGCGCCCGCCGGAGCACGGCATAGGACAGGCCGGAGGCCACGATGCCCAGGCTCGCGTGGCGCGGGTCGAACGTGACGCGGTTGAGGCCGTGCTCGTGGGCGTAGGCGCGGGCCAGCTCCAGCCGCTTGGTGAGCAGGTCGTGCTCGGCGTCCAGCGACGCGGGACCGACCAGCGCGGCCGAGGGCTCGCGTCCGGCGTGGTCGGGAGCGGGGATGGACTCGCGCAGGGCGGCCAGGTCGACGGTGGCCGAGGCGTCGGCGATGTCGGCCACGATCTTCAGGCCCACCCAGAGGCCGCTGCGGCGCGACAGGGCCACGCTGTGCAGGCCGTACTCGATGATCTCGGCGACCGAGGAGGGCGCGAGCAGCGGCATGTACATGCTCTGGCACATTTGCTCGCTGGCGCTCGGCACGGTCGAGGACTTGCTGCCCGGGTCGTCGCCGATCCAGGCCACCGCGCCGCCGAGCGCGGCGGTGCCGGCCATGTTGCCGTGGCGGATGGCGTCGGCGGCCCGGTCGAGACCGGGGTTCTTGCCGTACCAGAAGCCGGTCACGCCGTCGTGGCGGCGGCCGGGAAGCCTGCCGAGCAGCTGGGTGCCCGCGACGGCGGTGGCGGCCAGCTCCTCGTTGAGCCCCGGCTTGAGCACCACGCCCGCCTCGTCGAGGTACCGGGCTGCGCGGCGCATCTCGAGGTCGACGCCGGCCAGCGGGGAGCCCGGGTAGCCGGAGACGAACACGCGGGTGTTCAGTCCGCGCTCCTGGTCCAGGCGGCGCTGTTCCAGCGTGAGCCGGACCAGGGCCTGGATGCCGGAGATCAGCACCCGGCCGTCGACGGCCGTATACCTGTCATCGAGCGACACGCTCACCGGGGACCTCCTGGTTGGGGGGATCTCAGGAGAACAAGCTGACTGGCCTCGACGCAAGTATGTGATGAGAAATCACGACAAAGACGCAAACACTTTGCGGCAACGGGGCATTTCGCTAATGTCTGGTTCGCCGACACGAGGAGTTCTCCCATGCCCGACATCGATGATCTCGACCACCGGATCCTGTCGCTGCTGCGCCACGACGGGCGCAGGACGTTCTCCGAGATGGCCGGGGAGATCGGGCTGTCGGTGGCGGCGGTCAAGCGGCGCGTTGACCGGCTCAAGGAGCTCGGCGTGATCACCGGCTTCACCGTGGAGATCGACTATGCCAAGCTCGGCTGGGGGATCGAGGCCTTCACCGAGCTGCGGTACGCGGGCACGACGCCCGTCAGCGAGATCGTCAGGACGGCCACCGAGGTGCCGGAGGTGCAGGCGGTCTTCACCATCGCCGGCGATCCTGACGCGCTGATCCGGGTCAGGGTGCGGGACCTGGATCACCTGCAGCAGGTCATCGACCACCTGCGCAGGACGGGCAACGTCACGGGCACCAAGACGCTCATGGTCCTGGGCTCCTGGACGCGGGACGCCCGCTCCCGCCTCCGCCCCGGGCACCCGTCGTGACCGGCTCGGATCGTGTAGGTCAGGTGGTGTTGGCCTTGATGGCGACGCTGGTCAGGCTCAACAGGAGATCGAGGTCGGGCTCGGCCTCGATCTTCATCGCCACCCACGCCTTGTCGGCGCAGGCGCTGACCTGGCCGGAGGCCTCCAGCTGCGGCTGGAGCCGGTCGATGGCCGGGATGGTGAGCCTGAGCTGGGCGCGGTCGTCGCCGGCCAGGCGCAGGATCTCGGTGCCGTCGACGGAGAAGGTGACGCCCCCGCGCCTGTCGTGTGCCGCGAGCGCGGGCCAGGAACGCAGCTCCGTCACGGCCCGAGCCGCATAGGGCCCCTTGTGTGCGCGGGGGCGGCGTTTGAGGGATATCCCTGTCACGGTCCCATCGTGGTACACCGGTCGGTCACCGGCCACCGTTCGTTCTTCAACCGTTACCCGAAACGACGGCCGGCCTGGGTCTCGACTGCTCGCGAGGTCGATATCGGCCGGGTCCGAAATATCACCTTATTCATTGACGAAGGAGCCTTGCCAAGTTACGGTCGGGGCCAAAATCAATGGAGGTGCCCATGCGGATTCCGTTAGCCCTCGCCCTGGTCCTCGCGCTGCTCGCCGTACCGGCGATCCCGGCACAGGCCGCGGACCTGAAGATCGTGAACGGCGGGTTCGGCCAGGGTCTCACCGGCTGGGCCGACTCGCACAGCCCGGGGGGCGCTGCGGCCGTCACCTGGCAGGGCCGGACCAGCGCGCGGATCGCCGATGCCGACGCCAAGGCCTACGGCCTGGAGAGCACGCCGGGCCTGGCCGCCACCGCGAACACCCGCTACGTGGTCTTCGCCAAGGTCTGGGTGGACACGGGGAGCGCCGACCTCTACGTCCGCTTCCGCGGCTCGTCCGGGCAGTTGCTGGGCAGCGGCAGCACCCACGTCGCGGGACCCACCGGCGGATGGGCGGACGTCCAGGCCGCCGGGACCGCGCCTACCGGGACGACGGCGGTGTCGGCGCTCGTCTACTCCGGCGTCGCCAACCAGGGCACGGCCTACTGGGACGACATCCTGATCTCCAAGGCCGACACGGACCTCGGCGTACAGCTGCAGAGCTCGGTGCCGAACGCCACCACGTTCGCCGGCGGCCAGGTGTACGGCCTGTACACCGGCACCGCCGAGACCAACCCGCAGCTGGCCGCCATCGACGTGGCCACCGAGACGGTGACGAAGAAGATCACGATCCCCGACACGGCGAGCTCGCCCACCGTGGGCGGCTGGGCCGCGACCACGGCCACCGACGGCACCGTCTACCTGGGCACCTATCCCAACTCCAAGCTCTACAGCTACGTCCCCGGCCAGTCGGCGGTGACCGATCTGGGCAGGGCCGAGGGCGGCTACTCCGTCATCTTCGGCCTCGCGCCGGGCGCCAACGGCAAGATCTACGGCGGCAGCTACAACGGCGGCCAGTACTTCAAGTACGACAACGGGAAGATCAGCTCGATCGCGGCCCCGGTGTGGGGGACCGTGGAGTACGTGCGCAGCATCGCGCACGACCCCGTCGCCAATGCCAGCTACCTGGGCGTCGGCACCAACGCCGCGCTCATCAGGTTCGACAACGTGACCGGCGACCGCTCCGACCTGCTGCCCCCGGCGTACGCGGTCAACTCCATGGTCGGCGGCGTCACCTGGACCGGCGGGCGGCTGTTCGCCTGGGTCGACCGTACGCTGCTCGTGCTCGACGTGATCAAGAACGCCGACGGCACCTACCGGTCCGCCGTCGACGCCACGATCACCGACGTCGACCTGCACATCTCCGACGCCCGCGACGGCAAGGTGTGGTTCGTCAGGGACGGCTACCTGTGCTCCTACGACCTGGCCGCCAAGACCTGGCAGCAGACCACCGTCCAGCCCGGCCTCGACGTCACCGCCTACGGCTGGGTCGGCGACACGCTCGTCGGCCTCGGCGCCTCCCAGGACGGCACCAAGATCTTCAAGTACGCGCCCGCGACCGGCCAGGCGACCACCCACCTCGTGCCGAACACCCCGGTGCTGCCCGCGGCGATCAACGCGCTGGGCGCGGGACCCGACGGCAGGATCTACACCGGCGGCTACCTGACCGGCGGCACCGGCGTCTACGACCCGCTGCGCGGCGACGCCGACGACACCGCGCCTGACACGCCCACCCTCGCCGGCCTCACCCAGACCGACAGCCTGAAGACCATCAACGGCAAGCTCTACTTCGGCACCTACCCCTCGGCCAGGCTCTACGAGTACGACCCGGCCGGCCCGTGGCCACCCACGAAGCTCTATGAGGGCGGCCACGCCGGCGACAAGGCCGACGACTGCGCCAACGGCGACGACCCGCCCCCGCAGGACCGCCCCTACGCCCTGGCGGGCTCGCCCGACGGCACGATCTACCTGGGTACGGTCCCCAAGTACGGCAAGCGCAGCGGCGCGCTCAACATCTGGAACCCCGGCGCAGGCGGCAGGACCCTGTGCGTGGTGCGCGACCAGGCCGTGGTCTCGCTCGCCTACGCCGGCGGCAAGGTCTACGGCGGCACCTCGACCCGGGGCGCGCTCGGCGTCACCCCGGTCCTGGAGCCCGGCGCCTCGGCCGCGCTGTTCGACTACGACCCCGTCAAGGACGCGGTGACGCCGCACCCGCTGCCCGCCGCCATCACCAACCGCCAGGCCATCACGGCCGTCGCCGAGGTGGACGGCAAGATCTGGGGCTTCGCCGAGGGCTGGCTGTTCGTGTACGACCCGGCCTCGGACACGTGGCCCACGGTGAAGAAGCTGTTCACCGTCGACTACACGCAGGACACGGCGCGCGCCTGGCGCGACGCGAACCTGGTGACGATCAAGCAGGACCCCGCCAGTGTCTACGGCTCGATCGGCGACCAGCTCTTCAAGATCGACAAGGCGACCAAGGCGATGACCGTGCTGCTGACGGCCGCCGGCATGGACGGCCTGGCCACGGACTCCTTCGGCAACCTCTACTACAAGATCGGCGAACGCCTGCACCGCTTCACCACGTCCTGAGGCCGCGTGGAGGAAGCTCATGGCAATGTAGTTTGCTAGATTGGCAAGGTGGGCGACGACTTCGAGCAGGTGCTGACGGCGGTCGGGCCGCGGCTGCGGGCGCTGCGCATGGCCGCCGGAACCACGCTGAACGAGCTGAGCGAGACGACCGGCATCTCCGTCAGCACCCTGTCGCGGCTGGAGTCGGGCCTGCGCAAGCCGACGCTGGAACTGCTGCTGCCCCTGGCCAGGGCGTACGGCGTGCCGCTCGACGAGCTGGTCGACGCGCCGGAGACCGGGGACCCGCGGGTGCACCTGCGCCCCGTGCGGCACCACGGCAGGACGGTGATCCCGCTGGCCCGGCGGCTCGGCGGCATCCAGGCGTACAAGATGATCATCCCGCAGGAGTCCGTCGGCGAGCTGCGCGTGCACGAGGGCTACGAGTGGCTCTACGTGATGTCAGGCCGGCTGCGCCTGCTGCTGGCCGACAAGGAGGTCGTGCTCACGCCCGGCGAGGCGGCCGAGTTCGACACCCGCGTCCCGCACGCCTTCACCAGCGCCGACCCGCAGCCGGTCGAGCTCCTGACGCTGTTCGGCAGCCAGGGCGAACGCATGCACGTCCGCGCCCGCCCGACCGGCAGGTCAGGCGATTGAAGCCGTCTGACCGGAGGGCCGGGGCGCCATGCGGGGGGCTTGACCGGTTGGCGACCGTTCCTTCGTGTCCGCTTTGCCGGTAGATGCAGGAAGTCATCAGCGTGCGTCCATAGCGTCTGAGATGTGGGAAACGCGACTGCGGTCGGCGCGGCTGCCCTGCTGGCGGCGGTCGCGCTGGCCGCGTGCGGCGAGGAGCAGAGCGTGAGCTCGTTGCCGGGACAGGCGGCGACGATCGTGGGCGCGGGTTCGACGGCACAGGTCAGCGCGATCGACGCCTGGCGGGCGGGGTTCACCAGGATCGTCCCGGGGGCGAACATCATCTATCATCCCGTCGGATCGGGTGAAGGCGTGCGCACCTTCATCCGTGGCCATGCCGCGTTCGCCGGCTCCGACTACGTGATGAACGCCGAGCAGCGGGTGCAGGCCGACAGGCGCTGCGGCAGCCGGGCGCTGCATCTGCCGATGGTGGTGGGACCCATCGCGGTGATCTACCACCTGATGGACGTGCCCGACCTGAAGCTCTCGCCCACCACTCTCACCGGCATCTTCAGCGGGAAGATCACCAAGTGGGACGACCACGCGATCGCCCGTGAGAACCCGGGCGCCGACCTGCCCCACGTGGGCATCCGGGCCTTCCACCGCTCCGACGACTCCGGGACCAGCAAGAACCTGACCAGCTTCCTCAGCCAGGTGGGCGGCTGGCCGTACCAGCCCTCGATGACGTGGCTCGCGCCCGGCGGCGAGGGCGTGAGGGGGTCGCCCGAGATGACCGACGCGGTGAAGACCACCGACGACTCGATCGGCTACGTGGAGTACGGCTACGCCAGCGGCGCCCAGCTGCACCTGGCCAGGGTGCAGAACGCCGCGGGCGAGTACGTCACGCTGACGCCGGAGAGCGCGAGCCAGGCCCTGGTCGGCGCCACGGTCGTCGGCGTGGGCGGGGACCTGGCGATCAAGCTCGATCCCACGGTCAAGCAGCCGGGAGCGTACCCGATCGTGCTTGTCACCTATGAGATCGCCTGCGCCAAGGGCTCGCAACCGCTGCTGCGCGGCTTCCTGGACTACGCCGCCAGCAACGCGGGCCAGTCCAACCTGTCGCTTCTCGGCTACGCCCCGCTGCCGCCCGAGCTGATCGCCAGGGTACGCGCGTCGCTGGCGGGCATGAGGTGATGAGCCGGACGCCATGGGGTGCGATGACGTTACGGGAGCGCCTGATAGCGGCAAGCTAAAATGCCTGAAAGGGGGCATTCCGGACTTTTGGCTAAGAGCTGCAGGTCGGCGGCGTGCCCTCTGGCGGCTGAAAGGGGCTCCGGTGAGCACACGACCGATCAGCGACTACGCCTTGCTGGGGGACTGCCGGTCAGCGGCCCTGGTGACCTCCGACGGCTCGGTGGACTGGCTCTGCGTGCCGCGCTTCGACAGCCCGTCGATCTTCGGCCGGCTGCTCGACGAGGATGCCGGGTACTGGTCGATCCGTCCCTCACGGCCTGGCAAGGCCACCCGCAGATACCTGGACGACACCCTGGTGCTGGAGACCACCTTCCACGGTCCGGACGGGACCGTGGTGGTGCTCGACGCTCTCGCGCTCGGCCGGCGGGAACGCGGGCACGCGCTGGGCGCGTCCTCGCCGGGTGTCCTCCTCCGCCTGGTGACCTGCGTCGAGGGGCAGGTGCCGGTGGAAGTGGTGTACGCGCCACGCCCCGAGTTCGGCCTGGTCCAGCCACTGATGCAACAGGTCGACGGCGCCCTCGTCGCGCACGGCGGCGCCAACCTCCTCACCCTGTCGACCCCCGTCGACCTGCGGGTGAGTGGTTCGGTGGCGGACACCACGGTCACGCTGCGAGCCGGGCAACGCCTCGGCTTCGCCCTGGAGTCCAGCTGGGCCTGGGGTGCCGAACCGTCACGCCGGCAACCGCACCGCATCCGCCGCCGCATCGAGGACACCGCGGCGGGGTGGCGTTCCTGGTCCAAGCTGCACGCGCGCTACCAGGGGCCCTGGCAGGACCTGGTCGGCCAGAGCGGGCGGGTCCTGCGGGCGCTGACGTACGCGCCCACCGGCGCCATCGTCGCCGCCGTCACCACCTCGCTACCCGAGAACGTCGGCGGGGAGCGGAACTGGGACTATCGCTACACCTGGATCCGCGACACCAGCTTCACCCTGCAAGCGCTGTCCACCGCCGCGTGCGAGATGGAAGAGACCGAGTTCTTCGCCTTCCTCGCCCGCGCCTCGGCCACCCGGCTCGACCTCGGCATGGACCTGCAGATCATGTACGGCGTGGGCGGCGAGCGCGACCTGAGTGAACGGTCGCTGCCCCACCTGTCCGGCTGGCGGGGCAGCGCTCCCGTGCGCGTCGGCAACGACGCCTGGCAGCAGCGCCAGGCGGACGTGTACGGCGAGCTGCTCGACGCGGCCCACCAGATCTACCGCGACGCCGGCCACCTCGACCCGCTCGTCCGTACCTTCCTGGTAGGAGTGGCCGAGACGGCCGCCCGCCGCTGGCAGGAACCGGACCAGAGCCTGTGGGAGATACGGGGTCCCAGCCGGCACTTCCTGCATTCCAAGCTCATGTGCTGGGTGGGCCTGGACCGGGCCATCGCCCTCGCCTCCCTGCTGGGGGCCACCGACCGGGTCGCCGACTGGACGCGTACGCGCGACGAGATCCGGGCCGCGATCCTGGAGCACGGCTGGAACGAGCAGGTCGGCGCGTTCACCCAGACCTTCACCGGCACAGACCTGGACGCCGCCGCGCTGGTGATGCCCCTGGTCGGGTTCCTCCCGGGCGACGATCCCCGGGTGCGGGCCACCGTGGACGCCGTCGCCGCGCAGCTGACCGACGCCCGCGGCCTGGTGCACCGGTACCACGCCGCCGACGGGCTGGAAGGCCGGGAGGGCACGTTCCTCCTGTGCACCTTCTGGCTCGCCCACGCCCTTGCCCTGACGGGTGAGGACTTCCTCGCCAAGCAGGTGTTCCAGACCGCGGCGTCGTGCGCCAACGACGTGGGCCTGCTGGCCGAGGAGGTCGACTCCATCACCGGGGAGCCCATCGGGAACTTCCCCCAGGCCTTCAGCCACATCGGCCTGATCAACGCCGCCCGGGCCATCCGCGACGCGCCACAGGTCGTATCCACCGGCCCTGCCCACTGACGAAGCCTGTCATCGGGTGATGCGCCGCTCGCCGTCGACGCGGCGGGTCAGGCCTTCCCGATCGAGATGCTCCAGCAGCGGTACGGCCACGCGGCGCGTGGTGCCGAGAGCGCGGCGGGCGTCGCTCACCGTGAAAGGCCGGCGCAGCTGGGCGAGTACGCCTCGCGCCTGGACGTCGGCGCCCGGCGCGAGCACGAGGTGCTCGCCGATCCGCAGCAGCAATCCCGCTCGCACGGCCGCCGCGAGTGCCTCGGTGTCGAGCCCGAGCTCGCGCAGCCGCGCGGAATCCGGCGACCGGTACGGCGCCGCCGACAGGTCGGCCAGCACCTGTTCGACCGCCGCAAGCACGGGCCCCGGCAGGGTGGCTCCTGGTGGCAGGATGCGTCCCGCGCGGACCTGGAGCGGCGGCCGGACGAGCGCTTCGACCAGACGCTTTTCCGGCAGGTCCAGCGCGGCCCGCGCCTCTTCGAGGGAGATTCCCGCGCGCAGCGGGTGGCGTCCGGCGTAGTTCGCGACCTGAGCGGTGAGGCGTTCGGCCAGCTGAGCCCAGCGCGCGGGGTCGGCGAGCCATTCCCCTGCGACGGCGGCCACGTCGGTCACGACGCCCATCGCGGCCAGCTCGGAACGGCGCATCAGGCCGTGGCGGCGCAGGAGATCGCCCGCGGTCGGTGTTCCGGTGGCCAGTTCGGCCGCCCGGGCGGCCGCCGCGCCTCTGCGGACCAGAGAGGGAGGCCGGACGTCGAGCACGTCGACCCGGATGATGCCGTCGGCGCGTAGCAGCCCGCGGTCACCGATCCGCAGTGGCAACGCCCGCGCCAGGGTCAGGCGGGCGAGGTCGCCGCCGAGGACGCGTACGCGAGCGGCGACGGCCGCGGACCCGATGTGGAACACCGCCTCGGCGCCCGATCTCCGCCGGGAGTCCATCCGGGGGCCGGCGAGCCGTACGTCCAGGATGTCAGTGAACAACCACGCCCCCGGCGTGAGCAGCGTCATGCCACGCGCCGCCTGGTCTCGCTCGACTCCGCGGAGGTTGACCGCGACCCTCGCCACAGCCGGTATCGCGTCCGCCGCCTCGTTCATGCTCTGCAGTCCGCGCACCCGCACGCGGCGGGCATCCAGCAGCAACTCATCCCCTGCCCGGAGCGTGCCCGCGGTGAGGGTGCCGGTGACCACGGTTCCGGCACCGCGAACGGTGAACGCCCGGTCGATCCACAGCCGGACGGCCGCGCCGGTTTCCGGTGGGGCCGCTGTCCCGGTGAGCCGGTCCAGGGCCGCGACCAGGTCGGGCAGCCCCGCTCCCGTGCGGCCGCTGACGACGACCTCGGGGACGTGGGCGAGCGCCGTACCGGCCAGCCGGTCCCTGGCCTGCCGCAGCGCGGGCCCGGGGTCGGCCAGGTCCGCACGGGTGACGACGAGCACTCCGCGCGACACGCCCAGCGCGTCGAGGGCCGCCAGGTGTTCGGCGGACTGGGCCCGCCACCCCTCGTCGGCGGCCACGACGAACATCACCGCCGGGGCCGGCCCCACGCCCGCGAGCATGTTGGTGACGAAGCGCTCGTGGCCGGGGACGTCCACGAAGGCCAGCCGCCGCCCCGAGGGGAGGGTGGCCCAGGCGAAGCCCAGGTCGATGGTCATTCCGCGGCGGCGCTCCTCCGCCCACCGGTCCGGCTCCATCCCGGTGAGCGCCCGGACGAGGGTGGACTTGCCGTGGTCGACGTGCCCGGCGGTGGCGATCACGTGCATGCCAGCACCGCCGCTGCGAGATCGTCGTCCTGATCCGCGGGGACCGAGCGCAGATCGAGCAGGAGCCGGCCGCCGGTGACCCGGCCGACGACCGCCGGGTCACCACTTCGCAGCGGCAGCCCCAACCGCTCGGGCAGCACCAGAGCCACGCTGGGCAGCCGGTGGCCCGGCGCGCCCCCGCCGCCCACCACGGCGAAGGAGTTCACCACGGCGCAGCCGAGCCGTTCGGCCAGCCGATGTGCCCGCAGTTCGAGGGCTTCCATGCTCTGGTGCAGCGCCAGCCGCGTCGGCGATTCCGCGCGCAACGACGCTCCGAGTGCTGCCAGCGTCAGCTTGTCGACCCGCAGGGCACGGGCCATCGGGTGCCTGCGCAGCCGGTCGATCAGGTCCGAGCGACCGAGGATCAGCCCGGCCTGGGGGCCGCCGAGCAGCTTGTCCCCGCTGGCCGTCACCAACGCGGCACCCGCCCGCAGCGCGCTGCGCGCGTCCGGTTCGGCGGGCAGCGACGGCTCCGGCTCGAGCAGTCCTGAACCGATGTCCGCGATGACCGGCGCCGGCAGGCCGCTCAGCTGCGCCACCGAGGCTGCCGCGGTGAAGCCCTCGATCCGGAAGTTGGACGGGTGGACCTTCAGGACGAAAGCGGTGTCCGGGCCGATCGCGTCGCTGTAGTCGCGGGCGGTGGTGCGATTCGTGGTGCCCACCTCGCGCAGCCGTGCGCCGGTGGACTGGAGCAGGTCGGGCAGGCGGAAGCCGTCGCCGATCTCCACCAGCTCGCCTCGGCTGATGACGATCTCCCGTCCCGCGGCCAGAGCGGTCGCGGCCAGCAGCAGCGCGGCGGCGTTGTTGTTGACGACGTGCACGTCTTCGGCGTCGGGTACGGCTGCCGCCAGTACGGCGAGCGTCGCGCGTCCCCGCCGCGCCCGCTCGCCGGTGACCAGGTCGAACTCCACGTCGGTGCATCCTGCGGCGGCGGCCAGCGCGTCGACGGCGGCGGCGGAGAGCGGCGCGCGGCCCAGATTGGTGTGCACGAGCACCCCGGTCGCGTTGATCACCTTCCTGGACCCGGCGAGCGCCGACAGCGTGGCCGCCACCACGTCCTCCGGCGCGATCTCTCCAGCCCGGGCCCGCTGCTGCGCGGCGATCACGACGGCCTTGACGATGGTACGGCTCGCACCTCCGGCGGCCTGTGCGATACGGGGATCCCCGAGCAGGGCGTCGGTTGGCGGGATACGGCGTCGAGGATCCATGCTCATCGTCCTCGCCGAGCGGAGGCGCACGGGAATCGAACCCGCCGACGGCGCGGCGCGCCGTCCACCGGTTTTGAAGACCAGGGCGCCCACCAGGACACATGCGCCTCCGATCGGGGAGCATACGCCATCGCGCAGGAGGAGTTCGGCTCCCGCGCTTCGCCCGCGGCGGTGGTCGATAGTGCCCGACCGGACACTGGAGGGTTCACGCTCAACGGATGTTCAAGGTGACGTCGTCGCCCGGCGGGCGGTTCTCCACCAGGCCGAGCAGCGCCGTGGCGGGCACGCTCAGCGGCCGGGTGGTCCTGGTGATGAGCAGGTCGGTGTCGAGCAGTCCGCCGTGGACAGTGGGGCCGAAGGGGCTCCAGAAAGCCCCGTCCGCGGTGATGGTCAACTCGGCGGGGAGGTCGTACTGACCCGCGGTGACGCCGAGGTCGTGGTCGACCGCGCGACCCCGGTGGACGATCGGCCGGATGATGTGATCCTCGTCGGGGACGCCGAGCGCGCGGTGCAGGGCGCAGAGCCGGTCGAGCTCAGCGTCCTCGATCGACTCGACCGTGGTCGCGATGCGCACCCTGACGCCGCGCTCGACCAGGCGGGGCACGGCGTCCACGACCTTGCGGAAGTTCTCAGGTCCGCGCATCTCGTCGTTGGCGTCGGGGTCGGGCCGGTCGAGGGAGATCTGCATGGCCACCCGGCCGCCGCGGATCGGCTCCAGCCGCTCCAGCCGCTTGGGCGTGAACAGCGTGCCGTTGGTGAGCACCAGCACCGGCAGCTGTTCGGCCATCTCCGCCAGCGCCTCGGGCAGCCACATCAGCAGGAACGGTTCGCCGCCGGTGACCCCGAGGTCGGTGAAGCCCAGCTCGGCGGCCTCTCCGGCGATCTCCACCATGCGCTCGTGGCCGAGCTCGCGGCGTGGGACGCCGGGCGCCGACTCGGTCAGGCAGTAGACGCAGGCCAGGTTGCAGTGGTAGTTGGCATACAGCCAGACCCGGCCGGGTAGCTTTCCGGTGGCGACGGCTTCGGCGATGGTCACAGGAACTCCTCGGCCGCCAGGCGGGCCAGGGTGGCCTCGCTGGTGGGCAGCTCGAGCGCGGTGGCGAACCTGTTGAGCATCAGCGTCGCCCCGGCCAGCATGGTGAGCTCCACGATCTCGTGGTCCTCGAAGTGCTCGAAGAGCGCGTCGCGGACCTCACGGGCAACCGGGCCCTTCGCCGCCGCGACGGCGTCGGACCAGGCCACGACGGCCCGTTCGGCGGGGTCGTGGAAGACCTCGGCGTAGTCGAGTTCGCCGCGCAGCGCGCGCACCTCGGTCCGATTCAGGCCCGCGTCGAGGGCGACAGGCGTGTGGGTTTGCACGCAGTAGCGGCATTGGGCGCGGGCGGACACCCGGACGATGACGAGTTCCTTGGTCCGCCACGGCAGGGCGGACGGACCGAGCGCCGTGCCGATGAACGGCAGCGCGACCTCCAGCAGCTCGGGCACCTGCGCCAGCGACGAGACCAGCGAGCCTGGATCTCCCTGCGCGTAGTAGCGCCGCGCGAGCAGGGGCGCCTGGGCGGCGTCCAGTAGCCGCACGGCGTTCTCCCTGGTCCGCGGCATGCCAGGTAGCCTCCGGATCATCCGAATCCGTTTTCACCATCAGCCTTGCAGCGCACACCATCACCCGCCATCCAGGCAGGGCCATAATCCTGTAAGGAGTCTCCGCAGCCGCCCACGGTCCGATCCTCTAAACCTGATGCGCCGGACTCACCCACGCCCAGGCCGGGCGGCGGCGGACAGCGGCTCCGGCCCGCCGTACAGGCCAAGCGCGAGCAGGCCCGCGCCCAGGCCGAGCCACAGCGACACCGTCGAACCTGTCCCGCCCAGCCAGTGCGCGCCCACACCCAGCTCCACCAGCTGCACCAGTGCGGCCAGCAGGTAGATCAGCCCCACTACCGCCACGAGCCGTGCACGACCGAGCCGCGAGACGACGATCGCCAGCACGCCGAGCACCACCGCGACGATCGCCGTCCGCCAGGTCATCGAGACGAACTGCCAGCGGGCGTTGCTCACCAGCACGAGCACCGCGCTCACCAAGGAGACGATGCCCAGAACCATGGCCGCTTTCATGACACCCTCGCCAGTAGACGGGACACCGGATCCGACCCCCGCGACCACACCGCCCGCAGCACGCCGTCCACGCCCCAGTAACGACCTGCCGCGGTACCGAAGATGACGAGGTGGGCCAGCAGCATCAGGAAATAGGTCCAATGCCACTCATGCGGTGCGTTCAGCGAGGACAAGGTGATCGCCAACGTCTGCGCGACACCGATCAGCGCCCAGAGCCGGGTGGCGAGCCCCACCAGCAGGAACGCCCCCAGCCCCGCCTCCACCAGCAGGGTCAGCCAGCCGAAGAACACGAAGTTGGGCAGCACCAGCGTCTTCACGAACCAGGCCCACGGCGCCAGCACCGGATACTCGACCGCGTACCCGGTGAACAGAAACAGACCGGACTTCGTCCCCCGGCCGAAGTCGGGCGGCAGCTTCCACGCCACGTTCTGGATCCACAGCAGGCCGATGGCGATGCGGAGGATCGCCAGGCAGGCAGGGCCCGCCCGGGGCAACTGCGCGTCCATCATGAGCACCTCTCCCTCGACCTCAGCAAATCACGCGCAGTGAGCGGGAACCTTACGGAACGCGAACGCCCACCCGAGATTTGGTGCTGGTCAGAGAAAGCAGCGACCTATGCGCAGACCTCCACGGCGGGGAGGTCGGGCACGGTGGCCGTCCATTCCTGCTCGGTGAGGGGCCGCCAGGGGCGGTGGCACAGCGCGTCGGCCACCGCGGAAGGCGCGACGGGGTGCTCGTGGCGCCCGCCGAGATCGTCGTAGGTGATCAGCCGGGCGCCGTCCCTGGTGAAGGCCGCCAGCTGGACCCTGCCCCGGTCGGCGGGAAGCGCACCGATCGGCCGGCCGAGCGCCAGGTCGTAGAGGCGGACCCGGCCGTCGGAGCCCACCACGCCGGCCAGGTCCTCCGCTGTTGAGACGGCCAGGCCGCTGGGAGCGCCCGACGGCCCCTGGATGACCACCCTGGGCGAGCCCTGCCGATCCCAGACGGTGAGCCGCCCGTGGTTGTCGGTGGTCACCAGCTCCCCGGACCGGGTGAAGGCGCCATGGACCAGTTTGGTCACCCGGCCCGTGCCGCTGAAGCCGGAACCCACGGTCCTGCCGGTAGCCGCGTCCAGCAGCGCGGGCTCATCGGCCAGCAGCGCGAGCCGGGTCCCGTCGCGGTTGAAGTACACCTCGGTCAGGCCGCGCGTCTTGACCGACCACAGGGCGCGGCCAGCCCGCCAGTCCCACAGCTGGAGCACGGCCTTGGACGAGTCGTCCGAGGTCTGGACGATCACCGCGACCTTGCTGCCGTCGGGGCTGAAGCCCCGCACCCAGGCCTCGCTGTCGGCGCTCACCGTGAGCCGCTTGATCTCCTTCCTGGTCGTGGCGTCGTGGATCCGCAGCCTGGCAGTGTTCCTGACGTCGTCGGGCCCGTTCTGGGAGATCTCGAAGGTGCCCAGTGCGATCTGCTTGCCGTCGGGGCTGAAATCGGCGCCGGTGAAGGAGAACGTCTCCTCGGACCCGCCGTGCAGCAGCAGGGCGCTGTGGCCGCCGCTGTCCAGGTAGGCGTCGTCGGCCGAGTCCGCACCGCGGAGAACCACAGTCCGTGCGCCGTCGGGGCTGACCGTCAGCGGGGTGATCTCGGAATGGGCGGGTGCGGACAGCGCCGACACGTCCAGGGAGAACACGCGGTCCTCGCTCAGGTAGCGCAGCACCTTCCCACCGGGGTCGAATCTCGGCTGAGGCGACATGGACTCGGCCGCCGACTCGGCGGAATCCGCGGAGGCCGCCATGGTGAGCGAGACCAGGAGCACCCCGCCACCCCAGACCTGGATCTGCTTCTCGGTCGCCGAGGCCAGCAACCGCTCGTCCGGGCTGAACACCACCCGGCCCTTGTTCCACTGGTGCGGGCCGGCGTCGACCACCGTGCCGCTCATGAACGGGTCCTTGCCGCTCAGCCCGAGCCGCCCCTGCGGCAGCACCTCGAGCACCATGCCCTTCCTGGTCACCGCCAGCGGATCGGGGCAGTACGCGCACGACTCCTGAACGGGCCTGGTCCCGGTGAGCTTCATGCTGGGCAGCGCGAACCTCCCGATCGTGGCGTTGCCTCGGTAGTGCATGTAGACGGCGGACCCGTCGGGAGTCATCGCGCCGTTCCAGTAACCGCCCATCGGTGTGGTCTGGCCGGTCCGCAGGTCCCAGAGCGTGAAGTCGTTGTCCAACTGCAGCACCACGTAGCGATCGACGGTGCCGAACCTGACGGCCACCAGGTCGCTCTGATCGCCCGCGATCGGCTTGCGCAGCGGCCAGACCCGGCTCGACCTGCCCGTCTTCACCTCCCAGGTGTGAGCCTCCCGGCTCGTCAGCACCACCAGCACCGTGCCCGACGGGCTCAGCGCCACGTCCAGCGGCGACCCCTTGACCTGCAGCTTCACCGTGCCGGACTGGCGCCCGGTCACGACGTCCCAGAAGCGGGCCTCGCCGCCGCTGACGCTGACCAGGGTCCGGCCGTCGGAGCTGAGCGTGCGGATCGTGCCTGGATCGGTGGACGGGTCGTGGAACATGGTGGTCTCGCGCTGGGCGAGGGAGTCGTTCATCGCCTTGCGCGTCTCCGGGGTCGGATCCAGCCGCCAGGCCGCCACGCTGAGCAGGGCGCCCAGGCGGGGGTCCGTGGCCCTGACGGATCCGGCCGCCGCCGCGATCCTGGCCGCCTCCGAGACGCGGAACCGGTCGTTGGCCACCTTGCCCTGCCAGACCGCCACCCCGGTCGCCGCCAGCGCGACCACCAGCAACGCCGCCAGAGTCACCGACACCAGCCGGTTCCTGCGCGCCCTGCGCCGGCCGAGCGCCGCGCCCGCGTCGAGGAAGTCGCGTTCCACTCTGGCCAGCGTGATGTCCCGCCGGGCGGTCGCCGCCCAATGCAGGGCGTGCTCCAGTGACCGGCCCGAGTACACGTCGCCGTCGCGCCTGCCGCCGTCGTCCCAGCGGCGCGCCGCGCTCAGGATGTCGCGGTGGGCGGCCAGGCCGTCCCTGTTCGTCTCGATCCAGCGGCGGAACCGCGGCCACGCGTGCGGTAACGCGGGCCTGGCCAGCCGTACCTCCTCGCCGCTGATCTCCAGCAGGTAGCCGAACACCCGCAGCACGCCCTCGGCCTCGGCGAACTCGCTCAGCCTGGCCCGCCGTACGGTGATGTCGCCCTCGTCGTCGACCGTGACCAGCCGCAGGAACACCTGCGCCGCCAGCTCGCGGTCGGCGGGGCCGAGCAGGCCGTACGCCTCCTCGGCCAGCGGGCCGAGCCCGGGATCGTGCCCCTGTGTGTTCAGGTGCGAGGCGCGGCTGCCCTCCTCGAGCAGGCGCGCGGTGTCGAGATGCCCGTCGCCGCTGATGAGCGCCAGCAGCAGGGCGCGCGCGGTGGGACGGCTCAGCGGGTCCTTGCGCAGCGCGGCGTGCACCAGCGGGCGCAGCGACTCCGGCAGGATGGTCAGGTCCGGTTCGACCGACATCACCTGGTGCATGACCGCGCCGAGCGTCTCGGCCTTGAACGGGTCCCTGCCGGTCGCGGCGAACAGCACGATCCCGCCCCACGCGAACACGTCCGCCGGCGCCCCGGCCCGCTCGCCGGTGAACACCTCCGGCGCCATGTACGTGGGCGTCCCGGAGATCAGGCCGGTCGCGGTCAGCGACATCTCCAGCGTCCGCGCCAGCCCGAAGTCGATCACCCGCGGCCCGTCGGGGCCCAGCAGCACGTTGTCCGGCTTCATGTCGCGGTGGATCACGCCCGCGTCGTGGATCGCGGTCAGCGCGGTCGCGACGCCGGTCGCCAGGCGGTGCAGCTCGCCGCCGTCGAAGACCCTGCCCTCCCGTACGGCCTGCCCCAGGCTGGGCCCCTCGACGTACTCGCTGACCAGATACGGCCGGGGACCGGTCAGATCGGCATCGATCAGCCCCGCCGTACAGAAGGAGGAGATCCGCCGGGCCGCGATCACCTCACGCTCGAGCAGCCCCACGTCGGCGCCGTGCAACATCTTGATCGCCACCCGGCGCCCGGCCGCGTCGTAGCCCTCGTACACGACCCCCTGGCCACCCGCGCCCAACCGCCCGGCCAGCCAGTACCCACCGATCCGCGCCGGATCACCCGTCACAAGAGTCACAGGACCTTGGATGTACGGCAAGCCGACAATGTTCGCATATGTGTCGTATCGAGGTGCGGAGCCTCAGCCGGATGGGGCGACCAGGCCGGCGTCGTAGGCGATGATGACCAGCTGGACACGGTCGCGGGCGTCGAGCTTGGTGAGCAGGTTGGCGACGTGCGCCTTGGCGGTGGCGGGGCTGATGTGCAGGCAGGCGGCGATCTCGGCGTTGGACAGGCCGCGCCCGACGAGCGTGAGGACCTCGCGTTCCCGAGCCGTGATGCGCGCCGGCTCGCGCGGCCGGGCGGCGGGGGAGGGGCGGGCGGCGAAATCGGCGATGAGGCGGCGGGTGACGCCGGGCGCGAGCAGCGCGTCACCCGCGGCCACCACATGGACGGCCGACAGGATGTCCTCCAGGGCCATGTCCTTGACCAGGAACCCGCTGGCCCCGGCGCGCAGCGAGGCGTAGACGTTGTCGTCCTCGTCGAACGTGGTCAGCATGATCACCCGGGTGGCGGGGGATTCGGCGGTGACGGCCTGGGTGGCCTCGATGCCGTCCATGCCGGGCATGCGGATGTCCATGACCACCACGTCGGGACACAGCTGCCTGGCCATCTGGATCGCCTGGGCTCCGGTCCCCGCCTCTCCCACGACCTCGACGCCCGGGTCGGCGTCGATGACCATGCGCAGGCCTGCCCGGATCAGCGGCTGGTCGTCGGCGAGCACGACGCGGATCGTCATGTCGCCTCCAGCGGCAGGCGCACGGCGACGCGGAAGCCGCCCTCGGCGCGCGGTCCGGCGGAGAAGTCGCCGTTCAGCAGGGCGACCCGCTCGCGCATCCCGGCGATGCCGTGCCCGCCTCCCTCGAAGGCGGCGCCGGGTCCGTCGTCGACGACGTCGATGCTGAGCTCCTGGCTGCCGTAGCCGATGGAGACCCGGCAGTGGCCGGTGCCCGCGTGGCGCACCACGTTGGTGACCGACTCCTGGATGATCCGGAAGGCGGACCTGTCGACGGCCGAGGGCAGGGGACGCGGGCGCCCGTGCCTGCGCACGTCGACGCGGACGCCGGCGGCCGCGGTCGTCTCGGCCAGCCGGTCCACGTCCGCCAGACCCTCCAAGGACGGGCCTGGCGGCTCGCGGAGCACGCCGAGCAGGTGCCGCAGCCCCTTCAGCGTCTCCCTGCTGGTGGTCTCGATGGCGCTCAGCGCCTCGCGTGCCTGCTCCGGCCGGTTGTCGATGACCCGGGCGCCAGCGCCCGCCTGGAAGGCGATGACGCCGATGCTGTGCGCGACCATGTCGTGGACCTCGCGGGAGATGCGCAGCCTCTCCGCCGTGACGGCGTGGGCACGCAGCGCCTCGCCGTACTCGCGCCGCTGGCGGATCGCGGTGCCGGCCGTCCAGGCGACCAGGACGCCCAGCCCGAGCAGGACCGACAGCGCGAGGAAGGCCGGCGCCGAGAGGCGGTGCCCCTCGCGCAGCAGCTCCACCTGCCAGGCCGCCTCCTGCACGGTCAGCGCGGCGGCCGCCGCGGCCAGGCCCGCCCGCCGCGACCGGAAGGCCGTGACGCAGCAGACCAGGACGTCGGCCGCGAGGAAGATCGGCCAGACTCCCGCGGCGGGCCGCGCCAGCACCGTGGCCGCGACCAGCTCGGCCAGCAGCACCGCGAGCACCGGCAGCGGCCGTCGCCCGGCCCACGCCAGGGGAAGCGCCACGGCGATCGCGAAGGCCCCGTGGACCGCCCCCACCGGCAGGAAGCTCTCGCCATCCGCCGGCGTCACGGCATACAGCGGCGGTACGGCTGCCGCCACCGCGCACCAGGTGAGCAGCCTCCGCACATGACGAGGCAGCCGCGACCAAAGGGGCGGTCTGGGCGTTTTGTCGGGCACCCGTCGATCGTAGTGACCCGCCTCCGCACCCGGCATCGGCCTGCGGGCCTACGCCCCGAGGCCAGGCAGGACTGGCCCGCGGCCGGCTGTGGCAGGCCCCTGACCTACGGCAGCGTTGCCGGCGTGATCGAAGTCAACGGACTGACCAAACGCTACGGCGACGTCCTGGCCGTGAACGACATGACGTTCACCGTACGGCCGGGGCACGTCACGGGCTTCCTCGGCCCCAACGGCGCCGGCAAGAGCACCACCCTGCGCATGATCCTCGGACTGAACCGCCCGACCAGCGGCACCGCCACCGTCGACGGTCTGCCCTTCACCCGCCACAAGGCGGGGTTGCGCCACGTCGGCGCCCTGCTCGACGTGGGCCACGTCCACGGCGGCCGCACCGCCACCGCCCACCTGTGGGCGCTGGCCCGCGGCAACGGCCTGCCCCGCCGCCGGGTGGCCGAGGTGCTTGAGGAGGTCGGGCTGGCCGCGGTGGCGCGCCGGCGCATCGGCGGGTTCTCCCTCGGCATGCGCCAGCGGCTCGGCATCGCCGCCGCCCTGCTGGGCGATCCGCCCGTGCTGCTGTTCGACGAGCCGATCAACGGCCTGGACCCCGAGGGCGTCCGCTGGGTACGCGGCCTGTTCCTCCGCCTGGCCGCCGAAGGACGCACCGTGCTGGTGTCCAGCCACCTGATGAGCGAGATGGAGAACACCGCCGACCGCCTCGTCGTCATCGGCCGCGGCGAGCTGATCGCCGACGAGAGCCTGGCTTCGTTCGCCGCCCGCGGCACCGGCGCGGGTGTCACCGTGCGCACGGCCGACCCCGTCGAGCTGGCCGCCGTCCTCAGTTCGGAGGGCGCCGACGTGCGGCTTGACGGCGACTGCCTGACCGTGAGCGGGCTGAGCGCCGCCCGCATCGGCGAGCTCGCCCACCAGCGGCGGATCATGCTGTACGAGCTGGCGCCCCGCACCGCCTCGCTGGAACAGGCGTTCATGGAGCTGACCGCCGGCTACCTGCTCGGAGACCCGCGATGACCCGCTTCCGCGACGTGCTCGCCGCCGAGTGGATCAAGCTCTGGTCCCTGCGCTCGACCTCCTGGCTGCTGGGCCTCGGCACGCTGGCCATCGTCGCGTTCGCCGCCCAGCGCAGCCTCGACGCCTACAACGGCTGGCCGGGATTCCCCCCGATGGAGAAGGCCAGGTTCAGCCCGCTCAACGAGGCGTTCAGCGGCTTCGCCGCCGCCCTGCTCATGATCGGCGCCGGCAGCGTGGGCGCCCTGACGGTCGTCGGCGAGTACGCCACCGGGCTCATCGGCACCACCTTCATCGCCGTCCCCGCCCGCCACCGCGTCGCCGCGGCCAAGCTCACCGTCGTGGCCGCCGTCATGCTGGCGACCGGCGCGCTCATCTCGGCGGGCACGTTCGCCGTCAGCCAGGCCATCATGTCCGGTCGCGGCGTCACGGTCTCCCTCGGCGACCCCGGCGTCCTGCGGGTCCTGGCCGCCAACGCGCTGCTCGCCCCGGTCTCGGCGCTGGCCGGCATGGGGATCGGCGCCCTGGTACGGCACACCGCGGCCGCCGTGGTCACGGTCTGCTTCGCGCTGGTCGTCGCGCCCACGTTCTTCAAACCGACCGTCCACCAGTGGCTCAACGACGTCTACGCGCTGGTCCCCCTCTACGTCTGGCGCACCTGCCTGGGCCTGCCCGAGCTCCGCCCCGACCCCGCCCTGCCCACGGTGGCCGGCTCGTGGATCACCTTCGCGCTCTGGCCCCTCGCCGCCGCCGTCCTGACCCTGATCGTCCTGCGCCGCCGCGACGTCTGACCTGCTATGCACCCCGAGCCCGCGATCACGAGGTCTGGGGTCGCGGGCTCGGTGCTCGGCGGGTCCTGACGAGGAAGAGCGACGCGGCCACCGTGGTGGTGGCGGCCAGGATGACGAGTTGCACGCCGTAGTGGACGGGCTGGGTGGGGAGCAGGCCGTACCCGATGTGGTAGCCGGTGTGGAAGCCGATCGCCGCCCACAGGGCGCCGGTGCGGGAGCGGGCGGCGCCGCAGGCCAGGCCGAGCGTGGTGGCCTGCACGACGTACAGGAGATTCTCCGCGAAGCCTTGGGCGGGACTCTGGGACAGCAGATGGAGGGAGCCGAAGGCCAGCGAGGTGACCGCGAGGACCACCCGCGGCGACAGGCGCTCAGAAAGGGTGTCGAAGAGGTGGCCACGGAACCAGAGCTCCTCGGGGAAGGCCTGGCCGAGGACGATGAACGCGATGGCGAGCGGCAGCAGGAGCAGCTGGGACAGGTCGATACCAGGCGCCCAGGTGGTCACACCGAGCGCTACCGAGAGGGCGTTGGCTCCGACGGTCGCGGCCATGGCGGCGCCGACGCCGAGGAGCGCCTGGGGTAGCGCCCACCGGGAGCGGGTGAGGCGCAGGCCTTGCCAGGGGCGGTGGGCGAGGTAGCGCCTGACCAGCCAGACGAGCAGGACGGCCAGGGACGTGACCCCGAGGACCACCAGCGGCTGCCGCAGCGGGCTGGTGCGCTCGAACAGGAGCGAGGCGGGCAGGCTGCCGCCGAAGACTGACGCGAACAGCCCGGCGATCGTGACGAGCACAGATGTCAACGTGGATTTCATACCCGGGAACGCTAGGAAGATCGCCCCGCACGCACATCGAGCCCGGGATAGAACTCGGCATGACCAAAGTCAGGGTGACCCGAGCGGGATGTCTCCGACGTGAAGATCGCCGTAGTGTGCCGGGCATGGCCCTCCTGCGCGATCCCGACCGCCCGGTGCTGTTCGACGTGGTCTTCTGGGTCGTGTTCGCGGCCACCGCGGTCGACGGTTTTACCAGGGAGAAGCTGCCGATCTTCACCGTGGCGTTCGCGGTCGACCTGGTGCTCCTCGCGGCGCTCTGGTTGCTGCTGCCCTGGAACCCGGCCGCGGGCCGGCGCAAGCTGCTCGCCCCGGCGTTCCTGCTGGCCGCGATCGCGCTGGGGATGACCGGGTCGGCGGGGACGCACCTGCCGATCGTCCTGATCTGCTTCGCCAACCTGGCCTTCCTGTACGGCATGCGGCTAGCGGCCACGGTCCTCGGGGTCGTCTTCGTAGCCGGCTTCCTGCTCACGGCGATGCTGCCGGGCCGTGGATGGGCCGATGCCGTGGTGCAGATGGCGGTCGGCGTGACCTTCGCGGCGTTCGTGCTCGGCATGGCCTCGGCGGTGCTGGAGGCGCGCCGCCGCCGCGAGGAGGCGCAGGGCCTGCTCGAGCGCGTCCGCGAGCTGGCCGTGGCCGAGGAGCGCGCCCGCATGGCCAGGGACATGCACGACTCGATCGGTCACCACCTGACCGTGATCAAGGTGGGCCTGGAGAACGCCGAGCGCTTCCGCGACCTGCGCCCCGCCGACGCCTGGGACGAGGTACGGCAGGCCAAGCAGCTCACCGCGGAAGCCCTGGCCGAGGCGAGACGCTGGGTCAGGGCGCTGCGCCCGCTGGCGCTGGACGGGCACGTCGGCAGCGCCGCGCTGGAACGGCTGGCGGGCTCGTTCGACGGCACGGGGATGCAGGTCAGCTTCGAGGTGGAGGGCACGGAGCGCCGCCTCGACCCGGACGCCGAGCTGGTCCTGTACCGGACGCTGCAGGAGGGACTGACCAACGCGTTGCGCCACGCCGGGGCATCCCGTGTGCACGGCAGGCTCACCTTCGACCGCGACAGTGTGGTGCTGGTGGTCGGCGACGACGGCGGAGGCTCGGCCGCAGGCATGCCGGGCTTCGGGCTGGCCTCGCTGGACGAGCGGGCCAGGGCGCTGGGCGGCGCCGTACATGCCGGAAATGCCGAAGGGGGCGGGTTCGAGGTGCGGGCCAAGCTGCCGGTGGCGCGGTCATGATCCGGGTGCTGCTGGTGGACGACCAGATCCTGATGCGGCAGGGGCTGCGCAAGCTGCTGGAGATCGAGGACGGGATCGAGGTGGCCGGCGAGGCGGCCGACGGGCGCGAGGCGTTGCGGCAGGTGCCCGCGTGCCGGCCGGACGTGGCGCTGGTCGACGCCAGGATGCCGGGAATGGATGGAGTGGAGCTGATCACCCGGTTGACGGCGGAGCACCCCGAGGTGGCGGCGATCGTCCTCAGCACGTTCGACGAGGACGAGTACATCTTCGGCGCGCTGCGCGCAGGCGCCCGCGGATACCTGCTCAAGGACTGCTCGCCGCAGGAGCTGGTCGACGCCATCGGCAAGGCGCACCGGGGCGAGGTCGTACTCGACACACCGGTCGCCGCGCGGCTGGTGGCCGACGTGCGGCGCGGCCGGCCGGCCCCGGGCGGCGACCGGCTGTCGGCGCGCGAGCAGGAGGTCGCCCGGCTGGTCGCCGCCGGAGCGTCCAACAGGGAGATCGCCGCCCGCCTGTTCATCACCGAGGGCACGGTGAAGAACCACGTCTCGAGCATCCTGCGCAAGCTCGGCCTACGCGACAGGACCCGCCTCGCGCTCCACCTCTCCGCGCACCACCTCTCCTCGCACCACGGAGACTGAACCGCGCAGGACCTGCTCCAGACCGGCCTCGAACTGCTCATCCCAGCCGCGGGCGGCCTGGAAGCGGTCCAGGGCCGCGCGCGAGTTCACGCGTGGGTGCGCAGGCCTTCGATGGCCGCGGCGATCCCCTTCTTGTCGTAGGCGCCGGTGGGCATGGTGGCGCCGTGGGCGTGGCGGACGATGCCTCCGGAATCGACGAGGATGCTGCCCGACTGCTGCATGGAGCCGAAGACCTTCCTGCTCAGGCCGATCATCTCGTGCGGGGTGCCGCCGACGAGGACGGTGAACGGGACCTGACGCTTGGCCTTCCACGCGGCCGCTTCCTGGCGGTCCTCAGGGACCGCGACGAGCACCTGGACGTTGTCGGCCGCGAGCTCGTCGCGGCGCCTGACGAGGTCGCGAACGTGCCCGTTGCAGACCGGGCACGTGGTCGACCGCATGAAGAAGACCAGCACGGCATGACGGCCCCGGTAGTCGGACAAGCGGACGGCCTGGCCATCCGTGTCCTCGAGCACCACTTCGGGCACGCGCGATCCGATTTCGAGCATGGCGAAACTCCCCCTCGAACTTGGTGTGAAAAACAGGTCAGGCGCTGATGGTTTCGGGATCATGCGGGGCTTCGGCGGGGCCCAGGCTGAGCCGTACCGCGCTACGGGCCCGGTGGAGCTGGGACTTCATCGCGGCGTTGGTCAAGCCGAGCGTCTCCGCGACCGTCCGTCCCGGATAGCCCAGGACATCCCGCATGATCAGCACTCTGCGCTGAACCGCCGGCAGCTCCCTGATGGCCTGTGCGACGAGCTCGGCTTCCAGGCGCCGGATGACCTCGTCCTCCGCCGACGTCACCAGACCGGCGCCGTCCTCGTTAGGGCGGTCGAACAGCAGCCGGGTGCGGCGTAGACACTCGTTCCTGACGATTCTGAACATCCACGAGGCCAGAGCGCCGGTGGCGCGCAGGGTGCCGATCTTCCGGTAGAGGATGATCAGCGCCTCCTGGGCGGCGTCTTCTGCGTCCTGCGGGGACGCGCAAAGCTGGTGCGCGAAGCGCCGGACGTGCGAATGGGCGCCGTCCAGCACCGCGGTGATCGACTCGCGGTCACCGGCCTGCGCGGCCTCGATGAGCTGCGTGCTCGCCCAATCAGCCATGTCCACGTCCTTGCTGCCGGCGCGAGGTCATGAAGACCGGCATCCCGAGGTCGCTCATCCACATAATCCTTCCAAGCGTGGCTATCAACCCATAAGAGGGCACCACACCGCAAAAGGATTCACTCTCGTCGGCAAGAATCTCGCCCGGCGCCGCCACCGGTTCGGGGAGTGCCCGGAAAACGGTGGGGCTGGGCAGCCAATAATGCGGGAGTCTCTTGGGTGGATCTGGGTGAGCGTTCCGGCTACAAGGTGGTCAGGGCTTGCCGGGGGTCTTCGATGGAGTCGGCGATGAAGCGGAGGAAGGCCGCTGCGGTGCCGCCGTCGCAGACGCGATGGTCGAAGGCGAACGAGAGCTGGGCGATCTTGCGGACTGCCAGGGTGCCGTCGACGGCCCAGGGGCGGTCGAGGATGCGGCCCAGGCCGAGGATGGCGGTTTCCGGGTGGTTGATGATGGGGGCGGCGCCGTCCACGCCGAAGACGCCGTAGTTGTTGAGGGTGAAGGTGCCCCCGGTGAGGTCGGCGGGGGTCAGGGCGCCGTCGCGGGCGGCCGCGGTGAGGCGTGTCAGCTCGTCGTGGAGGGCTGCGGCGCTGAGTTTGTGCGCCTGCTTGATGACGGGGACGACCAGGCCGTGGTCCGTCTGGGCGGCGAAGCCGAGGTTGACGCCGTCGAGGACGACGACCTCGCCCGCCTCGGTGTCCACCCGGCTGTTGAGTATTGGGTGGCGGGCCAGACCGGCTATGACGAAGCGGGCGATGAGGGCCAGCAGGCCGATCGGGCGTTTGGCGTTGAGCGTCTGGCGGAGCTGGACGAGTTCGGTGGCGTCGACGTCGACCCAGGTCGTGGCCTCCGGGATCTCGCGCCGGCTTCGGGTGAACAGGTCGGCGGCGGCTCTGCGGGCGCCGCGCAGCGGGATGCGCTCGAGGACCGGCAGCGGGAGCGGCGTGCCCGTGCGGGGCGCGGGTTCGCTGGTCTGGGGCGCGGATTCCGCGGGCGGGGTCGTCCGGGAGGCGGTGATGGCCTCGGTGACGTCGGCTCGGGTGATGACGCCGCCGGGGGCGCTGCCGGTGATGGCGGTGAGGTCGACGGCGTTCTCGCGGGCCAGGCGCCGTACGACCGGTGAGATGACCAGCGGCCGGTCCGTGCCCGCGGTGGCGGGGCGGCGGGGGACGCGCCGGCGGCGGCCGGTCGTGCTGGTGCCGTAGCCGACCAGGACGTTGCCGGATCCTGCGCGCTCCTCCTCGACATAACGAGCCGCCTCAGGGGACTCCGCAGAACGCCCCCTCCCGGGGGACTCGTCCGCACTCGCCGCCTTCGAGGCTGTCTCGTGGGTGGCATTCGGAGCGCCCGTGCGCGGCGAGAGGGGTTCGTCCGTGGGGTCTGCGATGGTGATGAGGGTCGAGCCGACGGCCACCACGTCGCCCTCGGCTGCCGGTTGGGTGGTGACGATGCCGGCGTAGGGGGTGGGGAGCTCGACCGTGGCCTTGGCGGTCTCGACCTCGACGATCGGCTGGTCGACCGTGACCCGGTCGCCGACCTTGACGAGCCAGCGGACGATCTCCGCCTCCGTGAGACCCTCGCCCAGGTCCGGCAGCGTGAACTGGCTGGTGGTCACGCGTCCTCCCACTGCAGGCTGGCGACGGCGTCCAGGACGCGGTCGACGCTGGGCAGGTGATGGTGCTCGAGCTTGGGCGGCGGATAGGGGATGTCCAGCCCGGTGACGCGCCGCACCGGCGCCTCCAGGGAGTGGAAGCAGCGTTCCCCGATGCGCGCCGCGATCTCGGAGGCGACGCTGGCGAACCCCTGCGCCTCGGCGACGACCACGGCCCGGCCGGTCCTACGGACGCTGGCGGCGACGGTGGCGTCGTCGAAGGGCACGATGGTGCGCAGGTCGATGACCTCGAGAGACCAGCCCTCCTCGGCGGCGGCCTGCGCCGCCTCCAGCGCGAGGGGCACCGCCGGGCCGTAGGCGACCAGCGTGGCGTCCCGGCCGGTCCTGCGGACGGCGGCCGTGCCGAAGGGCGCGGTCCGCACCGGCAGCGTGACCTCCTCCTTGCTCCAGTAGAGCCGCTTGGGCTCCAGGTAGACGACCGGGTCGGGCGATTCGACGGCCTCGCGGAGCAGGCTGTACGCGTCGGACGGCGTGGCGGGGGCGACCACCGTCAGGCCGGGGGTGTGCGAGTAGTAGGCCTCCGAGGAGTCGCTGTGGTGCTCGACCCCGCCGATGCCGCCCGCGTAGGGGACGCGGATCACCATGGGCAGCGTGATCGCGCCCCGGGTGCGGTTGCGCATCTTGGCGACGTGGCTGGCGATCTGCTCGAAGGCCGGATAGGCGAACGCGTCGAACTGCATCTCCACGACCGGGCGCAGCCCGTTCATGGCCATGCCCACGGCCATCCCCACGATCCCGGACTCGGCCAGCGGGGTGTCGAAGCAGCGCTGCTCGCCGTACTTGGCGGTGAGCCCGTCGGTGACGCGGAAGACGCCGCCGAGCGGCCCGACGTCCTCGCCGAATACGAGGACGCTCTCGTCGGCCTCGATGGCGTCGGCGAGCGCCGCGTTGACGGCCTGGGCGAAGGTGGTGGCGGTCACCGGTCCTCCTCGGCGAGTTCGGCCAGCAGTCGCGCGGCCTGCTCTCGCAGCTGGGGGGTGGGGGCGGCGTAGACGTGGGCGAACAGGTCCTCAGGAGCGACCGCCGGTTCGCCTGACAGGCGGGCGCGCAGGTCGGCGGCGACCGCCTCGGCCTCGGCGGTGATCTCCTGCACGGCCTCGTCGGTCAGGAGCCCGGCGGCCCGCAGGTAGGCGGTGATGCGGTCCAGCGGGTCGCGTTCCAGCCAGGCGGCGACCTCGGCGTCGGGCCGGTAGCGGGTGGCGTCGTCGGCGTTGGTGTGGGCCTCGACGCGGTAGGTGTGCGCCTCGATGAGGGTGGGGCCGCCGCCGTTCCTGGCGCGGTCCACGGCCTTGCCCACCACGGCGAGCACGGCGGCCACGTCGTTGCCGTCCACGCCCACGCCCGGCACGCCGTACCCGACGGCCTTGTGCGCGAGCGAGGGGGCGGCGCTCTGGCGGGCCAGCGGCACCGAGATGGCGTACTGGTTGTTCTGCACGAAGAAGACGACCGGGGCCTGGAAGACGGCGGCGAAGTTCATCGCCTCGTGGAAGTCGCCCTCGCTGGTGGCGCCGTCGCCGAGGAAGGCCAGCGCGACGTCGTCCAGGCCGCGGGCGCGCGCGGCGTAGGCGGCGCCGACGGCGTGCAGGGACTGGGTGGCCAGTGGGGTGCACTGGGGCGCGGTGCGGTGGGCGCGGGGGTCGTAGCCGCAGTGCCAGTCGCCGCGCAGCAGCGTCAGCACCTCGACCGGGTCGATGCCGCGGGCGACCAGGGCGACGCTTTCACGGTAGGTGGGGAAGACCCAGTCGGTGCCGCGTACGGCCAGCACCGCGCCGACCTCGCTGGCCTCCTGGCCGTGCGAGGAGGGGTAGTCGGCCAGCCGGCCCTGCTTGACGAGGCTGGTGGCCTGCCGGTCGAAGCGGCGGCCGATGACCAGGGCCCGGTGCGCGGCCAGCAGCGTCTCGGCCGGCGGCATGCCGTACCCCTGGGCTCTGGATCTGGGGGCGCGGTCGCCGTGCTCGTCGACGAGCTGCACGGGCAGTGCGGAGGGCAGGAGCTCGGTTCCGGGTTTCGCCACCACGGCATGCCTCCTCTCGTGGCTGTTTGTCAGATACAGTCCGCCATAGGCTGCTATATGTCTAGACATATCGTGAAAAGCCAGACGATTGGACTGATTTCGTGGAGAGAGAAGGCCAAGTGACCGCTGATCTAGATGACGTGGACCGGAAGATCATCGCCGAGCTGTCCAAGGACGCCCGCCTGTCGGTCCGGTCGCTGGCCGAGCGGCTGCACATCTCCCGCGCGAGCGCCTACAGCAGGCTGGACAGGCTCCTCACCGACGGCGTGGTGCGCGGGTTCTCCGTGCGGCTGGATCCGGCCATGATCGGGCTCACCACCTCGGCGTACGTGACGCTGCGGATCGAGCAGAACTCCTGGCGGGAGGTGAGCGCCAGGCTCCGCGACGTGCCGGGCATTCTGAACTTCGCCCTGATCGGCGGGGACTTCGACGTGCTCGCCCTGGTCCGGGTGGCCGGTCAGGGCGAGCTGCGCGACCTGGTGCTCAACGACCTGCACTCCATCGCGGGGGTGCTGAGCACCCGCACGCACCTGATCTTCGACGAGTCGAACGACGACATGCTCCTCAGGGAGGGTACGGCTACGCGTCGTAGTCGACCGTGACGGTGTCGGAGACGGGCTCGGACTGGCAGGTGAGGACGAACCCGGCGTCCAGCTCGGCCGGGTCGAGCGCGAAGTTGCGGCGCATGCGCACCTCGCCGTCCACGACCCTGGCCCGGCAGGTGCCGCACACGCCGCCCTTGCAGGCGAAGGGCAGGTCGGGCCGGACGCGCTGGGCCCCGTCCAGGACGGTGGTGCCGGCGGGCAGCTCCACCACGCTCTTGCGCCCGTCCAGGACGAGCGTGACCGTCGCGGCGGGACTCTCGTTCGAGGGTTCTTCGTGGGTGTGGAGCGGGGGTGGCTCCTCCTCGACGTAGAACAGCTCGCGGTGCACCCGCTCGCGCGGGACGCCCAGCTCGGCCAGCACCTCCATGCCGTCGACGACCATGCCGTGCGGGCCGCACAGCCACCAGTGGTCGACCTCGTCGACCGGGATGAGCCGCCGGATCAGCGTGGCCAGACGGACGGCATCCAGCCTGCCGCTGAACAGCTCGGCCTCGCGCGGCTCGCGCGACAGCACGTGGACCAGCTCCAGCCGCTCGGGATGGGCGTCCTTGAGGTCGGCCAGCTCGTCGGCGAACATGACGCTCTGGCTGGTGCGGTTGCCGTACAGCAGGGTCAGATGGGTGCCGGGTACGGCCAGCGCCGAGGCGGCGAGCGACAGGATGGGGGTGATCCCCGAGCCCGCCGCGATCAGCACGTGGCGCTGGCCGGGCAGCAGTTCGGCGGTGAAGGAACCGCTGGGCGGCAGCACCTCGATCTCGTCGCCGGGGCGCACCTGGCGGGTCAGCCAGCCGGAGAACAGCCCGCCGGGCACCTCGCGGACGCCGACGCGCGGCGGCCCTCCGGCGGCGGAGCAGATGGAGTAGGAGCGGCGCTCGTCCCTGCCGTCCACGACGCGGCGCAGGGTCAGCGACTGGCCGGGGCGGAAGGCGTACAGCTCGGCCAGTTCGTCGGGGATCGCGAAGGTCACGGCGACGGCGTCCGCGCACAGCCGCTCGACGGCGTCCACGCGCAGCGGGTGGGAGGAGGCGCCCATGATCAGATCTCCTTGAAGTGGTCGAAGGTTTCGCCACATGAGCGGCAGCGGCGCAGCGCGCGGCAGGCCGTCGAGCCGAACTCGGAAAGCTCCAGGGTGTCGGGCGAGCCGCACTGCGGGCAGTCAGCCCGCCGCGCCGGCCCGAGCGTGAGCGGGATCGGCCCCGTCCGGCGCGGCGCGGCACCCGGGGGAGCGATGCCCGCCTCGGCGAGCTTGCGGCGGCCCGACTCGCTGATCCAGTCGGAGCTCCACGCGGGGGACAGCGCCACCCGCACGTCAACCTCGTCGTAGCCCGCCTCGCCGAGCCGGCGCACCAGGTCGTCGCGCATGGCGCCGAGCGCGGGGCAGGCGGTGTACGTCGGCGTGATCCACACGGTCACGTGGCCCGCGTCCTCCTTGACGTCGCGGAGCACGCCCAGCTCGGCGAGCGTGAGCTGGGGCAGTTCCGGATCCACGACGGCCGCCGCGACCTCCAGCGCCGTCACCACGTCGCTCCCGGCAGTGCCCTGGCGGCGCTCTGCATCTCCTCCAGCAGGGGGACGAGCGCGGGATCGTGGCGGCCCCGCCGTACGGGCTCACCGGGCGCGTCGGCGGGGACCGTCAGGGTGGCGGCGTGCAGCACCTCGGCGATGACGGCGTCGAACTCGGCGCGCAGGGCAGCCGGGTCGAGGCCGATCTCGTCGCGGGTGAACAGCCCGCCGACCAGCGGCCACAGGTCGTCCAGCGCCTGCCGCATGCGGGCGTGGGAGTGGTCGGTGCCGTCGCCGAGCCGCAGGGTCCACCGGGCGGCGTAGTCGCGGTGGTAGGTGACCTCCTTGACGCCCTTGGCCGCGATGGCGGACAGCAGTTCGTCCGCGTCGCCGGCCAGGCTGCGCAGCAGCGCCAGGCGCCAGGTGGAGAAGACCAGCAGCCGGGCGACGAGATCGGCGAAGTCCCCGTTGGGGGCCTCGACCAGGGCGACGCTGCGGAACTCGGCGGGATCGCGTAGGAAGGCCAGCGCGTCCTCGTCCTGGCCGCTGCGCGACAGCAGCAGCCTGGCCTGGCCGAGCAGGTCGAGGGCGATGTTGGCCAGGGCGACCTCGTCCTCGAGCTCGGGGGCGCGGGTGCACCACTGCTGGATGCGGTGCGACATGATCAGCGCGTCGTCGCCCAGGGCCAGGCAGCGGGCCGCCAGCTCGGGACCGGCCGGGGGCGCGGGGATGCCGGCCAGCGGGTCGGAGAAGCCGGTCCCGAAGGCCCAGTGCGCGCCGCCGTCCTGGTCGAGGGCCTCATAGGCGTTGTCGAAGCTCACCTCACCACTCCCTAGATGTGCGGGACGTCGTCGGGGATGGCGTAGAAGGTCGGGTGCCGGTAGACCTTGTCGCCGCTGGGCTCGAAGAAGGCGTCCTTCTCCTCCGGGCTCGAGGCGATGATGTCAGCGGAGCGGACGACCCAGATGCTCACGCCCTCGTTGCGCCGGGTGTACAGGTCGCGGGCGTTGTGCAGCGCCGACTCGTCGTCGGGCGCGTGCAGCGAGCCGACGTGGACGTGGTTGAGTCCCCGCTTGCCCCGGATGAACACCTCGTACAGCGGCCAGGTCATGCCACTCTCCTCCGCTCGTGCTTGGCGGCGTACGCCTCGGCGGCCTCGCGGACCCAGGCGCCCTCCTCGTGCGCGGCGCGCCGGCGGTCGATCCGCTCGGCGTTGCGCGGGCCGCCGCCGGTGATCACCCGCCGCAGCTCGTCCCAGTCGGGGGTGCCGAAGTCGTGATGTCCGCGTTCGGCGTTCCAGCGCAGCTCGGGATCCGGCAGCGTGACGCCGAGCCGCTCGGCCTGCGGGACGGTCATGTCGACGAAGCGCTGGCGCAGTTCGTCGTTGCTGTGCCGCTTGATCTTCCACGCCATGGACTGCGCGCTGTTGGGCGAGTCGGCGTCGGGCGGGCCGAACATCATCAGCGACGGCCACCACCAGCGGTCCACCGCGTCCTGCACCATGGCGCGCTGCGCGTCCGTGCCCCGCATCATGGTCATCAGCAGCTCGAAGCCCTGGCGCTGGTGGAAGGACTCCTCCTTGCAGATGCGGATCATGGCGCGCGCGTAGGGGCCGTAGGAGCTGCGGCACAGCGGCACCTGGTTGCAGATCGCGGCACCGTCCACCAGCCAGCCGATCACCCCGACGTCGGCGAAGGTGAGCGTCGGGTAGTTGAAGATCGAGGAGTACTTCTGGCGGCCGCTGATCAGCCGCTCGGTCAGGTCGGTGCGCTCCACCCCGAGGGTCTCGGCGGCCGAGTACAGGTAGAGGCCGTGCCCGGCCTCGTCCTGGACCTTGGCCAGCAGGATCGCCTTGCGCCGCAGCGAAGGGGCGCGGGTGATCCAGTCGCCCTCCGGCTGCATGCCGATGATCTCGGAGTGGGCGTGCTGGGCGATCTGCCGGATCATGGTCGCCCGGTACCCGTCGGGCATGTCGTCGCGCGGCTCGACCCGCCGGTCCGCCGCGATCACCTCGTCGAACGTGCTCACCGCGCCTCCTTGGCGACCAGGGTCAGGACGTCGTACTTGGCGACCGACTCGCCGTTCTGGTTGGTGACGTCGGTGTCCCAGCGGACCTCGCCGTAGTCGGCGTTCTCGCGCGGGCTGATCTGCTTGGCCGTCAGCGTCACGGTCAGCTCGTCGCCGGGCTTGACCGGCGTGAGGAACCGCAGGTTGTCCAGCCCGTAGTTGGCCAGCACCGGGCCGGGCTCGGGCGCCACGAACAGCCCGGCGGCGAACGAGACGACCAGGTAGCCGTGCGCCACGATGCCGCCGAACAGCGGGTTCGCGGCGGCGGCCGCCTCGTCGGTGTGGGCGTAGAAGGTGTCTCCGGTGAACTCGGCGAAGTGCGCCACGTCCTCGTCCGTGACCTGCCTCGGCCCGGCGGTGACGGTGTCGCCGACGCGCAGCTCGGCCAGGCTCTTGCGGAACGGGTGCACGTCCTCGGCGCGGCGGGCGCCGGGAGTCCACACCCCGGTCACGGCCGTGAGCACGTCGGGGGAGCCCTGCAGCGCCGTGCGCTGCATGTGGTGCTTGACCGCCCGCACGCCGCCCAGCTCCTCGCCGCCGCCCGCGCGGCCGGGACCGCCGTGCACCAGCACCGGCAGCGGCGAGCCGTGGCCGGTCGACTCCTTGGCGTCCGTCCGGTCCAGCACGAGCAGCCTGCCGTGCCAGGGCGCGAGCCCGAGCACGACCTCACGGGCGAAGCCGAGGTCCTCGGTGACGATGGAGCCGACCAGGCTGCCGCGTCCGCGGGCCGCGTAGTCGACGACCTGTTCGGCCGACTCGTACGGCATGAGCGTGCTGACCGGCCCGAACGCCTCGATCTCGTGCGGCTCGGCCCGATCGGGGTCGCCCGCCAGCAGGATCGGCGACATGAACGCGCCGGCCTGCGCGTCCGCGCCCTCCACCCGCACCTGGTCGAGGTCGCCGAACAGCACCTCGCCGCCGAGCGCCTTCACCGCGGCGCGCACCTCCTCGCGCTGGCGCAGGCTGACCAGCGGCCCCATGGTCACGCCTTCCACCAGGGGAGCGCCGACCACCACCTGCTCCAGGCGGGCCCGCACCGCCTCGGTCACCTCCGCCAGCCGTTCACGCGGGACGAACGCGCGGCGGATCGCCGTGCACTTCTGCCCGGTCTTGGCGGTCATCTCGGTCACCAGCTGCGCCGCGTACAGCTCCACGTCCCCGTCAGGGCCCAGGATCGAGCAGTTCAGCGAGTCGGCCTCGGCATTGAACCGTACGGCACGCTCCACCACCGCCGGGTGCGTCCGCAGCCGCCGCGCGGTCGTCGCCGAGCCGGTAAAGCCCACCAGATCCTGCTCGGTCAGGTGCTCGAACAGGTCGCCCACGTCCCCGCAGACCAGCTGCACCGAGCCTTCTGGCAGGATGCCGGACTCCACGATCAGCTCCACCAGCCGCGCGGTCAGGTACGCGGTCTGGCTCGCGGGCTTGATCAGGCTGGGCACCCCGGCCACGAACGCCGGGGCGAACTTCTCCAGCGGCCCCCAGATGGGGAAGTTGAAGGCGTTGATCTGTACGGCGACGCCGTGCAGCGGCGTGAGCAGGTGGCGGCCGGCGAACGTGCCGCCCCTGCTCAGGACCTCCGGCTCGCCCTCCACGAGGGTGGTGGCGTTGGGCAGCTCGCGGCGGCCCTTGCTGGAGTAGGACAGCAGCGTGCCGATCCCGCCGTCGACGTCGATCCACGAGTCGCCCTTGGTCGCGCCGGCGCGGGCCGACAGCGCGTACAGCTCGTCGCGGTGCTCGCGCAGGTGGGAGCCCAGCGCCTTCAGCAGGGCGGCCCGCTGATGGAAGGTCAGCCGGCGCAGCTCCGCGCCCTGGCGGCGGCCGTAGGCCAGCGCGGCGGCGAAGTCGACGCCGGTCGAGGAGACGCGGGCGACCTGCTCGCCGGTCACCGCGTCGTACACGGGCGCGCCCTCGTCCGGGGGCGTGTGCCAGGCCCCGGAAACGTAGCTGCGTAGAGCGGTCATCGAGCTGCCCCTTCCCGAATTACTGACTGTCCATTCGGTCAGTTATGTTAACGCGCCCCATGGCGCTTGAGAACCCCGCAGTTCAGGTCAGACCCGCTCCACCAGCATGGCCACACCCTGGCCCACACCGACGCACAGCGTCGCCAGGCCGCGCGAGGCGTCCTCGCGCTCCATCCGCCCGAGCAGGGTGACCAGGATCCTGGCCCCGGAGCAACCCAGCGGGTGGCCGAGCGCGATCGCGCCGCCGTCCGCGTTCACGCGCTCCTCGTCCAGCTTCAGCCGCCGGATCACGGCCAGGCTCTGTACGGCGAAGGCCTCGTTGAGCTCGATCGCGTCCAGGTCCGACACGCTCCACCCGGCTCGCGCCAGCGCCTTGTCCGTCGCCGGCACCGGGCCGAGCCCCATCAGGTGCGGCGCGACACCGGCACTGGCGGTCGTGACCACCCGGGCCCTGGGCCGCAGGCCGTACCGGGCGACCGCCTGCTCGCTCGCCACGACCAGCGCCGACGCGCCGTCGGACAGCGGCGAGGACGTTCCGGCGGTGACCACGCCGTCCTTCCTGAACACCGGCCGCAGCGCGGCCAGCTTGTCCAGCGACCCGTTGCGGCGCGGCCCCTCGTCGACGCGGACGTCCCCGACGGGCACGACCTCCGCCTCGAAGCGGCCCGCGTCGATGGCCGCGATCGCGCGCTGGTGGCTGCGCAGCGCGAACGCGTCGCTGTCGGCACGGCCGATGCCGTCCAGCGCGGCGACCTCCTCGGCCGTCTCGCCCATGGACAGCGTCGTCCGCTCGGAGAAGGCCGGATTGGTGAACCGCCAGCCCAGCGAGGTGTCGGCGACCTCGCCGGGACGGGCCCATGGCGTGCCGGGCTTGGCCATCACCCACGGCGACCTGGTCATCGACTCGACGCCCCCGGCGATCACGAGGTCGGCCTCGCCCGCGCGTACGGCCTGCGCGGCCGAGCCCACTGCGGTCAGCCCGCTGGCGCACAGGCGGTTGACCGTGTATCCCGGCACCTGCTCGGGCAGCCCGGCCAGCAGCGCCGCCATGCGGGCGACGTTGCGGTTGTCCTCGCCCGCCTGGTTGGCGGCGCCCAGGATCACCTCGTCCACCGCTTCACCGGGCACGCCGGCTCGCGCGACCGCCTCGCGGACCACGAGGGCGGCGAGGTCGTCGGCTCGGACTCCGGCCAGCGCGCCGCCGTACTTCCCCTGCGGCGTACGAACCCCACCTACCAGGAACACCTCGGACATCGACCCTCCAAAGCCGCAAAAGACCCCCTTTTTCTACCGACCATTCGGTCAGTATGCAAGGGGAGGCCTTCAGGTGCCCGGAGCCCTGTACTCCACCTGCTTCCTCGCGGCTTCGTCGATCTCCTCCGTCGTCAGGAGCACGACCGTCTTCGTCCGCACCCCGCCGGCCGCGCAAACGGTCAGGTGTAGGGCGGCCGAGTCGGCGTTGCTCGGCATGTCGACCACGAGGTAGACGTCGTCTTCCCCGAAAGCCCAGTACATCTGCTCGACCCGGCCGCCGAGGCTGCTCACCATGGCGTCCACCGCCTGGCGCCGGCCGCTGGCGCCCTCCCGCAGGATCCCCTGCAGGCCCTCCGCCGTGTAGCTGGCCTGGATCATGTACTTGGGCATGGCTTCACCTTCTGCATCAACCGTGAACTTGGTCCTCCGGCCGACCTGCTCGGCATTGGGTGACGGTAATCGCCGGATGTGATCAAGAAGGTGTCATCGCCGCGTCAGACGCCGCCCAGGTACGCCTCGGCCACGCGGGGATCCTCGCGGAGTTCGGCGGCGGGGCCGTTCAGGACGCACGTGCCGTTCTCGATCACGTATCCCCGGTGGGCGATCCGCAGCGCGGCCGTGGCGTTCTGCTCGACGAGCAGGACGGAAACCCCCTCCTGGTTGATGTCCGCGATGAGCTTCATGACGGCGGCGACCACCAGCGGGGCCAGGCCCATGGACGGTTCGTCGAGCAGCAGCATGCGGGGGCCGGTGACCAGGGCCCGGCCGATCGCGAGCATCTGCTGCTCGCCGCCGGACAGCGTGCCGCCCTGCTGGGCGCGCCGCTCGGCGAGCCGGGGCAGCAGCTCGTAGACGTGGTCGATCCGCCTGCGGATCTCCGCCTGATCCCTGACCAGGTAGCCGCCGAGCTGCAGGTTCTCCTGAACGGTGAGCGTGCTGAAGATCCTGCGCCCCTCAGGGACGTGTACCAGGCCACGGGCGGCGATCTTGTGCGCCTTCTCGCGCGTGACCTCGCCGCCGTCGAAGGTGACGGAGCCCTGGCTGGGCCGCACCAGGCCGGAGACCGCCGAGAGCGTGGTGGTCTTGCCCGCGCCGTTGTTCCCGAGCAGGGCGACGATCTCGCCCGGTTCGACGGTGAGCGACAGGCCACGCAGGGCGTGGATGCCGTCGTAGTGGACGTCGAGTCCGCGGATCTCAAGCATCGGCGTCGCTCCCGAGGTAGGCCTCGATGACGGCCGGGTCGCGCCGGACGTCCTCCGGTCGGCCGTCAGCGATCTTGCGGCCGAAGTTCAGCACGACCACGCGCTCGGAGACCTCCATGACCAGCCCCATGTCGTGTTCGATGAGGACGATGGCGATGCCCAGGCCCTGGATGCGCCTGATCAGGTCGAGCATCTCGGCCTTCTCCGCGTGGTTGAGCCCGGCCGCGGGCTCGTCCAGCAGGAGCAGGTCGGGACGGCGCGCCAGCGCCCTGGCGATCTCGGTACGGCGCTGCTCCCCATAGGGCAGGTTGCGGGCCGCGCCGTACCGGTCGCCGCGCAGGCCGACGAAGTCCAGCCAGTGGTTGGCCTGCTCGGTGCACTCGCGTTCCGAGCGGCGGTAGCGGGGCGTGTGCAGCAGCGCGTCGAAGATGTTCTGCCTGAGCCACAGGTGTGCCCCGGCCCGCACGTTGTCCAGGACCGACAGCTCGCCGAAGAGCCGCAGGTTCTGGAAGGTGCGCGAGATGCCGAGCTGGGCGACGGCCGAGGGGCGCAGCCCTCGGATGCCCTTGTCCCTGAAGGTGATCCGGCCCGACGTCGGCTTGTAGAACCCGGTCGTGCAGTTGAACGCCGAGGTCTTTCCCGCGCCGTTGGGCCCGATGACGGAGACGATCTCCGCTTCGTTCACCGAGAAGCTCAGCCCGTCGATGGCCAGCAGCCCGCCGAAGGACAGGCGCAGGTCCTCGACACTCAGCAGGGTCATTTGACCGTCTCCTTCGAACGGGCCGGCCACAGGCCCTGCGGGCGCAGGAGCATGACGACGATCAGCAGGATCCCGAACAGGAAGAAGCGGTAGTCGGCCAGGTCGCGGAGCACCTCGGGGAGCAGGCTGATCACGATGGCGCCGACGACGACGCCGGGGATGGAGCCCATCCCCCCGAGCACGACCGCCATCAGGACCAGCGCGGACTGCAGGAACGTGAAGCTGGTGGGGGAGATCGCCGACAGCTGCCCGGCGAACAGGACCCCGGCCAGGCCGCCCCAGATCGCCCCGGCGATGTAGGCGGCGAGCTTGACCCGGTAGGTGTGCACCCCCATGGCCTCGGCGGCGTCCTCGTCCTCACGGACGAAGCGCCAGGCACGGCCCAGCCGGGAACGGCCCAGCCGGGCCGCGCCGAGCACGGCCACGCAGACGACGGCGACGGTCACGTAGTAGAAGACCACCGGGTTCCCGGCCAGGCTGGGAATGCCGTAGATACCGGACGGGCCGCCGGTGACGTCCAGATTGTTGGCCGTGATCCGGATGATCTCGCCGAATCCGAGGGTCACGATGGCCAGGTAGTCGCTGCGCAGCCGCAGGGTGGGCGCGCCGATGACGATGCCGGCGATCACCGTGACCACGATCACCACGGGTACGGTCGCCACCAGCGGCAGGTGGAGCCGGGTGGACAGCACGCCGCTGGTGTAGGCGCCGACCGCGAAGAAGGCGACGTATCCCAGGTCGAGCAGGCCGCAGTAGCCGACCACGATGTTCAGCCCGGCCGCGAGCATCACGAAGATGGCCGCGCTGGTCATCACCGACAGCGCGTACGGCGTGGCGTTGACGAAGGGAGCCAGAACCGCGACGAGCACTCCGCCGATCCCGGCCCACCTGTTGCTCATCAGCTTCGAGGCGAGCGTGGGAGGCTTGTCCGTGCCGACGTGACGGGGCGTTTGGGTCGTCGTCATACGCGCTCCGTGACGCGCTCGCCGAGCAGCCCGGTCGGCCGCACGGTCAGGAAGAGGATCAGCACCCCGAAGGCGAACACGTCGCGCCACTCGCCGCCCAGCCAGAACGTGCCGAACGACTCGAGCAGCCCGAGCAGCAGGCCCCCCAGCATGGTGCCGGGGATGTTGCCGATGCCGCCGATCACCGCGGCGGTGAACGCCTTGAGCCCGATCAGGAAGCCCATCAGGAAGTCGATCTTCCCGTAGTAGGCCCCGGCCATCACCCCGGCGGCCCCGGCCAGGGCCGAGCCGAGGAAGAAGGTCCTGGAGATCACCGCGTTCACGTCGATGCCCATCAGCGAACTGGTGCGCGGGTCGAGCGCGATGGCGCGCATGGCTCGGCCCTCACGGGTCCGGGTGACCAGCAGGTTCAGCCCTGCCATCAAGGCCACGGCCACGCCGATCAGGACGAGCTGCTGCACCGTCACTGTGGCCCCGAGGATGTGCAGTGACGTGCCGCCGAGCCGTACCGGGTAGACCTGCGGGTCGGCTCCGGCGCCGGCGCGCATGCCGTACTCCAGCGCGAACGACGCGCCGACGGCGGTGATCAGCAGGGACAGGCGGGGAGCCCGGCGCAGCGGACGGTAGGCGATCCGCTCGAGCGTGACCCCGGCCAGGCCGGTGACCGCCATCGTGGCGAGCATTACGGCGAGCAGCACCGGCAGGGCCATCGCCTCCGACACGCCACCGACCGCGCCGAGAACGGCGAAGCCGGTGAACGCGCCCAGCATGTAGAGGTCTCCGTGGGCGAAGTTGAGCAGTTTGATGATCCCGTAGACCATGCTGTAGCCCAACGCCACCAGGGCGTAGAACGACCCGACGAACAGGCCGTTCCAGACGAGCTGCGTCATTTCAGCGAATCCTGCAGGGTGAAGGCGCCGTTCTTGACGACGAGGATCTGGAAGCCCCCGTTGGACAGGGTGTGCTCGGGCGTGAACTTCAGCGGCCCGGAGAACATCTGGAAGCCGTCGATCGCCTCCAACGCGGCGATGACCTTGGTGCCGTCGGTGCCGCCGGCCTTGGTGATCGCCTCGGCGGCCAGCCGTACGGCGTCGTAGGCCTGGTTGGAGTAGGGGCCGGGAGCGGAGTTGTACTTCTTCTTGTACGCGTCGATCCAGCCCTGGGCGCCCTCGATGGTGTCAGGGGTCTGGGTCATCGTGGCGTAGACGCCCTCGGCCGTGTCGCCTCCGGCGATCTCGGCCAGCTTCGCGGAGACCGAACCGTCGCCGACGATGATCGAGCCCTTGTATCCGGCCTGGCGGAGCTGGCGGATGATGAGCCCGCCCTCCTGGAAGTAGCCGGTCCAGTAGATGAAGTCGGGCTTCTTGGCCAGCACGTTGGTGATATTGGCGCTGTAGTCGCTCTCCTTGGGCGTCACCGCCTCGACGGTCACCGCCTGGGCGCCGAGCAGCGCCTTGGTGCGCAGCGCGATGTCCTTGGAGTAGCTGGTGTTGTCGTGCATCAGCGCGACCTTGGTGCCGCCCTGCTTGGCGATCCACTTCTGTGCGGCCTCGGCCTGCTGGGAGCCGGTCCCGTTGATCAGGAAGACGTGCTTGAGCTTCTGGTCGACCAGCTCCTGGGAGTTGGCCGCCGGGATGATCATCGGGATGTTCGACTTGCCGAAGATCGGCAGTGTCGGCAGCGTCGCGCCGGAGCAGTAGCCGCCCACCGAGACGTCCACGCCCTCGGTCACCAGCTTGTTGGCGCCGGCCGTGGCCGACTGGGCGTCACAGGCGTCGTCGGCGGTCTTCAGCTCCAGCTTGCGTCCGAGCACGCCACCCTTGGCGTTAAGCTCGTCGACTGCGAGCTGTGCCGCGTTACTCATATAAGGACCGACGGCGGCCTCGCTGCCCGACTGCGGGATCAGCATACCGAGGACGATCGGGTCTTCCTTGTTGCCTCCCTTGTCGCCGCCGCCGAGCAGACCCTGACCGCATCCGGTCGCCAGGACAGCAAGGACGGCGAGCGCCGCGAAAGACTTCAGAGGGATGGCACGCATGTGCGGCTCCTCGCTTCTAGTGAGATGTGACATTGCACCAACGCTTCCGCGGAGCCGTCAAGAGGTGCAACAAGACCTTTATCTGCCCAGAGGGCACCGAAGCGCCCCTGCGGTGCACTCGGATCGGCCTGGAGGTTGCGATCGCCGAGGTCACGGAGCCGCGTAAGTAGGACAAGAAACCCGGCGTAAAGCGGACTGTCAGTCGAGGTGGTGGTTCTGGATGGGAGCCGGGCGGGCGCGTACGCGGACCCTGTCGCCCTGCGGGCCGAAGATGTGGAGGATCTCCACGGGGCGGTCGCCGCTCGGGCCGAACCAGTGCGGCTCGGCCGTGTCGAACTCGGCCACCTCGCCGGGACGGAGCGTGAGCTCGCGCTCCCCGAGCACGAGCAGCAGTTCCCCGGCCAGGACGAAGAGCCACTCGTAGCCGGCGTGGGTGACGAGCCTGCGCGGGCCGGGTGCGATCACCTGTTTGAAGACCTGGAGGCGGCCCGGATACTGCGTCAGCGGCACGAGGACGCTTCCCCTGCGGCGGTGCCGTTTCGGGGTCAGGTGGACCCGCGGGTCGCCGGTGGCCGGGGCGGCGATGAGCTGGTCGAGCGCGACACGGTGTGCTCGTGCGATCGGTATGAGCAGTTCGAGGGTCGGGCGTCTCTTGCCGGACTCGATCCGCGACAGGCCGCTGACCGAGATGCCGGTCGCCGCCGACAGCGCCTCTAGGGTCATGCCGCGGTCGCGACGCAGTGACCGCAGCCGCGGCCCGATGGCGGCGATCGTCTGCTCCAGTTCAGCGTCCATATGCACCAGTTTGGCCGGAGCTGGCAAGTTTTGCAGTTTTCGCAAGATTCCTACCCTTTCCGCGGCCGGTGGCCCGACATTGGCCTCACCACACCGCGCCCCTAAGGAGCACCCATGGACACCGAACCCAGACGCTGGACTGTGCTGGCGATCTGCTGCCTGAGCCTGTTCCTCGTCGGACTGGACACCACGATCGTGAACGTCGGCCTGCCCTCGATAGGCGCAGGCCTGCACGTCGGAACCCGCGGTCTGGAATGGACGGTCGACGCCTACACGATCGTGCTGGCCAGTCTCCTGATCTCCTCCGGAGCGCTGGCCGACCGCTTCGGACGGCGACGCGTGTTCCGCCTCGGATTGGTCGTCTTCGGCGCCGCGTCCGTGGCGTGCGCGCTCGCGCCGACCGTCGGCATGCTGGTCGCGGCCCGCGCGGTGCAGGGCGTCGGCGCCTCGATGCTCAGCCCGGTGGCGCTCGCGATCGTCGTCAACGTGATCACCGAGCCGAGGGAGCGGGCGCGCGCGATCGGCGTGTGGGCCGCCGTCTTCGGCGTCAGCATGGCCGCGGGGCCCATCGTGGGCGGCGCTCTCGTCTCGGGTTTCGGCTGGCGGTCGGTCTTCTGGATCAACGTGCCGGTCGTCGCTGTGGCGCTGGTGCTGACCGCGCTCTTCGTCCCGGAGTCCCGCGCGGAGCGGCCGCGCCGGCTCGACGGCCCTGGGCAGCTGCTGCTGGCCGTCGTGGTGGGTGGTTCGGTCGCGGTGCTCATCGAGGGACCGCACATCGGGTGGGCCTCGCCCGCGGCGATCGCCGGCTACCTCGTGGTGGCCGCCGCCGTGGTCGCTTTCGGACGGGTCGAGACGCGACGGGCCGAGCCGCTGGTGGACCCCCAGCTGTTCCGCAGGCCGCCGTTCGTCGCCGCCGTCGTCGGCGCGGTCGTGGTGTTCGTCGCCCTCAGCGCGACCCTGCTGCTCAACACCCTCTATCTCCAGCACGCGAGAGGCATGACCCCGGTGGCCGTCGGGCTCGTCACGCTTCCGATGGCCATCGCCGCGACCGTGTGCGCGCCGCTCTCCGGGATGCTCGTCGGACGGTTCGGCCCGCGCCCGCCGCTGATGCTCGCCGGCGCTTTCATCGCGGCCGGCGGCCTCTGCCTCGTGGGCATCGATGTCCGGACACCCGTCGGGTTGCTGTCGCTGGCCTACCTGCTCGTCGGCATCGGGTTCGGATTCGCGAACGCGCCGATCACCAACACCGCGGTCAGCGGCCTGCCGCCCGCCCGCGCCGGCGTCGCCGCCGGGATCACCTCCACGGCCCGCCAGCTCGGCTCGGCCCTCGGCATCGCCGTCGCAGGCAGCCTCATCGCCGACGCCTCACCCGCGCACCTCGCCCAGGCATCGCGTCCCGGCTGGGTCCTCGTGGCCGGCTGCGGGCTGCTCGTCCTCGCCGTCACCCTGGCGGCGCCCGCTGCCGGCCCACCCCGCGCACCGCAGCCGGGCGGCAGGATCAAGGCGGACGCCCGCCGCGACGCGTGAACGCCTAGGCGCGCAGGCCGTGGAAGGCGGTACGGCAGACGGCCTCGGCCAGGGCGTCGGCGTCGATGTGGCGAGAGGGGCGGTACCACTCGATGAGGGAGTTGACCATGCCGAACAGCAGCCGCGCCCCCAGGTCAGGATCCACCCCGGCGGCCAGGTCGCCCTCCTCCTGCGCCTGCCGCATGAGGCCGGCGATCAGGTGGTCGAAGTCGCAGCGGCGGTTCAGCGCCCGCACCTCGACCTCGGTGTTGCCGCGGACCCGCAGCAGCAGCGTGACGAACGGCAGCCGCTCGACCAGCACGTGCACGCTGCGGTTGACCAGCGACTCCAGCCGGTCGATCGCCCGCCCGGGCGCGGCCGCCGCCTCGCCGGCCGCTTCGAAGAGCCCGTCGAGGGCCCGGTCGACGGCCAGGCCCAGCAGCTCTTCCTTGCTGTCGATGTGGTGGTAGATGGCCGACTTGGTGATGCCGAGCCGCTTGGCCACCGCCTCCATGCTGGTCGCCTCGTATCCGCGCTCGTTGAACACGGTCACGGCGACGGCCAGCAACGACTCCAGGTCGTAGCCGGGCCGCCCGCGCCTGCCGAGACGCTTCGCTGGGATAGCCGAGGACACGCCATCGAGTATCCCAGCGCCGCGAACCACCCGAACTTAGTCCGCCTCGGCGAAAGTGTTCTCCAGCGGCGGGAACATCGCACGGGCGTCGTGGCCGGCGAACCAGAGGCTGACCACGAACACCGAGGTGGCCTCCAGGTACCTCGCCCGGTTCAGGCCGCCGGCGCGGACCGGGTGCAGGCCCAGGTCGCCGGCCAGCTCGGCCGTCAGGTCAAGGGCGGCCGGGTCGTCGCCGCACAGCGGTACGGCCAGCCGCCGCCCTTCGAACAGCCGGGCGTCCGAGGCCGCCCACACCTCCGCGGCGCACAGGTTGAACGCCTTCACCACATGCGCCGCCGGCGCCAGGGCGGCCACCTTCTCCGCGACCGCCTCCTCGGACAGCACGAACGCCATCACCCCGCCGGGCGCCGCCGCGTCCGGCTGGAAGGCGTTCGTGCAGTCGATGACCGTGCGCCCGTCGAGCGCGCCGCCGCACGCCTCCAGGACCTCCGCGACCGCCGCAGCGGGAACGGCGAGCAGCACCGCGTCACCGAACGCGGCGGCCTCGCGCAGCGTGCCCGCCCGGGCGCCCGCCCCGATGCTCTCGGCGGCCTTGCCGGCCTGGTCCTGATCCCGCGCTCCGACCAGCACCTCGTGCCCGGCTTTCGCCCAGCCGCCGCCGAGTGCCAGCGCCATCGCCCCCGCACCTAGAATTCCCACACGCATGATCGACACGACTCCTCATCAGGATGACCCGCGCGGGCTTGCCGCACCGCGCCTCGTGTCAGCACAGTAGGGAAGCCGAAAGGCACCTCCAGGTTCGCAACGGAACGGGAAGACTGGCCGCATGCCCGCACAGACAGCTCCGGTGATCACCCCTTATGGCGCGTTCGAGGCCGACTGCCCCGTGCGCCTGGCCACCGACCTGTTCGCGAGCACCTGGCTCCCGGTGATCGTCTACATGCTCCGCGAGGGCCCGATGCGCCCCGGCGACCTGCGCGAACAGATCGGCGGGATCAGCCAGAAGGTCCTCACCCAGACCCTGCGCCGGATGGAGCAGTTCACGCTGGTCGAACGCCGCCGCTACGCCGAGGCGCCGCCCCGCGTCGAGTACGAGCTGACCGCCGCGGGGCGCGACCTGCTCGTCCCGATCTACGCCCTCGCCGACTGGGCGGAACGGCACGGTCCCGCGGTGACCGCCGCCCTGCCCGACTGAACCACGGTACGGCCGGCGCCTGCCGTACCCGTTGTCAAGCAGGGGAGTCGTCGGCCGCGGCCAGCAGCCGCTGCCCGAGAGCCCGTGCGGCCTGTCGCAGCTCGGGGCAGCGGAGGATGCGGAACGGCGCGTGGATCGTGGCGAGCTGCTCGGCGTACCACTCCGGGTTGCTGGTGCTGCCGACCAGCCGGGTGGTCGTGGCGTCGATCGGTTCGAGCCGTCCGGCGGCTCTGGGCAGGCAGCGGGCCACGGCGTCCGCGGGCGCGTCGATGACGACCTCGACGTCGTACTCCCAGCCGACGGCGAGGTGTCCCTCGAGCTCGGCGACGGCGTCCAGGCCGGCGGGCGGGACGAAGACGTCGTCGAGCGCCTGCACCGCGCGGACCCGGTCGATCCGGTAGGCCCGCCGCGCGTTCGAGGTGTGGGAATGGCACAGCAGGTACCAGCGGCCGTGGCGGACGACGACCGCCCACGGGTCGGCCTCGATGACCCGCTCCGTCCCGGCCTCTGAGCGGTACTCCAGGCGCACCCGCCGGTGGTTGGAGGAGGCCTGCACGAGGGCGGCCGCGGTCGCGGGGTCCGGCCGGGCGGCGGCGCGGTCGGGGGCGGGCGCGGTGGCCCGCCGTACCGCCTCGGCCTGGGCGGCCACCGGCGCAGGGAGGGCCCGCACGATCTTGCCGAGCGTGCTTGTCCGGAACGGACCCCATCGTGCTGGTGTGGCCCCGGGGGCTTCCCCGGGGCCACGATCACAGGGCGAGCAGCGCGCGGCTGGCGATGCTTGTGTCCCTGAGCGGTTTGAGCGCCAGCCGCAGTACGGCCAGCGCGTTGTCGTCGCCGGCGATGCGGTTGGCGCTGAGCTCACCGCAGGACAGGCACTCGTGGATGATCATCCACTCGCCGTCCGGCCGCACCGACATGCCCAGCGGCTCCATCCGGCCGCGGCAGTCCGAGGCGCGGTCGCCCGGGATGCGGCGGTCGACGTGCAGGCTGGCCAGGCAGGTCGGGCAGTGGTTGCGGTGCGCCGTGCCCGGCGCGTCCATGGACACCTGCAGCCTGCAGCCCACGCACCGGAAGTCGTCCATCCGGACGTCCCTGCGTGGCCTGCGTGGCTTGCTGCGTCGTGGCATGATCGACTCCCTCCTTCCTGGGTCAGAGGGCGCCGAACACTTCGAGCGGGAACGGCGGCTGCGCCAGCGGCCGTACCGCCATGCGCATGAGGATGAGCTGGTTGTCGTCCGAACAGACCGGGTTCGACGTGAGCTCGTCGCAGCGCACGCAACGGTGGATGACCATCCAGTCGCCGGTGCGCAGCACCGCGATGGCGATCGGCGTCATCCTGCCGTGGCACTCGCTCGGGCCGCCCTCGACGTGGTCGGTGACGTGCTGGGAGTGCAGGCACGACGGGCAGTGGTTACGCCGCGTGCCGTCGGCGGAGAAGCTGGACACGGTCAGACCGCACCGCACGCAGGTGAAGGTGTCGATCTTCAGGGTGTTGGTGGACTTGGACACCCGGGTTGCTCCTTGCTGAGAAGTACGCACATGACAGCAAGAGCAGGCCGAGCTACCTCGACGGATGGGACCGAACGGTTACGCGGTACGGCGAGGTACGCTCGGCGCGGGCTGGAACATAAAACACCCTCTCCAGTGGTCCGACGTGGTCGAATCGGGACCCTCAGCGTAGCCACCCCGCAGAAGCGGACACCACCGAATATCCCGCCCGCCGCCCTGCTCGTCTCTCGTCAAACTTCGTTGACGGGTGTCCTCATCGGCCTCTGACCGACTGTCTGTGGGTGATTGCCGTGCGCTGGAGGGGATCGGTGCCGCCCCAGACTCCGTGGGGCTGCTGGGTGTCCAGCGCGTAGGCCAGGCACGGCTCGCGCACGTGGCAGCGGCCGCACACCGCCTTGGCCTGCCTTATCTGGGCCTGCCCGGGGCCGCTCCCGGAGATCGGGAAGAACAGTTCGGGGTCGACGCTCAGGCAGGCCGCCTGCTCGGTCCAGTCGTACTTCATGAGGCTCGCGACTACCCTGCCGACGAGGCCTACACCCGTGGAGTTGAACGGGGTGCTCACCGCCGTATCCGGAGTACGGCGGTGAGCGGGCGGGGTCAGCCGATGCGCAGAGGAAGGCTGCGGGGCCCGCGGACCTGGCTGGCGGCCCAGGTCACCTCGGAGGGGTCCGCCAGGGTGAAGGACGGGATGCGCTCCAGCCACGCCTCCAGGGCGACGCGCAGCTCCATGCGGGCCAGGTGGGAGCCGACGCACCGGTGGATGCCCAGGCCGAAGGCCACGTGCCGGTTGACCTCGCGGTCGATGACGACCTCGTCCGCGCGCTCGAACTGCTCCGGGTCGCGGTTGGCCGCGGGGAAGGGGACCAGGACCCAGTCGTCGGCCTTCATGTCGACGCCGTGCCAGTGCATGTCCTCCCGCACCAGCCGGGCCATCGTGACCGGCGCGTAGGCGCGCAGGAACTCCTCCATCGCCGTCGGCATCAGCTCCGGCTCGGCCACCAGCCGCTCGCGGTCGGCGGGCGTCCTGGCCAGGTGCCACAGCGAGGCGCCGATCGCGCTCCACGTGGTGTCGATCCCGGCGATCAGCAGCAGGTTCATCGTGCCCATGACGTGCACGGGGTCCAGTTTCTGCCCGTACAGCTCGGCGTTGATCAGGTAACTGGTGAGGTCGTCGCGCGGGTTGTCGATGTGGTCGCGGACCTGGGCCAGCAGGTAGTCCGACATCTTGGTGAAGCGCTCGACGCGCTCCTCCTGCGGCGCGTTGATGCTCTCCAGCGCGCCCTCGACGAACTCGCGGAACTTCGGCCAGTCCTCCGTCGGGAACCCGAGCATGTCGGCGATGACCCGCATCGGGATCAGCTGCGCGTACTCTCGGGCCGCGTCCACCACGTCGCGTCCGTCGAAGGTGTCGATCAGCTCGTGGCACAACGCCCTGGTGCCCGGCTCGTACCTGGCGACCTGGCTCTTGGTGAAGGCGGGCAGCAGCAGCTTGCGGGCGTCGTGGTGGAAGGGCGGGTCGGAGGAGATCGGGGGAGCGCCGCCGATCGGCGCCAGCTCGTGCGGAGGCCGGACGTTGCCCACGATGATCGCCCGGGAGGTGAAGCGGTCGGTGTCGTAGGCGATCGCCGTGACGTCCTCGTACCGCGTCGGGAACCAGGCACCGCCGAACCGGTCGGTGTGCGCGATGGGACAGCGCTGCCGCAGGTCGTCCTGGATGGGGTAGGGGTCGGCCGCATAGGTGGGGTCGACGTGGGAGAAGTCGGTCGCCCAGTCGGCGACCGGATCGGTGATGATCTCGTTGCGGTAGCCGGTGAGTATCCGGTTCGCGCGCTCGTCCTCGAAGTTCTGGCCGAAGCGTTCGTCCACGGTCATCGCGCGGCTCCTTCCAAGAGGTCGATCGCGCGCTCTGGACAGTTGGCCACCGCGCGGCGCGCGGCGGGTTCGTTGTCCCGCGGCACGGAGCCGTCGCCCTGAACCTGGCCGTAGCCCTCGTCGTCCTCGGCGAACAGGCCGGGGGACAGGTCATAGCAGCGGCCGTGCCCGTGGCACCGTTCGGAGTCGATGTGTACCTTCACTGCCTGCTTCCTTACTGTGTCGTCGCCTCCGCTGGGGCAAGCGCGGACAGGACACGGGCGATCAGGGCCGCCCACCCCTCGTCGCCGACCGGGTGCAGGTCCTGGGTCACCAGTGAGCTGCCCATGGCCAGCAGGAGACAGAAGTGCGCGATCGCGTCGGGCGCCAGCGTCCGGTCCATCTCGTTGCCGGCCTGGGCGGTGCGTACCAGCGAGGTCAGCCATTCGGCGCGCTCGCCGAAGTGCTCCCGCACGCGCCGGGCGACCTCCGCATCGCGCGTGGCCGCCACCAGGGCCTCGACGACGAGCCGCCCGTGGTCGCCGTCGGGGTGCGGCAGGCACCGGCCGACGACGAACAGCACTTCCATGATCGACCGGCTCGGATCGGCGGCAAGCAGGTCGGCGAGCACCGGCCTGCCGTGCGCATCCAGGGCGGCCACCAGCAGCTCGGCCTTCGAGGCGAAGTGCGCGTACAGCGCGCCGTTGCTCACGCCCGCGGCGGCCGCGATGTCGGCCACCCGGGTGCCCTCATAGCCTCGCTCCGCGAAAACCGCGGCGGCCGCCTGCAGCAGTCGCTCGCGTGTCTCGGCAGCCGAAACGCCCGCAATGCGTCCCACGCTCGAATTAAACGACCATTCATTTGAATTGGTCAAGCCCCCGTGGTGCGACGGGCGGATCAGGGCAGCTGGACGAGCATCTTGCCGGTGTTGCCGCCGCGCATCATCGACAGGAAGGCGTCCAGGGCGTGGTCGATGCCCTTGACCACGGTCTCCTCGGCGTGGAGCTCGCCGTCCCGCAGCCACCCGGAGGCCTTGCGGACGTAGTCCGGCGCCAGATGGGCGTGGTCGCCGACGATGAAGCCGCGCAGGGTGAGGCGCTTGCCGATGGCCAGCGGCAGGTTGTCCGGCCCGGGCGGCGGGGAGGTGGTGTTGTAGGCGGAGATGGCGCCGCACAGGGCGATCCGGCCGTCCTGGTTCATCTGGCCGATCGCGGCCTGCAGGTGGTCGCCGCCGACGTTGTCGAAGTACACGTCGACGCCGTCGGGGGCGGCCCCGGCGAGCTGGCCCGGCAGGTCGCCCTGGCGATAGTCGATCGCGGCGTCGAAGCCGAAGTCGTCCAGCAGCCGCCGGACCTTCTCCGGGCCGCCCGCGGAGCCGATGACCCTGCTCGCCCCCAGGTGCCTGGCGATCTGACCGGCGACGGAGCCGACCGCGCCTGCCGCGCCCGAGACGAAGACCACGTCGCCCTCCTTGACCGGGGCGACCTCGACCAGGCCGGCGTAGGCGGTCAGTCCGGTGCCGCCGAGCACGCCCAGGTAGGCCTCGGCGGGCGCGAGGTCGGTGTCGACGGGCAGGACGGCGTCCGCGTCCACGACGGCGTACTCGCGCCATCCCCGGAAGTGCTGGACGGTCGTGCCGACGGGGATCCGCGGCGCCTCGGAGGCGACGACCTTGCCCACGGCCCCGCCGGTCATCGCCTCGCCGAGCGCGAACGGCGGCACGTAGGACGGGACGTCGTTCATCCGGCCCCGCATGTACGGATCGACGGACAGCCACTCGTTGCGGACGAGCACCTGGCCGGGCCCCGGGTCGGGCACCTGGACCTCGGCCAGCTCGAAGTCGGCGGGTGTCGGCTCGCCGACGGGACGCGCGATCAGGCGCCATTCGCGGCTGGAAACGGGCATGACAGTACTCCTTCGAAGAAAGCGGGCCTCAGCGGAGCTTCGCGAGCAGCTCGGCGGCCACCGGCCCCGAGGAGGCCGGGTTCTGGCCGGTGACCAGGTTGCGGTCGACCACCACGTGCGGCGCCCACGGCTCTCCCTCCTGGAAGTCCGCGCCGATCTCCTCAAGTCGGTCCTGCAGCAGCCACTTGGCCCTGTCCGCCAGGCCGGCGATCCTCTCCTCGGCGTTGGTGAAGCCGGTCAGCTCGTAGCCGGCGATCGTGCCCTTGGGTGCGGCGAGCAACGCGGCCGGGCCGTGGCACACCACACCGAGCGGGCTGCCCGAGGCGAGCGTGTCGGCGATGAGCTTGCCGGAGTCGGCGTTGACGGCCAGGTCCTCCATCGGGCCGTGGCCGCCGGGGTAGAACACGGCGTCGTAGTCGGCCGGCCGCACGTCCTCCAGCCGGATCGGCTCGATCTCGGGCAGGTGGATCACGGGCGTGAGGCTGGCCTGGTCGGGCACCGGCATGACGCCGCCGGGCGTGGCGACGACGACCTCATGGCCGGCCTTGGTGAACGCCTCGTAGGGCGTGGCGAGCTCCTCGGCCCAGAAGCCGGTCGGATGCTTGGTGCCGTCCTTGAGCGTCCAGTGGTCGGCACCGGTCACCACAAAAAGGATCTTCGACATGAAATTTCCCCCCAGGTCAGGATGTCACCGTCAACGTAGGAAGCCCTCACCTCGGGCGTCCAATAGGTGCGCCGTTACCTGACATAGGCATTCCTATGGCTTGGACTTGGCTGGCCGATACCCTTGTGGGGTGGCCGATAAGAATTCAAATGGCTCACTGGACCTGTTGCGGACGTTCCTCGCGGTACACCGGACCGGCTCCTTCACCGCGGCCGCCCAGCTCGTGGGGCTGTCGCAGCCGACGGTGACCACCCAGATCCGCGCCCTCGAAGAGCACCTCGGCCGGCAGCTGTTCGAGCGGCTGCCGCGCGGCGTCGCCCCCACAGCCGTCGCGGACGCCCTGGCGGCCGAGGTGGCCGGCCCGCTCGACGCGCTGGACGGTGTGCTCGGCCGAGACGCCGACGTCCCCGCGCCGCAGCCCCCGGTCCACCTGGCCGGCCCGGCGGACGCGCTAGCGACCCTGGTCATGCCGGCGCTCGCGCCGCTGACGGCGGAGGGCGTACGGCTGCGCGTCAGCGTCGGGCTGGCCGACGACCTCCTGGAAGGCCTGCGCGCCGGGCGGTACGACCTGGTGCTGTCGTCGATTCGGCCACGTGGCCGGGCCCTGCTTGCCGAGCCCGTCATGGACGAGGAGTTCGTGCTGGTGGCCGCCCCCACGTGGGCCACGCTCGGCCACGACCAGGCGGTGCTGCGGACGGCGCCACTGGTCAGCTTCGCCGAGGACCTGCCGATCCTGCGCCGCTACTGGCGGCACGTCTTCGGCGTCCGGCTGACCGAACCGCCCGCTGTGGTCATCCCCGACCTGCGCGGGGTGATGGCCGCGGTGGTGGCGGGCGCGGGCATCACCGTCCTGCCGCGCTACCTGTGCGCGGCCGAGCTGGCCGCCGGCACGCTGGTGGCGCTGCTGGAGCCCGAGGACCCGCCGATCAACACCGCCTTCGTGGTCCAGCGCGCGGGCACCCACGCCCTGTCCCACGTCACCCTGGTCAGGGACCGGCTCGTCAAGCTCGCCCGGGACTGGTGAGCCGACGGCGTCAGTTTCAGTGAGCGGTCAGGGGGTTGCGAGGAGTGCCGACACCAGGGTGCGGGCCGTGATGTGGACGGCGTCGAGATCCACGGCCTCCGGCGCGATCCGCCACTGGGCATGGACGCCGATGACGGCTCCCACCAGCAGGATCGCGACCGACTCTGGGGTGGTTCCCGCGGGGACCGCCGACTCGGGTATCAACTCCGCCATCCCTTGGCGGAGCGTCGCGTGCAGCCGCGCGTAGTGGTCGCGGATCGGGGAGTCCACCTCCGCGGCCTCGGCAAGCAGGGTGATGAACAGGCGCGTGGCGGGCATGCGGATGAAGGCCAGCACCTGGTCCAGCGACTCGTCGAGGTCCTGCCCCGCGGACAGGGTGAAGCCGGCCATGACCGCCTGGAGCTGGTCGTCGACGACCGCTTCGAGCAGGCCCAGCTTGTTGCCGAAATGCCAGGGGATGGAGCCGCGGCTGATGCCCGCCTTGTCGGCGATGTCGGCGAAGCTCGTCTGCCGGTATCCCCGCTCGGCGAAGAGCCCGGCGGCGGCCTCCATCAGAAGCCGGCGGCTCTCCTGCGTCATCTCGGTACGTCGCGTGGCCATGCCGACCATCTAACCAGGCATGCCATATAGCACCCTAATGGCTGAACGATCAAGCCTATGCCATCCAACACAGCGTACGACGCAAGACCACGCACACCCTGCAGCACGCGGATGCTCTCGCGGCGCGGCGCGGCTGGGCCCCGGACGGCCGCCGCGGCCAGATGGCGGCGCTGGGAGTGGGTCGTCGCCTGGAAGGAGCAGGAAACTTTCGACATACTGATCTTGAGCCAGATGGGTGTGGCGGGAACGCGGGCGTTGCTGTGGTCGATCAACGCGCGCGCCGCCCTGGTGGCCCTGGACCGCGTGCAGGGCCGCGAGATGAAGGGAACCCCATGAGACAGCTGATCATCAACGCCGACGACTACGGCATGTGCCGCGCCGCCAACACCGGCATCACCTCTCTGCTCGAAGCGGGCGCCATCAGCTCGGCCACCGTGATGACCCCCTGCCCGTGGGCGCCCGACGCGATCGCCACCGCCTCCCGCCACGGCTTCGACGTGGGCGTGCACCTGACGCTGACGAGCGAGTGGGAGGGCTACAGATGGAGCCCTCTGACCAAGGGCACCACGCTGCGCGACGCGGCCGGCTACTTCCACGCCGACAGCAAGAGCGTCGAGGAGCAGGCCGACCCAGATGACGTGCGCGCCGAGCTGATCGCGCAGCTGGACCGGGCGATCGCGCTCGGTCTGGACCCCTCCCACGCCGACAACCACATGGGCAGCCTGTACGGGCTGGCCACCGGGCGCGACTTCATCGCCGAGGCGCTCGAGGTCTGCGCCGCGTACGGCCTGCCGTTCCGGCTGCCCCGCACGCTGGACGGCATGGGACTGCCGCCCGAGCTTGAGCCCATCGCCGAGGCGGCGGCCGCGAAGGCGGACGCGGCGGGCGTGGTGATCCTCGACCGGCTCTGGACCCTGTCCTTCCACCAGAAGGAGGGGGAGACGTACGAAAGCTTCAAGGCCGAGATGATCGAGCTGATCCGCGCCCTGCGTCCCGGCGTGACCGAGATCTACATCCACCCGTTCGAGGACACCGACGAGCTGCGGCACATCATGCCGCACCACGCCAAGCGCGCCATGGAGCTGCGCGTCTTCACCGACCCCGAGGTACGGCGGGCGCTGGCGGAGGAGGAGATCACCCTGATCGGCTGGCGGGACCTGCGTGACCTGCAGAGGGCTCAGTGACGGTGCCGATCAACCTGCTGGGGTTTCACCGTCTACCCGATATCTGGTGATCCTCGGCGTACGGCAGGATTGAGCGTCGAATGAGGTTCTTCCTGAAGGAGCATGATGTTCGCGATTCCCCTGGGTGACGACGGTGCCCGGCTGCGCCCGCTCGAGCCGCGGCACGCCGAGGAGTTCCTGACCCACATGGACCGGGGGCGGGAGTTCATCGGCCGGTACATCAGGTTGCCGGACGTCGTCACGGACCTGGAGTCGAGCCGCGCCTACCTCCGGTCGTACGCGGAGAAGGCGGCGACCGACACGGGCCGGATCTACGGCATCTGGATGGACGGCGGGCTGGTCGGCGGCGTGCTCTTCCGGACCATGGACACCCAGCGCGGCGTGGCGGAAGCGGGCTGCTGGCTCGAGCCGTCGGCCGCGGGCAAGGGCCTGGTGACCAGGGCCGCGCGGGTGATCATCGACTGGGCGATCGAGGAGCGTGGCATTCACCGCGTGGAATGGGTGGCCGCGGCGGCCAACGAGCCCAGCATCGCGGTCGCCCGCCGCCTCGGTATGACCAGGGACGGCGTGCTCAGGGAAAGCTACTTCTACCGGGGAAAGCGCCACGACATGGAGGTATGGTCGATCCTCGCCCCCGAATGGCACACCCACAAGCAGGCCATGCACGCCTGAGCGGCTCGCCGGACTGGGCCTGACGCGTGTGACGTCGCGACGCGTACGCTCGGGACGTGGATGAGTTTCGCATGGCGGACGCGTTGTCCCTGGCGGATTTAGCTCGATCACTTGCCTTGTTCGTGCTGCTGGCGCCCTTGTGCCTGGCCCTCGTCATGCTCCCTGGCCGGCCTGTCGAACTGGTACTGGCGGCGCTGGGAGCCGCGGCGGGCTTGGCTGGAGTACGGCTGGCCAGGCAACGCCGGATGGCACGGGCCACGATCGCGCGGTTTTCGTCTCAGGGCGTGGAGATGGTGGACGGCTACGGGGCCCGTATCCAGCTCGCATGGCGGCACATCGAACGCATCGGTGTGGTGGAGACCCGGGTGCCCAGTCCACGGACGGTGACCAGGGGAGACCGGATCTACGTCCGCACCGGGGCCAGGCAGTGCGTCGGCCTGGTCGGCTGGGGCTACTACGAGCTCCCGCCGCATGCCCCCCACTGGTTGTGGACCCACCTGACCCGGATGCGCGTCGATCCGGAGACGGGGCTGTCCGAGATCAGCATCCCCCTCGGCGTCATCGATCCGCTGTGGGAGCGCGGCCCGATGGGCGAGTTGGTCCGAAGGCGCCGCCCCGAGCTCTTCCACCAGGAAAGCCGGCCGCGCATCACGTAGACCTCTGTTCGACCTTGCGGAGTACCACGCCGAACAGTCGGTCAGTCATCAAATATCCGGTGTGGCGGGAATCGTGTGAATGGTCCGGGTTGTCGCCCAACACGACCAGGCGCCCGGCCGGGACCCGCGTGCCCGGAGCGGTCCGCAGGGCGGGGACGGTGTCGCGGGGGATCGGATCACCCGGTATCGCCGCGACGCGCTTGATGATCCAGCGCGGACTCGGGTTTATCGGATCGGCGGCCAGTTCCGGCGCGAATCCGCTGAGTACGACGACTTGCCCGGTGTGCAGGGATTCGGGTGGCGTGCGCCGGACGATGACGCGTTCGCCCGGCTGGTAGGTGGGCAGCATGCTTTGCCCATGTACGGTCACCACCAGGTAGCGTCGGCGTAGCCAGCCGATGGTGAGTGCACCCGCGAGGGCGAGCGCGATCAGGGCGCCGATCATCGCGGGGCTCCTGTCGTGTCGCGGTAGCCGGTGGCCTGCCGGGTGAACAGCTGGGCGTAGGTGCCGCCGTCGGCCAGCAGCGTGGCGTGGGTGCCCTGCTCGGTGACGACGCCGTCGGCCAGGACCACGATGCGGTCGGCGTCGCGGATGGCGCCGAGGCGGTGGGAGATGACCACGCTGGTGCGTCCGGACCGCAGCTTCGCGAGTTGGGTGTGTACTTCGTGTTCGGCTTCGGGGTCCAGGCCGGCGCTGGGTTCGTCGAGGATCATCAGGTCCCGGTCGCGGCGCAGGAACGCCCGGGCCAGCGCGAGGCG